>JBLIAN010000033.1:0-3071 GCA_047634585.1 Sulfitobacter sp. | reverse complement strand
TGCTGACAAGCCCGACAGCCAAGACATCTGCTTTGTTCCCAATGGCGATTACGCAGCCGTTATCCGCAAACTACGCCCCGAGGCAGCAAACCCCGGCGATATCGTTGATTCAGACGGCAATGTTCTGGCGCGCCATGATGGGGTTATCAACTATACCATCGGCCAGCGCCGCGGGCTGGGCATTGGTGGCCTCGCCGATCCGCTTTATGTCGTCCGTCTGGATGCAGACAAGGCGCAGGTCGTTGTCGGCCCCAAATCGATGCTTGCCACCCGCACAGTCCCCCTGCGCGAGATCAACTGGCTGGGCGACGCCCCTTTGATGTCCAAATCAGAGTGGCCCATCGCCGTGAAGGTGCGCTCAACCCGTCCACCGATTGATGCGATCCTGCGCCCGATCAGCGACACTACGGCAGAGGTCGAATTGCTCGTTCCCGAGGAAGGCGTATCCCCGGGCCAGGCTTGTGTATTCTACGATCCCGATAGCTCGAGGATATTTGGCGGTGGGTGGATCCACAAAGGGTAGATTACGGCTGATCTGATTCCAAATGGTCTCAAATTCCGGGGAGTTTGATGGGCATCGCCCCTCATCCTTCCTTCGAAACTAGATCCATGCGCCCTAGAACAGCCCGTGCAGCGCGCAGACCGGGTGCCTCGCCGCCCTGCCCCAATCGTTCCATGGTCAGCGCCATTGCACCTAGCTGGGCTCCAGGTGCCCTGAACACAGCGTCCAACCCCATTGCGATCTTTTCAGCTTCGCAGTCAGGCCCCAGAAATTCGGGTACCACCCGGGTGTCGGACACCAGATTAACCAGCGTCACCGTATCGACCAACGCCATCGCCTTGATCAGCCGAAAGCTGAGCCAATGCATGCGATAGGCGATAACCATTGGTGTTGCGGCGGCGGCCAGCTCTAACGACACCGTGCCGGACGCCGCCAAGGCCAAGTCGGCTGCGCGAAATGCGGCCCGCTTGCGCGCTTGCGCGGCCTCACGGCTCAACCCTCGTGGATCAAGAATAACAGGGGCAACAGCCCAGTCACGGCAGGCCTCAATCACGGCATCTGCTACGGGGCCCGCTGCGGGGATAACAACACGTAAATCAGGCACGCCCTTAGCAAATTGTGCCACAGCATCGCCGAACACACCCGACAACTTTGCCACCTCTGATCGCCGAGACCCTGGCAGGACCATCAGCAGCGGTGCGTCGCCAATCCCTGCCTCTGTACGAAACGCTTGCGCTTGCGCCTCTGTCGCACTTGGTTCTGCCACGACAGGATGCCCGACGAAATCGCAATCCATCCCCTCGGCTTGCATCAAGGGTGGCTCGAACGGGAAAAGCGCCAGCACATGATCAATATATCGCGCCATCTTTTTGGCACGACCCGGGCGCCAAGCCCAAACGGTTGGGGCAACATAATGGACTGTCCGAACATTTGACCGCGCCTTGACCCGCTTTGCCACCCGCAGCGAAAAATCGGGGCTGTCGATGGTGATCATCACGTCTGGCTGTGCTGCAATCACCGCCTCTGCGGTTTCGTCGATCCGGGCCATCAGCGCGCGGTATTTGGGCAGAATTTCGGCAATCCCCATGACCGAAAGCTCTGACATGTCGAAACGACTTTGCAGCCCTTCGGCGGCCATATCGCTGCCGCCAATCCCCTCAAACGTCACATCAGGACGCAAAGATTTCAATCCGGCCATCAAGGCACCGCCCAAGCGATCCCCGGAAGGTTCCCCCGCGACGATGAACACCTTCATTCCGGTGCCCACGCCCAAAGAACTAGACCCAAATCATCGGCCAAGGTCACACAGCGCTCTGGCTCAAGGACAATCACCCCGCCGGCAGCTATCACCACGCCCGCCAAGCCCGCATTGTGGGCAGCCTCTAGCGTTGCGGGGCCGATGGTAGGCATGTCGACTAGACGGCTTTGGCCGGGTTTCGGACCTTTGAACAGGATCGCTCGGGCCCATTTTACCTGTTCTGGCAACGTTCCCAACAGATGGTCAGTGCCGCCAATCGCCTCGATTCCGAACACCTGACCACCACCGACCACACAGCACTGCCCGACATCCAACGGTGCCAAGGTGGCAACAACCTTTGCTGCGCGCGCGGCGTCATGTTTCATTGCAGCCTCAGGGGGAAGCTTTCCCAGAACGCCCGGTTTCGCCAACAAATCAGGGGCCAGCTCATGGGCGGCGACAACAGACATGCCCGCTTGTTCAAATATCTCGATCAAGACGCGCAAGGCGCCGTCATCCCCAGCCGCCAATGCCTTTTGGAACAACGGCACCAAAGGTAACGTTTCGGCGTCGAGTTTTGAGGGGTCAAAATTTGGCCGTGGGACACTGCCGCAAAAGCAAACGCGGGTAACACCGTGATCTTTTAGCGCCTTAAGCAAACTGCCCAGCGTTTCCAGCCTAAAAGTCAATGCAGGGTTCAAGCCTTGCAGCGGAACGCCTTCATAGACGCAAACCAGCGGCGCAACCGCCTGCGATTCTACCACTCTTAGGGGCAATACGCCGCCCCCTGCGATCAACGCCAGCATCAGCCCGGCGTCAGAAAATGGCGGCCGGTATCGGCAAAAACAAAATCGACGATTTCGCGGACGTAATCGCTTTCGGTTTCGTCACCCAACCGCTGGGCGCGGTCATGAAATGTTCCCTCGCCCTGTGCCAGCATTTGAAAAGCGGCCCGTAGTGCGGTGATGTCACTGCGCGCGACCCCACGGCGTTTCAGTCCGATAAGGTTCAGACCATCCAGCGCGCCACGTGGCGCTTGGACCAACCCGTAAGGGATCACATCATTCGTAACCATGGTCACGGCACCGATAATGGCCCCGTGCCCAATGCGAACAAATTGATGAATGCCCGAAAGGCCCCCGATGATGACATCGTCTTCGATGATACAATGGCCTGCGACGGCACTGCTGTTTGCCATGATCACCCGGTCACCCACGATGGCATCATGGGCAACGTGACAACCGGCCATAAACAATCCGTCATCGCCGACCGAAGTCAAACCGCCGCCCCCTTCGGTGCCGCAATTCATGGTGACATGTTCACGGATACGGT
>JBLIAN010000032.1:0-3393 GCA_047634585.1 Sulfitobacter sp. | reverse complement strand
ACCGTATCCGTGAACATGTCACCATGAATTGCGGCACCGAAGGGGGCGGCGGTTTGACTTCGGTCGGCGATGACGGATTGTTTATGGCCGGTTGTCACGTTGCCCATGATGCCATCGTGGGTGACCGCGTGATCATGGCAAACAGCAGTGCCGTCGCAGGCCATTGCATCATCGAAGACGATGTCATCATCGGGGGCCTTTCGGGCATTCATCAATTTGTTCGCATTGGGCACGGGGCCATTATCGGTGCCGTGACCATGGTTACGAATGATGTGATCCCTTACGGGTTGGTCCAAGCGCCACGTGGCGCGCTGGATGGTCTGAACCTTATCGGACTGAAACGCCGTGGGGTCGCGCGCAGTGACATCACCGCACTGCGGGCCGCTTTTCAAATGCTGGCACAGGGCGAGGGAACATTTCACGACCGCGCCCAACGGTTGGGTGACGAAACCGAAAGCGATTACGTCCGCGAAATCGTCGATTTTGTTTTTGCCGATACCGGCCGCCATTTTCTGACGCCGGGCTGATGCTGGCGTTGATCGCAGGGGGCGGCGGGTTGCCCCTAAGAGTGGCAGAGTCGCAGGCGGTTGCGCCGCTGGTTTGCGCCTATGAAGGCGTGCCGCTGCAAGGCTTGAACCCTGCATTGACCTTTAGGCTGGAAACGCTGGGCAGTTTGCTTAAGGCGCTAAAAGATCACGGTGTTACCCGCGTTTGCTTTTGCGGCAGTGTCCCACGGCCAAATTTTGACCCCTCAAAACTCGACGCCGAAACGTTGCCTTTGGTGCCGTTGTTCCAAAAGGCATTGGCGGCAGGGGATGACGGCGCCTTGCGCGTCTTGATCGAGATATTTGAACAAGCGGGCATGTCAGTTGTCGCGGCCCATGATCTGGCCCCTGATTTGTTAGCGAAACCTGGCGTTCTGGGAAAGCTTCCCCCTGAGGCTGCAATGAAACATGACGCCGCGCGCGCAGCTAAGGTTGTTGCCACTTTGGCACCGCTGGATGTCGGGCAGTGCTGTGTGGTCGGTGGTGGTCAGGTGTTCGGGATTGAGGCGATTGGCGGCACTGACCATCTGTTGGGAACGTTGCCAGAACAGGTAAAAACGTCCCGAGCAATCCTGTTCAAAGGTCCGAAACCCGGCCAAAGCCGTCTGATCGACATGCCAACTATCGGCCCTGCAACGCTAGAGGCTGCCCACAAAGCGGGCTTGGCGGGCGTGGTGATAGCTGCCGGCGGGGTGATTGTTCTTGAGCCAGAGCGCTGTGTGACCTTGGCCGATGATTTGGGTCTAGTCCTTTGGGCTTGGGCGCCGGAATGAAGGTGTTCATCGTCGCGGGGGAACCTTCCGGGGATCGCTTGGGCGGTGCCTTGATGGCCGGATTGAAATCTTTGCGTCCTGATGTGACATTTGAGGGGATTGGCGGCAGCGATATGGCCGCCGAAGGGCTGCAAAGTCGTTTCGACATGTCAGAGCTTTCGGTCATGGGGATTGCCGAAATACTGCCCAAATACCGCGCGCTGATGGCCCGGATCAACGAAACCGCAGAGGCGGTGATTGCAGCACAGCCAGACGTGATGATCACCATCGACAGCCCCGATTTTTCGCTGCGGGTGGCAAAGCGGGTCAAAGCGCAGTCTAATGTTCGAACGGTCCACTATGTTGCACCGACAGTTTGGGCATGGCGCCCGGGTCGTGCCAAAAAGATGGCGCGTTATATTGATCATGTGCTGGCGCTTTTCCCGTTCGAGCCACCCTTGATGCAAGCCGAGGGGATGGATTGCGATTTCGTCGGACATCCTGTCGTGGCGGAACCAAGTGCGACAGAGGCGCAAGCGCAAGCGTTTCGTGCAGAGGCAGGGATTGGCGACGCACCGCTGCTGATGGTCCTGCCAGGGTCTCGGCGATCAGAGGTGGCAAAGTTGTCGGGTGTATTCGGCGATGCTGTGGCACAATTTGCTAAGGGCGTGCCTGATTTACGTGTTGTCATCCCCGCAGCGGGCCCCGTCGCAGATGCCGTGATTGAGGCCTGCCGTGACTGGGCTGTTGCCCCTGTTATTCTTGATCCACGAGAGTTGAGTCGTGAGGCCGCGCAAGCCCGCAAGCTGGCCGCATTTCGCGCAGCCGACTTGGCCTTGGCGGCGTCCGGCACGGTGTCGTTAGAGCTGGCCGCCGCCGCAACACCAATGGTTATCGCCTATCGCATGCATTGGCTAAGCTTTCGGCTAATCAAGGCGATGGCGTTGGTTGATACGGTGACGCTGGTTAATCTGGTGTCCGACACCCGGGTGGTACCCGAATTTCTGGGGCCTGACTGCGAAGCTGAAAAGATCGCAAAGGGGTTGGACGCTGTGTTCAAGGCTCCTGGAGCCCAGCTAGGTGCAATGGCGCTGACCATGGAACGATTGGGGCAGGGCGGCGAGGCACCCGGTCTGCGCGCTGCACGGGCTGTTCTAGAGCGCATGGATCTAGTTTCGAAGGAAGGGTGAGGGGTGATACCCCTCAAACTCCACGGAATTTGAGACCATTTGGAATCAGATCAGCCGTAATCTACCCTTTGTGGATCCACCCACCGCCAAATATCCTCGAGCTATCGGGATCGTAGAATACACAAGCCTGGCCCGGGGACACGCCTTCCTCGGGAACGAGCAATTCGACCTCTGCCGTGGTGTCGCTGATCGGGCGCAGGATCGCATCAATCGGTGGACGGGTTGAGCGCACCTTCACGGCGATGGGCCACTCTGATTTGGACATCAAAGGGGCGTCGCCCAGCCAGTTGATCTCGCGCAGGGGGACTGTGCGGGTGGCAAGCATCGATTTGGGGCCGACAACGACCTGCGCCTTGTCTGCATCCAGACGGACTACATAGAGTGGGTCGGCGAGGCCACCAATGCCCAGCCCGCGGCGCTGGCCGATGGTATAGTTGATAACCCCATCATGGCGCGCCAGAACATTGCCGTCTGAATCAACGATATCGCCGGGGTTTGCAGCCTCGGGGCGTAGTTTGCGGATAACGGCCGCGTAATCGCCATTGGGAACAAAGCAAATGTCTTGGCTGTCGGGCTTGTCAGCAACGCTGAGCCCGTATTTTTCCGCCAGCGCGCGCGTGTCATTCTTGGACGGTAGGTGCCCCAGTGGAAAGCGCAGATAATCCAGTTGATCCTTTGTGGTGGAAAACAGGAAATAGCTTTGATCGCGGTTCGCATCGGCTGCGCAATGCAGTTCGGCACCGTTTTCACCCATCTTGCGTTGGATATAGTGCCCCGTTGCCATGCAATCCGCATCCAGATCCTTGGCAGTTTCAAGCAGATCTTTGAATTTCACCCGCTCATTGCAACGGATACACGGCACTGGCGTCGCACCGCCCAGATAGCTATCGGCGAATTCGTCAATAA
>JBLIAN010000031.1:0-3401 GCA_047634585.1 Sulfitobacter sp. | reverse complement strand
GAAAACGTCTGCGCGACTGGCTGGGTCTGGATGAGGATGCTTTTTATGACCGCAGCCGAGTTGCGATTGTCCCGATGGCGTTTTGTTTTCCGGGCTATGACGCAAAGGGCGGTGATCTGCCGCCCCCATCTATTTGCGCAAAAACATGGCGGGTCGGGGCCTTAGCGACGGTGCCCGATGTTCGCTTGACCGTCTTGATCGGCGGGCATGCTATGCGCTATCACCTTCCTAATTTCACCACCGTCACCCAAGCAGTTGCCGGTTGGCGCGACCATCCGCCGGGCGTCTTTGCCTTGCCACACCCGTCTTGGCGCAATACCGGTTGGCTCAAGAAAAATCCGTGGTTCGAGGAAGACGTGCTTCCCCGGCTCCGCGCCGCCGTAAAGGATGTGATGCATGATTGACCAGACCCCGCTTGATGTGGCCCATGCCGCGATGATGGCCGACGACAACAATGACACTGCGCGCCTGCGGTTCTACGAACGCATGGCCGATGTGGAACTTTTCCTGCTGCTCGAGGATGAACCAGTCGCCGATCAGGTAAGCCCCGTTTTGCTGGACGATGCATATGTCTTGGTCTTTGACCGTATCGAACGTCTGGCCGCCTATGTGGGTCACGCGGCCCCCTATGTGGCGCTGTCAGGTCGTGCGATCGCAGGAATGCTAGACGGCCAACCCCTAGGCATGGCTGTGAATATGAATGTCGCACCTTCGGCGATCTTGCTGCCTGACAGTGCTGTGGCATGGCTGCGTGACACGCTGGCCCATGCACCCGGTCAGGTCGAGGCCAAGATCGACCGCGTTGTACCGCCAAAGGGTTTGCCAGAAACGCTGATCGAGGCAATTGATGCCAAACTGGCCACGGCAACCGGCATGGCTGCGGGCGCTTGGCTGGTGGGCGTTGAATATCAGGGCGGCGGGCGTGGGCATTTGCTGGGCTTTGTCGGTGCAATCCCCCGTGCCCAAGACGCGCTGGTGCGCGCCGCTTCAGAGGCGCTGACGTTCTCGGGGATCGAGGCAGGTGCAATGGATGTCGGTTTTTTCGCGCCCACGGATCCGACAGTCGAAAAATTGTCAAAGGTAGGATTGCGGTTTGATCTGCCCCAAATGGAACCCCTGCAAAATACCCCCCGGATGGAGGCACCCGGATCTGACCCCAGCAAACCGCCCATTCTGCGATGATGCCCTTGGGCCCTGCGGCATAAAGCCTAACGACAGACAGCGCTTTTGCGGTATCCTTTTACGATCAAAGGAGGTCTGCCCATGTTATTTCGTTTGATACTTGCCCTGTCTCTGCTGGCCACCATGGCCCATGCGCAGACACCCACCCGCACCCCCAGTCACTGCATCGCCTTGGCGGATGCCGCGCCGGGAGTGGAATATCTGACCCTTGCCAGCTTGCCTGATGTCGCGCCGGAAACGGTGCATCTGCATTACATCGCCCACGCCAGTTTTCTGATCCGAAGCCATGGCGGGCTGAACATGGTCACTGACTTTACCGGGTTCACGGGCACGCTGCCGATGATCCCCGATGTGGTCACGATGAACCGCGCCCATGAAAGCCACTTCACCCAATTCCCCGACCCAGCAATCCCGCATATCCTGCCAGGCTGGGGTGAATTCGGCCAAGGGATCGACCATTCCCTCGATCTGGGCGAAGTTCTGATCCGCAATGTTTCCACCGACATTCGGTCGCAATTCGCGGGCATTGAGGAAAAAGGGAATTCAATTTTCATTTTCGAGATAGCAGGCCTTTGCATTGGCCATCTGGGGCATCTTCATCACGAACCTGACGCCGCGCAATATGCCGCAATCGGCCGACTTGATGTTGTGATGGCCCCGGTGGATGGCGGCTATACACTTGACCTGCCGACCATGATCCGCATCTTGAAACGGCTGAAATCGTCGATTGTTATCCCTATGCACTGGTTTTCGGATTATGGTCTGGATGATTTCCTGACCGCCATGTCGGATGAATTCGTTGTGATCCATGTAGAAGGCCCATCGTTACAGGTGTCGCGTGACCGGTTGCCGTCACAGCCCACAGTCATGGTGCTGCGCCCGCAATATCTGCGCAGCGACAATTAAGCGGCTTGCAAGTTTTCTATGGCAGCGCGATCAATGCACCATGAAATTGAACCCCGCTGATCCCGCTTTCGAGGCCGCGTTGCGTGCCGATCTTCCCTCCGATGTGTTTCGCCCTGTCGAGCCGCGGTATCTGGAAGAACCGCGCGGGCTTTATACCGGGCACTCGGCAATCCTGGCACTGCCCCGCGATGCGCAAGAGGTCTCGACCTTGATCCGCCATGCAAATGCGGCGCGCGTCGGTGTTATCCCTTATGGTGGGGGGACCGGACTCGTGGGCGGTCAAGTTGCTGAAAATGGGCCGACCCCGCTAATCCTGTCGCTAGAACGGATGAACAAGGTGCGGGCCGTCTATCCGGATGAAAACGTACTGGTCGCCGAGGCGGGCGTGATCCTGTCGGATGTTCAGGATGCGGCGCAAAATGTGAACCGGCTGTTTCCCCTTTCGCTCGCCGCGCAAGGGTCCGCCCGCATTGGCGGCAACCTTGCCACGAATGCTGGTGGCACAGGTGTGTTGCGCTATGGCAATGCGCGCGATTTGTGTCTGGGCCTCGAGGCCGTCTTGCCGGACGGGCAAATTTGGAACGGCCTGACGCGGCTGCGCAAAAATAACACGGGCTATGACCTGCGCCATCTGCTGATCGGGGCCGAAGGC
This sequence comes from Sulfitobacter sp., assembly GCA_047634585.1. GTDB lineage: Bacteria > Pseudomonadota > Alphaproteobacteria > Rhodobacterales > Rhodobacteraceae > Sulfitobacter. Next base: position 661 of record JBLIAN010000031.1, on the reverse strand, counting down.
ACGTTGGGCGTGATCACGGCCGCCGCCCTCAAGCTGTTTGCGCGCCCGGCAGAGTCGGGGACGGCCCTGCTGGTGGTTCAATCGCCCGCCGCTGCCCTAAAGTTGCTGTCTCTGGCGCGCGATCAGCTCGGCGAAATGATCAGCGCTTTTGAAATAATGAACAAGATGGGCTTCGATTTCCTTGCGCAAACCATGCCCGATGTGCGCCAGCCTTTCGGTACGCCGCCGGAGTGGTGTGTTCTGATCGAACTCGGCCTCAGCGGCGATCTTGACCCTGCCACGTCGCTTGAAACCCTGTTTGAACGCGCGATGGAGGATGATCTGGTCACCGACGGGCTTATCGCACAAAGCCAACAGCAGTCTGATGATTTCTGGGCGATCCGCGAAATGATCCCCCACGCAAACCGCAAGGTGGGGTCTGTCTCAAGCCACGACATCTCGGTACCGCTGGGGGCCATCCCAGACTTCATCACGAAAGCCGGCGAAAAAATTGCAGCTATCGGTGATTTCCGCATCAACTGCTTTGGCCATGTTGGCGACGGCAACCTGCACTACAACGTCTTTCCAGTAATCGGAAAATCCCGCGACGCCCACTTAGCCGAACGCGACCTGATCAAGACAACAATCCACGATCTGACTCACGAAATGGGCGGGTCTGTCA
>JBLIAN010000030.1:0-6211 GCA_047634585.1 Sulfitobacter sp. | reverse complement strand
CCATGAAGAGTTCTTGCCCGAGTTTGAGAGGATCACTGAACGGGAAGCCTTTACGCCCTAAACAGTGGCGCAGGCCTTTTGGGCCGCGATAGGGTGCATCGGGTATCCCCGCCTCGAACATGATACCATTCACGATCTGTCAGACCCGCACACGGCTGATCCGCCATATCGGCGCACCGGCCAGAAAGTCGGCACGTTGTTCGGCGCCTTTTTACCGCGCGGTCAACGCAACATTGGAACCGCAATTCTGCTGCTGGCTGCGAGCAGCAGAACGTCAGAAAAAACGAGACCCAGATTTCTTACGGTATTCACGGACGATGCAGAGCTGACCACCATTTCTATAAGTGCGCTGTATTTTGTGGTGTTCGCATGAGATCTATCCCTGGTTCGATTGACGCCAGGACGGCGTTTCTTTTGCAAAAAAAGCAGAGATGCCTTCTTGCGTTTCCTCGGTCTCCCAGCAATCTGCGAGTGCATTGGCAGAATAGTCAGCCGCACTGGCAGGATCATCGTTGGCCATCAGCCAGCGGGACAGGTTTTTGGCCCTTGCAACAGCCCCCGGCGCGCAGGACAATATCGCTTGGATTTCATCTTCAACCGCTGCGTCAAGCTCTTCGGCACTGCAGGAGCACGCAACCATACCCGCCCGCATCAGAAAAGCGGTGTCGAACGGCTTGCCGGTGAAAAACACCTGCCGCGCAAAAGCTTCTCCCAAACGCCTAACGACGAACGGACCAATCGTCGCCGGGATCAAGCCCAACCGTGTTTCGGTTAAAGCAAAGCGCGTTTTGTCTTCCGCCACCACCACGTCACAGACAGCAATCAGGCCAAGCCCACCGCCGTAGGCTGCACCATGAACACGACCGATCAAAGGCTTGGGCAGGACGTTCCACAGTCCCAGCATCGTGGCCAAGGCACCCGCCTCTTTCATCTTTCCAGCGCGGTTTTTTTCCGCCTGGGCGCGCATCCAGCCCAGATCACCCCCTGCACAAAACGTGGGCCCATTCGCGCGCAAAACCACTGCGCGCACCACGGTATCAGCGGCCAGATAACGTGCCGCCTCGCTCAGCTCTGCGATCATCTGCGCATTCATTGCGTTGTGTTTGTCAGGGCGATTCAGCGTCACCACGGCAATGCCGCGCGCGTCTGTCGCCACTCGAATTGTTTCAAAGCTCATGGTGCTACCTTTGCCTGGCTGCCCGGCGCAAGAGAGGCGACCAAGGCCTCGGCCTGCGCCAGCAGCGTGATATCAATTCCGGTATGAAAACCGCGCTGTTCAAGAAAAGAGATAAGAGAGGTTGTCGACAGATTGCCTTTGGCGCCGGGCGCATAGGGGCATCCGCCCAAACCACCCACCGCGCTATCAAAGCTACGAAGCCCCATGTCGAGCGCGACGGCAACATTGTCGAGCGCGCACCCAGACGTATCATGAAAGTGACCGGCAAGCGCTTGGGCTGGAACATACTCGACGACAGCCTCAAGCATACGCAGCGTGGCCTCGGGGCTGGCCCGGCCAATGGTGTCGCCCAGGGAAATTTCGTAGCACCCCATTTCCTGCATCGCAAATGCGGTGTCGCGCACGGCTTGCGGCTCAACCATGCCGGAATAGGGGCATTCCACCACACATGACACATAGCCACGCAGCCGAATGCCCGCCTCTTTCGCGGCAACGGCCACAGGGGCAAAACGCTCTAAACTTTCCGCAATGGAACAATTGATGTTCTTCTGGCTGAAAGCTTCCGACGCGGAACCAAATATCGCGACCTCATCCGCTCCGGCTGCTTTGGCGGCCTCAAACCCTCTTTGGTTGGGGGTCAGAACCGCATAGTCGGTGCCCTCTGCGCGGGCAATTTGCGCCATGACCTCGGCCGCATCAGAAAGCTGTGGCACCCACTTGGGCGACACAAAGCTGGTGGCCTCAATCTTTTCGAACCCTGCCCGCGACAGCAGGTCAATCAAAGCGATCTTGCTGGCGGTGGGAATGAAGCCCGTTTCATTCTGCAGCCCATCACGGGGGCCAACTTCGTATACCCGGACATGATCGGTCATCTTTGCCCCCTCATTCGGCCGCCGACTCTTCAAAATTGACAAGAACCGCCCCGCCCTCAACCGGATCCCCAACCGCACAAAGCACCGCTGCGACAGTGCCCGCACGTGGCGCCAATAGCGAGGTTTCCATCTTCATCGCTTCCATCACACCCAGCTTTGTGCCCTCTTCCACATGATCGCCAACGGCAACGCCCAAAGCGACAATCGTCCCGGTCATAGGGGCTACGACAACATCGCCAAGATCCGCCGCCATTGCGAGACCGGATCGTGGGTCAGGCAACAGCAGATCTCGCACAACGCCATCGCACAACACCGAAACCAATAGCTCTGCGTTGCGTGTGGCCGTTTGCACCTGCGCCGTGATCAGTGTTTTCGCATCACCAATACGGGCCGCCATTTCTGCCCCATCAATTGACAGCTGCGACAGTTTCAACCCGTCGTTCAGATCCTCTGCAAGCGACACCGACCCGTCACCGTGCAGGGTGATCCGACGCTCGACCACTTCACCGTCATAGACAAAGCGCAGCGCGTGTTCTGCGTGCCCCCAAAGCCGGAAACCGAAATCACGCGCCTTTGGGTCAAGCTTCAGCGCCGCCAAGGCCGCAAATGCAATATGGGCTTCGCTCAACGGCGCGCTGGAGGTCAGCGCTGTCAGGTCGCGCTCGATCACACCGGTGTCAAAGCTGCCGTTGACGAACCCGTCATGCTGCGCCAGGGCCGAGAGGAATTCGGCATTGGTGGCTGTGCCCGCGACATGCGTCTCGCCCAGGGCCCGCAGCAACCCATCCAGCGCTTCGGTGCGGGTGGCTGCGTGGGTAATGACTTTGGCGATCATCGGGTCATAGAACGGGCTGATGCTGTCGCCACTGCGCACGCCTGAATCGTTGCGGGCATGCTCGCTGAACGCCAGATGTTCCAGCTTACCGGTGGCAGGCAGAAACCCCTTTGATGGGTCTTCTGCATAAAGCCGCGCCTCAAAGGCGTGACCGTTGATCTGCAACGCATCCTGCGCCAACGGCAGCGGTGCGCCAGCGGCCACATGCAATTGCCATTCAACCAGATCCACACCTGTGATTGCCTCGGTGACCGGGTGTTCCACCTGTAGGCGGGTATTCATTTCCATGAACCAAAACCCATCCTCCCGCAGCGGGCCGGACCCGTCGACGATGAATTCGATGGTGCCAGCGCCGCTATAGCCGATCGCCTTTGCAGCCGTCACCGCCGCCTCGGTCATGGCCGCGCGCACCTCTGATGTCATACCCGGCGCGGGTGCTTCCTCGATGACTTTCTGATGTCGGCGCTGTAGCGAACAGTCGCGTTCAAACAGATGCACGGCACCGCCGTGGTTGTCCCCGAATACCTGAACCTCGATATGGCGTGGCGAGGTAATGAACTTTTCGATCAGGACATGCGGATCGCCAAAGGACGCCTGCCCTTCGCGCTGCGCCGAGACAAGCGCCTCGGCAAATTCGGCAGGGTCGTCGATTTTACGCATCCCCTTGCCACCGCCGCCAGCGCGCGCCTTGATCAAGACAGGATAACCGATTTTTTCGGCCTCCCCGGCAAGGAATGCTGCATCCTGATTGCTGCCCTGGTAGCCGGGCACCACCGGCACACCGGCCTTGGACATCAGATCCTTGGCTGCGTCTTTCAGGCCCATCGCGCGGATCGCTGCAGCGGAGGGGCCGACAAAGATCAAACCGGCGGCATCAACAGCATCAACGAAATCGGGATTTTCCGACAGAAACCCGTAGCCGGGGTGGATCGCCTGCGCTCCGGTTGTCAGGGCGGCCTCAATTATACGCGCTCCCAGCAGATAGCTTTCGGAAACGGGCGATGGCCCGATGTGAACAGCCTCGTCAGCCATTGCAACATGCATCGCAGCTGCGTCTGCATCGGAATAGACCGCAACAGTTGCGATCCCCATTTGACGGGCAGTACGGATGACGCGACAGGCGATTTCACCACGGTTCGCGATCAGTATTTTAGAGAAGGGCTTTTTCATCATCACATCCTGAACAGGCCAAATTTGGTATCTTCGACAGGCGCATTCAGTGCGGCCCGAAGCGAGAGAGAGACAACTTCGCGGGTGTTTCGCGGATCAATGATCCCATCATCCCACAGCCGCGCCGAGGCATAGAGCGGCTGGGACTGGCGCTCGAACATGTCGATTGTGGGTTGCTTGAAATCGGCTTCTTCTGCAGCCGACCAGGTACCGCCCTTGGCCTCGATTGCAGCGCGGCGCACATCGGCCAGAACGCCCGAAGCCTGCGCGCCGCCCATCACGGAGATCCGCGCATTCGGCCAGGTCCAGACAAAGCGGGGCCCAAACGCCCGCCCGCACATGCCGTAGTTGCCCGCCCCGTAAGAGCCGCCAATGATCACGGTGACCTTGGGCACCGAGGCCGTCGACACCGCCGTCACCAGTTTGGCACCGTCTTTGGCAATGCCGCCCGCTTCGTATTTCGAGCCGACCATGAAACCGGTGATATTCTGCAAGAACAGCAGCGGGATTTTCCGCTGGCAGCACAGCTCGATGAAATGTGCGCCCTTGGTCGAGCTTTCCGAGAACAGCACACCATTGTTGGCGATTATGCCGACTGGCACGCCGTCGATATGCGCAAAGCCGGTGATCAGGGTTGTGCCATAGCGCAGTTTGAATTCGGCGAAATCCGAGCCATCAACCAGACGGGCGATGATTTCGCGCACATCATAGGGCGTTTTGTCATTGGCCGGAACCACACCCATTACATCCTCGGGCGGGTACAGCGGTGCTTTGGGTTCTTTGAAATCGACGGTCGGGCGCGCAACCGGGCCCAGATGGCTGACGATTTCGCGCGCCAGAGCCAGCGCATGGCGATCATCATCGGCAAGGTAGTCCGCTACACCAGACAGCCGCGTGTGGGTGTCCCCCCCTCCCAGCGTTTCAGCATCAATGATTTCGCCCGTGGCCACCTTGACCAACGGCGGACCTGCCAGAAAAATCGTGCCCTGCTCGCGCACAATGATGGTTTGATCGCTCATAGCTGGAACATAGGCACCGCCAGCGGTACAGGACCCCATCACAACAGAGATTTGCGCGATGCCCTTTGCGCTCATCCGGGACTGATTGAAAAAGATCCGGCCAAAGTGGTCGCGATCTGGGAACACCTCGTCCTGATTATTCAGGTTCGCACCACCAGAATCGACAAGGTAGATACAAGGCAGATGGTTTTCCTCGGCGATTTCCTGTGCGCGCAGGTGCTTTTTCACCGTCATGGGGAAGTATGTGCCGCCTTTGACCGTCGCGTCATTGCACAGGATCATGCAATCGCGCCCTTCAACGCGACCGATCCCGGCGATTGCCCCCGCCGAGGGCACTTCGTCATTATAGAGACCCGAGGCCGCAAACAGCCCGACCTCAAGAAACGGTGATCCAGGATCCAGCAGCCCGGCAATTCTGTCGCGCGGCAAAAGTTTGCCCCGCGCGACATGGCGAGACCTTGAGGATTCAGAACCGCCGGTGACAATACGCGCCGCTTCGGTTGCAATCTTTGCGTATTGCGCCTCCATGGATGCTGCATTCTCAAGAAACTCTGCAGAGGACGGCACCTGACTGCTTTGCAATATCGTCATTTCGCTTCTTTCTTCTCGTTTTCGCAGGTGAGACTGGCGCCCTGCGATGATAAAATCGGAACGTCGCGGCTGAAGGTCAGCTGCTCATAAGTTCCGGCAGGAACAGGGTGATCGACGGGAAGGCCAGCAGCAGGATCAGCACGACAATTTCCATCCCGAGGAAGGGCAGAACCCCCTTGAAGATGGTTTTGAGCGGCACCTTGGTTTGCGCTGATGCCACATAGGCATTGAGCCCCAACGGCGGTGTCAAAAGACCAATTTCGACCGTCTTGGTCACCACGATGCCGAACCAGACCGGATTGCAATCCAGCGCCATCGCCGTTGGAAAGGCCAGCGGCATCGCCAGGGACAAAATGGCAAGCTGGTCCATGAACATGCCCATGACCAGCAGGGCCAGAATGATAATCCCAATGATGACTTCACGCGGCATGTCGGTGGTCGCCACAAATTCAAGCAGGCTGTGGGTGATGCGGGTAAAGGCAAGGTAGTTGGAGAAAATCGCCGAACAGGCGATGATGGTGACAATCATCACTGTTGCCCGGATTGC
>JBLIAN010000029.1:0-16787 GCA_047634585.1 Sulfitobacter sp. | reverse complement strand
AAGGCATGACCCCTGAATTGATCAACATCGAAATGGCCGCGCATGGCGGCACGGTGGTCGAGATTGCCAAAGACGGCAACGGCGCCTGGGCCGTGGTACAAGATGGCAAGATGAACCGCCGGATCACTCCCTTGGATACAGCAATGACGCTGGATGGCCCCGCGGCGGGCCATGCGCGGCTGCAGACCCATGATGATCCTGCGGGCGTCAATGTGATTGGCACGCTGAACAATTGCGCGGGCGGCATGACCCCTTGGGGCACATGGTTGATGGCCGAGGAAAATTTTCACGGCTATTTCTGGACCGATATTGTTGATGCCGACGGCAAACCCGACCTGAGCAACCACGCCGATGCAGCCCAGAAAAAACGCTATGGCGTTCCCGGTGGCTGGTATGCCTGGGGGCAACTGCATGACCGGTTCAACATCGACAAAGAGCCCAACATGCCCAACAAATTCGGCTGGATCGTCGAAGTGGACCCGATGGATCCCACCTCAACCCCCGTCAAACACACCGCCTTGGGCCGGTTCCGCCATGAGGGCGCGGAAACCACTGTCAGCACCGACGGCAAGCTGGTGATCTATATGGGCGACGACAACCGCTTTGATTACCAGTATAAATATGTCTCTGGCGGCACTGTTTCCGAGGACCGCACAGCCAATGCCAAATTGCTCAATGACGGTGTCCTTTATGTGGCCCGCTTTGACGCTGATGGCAGTGTCACCTGGATGCCGCTGGTGCATGGGACAGGCCCGTTGACCGCTGAAAACGGCTTTGGGGATCAGGGCGATGTGATGATCGACACCCGTGTCGCCGCCGATCTGCTGGGCGCCACCCCGATGGACCGCCCCGAAGACGCACAGCCCCGTGGCGATGGCACCGCCTACATCATGTTGACCAACAACAACAAACGCAAAGAAACCAACCCCGCCAACCCCCGTTCCAAAAGCGGTTTCGGCCATATCATCGAAATCAAAGAAGCCGGCGGCGATCACGCGGCAACCAGCGGCACATGGTCCATTCTGGTGAAATGCGGCGATCCCGCGATTGCCGATGTCGGGGCAGAATGGAACCCCGAAACATCTGAAAACGGCTGGTTCGGATCGCCTGACAATTGCGCGATGGATGCCGATGGCCGGTTGTGGGTCGCTACAGACCAAGGAAGCAAATGGGGCAAGACCGGAAAATCGGACGGGTTTTATGCCGTGGAAACCGAAGGCGCGGCGCGCGGCACGTCAAAGCTGTTTTTCCGCTGTCCTGTGGGCGGCGAAATCTGCGGGCCCTATTTCACCGATGACGGCGAGACCCTGTTTCTGGCGGTCCAACACCCCGGCACCGACGGCACCAAGGATTTGAAAGGGTTTGAACGCGCCTCGACTTTTGAAGATCCGGCCACCCGCTGGCCTGACTTTGACCCCAAGATGCCGCCGCGCCCTGCGGTGGTGGTGGTCACCAAGAAAGGCGGCGGCAAGATCGCTGTGTAATTTGGGACCAAAGGCATTTTGGCACCATTGACCCCACCAGAATGGCGGGGTCTGTTGCCGTTTATCCGGCAGGGGTCAGACAGGCCTGCATGTCCTGCACAAGATGCTTCAGGGTTGCCAGATAATGCCCCGCCCCCAGCGGCACATCCCCCCCGAGCGGATCAAGCACACCGGTTTTCACGGGCAATCCTTCGGTCACCGTGGCGAGCAGTGCCTGGTTCAACTGAGGTTCAGCAAAGCCACAGACCACCCCTGTTTCTTGCAAATGATGGCGCAATTCAGACACCCGCGACGCGCCGGGGCTTGCCGCCTCACCGTCATGTACCGAGGCGACGGCGCGCAGGTCAAACCGCATCTCAACATATTGAAATGCATCATGTAACACCACAAAGGGGCGGTCCTTTAACGGCGCAAATGCGGCCTGTTGATCTGTGGTGAACTGGCGCAATTCCTGGGCCAGAGCGACGGCGTTGGCGCGGTACTGCGCTGCGTTTTCTGGATCAATCCGCGCCAGTTGTTCAGCAATATCCGCCGCCCAAAGCGCCCCGTTCAACGGATCAAGCCAGCCATGCGGATCAATCCCGCCTTCATGCAGATCTGCATCATGGCCTTGATGTGGGTCATATGCGCCATGATCTGAATGCGCCGCGTGATCATCATGGCCGTCATGATCATCATGGCCGTCATGGCCGTCATGACCATCATGGCCGTCTTGATCATGCCCTCTGTCTGCATCCTGAGCGTCATGCTTCGTATGGTTCTCATGGTTCTCATGGCCCTCATGCTCGGCATGGTTCTCGTGACTGCCGGGTGCCGCATCCGCGGCGTGATCCCCGTGGGTATGGGGCGCAAACCCCACGCCTTCGCGGATCGGCAATGCCGTTGCCCCCGCCACATCCAACAGCGCATGCACCTGTGCGTTCGGGGCCAGGGTGGCAATCGGCTCTGCCAACCACGGGGTTAACGCGGGACCGACCCAGATCACCAGATCCGCCGCTGCCAGATTGCGCGCCTCTGAGGGGCGCATCGCATAGCCATGCGGCGAAGCCCCCGGCGGGATGATCAAATCCGCCGCGCCGACCCCCGCCATGACAGAAGACACCAAACCATGCACTGGGGCAATATCCACCGCCACACGCGGCGCTTGCGCCCAGGCAGTTGTGGCAACAAGGGTAAAAACAGCAGAAAGGACACGCATGGCTGGCTCCGGAAAGGATGTTATAATATCACGCTTGTTAAAGTGGATGTTATAACATATCAAGAGGCGAAATGACGAAAGGCCCAGATATGTCCGCGATCGGTTTCACCGCCCATGATCATGATGCCTGTGTGCATGGCACCCTGTCCAAGGCCGAGGCGCATTGCGTCAAAACCGGCCTGCGCCTGACGCCTGTGCGCCGCCGTGCGTTGGAAATCCTGCTGGCCGAACACCGGGCCTTGGGCGCCTATGATCTGCTGGCGGTGCTGGCAGATGAAGGCCTTGGCGCGCAGCCGCCTGTCGCCTATCGGGCGCTGGATTTTCTGGTCAAAGCCGGATTTGCCCATAAGATCGAGGCGCTGAATGCCTATATTGCCTGCGCGCATTTGGGGATTGATCATGCGCCTGCCTTCCTGATTTGCCGCAGTTGCCGTTCGGTTGCGGAAACCGATACCACCCCTGCACAGGGCCGGCTGGGCGCTGCCGCCCGCGCCGCAGGGTTCACCATCGAACGCACCGTGGTCGAGGCCGAAGGTCTCTGCCCTGACTGTCAGGACCACGCCGCATGAGCCTGATTGAAACCAAAGGGTTAAGCCTGCGATATGGCGGTGCAGTGGTGCTGCGCGACGTGAATTTCACCCTGTCCAAAGGCGAAATCGTGACCATCGTCGGCCCCAACGGATCGGGTAAATCCAGCCTCTTGCGGGCGCTGATCGGGGCGTTAAAACCTGCCGCTGGCAAGGTGATCCGAAAATCCGATCTCAAGATCGGCTATGTGCCCCAGAAATTGCAGATTGATGCGACATTGCCCCTGACGGTGCAGCGGTTCCTGAACCTGCCGCGCCGCCAAAAGCCCGCGGTTGTCGCGCGGGCCCTGACCCAGGCAGGGGTGCCTGAACTGTCACACCGCCAGATGTCAGGCCTGTCGGGCGGGCAATTTCAACGGGTGCTGCTGGCGCGGGCCTTGCTGGATGCACCGGATGTATTGGTCCTTGATGAAGCCACCCAAGGGCTGGATCAACCGGGCGCTGCGGCGTTTTACCAGCGCATCGAAGAGGTGCGCCGCGAGACCGGCGTGGCCGTGTTGATGGTCAGCCATGATCTGCATGTGGTGATGGCCGCCTCGGATCGGGTTTTGTGCCTGAATGGACATGTCTGTTGTGAAGGGACGCCCGAAGTCGTGGCCGATGCACCGGAATACCGTGCGCTGTTTGGCACTGGCACCCAAGGGGCGCTGGCGCTGTATCGTCATGATCACAACCATAACCACGATCACGATCACGGACATACCCCCGATCACGGGCATGACCACCCCAAGACAGTTGCGAAGGATCACATTGATGTTGGATGATTTTGCCCTGCGCGCCGCTTTGGCGGGTCTTGGTGTGGCTTTGGCGGCGGCGCCGTTGGGGTGTTTTGTGATCTGGCGACGCATGGCCTATTTCGGAGATGCCACCAGCCATGCCGCCCTGTTGGGGGTGGCGCTGGCATTGGCGACGGACCTGCCGGTGTTTGCCGGTGTCTTGTTGGTGGCGCTGGTGATGGCGCTGATTGTCAGCGCCCTGTCCGAACGCAACGTCAGTGCGGATGCGCTGCTGGGGGTTCTGGCCCATGCGGCCCTGGCCCTGGGGCTGGTGGCGGTGTCGCTTATCCCCGGTCAACGGGTTGATCTGTCGGCCTATTTGTTCGGTGATATCCTTGCTGTACGCCAAAGCGATCTGTTGGTGATCTGGGGCGGTGCGGTGCTGGTCGGGGCTTTGCTGGTCTGGCGCTGGCAGGCCCTGTTGAGCGCAACCCTGAACCCTGATCTGGCCACGGCGTCAGGGGGCAATCCACGGCGCGAACAATTGATCCTGACGCTGGCATTGGCGATCACCGTGGCGGTGGCGATCAAGGTGGTCGGGGCCTTGTTGATTGCCGCGATGCTGGTGATCCCCGCAGCGGCGGCGCGCCCCTTTGCCCGCACCCCCGAAGTCATGGCAATCTGCGCCGTTGTGATTGGCGCCATGTCGGCGCTTGGCGGATTGGCAGGGTCATTTGCTTTTGACACCCCCACCGGACCCAGCATTGTGACGCTTGCCGCGGGCATCTTTGCCCTGTCCTCGGCGCTGTCCCCGCTGTTGAGGCGCGGCTGAAGCGCGAAACCCGGGCCGGGCAACACCTAACCGTGCAATGGCGGGCTGCGCCCTTGCTTCCGGTCATGCGGGTGCAACGGGCCACCCAACCGGATGGCCCACAACACAATCAGGTCACGCGACCGCGCACCTTGTACTTGTCCTGATCCCACAGGGCATTTTCCATTACATCGCGGATGATCGCCACCGCAGCAGACACATCCGCCGCATCGACATACAGCGGGGTAAAGCCAAAGCGCATGATGTCAGGCGCACGGAAATCCCCGATCAGCCCGCGCTCAATCACCGCTTGCATCGCCGCATAGCCATGTTCAAACCGGAACGACACCTGCGATCCGCGAATGCTGCCGTCACGCGGGCTGGCCAATTCCAGCTGCGGCACCTGCGCCTCGACCTCTTGGATGAATTGCTCCTGCAGGGCCAGTGACGCGACACGTACATCTTGCATATCCACCCCTTCCCAAACCTTCATCGCCTCTTCCAGCGCCGCCATTTGGAGGATCGGCGGGGTGCCGACGCGCATCCGTTCAATCCCGTTCCCCGGCGTGTAGTTCAGATCAAAATCAAAGGGTTGTCGATGCCCCAACCAGCCGCTCAAGGCCGGTTTCACACTTTCCGCCAGATCACCGCGTACATAGATGAATGCAGGTGCACCCGGCCCGCCGTTGAGATATTTATAGGTACAGCCGACTGCAAATTCACAGCCCGATCCCGCCAGATCAACAGGCAAAGCCCCCGCCGAATGCGCCAGATCCCAGACCATCACCGCCCCGGCGCGATGGGCCAGTTCGGTGATCACCTTCATGTCATGTTTACGCCCGGTGCGGTAATCCACTTCGGTCAGCATCGCCACGGCAATGTCATCCCCCATGGCATTTCCCACGTCTTCGGGCGCGACGGTGCGCAGCTCGTACCCCTGCTCCAGCAATCCCACCAGACCTTCGGCCATATAGAGATCGCTGGGGAAATTGCCGCTGTCACTGAGGATCACCCGCCGCTCGGGGCGCATTTTCACCGCCGAGGCCAGCGCCTGAAACACTTTGATCGACAAAGTATCGCCCATCACAACCGATCCCGAAGGCGCGCCGATCAGGCGCGCAACCTGATCTCCAACCCGTTCGGGCATTGCCATCCAGCCCGCCTTGTTCCAGCCGCCAATCAGCATCTGCGCCCATTCCTCGGTCATCACTTGACTGACCCGCGCAGGCACGCTTTTGGGCATCGGACCCAAAGAATTCCCATCCAGATAGATCATGCCCTCGGGAATGATAAACTGTTCTTTTCTCAATACATCAACCACTTACAGCGTTCCTCTCACGTGCCACAATTCCGGGAATAATTCGACTTCCAGCATCTTGCGCAGATAGGACACACCCGAGGTGCCGCCGGTGCCGCGCTTGAACCCGATGATCCGCTCGACAGTCGTGACATGGTTAAACCGCCAGCGGCGGAAATAATCCTCAAGATCCACCAGCTTTTCCGCCAGTTCATATAATTCCCAATGGGTTGTCGGATCCTCATAGACCTTCTGCCACAGATCCTGGACCTCTTGCTTGGCCGCCCATGCCGACGTTTGCGCCGGCCCGGCCAAAGACGGCACTTTCATCCGCGCGCACAACAGATCGATCGCCACCTGATACAGGCTGGTCTGCGCCAATTCTGCAGTCAGTGCGGCATGGGGTTCGGGGGTATGTTCATGCAATTTGGTCAAGGCGTTGTTGCGGTTGCCCAAAAGAAATTCAACCAGGCGATACTGATAGGATTGAAACCCCGATGATGCCCCCAGATAGGGCCGGAAAGCCGTATATTCGCTGGGCGTCATGGTGCGCAGCACATCCCAGGCCGAATTCAGCTGTTCAAAAATCCGCGACACCCGCGACAACATCTTGAAAGCAGGCTGCAGATCACCCGCAGCGATATGCCTGCGCGCCAGGGTCAATTCGTGAATGACCAGTTTCATCCAGAGTTCCGATGTCTGGTGCTGGATGATGAACAACAACCCGTCATGAGCCATATCCAGCGGATTTTCCACCGTCAGGATCTTATCAAGCCCCAGATAATCACCATAGGATTTATCCTTGGCAAAGTTCATTTTCGCGCCTTTTGAGGCTTCGTCAAAACTGCTCATTTTTGATCTCTCAATGCAAAACGCTGGATTTTTCCCGTGGCGGTTTTTGGCAATGCGTCGATAAACCGGATGTCACGGGGGTATTTATAGGGCGCAATCGCTGCTTTAACATGATCCTGCAAGGCTTTGATTGTATTGGCATCTGCAGCAACATCCGGCATCAAGACCACATGCGCCTGCACAATGGATCCGCGTGCCTCGTCCGGGGCGGCCACAACGCCACATTCGCTGACGCTTGGATGGCTCAACAATGCGGCCTCCACCTCGGGTCCGGCAATGTTATAACCCGCTGAAATGATCATATCGTCATTGCGCGCGGCAAAATGCAGATAGCCGTCCTCATCCATGACAAAGCTGTCACCGGTGATGTTCCAGCCCTCGCTGACATAGGTTTCCTGCCGCGGGTCGGCCAGATAGCGACAGCCCGTCGGCCCGCGCACCGCCAGCCGGCCCACCTCGCCGCGGGCGACTTCCACGCCGTTTTCATCAATGATTTTCGCCTCATAGCCGCTTACAGGCTTGCCGGTGCAGGCCGCCTTGTGATCATCAAACCGGTTGGAAATAAAGATATGCAACATCTCTGTCGCGCCGATCCCATCCAGCATCGGCTTGCCGGTTTTGGCCGCCCAATCATGATACACGGGCGCAGGCAGGGTTTCCCCCGCCGAAACCGCCGCCCGCAAGGATGACAGATCTGCCCCCTCATCCATGGCCTGCAACATCGCGCGATAGGCCGTGGGCGCGGTGAAACACACCGTCGCTTTGAATTTCTCAATGATTTCAATCATATTTGGCGGGCTGGCGGTTTCCAACAATGTCGCTGCCGCCCCAAAGCGCAGCGGGAAAATCGCCAATCCCCCCAGACCAAAAGTAAAAGCCAAAGGCGGTGATCCGACAAAGACATCCTCAGGCGTCACGGCCAGCACCTCTTTGGCATAGCCATCCGCAATGATCAGCAAATCACGGTGGAAATGCATCGTCGCCTTGGGATCACCCGTGGTGCCAGAGGTAAAGCCCAGCAACGCCACATCGTCCTGTGCCGTTGCAACTGCCTCAAATTGCACAGGTTTTTGCAATGCAAGGCGGTCCAACTCGGCGTCATGGTTGCTGGTCCCGTCAAACCCGACAACGGTTTTCAGAAATGTTGATCCTTTGGCGCAAAGCGCCATTTCATCCATCAACCGCGTGTCACACAGGGCATGGCTGATCTCGGCCTTGTCAACAATGGCCGCCAATTCCCCCGCCCGCAGCATCGGCATGGTATTGACCACCACGGCCCCCGCCTTGGTCGCGGCCAGCCAACACGCCACCATCGCCGGATTATTCGCAGACCGGATCAACACCCGATTGCCCGGTTTAACGCCCAGATCCTCGACCATCGCCCGTGCCAGACGGTTGGTCCAGTCGCTCAGTTCCTTATAGGTACGCCGCCGGCCATTGCCGATCAGCGCCGTATGATCGCCAAATCCCTTGGCCACCATCGCATCGGTCAATGCCACCCCGACATTCAAACGGTCAGGATAATCAAACCCCTCCAGCAACAAATCCGGCCAAAGGCTGGGGTCTGGCAGATTGTCCCGGCAATAGCTGTCGCTGTGCCCGCTTACACTGAACATCTTAACGTCCTCCTAAAGTCTGGCGGGCAATCACCACCCGCTGCACATCCGACGCGCCCTCGTAAATCCGCAAAGCGCGGATTTCGCGGTACAGACGTTCGACTGTCTCACCGTGGCGCACGCCGTCCCCACCATGTAATTGCACTGCTTTATCAATCACCTGCTGGGCATGATCCGTGGCAAACAATTTTGCCATCGCGGCCTCGCGGGTGACCCGCGCCGCCCCTGAATCCTTGGCCCATGCCGCGCGATAAATCAGCAAAGCCGAGGCATCCACATCCACCGCCATATCGGCAATATGGCCCTGGACCATCTGCAATTCCGACAAAGGCGCGCCTTGAACCTGCCGTGTGCTGACCCGCGCCATCGCTTCATCCAGGGCACGGCGCGCAAATCCTAGCGCCGCCGCGGCCACCGTGGACCGAAACACATCCAGCACCGACATCGCGATGCCAAACCCCTTGCCGCGTTCCCCCAACAGGGCCGATCCAGGCAGTTTCACCCCGTCAAAATGCAAGGTCGCCAAAGGATGCGGTGCCATGACCTCAAGCCGCGCCTCCACTTTCAGACCCGGCGTATCCGCAGGCACCACAAAGGCCGACAGCCCCTTGGCGCCCGGTGCCTCACCGGTGCGGGCAAACACCGTATAAACATCCGCAATACCGCCGTTGGAAATCCAGGTCTTGCGCCCGTTCAGCACAAAACCGTTGCCATCGGCATCGGCGGTCATGGTTGAACTGGCCACATCCGACCCTGATTGCGGTTCGGTCAGGGCAAAGGCCGAAATCGCCGCGCCACTGCGGGTTTTTGGCAACCAATCGGCCTGTTGTTCCGCCGTGCCAAACAATGAAATCGCCCCGGTGCCCAACCCCTGCATGGCAAAGGCAAAATCCGCCAACCCGTCATGGCGTGCCAGAGTTTCGCGGATCAGACAAAGCGCGCGCACATCCAGCACCTCATCGCCCGCAGCCCCCGAATGGCGCAACCAGCCCCCCGCACCCAGCATCGCCACCAGATGTTTGCAGGCCGCATCGGTATCGCCATGATCCACCGATGCCAATTCCTGCGTCGCCCAAAGATCAAGGGCCTCCGCCAATTCCCGATGCCGTTCTTCAAAAAACGGCCATGTCAGAAAACTCCGGTCAGACATTGCTCTTACTCCCTCTTTCTTTCTGGCCCTAAATATTTCGGGGGTTTGGGGGCTGGCCCCCAATAGATCACCGGTACCGGCTTAATCCCCTTCAAAAACCGGACGTTCCTTGGCAACAAAAGCCTTGTAGGCGCGCTCGAAATCACCGGTTTGCATACAGATCGCCTGCGCCTGCGCTTCGGCCTCGATCGCCTGGTCAATCGACATCGACCATTCCTGCGCGAGCATGGTTTTGGTCATCATATGGGCAAAATTCGGCCCCGCCTGAATCTGCCTGGCCAATTTCTGCGCCTCCGCGTCCAGATCACCCGCCGCCACCAGACGGTTGAAAAAGCCCCAGCGTTCGCCCTCCTCGGCGGACATCGACCGCCCTGTATAAAGCAGCTCTGCCGTGCGGGTCTGGCCGATGATCCTTGGCAGGATCGCGCAGGCGCCCATGTCACAGCCCGCCAGCCCCACACGGGTAAACAAAAACGCGGTTTTGGCCTCAGGCGTGGCAAGGCGCAGGTCCGAGGCCATCGCAATAATCGCGCCCGCCCCGACACAAATACCATCCACCGCCGCAATCACCGGCTTGCCACAATTCACAATCGCCTTGACCAGATCGCCGGTCATCCGGGTAAAACGCAACAGGTCCTTCATGTTCATACGGGTCAAAGGCCCAATGATATCATGCACATCCCCGCCAGAGCTAAAGTTGCCGCCATTGGAGGCAAAAACCACAATATCCACATCATCCGCATAGACCAGATCGCGAAACCAGTCGCGTAATTCGGCATAGCTGTCAAAGGTCAGCGGGTTCTTGCGGTCGGGCCGGTCCAGCCGCACCGTGGCAATGCCATCGTTAATCTCACAAAGAAAATGTTTCACATCACTGCGCATCTTCGGCTTCCTTTTTCACTGTTTCTATCTCTGCGGCAGCGGCAAAGGCCTGCAGCCGCGCCGCCATGGCGCGGGCATCATCGGGGCTGACACCTGTCAACATCCGGTCCACCCATTCTTCATGAGACTGGGCCTGGCGGTTGAATTCTTCAAGGCCGGTTTGGGTCAGGCGCAATTTGGTGGCGCGGCGGTCCCCGGGCACGGCGATGCGTTCGACAAATCCTTCATCGCTCAGCCGGTCCGCGATGCCCGTCACATTGCCGTTGGACACCCGCAACACCCCTGAAAGCTGGCTCATTTTCAGGCCTTCGGGATGGCGTGACAACGCCGACATCACGTCAAAGCGCGGCAGCGTCGTGGCATAGTCCTGGCGCAAATTGTCGCGCAGCTGGTTTTCAATGCCCCGCACCACTTTCAACAACCGCAACCACAGGCGTACACGGTCCTTGGCCCCGCTCATATCTCGCCGCCTGACAGGGCCAACGTATGGCCGTTCACCGCGCCAGCGCCCTCAGACAACAGATACAGCGCCGCCGCCGCCACTTCGGCGGTTTCCACAAAACGGTTCTGCGGGCTGGCGCGTTTCAGGATGGCGCGGGCCTCGTCTGCGGATTTTCCGGTGCTGGCGGTGATGTTTTCCACACTGCGTTCCAGCAGCGGCGTGTCGATAAACCCCGGACAGATCGCATTCACGGTGATGCCGCTGCGTGCCAGTTCCAGCGCCAGGGCGCGGGTCAGCCCGACAACCCCGTGTTTGGCCGCCACATAGCCCGCCACATAGGGATAACCTTTCAAGCCGGCGGTCGAGGCCACCACAATCAACCGGCCCGTTCTGGCGGCTTTCATATCCGGCAATGCCGCCTGCCAGACATTGAACACACCGGTCACATTCACGGCCATCATATGGGCCATATCCGCCGCTGTGATCTTGTCAAAGGGGGCAGAATGGGCCGCACCGGCATTGGCAATCACCCCGGTGATCGGGCCATGTGCCGCGCGGGCCGCGTCAAAGGCGGCACTGACCTGATCGGCGTCGGTCACATCACAGGTCTGATAGGGCAGACCCTGTTCTTGCAAGGGGGCGTCGCGCCGGCCCATGATGGTGACGCGGGCACCCGATGCAGCAATGGCATGGGCGATCTCTGCCCCCACACCGGTACCGCCGCCTGTGACAATCACATGGCTCATACTTTTTCCATCTCTGCCGCACGATCCGCCAGACGCCAGGATTGATCACGCCCCGCTTCATAGGGCAGCGGCCATTTTGCATGGCGATCACCGATGTCGGTTGCCGCGTGCAGGGTCCAATAAGGATCGGCCAGATGTGGCCGCGCCAGACAGACCAGATCAGCCCGCCCTGCCATCAGGATCGAATTGACGTGATCGGGCTCAAAGATATTGCCCACCGCCATGGTTTTGATGCCGCCATCGTTGCGGATGCGATCCGAAAACGGGGTCTGGAACATCCGGCCATAGACCGGCTGGCCCTGGGTCGAGGTCTGCCCTGCCGATACGTCAATAATATCCGCACCCGCGGCGTCAAACATCTTGGCGATTTCAACAGATTCTTCTGGCGTCACCCCGTCATCCCCCGCCCAGTCGCTGGCCGAAATCCGCACCGACATCGGTTTGTTTTCAGGCCAGACCGCCCGCATCGCGGCAAAGACTTCCAAAGGATAGCGCATCCGGTTTTCAAGGCTGCCGCCATACTCATCGCTGCGGGTGTTGGACAGGGGCGAAATGAAGGATGAAATCAGATAGCCATGCGCGGCATGCAGTTCGATCATGTCAAACCCGGCGCGGTCTGCCATCTGCGCTGCGGCGACAAATTCATCGCGGATCTGATCCATATCCGCCCGTGTTGCGGCGCGCGGAGTGGCATTTTCATCCGACCACGGAATTGCCGAGGCCGACACCAGATCCCAATTGTCCGAAACCAGCGGCTTATCCATGCCTTCCCAGCCAATCCGCGTAGAGCCTTTGCGCCCCGCATGACCAATCTGGCAACAGATTTTCGCATCGGTTTCACCATGGGTGAAATCCACCAGCCGCTTCCAGGCCGTTTCATGTTCCGGCGCATAAAGCCCCGGACAACCCGGCGTGATGCGCCCGTCAGCCGACACGCAGGTCATTTCCGTATAAACCAGCCCGGCCCCGCCCTTGGCACGTTCGCCGTAATGGATCAGATGCCAGTCGGTCGGCGCGCCGTCCACGGCCTTGTATTGTGCCATTGGCGACACGACCACGCGGTTCATCAATTTCATCTCGCGCAGGGCAAAAGGCGCAAACATCGGTGCGCGCACCGGTCCATTGGCCCCTGCCCCTGCCTGTTCCATAAACCAGCGTTCCGCCCCTTCAAGCCACTTTGGGTCACGTTCGCGCAGGTTTTCATGGCTGATGCGCTGGCTGCGGGTCAGCATCGAATAGTTCAACTGCACGGGATTCAGATCAAGATAGCGTTCGACATCCTCGAACCATTCCAGCGAATTGCGCGCCGCCGATTGCAGGCGCAGCACCTCAAGACGGCGGGCGTCCTCGTATTTTTCAAAGGCGGTTTCGATGCTGGATTCCTGTGTCACATGTTCGGCCAGTGAAATCGCGGATTCCATCGCCAGCTTGCTGCCCGACCCGATTGAAAAATGCGCCGTTGCCGAGGCATCGCCCAGCAGAACAACGTTTTTGTGGCTCCATTTTTCGCACAACACCCGCGGGAATTGGATCCAGGCAGAGCCCCGGATGTGTTTGGCATTGGTCATCAACTTGTGACCGCCAAGTTGGTCCTTGAACACTTTTTCGCAGATCGCGATGGTTTCCTCTTGGGTCTTTTCGCCAAATCCATAGGCATCAAAGGTGTCCTGGTTACATTCCACAATGAATGTCGCGGTATCATCGTCAAACTGATAGGCATGGACCCAGATCCAGCCTTTGTCGGTTTTTTCAAAGATAAAGGTAAAGGCGTCATCGAATTTCTGATGGGTGCCAAGCCAGATAAACTGGCATTTACGCACGTCGATATCGGGTTGGAAGGTGTCTTGAAATTCCAGACGGCTTTTGGAATTCAGCCCGTCACAGGCCACCACCAGATCATATTCATCCATATAGGCCGAGGCCGAGGGCACTTCGGTTTCGAATTTCAGAATGACACCCAGTTCACGGGCGCGGTCCTGGAGGATGTTCAGCAAGCGCATGCGCCCGATTCCGCAAAATCCGTGGCCGGAGCTGACAGTTTTTTGGCCCTGATAAATCAGCGCTACATCATCCCAATAGGCGAAATGGCTGCGGATCACCTTGGCGGACACCGGATCGTTGATTTCCAGATTGTCCAGCGTTTCATCCGACAGAACCACGCCCCAGCCAAAGGTGTCATCGGGCTTGTTGCGCTCAAGCACTGTCACCTCTGCGTCGGGCTGACGCAGTTTCAATGAAATCGCAAAATAGAGCCCCGCAGGCCCGCCGCCCAAACAGATCGCACGCATCAGCCTCTCCCTCGGATGTCAGATTTAGACCAGGGTATGGTGAGTCGGGAATTGCTTCAAGTAAAAATATTTTAGACATAAAATGATTGGCCAAATTCGGCCCGTCGCAGAATACCCCAAAAGGCATCCCGTAAGGCCCCCTGAATGCCCCCCTGAAAGGCAGCGCCAATCTGCGCGGTTTCAGGGGGTGATTCAGCGGGGTAATTCAGGGGGGGTGATTCAGGGGGTGATCAGCGACACGCCGGGAATGCGCTGGATCGCCAGAACATCCGCGTCATAATGGTCGGTCATTTCGTCCACCAGATCACCGGTCCAACCGTCCATATCCAGTTCTTCCTCGATCTCGTCCGCAAGGGCAAATTTATCCAGAAACGCCGCGATCACCCGTTGTCTTTGCAGTTCGCTAAGGTCGGGATGGGCGTCCAGATAGGCGCGGAACCGCTGCATGCCCTCCTCGCTCATGATCGACGCCAACAGATCAAACCCGCCGGAAATCGCTTCGTGATCCGAAAACCCGGCCATTTCGCGGATGATCTGCGACCAGATCAACGGCATGTCTTCGTTGCACCAGACCGTGATCGGCACCTGCGGCGCCGCCTCGCGGATGCCTTGCACCGTATCCGACCAGCGCACGTCCAACGGATCACGGTCGCCCCAAAAAGCATCATCATCCTGATCCCTTGCCGCTTTGCGCAACATCGGCAAAAGCGCCGCCGGATTGCGGATCGCAAGGAAAATCCGAATGTCGTCGTCGGGAAATACTTCCGCCATGAACCGCATCCGCCGGGCCGCCGCCGGATACAGCTGGCCTTTGCGCAGCGCCCATGCCGGGGTGCGAAAGAAATTCGGATCAGACAGGATCACCCGATCCGCCGTGGCCCCGTCAAGCAGCACATCCAGCAATAATTCACGGACCTCGGGGGATGCGGGCGTGCGGTGCATTGCATTCAAGGTCTCGCGCATCAGCCCGCGATAGTTGTCTGGCTCCGGCACCGCGATCCGGCGTTGCTCAAAAGCACCCTTGTTGCGCAACAACGACTTTATCAGCCGCTCCTGTTCGGTGAAATGTGCCCCTGTGTGCAAGATCAACTGCATGGCGTTTTGCTCTGTTTGTTAAAGTGTAGGGACTTGAATACAGCCTTGACCCGCTTGTGTAAAATACCAATCCACCTGTGCCGGCCTTGTGTTGCTGAGCCTGATTGCGCCCAGCGGAAAAACAGGCCTTGCCTCTGGTCCAAGCTGTGCGAAAACCTTGACCGGAAAAATCCTACATTTGATCCTCAAGATGTCTTGCATCCCTCCAAATCATCTACTAAAGAACGCCCACGCTTGATCGCACAGCGCGATATCAAGCACCGGCATCCCTGATGTCAGCCCCTATAGCTCAGCTGGTAGAGCAATTGATTTGTAATCAATAGGTCCGCGGTTCGAGTCCGTGTGGGGGCACCATTTTTCACAATGAAAACAAACACTTAGGGCGATCATTGCGCCAGTCAGTTTGTGGTTGTTGTAGAAGTACCGAATAAGCACAGAAAATACACTGTTCAGACTACGCTTTGCCGAATCTCACATCTTTTCAATGACTTCCTTACAATGCTTGATGGTCACCTCCTTTGCACGGGTCATAACAATGTGCTTGTTCAGAAGTTCGACCACTTCGGCGGCGGATACGCTAGGTGCCAACGATACGATCCCATTCGCAAATGCGTCAGCCTGCACGAAGGTTAGATCAAAGCCCTTCGTTTCGTATTCCTTCACCAAAGCATCCATATCTTCGGAAGTCTTGGCGTTTGGTCCATAGATGAAGATAAGGCCAGAATGCCCCGCCTCTGCTACTTTGCCAGCAGCGTGATCAACGTCAGCTCTTGTGAATGGCTTATCCTTAGCTTCTGCACAGTGACGAGGCGTTTTGCCGTCAGCCTCAAAAACGTCGATATCGGCTATCTCTTTTGAAGAGGCTCCACTTTGGTTGGCTGGATGCGAAAGGACCTCTAACCCCGCCGCTGCGCCCTTTGCCATCAATTCAAACAGCAAGGCAACGCTGAGAGCCAAAGTTTCGCCTTCGCAGGACTTCGACATAAGGCTACCGACCAAACTAAGGAGCCTAGACTTGCTCACAAACTTTTCTGCCCGCGTGGCGTCGAAGGTGACCACACGGCTCTCCATAGCCAGAATGTAAGATAGCACGCATACCAACGCTTGATCCCCGTTGGAATGTTCATTGACCAATTCAAAGACACCAATCAGTCTTTCAAGCGTTAGACGGTCTTTGCCGCGACGAACGGCATTTTCCAGGCTGAGGTGGGTGTAGCGCGCAGGCTTGTTCAGAAACGGCTCATTTGAGCCACCCAACCTCTTTTCCAAGACAGTCTGTTCGAACGGCACGACCACGCCATGACACAACGAACGGGCATCGAAAGCTCCTTCCAAGGGCGCGCCAGCCTGTAGCACAAGCGGGTTGGCCTCGGGATATGTGGCCTTGGCAAGCATACCAGTCAGCAGGATGTACTTATAGGTCAGGTGGGTATGGCCAATGATTTGTTCAATCTTTGTTTCCATATCCTCAGGTACACGATATGCTCTATCTTGCGCCGCAAGGGTCGCATCCTTCAATATCAGAGGTGGCCCGATAGATCTGAACAGTTGAGTTAGGTGGATTTTCTGCTCCCAATCCGGCAGCTTTGCCGGGACGAAGGAGCGAAAATGACCAGACGACCC
>JBLIAN010000028.1:0-17581 GCA_047634585.1 Sulfitobacter sp. | reverse complement strand
CCGGTAGCTCGTCAGGCTCATAACCTGAAGGTCGTAGGTTCAAATCCTACTCCCGCAACCAAAAACCTCTCAACAAAATCAATGCGATAGCGTCCTGAAGGGCGCTTTTTGTGTTGGTGTTGGCGCGGTGCCACCGATGGCTCAGAGGGCGATACAGCTGTGGTGCACCATCACCTGCTCCCCTGAAACGGTCGCTGGTTTGGGATGAATCTGTTCAGGTCTTGATTGACCTGCGCCCCTTATTGAGCGGCGGATTTCCATTTGGCCGGTGTGATGTAAACGATGCGATCATCCAGGCTGACCATGACGTCGCTGTCCTGAATATTGACTTGCAGCTTCATCGACCGGTTTGCCAGTTTTGCCAGATCGTTGCTGTCCTTCTCGGAAAAATTCATCACCTGCAGGTTATCAAAACGGGTGGTGCTGTTCTTGATTTTTTCCCACCATATCTCGGCCGTTCTGCCGCCGTAGCAATAGACAATCACCTTGCTGGCTTTGCCGCAGGATTGGCGTATGATCTTCTCGCTCGGGAGCCCCAAGGCCACCCATAATTCCAGTTCATCACTCAGGCTTTTCTGCCAGATGTCTGGCTCGTCATCCGTTGAAAGCCCCTTGGTCAGCTCCAGATGTTCATGGGCATTCAGCGCAAAGGCAACCAGACGCACCATCATCCGCTCGTCGGTTTCTGAAGGATGTTTGGCAACGGTCAGCTTATGGGTCTCGTAATAATGCCTGTCCATATCTGAAACAGACAGTTCTACTTTATAAATGGTGGCTTTTTGCGCCATGACGTGTCCTGAAATTGCAAAGATAGCGATGCCTATTCCCTCTGGTCATCATGTGAAAGCAGATAACGAAGGCCCGCAGGTTCAAGGACAGGTCTCAGACAGGCCAGATCCGGGTGCCAAGCACAGGATTTCCCTTGGTATCAAGGCGCTGCGCTACATCATTCGCATCGACAGATTGCCCGTGATCCAGATCGTGCCAACGGCCATAATGAGCAACAACAGCACCGAGAACAAGATCAGCTGCAAATCCTCACGTTTCTGCCGGGAGAGATCAATATGCAGGAAAAACCGCAAATGCACGGCCATCTGCACCAAGGCGCAAGTCCCGACGATGACCATCGTCTGCCCCGCTGGCAAGCCGCCCCAGATCACCAAGGCAAAAGGCCCGAACGTCAGCGCCAAGGCCAAGCCAAAGCCGATCAGGTATTTGCGCAGATCGCTGGCGAAATCGAGGTCTTTCATAGGGTTAACCCTCCGAGATAGACAATGCTGAAAATACCGATCCAGACCAGATCCAGAAAATGCCAGAACAGGCCCAGACGCACGAGCCGCGTCTTGATCACGGGGGCCAATCCGAACAGGCGCATCTGCACCAGCATGATCACAATCCACAAACAGCCCGCTGCGACATGCAGGCCGTGCAAGGGCACCAACCCGAAAAACGCCGACAAAAATCCGCTGCGCTGGGGCACCGCGCCACTGGCGAACATCTGGGCAAAATCCCTAAGTTCAAGCGTGAGGAAGAGCAGCCCAAGCACCAGCGTGACCAGCAACCAGGCGCTGATCTTTCTGCGTCCCTGTTCGTGGCGCAGGGCCAGCGATGCCAGTCCGAAGCTCAGGCTGCTGAACAGCAGGATCATCGTCTGGGCAAAGATGCTGGTCAGATCAAAGGCGTCTTTTGGCCCGGGGCCGCCCGCCATACCCATCGGGGTGGCCATGGTGATATAGGTGGCGAACATCAGGCCAAAGATGATCAGATCGCTCATTAAAAACACCCAGAACCCAAAGGCCAGTGTTTCGGCGTGGTCATGGGCTTCGCCGTGGTGTGGCCCCAGATTCAGACCGGGGTGAAGCACTGGGTGTTTCATTCTGCGGCTCCGGCAATGGTAGGGGTTTCAAGTTGCGCCCGGCCAAGGTTGGCGCTTCGGGTTTCCAGGTCGCGGGTCACAGGCACAGCGGCATTGACCTGGGCCAGCCACGCCCGGTGTTCGGCGGCGATTTCATGCGCTGGAATGACATGGGTGTTTGAAAGCCGGAAACTGCGCACGATAAAGCCAATCACGATGATGCCCGCCGACAGGATCGCCAGCCACCATATGTAAAACACCAAAGCCAGCCCCAGCACTGTCGCACAGACACAGACAATCATGCCCAGCGACGTGTTGTTCGGCATGGTGATGTCTTCATAGCTGTCAGGTTCGACATAGGCGCGGCCGCTTGCTTTGGCCTCGGCAAAATCATCCCGCGCCTCGACCTGCGGCAAGACTGCAAAATTGTAGTGCGGCGGCGGGGATGCTGTTGCCCATTCAAGGGTGCGCCCGTTCCACGGATCGCCCAGCGGCGCGGCAAGGCGCGCGCGGTTTTTGATGCTGACCCGCAACTGGATGATCAAGGATACCAGCGCCGATACAATCAGGGCCGCCCCGAACAGCGCCACCAGCATCAAGGGTTCAAACGTTGGATCGGTGTAACTGGCCGAGCGGCGCGGCATCCCCATAAAGCCCAGCACATAAAGCGGGAAAAAAGTGAAGGAAAACCCGAAGATCCAGAACAGCGCCACAATGCGCCCCCACCCTTCGTGCAGGCGAAAGCCAAAGGCCTTGGGGAACCAATAATGATAACCGGCCATCAGGCCAAAAACCACGCCGGGGATGATCACGTTATGAAAATGCGCCACAAGGAACAGCGTGTTATGCACCTGATAGGTGATCGTCGGATTGGCCAGCATCACGCCGGTTAACCCGCCAATCACAAACAGGTAGAAAAACCCGAAGGCATAGACCATCGGCACTGTGACCCTGATCCGCCCGCGAAACAGGGTCGCCATCCAGTCATAGACCTTAACCCCGGTTGGCACGGCGATGCACATGGAGGCAATGCCAAAGGCGATGTTCACATTGGCGCTTTGACCCATGGTAAAAAAGTGATGCAGCCAGACTGTAAAGCTCAGCACCGCAATGGCCATCGTCGCATAGACCAGCGACGTATAGCCATAAAGCCGCTTTCCCGAAAATGTCGCGATGGTTTCCGAGAAAACCCCATAGGCAGGGATCACCAGCAGATAGACTTCGGGGTGGCCAAACAACCAGAACAGATTGACGTAGTTCATCATATTTCCACCAAGGTCATTGGTGAAAAAGTGGAAATCAAGATAGCGGTCAGCCGCCAGCATCAAGGTGGCAACGGTCAGCGGCGGCAGTGCAAAGATCATGATGATCGCGGCACACAGGATGGTCCAAGTGAACAGCGGCATGCGGAACATTGTCATGCCGGGGGCCCGTTCTTTGAAAATGGTGACGGCAAAATTGATGCCCGACAGTGTCGTGCCGATCCCCGCCAGCGCCACCGACCAGATCCAGTAATCCGGCCCCGGCCCGGGGTTGAAATCATAGCCCGTATAGGGCGGATATGCCGCCCAGCTGCCTGTCGAAAACTCACCCAGCAGCAGGCTGATCATCACCAATGCCGCGCCGGTTGTTGTCAGGCCCAGCGACACTTGGTTCATCACCGGAAAAGACATGTCGCGCGCGCCGATCTGCAAAGGCACAACATAATTGGCCAGGCCGGCAATCAGCGGCATCGCGACAAAAAAGATCATGATGGTGCCGTGGGTGGTAAACAATTCGGCAAAATGTGTGGGTGTCAGGAAACCACCGTTCAGGCCAAAGGCCTGTTGGGTGCGCATGACCGCGCCTTCCAAAATACCGCGGGCCAACATCACCAAAGACAGCACCACATACATGATGCCGATGCGTTTGTGATCGGTGCTGGTCAACCAGTCACACCACAGCGCGCGCCATGCGCCCAGCCATGTGATAAACCAGACGGCCCCGACACCCCCAAAGATCACCGCCAGCGCCGCCCCCGCCCCCACCAACTCGCTTGTGGTCGGGTTAGAGAAGGCAGGCAGGATTTGTAATGAATCGATGCCCAATCGGCCCAGGATCCAGTTGGTGGTGTGTTCAGGGGTCATTTGCGGGCGTCCTTTACGGGGCGGGGCGGCACATAACCGACGGCACCGGGCTGTAATTCTGGTGGCACAGCAGTGCCGTTCATGTAGCGGCCCAGAACCTGTTCAAACAGGGACGCATCAACCAGATTGAAATAAAGCACGCCTTGGGGCATCTGCGCACTGCCCAGCGTAGCATGGGCCTGCGCCCCGGTGGATGCCTTCGCCAATTGTCCATAGCTGGCTTGATCCAGCGCAATGCCCTTTGATTTTACCTGAGCGACCCAAGTGTCAAAATCATGGTCACTCATCGCCAGTGCCTTGAACTTCTGGTCGGTAAATCCGGCCCCGTTGAACTGGGTGTTTTCCCCGTCAAACTGCCCTGCCACATCGGCAAGCACATGCAATTTGGTCCGCATCCCCGGCATGGCATAGATTTGCCCTGCAAGCGCGGAAATCATAAAGGATTGCATCACGGTGTCGGTTGTTACCTCCAAGGCCACGGAACTGCCCACCGGAAAGGCCAGTTCGTTCACCGTTGCGATGCCAAGATCAGGATAGATAAACAGCCACTTCCAATCCAGCCCGACCACCTGCACCTGCGTCGGCGCTTTGGTGGATGCGATGGGTTTGTAGGGATCAAGCGCATGGGTGCTGTGCCAAAGCTGGACCGACAGAACCGTGATGATCACAAACGGAACGCCCCACATCAGAATATCCAGCCAGCCGGAATATTCCCAATCCGGTTCATAGCGGGATTTTTGTGCGCGATAGCGATAGCGCCAGAACATCAGCGGCACCAGAATGAACACCGGAATGATTGCGATCATGGTCCAGCCGAACACCGAAATCAGGTGATCGCGTTGCGCTGCTGCAATCGGCCCTGCCGGATTGAGAAAACTGTTACGCTCGTCACTGCAAGCCCCCAGCAAGAACAGCGGACCCAAAAGGATCATCACCTTTGAGACTAACGCGTGTACGGGCTTCATTGATCTTCCTCCAACAAGCCCGTGCCAACCGGCACCGTGAAGGCCCAACCGGCGCTGCGGCCTTTGGTCTGACCCAGCGCAAAAGCCGCCTGCATATAATCGGGATCAAACGGGATATGTTTGTCCGCGTTCAGGCTGCGATCAATATATGTCATGCGGAAACTTGCCTTGTTGCTGCGTGCAAATGTGGCCATCTCGGCGGTGCTGCGCAGGGTGCTGGCCTTTTCGAGCGAGGACAGCGCACGTTCTGCGACGCGGATGGATTGCTGTGGAACCACCGCGAAATTCGGTGTCAGTTCCGTATTGATGATGGCGTAGATATCTGGGCGTATATTGCCGATGTCACCCGCCAGATAAAAGGCATCCGGCAACAGATAGATTTGCCGGATCGCCCCCCCGTCGGCATGCAATTCCTCAAAGCTTTTGCCATTGGTTTCAACATCAATGCGCACCGGAGGGAAAATCGCCGGAATACTGGCCGAGGCCTCAAGAATATCACCGATCAACTGCAAGCGATCCGGCCTTTCAGAGGCAGCGATTTTGCCGATATCCCAGACAACACTGCGCTGTGCATCAAGGTTGGTTGTCACGATCAACAGCCGCCCGCCCGCACGATGGCGCGCGGCAATGCGATCTATCTGGGGCGTATCAACATGGGTGTCGATCAACGCCCTGAGCGGCTTGGCGGGGATTGCGCTTTGGCCAAAAACACCTGCCAGCAACGAACGGCTTTTGTTCAGCTTTGCAACGGATGCAGCCGTAAACAGCTGTGCAAGTTCCTTGTCTGCCGCCGCCCCGATAAAAGCGAAAGGTGCGATCAATGCGCCCGCGCTTACCCCTGTGACCAGATCGAACTGCGGCCTGTCCCCACGTTGGGTCCATCCTGTCAGCACCCCTGCGCCAAAGGCCCCGCCAGCCCCGCCAGAGGACAAAGCCAGCCAGGTTGACCGCCCGTCGGCACCCGCCCCAACAGGCAGGTATTGATCCCGTTGCTCTGGCAAATCCGAGGCGGGTAAATCTGCATAAAACCGGACATTCCGATAGCCCGGAACACTGGCCGTTAATTGATCGGTCAGGGAATGCGGTGTGCGTTCGGGTGCCATGCAATTGGCCAGAAACGCCAGCAAAAACGGCAACATCCCACGGCGTGCTGCCGCCGCAGCGGCGGTTGGTACGGCCTTTTCCACTGGTGCGCCGTTATTCTGCATGGCTGGCCTCTTGGGGTCCGGTCTTGCTGGTTTGTGCTAGAATTGCGGCCAAACCAACCCCAAGTATCAAAGCGAGGCCGTGACCGATATCGGCGGTCAGATCAGGCACAATGAGATATTTAACCACAATCGCGGCTTCAATCACCCCCAGCACCAGCAGTTTCCAGCGCCCCCCAGCAATGATCACCCCGATCAGGCCAAACCCGCCAATCGACATGCCCACATCATACATCTGCGTCATCGGCAACACCGGTTTCAGCCAGGTCAGCAGGCCCAGCAACACAAGTGTCCCGATGATATCAATGCCAAAGAACATCCCCGCTGTGGCCGCTGATCCCCATGTCCATTCGACATAGCCAACCACAAGCAAGACAAACCCCATTTGCCGGAAATACATGCCGATATCATGCGACAGGAACGTGCCGGTGATCAGGCGGTAAAATTCTGCGTTGAGGATGGTGCCATGGCCGATCCCCCAAGTGGTCAGCATGTTTTCAGGCAGGGTGCCCGTCAATGTACCTGCCAGAAAATTGGCAAGGGTCATGATCGCCAGAAACATCAGGGTGACAGGAAATTTGAACACAATACCCTCAGCTTACGTGCAGCACAAAAATGCCCAACAGCGCAAACAGCGCCGCAATCAACACCAGCAGCAATGTATCCACAGGCACGGCATCATCTTCGATGGTTTCACTGGCAGCGATGCGCCCGCGCACATGGCGCATTCTGAGATAGGCCAAAAACACAACAACCGCCCCCGCGAGTAACAACAAGACCTCGGAGTAAACCGTGTTTTGTTGTGCCCCAAGCCGTGCCGTGGCCAGCCCAAAGCCGACAATCGCGATGGTGGTGCGCACCCAAGACAGAAACGTCCGTTCATTCGACGCATGATCCGCATAGTTCACAATCATGTCCGGCCCCTCTATTTCATCAAGCCCCTGATCCCGCCAGAGATCAACACGTTTACCTCATACAGAATCCGCGGCACCGCCATGCCCCCCGGACCGGCAAGGTAATTTGGCGTCCAGGTCGGATCGAATTTCTGCTTAAAGGTCCGCAGCCCTTCAAAATGATACAGATGTTCGCCATGCGCATAAAGCAAGCTGCCCATCCGGTTCCAAAGCGAGGTCAACTGGTGGTTCTCCAGCCCGGAAAACGGTGCCGCCCCTAGCGAGAACCAGTGATAACCTTGGGCCGCGCCCCAGAGCATCAGTTCGGCAAACAGCGCATCCATTGCAAAATTCGGTCCCTGCGGATCATAGCGCATCAAATCCAGCGACAATTCGTGTTTTGCCGCGCCCTGAAACAGGTTTGCAAAGGCCACGATCCGTCCGGTTTCGTTTTCTTTCAAAACCGCATGATCAAAATTAGACACATAGTTTTCTTCAAAGCCGCCCAGTGCAAAACCTTTTTCTTCGCCTTGTTTGGAGGCCAGCCAGCGGTCTGAAATGTCCCGCAGTTCGGG
The DNA here is from genome assembly GCA_047634585.1 of Sulfitobacter sp. GTDB lineage: Bacteria > Pseudomonadota > Alphaproteobacteria > Rhodobacterales > Rhodobacteraceae > Sulfitobacter. The sequence goes on along the minus strand of JBLIAN010000028.1, from coordinate 9,962 downwards.
CAGGACCGTGCCCAGGTTTTCCTTGGCGATCACTTCAAAAGAATAGCCGTCACGCGCCGCACGGTTGCGGGCTTGGCGGAAGTCCTTTTTTGCCGATCCCTCCAGCGTAAAGCCTTGCAGGTTCACGCGGGCCACCTCTCCGATTTTCAAAATGGAAAACCCGAGATCAAGAAAGGTCGGTACATATTTGGGTGACACCGCATAAAAGGCGCAGCGTTTTCCCGCCTTGTCCGCCTTTTCACGCAGTTGCCACAGCAGTTGACGCCCCGCGTCTTCGGCGCCGACAGGTTCACCCTTGGAAATCAGCGAGGTACCGGTATCGCCATAGGCCAGAAAGGCCCGCCCGTCTTCGGAGACAAGGAAATGTTTATCCCCCGTCAGTGAAATATTGGCTTCGGTGTCTTCGCTGTCACGCACCAACTGGCGCACAACATCGGGGATCGGTACGATTTTGGCCGGTTTTGCATTGAAGTTCAGCACCGAATTAAGCGCGATCCCCGCAAGGATCAAAGCCGCCACCAGCATCGAGCGCAAAAACCGCGAGGCATCGCCATGCCATGCAAAATCCCACCACAGGGCATCGCGGTATTCGACATGGCTATAGGCGAACAGCCCGATCCAGAAAATCGCGGCAAACAGGGCCAGAACACTGACAATCCAAGTGGTGTTCAGCCGGAAAACCGACGCGCCCTCAACACGGTAAAATGCCCCTTTGAACGCGCCCAGAACCGCGATGGACGCGATCAGGCTTATTGCTTCTTCCCAGTCCAGCCCTTTCAGGATTGAGGCGGCCAACCCGACAGCCATCATCGCCATGGCAATCAGCCACGCGCGGTACAATTTCCGGTACAGCCCGCGCGAAATCACAATCAACAACAGCCCCGCGACACTGCCCGCAAGGTGAGAGGCTTCGACAAAGGGCAAGGGCAGGATTTCACGCAACACCCCAAGCCGCGCCGTATCTGCGGGCAGGTTTCCAGAAATCACCAAAATCGCCCCCGCCAACAGGGAAACACCCGCCGCCGCCATCGGCACAATCGGGCGCACCAGCCGGTAAGCAAGCGAGGCAGATCCCTTGATTGCCTGTTTGCGCGTAACCGACCAACCGATCGCCAACCCGATACAGGCCACCAGAAACGGCAACAGCGTATAGATCAGCCGATAGAGCAACAGCGCCGCCAATACATCCGAACGCCCTGCCGCCCCCAGACCTGCAATCAATGTGGCCTCAAACACCCCAAGGCCGCCCGGCGCATGGCTCAGGATCCCCAGCGCAATCGCGCCAATGTAGATGGTAAAGAAATACGGATAGCTTTGGATCAGGTCCGCAGGCAGCAGCACATACATCGTCATCGCCGCGCCCATGACGTCAAATACCGCCACCACCGTCAGCGCGATGGCCAGTTTGAAATCAGGCAGATCAAAACCAAAACCGACCAGCGTTAGGCGCTTTTTGCCGCGTGACAACCAGATGAACAGCCCCGCCAAAAGCAACAGCAGCCCCGCGCCAATCATGGTTTCGGTGCGATTGTCGAGCGGCAGCACCGAGGACAGCCCATTTGGATGCAATGAAAACAACACCCCGAGGATCAGGATCAGGCCCAGCCAGAACGCGATCCATGATGTCGCGATCACCCCTGCAACACGGCTGATGTCCAACCCCAAGGACGCATAGACCCGATACCTGACGGCTGTTCCGGTCAGATAGGAAAAGCCCAGCAGGTTGGACACCGCATAACCGCTGGCCCCCGCAAAGCCCGCCACTCGTGCCGGAACCTGGCCTTTGGCCACACTGCGCACGGCCAATACATCATAAAACGACAGCGCCACAAAACTGAAACTGGTCCAAAGCACCGCAAGCGCCAACATGCGCCATGTACTTGATGCGATGTCGGCTTTTACGTCTGTCCAGCTGACCCGCAGCGCCAGTTTGTGCATGACCATAAACGCGATACCAACGATCACCAAAGGCACCAATATTTTTACAATCGGATGTTCGAGAATACGGGTGACGCGGGATTGCCGCGGAATCGGTTCAGCGGTTGTCATTCAGACGTTCCTCAAGAATTTCGATTTGGATCTGCTGCATCTCCGCCAGCTTGTCCCATTGTTGGGCCAATTGGTGATCCATTTTTTCGTGTAATTGCCGGATTTCAAGTTCCGCCTTCAGATTGACGCGGTAATCGTTCTCGGCGCGCTTGCGGTCCTTGGTCTCCTGGCGTGATTGGCTCATCATGATGATCGGGGCCTGAAACGCCGCCAGACTGGACAGAACAAGGTTCAGCAAGATGAACGGGTAGGGGTCAAACGGGCGCGAGGCGAGGAAATAGCTATTGATCGCCATCCAGACAATCAGGATCACCAGAAAGGTGATGATAAAGGTCCAGCTGCCCCCGAAGATCGCAACGCGATCCGCCATCCGTTCGCCAAAACTTGCATTCGCCGCTTCGTCATCAAACAGGTTTTGCGACACGATCTGTCCCGATTGCAGGCTTTCGATCACCTGCCGGTCCAGATCGCTTAATTCACCGCGTTCCTTTTCAAGCAGGGTCTCGACATATCTGCCGCGAAATTTCGATAGGTCATCGCGGCAGATGTATTTGCCAGTTTCCCACTGCGGGAAAGCATGGTTGATCAACGCCGACACACCGGGGCGCACCGATACCCACGCGCGCAGCTTTGTCACTGGAAAACTGCGTCCGCAGCAATGGCATTGCGCCTTTTTGGGGGACAGGTTGGGCGCCTTGGCGGCGGCGGGCGTGGATGGCATCAAATCTCAACTTTCCGGGCTGCGCGGGACACAAAGATCAGCGAAACGCCGGTCGAAAGAAAATTCAGACCAACCAGAAACCCCAAGACCCATTGGCTGGTTTCGGGCCATTGCATCAGGATCATCACCCCAAGGATCAGCGAACACACCCCGCTAAAGATGATCCAGAGCCAATTGTTGATATGGCGGCGCATCCGCAGGCCTAGCAGGATCGACACCGCGCCCTCCATCAAGAACACCGCGATCAGCAGCATCGTCAAAAACGACGCCCCCATGCCCGGAAATACCACAAGGACAATACCGGCGATCAACACCGCCCCAAAACACAGGGCAATGATGCGCCATTCCTCCACCTGTCGGAAATTAAACGCATAGACCACGCCGGCAATTCCCCAGAGCACCAGCACCCATGCAATCAACTGTTCGATCAGCAGGGTCGCAATCGCCGGTATGGCCACGGCCAGAAGGCCGAGCACGACAAATATTATGCCGCTCACACGCAAACCCGATGCGATCCGGCGTGCAACATCAGGCAGGCTGTCTATTGATTCTTCGGACATGGTATTATCTCCAGTTCGGGTTGACGCGCGATAGGGTCTATTGACCCTATTACTTCCTGCGCTGGTTTCACAATTTGTATTAACTTTACAAATTTGTCAGATAGGGCTGACAGATCCCTCAAAAACCCGCAGGGCGCGGTGACACCCCTGTTCTGGCCCTTGAAACAGATACTTTTGACCTCATGGTCAGGGATGATGGCCCGGGTATCCCGGCGGCGGCCCGGCAACAGATGCTGCCCCAAGGGCACGCCCGCGCCGTGCCACATGTCGAAATTGTAAAGCCTTCGCAAAAATAACGTGGTAAATTCAAATCATATTTACCTTTATTCAAGGGAGTTTGAAGATGGTACTTACTGGAATTATTGTCACCCTGTTGATCGGTGCCATCGCAGGTTGGCTGGCAGGGCAGTTGATGTCGGGCTATGGCTATGGCCTGTTGGGAAATATTATCGTCGGCATTATTGGCGCCTTTGTTGCATCATTTCTGTTTCCGGCGCTTGGTCTGGCAATGGGCGGTGGGTTTCTTGCTGCAATCCTGCACGCCACGATCGGCGCGGTTGTGCTGCTGTTTCTGATCAAACTGATCAAAAAGGTCTGATAAAAACGGCATCGGGCCAGAAAGACCGGGCCAGAAAGACGGGCCAGAAAGACGGGCCAGAAAAACCGGGCGTGATCAAACCCGCCCGATTGCGGTGCGCAATGGGCCGTACTCGGGCTTTGCTATGTCCAGCCTGCGAATGTGTCAGGAATGACCACACCAAGGGACAGGTAAATTTGCATCAATTCATCCACCGACAGATCCGGCAGGAAGGTGATGCATTCTGCCGATACCAAAATCAGCCCGCCTGTCATCGGCACGGGCGAGGTGGGCAAATAGACCAGACGCTTTGACTGGTCCCCCATCATGAAACGCCGGTCCGAAGTCACAAGCCCCAACAGATCGGTGTCACCTAAACGGCAGCTCACCACCCGCATCGCCTTGATGTCATTGTCGCCACGATCCGCAAAAAGCCGCACAACCTGTGCCACGGGTTTATACACCGAGCGCACCACTGGAAATCTGCTCATCAACCCGTCGATGCCAGCGGGTATTTGCTGGCGGGCCTGTGATTTTACGATGATCCCCAATATCCAGATCAGTGCCAGCGCAATCACCAGCCCGATCACAAAGGCCAAAACCGCATGGTTCGGCCCGACAATACTGCCGCCCCCCGTCAGCATCAAATCACCCAACAATGTGCCTGGCCCGATGATGGCGACAATTTTCCCTACCAGCCAGTCAAGGATCATCACCGTCAGGGCGATGGGCAGCAAAACAAACATTCCGGCCAGAAACGTCCCGACGATTCCGGTTTGCCAGATTTTTTCCAGCAGTGTTTTCATGTCATTTCCCCCTCAATCTGCGCCGGTTGCGGCGGCGGCACCCGCTTTTGGTTTTTGCAATAGCAAGACCAAAGGTATCATCACAAAAGCCGCAACCCCAGTTAGCCAGAACGCATCCTGAAACGCCAACATACTGGCCTGCGCCGCCACCTGACGGGCCAGTTGTTCTGCGGCCGCGATTGAATTTGTCTCAAGCCCGAGCGGCGACAGAAACGCGGTGACATTTGGATTATACGGGGTCACATTCGCGCTCAGGACCGACCAATGGAACTGGCTTCGTGCCGCCACCTGCCAGCCAAGGATTGCAATCCCGATCGACGACCCCAGGGATCGCGTCACCCCGTAAATGCCCGATGCCTCATCCTGTTTTTCCGCGCCGATGTTCTGGAACGCCAGCGTCGACATCGGCACAAAAAACAATCCCATGCCCAACCCCGAAATCACTCCGGGCCACGCGAGATCCCAAAACGCCGCGTTCAGATCGAGATACCCCAGCGCAAGGTTGCCCGCCCCCGTCAGCAAAAGACCGCAGGTGGCAAGAACCCTTGGATCAACATATCGCATCAATACTGCGCCGGTGATCACCATGGAAAATCCAGCCGCCAGCCCGCGCGGCATAAACAGATACCCTGCCTCAAGCACTGGAAACCCCAAAAGCCCCTGCACAAACAGCGGCAGGATCGCGATGCTGCCAAACATCGCCACACCAAACCCCATGATCGCGATATTGGCGGCAGCAAAGCTGCGGTCCTTGAGCAGGGCAAAGTCGATGATGTTCGAGGTCAGCCCCCAGCCCCGCACCACAAAAAACACCCCCGCCGCAAGCGAAACAAACGCGGCGGCAACGATCAGCGGGGATGAAAACCAGTCTTTGGATTGGCCCTGATCCAGCATCAGCTGCAAGGCACCGATGGCCAGCACCATCAGCACAAGACCGGTCCAATCAATATGCACCTCTTTGGTGTCTTCTTTCTTGAGCTCGCCGGACATCATCATCAGGGCAAAGGCGGCAATGGGCAGGTTCACGTAAAACACCGCCCGCCAAGAGAAATATTCAGTAAGATAGGCCCCCAACGTCGGACCCAGCACAGGGGCCACCACAACACCCAATCCAAACAGCGCCATCGCCTGACCCCGTTTTTCGCGCGGAAAACTGTCAAACAGGATTGATTGCGAAAGCGGGATCAGAAACGCCCCGAAAATCCCCTGACCCAAACGGCAGATCACAATCATTTCGATGCTTTCGGACAGGCCGCACAGCGCAGAGAACCCCATAAAGCCCAGAATGGCGCTGGTGATCAGCCGCCGCCGCCCAAAGCGGCGCACAAACAACCCCGTCAGCGGCATCACAACCACAGAGGCCACGATATAGCTGGTCAATATCCAGACCGTCTGGTCATTGGTGATGCCGAAGGCGGCCTGCATCGAGGGCAGGGCGACATTCACGATGGTACTGTCCAGCACCTCAAGCACCGCCGTCAGCACAACAGCAAGGATGATCGGCCAACGTGCCGTTTGCGGCCCTTGGGCCCTCTCGGAAGTGGCCATGTTATTTATGATCCAGCCCGGAGGTGTCTACCGTTGCCGCCACGCTTGCCCCGACGCGCAGTTGCAAGGCGGGGTCTGTCGGCACTTTGGCGACACTGATGCGCACGGCAAAGCGCTGGGTGACTTTCACCCAGTTGCCTGTGGCATTTTGGGGTGGCAACAGCGAAAATACCGCGCCGGACCCGGCACCAAGGCTGACAATTTCGCCGTTCAACGCCAGACCCGGATACATGTCCACGGCAACCGAAACCGGTTGTCCGGGGCGGATGCGGGCCAGATCGGTTTCTTTGAAATTGCCCTCAATCCACCACAGACCACTTTCCACCAGCGAAAACATCGGTTGGCCTGCGGCGACCACCTGCCCGGGACGCAGGGATATATTGGCGATCCATCCGTCAACTGGCGCGGTCACCACCGCATGATCAAGGTTAAGGCGCGCCTGCGTCAACTGCCCCAACGCGGCGCGCACCCCTGCATTTTGCTGGCCGGTCTGGCCCAACTGGGCCTTGGCGGCACTGAGCGCCGCTTGCGCGGCCTGGGTGGCGGCGGTGGCCTGATCGCGGGCGGCGGTGGATTGATCCAAGGCGGCCTTGGACAGATCACCAAGTTTGAACAGCCGGTCATCGCGCTCAAAGGTGGTCTGTGCCTGGGCTGCTGCCGCCATCGCGCTGGACAATTCCGCCTGTGCAGCGGCGACATTTTCACCGGATGCCCCTGCGTTTTGGGTTGCCTGATCAAACTGCGCCTGTGCGGTTTCAACGGCGGCCTGCAATGCGGTGGTATCGAGCTGAAACAGAACATCCCCTGCGGAAACCAGCAGGTTTTCCTGGGCGGCAACGCTGTGTACACGTCCGCCGACTTGCGGGGCGATGGTCACGATATTTGCCTGTAAATAGGCATCATCGGTGCTGGGGTAAATCCTGCCGTTTTCCCACCACCAATAGAGACCGGCCCCCATGACAAGAACCACAGCCCCAAGCCCGATCAGTTTAAAATTTCTCATGTGTCAGCTTTCAGATTTGCGCGGGGCGCGGGCTGTCACTTGGACACCCCGCGCCGGTCATATGCTTTGGCGGCACGCATTCGAAGCCGGGTGAAATTGCCTCAGGCCCGCCCGATCGCGCTAAATATATGCCGGAATCGCGGTCTTGGGAGAATTAATCGCCTTGATCGGGTTGGCGGTGGTCGGGTTTTATGCCGCCTGCTCAGGAAATACCGGCTTTTTGACGTTGCCGCATGTTCAGAAACACCAGCCCCACAATCAGCACCAGACAGACAAAAGAGGCGTTGTAGGTGCCCAGATCAAAGCCGCCTTTGGTACCGGGTTTTGTCAGGAGATCGCCAAATGTCGCGCCAAAAGGCCGGGTGAAAACAAAAGCGATCCAGAACACCGCAACGTCATTCAGCGCCTTGGTGTAATGTGCGACCAGAACCGCAGCAATGACCGCAATGCAAATGATCGCCCCGCTGACAAAACTCAGGCCCAATCCGTCAACAAGCCAATCGCCAAAGGCGGTGCCCAGCGAATTGGAAAACAACACCGCGGTCCAGAACAATATCTCGATGTCCTTTCGGGTGATGCCATCCACTTTCAGATGCCCTTCGCGGCGGCGCCAGATCAGCAGGGTTGCCAGCAACCCCAGCCCCAGAATAATCGACCCGCCCAGATATCCGACCTGTAATGTCCGGTCCAGAAAATCCGATATTTCGGTCCCTGCGGTTGTGGTTCCGACAATCGCCGCCCAGAACAAGGCCGGATGGTATTTGGCGCTGTTGATCTGGAGAAACAGCAAAACCGCCAGCAATACCCCGGTCACGACAATGCCGATGACATACCCCAGGTTCAGGGTCTGGGCGATGAAATCACCCGTGGTTTCGCCAAGTGTGGTTGCAATAATTTTAATGATCCAGAAAATCAGGGTCACTTCCGCGATCTTGCTGACGGTCTGTCGGGTGTCTGATGTCATTGCTGTTTCTTTCTTTTTGGTCAGGACAAATTAGGCTTTGATCACGTCATCGACCAGCCGTGGCTGACGTTCAGGGATTGCCCGGTCAACGCATTGCTGGGGAAGGCCGCGAACATCCAGGCAACTTCTGCCACGTCCTCGACTGTGGTGAATTTCTTGTCCACAGTGTCACCCAGCATGATCTTGTTCACCACGTCGTCTTCGGAAATGCCCAGATCTTTGGCCTGTTCGGGAATTTGCTTTTCGACCAGAGGTGTTTTTACAAAGCCGGGGCAGATCACATTTGCGCGCACACCTTTGCTGCCGCCTTCTTTGGAAATCACCCGCGCCAGTCCCAACAACCCGTGTTTGGCGGTGACATAGGCAGATTTCAGTGCTGACGCCTCTTTGGAATGCACCGAACCCATAAAGATGATCGACCCAGCACCCGCCTTATACATATGCGGGATACAAGCCTTGGAAGTCAGGAAAGCGCCGTCCAAATGGATCGACAGCAGCTTTTTCCATTCTTCATAGGGAAAATCCTGAATCGGATGCACAATCTGGATGCCTGCATTGGACACGAGCACGTCAATACCGCCCCATTTCCTGACAACCGCCGCAACGCCATCATTGACCTGCTTTTCATCGGTGACATTCATTTCAAGCGCTATCGCTTCGCCCGGTCCTTTGGCGGTCAGTTCTTTGGCGGTTTGTTCTGCCGCCTCCAGCTTGAGATCGGCAATGACCACACGCGCGCCATCCGCCACATAGCGTTGGGCGATGCACAGGCCAATACCGCTGGCCGCGCCGGTGATGATACAGACTTTGTCTTTGAGGTTCATTTCGCTTTCCTTTTTGATGTGGATTTTGGTGCGCCGAGATCGAAAACCTGCAGGCCGCTCTGGCCGATCTTGCGGCCTGTCCAGTCTTTGTGGGTTAAGGTGCGGTCAACATCGGCGCGGCCTTCGTCCCAGTGCTGTGTCATCGACAGACGGGAAAATTCGTAATCCTTTGCCCCACCTTCAAAGCTTTGTTTGCGGTGGATCAATTCGACCAATGTGATCGGGCCATCCGGCCCTGTCGCTTGCAAGGCCCGCAAATCCGGATCGTTTTGCAGCCCCTTGGGCAGCTTGGCGGCAAGGCGGTTGGCGGCGACACGGATGTTGTGCAATTGGCGATAGCGATCCGTGGTCAGACGGGTGCGGCTGGAATATTGAATGTCTTTCTGGCGTTGCCCGACATCCATCATGCTGTTTGGTAATGCGTCCCGCGCAGAAAACAGGTCAATCTGGAAAATCAGCGTTGGATCAGGCCCGAGGTTGTCCATCACGAACTGCAGCGGCGTGTTGGAAACCAGGCCGCCATCCCAATAAAACCGGCCCTCGATCTCAACCGGCGGAAACCCCGGCGGCAACGCCCCGCTGGCCATGATATGCGCGGGCCCGATTTTCATTTCCTGACTGTCGAAATAGGCAAAGTTCGCGGTTTCGATGTCCACCGCCCCCACACTCAGGCGTGGCCCTTCTGCGTTCAGATAGTCGAAATCCACAAATTCCGAAAGCGTGTCGCGCAGCGGCTCTGTGTCATAGATACTGATCGCCGGATGTCCAGCCAGTGGAGAAAACGCGCCGGGCCAGCGCGGTTTGAAAAAGCCGGGCACGCCCGTCACCATGACACTGGCCGCGGCTGTTTCACCATAGATCATCCGCGAAAGCGGTTCGGCAAAAGCCGGCGCGATGGCAAGCCGCGAGG
>JBLIAN010000027.1:0-18662 GCA_047634585.1 Sulfitobacter sp. | reverse complement strand
CCTAAACAGGGCATTTTCGGCAAGTTCGGTGATCAGATTGATAAAGTTATGCCCGCCGGTTTCGGCGCTTTGACGCAATGCGGGTTCAAGGTAAAGGCAAAGCTGCTTCATCTCGCAAGCCTATCCCCGCAACATCAAGCCGACAAGGGCAGTCACCCTTGTACGCACCCGCCAAGGGGGCCATATAGTTTGCAAGAAAACAGGAGGCGACGCATGGCAAATCAGGATTTTCCCGGATGGCACGGGACCACAATCATCGGCGTTAAAAAGGACGGCGAGGTGGTGATTGCCGGGGATGGTCAGGTCAGCCTTGGCCAGACCGTGATCAAAGGCACCGCCCGCAAGGTTCGCCGCCTGTCACCCGGTGGTTTCGACGTGGTTGCAGGCTTTGCCGGATCAACCGCCGATGCCTTTACCCTGCTGGAACGGCTTGAGGCCAAGCTGGAATCAACACCGGGGCAATTGGCGCGGGCCAGTGTGGAACTGGCCAAGGATTGGCGCACCGATAAATACCTGCAAAAACTCGAAGCGATGCTGATTGTGACCGATGGTGTTGACCTGTTGGTGATCACCGGTGCGGGCGATGTCTTGGAACCCGAACATAATGTTGCGGCGATTGGATCGGGCGGGAATTATGCGCTGGCCGCGGCGCGCGGCATGATGGACAGCGACCGCAACGCCGAAACCATCGCGCGTGATGCAATGGCGATTGCCGCCGACATCTGCGTCTATACCAACGGCAAACTGACCGTGGAGAAAATCAGCAAATGACCGATCTGACCCCCCGTGAAATCGTTTCCGAACTGGACCGTTTTATCATCGGCCAAAATGATGCCAAACGGGCGGTTGCCGTGGCGCTGCGCAACCGGTGGCGGCGCAAGCAACTGGGCGATGATCTGCGCGATGAAGTCTACCCCAAGAACATCCTGATGATCGGCCCCACCGGTGTTGGCAAAACCGAAATCAGCCGTCGCTTGGCAAAACTGGCGCGTGCGCCGTTTCTCAAGGTCGAGGCAACCAAATTCACCGAAGTCGGCTATGTCGGGCGCGATGTGGAACAGATCGTGCGCGATCTTGTGGATGCCTCGATCGCGATGACCCGCGAGCATATGCGCGAGGACGTCAAGGCAGCAGCACAAAAGGCCGCCGAGGAACGGGTGATTGACGCCATCGCAGGGACAGATGCCCGCGAAGGCACCCGCGAGATGTTCCGCAAAAAGCTTAAGTCAGGCGAGCTGGACGATACCATGATTGATCTTGAGGTCTCAGAGACGTCAAACCCGTTCCAGATGATGGATATTCCCGGTCAACCGGGCGCGGGCATGATGAATCTTGGGGATCTGTTTGGCAAAGCGATGGGCGGGCGCACCACGAAAAAACGCCTGTCGGTGGCGGACAGCTATGAAATCCTGATTGGCGAAGAAGCCGATAAACTGCTGGATGATGAAACCGTGACCCGTGCCGCCATCGATGCGGTAGAACAGAACGGTATTGTTTTCCTTGATGAAATTGACAAGGTCTGTGCGCGCTCTGATGCCCGTGGCGGGGATGTCAGCCGTGAAGGGGTGCAGCGCGATCTTCTGCCTTTAATCGAGGGTACAACCGTCAGCACCAAACATGGCCCGGTGAAAACCGATCATGTGTTGTTCATTGCCTCGGGGGCGTTTCACATCGCCAAACCCTCTGATCTGCTGCCGGAATTGCAGGGGCGTCTGCCGATCCGCGTGGAACTGCGTGCCCTGACCGAAGCGGATTTTGTCCGCATCCTGACGGAAACCGATAATGCGCTGACCCTGCAATATACTGCCCTGATGGGCACCGAAGCCGTCACTGTCAGTTTCACCGCCGATGGCATCGCCGCCTTGGCCAAGATCGCGGCAGATGTGAATGAAAGCGTGGAAAACATCGGTGCGCGGCGGCTCTATACGGTGATGGAGCGGGTGTTTGAGGAATTGTCCTTTACCGCGCCGGACCGCGGCGGTGACAGTGTTGTGGTGAATGCAGAATTTGTCGAAGACAACCTCGGCGCCTTGACCCGCTCTGCAGATCTCAGCCGCTACGTGCTTTGAACCTTACCAATTGGCGTGGTCTTTTCGACAAGGCCGCGCCTGACAAACCCGAAGCGCACGATTGTCTCTTTCCATTCCGTTCAACCTGAAGGATGAAGTGGCATGGATTACATGCGCTTTATCCGCCAGAACTGGCTTTTCCTTCTCGCCGGGTTTTTGCTGACCTTCACCTCGTCTTACGGGCAGACCTATTTCATCTCGCTGTTTGCCGGCGAGATTAAGGGGGAATTCGGCCTGAGCGACGGTCAATGGGGCGGCATTTACACCATTGGCACCACGATGTCGGCGGTCACGATGATCTGGGCCGGGGTGCTGACAGACCGGTTTCGGGTGCGGGCGCTGGCGCTTTTGGTGATGCTGGGTCTGTCTGCCGCCTGTCTGGCGATGGCGGCGGTGCCCAACTGGATTGTGCTGATCTTTGTGATCTATGCCCTGCGCCTGACCGGACAGGGCATGATGTCACAATTGGGCGCGGTGGCGATGGTGCGCTGGTTCGAGGCAACCCGTGGCAAGGCGCTTTCGCTTTCTTCAATGGGGTTTGCGATGGGGCAGGCGATCCTGCCTGTGGTTTTTGTGGCGCTGTTTGCGGTGGCCCATTGGCGCAGCCTTTGGGTGCTGGCGGCGGTACTGGTGCTGATCACCATCCCGTTTATCCTGATCCTGCTGCGCCAGGAACGTACCCCGCAAAGCATGGCCGATGATGCACAGATCGCCGGAATGCACGACCGCCATTGGACCCGCGCGGAAATGCTGCGATCAGGGCTGTTTTTGCTGATGATCCCGATGGTGATTGGCCCCTCGGCATGGGGAACGGCGCTGTTTTTCCAACAGGTGCATCTGGTTGAGGTCAAAGGCTGGCAATTGGTTGCCTTTGTCGCCCTGATGCCGATTTATACGGTGGCTTCGGTGCTGGCGACCTTTGTGTCGGGCTGGGCAATTGACCGCTTTGGTGTCAGCCGCATCGTGCCGATCCAGATGCTGCCTTTCGGGCTCAGCTTTGCGGTGCTGGCCTATGCAGATACCATCGCGATGGCCGGGGTCGGCATGGTGATTTTCGGGATCGGGCAGGGCATGCAATCAACCGGTGCCTCGGCGTTCTGGCCGGAATATTACGGCACCCGCCATATCGGCGCGATCAAATCTGTCGCGGCGGCCTTGATGGTGTTCGGATCGGCAATCGGGCCGGGGGTGACAGGGGTATTGATTGATCTGGGCATCACCTTTCCCGAACAAATGCTACCGATTGCGGTCTATTATCTGATTGCCGCGGGTCTGGCGACCTATGGGGTCATGCGGTATCGCCCCACCCTAAACCGTTAACGGTGGCGGCGCAGATAGATGTAATAGGCGCCCTCTGCACCGTGGCTGACATGGGCCTGAGAAACCTGCATCACCACCGATGACAGCGGCGGCGCATTCAACCAATGCAAAACCTGATGGCGCAACACCCCATAGCGCACGGGGATCGGCCCACCTTCATCGCGGCGTTTGCCTTTGCCCGTCACCACAAGGATCAGCCGTTTACCCGAGCGATGCGCGTTTAGCACATAGCGGTTCAACACCGGATGTGCCTGATCAAGGGTCATGCCGTGCAGATCCAGCTTGCCTTCGGGTTTGATCTTGCCGCGTCTGAGTTTGGTAAAGGCCTTTTTGTCCATCTGCACCGAAGCGGGACCAAGCGGATCAGCAAAGGCAGGAGCAACAGAGGCAGATGGTTTTCTGGGCTGACCCGTGGCTTTGCCACCCAGCGCGGCCTGGGCGCGGCGCAGGGCAGGGGCCGACGGGTGCGGCGCATCAATTTCAGCGCGAAACAACGACTTGAGATCAAGCCGCTCTGTGCGGTCCGTGACCCGACGCCAGAGCGCAATATCTTCGTCATTCAGCCCGCGCCGTTTCATAGGGCGCTTTCGGGTAACAACGCATAGGCGCGCTGGATCGGCATCAATACAATCATCCGCCCCGGATCGCGCAGTTTGCCTGCGGCACGGCCCGCCCTGTCACCGGTGCCAAAGAAAATATCAGCACGCTGCGCGCCTTTGATGGCTGATCCGGTGTCTTGGGCAATCATCAACCGGCGCAGAGGTTTTTTACCGGCTTTTTCAATCCAGACCGGCGCGCCGAGCGGCACAAACTGCGGGTCAACGGCAATGGTCTGCATCGCGGTCACGGAACGGTTCATCGCCCCTAATGGCCCTTGATCTGCTGGCACGTTGCTGACTTCCCGAAAGAACACATAAGACGGATTGTGAAGCAACAGATCACGGCCCTGCTGCGGATTGCGGCGCACCCAGTTTTTAATCACCTGGGCACTGACCTGATGCGCGTCATAGATGCCCCGGCGCACCAGCTCAACACCGATTGACCGATAGGGATGCCCATTTGATCCGCGATAGCCCACACGGATGTATCGCCCACCGGGCAGACGGATGCGCCCTGATCCCTGAATTTGCAGAAAAAACAATTCAACCGGATCATCGACCCAGGCGATCTCAAGCCCGCGCCCCGTCATCACATCGCTGGTCAGGATCTCGCGTCGGGTCAGCCACGGGTTATTGCGCAGCGCCTCGGGCGGCATTGCATAGACCGGATAGCGATACCGGGAGGACCGGTATAGATCGCCCTCCAGCTCGGGTTCGAAATACCCTGTGAACAACGCCTCCTGTCCGTCTTCGATCAGGACCGGGCGAAAAAGCAGTTCGAAAAACTGTCGTGGCTCTGGGTTGGCTTCGGCATAGGTACACAGCGCCTGCCAATCGGGGTCTTTCATATCACGACAGGTGTTCAGAAAAACCTTTAGCGCCTTGGCGTGATCATCTTTGGCCCAGCCTTTAAGCGCATCAAACGTCAAGACCTGATAGGTCACATCGCGGGCGGTTGCAGGGGTCACCACTGTGATCCCCGCCACAACCAGCGCCGCAAGCGCACCGGTTACCCGTCTGTAGAAACCAGCAGCCAATTCGGATCATCCGAGCCCATGATGCGGGCAAACACCCATGTATCTTTTTGGCGTTTGATTTCACTTGTGCTGCCTTCGACAATATCACCGCCCCGGTCGCGCACAGCGGAGGTCAATTCCGCCACAAAGCGGATCGTCATTTCGGCTTCTTTGGTGTCAGGATCAAGTGTGGCATTGACCAGTTCCAATTCGCGCACCCCGATAAAACCTGCCTCGATGGTCAGCCCCTGATCTTCGCGGGCGGCAACACCATCCACAAAGCTTTCATAGATGTCTTCGGACAGGAACGGCTGGATATCATTCAGTTCGCCGCGTTCAAAACCCATCACGATCATTTCATAAGCACCGCGCGCGCCGCCCAGAAAATCGCTGACGCCAAAAGACGGCTCTATTCGCTTCATCTCGGCCAAGGCTTTGCCAGCCTCGCTGTCTTCTGGAACGTGATCGGTGATGTCCAGATCAGGACCACCTTGAATAACTTCAAAGGCGGGGCCGGAGCGCCGTTCGGCCTTGGGATCAGGGGCGGCGGGCTTTTCAAAGCCTTCGCGCGTCCCCAAGACATTTTTCAGGCGCAGAATGAGGAATACGGCAATACCGGCCAACACCAGAAGCTGTATTATAGAAGAATTCATTTGGACCTCGTTTGGGCAAAGCATGGAAACACAACAGTTGATGTCTTATGTAGGTGCTTGACTGGGGCAAGTCCACTGTGCCCCCAAGAAAGGACATCACCCTATGTGGCTATTGATCGCTTTTATCGCAGTTCCGTTGATTGAAATCACGCTGTTCATCCAGATCGGCGGCGCAATCGGCCTTGGCTGGACCCTTGCCATTGTGCTGTTCACGGCGGTTCTGGGCACCTTGCTGGTGCGCACTCAGGGGATGATGGCGCTGGGGCAATTGCGCAGTTCATTTTCCGATATGCGCGACCCCACCGAACCTCTGGTGCATGGCGCGATGATCCTGTTTGCCGGGGCATTGCTGCTGACACCGGGGTTTTTCACAGATGCCATCGGGTTTTCCCTACTGGTGCCGCAAATCCGCAAGGCCGCCTTTGCCGCCATCCGCGCCCGCATCAACATTCAAAGTTTCGGTGCCGCCAATCAACCACATCGCCCGCATCCCCCGCACCGCAGCGGGCGCAACGATGTGATTGATGGAGAATTTCACGAAATTTCCGACGATCAACAGCCCGACAAGGGTGGTTCCGGCTGGACAAAGCATTGAGCGCCGCCTGGCAAACTGTTAAGCCCGCTGGGAACATATTATCTTGAGGAAAGACCGATGGCCGAAGACGAAGCAGCACCACAAACACCCCCACAGATGCGTGTCCTTGGACAATACATCCGCGACATGTCTTTTGAAAATATCATGGCCCAGCAAGGCGCGCCTTCGGACGTACAGCCGGACGTGCAGGTTCAGGTGAACCTTGATGCGAAAAAGCACACGGTGGATCACCAGTATGAAAGCGCGATCAAGCTGAAAGTGACCTCAAAAAACAAAGGCACCGAAGCAACATTGTTTGTGCTCGAGATTGATTATGTCGGCATTTTCCACATCGAAAACGTGCCGGACGATCAAATTCATCCGTTCCTGTTGATCGAATGCCCCCGGATGATTTTCCCGTTCCTGCGCCGTGTGGTCAGCGACATCACCCGTGACGGCGGCTTCCCGCCGCTGAACCTCGAAAACATCGACTTTATGTCAATGTACCGCAACGAAGTGGCCCGCCGTCAGGCAGAAGCCTCTCCGGCGGACGCCTAAGATTTAAGCCAAAGCGCGCTGTCGCCCAGTTTGCCGATAAATTCGGCATGGGCGGCAGCTTCTTTTTCGGACAGACGCGCGGGCAGGGGCTGTGGCCGTGGTTTGGGCTTCCAAACCTCTGATGGGCCAGTGGATCTATCGCCCGGCGCGGTGGACAGCGCAAAATCAGGCTGTCGTCCACCAATCAGCTCCAGATAGACTTCGGCCAGAATTTCACTGTCCAGCAGCGCGCCGTGCAGGGTGCGCGAAGAATTGTCGATGCCAAAGCGGCGGCACAATGCATCCAGCGATGCCGGCGATCCGGGAAACCGTTTGCGCGCAATCGCCAGCGTATCAAGCGCCTGTTCCCACGGGATTTGCGGCAGATTCATCCAACGCAGTTCGGCATTCAGAAATTTAATGTCAAAAGCGGCATTATGGATGATCAACTTGGAATCCTGAATGAAATCCAGAAACCCTTGACCAATCTGCGCAAATTTAGGTTTGTCGCTGAGAAATTCATCCCCCAATCCATGCACCTGAAACGCCTCGTCGGGCATAAAGCGTTCGGGGTTGATATATTGGTGATAGGTTTCGCCTGTGGCGACGTGACCCATCAGTTCAACCGCGCCGATTTCCACAATCCGGTCGCCGCTTTCGGGATCAAAGCCCGTTGTTTCCGTATCGAGAACAATCTCACGCATGTTGCAGCCCCTCGCGGATGGATTTTACGATGCTTTGCACCTGCGCTGTCGCATGTTCAAGGCTGTCGGTCTGGATCACATAATCGGATCGCGCAGATTTTTCATCATTGGGCATCTGTTTGGCGAGGATCGCCTCAAACTGCGCCTCGGTCATCGTGCCGCGGGCCATAACGCGCTGTTTTTGGGTTGCCGGATCAATGGTCACGCAGGCCACCGCATCCATGCGCGCATCCCCGCCGGTTTCAAACAGGATCGGAATGTCCAGCACCACGATATCTGCCGCAGTCTGCGCAATAAATGCGGCGCGGTCCTGCCCGACCAGCGGATGCACGATCTGTTCGATCTTTTTCAATGCTGTCGGATCCTGGGCGATGATCTCTTTCAACCGGGGGCGCGACACTGCTCCTGCGACCACCGCTTGGGGGAAGGCCGCCATAAACAAGGGCACCGCCGCACCGCCAACACCATACAGCCGATGCACCGCCGCATCTGCATCCCAAACCGCACAGCCCGCATCGGCAAACAAGGCCGCGGTGGTTGATTTCCCCATGCCGATGGATCCGGTTAATCCCAACAGAAACATCAGCGCAACGCCGCCGCGCGGGTGGCGCGGTCTACCTCGGGGCGTGTGCCAAACCAGCGTTCAAATCCCGGCACCGCTTGATGCAGCAACATGCCCAAACCATCCACCGTGGTGCATCCGATTGCTTCGGCGGTGGCCAGCAGATCGGTTTTCAGCGGCGCATAGACCAGATCGGTCACCACAGTATCCGGTGACAGCCCGTCCAGTGGCACCCGCAGCGCCGCTTTGCCCAGCATCCCCAACGAGGTTGTGTTGACCACCAAAGAAGCAGAATCCAGCATATTCCCTGCCTTCACCCAGTCAAAAACCCGCAGTCTATTGCCAAAATCCGACACCAGTTTTTCAGCCCGCACACGGGTACGGTTGGACAGCAGGATTTCCGGCACACCCGCATCCAACAGCGCAGCAATCACCGCCCGCGCCGCACCACCAGCACCCAGAACCGCCGCTGGCCCCGCGTTGGGATGCCAATGCGGGGCGCCGGCCTTTAGATTTTCGATAAATCCGTAACCGTCTGTGTTATCTGCATGAATCTTGCCGTCCTGGCGGAAAATCAATGTATTGGCCGCCCCGATCAACGTGGCGCGATCGGTGACCAGATCCGCGATCTTCAGCGCTGCTTCTTTATGGGGCAGGGTCACATTGATCCCGACAAAACCCATTTTGGGCAAGCTGCGGATCACCTGCTCCAGATCCTGAGGGGCAACTTCCATGGGGATGTAATGCCCCGCAATGCCATAGGTTTTTAACCAATGACCATGCAATTGCGGGGATTTCGAATGGGCGATGGGGGATCCAATCACGCCCGCCAACGGGATTTTCGGCAAGGTCATCTGGGCAGCTCTCCGCGCAGGGTCAGGTAATTCAGCAGTTCCAAAAGTGGCATACCAAGAACGTGAAAGTAATCCCCTTCAATGCCGGAAAACAGCCGCACACCTTCTTCTTCCAACTTGTAACAGCCAACAGCATGACGGATGCTGTCCCAATTGCGGTCTATATACTCACTCAGATAGCTGTCGCTGGCCTCGCGCATCCGCAGACGCACCTGACCGACGTGCCGCCAGATCGGTTTACCCCCTTCATACAGAACCGCCGCCGCCAGCAGGCTGTGTCGATCCCCGCGCAGGGCTTGCAATTGCATCATCGCCATTTCGGGCGTTTGCGCTTTGGACATCATGACACCGTGGTGATCCAACACCTGATCACAGCCCAGAACCAAAGCATCGGGGTGTTTTTCGCTGATCTTGCGGGCTTTCATTTCCGCCAGTGCATCGGCAATATCACGCGGCTTTGCCTGTTCGCTCAGCAGCGCTTGTTTGATCATCTCTTCATCCACACGCGGCTTGATAACCTCAAAGTCCAGCCCGGCCTGTCGCAGCAATATGCGGCGGATATCGGAGCCTGAGGCCAGAATGAACGGCTGAGCCATGTGGATAACCTCTGTTTGTTCTTAGGGATTTCTTAAGGACTTCTAGTGCAGAATTCAAAAGCAGGACGCAAGATAGGGCTTTACGCGGTTTTCCGTGTGTTTCTTCGCGATTCCCACCCAGCGGGATAAGGAAAACTTTATCCGCGGGAGGAATCGGAGTCCGCCAGTCTTATCCAATGAGTTATCCACCGAAAATCATCGTATTTTTTGGCTTAACCTTTTGAATTTTAATGATTCAATGCTCTTGGTTGAAAATCTGTTCACAGGCCGTCAGAAATCTATGCACGTCGTGGATAAACCCTGAATAAATCATTAATCCACAGAAAATCCGATCCCTACTTACATCATCATCTTTCTTCTCTTTCTTATTATTATAAGAAGGGTGAACAGAACGGAGTCGGATATGACAGATCTGCTTGCCCTTGCTTACCCTTGGATAAAATCACTGCATATCATTTCGGTGGTCTCGTGGATGGCGGCGCTGTTTTACCTGCCACGACTGTTTGTGCATCACACGGAACAGGGCGGGCTATCGGGGCCTACCCATGATCTTCTGGCGATGATGGAATACAAACTGGCCCGGATGATCATGCGCCCGGCGATGCATGCCACATGGACATTTGGCCTGTTGCTGGTCTTGACCCCCGGCATTGTGGATTGGTCTGCGGTATGGCCCTACCCCAAAGGGGTCTGCGTGATCCTGATGACCCTGTTTCACACCTGGCTGATCATCCGCATGAAAGCGTTTCAGCGCGGTGAGAACCACATCACAGGGCGCCAGTACCGGATGATGAACGAGGTGCCGACGATTTTGCTGATCGTGATCGTGATTTCTGTTGTGGTAAAATTCTGAAATATTGACTCGGCCTGTGGGCCCGCCTATATCTCTGGCACCCTCCCGTCCGGGAACGGATCTAGCTTTTACATTTCAATAACGCTCAGCCTGCACTTTGCCCTGGCTGTACAGGATTTTTCATGACAACCGACACGCTGAACCTTGCCGATCTTAAGGCGCAAACTCCGAAGAATCTGTTGGCAATGGCCGAGGAACTGGAGATCGAAAACGCCTCGACGATGCGCAAAGGCGAGATGATGTTCCAGATCCTGCGGGAACGTGCGGATGAGGGTTGGGAAATTTCCGGTGACGGGGTGTTGGAAGTGCTGCAAGACGGTTTTGGCTTCCTGCGCTCACCCGAAGCCAATTACCTGCCCGGCCCCGATGATATCTATCTGTCGCCCGAGATGCTCCGCCAATGGTCGCTGCGGACCGGCGATACCATTGAGGGGCTGATCAAGGCGCCTGACGACAATGAGCGCTATTTTGCCCTGACCGAAGTGACCAAGATCAACTTTGAAGAACCGGAAAAGGCCCGCCACAAGGTTGCCTTTGAAAACCTCACGCCGCTTTATCCCGATGAACGCCTGACAATGGAGGTCGAAGACCCGACCGTCAAAGACCGCTCTGCGCGGATCATTGATCTGGTGTCGCCGATTGGGAAAGGCCAGCGGTCGCTGATTGTTGCGCCACCGCGTACCGGTAAAACCGTTCTGTTGCAAAACATCGCCAATTCCATCGAAAAGAACCATCCAGAATGTTATCTGATCGTTCTGCTGATTGATGAACGCCCCGAAGAAGTGACCGACATGCAGCGTTCCGTCAAAGGCGAAGTTGTGTCCTCGACCTTTGATGAACCGGCAACCCGTCACGTTGCGGTTTCCGACATGGTTATCGAAAAGGCCAAACGCCTGGTGGAGCACAAACGCGATGTTGTGATCCTACTCGATTCGATCACCCGTCTGGGCCGCGCCTTTAACACGGTTGTGCCCTCCTCCGGTAAGGTTTTGACCGGTGGTGTGGATGCCAATGCCCTGCAACGCCCAAAACGTTTCTTTGGTGCGGCACGTAACATCGAAGAGGGTGGGTCGCTGACCATCATCGCCACCGCATTGATTGATACCGGCAGCCGTATGGATGAAGTGATCTTTGAAGAATTCAAAGGTACGGGGAACTCTGAAATTGTGCTGGATCGCAAGATTGCCGACAAACGTGTTTTCCCTGCGATTGATATTTTGAAATCCGGCACCCGCAAAGAAGACCTGCTCGTCGATAAGATTGATCTGCAGAAAACATTTGTCCTGCGCCGTATCCTTAACCCGATGGGCACCACGGATGCGATTGAATTCCTGATCGGGAAACTCAAGCAAACCAAGACAAATTCTGATTTCTTCGACTCAATGAACACCTGAGTTATTTAATAATAACAATAGGTTATGAATGATGGACACGATTTTTGCCCAAGCAACGGCTGCGGGTCGGGCAGGTGTCTCTGTTGTCCGGCTGTCTGGACCCAGGGCACATGAGATCGCAACGCAGATCGCAGGACCTTTGCCAAAATCGCGCAGGGCAGCGTTGCGTTTGCTCAAGGATCGCGATGGCGATGTCCTTGATCAGGCATTGATCATCGGGTTTACCGCCCCGAACAGCTTTACCGGCGAAGATGTGGTTGAGTTTCAATTGCACGGCAGCCTTGCTGTGGTTCAGGCCTGTTTGGCGTTGCTGTCGACATTTCCGGAAACCCGCCTTGCGGAACCGGGTGAATTTACCCGTCGGGCTTTGGAAAACCAACGCCTTGATCTGGCACAGGTGGAGGGATTGGCAGATTTGATCGAGGCCGAAACCGAAGCACAGCGAAAACAGGCGTTTCGGGTTTTGTCCGGTCATCTTGGTGATTTGGTTGAAGGCTGGCGTCGGGATTTGATCCGCGCTGCTGCTCTGTTGGAGGCCACAATTGATTTCGCAGATGAAGATGTTCCCATTGATGTAACGCCAGAGGTAGACGGGCTTTTGTCTGCGGTTTCCTCCGCGTTAGATCATGAAATTTCCGGTACCCGCATCGCAGAGCGTATTCGAAACGGTTTTGAGGTTGCAATTGTCGGTGCGCCAAATGCCGGTAAGTCTACCCTGCTGAACGCGCTCGCAGGGCGCGAGGCCGCAATCACTTCGGAAATCGCAGGTACGACTCGTGACATTATCGAAGTGCGGATGGATCTTGGCGGCTTGCCGGTTACGCTTTTGGACACCGCTGGACTGCGCCAAAGCGATGATATGGTTGAAACCATCGGGGTTGATCGCGCGGTTGCACGCGCCAGTCAGGCCGACCTTCGGGTGTTTTTGGCAGAACCAAATGAAGTGCTGATGGTAACGCCGCTGGCGGATGACATTATTTTGCGTCCAAAAGGGGATCTTTTCCCAGAAGACGCAAATGGAATTTCCGGAAAAACCGGCAGGGGCATTGCCACGCTTATCGAACGGGTGCAACTGGTTTTGACCCGGAAAAGTCTATCTGCCGGGCTGGCCACCCATGAGCGACACCGCGTTGCTATGCAGAATTCCGCTGAAAACCTAGAAAAGGCGCGTCTGATCCTCCTTCGTGGTGCTGATCATTATGATATAGCTTCAGAGGAGCTGCGTTCTGCGATTCGCAGTCTGGAGGTTTTGGTAGGCCGTATCGGTGTTGAAAACCTGCTTGATGAAATATTCTCCAGCTTTTGTCTGGGAAAATGATGGAGTGTTTCACGTGAAACATTTTGAAGTCATCGTAATTGGCGGCGGCCATGCGGGCGCAGAAGCGGCGCATGCTGCTGCGCGTATGGGGACGCAAACTGCTTTGGTGACCATGACCAAAGATGGGATCGGCGTGATGTCTTGCAATCCCGCTATTGGTGGATTGGGAAAAGGCCACCTCGTGCGGGAAATTGATGCTTTGGATGGGGTGATGGGGCGGGTCGCGGATAAGGCTGGAATTCAGTTCCGGCTTTTGAATCGACGTAAAGGACCGGCTGTTCAAGGCCCTCGTGCACAGGCAGATCGCGCGATTTACCGCGCAGAGATGCTCGCAGAGATTATACAGCAGGAAAATTTAACCATCATCGAAGGCGAAGTTATAGATTTTTTGATGACAGGACAGCGTATCTCAGGGGTGGAACTTGCTGACGGACAGAAAATGTCAGCTGAATCTGTCATCCTCACAACAGGCACGTTTTTGCGCGGTGTGATTCACATCGGTGACATTTCCCGTTCTGGCGGTCGAATGGGGGATAGGGCATCGGTAAAACTGGCAGATCGCATGGATAGTTTTGATCTGCCAATGGGACGCCTTAAAACAGGAACACCCCCCCGTCTGGATGGTCGCACGATAAATTGGGATATCTTGGAAAGCCAACCCGGGGATGAAGAACCGGTGTTGTTCTCTTTCCTTTCCACATCGACTGACGCGCCGCAAATCTCCTGTGGCATCACCCATACAAATGAAAAAACCCATGCGATCATTCGGAAGAACCTGGAAAGATCGTCTATGTACGGCGGGCATATAGACGGAGTCGGACCAAGGTATTGCCCGTCGATTGAAGATAAAGTCGTCAGATTTGCAGATAAGCCATCGCATCAGGTGTTTTTGGAGCCAGAAGGTGCCGACGACCATACGATTTATCCGAATGGCATCTCCACTTCCTTACCCGAAGACGTACAGTTGGAATATATACGGTCGATGAAGGGTCTCGAAGACGCTGTCATCTTGCAGCCTGGCTATGCGATTGAATACGATTACGTCGATCCGCGCGCGTTGAAAGCAACGCTTGAATTGCGTGATGTGCCGGGATTGTATTTGGCCGGGCAAATCAAC
The DNA here is from genome assembly GCA_047634585.1 of Sulfitobacter sp. GTDB lineage: Bacteria > Pseudomonadota > Alphaproteobacteria > Rhodobacterales > Rhodobacteraceae > Sulfitobacter. The sequence continues at coordinate 4,496 of JBLIAN010000027.1, read as the reverse complement.
GGAACAACGGGCTATGAAGAGGCAGCGGCACAGGGTCTGGTTGCTGGGCTGAATGCAGCATTGAACGCACAAGGGCGTGAGCCAGTCATTTTTAGCCGGTCACAAAGCTATATTGGCGTGATGATCGATGATTTGACCACGCGCGGCGTATCCGAGCCCTATCGCATGTTCACCTCAAGAGCGGAATTCAGGTTATCCCTGCGTGCTGATAATGCGGATCAAAGGTTAACTCCGATTGGTCTCATTCTTGGCTGCGTAGGTGCGAAAAGAGAATTGGCTTTTTCGGCAAAGGCCGCTGAGTTGGATCGTGTGGTCACCGCGCTGCAACAGGCGACATTCACACCCAAAGAGGCAATGCAGGCAGGGATTTCGATCAGTCAGGACGGAAACCGGCGATCTGCCTATCAACTACTGTCGTTTCCGGATATGACGTTTGAACAGATTTTGCCGCTTTTGCCTGAATTGTCGAATACGTCACCACAAATTGCGCGTCAAATTGAGCGGGACGCGCTGTATTCGAATTATCTCGCGCGGCAACAGAAAGATATTGATGTCTTGCGCAAAGATGAGGCGATGAAGATTCCCGAAGGGTTTGAATACTCCGATCTGGTTGGCCTATCGAACGAGTTAAAAGCCAAGTTGAGTGCAGCGCGACCTGAAAACCTGGCGCAAGCTGCGCGTATTGATGGTATGACCCCAGCAGGATTGACGCTTGTCCTGGCGCGGCTGCGTCGAGATCTTGAAAAGAGGTCAGCATGACGGCGACGCCCGATCTGGATGTTTCACGTGAAACAATGGAGAAGCTGAAGGCCTTTTCTGCATTGGTTGAAAAGTGGACGGTGAAAATTAACCTCATTTCCAGGGCTAGCATCCCCGATATATGGGACCGACATATCCTGGATTCCATACAGCTTTTCAAGCTCGCGCCGGGCCAGGGGCATTGGGTGGATATTGGCAGTGGTGGAGGGTTTCCGGGGATCGTGGTTGCCATTCTAGCGCAGGAAAATCCGGAAAAGCATCGCTTTACCCTGATTGAAAGTGATCAACGTAAATGCGCGTTTCTGCGCACGGCGGTGCGTGAGTTGGGGTTGAATGTTCAGGTGATATCAAAGCGAATTGAAGAAATTTCCCCTTTGGGCGCGGATATCCTGTCTGCCCGCGCCTTGGCTGATCTGACCACATTGCTTGGCTTTGCTGAGCGACATTTGTGCAAGGGTGGGGTTGCGCTCTTTCCGAAAGGTGGGCAATGGCAGGCAGAAGATCAATCCGCACAGAATGTTTGGTCGTATACCTGCGCGCCAATTGAAAGCATCACAAGCCCGACAGCGGCCGTTTTAAAGATCAAGGATATCGCCCGTGTCTGACCTTTCCCGTCCTGAGGGCCCGAAAATCATTGCTGTTGCCAACCAAAAAGGCGGTGTGGGCAAGACGACAACGGCGATTAATTTGTCTGCCGCTTTGGTTGAGGCCGGGAAACGCGTGTTGTTGGTTGATCTTGACCCGCAAGGTAATGCCTCGACGGGTTTGGGTATCGAGTTGGATGATCGGATCTATACGACCTATGAATTGCTGCTGGAAGATCTGGATCTGGATGAGGTTGTCCTGACCACGGATTTTGAGGGGCTTTTTATTGTTCCGGCCACAGTTGACCTGAGTTCGGCCGATATTGAACTGATTTCGAATGAAAAACGCAGCTTTCTTTTGCATGATGCGCTGCGTCAGACACAAATGGATCGCTATGATCTTGATTACATTCTGATTGATTGCCCGCCGTCGCTTAATCTGTTGACGGTGAATGCGATGATCGCGGCACATTCTGTGCTTGTGCCTTTGCAGAGTGAATTTTTTGCGCTGGAGGGGCTGTCGCAATTGATGATGACAATCCGGGAAATACGACAATCCGGCAATAAGGAATTGCGGATCGAGGGGATTGTGCTGACGATGTATGACCGGCGCAATAACCTGTCACAACAGGTTGAAAATGACGCGCGCAGCAATCTGGGGGATTTGGTGTTCAAAACCATGATTCCGCGCAATGTGCGGGTAAGCGAAGCGCCCAGCTTTGCAATGCCGGTGCTAAGTTATGATCCGCAGTCAAAGGGTGCCGTCGCATATCGCGATTTGGCGAAGGAATTGATCAGAAACAACATCTGAGGAAAAAATGGCAGATAAACAGGAACGTAAACGGGGTTTGGGCCGCGGCTTGTCGGCGCTTATGGCGGACGTGGCTGAAGCAGAAGCACCAACATCACAGGGGCCGTCGATGGCAGAACTTATTGTGCCGATTGAACGGATTTCTCCCAATCCGGAACAACCTCGCAAACGATTTGCAGAAGAAGATTTGAATGATCTTTCTGCGTCTATCAAGGAAAAGGGCGTCATTCAGCCCCTGATCGTGCGTAAACGGGATGACGGCAGTTTTGAAATTGTTGCGGGTGAACGGCGTTGGCGTGCCGCGCAGATGGCGCAATTACATGAATTGCCTGTTGTTGTGCGCGAATTTACCGATGTCGAGGTTCTCGAAGTTGCGATTATCGAAAACATTCAACGTGCTGATCTGAATGCGATTGAAGAAGCCGCAGGGTATCGGCAGTTGATGGACAAATTTGGCCATACCCAGGAAAAAATGGCCGAGGCGCTTGGTAAAAGTCGCAGCCATATCGCCAACTTGCTGCGCTTGCTTAATCTGCCGTCACCGGTTTTGGAAATGGTACGCATCGGCGATTTGAGCGCCGGCCATGCGCGGGCTTTGGTGCCCTCACAAGACCCGCTAAAACTTGCCCAGCAGATTATCAAAAACGGCATGTCGGTTCGCGCCGCAGAAGCCTTGGTAAAAAAGGAGCACCTAAGTACCAATGGCGACGCGTCAGAACCAAAAGCGCCAAAGACCACAACGGAAAAAGACGCCGATACCAAAGCCTTGGAGGGCGATCTTGCTGCGGCGTTGCGGATGAAGGTTGTGTTGAACCACAAGCCGGGCCAGGAGAAGGGTCAGCTGACGGTTCATTATGATTCCCTGGATGAATTGGATGAGCTGTGCCGCATCCTTAGCGGTGCTTAATCCGGCAACAGCGCCTCAATCACAGCGTTTAGCAAGCTAAACCCTTGATTTGTTGCGATTATTTGACCATCTGTGACTGAAATCATGCCGATTTCACACAGGTGGTCGATTTTCTCTTGATCCAGTGGCCTGCCCGCGATGGCGTGATAGCGATTGCGATCAATACCTTCTTTTAACCGCAAGCCCATCAGCAAAAATTCAGTGGCCTGATCTGATTGTGCCAGGGCGGCGCGCGGTTTTTCGGTACGTCCGATCAAAGCGTTATCAAGCCAGCGTTTGGGGTTACTGAAACATTCTGTTGCGAATTTTGTACCGTTTATCGTGACACGGCCATGTGCACCTGGACCGATGCCGATGTAATCCCCATAACGCCAATAGATCAGATTATGCCGTGAATGCGCGCCATCGCGGGCGTGGTTCGAAACCTCATAACCCGCCATGCCCATATCAGCACAGATGTCTTGGGTCAGGGTATACATATCGGCACCGAGGTCTTCGTCAGGTAGACCGCGCAGGGTGCCACGCGCATAACGATCGCCAAAGGCGGTGCCATTTTCAATGGTCAGTTGATACAGTGAAATATGGTCTATCGCGAGGTTTAGAGCCTGCTTTAGTTCGATCCCCCATTCAGCGCCCGTCTGGTTCTGACGCCCATAGATCAAATCAAAACTGACCCGTTCAAATTCGTTGCGGGCGGTATCAAAGGCCGTCAGCGCCTCTTGAACCGAATGAATACGCCCCAGACGTTTCAAATCGGGATCGTTGAGTGCTTGAATGCCCATCGACACGCGGCTTATCCCGGCTTGATGGTAGGCGGCAAAGCGGCCTGCCTCAACCGAACTGGGGTTTGCTTCGAGGGTGATTTCTAGATCATTGGCGGTGGGCCAGTGGGTTTTGATGGCGGTAATGATGTCTGCGACGACCTCGGGATCCATCAAGCTGGGCGTGCCGCCGCCAAAAAACACGGCGTTCAGAACCCGGCCTTTGGTTTCGGTTGCGGCGCGGGAAAGTTCTGCGAGATATCCGTCGCGCCAGGCGCGTTGGTCAATGGTGCGGCTGACGTGGCTGTTGAAATCGCAATAGGGGCATTTTGCCTCGCAGAACGGCCAATGCAGGTACAGGCCAAAGCCACCGTTCTGCCAGTCTTCAGTCAAAACAATTTGTCATCAGCTTGGCAAACGCATCGGCGCGGTGGCTGATTGCGTTTTTCTGATCTGAATCCATTTCGGCAAAGGTGATGTTATGGCCGTCGGGCTGGAACATCGGGTCATAGCCGTGGCCCAACACGCCACGCATCGGCCAAATCAGTGTTCCGTTTACTCTGCCGACAAAAACTTCGTCGTGGCCATCGGGCCATGCCAGCACCAAGGTGGCGCAAAAACGGGCGCGGCGCGGGTGCGGCGCGTTTTTGTCTTCGAGCAGTCTATGGGTCTTG
>JBLIAN010000026.1:0-22191 GCA_047634585.1 Sulfitobacter sp. | reverse complement strand
TGCCCAGCGGTGAAACGGTGATGCGCAGCATCACCAGAAACAGGACCAGCGAGGTGGAAAAGACGAAATAATACGCCGCCAGCTTGCCGTTCAACTTGACCCCGAACCAACGCACCACCTTGCCATTTTCATCGACCATGAGCTTGGTCGCGGTTTTAAAGATCTCGGGGGCGCGATAGGTGATCCCGTCTTCGCCACCGGTGATCTGCGAAAGCTGCGAGGCCAGCACCAGCACCACCGAGGCGGCCGCCAAGGTGATCATGGCAAAAAAGATCGCTTTGACCCGCAGGCTGATCAATCCGATCACGCTGGCCACAACCAGTGACACCAGCACCCCGGCAAGCGTGCCAAGCGCAACCGCATCCCAGCCCGGCCCCATTTGCTTCAGGGCAACCGCCGCCCCATAGGCACCGAAACCAAAGAACATCGTATGGGCAAAGCTGACAATGCCGGTATAGCCGATCAACAGATCATAGCTGGCAACCAGCACGATAAAGATGCAAATCCGCGCCGCGACTTCCAATGCGCGGATGTCCTGAAACAGGAAGGGCGCAAACAACAGCATGGCGGCAATCACCAGCATGGCAGTTTTCACGGCGAGGGACCCAATGGAGTGTTTCATCATTGTCTCACTTCACCGCCGGGCGCAGGCCACTGGGGCGCCACATCAAAATTGCCATCATCAGGATCATATTGGAGGCCAGCGCCAGTTTCGGGGCCAGATAGCCGATGTAATTGGCGGTCAGACCGACAATGATCGCCCCCAGTAACGTGCCCTCAATGGATCCCAATCCGCCGATGATCACCACGATAAACACCACGATCATCATCTCGCTGCCAAGGGCTGGGGTGATCAGGGTTTCATAGCCCGCCCACATCGCCCCACCCAAAGCCGCAAGCGCGCTGCCCAACATGAATACCCCGATAAACAGGCGGTTGATCTTGAACCCCAAAGCTTCGACCATCTCGCGGTTTTCGACCCCGGCGCGGATCAACAATCCGATGCGCGTGCGGTTGAGCAAAATCATCAGACCCACAAACACCATTGCCCCGAGACCAAAGGCAAACAGGCGGTAAATCTCGACGCTGACATCGCCAATGATCCACGCGCCTTCCAGAAACGGCGGGCGCGGTACGCTCACCGGGGTGCCGCCCCAGAGGGCCAGAATGATCTGTTCGGAGACAATCAGCGCGCCCATGGTGATCAGGATTTGGCGCAGGTGATCGCGGTACACAGGACGGATGATCACCGTTTCAAAAAACAGCCCCGCCGCCAGTCCAAAGGTCATCGCCGCTATCAGCGCCAGCGCCAGCGCCGCCGAGGCAAGGATCACCCCGCCATCCAGCCAGGCCGACAGCGCCGCCAGCACCGAGGCCGACACAAAGGCCCCAAAACTGATAAAGGCGGAATGGCCAAAGTTCATCACATCCATCAGCCCGAACACCAGTGACAGCCCCGAGGCCATCAAGAACACCATCATGCCCATCGACAACCCCGCTACCGTCAGCGTCACCCAGGACGAGGGCGCATTGATCAGCACAAAGGCCACAGCGGCAAGCGCGACAGGCAGTAGATTCACCCCGCCAAAGCGCCCCAAGGTTTCGCTTAGTTTTTTCATGCTGTTCCTCATGCGCTTAACCCCAGCAATTTGCCTTGCAGGTCTGTGTCGGCCGCAAAATCCGCCATGCTGCCGCGATGCACCACGCGGCCATCGTCAATCACCGCCATGTCGCGCCCCAGACTGCGGGCAAAGTTGAAATTCTGTTCCACCAGCAAAATTGTGGTGTTCTGGGCGATCTCTTGAAACGCCGCAGCCATGGCGCTGACAATCGACGGGGCCAGACCTTTGGTCGGCTCGTCAATCAGGATCAGATCGCGCGGTTCGATGATCGCGCGCGCCACGGCCAGCATCTGTTTTTGCCCGCCCGACAGCGACCATGCCTGTTTGGTCCAGAAGTGTTCGAGTGCGGGAAACAAATCCTGTATCCGGCGCAGGCGCGGGGCGTCAAAGCGGCCTTTTGCGGTGGCGAGGACCAGGTTTTCCTCAACGGTCAACCCGCCAAAGATACCCATATTTTCCGGGACATAAGCAATGCCAAGCCGGGCAATATCTGCGGTTCCCATGCCGGCAATATCGCGGCCTTTGAACATCACGGACCCGGGCGAAGGCGCCCATAACCCCATGATAGAGCGCAAGGTCGTGGTCTTGCCCGCGCCGTTGCGGCCCAAGAGCACAAAGACGCCGCCTTCGGGCACATCAAAGCTGACGCCATGCAGTACCGCATATTGGCCAATCTCGGTTTTCATCTCGCGCAGGGACAACAGGCTCATGCGGTGTCCTCCGTCGCGGTGCCAAGATAGACCTCGCGCACGATCTGGCTGGCCATCACGTCATCCGGTGGCCCATCTGCCAGCAATTCACCATTGTGCAAAACGATGATCCGGTCGGCCAAGGCGCGCACCACATCCATTTTGTGTTCGACCAGCAGCACGGTCTTGCTTGGGTCGGATTTGATCCGTGCAATCAGATCCAGCACCGCGGGGGCCTGATCCAAAGACATGCCCGCCGTGGGTTCATCAAACATATAGATATCGGGTTCCATCGCCATCAACAGCGCCACTTCCAGCTTGCGCTGATCGCCGTGGGGCAGGGCGGCAGCGGGCATCCGGGCCTTGTCACTAAGCTGTGCGGCCTCAAGATAGGCCTGTGCCTTGTCGGCCAAGCCGGTCAGCTGCGCGGCCGGGCGAAACAGACCCCAGCCCGCCCCGGCGCGGGCCTGCACGGCCAGACGGATGTTTTCCAGCACCGAAAGCTGCGGAAACAGATTGGTCAATTGAAAAGCCCGTCCCAGACCGGCGCGGGCGCGGGCCGAGGGGGACAAACGGGTGATATCGGTCTCGCCCTTGTGCACAGAGCCGCCACTGGCGGACAATTGACCGGAAATCAGATTGAAAAACGTGGTTTTGCCAGCGCCATTGGGGCCAACAATCACTGTGGTTTCACCGGGATGGAAATCACAGCTCACTTGGTTGACGGCAACATGGCCACCAAAACGGATCGTCAGATCGCGCGTGGAAAGGGATGCGGGGGGCATGAGATAGGCCTGTTGTTCAGGGGGGCTCTGGCCCGCGCAACCGGCGGGCCAGATACATATTATTTGCTGTTGTCACGTCCGATGGGAATGTCCATCTCATCGGCTTCAATGATCCGCACCAGATCGGGGATCGCCCAATCGACATCGTCATCGACGCGGATTTTGAAATGCACCATCGACTGCAGCGCCTGATGATCTTCGGGGCGGAAGGTCATCGTGCCTTTGGGGGTTTCCCATGACATGCCTTCCATCGCGGTGATCAGGTCTTCGGTTTCATAGCTCTTGGCGGTTTCCAGCGTTTTCACCACTGCAAGGGCGGCGGCCATGCCCCCGGCGGTAAAGAAATCGGGCGGGCTGCCAAAGCGTTTCTCGTGTTCCTCCACCAGCCATGTGTTCACCGGATTGTCATAAGCCTCGTAATAATAATACACCGCGCCCTCCAGACCCGGAAAGCGTTTGTAGGTCGGCAAAACCGGCAGGATGTGCCCCCCCATCGAAATTTCAATGCCATAGCGATCGGGATCCAGGGCCTTGATCTTGCCCGGTGCATCGCCGCCGCCCGCAACATAGACCAGAATGACCTTGCGGCCTTCTTTGTCTTTCAAGGCGTTGAACATGCGTTCGGTTGCCGCTGTGAAATCGGCCGTGCCCTGGGGCACGTATTCTTCGGTCACAACCGTGGCGCCCGACCCATCCAATGCCGCCTTGAAGGCGGTGATGCCATCGCGCCCGAATGCGTAATCTTCGGCCAATGTTGCAACAAACAGGTTTTCGTCAGGGGCCAACGCCAGCGCCTGAGCCTGCATATCCATAGATGAATTGCGCGAGGTTTTGAAAATATAGCGGTTGCTGTCAGGGCCGGTCAGACTGTCGGCAACCGCAGGTTCCACAATCAGGATTTTTTCGTATTCCTCGGCGATGGGCAACATGCCCTTGGTGACCCCCGAAGACGTGGCCCCCACGGCCAGCAAGACCTCGTCATCGCCATAGGCTTCGGCCAGAACGGCGCGGGCAACGTCGGGTTTGAACTGGGTGTCTTTGATGATCACTTCGATCGGGCGGCCTTTGACGGCGTTGGTGCCTTTGGTGGCATATTCCAGACCCAGCTCAAAACCGGTCTGGGCCTGTTTTGAAAAGGCCTCGAAACTTGATCCAGACAGGCCGTGAATCAGGGCAATCTTGATCGGGTCTTGCGCCCATGCGGCCCCGGCAAGGGCGATGGACGTGGCAATACTTGCGGCGAGCCGCGTAAATGTCTTCATGGTTTCCTCCCATATCGACGGGGACGCGCGGTTGCGCGCATCTGGCCCATCGTTTACGTGTAGCCAAGATCAAGAACATTACCCATTGGGGCAAGATCGTGGAAATACGTATCGACGATTGCTATGAACAGGGCCGCTTTGCCGATCTGGCGTTTGCCTATGCGCCGATTGGGCTGGTTGTCACTGAAAACCGCGTCATCCGCGACTGCAACCTCGCATTCGCAGAGATGTTCGGCTATGAAAGCGCCGCCCTGCGCGGGCAATTATTTGCGATCCTCTATCCCTCGGACGAAGAATTCGTGAACATCCGCGACCGTGGCGTAAAGCAATTGCGCGAAACCAACCGCTATTGGGATGAACGCATCATGGCCCGCCAGGACGGGAACCTGTTCTGGTGCCGGGTGCGCGGCCATTCCTTTACGCCCGATGATCCCTTGGCCCGCGCGGTCTGGAGCTTTGCCGATCTGTCGGTGGAACGGCCCTATTTCCCGCTGACGCGGCGTGAACGCGAAATTCTCAGCCACCTCAGCGAAGGGCTGACCAGCAAGGAAATCGCCCTGCAACTGGATATTTCCTATCGCACCGTCGAAGTCTACCGCGCCAAACTGCTGCGCAAGTTCAATGTCAACAACACCAGCGGGCTGTTCCATTCGCTGGGCGGCATTGACGGGGATCATGTGGTGTCGGCCAGCGGAAAAGGCTGAGGCGGCAACAGGTGCCGCCCCGCCCCCCTAAAGTGCCGCCCCGCCCCCTAAAACCCGATCGCGGCCCCGTCTTTGCGCGGATCAGACCCGCCCGCATAGCCACGCCCGTCCAGCCGGCGGATCAATTGGGCGCCGCCAAAACCAAAGGCGTTGTCGGGCGCTTCCAATGAAATCTCGTGGCCCAGGGCGCGCAGCGCGGCAATCGTTGCTTCGGGCAGGGTGGTTTCACAGGCCAGTCCCAGCCCTTTGGTCACCCGCCAGCGCGGCGCATCTGCAGCCATCTGCGGATCTTGGCCGAACAGTTCAGTGCGCAGAACCATCTGCACATGGCCCTGTGCCTGCATCGGGCCCCCCATCACACCAAAGCTCATTTTCGGGCCATCCGGCCCCATCAGGAACCCCGGAATGATGGTATGGAACGGGCGTTTGTTCGGGCCGACAAAATTCTGGCTGGCCGGATCAAGCGAAAAACCGGCCCCGCGGTTTTGCAGGGCAATGCCGGTGTCCGGCACCACAACGCCAGATCCGAAACCCGCATAGTTCGACTGGATGAAAGACACCATCATCCCCGAGGCATCCGCAGCCGTCAGATAGACCGTGCCGCCCTGTTTTGGCGCGCCTGCGCCAAAATCCTGCGCGCGGGCCGGATCAATCCGCGCCGCACGCCCCGCCAGATAGCGGTCATCCAGCAAATCATCGGCCGAAACATCGCCCATATGCTGGGGATCGGCGACATAATGTTCCGCATCCGCCAGCGCCAGTTTCATCGCCTCGATCTGCAGATGCATCGCCACTGGATCATCGGCGTCCAAATCCCGAATGCCCGTGTGGGACAACATGCCAAGCGCCATCAAGGCGGCAATGCCCTGACCGTTTGGCGGAATTTCATGCAGGGTCACATCATCAAAGCCCTTGCTGATGGTACCGCACCAATCCGAAGTATGCGCCGCCATATCCGCCAGCGACAGCGCTGCGTTATGTGCTTTGGCAAAATCCACGATTTTTTCGGCAATATCGCCGTGGTAAAATGCATGACCTTTGGTCTCGGCGATCCGGCGCAGGGTATGGGCATGGCCCGCACTGGTGAAATATTCCCCCGCTTTGGGCGCACGGCCCTTGGGCAGGAAGGTTTGGGCAAATCCGGGTTGATCGCCCAGTTGTTCGGCCGCCCGTGCCCAAAGGCTGGCGATCACCGGTGACACGGGAAATCCGTCTTCGGCATAGCGGATTGCGGGTTCAAACAGGCTGGCAAAGGGCAATTTGCCAAACCGGTCTGACAACATCACCCATGCTGATACGGCCCCCGGAACGGTGACGCTTTCCCAGCCGCGAAACGGCATCTCGGATTTACCGGCAAAACGCGCCGCATCCCAGCCTGCAGGCGAACGGCCCGAAGCATTCAAACCGTGCAATTGCGTGCCATCCCAAAGAATGGCAAAAGCATCAGAGCCCAGCCCGTTGCCTGTGGGTTCCAGCACGGTCAGCGCAATCGCTGTGGCCAAAGCCGCATCCACCGCATTGCCACCCTTGTGCAACATCGCAATACCGGCCTGCGCGGCCAGGGGGTGCGAGGTCACCACCATATTTTCTGCCAGAACAGCAGAGCGGCGGGACGGATAGGCGTGATGGGCGCGGAGGGTCATGTTTGGTCTTTCAATTGGGAATGATTGCCGCTTCATACGGGGATAATGGCGTGATCTGCCAGCACAAATTTCAATCACCGCCCGAGACAGGCTGCGGGGTGATTGAATGCGCCAAAGGACTTGCCTAAGACTGATGCCAAGAAAAGGAACCGCCGATGACATTGCCCCCAGAGATCGCCCAACAGGCCGCCCAACAGGCCGCCCTGTCGATGATTGCCCGCCGCCGCATTGCGCATTGGTTGCCCTCGACACCCTGTCTTGCCTCAAAACGCAGCTTTGAGGGGGATACCGCGCTGTATTTCAAGGCCGAGAACTTTCAGCGCACCGGATCGTTCAAATTTCGCGGCGCTTTGGCCAAACTCACGTCATTGCCGGTTGAAACACCGGTGATCACGGCGTCTTCGGGCAATCACGGCATTGCGCTTGCCACGGCGGCCCGGATCACAGGCCATCAGTTGAGCGTGGTGCTGCCCGAAACAGTGGCAAAGGATAAGTTGAGCAAGATCAAGGCACTGGGCGTCGAGGTTATTTTGCATTCCGATGATTCCGGTCTGGCCGAACGTCATGCGCGCAGCTTGGCGGCATCACGGGGGCAGACCTATGTTTCGCCCTATAACGATGCGCAGATCATCGCAGGTCAGGGCACATTGGCGCTGGAACTGTTGGAACAATTGCCGCGTATCGACAATATCTTTGTGTCGCTGGGCGGTGGTGGCCTGATTTCGGGGATCGGATCGGTGTTCAAAACCTATTCTCCTGCCACGCGGATCATCGGGGTGAGCGCCCGCAATTCTGCGGCCCTGGATGCCAGCGTAAAAGCGGGCAAAACCGTGGATGTCATGCATTCGGAAACATTGGCAGATGGCTGTGCGGGGGGGATCGACGTCGCCAGTATCACTGTGCCCCTGGCCCGCGCTGTGGTGGATGATTTCATCCTCTGCAGCGAGGCCCAGATCGCCCGGGGCCTGCGCCACATGGCCTGGCAGGAAAAACTGCTGGTGGAAGGATCGGCAGGGCTGGCACTGGCACCCTGGCTGGACGATCCGGCGGCATACGCGGGGCAGGTTTCGGTGGTGGTGTTGTGCGGCGCGAATTTTGACCGCGACACCATCGCACCTGTGTTGGGATTGTCCGGTTAGATCAGGGCAGATAATCCAGCCAGAACCAGACGGTTAGGATTGACGTCGCAGTGGCAATCAGCACCGATGAGGCCGCGACGCGGCGCGCGCGGCCATACATATTGGCAAAGATATAGGCATTGAACCCCGGCGCCATGGCTGAGGTCAACACGCCCGAGCGAAACGCCTCTTTGGGCAGATGCAATGCGCTACCAAAGCTCCAAACCAGCGCGGGATGCACCACCAGCGCAATGCCACAGACCATGGCGATGGCTTTCATATCGCCTTCGGGACGGTATTGGAGCAACACCCCCCCCAGGGCAAACAGCGCAGCAGGCAGGGCGGCACGTACAATCAGCGACAGCGCGTCTTCGACCACGCCGGGGATTGGCATGCCGCTGAGGTTCACGGTAAATCCGGCAACAATTGCGATGACCAAGGCATTGCGAAACATCGCACGGCCCACATTGCGCAGCATGGTCAGCCCGGTTTCGCCACGGTTGCGGACGATTTCCATCACCGTGATGCCCAGCCCGTAACAAAACGGCGCGTGAAAGGCGATAATGGCAAAATTACCCGCCAGGGCATCGGCGCCGTAAGCGCGTTCGGTGATTGGCAGGCCCAAAAGCACTGAATTGGAAAACAGACAGCAAAATCCGATGGCGACGCAGTCTTCCCAATCGCGTTTGAACAGCAAACGTGCGCCAAGTATCCCCAGTGCGAAACAGATTGCCGCACCGCCATAAAAGCTGATCATCAGGGCGGGGGTCAGCGAGGCGGACAGATCAAGCCGTGCAATCGCTTGGAACAACAGGCAGGGGATCGCGAAATTCTGGGTGAATTTCATCACCCCATCAATGCCCGAGACCGGAAACAATTTGAACCAGACCGCAAAATAACCAAAACCGATGACCAGAAATACCGGCAGGATGACATCTAATAGGGTTTGCACGACTTTGACCTTGGGGGCTGGGAGGGGCTGTTGACCGGGAGGTTCACACCCCGGACCCCCGTGGAGGTTTATGTGGCTAAATGAAGCCTAAGACAGCGCAAAGCGCAGGGTCAGCCCGTCATAGGCGGGTTGGATGTGATCGGGGGTTTCGGCGGCGATGGTCTGATAATCCAGATCATTGTGCATATTGGTCAGGACCGCGCTGTCCGGTGCCATGTTTTCGATCCACTGCAGGGTTTGGGCAAGATGGCTATGGGTCGGGTGCGGATCGCGGCGCAGGGCATCGACGATCCAGCAGCGCAGGCCTGTGAGGTTTGGCCAGATGTCATCGGGAATCTCTGCAACGTCAGGCAGATAGGCGACATCGTTCACCCGAAACCCCAAGGCATCCATGCCGCCGTGATTGACCGCAAAGGGGGTGAAGATCAGGCTGCCGCCTGCGCCCTCGACAGTCACGTCGCCGTTGATGTCGTGCATGTCCAGAATCGGCGGATACATTGAGCCTTCGGGGCGGATGAAGGCATAGCCGAAGCGTTCGATCAGGGCGGCGCGGGTTGGCGCATCGGCCCAGACCGGCAGGCGGGCCCGCATGTTCATCACGATCATCCGCAGATCATCCAGCCCGTGCACGTGATCGGCGTGGGAATGGGTGTAAAGGACCGCATCAATGCGCCCGACCTCGGCCTTGAGCAGCTGTTCGCGCATGTCTGGCGCGGTGTCGATCAATACTGTGGTGGTGCCGCCCGCGCCCATGCGTTCCACAAGGATTGAACAGCGGCTGCGGCGGTTGCGCGGTTCTGTCGGGTCACAGGCACCCCAATGGCCGCCAAGGCGCGGCACGCCCCCCGATGATCCACAGCCCAGAATGGTGAGGCGCATTTCATCCATCAGGTAGATGCCCCGTATTGTGCTGCCTTGGCAAACAGGCGGTCAAAATTGGCCTGTGTCTGGGCGGCAAAATCGGCGTAATCCATGCCAAAGGTTTCGGCCCCTTTTCGCGCGGTATGCGCGGTATAGGCCGGTTCATTGCGTTTGCCGCGATGTGGCGGGGGGGCGAGATAGGGCGCATCGGTTTCCACCAGCACCCGATCAATCGGGCAGGCGGCAAAAATCTCGCGCAATTCGGTGGATTTGGGAAAGGCGGTGATGCCCGACATGCTGAGGTAAAAGCCGAGATCAAGGGCTGCACGCCCCAGTGCCGCCGAGGACGAGAAGCAATGCATCATGCAGGTATAGGAACCTTGCTTGAATTCTTCGGTCAGGATCTGCGCCATGTCCTGATCTGCGTCACGGGCGTGGATGATCAGTGGCAGGCCGGTTTGGCGGGCGGCCTCAATATGATTGCGCAGGGATTTCTTTTGAATTTCAGCGCTGTCAGCGGTGTAATGATAGTCCAGACCGGTTTCGCCGAGGCCGACAAATTTCGGGTGTTTGGACAATTCGATCAAAGTATCCACGCTGACCAGCGGTACATCCGCCGCGGACATCGGGTGGATGCCGGCGGCATAAAATACCGGATCATAGGTTTCGGCAATGGCGCGCACATTGGGTTCATTGTGCAGTTTGGTGCAGATTGTCACCATGCGGGTGACACCTGCGGCTTGGGCGCGGGCGATCACATCGTCCAGCTGGCCTTCAAAATCGGGAAAATCAAGGTGGCAGTGGCTGTCGGTGATCTGCGGCGCATCGGTCATGCCTGCGTGTCCTGTCTTATCTTGGGGCGGCTTGGGCCATCTTAAGCAGGGTATCTAGGACCAGCGCGGCAGGGTCAAGGTTGACCGCAAGCCCGTGTTGGGCGCGGGCGGAAATCTCTTGGGCGAGATCGGCCCAGATGCGGCCTTGATGCGGGGTCGGGGCAAGGCGGCGCAGCAGGTCGGTTTCGCCGGCTGCGGCGGCAATCTGAGGCGGGCTGCCTGTGGCACCCGTGCGCGCCAGCCGCGCCAGCAACAGATCGATCAGGGTAAACATTAGTTGCAGTTTTTCTTCGGCACCGCGTTGTGCGGCGGCTTCGGCCAGTTTCAGGGCGCGGGCGCGGTCCATGCGCGGCAGCGAGGCCATCAGCGCCACCAGTTCGGCGTAAATTTGCAATCCCCCCATCAAGGACAGGCGCAGCGCCCCGCCCACAGAACCGCCGGACAATTCAGCCAGCGCCGCAGGATCGCCTTTGATCTCGACCTCAGAGGCATCAAGTGCCTTGGCCATTTGCGCCGAAGACAAAGCCCCCAAGCGCAGGGTCCGGCAGCGCGAGCGGATGGTCGCCAACAGCCCCGAGGGTTGGTGGCTGAGCAACAGCAATGACGCGCGTTCGGGCGGTTCTTCGAGCATCTTGAGCAGCGCATTGGCCGCGCTCACGTTCATTTCATCCGCATCATCAATGATCACCACCCGGCGCCCGCCATCTGCCGCCGACATCTGGAAAAAACCGTTCAGCGCGCGGATGTCATCGACAACGATCTGCTTGCGCATCTTTTTGGTGTCAGGGTTGATGCTGCGGGTGACGGCCCTGACCGCGCCTTCACCCCCCGATGCGATGCGGCGCGATACCGGATGATCGGCTGAAATATCAAGGGTTTCAGGGGGGGCGGGCGCGAACATGGCGCCGTGATCTGGGGCAGGTGTCGCCAGAAGGAACCGTGCAAGCCGCCATGCCAGCGTGGCCTTGCCAACCCCGCGCGGCCCCGTCAGCAGCCAGGCATGATGCAGTTTGCCTGCGTTAAATGCGTCCAGAAACGCGGTTTCCGCCGCCGCCTGACCGATCAGGCGCGGGGTGTCGCGGGGGTGCAGGGCACCGGCAACACGGTCCGGTTGGGGGATGTCATCGCTCATATCTATGCCATAGCAGGTTTGCGAGGGGATGGAATGGGGGGGGATTAGCCCTGTTGCAGCCGTGCCTGTGCGACCGATTGCACCTCGGCGGCAACCACGTCAATTGCGCGCGCGCCGTCGATCACCACAAACCTGTCGGAAAATTCCTGGGCCAGTGCCAGAAACCCGGCGCGCATGGCTTTTTGCAGGTCTTCGCCAAAATCCTCAAAGCGTTCTTCGGCAGTTTGGCGGGACAGGGCGCGGGACAATCCTTGGGCGGGGTCCATGTCGATCAGCAGGGTCATATCCGGTTCAACACCGATCATCAGGCTGTGCAATTGATCAACCATGGCGCGCAGATCACCACGTGACAGGCCCTGATACATGCGGGTTGAATCGGCAAAGCGGTCACAGATCACCACTTTTCCCGCCGCAAGCGCGGGCAGGATCGTGCGTTCCAGGTGATCGCGGCGTGCAGCGGTGAACAGCAGGATTTCGGTGCACGCCGACCAGCGGTCAGGATCGCCTTGCAAAACCAAGGCGCGGATTTCCTCGGCGCCCGCGGATCCGCCGGGTTCGCGGGTCAGAACAACCTCGATGCCTTGCGCACGCAGGGTGTCGGCCAAAAGGCGGGCCTGGGTGGATTTGCCCGAGCCGTCGATGCCTTCAAAACTGATAAACCAGCCGCGTTTGGTCACGAGGCGCCCTGTGGGCCTGCGTTCAGACGCGCCAGTAGATGCAGCGCAGCGGCAGTCACCTTGACCAGAAACCCGCCGGGGGCCACGGCTTCGGAAGCGACAAGCGGCACGCGGATTTCCGGCAAAGTGTCGCGCTGCACCACCAGTTCGGCCAGCTGATCACCCTTGGCAATCGGCGCATGGAACGGGCCGGTATAAATGACCTCGCCTGTCAGATCCGCACCGCCGGAAACCGGGGCCAGCACCGAAAGATCATCACGCAATTCAAGGCCAACGGTTTTGGAAACCCCCATGGATACCGGCGCGTCAGCCAGTTTTTTACCGGCTTTGCCCAGCGATTTCTGGGAAAACTGCCGGAACGACCAGTTCACAATCGCTTCGGCCTCCTGGGCGCGTTCGGTGGTGCTGGACAGGCCTGAAATCACAAAGACAATCCGGCGGTCGCCCTGTTTGGCCGATCCGACCAGCCCATATCCGGCTTCGCTTGTATGTCCGGTTTTCAACCCGTCCGCGCCGATGTTCAGGGCCAGCAGCGGATTGCGGTTGGTGACGTTTTTCGGCGCGCGCCCGTCAAAGGCAAAGGTGCGTTCGGAAAACAGCGGGTAATATTGCGGGAAATCGCTGATGATGTGCTTGGCCAAAAGCCCCAGATCGCGCACCGACATCAGATGTCCGGCCTGCGGCCAGCCGTTTGAATTGGCAAAGGTCGAATTGGTCATGCCCAATTGGTGGGCGCGCTGGGTCATCAGACGTGCAAACCCGTATTCGGTGCCATCCGGCGACAGGGCCTCGGCGATCACTGCGCAGGCGTCATTGCCCGACAGCACGATGATCCCGCGCAACAGGTCTTCGACCTTGATCCGGTCGGTGGTGTCGAGAAACATCGTGGACCCGCCATAGGACATGGCATGGCTCGACACTGGCAGTTCTTCTACCAGATCCAAGCCGCCATTCTGTTTGCCGCGCTCGATGGCTTCAAAGGCCATGTACAGCGTCATCAGTTTTGACATGGAGGCCGGCGGCAGCGGGGTGTCGGCATTTTTGGTCAGCAAGGCGGTGCCGGTGGTCAGGTCGTAGACATAGGCGGCCCGTGCCTTGGTATCAAAGGCATGGGCAGGCAAGTTCAGCAGGATCAGCGCCAGGCTGGCAGCGATAAGGCGGATCATAGGGATGGAATGCTCCTGTCGTTCACGTCAATTGGTGACAGCATAGGCGTCAGAGAAACCCTCGGCCTTGATCTTTTTGATCAGGCTGGAGAGTTCGGATGTATTGGAGGCCGGCCCAACCACAACCCGCCAAAACGGTTTGCCATTGGTTTCGCCACGTTTGATTGTCGGGATCATCCCCGCGCTGCGCATCTGTTTGGCGACGCGATCGGCATTGTTCTCGACGCTGAAAATCCCGATCTGCACAAAGGGCCGTGACAGGCTTGAGGCACTGCGCGCCACTGGTTTTTTCGCGGGGGCAGGGGCGCTGGCGACCGGGGGCGTGGCGGGCGCGGCTTCGATTGCGGCACCTGCAGCGGCGATGGGATCAAGCGTGGTTTCAGAGACTTCGGCTGGGGCCGCAACGCCGTCCGTGGTTTGCGGTGCAACGGGTGCGTCAGGCACAGAGGTTTCTTCCCGGCGCAGCGCGGTCACGTTCAATTCGGTTGGCGCGCCCGCAAGGATGTTCAGCGCCGCCGCCGCATCCGAAGAAATTTGCAACCTTGGCCCGGGCAATTCACGTTCGCGGCGGAACAAGGCCCCGATCACAAATTTGCCGTTGCTTTCATTGCGGATGATCACCCGCTCGGGGTCTTGCACATCAGGATGCGCCACCCAGACACCGCCCAAAGAGGGCCGTCCGTCCCAAAGCCCCTGTTCAGTGGCAGAAAATACTTCGGGCGCTTCGACATCGCGTTCGATCAACTTGGTGGAATTGGTGCTGCCTGCGGTGCTGGCTTGGGCCTTGCCTTTGGGCAGTGGCAGGCTGAACTGGCCGTTTTCATCACATCCCGCCAAGAGCGTCAGCGACAGTGCCGCCCCGGTCAAAAGCCGCCAGCGGGGGCGGATGTTTCGCATGCGGTCAACGGGCCTGCTCATATATTCTGTCCTTGCCTGCGTGCCCCGTGGGGTCGGTTCTGCCACGGTTTGCGGCATGATTTATCGCCCCCTGAAGGGATCTTTGCGGCATCCTAACCTGACTGGAGGCACCTGAAAAGGCTGACAAAGGCAGATCGGCAAATTTCCCCGATGTGGCGGGCAAGACAAAGATTGTCATTTCTCGGTTTGCCGAATCAAAAATTGATGATTAAGGGAGGGCCTGTTGCGGAGGTTTGGCAGAGTGGTCGAATGCACCGGTCTTGAAAACCGACGGGCGTGAGAGCGTCCCCAGGGTTCGAATCCCTGAGCCTCCGCCACAACCCCTAGATTTTTATATTTATATCATGTATTTAGGGGTTAAAGCCCCTTTTGCGTCCCACATTTCATCCGCCATATCCATTTTACATGGCTGTGGCTCCCCCCCCTGAATAAGGGGTATGAATCCTCAGCGCTGATAAAGCGGGGCTAAAAACTGGCAACAACGACTGCAAATTTCTTAGATTGGGCATCCTGCCGCAAAGGCGGCTATCCGAAGTCGCTGAGTGCTGGTTGTATTTCAGTGGAACTGTTTGGTGTTTCTGGACCCTGTCCAAGCCTGCGAGTGTCAATTTCATGCAATTTTTTAAGCATCGCTTCTGCTACGACTTTGACCACCGGTACAGGCACCGCGTTGCCGAATTGTTTGTACGCGGCAGAACGTGTCGGATGCGGAATGAAGTTCTCTGGGAAACCCTGCAAACGTGCACATTCTCTCGGGGTCAAAAATCTCGGGTTCTTTCCATCTTGAGGAATGAGGCATTCCTTACCGTCTTTGTAGTAACGCGCAACAATCGTATTAGACGGTTTATCCAAATCAGCGGCATGTGCTGTGAAACCCGTCCCCCTTGCCAGATTAGCGGCGGTCCGACGTTGATGACCTGCCCACCCACGGTCTGATAAAGTGTATTTTTCATCTACATCCGCTTCGAGTGCAGTGCGAAGCGGGATAGGGTCACCTGACAAAACAGGGAAAGTCATTTCTTCGCCCATGTCAGCGTCTCGAAACGCTACCATAAAGCAACGTCTCCGCCGTTGAGGCACCAAGGTTTCCGAATTTAGGACCCGCCAAGAAAGACTATAGCCGAGGTCGCTGATAACGCGCTTCAATATGTCGAAAGTTTTTCCGCCATCGTGTCGGATAATATTGCTAACGTTCTCAAGGAGCAGCGCTTTAGGTTGTTTTATTTTCACAATGCGTGCGATGTCGTAAAACAATGTGCCTTGTGTCTCGTCTAACAGGCCATGTGACTGCCCCAAAGCATTGCGCGCCGATACCCCGGCAAGACTAAAAGGCTGGCAAGGGAACCCTGCGGCAAGAATGTCATGATCTGGAATCTGAGTTCTGACTACGTTGTCTGGACGGTCCGGCGCTGTGATTGCTCGAATATCGCCATTTGGGTTCATACCGTGGTTTTGCTTGTAGGTCACACGGGCTTTTTCGTCGATTTCAGACGCGAAAACACACTCCCCACCAAGCCCCCCCAAAGCCAGATGAAAACCACCTATGCCTGCAAATAGGTCAATAAACTTGAAGGATGTCATTCTATGGCCTGCCGTAACTGCGCAAAACTCTGTCCACGCTAACCCCTATTTCCTTAAGAAAACCTTCCCGTGGTCCGGCAAGTTCCTTTAGATAGGGTTCGATTTCACTATATGTAGCGTGATGTAGCATCCTATGCGCATAGGGGTTGAGGATGCAAATATTTTCCACCACATCTAGGCTCACTTCAAAGTGTCGCTGTTCCATCATCGGGACGAAATGATGCGCCTCAAGATAGGGCGCGCCTGTTGCCCGCGAAATGAAGGTTTCGTGGTTAGGCATCATTTCGCAGAGATTGCCAGACTTGCCCATAGCTTCAATAGCGACATTTGGGTCTCGGCGGTATTTCAATGAAGATGAAGGCACCAAAACAGGTATCTTTGCATTTGCAGCTTCTTGGTAGGCTTCCTCTACCAACTGATCAAATCCGTTTTGCCAGTCAATCGGAACTTGGTTGTAAGCGGCTTGTAGTTCGCTGTCCTCAAGTGATCCGATCCAAATTTCATCGTTTCGCTCAAATAAGAACCAGTTATCCCAGACGTTTGGGCTAAACATCGCTTCGTTGAAGTACAGGCGCAGTTCATTTTTGCCCGGCTTTGGAAAGTTGATTTTTAGTTCGATGTGCTGCCCTGTCGGGAACAGCCTGAACCGGAACAGCACTTTTTCGCCACGCTTCTCAGCTTCGCCAAGTGCACCGGTCGGGATGTCTGGGTGATACTTTAACAGTAAAAGACGCTCATGTTTTGCGACTGTCAGCTGGCGTTTGCTCGCTTCGTCTTTTTCGGTGATTTTGGAACCTGCGCCACTCTCAGATAGGAAAAAATTCTTCAGGCGCTCATCAAATGTGAAGTTATCCAAGTCTTACCTACTTTCGATTCCTCAGCCCCGTTGCTCCATATTTGCCATGCGCCACTAAAGTTCAAGGATGTAAGTCACGACAGCGGAACACTGCTAACCAAAATACATCTCACGTTCCTCTGGGCTGAGAAGATGCGCAAATTTGCTGAGAAACAGGCGGTCTGCTTGGTTCTCGAACCTCTCAATCTCAAACTGCTTTCTCTGATAAGTCCGTTGCCACATGCCCTTAGGCTTGGGGGCTATCCAATGGGCAGTGCCGGGTTCGCCGCCCAGCGCCATGCGCAGCTTGTTCGCACGGCGCAACATGCGGTCGTGGCGGGCCTCTGACTGGCTGGCATAGGCAATCCTGTAGCAATGCCGACAAAGGAAGTAGCGCCCGCCTGCAAACAGTTTGCCGACGCGCCGTCCGCAATGCTTGCCGTTCACAACGCCGGGGCAGAGGAAATAGGGCCGCGTATTGCCATAGTTGCACTCAACGTAGGTGATGCGGATGGTTTCGGTTGTTGGCTCCCAGTCACCGCCATATGAGCGCACACGGTAATCTAGGACCAGACGCCCGTCCTCTGCCCTGTAGTCTATCCGCCCGACTTCTTCGCCGTCACGGGACCAGACCCAGTTGCCCTGCTTGCCGGGGTGCAGACAGCCTTCGCGGTGAAAGCGGTTCACGTCCAGCGAGCGAAATTCTTCGGCTTTCTGCTTGTGGCTTGGTCGTCCTGAGCCGTAACCGCCCATTTTTGTCTCTCCAGATTTTTTCCGAAATCATTAGGCAAGTTTATCATTTTTTGCTCGTCTTGCACTGGAATGTGCGAATTGTGGTTGCGCGGTTTTGGCGTCCCCCATCGGTCCCTTTCTGAAGCGGCTTAGACTTTTAGCCTCCCCTCCGCTTTAACAGATTACCAGCGACCTAGGTGCTTAGGCAATTGTTGCACTGCTGCCATCCCTAGCCGCACCACCGCCAGCGTCATCTTCAGGTCAGACGTTCCGCTTTTGCTTAGAAGGAAAGCGGCACCGCTGTGCATTGGGTTTCCTGTAGTGGCACATCTTGGGCGCGTTTCTGTGCCTCAGGCGTCCTTGCCATATTCATCCCCTGTGGTTCACATCCCCTACAATCGCCTGTCCGCCGTCCTGCACCGTCACGCGCTCAACCCTGAGCACCTGTTGGGCCTTGGCGCGGTATTTCTTTAACGCATCCATCTGGGCCAGATATGTGCGACTGAGGCGCGTCATTGATCGTTCCTGCGATTCTCTCACTTGAACGCTGGTCTGGTCCATGATCCGCCCGGCCATCACTGTCACCAGCGTGTGAGTGGCGGTCATCTGCGCTATCAGCATGGCCTCTGCTGCATCGAGTGGTTCAAGTTCGGCAAAGGTGGCGCAGGCGAATGTCCGGCGTGATTCACCCGATTGGCCCAGCGCATTGATGGCCGATAGCAAAATGCCTTTCGCGGCGTCCTCTGTTTTCATTCCCATCAGCTCAGAAAATGAAAAGCCGTCTTCGCAGGTGGCTTGCACTGCCCCATCTTTGCTGCCTTCGATTTTCGGATAGGCGCGCGTTTGCTTTGGTTTCGTTGTCAACTTTGGGGTGGTCCCTGTCATGGGCGTTCCTTCTCTGAGAGTGGTTAGTATTAGTGTCCCACCTGAGTACCCAAGGACGTCTTGGTTTTGCCCCTGACGGGTTCTCTGCTGGACCCAGTGGCGGGTTTTGGGTTTCGAGGTGGACCCGTGGGCGATGGCGACGGGTACTCTGGTGGACCGTCTTTTGTTTTTGCCCGCCATCTCTGCCAATCGTTTGTCGCCACTTCGACGCCTTTGGCGGTCTGCATTCGCTTGGTGGTCAAGCGCCATTCATGGGCCTTGCGGTGATACCAATTGCCGGGGTTTTCGAGCACAATGAATCCTTTTTCCTCAAGTTCGACAAATGCGCGCTGGGCTGTGCCTTTTGATATGCCCAGCGCCTTGACGGCCTCATTCATTGACAGGCGGACATTGCCGTTGTTCCCACCATTGAAGCGGGTGTGCAGTTCCAGCCAGACCTTGACAGCGGCCCCCGATAGGGACCGCCATGCTTCGGATTTGATCTGGGCATAAGGCAACGTGGTATACTGCCCTTCCTTGTCGTTGCGCTTGCCCTTCGCCATCAGCGATGCCCCCTGCGTAATTCGTTGTTGGTGCGCGCCCAGTGGTCCGGCAAGTTGTGCTTGTGGATCAAGTGGCGCTCAAAGGGCGTGACAGGGGCCAAGCGTGGCGCTGTGGGTTCTGTTCTCATGTCAGCGCCTCCGGCCCAAGCTGCTGCACCTGGGCGTCGCAAGAAAGAACGTATTTGGCGTGTTGGCCGGGATAGTTGCCTTCGTGCGATTCCATGATCGTTTCTATCGGGATGCCAAGTTCCCGAAGATCGAACACATAGCCACTCCACCTTGGCGCGGGATGCGTGATGGGGGTGACGCCCATCGCGCCAGCTTCAGAAAGTTTCAACATTGCCCAGCCCAAGCGGCCTTTGAGGTCAAACGTGCGGGATTGTTCACTCAGGGTGAGTGTTACTCGGATTTTCATTTCACTGAATCCTTTACTGTGGGATTGCAGCGCGGTATCTGGAAGGTGTCTAGACTACCCAGCGCCCGCGCCAGTTTTGCTACTGCGTGGGCGTTGCTTATGTGGCCCCTGTCGAGGTCGGGCGTTGCGCCAGCCACGCCTCAATCGCGCTCTGCGGCCATGCCACGGCACGTTTGCCAATGCGGATGGGGCGGGGGAAGTCGCCCGCGTCCATCATGGCGTACAGGCTGGATCGGCTGAGGCCAGTAGCCGCTTCAACGGCGGGGCGGCGGAGGTGGTGTTCGTACATCTCGGTTCCTTTCGGTTCAGTCCGGTAGTTACCAAACGCTAGAGGAAACCAAGGCTCATCACATTGAACGTAAATTGCGGAAATTAGTTTTAGCAAAATTCGCGGTCTAAGAGACTGATTTTTCCTCTCTATTAATCAGGTCTATCGCTTTGCGTAGCGTTGTGGGCGAGAAGTCAACGGGCAGATTTTCGCACAAGTCGCGGGTAATCTGTTTGGCTGATTTATCAGGAATACCCTTGGGATAGCAGGTTCGAAGGCGCTCAATCAGTCCATCGACTTTGCGCGTCCTGCCAGGGCCTCTTTTTTTTGCTCCAAATGCTCTCGCCTCTTGGCCCATTCGTGTCGCCATGATGTTGATACTCTGTCCAAGGTCAGCGGGTAGAATATTGTCTGAGAAACACAGAGACCATCCGCCAATTACTCCCAGAATGTCCTTTTCTGTTTTGCTCAAGCCAATGTTGGTCTGGTCGCCTGTGTCATAGTTGACCGACCATTCCTTGATACTAAGCAACGGGAATAGTTTGTCTGTTTGGGTTAGCGCAGCTTGTGCTTGATGCGCAGTTTCGGGAAGGGCATTGAGAGTTTCGGTTCCTGCCTTGAGCAACCAACTGTCAATTTTTAGAGGGGCAGTTCTGCTTGGGCTGTAGACTAACAAATCAATACTATGCGTATGGACGAACCGCTGAACGAAAAGAACTGAACAAACCCGTAATATTTCTGTCCGGTCTTTGGGGGGGAGGCGGGCGGCACTGGCACCCGATGAGGCGAAGACCTGCGGAAAAACCCTGTCGTTTGAAAGCACTCTTTCAAACTGGGCCTCTAGTGTCTTTGGGGTGAAATACCCCTCCGGGCAGATCAAGTTTTTTCACTAAGCATTGGCATGTTCTGGACAATACTAGAGCTCTCAGTACATCACAAGATGTTGTGCCTTTGTTCCTTGCCTCCCCTCACTGTAGGGTGTGTGTCGATATTGAGACCACTTTGGACGATGTTGCTAAGGCAAATAGCCCCCAGTGTTCCATCAAACTCCTACGCTTGTCGAAAAAATCCGACCGCGCATAAGCCGCTTCTGCCTTGTCCTTGACCGTGTGTGCCAGCGCCGCCTCTGACACATCGCGGGGCGTGTTGGTGCGTTCCTGCGTCCACGTCTTGAAGGAGGTGCGAAACCCATGCACATCCACGTCATAGCCCAGTGCCTTGGTAAGCTTTGACAGCGTCATGTCAGACAGCGGCTTGCCGTATTTTGTGCCGGGAAACACCAGACTCCCACCAGACCCGAATTTGCGGGCCTCTGACAGCACCTCAAGGGCGCGGGAGGATAAAGGGACGCGGTGTTCCTTTTTCGACTTCATGCGCTGCGCTGGGCGCGTCCAGATACCTTGCTCTAAATCAAATTCAGCCCAATCCGCCAAACGCACCTCACCAGACCGTGACGCGGTCAAAATGAGAAGTTCCAGCGCCAGCTTTGTTGCCTCACCCGCGTTTGAGCCTTTGAGCGTTTCCAGAAACTCTGGCACCTTGTCATAGGGCAGGGCTTTGCGGTGCTGCTGAGTGTCGATCTGTTTGGGCAGGGCTTGGGAAATTGCATCCGCTGGGTTGTCAGTCCGCCAACCATTTGCCACGGCCCATTTCATAACGGTCCCAATCCGCTGGCGAACGCGCCGCGCAGTTTCGGGTTTTTCCAGCCATATGGGTTGCAACACTGCCAGCACGTCCGCTGTGGTCACGTCTGACACCTTGATCCTGCCAATGCGGGGGAAGGTGTAGGTTTCCAGCGTCGATATGAATTGCGCCGAGTGTTTCTTGTTGCGCCATGTCGGTTCGTGGATTTTGTGAACCTTGCGCGATGCTTCCTCAAACGTCAGCAAAGCCTCTGAGGCGCGTTTGGATTGCAGGGGGTCACCACCCGCCCGGGCCAGCTTGCGGTTCTCTAGGGCTGTTTCCCGCGCCTCTGCCAAGGTGACAAGCGATGCGCTGCCCATGCCAATCTCAGTCCGCTTGCCGCGTATCATGATGCGCTGCACCCAACGTTTTGCACCTGACGTATCGACCTTGAGAAACAAGCCGTGGCCATCTGTGTATTTGCCGGGGGCGGTGACAGTTCGCACAAATGCAGCGGACAGCGCCTTTTCCGCCCGCTTGGTCGGTTCGTTGCGTTCGATTGCTGTTTCAGCGTCCGCCATTTCGTCCCCCATTACTATCTGGAATATGGGGGACGGCACTGGAACAATCAAGACAAAGGAATGGTTTAAGTTGCTGTTTTATAGAACTTTATGGAACACTTTAGAAATCAGTAAGGCGGACTGAGCCTCCGCCAGCATGCAATTTTCTTGAATTTGAATGGGTCACATTTGGTGGCCTTTTTCATTTATTTACATGTATTTGATCTCCATTTTCGCTTGCCTTGAATTTCTTTTGATGACCTGTAGATTTCCACGCGGAAGTGAGCCGGGTTTTCCATCGAGAAGTGAGCCACCTTTAGGTTATGTTTCAGGTTTCAGGCTTGGGTCAAGATATCATTGCCCTCCCTCTGTTTCCGCGCCGCGACGG
>JBLIAN010000025.1:0-23365 GCA_047634585.1 Sulfitobacter sp. | reverse complement strand
GCGGTCAGCATGTTGAACCCCATCGTTGCCGCGACCGCAAACCGCTATCTGCAATTGTCCGAAAGCTATCGCGCGGGCGGGGCCTCTGCCCTGTCGATCAGCGACGAAGGCCTGTGGCTGCGCCAGGGCAGCAAAGACGGGCAGACTGTGATCCGCGCCTGGCGTTCCAATGCCGATGCCTCGGTGCTGTATGATGTGACCTTTCTGTCGTATGACAATGCCAACGGGCCGGTGCGCCGCATCGAAGCCGACAGTGCCGCCCTGCACGACGCCAATTGGACCCTGAGCAATGCAAAATCATGGTCCCTTGCCCCCGGCCAGAACGCCGAAGCCAATGCCGAAACCTATGAAACGCTGGTGATTGCGTCATCGCTGACGCTGGATCGCATCCGTGAAAGCATCGGCAAACCTGGCGCGGTGTCGATCTATGACCTGCCCGATTTCATCCATCAGCTTGAACAATCCGGGTTCAGCCCGCGCCGTCACAAGGTCTGGTTGCAGACCGAAATTGCCCGCCCGTTTTTCCTTGTGGCGATGGTTCTTGTTGCGAGTGCCTTTACCATGCGCCATACCCGTTTTGGCGGCACGGGGGTGGCCGTTCTGGCATCTGTCCTGCTGGGGTTCGGTTTGTATTTTATTCGTAGTTTTGCGCAGATATTGGGTGAGAACGGGCAGATTCCCGTGATGCTGGCCGCTTGGGCGCCGCCCGTTGCGGCCATTCTGCTGGCCTTGGGCCTTTTGCTTCATGCAGAGGACGGTTGAGAATGGTGGTGCGCCCGGTCTTTCTTGCCCTTGTGATACTGGTGACGCTGCGCGTGCCGCTGTTTGCACAGGACGCGCCGCCACAGCCTGCGGTCTTGATTGCCGATCAGGTTTTTATCACCCGTGACCGGACCCTGGTTGCCCAAGGCAATGTCGAGGCCTTTCAAGGCAGCACGCAAATCCGTGCCAGCGCCATTCGCTACAATCAAGACAGCGGTGCGCTGACTCTCGAAGGGCCGATTGTCATCACCGATGGGCCGGATTCTGTGATCCTTGCGGATGCAGGTGAATTGAACAACCGGTTGCGGACCGGGCTGTTGGTCGGGGCGCGGTTGATCCTGAACCAGCAGTTGCAGCTTGCCGCCCAGCAGATCAATCAGGTCGAGGGCCGCTACAGCCAGCTTTACAAAGTCTCTGCCACCTCCTGTCGCATCTGTGAGGACGGCCGCCCGCCGCTGTGGCAAATCCGTGCCAAACGGGTTGTCCATGACACATTTACCCAACAGTTGTATTTCGACGAAGCCCAGTTTCGCATTCTCAATGTGCCGGTGCTTTATCTACCACGTCTGCGCCTGCCAGACCCGAATTTGAAACGCGCAACCGGATTTATGGTGCCCTCAATCCGCACCACATCCCAGTTGGGCACAGGGCTGAAACTGCCCTATTTCATCAAGTTGGGCGATCATCGCGATCTGACCGTGACCCCCTATCTGTCCAGTTCCACCCGCACGCTGGAACTGCGGTACCGACAGGCTTTTCGCCGGGGGCGCATTGTTTTTGACGGGGCATTGACCCGCGATGACCAACGCCCCGGAAAATTGCGGGGCTATCTGATCGGCAACGGCATTTTTGATCTCGAACATGATTTCAAGCTGAATTTTGGCATTCAGGCCACCAGCGACCGCAGCTATTTCTCCGAATATGATTATTATTACGGGGACCGTCTGACCAGTGAACTGACCCTCAGCCGCACCCGCCGTGACGAATATTTGCGTGCCAGTCTTTTCAACTTTGAAAGCCTGCGCGACAGCGAGATCAACGACAACCTGCCCACCATTGTGGTCGACAGCGAATACGAAAAGCGGATTTTCCCCAAGGCATGGGGCGGTGAGCTGCGGCTGGGCTTGCAGGCCCATAGTCACCGGCGCAATTCGGATCTTGATATCGACGGGCCGGATGCCGATCTGATTGTCGATGGTCGTGATGTTGCGCGCCTGCATGGTCAGGCCGAATGGCTGCGCCGTTTCACCTATCCCACCGGCATTGTGGCCGACCTGCGCCTTGGGGCCAGTTTCAATTTCTTTGACATCACCCAAGACCGGACCTTTCCGCAAAACCATGCCGAAGTGACGCCACATGCGGCTTTGGCATTCAGTTACCCGATGGTGCGGCATGGGCAGGGTGGTGTGACCCAACTGCTTGAACCTGTTGTGCAATTGGCATGGACCGGCGGCAATCGCCTGGATGTGCCCAATGACGAAAGCACCCGTGTCGAATTTGACGAGGGCAATCTGTTGTCCCTGTCGCGGTTCCCGCAGCCTGACCGGCGGGAACGCAACACTGTTGCCGCCATCGGCCTGAACTGGGCGCGTTTTGCCCCCTCTGGCTGGGACACCCATCTGAGCCTTGGTCAGGTGCTGCGCAGCGACGTTGACCCGGATTTCTCGGCCACCTCGGGTCTGGGCGGCACCAGCTCCAGCTTTCTGGTGGCGGCACAGTTGAAAATGCCAAATGGTCTGTCGTTCTCGGGCCGCAGCCTGATTGATGACAACCTCAATTTTGCCAAAGCCGAAGTCCGCGGTGCCTGGGATTTCAAACGGGGCTGGCTGGCTGGCAGCTATATCTGGCTCGACAGTGACGCCGCCGAAGACCGCAACGATGCGGTGTCGGAAATTTTCCTGAACGGATCCTATCAGATCAACGATCAATGGACCGCCCGTGCCGATTGGCGCTTTAACGTGGTGGACGATCGCGCCGCCACGGCTGGAATGGGCCTGAAATACGACAATGAATGTGTCACGGTCGACCTCTCGGTCTGGCGCAGCTATTCATCCTCAACTAGTGTTGAGCCTAGCACCAATATCGGCTTTAACGTCGGCATACGGGGCTTTGCCGCCTCAAACGGAAGAGAGAGATACCTGCGCTCATGTCGGAAATGATCTTTAGCAAATGTGCCAAGGCCGCCCGCGCGCTTGCGCTGGTCGCTGCTGCAACCCTGATCGGTGCGCCTGCGCCGCTGCGGGCGCAAAATCTGTATGCGCCGGTTGTGCGCGTCGACAGCGCGGTGGTCACCGAATACGAGGTGCAACAGCGCCAGAAGTTCTTGCAAGTGCTCAATGCCCCCGGCGCCGACCGTGACAGCGCGATTGACGCCCTGATCGACGACCGCCTGCGCATCGCGCTCACCCGTCAGGCGGGGATCGAACTGACCGAAGAAGGCATCACCAGCGGTCTCAGCGATTTTGCCGCCCGCGCCAAACTGAGCACCGAAGAATTTGTCAAAGCCCTGGGACAATCCGGTGTGTCGCGCGAAACCTTTCGCGATTATGTGACCACCACTTTGGTCTGGCGTGAATTGATCCGTGCGCGTTACCTCAACAGCGTGATCATTTCCGAAGCCGAAATCGACCGGGCCTTGGGCGCAGGGTCAGCCAACAGCGGGCTGCGTGTCCTGCTGTCTGAAATCATCATTCCCGCCCCCCCGGCAGAGGCCGCGCGGGTCAATGCCCTGGCCAATCAGATTTCGCAAACCACCTCCGAAGCCGAGTTTTCAAACTATGCCCGCCAATATTCCGCCACCGCATCACGCGGTGCCGGCGGGCGTTTGCCCTGGACACCGCTGTCAAAAATGCCTGCGGTCCTGCAACCGCTGATCCTTGGCCTGGCCCCCGGCGAGGTCACGTCGCCCCTGCCGATTCCCGATGCTGTGGCGTTGTTCCAATTGCGCGCCATTCAGGAAACCGGTGCCCCGACACAAAGCTATTCCGCGATTGATTATGCCGCCTATTACATCCCCGGCGGGCGCAGCGAAGCGGCCTTGGCTGCCGCTGCAAGGCTGCGGGCAAATGTGGATGTCTGCGACGATCTATACGGTATTGCCAAAGGCCAGCCCCCCGAGGTTCTGGAACGCGAAACCAAGACACCTGCCGACGTGCCCGATGATTTTGCCATCGAACTGGCAAAACTGGATCCCGGTGAATCCTCGACGGCGCTGACCCGTGCTGGCGGGCAGAACCTTGTTTTCCTGATGCTGTGCAACCGCACCACTGCCGCCAATGCCGAAGTAGACCGCGCCGCCGTGGTCAATACATTGCGCCAGGAAAAGCTGCAGGGCTATGCCGATCAATTGCTGAAACAGCTGCGTGCCGATGCCCGCATCATTCGGAAATGACCCTGCCGCATAAGCCGGTGGTCCTGTCCTGCGGTGAACCCGCAGGCATCGGCCCCGAAGTTGCCGCCCGCGCATGGGCGGCGCTTGCATCCGATGTTCCGATGCTCTGGCTCGGTGATCCGCGCCACCTGCCCCGGGACATCCCCCATCAAATTGTCACCCGCCCCGAACAGGCGCTGACCTGTAGCGCCAGCGCGTTGCCGGTGCTGGCGGCTGATTTTGGTCCGCCGGTGCATCATGGCAAGGCCAATCCTGAACATGCCCGTCATGTGGTCGACATGATCGCCCTTGGGGTTGAACTGGTGCAAAGCGGGGCGGCCTCGGCCCTATGCACCGCCCCGATCCACAAAAAGGCGCTCAAAGACGGTGCCGGTTTTGCCTATCCGGGCCATACCGAATATCTTGCCGCCTTGGGCGATGTCCAAGACGTTGTAATGATGCTGGCCTGCGATCAATTGCGGGTGGTGCCAGCGACGATCCACATTGCCCTTGATCAGGTGCCGCATGTCCTGACCCCTGATAAATTGCGCCGCACCATCGAAATCACCCATCAGGGTCTGCGCGACCGGTTCGGCATCGCAAATCCGCGAATTGCCGTGGCCGGATTGAACCCCCACGCCGGCGAAGGCGGGGCAATGGGCCATCAGGAACAGGATTGGATCGCGCCATTGATTGCACAGATGCAGGGCGCAGGGTTTGACATTGTCGGGCCCTTGCCCGCCGATACCATGTTTCATGCCGCGGCGCGCGCAGGCTATGATGTCGCGGTGGCGATGTATCACGATCAGGCGCTGATCCCGATCAAGACATTGGATTTCGACCGCGGTGTCAATGTGACGCTGGGCCTGCCGTTTATCCGCACCTCACCGGATCATGGCACCGCCTTTGACATCGCGGGCAAAGGCAGTGCAAATCCCTCCAGCATGATCGAAGCCATCCGCATGGCCCATAGAATGGCACAAAACACATGAGCGCAATTGACAGCCTTCCACCGCTGCGAGACGTGATTGCAACCCACGGCCTGTCGGCGCGTAAATCCCTGGGGCAGAATTTTCTGCTGGATCTCAATCTGACCGCCAAAATTGCGCGGCAGGCAGGGGATATGACCGCCTGTGATGTGCTTGAGATCGGCCCCGGCCCCGGAGGGTTGACCCGTGGTTTGCTCGCCGAAGGGGCGCGGCGGGTGTTATCAATCGAAAAAGACCACCGCTGCCTGCCGGCACTGGCCGAAATTTCCGACGCCTACCCCGGACGGTTGACGGTGATTGAAGGCGACGCGCTTGAGATTGATCCATTGGCCCATCTGACGCCGCCGATCCGTATTGCTGCCAATCTGCCCTATAATGTTGGCACCGAATTGCTGGTGCGCTGGTTGACGCCGCCACAATGGCCGCCGTTCTGGCAAAGCCTGACCTTGATGTTCCAGCGCGAAGTCGCGGAACGGATTGTCGCCACGCCCGGATCCAAGGCCTATGGACGGCTGGCGATTCTGGCGCAATGGCGGGCTGATGCGCGTATCGTCATGCAATTGCCCCCCGGTGCCTTTACCCCGCCGCCGAAAGTTTCCTCCAGCGTGGTACATCTGAGCGCCCTGCCTGAACCGCGCTTTCCTGCCGATCCGGCGGTGCTTAGTCATGTTGTGGCGGTGGCCTTTAACCAACGCCGCAAAATGCTGCGTGCCGCGCTCAAGGGGATTGCCCCGAATATCGAAGACGTTTTGGAGGCCGCAGGCCTGAAACCCACAGACCGCGCCGAACAAATCCCGCTGGAAGGGTTCTGCGCCTTGGCCCGCGAAGTGGCCCGCGTCACGGGGCGCGGCACCGCATCGTGATCCAGGGCTGGCATTGCAAACGGCCAAGGCCACAGTCGGGGTGGTCCTACTGGCTTGGAAAACACCGGGTTAGGTAATCGGCTTGGATAATCGGGTTAGGCCGCCGAACCGGATCACCACACTGCGCCAAAGAAAAAGCCCCGCAGACGCAGGGCTCTTCAGGGCTATTCTGCCGCTTCGGGCTGATCGCCGCCGCCGTTTTGGGCCGGTGAATCATCTTCGGCTTTGGGCTTGGGCTTGCGGCGCGGTTGGCGCTTTGGCTTGGGCTTGCTTTCCGGTGTTTCAACCAATCCGCTGTCCTCAGAGCCAGCCGCGGCAGAGTCTGCCACATCGGGCTGTGGGGCCTGGCTTGGGTCATGGGGCGCATGCTGTTGGGCTTGTGGCTGGCTTGCCTCGCGTTCCTGACGCTCGGCGCGTTCGCGATCACGATCCGCCTGACGTTCACGATTCTGGCGTTCCTGTTCTTCGCGGCGCTGATCCATTTCGCGCTGCGCCTCGGCCAACATCCGCAGATAATGCTCTGCGTGTTGCTGAAAGTTCTCGGCCGCAACGCGGTCGTTGCTCAGATGCGCATCGCGGGCCAATTGATTATATTTATCAATCACCTGCTGTGGCGTGCCACGCACCTTGCCCTCAGGGCCGGAGCTGTCAAACACGCGGTTGACGACATTGCCGCCACTCTGCTGCTGGCGGTTGCGATTGTTCTTCGACCGGGACCGTGATCTCGTGGATTTCATGAAAATTTTCAGCCTTGTGTGCTGGTCTTGTAAAATAACCGGATGACAAACGCCGCCATACTTCCCGATTGAGCTATTTGTTGGGCATAACGCCGCGCGGGACCGCCGAAGGCATCCACCGCTGCAACATCTTTGAATAAGCATTTCGTGGCGGCAACGGCAAGCCAAAAGTGAAAATTATCCACATAAACCGTATATTTTTCCCAGATTTACGCCGGTCTATCAGCACAAACCACCCGCGCACGCCCGTCCAGGTCGGTTGCCAGTGTCACCCGCGCCCATCCCGCATCGCGGAAAATGGCACAGACATCATCGCCCTGTTGCCAGCCGATCTCGACCAACACCCTGCCCTGCGCGGTCAAAAACCCTTGTGCCTCTTCGGCGATGATGCGGTATGCCGACAGCCCGTCCAACCCGTCTGTCAGGGCCATCTCCGGCTCGTGATCCCGCAGTTCGGGGGCAACGCCGGCCATTTCACTGGCGGCCAGATAGGGCGGGTTTGACACAATCAGATCAAAGCGGCCCTCGACCCGTTCGAACCAATCCGATTGCAGCACCTCGGCGCGTTCCGCGACCCCATGCAGCACCGCATTGGCGCTGGCCTGCAAACAGGCGGCTTCGGACAGATCCACGCCCACCCCGCAGGCCAAGGGGCGTTCGGCCAGCAATGTCACCAGAATACAGCCCGATCCGGTGCCCAGATCCAGCAGCCGCTCAAACGATTGTGCCAATGCCACCTCGATCACGGTTTCGGTTTCGGGACGCGGGTCCAGCACGGCGCGGCTGATTTTGAAATCACGCCCATAGAATCCCCGACTGCCGATCAATTGTGAGACCGGCACCCGCACCGCCCTGAGCGCAATCAGCTGTTCATACCGTTCAGCAATGTCCGGCGCGATTTCCTCGGGGGCAATCAGGGTCACCCGCGCCGCATCCACCGAGGCCGCATGCGCCAGCAAAATCCGCGCATCCCGCGCCGGATCCGGCACCCCCGCCGCACGCAAGCGCGCGGCCGCAGCCGCCATTGCCTGCGCGGCGGTCGGTGCGCTCATTGGTTCATCTCGGCCAGTTGCCGCGCCTGCGCATCGGCCGTCAGCGCATCAATGATTTCATCCAGATCCCCCTGCATCACCGCATCCAGACGATACAGCGTCAGATTGATCCGGTGGTCGGTCATCCGTCCCTGGGGAAAATTATAGGTGCGAATCCGCTCTGATCTGTCCCCGGACCCGACCTGCGCCGCACGATCCGCCGACCGGGCGCTGTCCATGCGGTTGCGTTCCAGATCATACAGCCGCGCCTTCAACACCTGCATCGCCTTGTCGCGGTTGCGGTGTTGGGATTTCTCCGAGGATGTCACCACGATACCGGTCGGCAAATGGGTGATCCGCACCGCAGAATCGGTGGTGTTCACATGCTGACCGCCCGCGCCCGAAGACCGCATGGTATCAATGCGCAGATCATTGGCGTTGATGGCGATGTCCACGTCTTCGGCTTCGGGCAAGACCGCCACTGTCGCCGCCGACGTGTGAATGCGCCCGCCGCTTTCGGTGCTTGGCACCCGCTGCACACGGTGCACGCCGCTTTCAAACTTGAGCCGTGCAAAAACGTTAACGCCTTTGATATGCGCCACCACTTC
The DNA here is from genome assembly GCA_047634585.1 of Sulfitobacter sp. Taxonomy (GTDB): domain Bacteria; phylum Pseudomonadota; class Alphaproteobacteria; order Rhodobacterales; family Rhodobacteraceae; genus Sulfitobacter. The sequence goes on along the minus strand of JBLIAN010000025.1, from coordinate 15,005 downwards.
TTTGACGCCCCCCAGCTCGGTCATCTGTGCTTCGATCAAATCAAACGTCCAGCCCCGCGCCTCGGCATAGCGTTGATACATCCGCAACAGATCAGCCGCAAACAACGCCGCCTCGTCCCCGCCGGTGCCGGGGCGGATTTCCAGCATGGCGGGTTTGGCATCGGCAGCATCCCGCGGCAACAGCACCAGTTGCAGCGCATCCTCGGCTTTGGGCAGCGCCGCCCTGAGCGCAGGCAGTTCTTCTTGCGCCAGCTCGGCCATTTCGGGGTCTGATAACATCGCCTGCGCCTCATCGAGATCACGCAGCAATTGCATATAGGCCTCGATCTGTTCCACAACGGGACGCAGATCAGCGTATTCCTTGGCCAGCGCGGCAAAATCCGCCCCCTCCGACCCCGCAGCCATAGAGGCCTCCAGAAACTGGAAACGCTGGGAAATCTGTTCAAGTCTGTCGATCGGGATCATCCGAAACCTCTGTCTGATGAGGGGGCTTTGGTCAAGGCTTGCTTCATGTTATGATGGCGGGATGAAACACTTTGCCTTCATTGCCTGTGTGATGGCCCTGCCTGTATCGGCGGATGTTGTTGCACCAAGCGGGCGAACCATTGATTGTTATTGCACCGACCGCAACGGCAGCCGTGTGGAACTGGGTGAAACCATCTGCCTGCAGGTCGATGGGCGGATGTTTATGGCCCAATGCCAGATGTCGTTGAATGTGCCGATGTGGCGCGAGGTGGAACAGGGATGTTTGTCGTCAAATCTGCGCCTGCCGCAGCCAGCGTTTAATCCGATCGGCGTTTACCCCAAGATCTGAACGCCCGAAACGCGATCTGCCATAGATCTCAAGATAGCGCTGCCCATCGCGGGCCTGATAGATGCCCAAGGTGGTATAATCGGGAAATCCCATCACCTTGGACCGGGTGATATAGGTCAATTGCCGGGTTTCCAGTGATCCCGCCAAAAGCGAGGTGCGCGGCGTTTGTGCAATGATCCGGTTCAATGTTGCCAGCTTTTCCGCGCCAGCGGCCTCAACGCCCTGTCGCCAGATGTAAAACCGCTTGCCCTGTTTCGGTGCAATGTCGTGAAACGCCGCCGCTTGATGCCAATGCGCGGGGTCAGACGGGGCCAGACGCAGATATGCCGCAGCCCCAAATGCCACCAAAACAACCAGCCAAATCAAACTCATGCGCAGATTCCCCATTCCTTTCTCAGGTCCATTCCCCAAGGCCTAGCGATAGGTCACGCCCGGCAGGACACATAACATCTCAAACAGGATATTTGCTGCGGTGAGCGCGGTGTTGCCCGAAGGATCATAGGGCGGTGACACTTCGACAAGATCGCCACCAATGATGTTCAACCCCTTGAATGAACGGATCAACTGCAGGGCCTGAGGTGTTGTTAATCCAGCAATTTCCGGCGTTCCAGTGCCCGGTGCATAGGCCGGATCAAGGCTGTCGATGTCATAGGTCACATAGACCGGCAGATCGCCGATATCGCGGCGCACTTCGGCCCCCAAAGACGTCAGATCACGGCCCCAAAGCCCCTCTGCGGGAAATTGTTGAAAGCCCCAGCCCGCGGCTTCGCTGAAATCCTCGGCGGAATATCCAGACCCGCGAATGCCGATCTGATAGGTTTTTGAAGGATTTATCAGCCCTTCTTCATGGGCGCGGCGAAACACTGTGCCGTGGCACTCGCGTTCTCCGAACATTTCGTCATTCACATCGGCATGGGCATCCACATGCACCAACGCAACAGGCCCGTGTTTGCGCGCCATCGCCCGCAAGATCGGCAGGGTGATCGAATGATCGCCGCCAATCGCCATCGGCGTCACGTCATGCTTTAAGATATCATCGTAACTATCTGATATAATGCGAAGACTGTCACTAAGAGAAAACGTATTGATCGCCAGGTCACCAATATCTGCCACCTGTAACGCATCAAATGGCGCAGCACCCGTGCCAAGGTTATAGGGGCGCAACATCGCCGATTCCGCCCGCACCTGTTTGGGGCCAAAGCGCGTGCCAGACCGCCATGAGGTGCCAATGTCCAGCGGCACCCCTAAAAACGCCACATCCAGCCCGCCCAGATCATGCGCCGAGGGCAGCCGCATAAAAGTGTTCGGCCCGGAAAACCGCGCCAGGTCATTGCCGCTGATCGGTTGATTTTTCCCGTTCATGTTGTCCTCATGCGATGGCCCAGCAGGCACAGAATTTCGGTTGCGACATGGGCCCCCGCAATCGCCGTGGCACCGGTGCTGTCAAAGGGGGGCGACACTTCGACAATATCCCCGCCCATGATGTTGATCCCCGCCAGATCCCGCAGCATCATCGCCGCCTGCGCCGAGGTCAGACCGCCCCAGACCGGCGTGCCAGTGCCGGGCGCAAAGGCCGGATCAAGCGCATCAATATCAAAAGTCAGATAACAGGGTCGATCCCCCAACACCTGTTTGATCTTGGCCACGGCGGCGGCAGTGCCGGTTTCATGCACTTCACGCGCATCAATGGTGGTCACCCCCAGAGTATCGGGATTGGTGGTACGAATGCCAACCTGAACCGAGGTCTTTGGATCAACAATCCCCGATTTGACCGCCTTGTAAAACATCGTGCCGTGATCAATCCGGTCCATATCATCATCGGGCCAGGTATCGGAATGGGCATCAAATTGCAGCAGGCTGATCGGGCCGTATTTTTCCGCATAGGCCTTGAGAATTGGAAAGCTGATATAGTGATCCCCGCCCAACACCACACTGGCCGCGCCCGCCTCAAGAATGCCCTTGATATGGGCGGTCAGGGTCGCTGGAAACTGGCTGACATGGCCATAATCAAAGGCCATATCCCCGTAATCCGCGATGGCGAATTCGCTGAGCACATCGAAATCCCAGCCATAGGGTGGATCATAGGGTTGCAGACTGGAGGCCTCGCGGATCGCGCGCGGCCCCAAACGGGTGCCTGTACGGTTGGTCACCGCCTGATCAAACGGCACCCCCGTCACGGCAATATCCACCCCGCGCAAATCCTTGGTATAACGGCGACGCAAAAACGACGTGGCCCCGCCAAAGGCATTTTCAAAGCTGGGCCCCTTTAGATCTTCACGGGTAAACGCCTGATCTACTTGGGTTTTTGCGTCTTCTAATGCCATTTTACTTCCCCATTACCGGCTGTGCCCGTTCCACCAGACGCGCAAAGAAAGACGCGCCGATCGGGGCAATTTCATCGTTGAAATTATATTTGGCATGGTGCACACCCGCGCCTTCGCCCTGGCCCAACATCAGATAGGCACCGGGGCGGGCCTCCAACATATAGGAAAAATCTTCGGCCCCCATGACCGGGGCAAAATTCGGCTCAACGCCCGCTTCTCCAGCCACTTCCTGGGCCACTTCGACGGCAAATCCGGCCTTTTGCGCATCATTCACCGTGGGCGGATAGCCGAATTCGAAATCCAGCTCGGCCTTGAGATCATAACTCGCGGCATGACCGTCAACAATCGCCTGCATCCGGCGCACCACCATTGCCTGAACTTCCTTGTCAAAGGTCCGCACCGTGCCGTTGATATAGACCTCTTCGGGGATCACATTGTCGGTTGTGCCGGTGTGGATCTGCGTGGTGGACACCACCAATTGCTGGCTGGGATCAAGGTTGCGGCTGACGATGGTTTGCAGGCTTTGTACAATCGCGCAGGCCGCCACCACCGGATCAATACATTCATGCGGGCGCGCACCATGGCCGCCCTTGCCGGTCAGATTGATGGTGAATGTATCCGCCGCCGCCATGATCGGGCCGGGATTGGTGTGAAAATGGCCAAACTCCAGACCGGGCGCATTGTGTATCGCATAGACCTGCGTAACGCCGAAACGATCCATCACCCCCTCTTGCACCATGATTTCGCCGCCACCGCCGAATTCTTCGGCAGGTTGGAACATCAACGCCACGCGCCCCGAAAAATTACGGGTCTCGGCCAGATATTTCGCTGCGCCCAGCAACATGGTTGTATGGCCGTCATGGCCGCAGGCATGCATTTTTCCGGCATGGGTGCTGGCATAGGCAACACCGGTTTCCTCGGTGATCGGCAGCGCATCCATATCGGCGCGCAGACCCATTGTCGGCCCGTCACCCTGCCCGTTGATGATCGCCACAATGCCGGTTGTGGCAATGCCTTCGTGAATTTCATCAACACCGAATTCACGCAGACGCGCGGCCACAAAGGCGGCGGTCTGATGGCATTCCAGGCCCAATTCAGGGATTGTATGCAAATGTTGACGCCATTCGGTCATGTCGGCGCTGAAATCAGCGATGCGGTTGACAACAGGCATGGGGTGGACTCCTTGGTTCAGAATTGGTCAGGCTGCATCTGACACCACCAAGGACAAAGCTGCAATGCCCGACACTCTGATAAACGACCAAAATGCCGGCATTGAACGGCTGTTGGAAATCATGCGCCGGCTGCGCGACCCCGCAACCGGTTGCCCCTGGGATATTGAACAGGATTACGACAGTATCGCGCCCTATACCATTGAAGAGGCTTACGAAGTTGCCGATGCGATCCAGCGCCGCGACTGGCCCGAACTCGAAGGGGAACTAGGGGATTTATTGTTGCAAACCGTCTATCATACCGCCATGGGCGCCGAAGACGGGCATTTCACCTTTCAATCCGTGGTGCGCAACATCAGTGATAAAATGGTGGCACGCCATCCCCATGTTTTTGGCGATGAAAACCGCGATAAATCCGCCGCGCAACAAACCAAGGATTGGGAGGCAATCAAAGCCAAGGAACGCGCCGGAAAAGCCCAAAAAGGTGCATTGGACGGGGTCGCCATTGGCCTGCCCGCCCTGTTGCGTGCCTATAAATTGCAAAAACGCGCGGCGCGGGTCGGGTTTGATTGGCCTGAAACCACCCAGGTGCTGGACAAGATCAAAGAAGAAGCCGCCGAACTGGTCGAAGCCAAAGACAGCCTAAGCGCCGATGAGGTCGAAGAGGAATTTGGCGATCTGATGTTTGTCATGGCCAATTTGGGGCGGCACCTTGGCCTGGATCCCGAAGCGGCGCTACGCCGCGCCAATTCTAAATTTACCAAACGATTTGAAAGTGTTGAGGAACGTCTTTCACAAATTGGTAGAACACCAAGCCAAAGTAATCTGGCCGAAATGGATGCGCTGTGGGATCAGGTGAAACTGGCCGAACGCCGCGCCAAACAAAAGGGTTAATCTCTGCGGCTTTCCGCTGCTGGCCGCGCACATCAAGCGCGATCTGCTTTCGCTTTGACACCAACTGCCCTATCTCTGAGCCACACCCCCATAAAGGATCCCTCAATGCCCGCCCGCAAGATCATCATTGATACCGACCCCGGCCAAGACGATGCCGTTGCCATTTTGCTGGCCCTTGCCAGCCCCGAAGACATTGATCTGCTGGGCATCACCTGTGTCGCGGGCAATGTACCGCTTGATCTGACTTCAAAAAATGCCAGGATTATCTGTGAGTTAGCCAATCGAAGCGATGTAAAGATCTATGCGGGCTGTGATCGCCCGATGGGGCGTGCACTGGTGACAGCGGAACATGTGCATGGCAAAACCGGATTGGACGGGCCGGTGCTGCCTGATCCGACAATGGCGTTGCAAGACGGCCATGCGGTGGATTTCATCATCGCGCAACTGCGTGAATATGCCCCCGGCACAATCACGCTTTGCCCGTTGGGCCCCTTGACCAATATCGCCAAGGCCCTTGAAACAGCCCCCGATATCGCCAAACGCATCGCCAAGATTGTGCTGATGGGCGGCGGATATTTTGAAGGTGGCAACATCACACCCACGGCTGAATTCAACATCTATGTCGATCCACAAGCTGCTGATATTGTGTTCAAATCTGGCATACCTATTGTGGTGATGCCGCTGGATGTCACCCATAAAGCGCTGGTCACCAAAGCGCGCAATGATGCCTTTCGTGCGCTCAACACCCCTGTTGGTATCGCCGTCGCACAGATGACTGATTTCTTTGAACGCTTTGACAAGGAAAAATACGGGTCCGAAGGTGCGCCCCTGCATGATCCCTGCGTGACCGCCTATCTGATCAACCCCGATCTGTTCACCGGACGTCATATCAATGTCGAGATCGAAACCACCTCGGAACTGACCATGGGCATGACCGTGGCAGATTGGTGGGGCGTAACCGATCGTGCACCCAATGCCACCTTCATGGGCGACATCGACGCAGACGGGTTTTTTGACCTGCTCACGGAACGATTGGCACGGTTGTGAGCGCCGCCCTGACCCTTGCTGCGCCGCAACATCTGGAGCGGCTGATAAGTCTCGCCGCGGCCTTTCACGCCGAGGAAGGCATTGAAATGTCTGATGAATCGCGGCGAAACGGGCTGGCGCCGCTGCTGGATGGTATCCCGCATGGGGCGGTCTATCTGATCGGGCCCTCGCGTGCGCCCATCGGCTATATCGTGATTTGTTTTGGCTGGTCTGTGGAATTTGGCGGGCTGGATGGCATCATTGACGAGCTCTACATCCGCCCCGGCGTGCGCGGGCGTGGCATGGCCACAGAAACGCTGATTGCGCTGCCCCGCGCCTTGGCTGAAGCAGGCCTGCGGGCGATCCATCTGGAAGTTGACAGTCGCAATGCGGCCGCGATCAAACTGTATAAACGGGCGGGATTTACCCCGCGAGAGCGCTATATGTTCATGTCAAAAACCCTGTAAATCTTGGTGAGTGCCGATGAAAATCCCCTTTGACAATACCTATGCGCAATTGCCGGACGGTTTTTTCGCGCGCCAACGCCCGACAGCGGTAAAAGATCCCAAGCTGTTGGCATTCAACGATGATCTGGCGCTGGTATTGGGCATCGAACGGGGTGATCTAGCGGAGATGGCCGCCGTATTTGGCGGTAATTCTGTCCCGGATGGCGCGGCGCCCCTGGCGCAGCGATATGCGGGCCATCAATTTGGCACGTACAATCCGCAACTGGGCGACGGTCGTGCGATCCTGCTGGGCGAAGTCATCGGAAAGGATGGCATCCGGCGCGACATCCAGTTGAAAGGTTCGGGCCCGACCCCGTTTTCACGTATGGGCGATGGCCGCGCCTGGCTGGGTCCGGTGTTGCGCGAATATGTGATCAGCGAGGCGATATCTGCCTTGGGCATTCCGACCACCCGTGCCTTGGCCGCGGTGGTGACAGGCGAACATATCTGGCGCGATCAAGGCGCATTACCCGGCGCGGTGTTGACCCGCGTTGCCCAAAGCCATCTGCGTGTTGGTACTTTTCAAGTCTTTGCCCAACGTGGCGAAATTGCAAATCTGCAAAGCCTGACGGATTACGCCATCAATCGCCATTACCCCGATGCAAAAGGCCCGATGGACCTGTTGCGCGCCGTCTGTGCTGCGCAGGCGGGTTTGATCGCTGCATGGATGTCTGTTGGGTTTATCCACGGGGTGATGAACACCGACAATTGCAGCATAAGTGGCGAAACCATTGATTACGGCCCCTGTGCCTTTATGGACGGTTTCCACCAGAACCGGGTGTTCAGTTCCATTGATCAACAAGGGCGCTATGCCTTTGGCAATCAACCCAATATCGCGGTCTGGAACATGGCCCAACTGGCCACCAGCCTGATCCCGTTGTTTGAAGATCAAAACGCCGCTGTTGAAGAAGCCACCGAGATTGTTCATGCCATGCCCGCCCAGATCGAAGCAGCATGGCTGGTGCGGTTTGCAGCGAAAATCGGCATTTCCAATCCAACAGTGCAGGACACCGATATGATTGATGCCCTGCTCGGGGCAATGCAGAGCAACAACGCAGATTTTGCAAACACCTTTAACTCACTTTGCAAAGGCACGGCGCGGGATCAATTTGCAAATCGCGATGCCTTTGATCACTGGGCCGTGGCCTGGCAGGACCGGTTAAAATCCGAACCCGCCCCCACCGAAGTGATGCAGCGTGCAAATCCAATGATCATCCCGCGCAATCACCGCATGGAACAGATGATCGAAGCCGCGGTGGCAGGTGACATGGCCCCCTTTGAACGGCTGATGAAAGCGCTGGCCACCCCTTTTGAAAACAATGATCCAGAATTGCAGCGCCCGCCGCAGCCATCCGAAATCGTCCCGGCAACCTTCTGCGGCACTTAAGCTTCAGTTGGCCAAGTAAACTCAGACGCGGGGCGTTGTTCTGGGTCGGCGGTTGATCAGGTAAATCCCCGTTGCCACCAGCGCCAGCGCCAGCCAGATCGACAGCGCCACTTTTTCGGACAGGATCAACCATCCCCCCAGCACCGAAAACACCGGAGAGAGAAAGCTGAACGAGGCCACCGAGGAGGCCGGATAGATCGTCATCAGCCAGAACCAGACCAGATAGCCGAAACTGGCAACCCCGAAGATTTGAAACAGCAAACCCGCAACATGGATCAATGCCACCTCGCGCATCAGCGGCCCAAACAGCGGCGCCATCAGCAACAGGATCGGGGCGGACACCGCGACCTGACACATCAATTGTTGCGCCGGCGGCACCTCGCTGAGTGGGGTGATCCGCACACAAAGCACAATCCCCGCCCAGCAGAACGCCGAAACCAGCGCCAGAATATCACCTGTCCAACTGGCCCCGGCCGCACCGCGATCCAGCAAAGCCAGCGCCACCCCCGCCATCGCCAGAACCAGCCCTGCCGCCCGCAGCGGCGTCAGCCGTTCACCGGGAAACAGGAAATGCGCCATCAGGGCCAGCCAGACCGGCATCGAATAGAAAATCACCGACACCCGGCTGACGGTTGACAGATCAAGTGCGATAAAAATCGTAGTGAATTCAACGGTGAACAGGATACCCGACAGAATGCCACCCAGCCATGCCCGACGCGGCAAAACCAAAGCCACCCCGCGCAGACGCATCCAGACCAGCAGCACGATCACCGCCCCAAGCGAGCGCAGACCTGCCGAGAATACCGGGCTGAACCCGCCTGCCGTGACCTTGATCACCACCTGATTAAAGCCGAGGTGAATGGCAAAAGTGACCAATGCCACCGCGCCGAAAAGATCCATATGCGATTTGCGTTCCATGGCGCCAGAAACGATCAGCCTGGCAGGGAAGTCAATGCGCAAAGCGGCGATGCGCAGGGTCGAAAACAAACGCCTGCGCCATCAATAAAGACAGCGCAGGCGTATTTTTAGCCAGAAACAACCCAGGAAAGGTTACAGAGTGATTGGCTTGGCAGGTATGTTTGTGGTTCAGGCGGCCTGTTGACCACCGGGTTTACCACCACCGCCGCCACTGCGACGCCGTCTGCGGCCTGCGCCGGGTTTACCCGCTGGCGCGCCATTGCCGCCGCCTTGGGGACGATTGCCACCACCGCCGCCACCGCCACCGGGGCGACCGCCACGGCCACGGCCACCGCGGCCTTTGGGTTTGTCCGGCGCATCAATCGCCTCCCATGGGCGACCGGAGGCCACAGGAATGCTTAGCCCCATGGTTTTCTGGATCGATTTCAATTCGTCCATCTCGTCAGGGGCACAAAAGGCCACGGCAGCGCCGTCTTTGCCTGCGCGGGCGGTACGGCCAATCCGGTGCACATAATTGTCCGGCACATTCGGCAGCTCATAGTTATAGACGTGTTTCACATCAGGAATATCCAACCCGCGTGCCGCCACATCTGTGGCCACCAGCACTGTCACATCACCGGATTTGAATCCGGCAATGGCGCGATCACGCTGGCCCTGGGATTTGTTGCCGTGGATTGATGCTGCGTCAAAACCGGCTTTTACCAGCGTTTTCATCAGCTTTTCAGAGCCATGTTTGGTGCGCCCAAAAACCAATGCCCGTTCGCCCCGGTGTTTGGCCAGCAGTTCCATCAGCAGATTGGTTTTCTCGGCCTTGGCGATGAAATGGATTTCCTGCGTGACCTTGTCCGCCGCCTTGCCCGGAGGCGAGACTTCGATGCGGATCGGGCTGCGCAGATAGCTGTTGGCAATTTCATTCATCAGCTTCGGCATGGTCGCCGAAAACAGCATGGTCTGGCGTTCTTTTGGGATCACCGAGGAAATCTTGCGCAGGTCATGGATGAACCCCATGTCGAGCATCTGATCGGCCTCATCCAGCACCAGAAAGGTGGTTTCATCCAGACGCACCGCACGGCGGTCCATCAGATCCAGCAAACGCCCCGGTGTGGCGACCAAAAGGTCAACCCCTTTGGCAAGGCGGCTGATCTGCGGATTGATCGACTGCCCCCCGACAACCATTTGTGCCTTTAGCGGGGTGTTTTCGCAAAACGCCTTGAGGTTCTGCATGATCTGTTGGGCCAGTTCACGGGTCGGGGCCAGCACCAGACCACGCACCGATTTCGGGCTTGGGCGTTGCGGGTTTTCCAGCATCTGCGCCACCAAAGGCACGCCAAAGGCGGCGGTTTTACCGGTGCCGGTCTGGGCCAGACCCATCACGTCACGCCCGTTCATCGCATGGGGAATCGCCTGTTTCTGGATCGGGGTCGGGTCTTTGAGGCCCATATCGTTCAGCCGTGCCACCAGTTTGGCCGGCAGGCCCATCATATCAAAATCGCTCATTTATGTCTTTCTGCCGCCGGAGCCCTGCCCCAGCGTGCCTGTTATCTTGTGCCGTGCGCCCGCATTGGCGCTTGCAGGGTCACGCAAAACAGATCGCAGGCGCAGGCCAATTGCCCGACACCTGTCTGTTGCGTTTGGCCCCACGCGTGATTTTGGGAACATCGGCGGGCCTTAAAAGCCGGACTGCATGGGGTTTGCCCATCGCACCGGAACTGCTCACGCGGCAGAAGGCATCGCTTGAGCGGTCAAATGGGGCTTTGTGAGGCAAAAGTCAACCACCTGCGCCAAAAGCTGTGGCACTGGCGCGCGATCAAGGCTAAGACGGGGTCTCTTTTTCCGACCAGTTGACTGAGGGCCGGCGTATGAACAAACCCATAATCACCCGCTGCGAAGGCATGGGGCTGCGTATGACGGGCCAACGCCGGATCATTGCGCAGGTCATTGAAGACAGCGAAGATCACCCTGACGTCGAAGAATTGTTCAAACGCGCCGCCGCTTTGGACGGAGCAATTTCGATTGCCACGGTCTATCGCACGGTCAAACTGTTTGAAGAAGCGGGCATTCTGGACAAGCTTGAATTCGGTGACGGGCGCGCGCGCTATGAAGATGCCGAACGCGAACACCATGACCATCTGATTGATATGAATTCGGGCGAGGTTATCGAATTTGTCGATGCCGAGATCGAACAATTGCAAGACCGCATCGCCAAGAAACTGGGCTATGAATTGCGCGGCCACCGGATGGAACTTTATGGCGTGCCGATCAAGAAAGACCGCTAGGCAGCCCCGCCGTCAGGATGTTGCAGGTTTCAGCCGCGACAGCATCGCCGGCAACAGCAAACTCAGCACCACCAGCCGCATGATGTGACAGGCCGCCACAAATCCCGGTGTGACCCCCAGCACCGCGCCCATGGCGATCATCGTTTCAAATCCTCCGGGGGCAAAGGCCACCAGCACATGTGCCAAGGGCATGCCCAGGGCCATCCCCACAGGGATTGCGGCCAGTCCGGCCAAAGCCACAGCAACCAGCGTGATCGCCAAACCCGCGCTCAGACCGCTGGCAAGGCGCGACAGGGAAATCCCCGAAAACCGCGTACCGATCAGCGCCCCCAGCACCAGATAGGCCGGAAGAATCAGCCATGCAGGCAAGACACCCGGCGTCCATTCAGTGACATGGCCAAGGGCGCTGACCGCCATGCCCGCGAGCAACAGCGGGGCGGGCACCTGCCATCGGATGAACAAAAATCCCACCACGGCAGAGAGCGCGATCAAAACCGCGATCAACGGCAGGGTCATCGCCGTGCCTTGCGGGGCAACATTGCCCGACACTTCGATGCCCATCGCCAAGGCAATGAACGGCACCACAAGGGTGAGCGACAACAGGCGTACCGATTGGGTGATCGAAATACGCGCCACGTCTGACCCGCCTTCCGTGGCAATGGCGATAACAAAGCTAAGATGCCCCGGCGCCGCCGCCAGAACCGCCGAACGCGGATCAAAATCAAACACCCGTACCAGCATGATCCGGCACAGAACCAGAATCGCCCAGATGATCAGGCACATAAACACAAAGGCCAGCGGCCAGCGCATCATCGCCGCCAGCGCATTGCCATCAAATCCGGCCCCCACCGCAATGCCCAACGCCAGAAAACACAAATCGCGCAGCCGCGCATCAATGCCCGTGCGCAGCCCGGACAGCCCCGCCAGCGTCACCGCAAGCGCCGGACCCAGCAACATATAGACAGGGGCATTCAAGGCCCAGCCAAACACCGCCCCCGCAATGGCAACCAACAATGTCGACAGGGTGGTTTGCGAGTCTTTGACAAGGGAAAACATATTCATTCATGTGTGCTACCACCGGAATTCGGGCGCTTCCAGCGGGCACTTGCCCTTGCCTTGCAAAACCGTCATGGCGAAGCCAAGCGATTTTAGGCAAGGAAGAAAACATGGACAATATTCGCGGCGCCGTGCTGATGGTTTTGGCGATGTTGGGCTTTGCCCTTGAGGACATGTTCATCAAGCTGTTGGCGGATGCTTTGCCGATCGGGCAGATTCTGTTGATGCTGGGCATTGGCGGCACGGTGGTTTTTGGCGCGATTGTCCTGGCGCAAGGCAAGCCCCTGTTCACCCGCCAGATGTTCACATGGCCGATTCTGGCCCGTGTGCTGGGCGAATTATTCGGTGCGATGACCTTTGTTTCGGCGATTGTTCTGACCCCGATTTCCAGCGCCTCGGCAATTTTGCAGGCCACGCCGCTGGTGGTGACCTTGGGTGCGGCGGTGTTTCTGGGCGAACCTGTGGGCTGGCGGCGCTGGAGCGCGATCATTGTCGGTCTGATCGGGGTGTTGATGATTATCCGCCCGGGCATGGCAAGTTTCGAGATGCTGTCGCTGCTGGCGTTGATTGCGGTCTTTGCCTTGGCGATGCGCGATCTTTCGACCCGCAAAATCCCTGCCAGCGTCACTTCCATGCAACTCAGCTTTCTGGGCTTTGTGTCGGTGCTGCCTGCGGGGCTGTTCTTGCTGGCCTTTACCGGTGAATCCCTGCTGGCCCCCAGCGGCGTGGAATGGGCCAAGATCATCTCGGCGATCACCGTCGGTTTGTTTGCCTATTACGCCATTGTGGCCGCGATGCGGGTCGGCGACGTGGGGTTTGTCACGCCATTCCGCTATGCGCGGCTGCTGTTTGCGCTGGTGGCCGGGGTCATGGTGTTTGACGAATCCCCCGACACCCTAACCCTGCTGGGCGCGGCAATCATTGTGGCATCGGGCATTTACACCGTCTTGCGCGAACGCAAAATCCGCCACCCAAAGTGAGCGGCCTTTTCAACCGGCCGCCAGCGGGCTAAAACCCGCGCAACTTCTGCCACAAGGATATTTCCCATGAGCACGATTATCGACATCCACGCCCGCGAAATTCTCGACAGTCGGGGCAACCCCACGGTTGAGGTTGATGTGATCCTCGAAGACGGCACTTTGGGCCGCGCTGCGGTGCCTTCCGGGGCCTCTACCGGTGCTTACGAGGCCGTAGAGCGCCGTGATGGCGACAAAAGCCGCTATATGGGCAAAGGTGTACTGGAAGCCTGCGCCGCCGTGAACGGCGAGATTGCCGAGGCGCTGGTTGGCATTGATGCGACCGAACAGGTCGAACTTGACGAGATCATGATCGAACTCGATGGCACCGAAAACAAGTCCCGTCTGGGGGCAAACGCGATTCTGGGGGTGTCACTGGCCGCCGCCAAGGCCGCTGCCGATTTCTGCGCCCAGCCCTTGTACCGCTATGTCGGTGGCACCTCTGCGCGGGTGCTGCCGGTGCCGATGATGAACATCATCAACGGCGGCGAACATGCGGACAACCCGATCGACATTCAGGAATTCATGATCATGCCTGTCGCTGCGGACAACATCCGCGAGGCGGTGCGCATGGGCTCTGAAGTGTTCCACACCCTGAAAAAAGAACTGTCCGACGCGGGCCTGTCCACGGGGATTGGTGATGAGGGCGGTTTTGCCCCCAATATCAGCTCGGCCCGGGATGCGCTGGATTTCATTCTGAAATCTGTCGAAAAGGCCGGCTACAAACCGGGTGAGGAAATTTACCTCGCACTGGATTGTGCCGCGACCGAATATTACAAAAACGGCCGCTATGAATTGTCCGGCGAGGGCAAATCCCTCAGCAGTGACGAAAACGTCGATTACCTTGCGGCTTTGGTGGCGGATTATCCGATCATCTCTATCGAAGACGGCATGTCCGAAGACGATTGGGATGGCTGGAAGGCCCTGACCGACAGATTGGGCAACAAGGTGCAATTGGTCGGGGATGATCTGTTTGTGACGAACCCGGCCCGTCTGGCGATGGGGATTGAACGCGGCAGCGCCAATTCCATGCTGGTCAAGGTCAACCAGATCGGCAGCCTGACCGAGACCCTCAAGGCGGTGGACATGGCGCATCGCGCCGGATTCACCAATGTGATGTCGCACCGTTCCGGTGAAACCGAAGACGCCACCATTGCCGATCTGGCAGTGGCCACCAATTGCGGCCAGATCAAAACCGGATCGCTGGCGCGCTCCGACCGGCTGGCGAAATACAACCAGTTGATCCGCATCGAAGAAGCCTTGGGCGCAACCGCCGAATATGCGGGCCGCAGCATTCTGCGTGGCTGAGAGCGTCACCCTTGAACCTGTTGTGACCGCCGCCGATCTGGCGGCGGTGCGCAGCCTGTGCTGGGATTATCGCGATTTTCTACTGTCCAATACCGAAACCGACAGGCGCATCACCGAGACGTTTTATCCCACAGACCGCTATCAGGCGCTGATGGACAGGCTGGCGCAAAAACATGCGCGCCCTCGGGGGTGTATCCTATTGGCCAAGGACGCCAGCGGCAGTGCCATTGGCTGTGGCATGAGCCAGGCGATTGATCCCCGAACCTCTGAAATAAAACGGGTATTCACCACGGATGCGGCGCGCGGCAAGG
>JBLIAN010000024.1:0-30099 GCA_047634585.1 Sulfitobacter sp. | reverse complement strand
GCCCTGCGGATCAACGCGCCGTTTCTGCTATAAAGGCCGCCGAAATCTGGCCCGCGATCTTAGCTGCGTCTTCGACATAGCCCGCCACCTTGCCGGCCTGATACCGCGCGGCAAAGCGCAGAGGTTCCGGTGTCCAGCCCACCTGCAACTGGCGCAGCGCGGCGGTGCTGTCTTCGGCTTCGGCCAAGGCCCGTGGCAAGACCGCAACCCCCAAACCGTCGCGGGCCATTTTCACACAGGATGACAGGCTGTTTGACGGCACAATCCGGCCCTTGGGGATACCTTGCCGATCGGCATAATCAGACAGCGCGATGGAGGCCTGCGTGTCCCGTGCCGGGGTCAAAATCCCGGCCTCCAGCAGATCGGCAATGCCATAGCGCGTGGTTTCATCAAAGGCCAAGCCCACACCGCAGACCCAGATATAAGGGTATTGGCCCAATTCGACGACGCCGGATGCGGATGACGAAAACGGCGCGGTTTGAATGGCCAGATCAAGGGTGTTCTTGGACAGCGCCTTGTCCAGATTACGCGACAAATCGACAGTCAGTTCCACAGTCACTGACGGATAGGCCTGTTTCAGCGCCAGCAAAAACCGGTGCAGCCATGTGCAGGCCACCAGTTCGGTAACCCCCAGACGCAGGCGGTCTTGGATCAGATCGGGGCGCTGCGCCACTGCAATCAGGCCCTCGGCCTCGCGCACAACCCGACGCGCCGCCTGCAGGATTTCCGCGCCTTTATCGCTCAGTTGCACCGATCCCGCATCACGCAGCATCAATGTCACGCCAAGGGTCGCCTCCAACCCCGCAATTCGCGCCGAAATATTCGGCTGGGTCGTGTTCAGATGTGCCGCCGCTTTGCGAAAACTGCCCAGATCAGCCACCCAGATCAGCGCCTCCAGCTGTTTGAGGGTGAAAATATTTCCGATCATGCCGTGGCCCCGCGTGATGGCGCGATCCCTGCCGCGCAGGTCCAGACAAACGGCCGCCCAAGGCCAAAGTCAAGCAGACCAGCGAGGGCTTGCTTAATCCGGCACCTGCCATCATATTCACATTATCGAATTTCAGGAGCCTCCAATGACATTTTCAAGACGCGGATTTATGCGCACTGGTACGGGGGCGCTGGCGACTGCGGCATTGGGTTTTGCCCCGCGCACCGCTTTTTCCCGGATTGATCTGGGCGAGATGCGGATTGATGTGGTGCATGACGGATCCCTCACCCTGCCGGGCGGGTTTATCTTTGATCCGATGCCCAAAGACCAACTTGCCCCGATCCTTGAGCACTATAACCTGTCACCCAACGTTTTGACCCCGCCCTGCAATGTCACCCTGCTGCGCAGCGGCGATCGTGCGGTGCTGTTTGATGTCGGCGCCGGCCCGGATTTTTCCCCCAATGCAGGGACGTTGCTGGCCTCTTTGGCGGCACTTGGGGTCCGCCCCGACGACATCACCGATGTGGTGTTCACCCATGCCCATCCTGATCACCTCTGGGGGCTGCTGGATGATTTTGACGATCCGGTGTTTGCCAATGCGACCTATCAGATCGGCAAGGCCGAATGGGACTATTGGATGGACCCCAATACCGTTGATACCATCGGTGATTCCCGCGTCACCTTTGCAGTGGGGGCCGCGCGGCGGTTGGCGGCGATAGAAGACAACATCAGCTTTTTCAACGACGGTCAGGAAATCCTGCCCGATGTGGCGGCGCGGGCCAGCTTTGGCCATACGCCCGGTCATATGGCATTTGAAATCCGCTCTGGCAGCACTGCGGTGATGGTTCTGGGCGATTGCATTGCCAATCACCATGTCGCCTTTGCAAGGCCCGCCTGGCGCTCGGGATCGGATCAGGATCAGGATCTTGCCGCAGAAACCCGCGTGGCCCTGATGGATCAACTGGCCTCAGAACAGATGCAGGTGATCGGATACCACCTGCCTCAGGGGGCCGGATATGTGGAAAAATCCGGTGACGGCTATGTGTTCACCGGCTTGGTCTGACCCACGCCTTTGGTCGCAGGGTCAGTTTTCCACAGCCTCGCGCACGATCTCATCCAGCAGGCTTTGAACCTCTTGCATCGGGCCTTGGGGGTAGGTGCGATAGCCGATGCTCACTGTGCCATCGCGGTCGGTGACAAAGATGCCATAGGGGCAATGGGCGATGTTCATCGGGTCGGCTTCCATCACTTTGCGTGACAAGACCGCCGAGCAGAACAAAAACACATCCGCCCCGTCAAAAATCCTGACATTGCTGCCCACATCGGCTGCGGTCCGGTTCAACATGTCCCCCGTGTGGCTGACATAATCAATCACCAGACCGCGCCCGATGATCGTGCTTTCCACGCTAAAGGTCGCATCCTCGAAACTGCCCTCGAACGGATAGGTTTTCGCGCCGCTGTCGGCCAGCGCCAGCCCCGCAGAACCCAGTATCATCATCACAGCGGCACATAGGTTTTTCATGATCATCTCCTTCAGCAAAATTGAACGTCAGACACAGATTTATGACGCTGGCTGTGCGCCTGTTCAGGGGCGCACGATGGTCCAGCCGTTTTCATCAAGGGTCATCAGATCCACAACACCCGCAGGAACACGTTCGGCCACCGAAACAATCGGCGTCGGTGTATTTTCCTTTTTGGTCATGGCATCAATGGTATTGCCACAGGCCGCAAAAGTCACGTTCGGCATGGAGGCCCCAAAAGTTTCGAGCCGTTTCAATACCGGCGACGTATCCTCGCGCAGCATGTGCAGACCCGCGTTGAAGGCGACGATACGGACCTCGACAGATTCACCAAGGCTTTCGTAATGCCGTGTCACATTGGCCGCGACATTCAACACGGTGTTCATTTTCTGGGGATCATTGTCGCTGATCTGTAGCGCCAGCTTGTGATCTGCCAATCCGTCTTGGGCAAATCCTGTGGTCGCCGCCATCAACGTGATCACAAGCGCCGCAAATATTCTGAAAAAAGGCCTCATGGTCGTCCTCCCTGAACGTGAAACAGTTTCATTCCGATCTTGGCGCGAATTGGCCAAAACTCAAGCATGCTGTGCGGCTCTGGCGATGTTGTGATCGGGGGCGCCTATTTGCCAATTGATTTCAGGTATGCGATCACCGCCGCCTGATCATCGGCTTTCCTGAGGCCGGAAAACCC
Organism: Sulfitobacter sp.; assembly: GCA_047634585.1. Taxonomy (GTDB): domain Bacteria; phylum Pseudomonadota; class Alphaproteobacteria; order Rhodobacterales; family Rhodobacteraceae; genus Sulfitobacter. The sequence goes on along the minus strand of JBLIAN010000024.1, from coordinate 26,960 downwards.
CATTTTGGTGCCTTTGAGATAGGCCTTGGGTTTGGCCAGAAACGCCGCCAGTTCAGTTTCGGTCCAGATCAGCCCGCCTTCTGCGGCGCCCTGCAGTGCTCTGGAATATTTGAACCCGTCCACACCCCCTGCAGCCGCGCCAACAACCCCTGTCAGGATCGGGCCAGACCGGTTTTTCGCGCCTGCGCCAATCTGGTGGCAGGATTTGCATTTGCGAAACACCTTTTCACCTGCGGCGGCCAGTTCCGGATCAACGGCAGGCGCAGGTGCCTGCGTCGCGGCGGCCGAGGAATCTGTCGCGGCCACATCCAGCGGCACCTTGCCGGTTTCATCCGGGGTCACATCCAGAACCAGCGCGCGCATGGTCACTTTGACCGCGTCCTTGCAGTTTTCCATACAGGGCTCGCCGCTCCAGATCGCATATTCGGCCTGATCACGGTTATCGACAATAAATCCATCGGCATTGGGCAGTTCAACATCCAGAAATGTTTCATTCGACAGCTCAAAATCATCCGCCACCAGATCATTGGAATACAGGATATAGGCGACAATCGCATAGACCTCATCATCGCTGAGCGTGGCCGCATTGCCATAGGGCATGGAGCGTTTGATGTAATCGAATGCCGTGCTCAGATGCGGCCAGTACGACCCCACCGTTTTTAATGGATCATCGTGATCCAGCGTGCCAGCGCCGCCCGCAAGTTTGGGCCAATTGTCGATGCCTTCGGCAAAATCCCCGTGGCAGGCCGCGCATTTGCGGGCAAAAATTTCTTCCCCGAGAACAGCGTTGCCCGACCCCACAGGCAGGCCAGTACCATCGGGGCTGACATCGCCATCCCAAGCGGCAATTTCTTCGGGTAATGCCGCGCGGCCAAGGCCGAAACCACCGGCAACCGCAGGCATGGCACCGGCGCAGAGCGCGGCACTCAAGGTCAGTGATTTAAGAAACTTCGACATTTTCAGCCTCGCCTGTGCTGCGCACCAACCATGTCTGGATGCAGTTGTTGTGGTAGATTGAATTCAGCCCGCGCACCGCGCGCAGCTGCGCCTTGGTGGGTTGCACATATCCGGTGTCATCCATTGCCCGCGATTGCAGCAGCATCTCGCTGCCGTCCCACTCTATATCCAGATAGAAGCGCGTCATCGCCATCTTCTCGCCGTCCCTGGCCAGACGTGCGGTTTGCCATGTCCTGCCGCCATCCTTGGACACATCCACCCGTTTGATCGCGCCACGACCGGACCATGCCAGTCCGGTGATCACCAGCGGCCCTGTGCCATGGGTGATCGGGGCCTGCGGGCTGGGCGATGTGACCACGGATTTCGCATCCATCGCCCAAGTCCATTTGCGGCTGATGCCGTTTTCCAGCGTATCGGTATATTTCGCGGTTTCCTCGCGGCTTTCGACGGGGGCATCTGTCACTTCGATGCGGCGGATCCATTTGATCCACATGTTGCCTTCCCATCCCGGCACCACCAAACGCACCGGGTATCCATGTTCCTTGCGCAGCGCCTCGCCGTTGGCCTTGAACGCCACCAAGACATCATCCAGCGCCTTTTCCATCGGGATCGAGCGCCCGTTTGAAGAGGCATCCGCGCCTTCGACAAACACCCATTTGTCACTCAGATCACCAGCGGCATCCAGCCCGGCCTCCTGCAGCAGGGTACGCAGGGGCACACCGGTATATTCCATGTTGTGAATCATGCCGTGGGTGAACTGCGCGCCGTTCAACTGCGCCCCCGCCCATTCCATGCCGGTATTGGCCGCACATTCGCAGAAATAAACGTGGTTTTCGCGCGGGAACCGTTCCAGATCCGCATAGCTAAAGACCAGCGGCTGATCGACCAAACCATTGATCATCAAACGGTAATCCTGTTTGCGCAGCTCAATCGCGCCGGAATGGTGGCGTTCAAACGCACAGCCCTGCGGGGTGATCGTGCCATCCAGCGCATGGATCGGGGTGAAATTGATCGAACTCACCGTATCGGCGGTCAACCATGCGACATTGCGCCGGATCACGTCACTTTCAAATTCGATCGGCAGCCCATAGGGCGTGGCATCCACGCCATCCCCCAGTTCCTGTGCCCAGGGTTGGACCTGTGTGATCAAGGGGTCGGGCGTTGTGGCGCGGGCGCTGCCTGCGGTGATCGCACCTGCACCGGCGGCAGCGGCCCCGCGCAAAAACGCACGGCGCGACGGGGCGCTGGGGGATTTCTTGACTGACATTGCGATGTCTCCTCTGGCAGAAGGGTTAGACCCCGACAACTTTCACACTGGTGTTCGGATCAAGCGAAACAATGCCCATTTTGGCGATATGCGCCTCAACCACATCCCAGATCGGCGGCCCCTGCGTGTCTTCGTTGACCGAGGCCCAGCCCGCGACCTGATAGGTCTTGCCGGGGTCGATCAATTCGCCGGTTTTCAACAGGGTCATCTCGGTGATCCGATCGCCTTGCGGCTTGGTCACGTCGATGCGATAGCCAAGGCCCCCAACCCGCACCATATCGCCGCCTTGCTGGTAATAGGGATCGGGATTGAACAGGTTATCCGCCACGTCCTCAAGCACCACATGCAGGAATTCCCCCGTCATTTCGGTGCGATAGGCCTCACCATAGGTCATCGAGGTGACGTTCCAGATGTCTTCGCGGGTGATGTCCTGATCGGGCAGGATTGACGGCCCCCAGCGCACACCGGGGGACAGGGCAATATCGGCCTCGCGTTCGGACAACAGCGCATCACAGATCAGATCATCCCATGTGCCGTTGAAATTGCCCCGGCGATACAGCGTTTGATCCGCTGCGGTCTTGCCGATCACCTTGGTCAAGTCGTCCAGATAGGGCGCGCGTTGCGCATCAATCAACTGCGCCACCTCGGCATCCGGCGTGATCACATCCGAAAAAATCGGGATCAGCTTGTGACGAAAGCCCATCATCCGGCCATCGCGCACATCCAGATCAACGCGGCTGACAAATTTACCGTTCGATCCCGAGGCGATGATGATCGTATCACCAACCAGCACCGGTTCGGGCAGCGCGTCATGGGTGTGGCCTGACAGGATCACGTCAATGCCGGTGACAATGCCCGCCATCTTTTTATCCACGTCAAAGCCATTGTGGCTCAGACAGACCACCAGTTCAGCGCCTTCGGCACGGGCCTGATCGACCATCTCCTGCATGTTTTCGTCGCGGATGCCAAAGGCATATTCAGGGAACATCCAGCCCGGATTGGCAATCGGCATATAGGGAAAGGCCTGACCGATCACCGCGATCTTGACCCCGCCACGTTCAAAGAACTTGTAGGGCGGGAACAAATCAGCAGGTTCATCCCATTCCGCATCAAAGATGTTCTGCCCCAGCGCCGCAAACGGCAGGCCCTCGACAATTTCTGCCACCCGGTCCGAGCCCAGCGTGAATTCCCAGTGAAAGGTCATCGCATCCGGTTTCAGCGCGTTCATCACATTGACCATATCCTGCCCCTGGGTGTGATAGCAGGTATAGCTGCCGTGCCAGGTATCGCCGCCATCCAGCAACAGCGCATCGGGGCGTTCGGCGCGGATCGCATTGATCACGGTCGCCACACGATCCAAGCCGCCAACACGGCCATAACCTTTGGCCAGCGCGGCAAAATCAGTATAGGTCAGCGCATAGGCCGAGGCACTGCCGTCTTTGATGCCATAGGCGCGGCGGAAATCGGCCCCTGTCACATGCGGCACCGCGCCTTTGTTGTCGCCCATGCCGATGTTGACTGCGGGTTCGCGGAAATACAGCGGTTTCATCTGCGCATGAATATCGGTGACATGGATCAGGGACACATTCCCGTAGGTGTCAAATTCCAGCAGCTTGTCCTGTGTCAGGCTTTGCTGTGCGGCCAGCCGCGCCCAATTGCCAAAACCTGACCCGCCATACAGCGCCGCTGCGGCCATCGAGGTTTGCATAAAATCACGGCGAGAAATCATAGGGGGCTCCGGTCACGCGCACATATACGCATTTATGAATTCATAAGGGGCAGAAAACCCCGTGCAGCACCCTGCACGGGGTTTGGTTTAGTTGCGGATCGACGGGCCTTCGACGGACAGCCCGTTGCCGCGTGAGGCGACATAAAGCTCAAGCGCCACAAATTCGGGGCTGCCGGGCTTGTAGGTTTCGGCGCGGGTATCGCGCACACAGCCTTTGAACCGTGCATGAACCGCGTTCAGCTTGGTGTTTTTCAAACGGTAGGTCGGGAAACCGTTGATCTGGCCCTGGCTCAGGTGATCGGCGCGGATCATCTTGCCATAGCTGTCTTCGTGGCAATTGGCACAGGACAATTCCAGCTGACCGGTGCGTGTATAATACAGCTCTTTGCCTTGTTCCCATGTCGATTGCGCCGGACCATCAATGGCAACATTCACCGGCAGACCACGGGACACAGAGGCCAGCAATGCGGTCATATTGACCATCTTGCTTTTGGTGTAGCCCCATTTTTCCGCGCCCATACGGGTTTCGCGGCAATCGTTGATCTGCATTTCCAAGGACCGGACCTTGCCTGCGGTTTCGTTCCACTTGGGATAGACCGCGCGCACACCTGCCATCGAGTCAGGATCGTTATGGCAGCTTGCACAGGATTTACCCTCACTGCCGTCAACCGCGTTCCATGTATCAATCGCCTGTTCGACAAAAATCATGCCCGGATTGTCAAAATCATCGGCCTGCATGGCGCGGGTTTCCGCACCGCGAAACAGCCAGCCTGACATGACCTCGTCCACGACACCTTCCAGATGGGCAGGTGCTGCGGTGCGGGTGATCATGGTGATGTCTTCGTTCAAGATCAGCGTATCGTCAACGGGATCGGCCTGTGCATATGTCCCGAATGCCAGGACCGTTGCCGCAGCGGCCAGTTGTGCCAGTCTTTTCATTTGTGTTCCTCCCTGTGCCACGACCCCTCAGCCGATTGCGATTTCTTTTGCGGTCTCATAGACCGACCCGTCATCGTCATACCAAGTGAATTTGAATTCGCCTGCTTCGGGCACAAGGGCCTGAAATTCGAAATAGGGATTTGTCGAAATCGCGGGCTCAAGGGTCACGTCGATGACGTTTTCGCCGTTAAAATCGCAGGTAAAGCGATTGATGATCGAGCGCGGAATGGCGTTGCCGTCATCGTCTTTGCGCTGACCGGATTCCATTTTGTGACTGATCAGCGTCTTGATCGTGATCGCCTCACCGGCAGCCGCCTTTTTGGGGACTTTCACGCGGGGTTTTACACCAGATGCCATGTTCTTCTCTCCTGAATGCTTTAGCCGCCGCAGCCGCCGATTGTGACTTTGACCGTGCTGGAGGCTTTTGCGAAAGACCCGTCAGCCAGTTTGGCGATGGCGACAACATCCTGCGTGCCTGCCAGACGGATCCGTGTAGATGCCTGATGCGCTGCGGCCAGTTTACCGAATTTAAAGGTGGCCACGGGGGGCGTCGGATTGCCCAGCGCCAGCACCAGAATTTCAGTTGCGCCGGGGGCGTCCACTTCGATGGGCACGGTATTGCCGTTTTCCGCGATTTCCGGCGCGGTCAGGGTAATGCCTGCATCCCCCAGTGCCGCACCGCCGGTGAAGGCTTCGATCTGCGCCTCGCCAGCGGCAAAGCCCTTGACCGGAAGACCAGCAAAGGCAAGGGCGCCCGCGCCAAGTACCAGCGCATTGCGTCGTGTAAATTCCATGGGTGATCTCCTCGTCTGTTCCGCAGCGACTGCGGCTTATTCCTTGAGTGTCTTGAGGTAGGCAACAACATCTTCGATCTGTTGCGCGGTCAGGATCGGGCCAAAAGTGTCATCCGCCGCCTTGCCTGTGTACCCGTTCCCGGGGCGGATAAAGCCCTCGGTCTTGTAAAAGGCGGGCATCATCGTGTCTTCAAACATCAGCTTGGCATTGGCGACAATCCCGCGCAGTTCCGCTTCGTTCCACCGATCCCCTGCACCATCCAGCATCGGGCCGATTTCGCCGTGAAACGGCACATCGGCAAGATCGCTGATCTGATGGCAGGCAACGCAATTGCCTTTTTTCTTGTTGCCAACAATATCGCGCCCTTCGAGCGGATCACCGACCATGCCAGACAGCGACACCGCAACAGCGCCGTCATCAAATTTCACCGCCGTGGGTGCCACGGCATCGGCCAATGCCACATTTGTCAGCATGCCCGCAATCACGGCTGCAGTTCCCAAAATCTTCATGCGTCCTCCCTTGCCTTCACGGCGTTTTTCCTACCGTAGCGCACGGTTTCGTGATCACGCAACAACAAATTCAGTTTTCTGAATTTTTTTGTCCACTGACCCGCGCCCCGGCCCCTGACCCGTTTCAGTTTGAGGCTTCTTCAAACTTACGGGCATGATATTTCTGGAAACTTTCGTCCCCGTCATAGCCCTTTTCGATCACCCAGTTGAACATGTCAAACGTGGTATGACGGCCAAAGGCGCCGGGCATCACGGCAACGGCGGCCTGTGCGGCGCTCTGCCCCTCTGGCACGGTTTCGGGCAAAAACAGAATCGTCGGGGTGAAAAGCATGCCCCATTTGCGCACCATTTGTTTCTCGCTCAGCGCCTCACCGTCGAAATCCGTGACCTCGACATCGCCAAACATATTCACCTGCACCACAAAGAAATGCGCGGTGATGTAATCGGCTATTTCCGGCAGCGGATAAACATCTTCGTGCATCTTGGTGCAATAGATACAGCCGCGCTGTTCGATCATCAGCATCAGGCGCTTGCCCTCGGCATTGGCCTCGGCCAGATCGTCACCCAGATCCTTGAATGTCTCGCGCATCCAGGGTGTTTTATGCAGCCCGTCATCGCCCAGTTCGGCCGCCTGCACAGACCCGGCCAACCCCATCAGCGCCACACAGGCCATCATTATCTGTTTCATCATCCTGTCACCCATTCCTATTGCTTTGCTCTATGTCCCCGCCGCGCGGTGCCAGACCGGGGCTGGCGCGTCCGTGACCAAAGGATACCGCCTTATCGCTGCCAAACATGGCCCGATCTTGCGATATGCGCGGCCTTGACCAACGCACCGGCGCTTTTACTCCGGGCTGGGCAGTGGGTCCCCCAGCCTCACCGCAACACGCCAATGTCCGGCCCGATCTCTAGCATCCATTGCGCAATATAATTGATCGAATTTGTCGCGATCAAGATGCCAAAGACAATCAACATCACCCCCATCAGTTTTTCAATCACCCCCAGATGGCGGCGGAATTTCTGCATCCAGCGCATGAACGGCCCGATGAACAGCGCCGCCAGCACAAACGGCAGGGTCATGCCCAAACCATAAACAAACAACAACATCGCCCCCGATGCCGCCGTATCCGCCCCCGCCGCCGTGAACAGGATCGCCGCCAGCACCGGCCCCACACAGGGGGTCCAGCCAAAGGCAAAGGCAAGGCCGATCACATAAGCGCCCAGCAGGCTGACATTCGAGGTTGCGCCGCTGTCTGCCCTGAACTGGCGGTACAGGATGCCGATGCGGATCACCCCCAGAAAATGCAGCCCCATTGCGATGATGACCGCCGCCGCGATCCAGCGCAGCACGTCAAAATAATCGCGCACCGCCTGACCAAAGGTTGTCGCCGCCGCGCCCAGCCCCATAAAGATGGTGATCACCCCTGCCGCAAACATACAGGCCGCCAGAAACGCCCGCAGCCGCACCGCGCGGTCAATCGGCGCACCCGCCTGGATCTGGTTCATGCCGACACCGGCCAGATAGCTCAGGTAAAACGGCACAATCGGCAGGATGCACGGCGACAGAAAAGACAGCAGCCCGGCAATCAGCGCCCCTGCAAATGTAATGTCGAACATCGCCTCGCCCTCCCTTGAGTAATTCACATATTCAGATTATGTAGTATTACGATCAAAGGTCAATTTAACATGTTCCTGCGCGGCATTCTGATTTCGGTTTTTCTGCTGGTGACATCCGCGATGTCGGCCCTGGCAGAGCTGTCCCTGGTGATGGTCGAAGAAGACGGCTGTGTCTGGTGCGCCCGCTGGAACGATGAAATTTCCCACATCTATCCCAAAACCGATGCCGGACAGGCCGCGCCGCTGCGCCGCCTGGACATTCACGCGCCACGGCCTGCGGGGCTGAGCTTTGCGCGGGGTCTGCATTATACGCCGACATTTGTGCTGATGCAGGATAATCTGGAAATTTCCCGCATCGAAGGCTATCCTGGGGAAGACTTCTTTTGGGGGCTTCTTGAAAAGATGCTCGAACAGGCCGGCAGCCCGCCGCTGAATTAAGGATCACGATGGACACCCGTATTTCCCCTCAAGACAGCCTGACCTCTGCGGATTCCGCAGGCGGGTCCAGCCTGCCGGTGTTTGACAAGAACATCTGCGCCGAAGACATGGACAAAATGGCCGCCAATGCGATGCGGGCCTCGAATTTCCTTAAGGCGATCAGCCATGAAGGCCGGTTGATGATCCTGTGTCATCTGGCCTCTGGCGAAAAATCCGTGACCGAATTGGAAGAACTGCTGTCAGCGCGACAGGCCGCGGTGTCCCAACAATTGTCGCGTCTGCGCCTTGAAGGTCTGGTGACCCCGCGCCGCGATGGCAAAACCATTTATTACAGCCTCAGTGACGACCGCCCCAAACAGATCATGGAAGTTGTCTATGATCTGTTCTGCCGCCCCAAATAACAGATATCCCCCCACAGCCAGCCCGCTCAAGTCCAAAGGGCCACGCCATGTTTGATCTTATCTCCGAAGCCAATCTCGTTGCGCTGATCGGCCTTGCCGGTGGGGTGGTCCTGGGGTTGGCGGCACGGATCGGCCGGTTTTGCACCCTGGGTGCCGTCGAAGACCTGTATTATGGCGAAAGCGCCCTGCGCCTGCACATGTGGGGCATAGCCATTGGCGTGGCAGTGATCGGCAGTTTCGGCCTGTCCGCCGCGGGGCTGCTGGATCTGTCCAGCACGCTGTATATGGCGCGGGGCTGGAACCCGCTGGGATCGGTGTTTGGCGGGCTGGTGTTCGGCTATGGCATGGCACTGGCGGGCAATTGCGGCTACGGCGCCCTGGCGCGGCTGGGGGGCGGTGATCTGCGGTCTTTGCTGATTGTGCTGGTGATGGGGCTGTCGGCCTATATCACCCTTGGCGGGCCGTTGTCGGGGCTGCGGCTTTGGGCGTTTGATTCATGGGGCTATGATCCGGCCAGCGCCAGCTATGCCCATAGCCTTGCGGCGCTGTCGGGCCTGTCGGTAGAGACTTCGGGCCTCCTGATCGGCGCGGCGATCCTGGCCCTGACCCTGTGCAACCGCGCCCTGCGCCATGCACCCGCCCAGATATTCTGGGGCGCGATGGTGGGGCTGGCCGTGGTTTCGGGCTGGGCCGGCACGCAATGGATCGCCAGCCACGGCTTTGCCGCCACCTCTGTGGTCAGCCATACGTTTTCCGCGCCCTTGGGCGAAACCATGCTCTATGCAATGACATCTTCGGGCAACACCATCAGCTTTGGCAGCGGATCGGTGTTCGGGGTGCTGCTGGGGGCGTGGATCGGCAGCATCGCCAAAGGTCATTTCCGCTGGGAGGCCTGCGATGACCCGCGCGAATTGCGCCGTCAGATCTTGGGCGCGGCCCTGATGGGCATGGGCGCCGTGATCGCCGTGGGCTGTAGCGTCGGACAGGGCATATCGGCGTTTTCGGTGCTGGCCCATAGTGCGCCGCTGACCTTGCTGTCGATACTGGCGGGGGCGGCCATTGGATTGCGCCAGCTGATCCTCGGTTTTGCCCCGCCTGTTTAGCCCGCTTTAATCCTGATCGGTATGATCCTGCGCCGCGGGCCCGGTGTATTTCACAGTCAAATGTTCAGGCACCTCGCTGCCGTCATACATGAACGGTAAAATCCCTTTGCGCCCGGATGATCCCCGCATCGCTTCGATGTCGGCTTCGGATCGCGTCACCCGCTGTGACATGCGCCGGCCCCAATGCGCCAACATGTCATAAAGCCGGTCCAGTTCATCCTGATGGGCGTCCCCCTTGGCCAGATCATCATATTCATCCGGGTCGGCCTGCAGATCAAACAACATCGGGCGGAAACCGCCCTCGGCGTGGATCAGTTTGAACCGCCCGTCAAACACCATGAACAGCCGCGCATCCCGGGGCCGCACCCCCAGCTTGACCGCCTGCGGAGTGGCGGAATAATCGTATTCACTGACCGCAAATTCGCGCCATTCCGGCACCGCACCATGCAGCCACGGGATCAGCGACCGCCCCTCGATAATGTGATCGGGCACCGCGCCACCTGCCGCCTCGACAAAGGTCGCGGCCAGATCAATGCTTTCCACCAGCGCCGCGCAGGTGGTGCCGCGCGCGGGATCGGCCTCGGGGCGGGGATCATAGATGATCATCGGCACTTTGACCGATTGCTCGTGAAACAGGTCTTTTTCGCCCAGCCAGTGATCGCCCAGATAATCGCCATGATCCGAGGTCAGCACAATCATCGTGTCTTTCATCCGGCCGGTGGCCTCAAGGTGATCCAACAGGCGGCCCAGTTGATCGTCACATTGCTTGATCAGCCCCATATAGGCGGGAATCACCTTTTGGCGGACGTCCTCGCGCTGAAAGGCGCGGGCGATCTTGTTTTCCATATAGGCCCCGAACACCGGATGCGGATTGTCGCGCTCCACCTCGGCCCGCCGCGCCTGCGGGACATGATTGGCCCCGTACATATTGTGATAGGGCGCAGGCACGATATAGGGCCAATGCGGCTTGATGAAACTCACATGCGCGCACCACGGGCCTTGGGTTGCTTCGATAAATTCGATGGTTTTGGTGGTCAGCCACGGGGTTTCGCTGTCTTCCTCGCGGATATTGGCGGGTTTGTCAGCATTGCGAAACATCCAGCCCGATGCAATCTGCCCGTCCTCGATCCCCGCATTTGCATAATCCGCCCAGGGGTTGTCCCCCGCATAGCCCTTGTCCTTGAGGTATTCATTATAGGGCGATCGCTTCTGGTCATAAAACCCGTCCGGCCCTTCCCCCCACAAGCCGTCATCGCGCACCCAAGCATCAAACCCGCATTCGGCCTGCCGCGCGCCAATCGTGCTGTCAGCGCTTAACCCCAGCCGCGCCATGCCTTCGGCATCCGCAACCATATGGGTCTTGCCAATCAGCCAACACCCCATGCCCAGCTTGCGCAGGTGATCGCCCATCGTCTGTTCACCCACCCGCAGAGGAAAGCCGTTCCACTGCGCCCCGTGGCTTGAGGCATAGCGCCCGGTATAATAGCACATGCGGCTGGCCCCGCAGATCGGGGATTGCACATAGGCATTGCTGAACCGCACCCCCCTCGCCGCCACCCGATCAAAATGCGGCGTGTGCAAATGCGGATGCCCCGCGCAGCTTAAATAATCAAAGCGCAGCTGGTCATACATGATAAACAGAATATTCACTGGCGATCCCCCTGATCCACAGTATTCACATCCCGTGCTGGCACCGCCAGATGCAATCTGCCCGACCCAAAGCTGTTTATTGCCACGATGCGGCCGATATGACAGTAATGGCCCACTATTTTAGGGGCGGGCCGCATTACCATGAAAATTGCCGTATTCGGGATCGGCTATGTCGGGCTGTCGAATGCCGTGCTTCTGGCACAGCATAACAGCGTCATCGCGGTTGATCTGAACGCCCGGCGCGTCGCACAGGTGAACCGCCGCATTTCCCCCATTGAAGACCCCGATCTGGAACACTGGCTGGCGGAAAAACCGCTGGAACTGCGCGCCACCACCGATGGCATTGCCGCAGTGCAGGATGCCGATTTTGTGGTGGTCGCCACCCCCACCGATTATGATACAAAGACCGATTTCTTTGACACCTCGTCGGTCGAGACGGTGATTGCTCTGGCCCTGCGCCATGCCCCGCGGGCAACGGTGGTGATCAAATCCACCGTGCCTGTCGGCTTTATCAGCCGGATGCGGGGGGCCTTTGGTGTGGACAATATCCTGTTTTGCCCTGAATTTCTGCGCGAAGGGCTGGCGCTGCATGACAACCTGCATCCCTCGCGGATCGTATTGGGCGCAGACAGCGCCGCCGCGCATCACTTTGCCGATCTGCTGGTGGCCGGCGCCAAAGCCAAAGACGTGCCGCTGCTGTTCACCGGAGCCGAAGAAGCGGAATCCATCAAATTATTCGCCAATACCTATCTAGCGATGCGCGTGGCGTTCTTTAATGAACTGGACAGCTACGCCCTGAGCCAGCAGATGGACGCCCGCCAGATCATCGAAGGCATCGGGCTCGATCCGCGCATCGGCACGCATTACAACAATCCGTCCTTTGGCTATGGCGGCTATTGCCTGCCCAAAGATACCAAACAACTGCTGGCAAATTATTCCGATGTGCCGCAAAACCTGATGCGCGCGATCGTCGATGCCAACCGCACCCGCAAGGATTTCATCGCCACCCAGATCGTCGCCGACACCCCCGGGGTTGTCGGCATTCACCGTCTGGTGATGAAGGCAGGCTCTGACAATTTCCGCCAAAGCTCGGTGTTGGGGGTGATCCGCCGCATCCGCAAAGCGGGGGGGCAGGTGGTGATCTATGAACCCGCCCTTGCCGCCACCGAATTCATGGGCTGTGCGGTGATTGCCGATCTGGCCAGCTTTAAGGCGCGCAGTGACGTGATCGTCGCCAACCGGGCCTCTGATGATCTCGGCGATGTGGCCGAAAAAGTTTTTACCCGCGATATTTTCGGGCTCAGCTAGGCCCGTGCCCTTGCTGATGCGATGCCCTTTCTGACCCACCCTCCTTGCTGACCCGCCTTCCTGAATGACCCGCCTTCCTGAATGACCGACGTCCCTACGCCCCCGAGTTCCTAACTGAAAGATGCCCCATGTCCGATCCCAACCGCGCATTCCTTGCCGAGCTGTTTCACGCGGCTGTCGGGGCCGCTGATCCGCTCAAGGCCCTGCACGGGAAATTGCCCCCCCGCCCCAAAGGCCGCACCGTGGTGATTGGCGCAGGCAAAGGCGCCGCGCAACTGGCGCAGGCCTTTGAAACCCTCTGGGACGGGCCGTTTGAAGGCGTGGTTGTGACGCGCTATGGCTATGGCGCGCCATGCAAAACCATCCGCGTGCTTGAGGCCGCGCATCCGGTGCCCGATGCCGCCGGACTTACCGCCGCACAGGCGTTGAAAGACATGGTGTCCGGCCTTGGCCCCGATGATCTGGTGATTGCACTGATCTGTGGCGGCGGATCATCGCTGCTTCCCGATCCGCCCGAAGGTCTGACACTGGGCGATCTGCAAGATCTGAACACGGCACTGCTGGCCTCGGGCGCGCCGATTTCGGTGATGAATGACATCCGCAAATGTTTCAGCGGTATCAATGGCGGGCGTTTGGCGGAACGGGCCGCACCCGCGCGGATCTGCAACCTGATCGTGTCTGATGTGCCGGGGGATGCACCGGGCGAAGTGGCCTCCGGCCCCAGCGTACCCGGACGCCCCGCCCCCGCCGATGTGCTGCAAATGATCACCGCCCGCGACATCGCCCTGCCGCCCGCCTGCATGGCCTTTCTGCGCGCCAGCAAAGACCGCGCCCCCGCGCCTGACCCCAACAGGATCGAAACCCATCTGATCGCCTCGGCGGCGCTGTCGCTTGCGGCGGCGGCGGCGCTGGCGCGATCCCGCGGGGTCAATGCCTGGGTCTTGTCCGACGCCATCGAAGGCGAAGCCCGCGATGTGGCACAGGTCCATGCCGCCCTTGCCCTGCACGCCGCCAAAACCGGCTTTCCTTATGCCGCGCCGCTGGTGCTGCTCTCGGGCGGGGAAACCACCGTCACCCTGCGCCACAAAGGCCGTGGCGGACGCAACAGCGAATTCCAGCTCGGCCTCGCAATAGCACTGGAAGGCGGATCCGGGATCTGCGCCCTGGCGGCAGATACCGACGGCATTGACGGCTCAGAAGACAATGCCGGGGCCTTTGTCGATGGCAACACCACCAAACGCATCCGCGACGCGGGGCATGATCCGCTGACCCTGCTGGCCCATAACGACGCCTATAGCGCCTTTGCCGCGGTTGACGATCTGTTCATGACCGGCCCCACCGGCACCAACGTCAATGATTTCCGCGCCATCCTGATCGGGGATGTCCCGTCATGACCACGTTGGTCATCTTCCGGTATGCGACCCGCGTGACTTGTTAACAAAACCCTAAACCCTGTCCCCACGGGGACAAAACCTCAATCCTGCCCCTACGGGGACAACCCTAAATCCTGCCCCTACGGGGACAAGGCCTTATCCCGCCGTCACATGATCGCGGATCAACGCCTTATAGAGCGCCTGAATCCTGGCGGTCACCGGACGCTCCAGCGTGCCGATGGGCTTGCCATCAATCGAGGCCACAGGGGTCTGCGCCCCGAACGTACCTGTCAAAAACGCCTCCTCCGCGCCATAGGCCTCATACAGCGAAAAGTTCTTTTCAAAGACCGGAATGCCATTGGCACGGCACAGGTCAATCACCTTCTGGCGGGTCACCCCGTTCATGCAGTAATCCCCCGTCGAGGTCCAAACCTCCCCGCGCCGCACGATAAAGAAATTGCAGGCATTGGTGGTGTTCACAAAGCCCAGCGGATCCAGCATCAGCCCCTCATCCGCGCCGGCGGCTTCGGCCTGCAAACAGGCAATGATGCAGTTCAGCTTGGAATGGCTGTTCAGCTTGGGATCCTGGGACATCGGCAAGCCCCGCACCTGCGGCACCGTGGCCAGCGTGATACCCCTGGATTGCAACCGGTCCACAGGGCGCGAATGTTCCATGATGATCACCAAGGTCGGCCCCGAGGTGCTGAGCGCCGGGTGCTGGAACGGCTTGTCCTTGATGCCCCGCGTCACCATCAACCGGCAATGCACATCATTGTGCATGCCATTGGCCTCGGCGGTTTGGCGCAGGGCCTCGGCAATGCCTGCCTTATCCATGCCCACATCCATCGACACGGTTTTGCAGGAATTGAAAAACCGGTCCATATGTTCGTCAAAAAACGCCCATCTCCCCTGATACAGCCGCATACCTTCCCAGATGCCATCGCCCAACATGAACCCGCTGTCATAGACCGATACTTTGGCGGCATCACGGTGCAGGATCTCGCCGTTCACATAGATCTTGATGTCACGGTTGCGCAGGTCTGCTTCGGCGTCATGGGTGGTGGAATGATCGGTCATCACGGGTCCGTATGTTTACTCTGTTCGCCCCTTGATAACAGGTTTCCCGCCCGCAACCAGATGCATGGGCCGCGGCTGTAAAACCCGCCCGACCCGGCGTTTCTTTTTGGCCCTAAATACCTCCGGGGGTGCGGGGGCCGGCCCCCGCTGTGCCTCAGACCCGCCAGCGCAACACCCGCCGCTCAAGCGCTGCAATCCCCGAAGACACCAACACCCCCAGCACCGACAGGATCAACACCCCGGCAAACAGCCGCTCCAGATCATACAGGCTGCCCGCTTCAAGAATATAGGCGCCGATCCCGTATTGCGCGCCCAGCATTTCCGCCGCCACCAACAGAATGATGGCGATGGTCAGCGACACCCGCAGCCCCGACAATATCCCCGGCATCGCCCCGGGCAGCACGATCTTGCTGACAATCGACCACCAGCGCAGACCGAAACTTTGCCCCATACGGATCAGGCTCCGGTCGACATTGTCCACCGCCGCATAGGTCGCCACCACCGTGGGGGTAAAAGTGCCAAAGGCGATCAGCGCATATTTGCTCATCTCGTCAATGCCGAACCAGATCACAAACAGCGGCAGCAGCGCGATTTTGGGAATCGGGAACAGCGCCGCCACCAGCGGCACCAGGCCCGCCCGCACCAGCGAGAACAGCCCGATCAGCACCCCGACAGAAATGCCCATCACCGCCCCGATACTGGCCCCGACCAACAGGCGGCTCAAGGACGGCAACAGATGTTTGAACAACATCCCAGAGCTGTAAAGTTCCTGAAAGGTCAGCGCCACATCACTGGGCCGTGGCAGGGTCAGCGCCGAGATCACACCGCTGCGCGTGCCCCATTCGGCCAGCACCAGCAGAACCACAAACACCAGCACCCCGACACCGCGTTTGCGCCGGGCAACAAAACCGCCACCGCGAAATGCCACCTGCCGGCCCTGGGGCTTCACCTGTTCAGACATCCATCAACTCCGCATCGGCAGCGGCGGCTTCCTGACGCATCAGCCCCCAAAGATATTTCTGCTGGGTTTCCAGATCGGCATCACCATAAGACCGCGTAGCCAAGGGCGTGTTCAGCTCGACCACTTCGCGGATTTCACCGGGACGCCGCGAGAGCACCACAATCTTATGGCCCAGCCGCACCGCCTCGGCGAGGTTATGGGTCACATAGACCGCGGTAAACGGCTGGCGGGTCCAGAGCGTCACCAGATCATCCATCAGCAATTCACGGGTCTGGCTGTCCAGCGCCGACAGCGGTTCATCCATCAGCATCACCGCCGGGCGCACCGCCAGGGCGCGGGCAATCGCCACCCGCTGTTTCATTCCGCCCGACAGCTGTTTTGGCAGCGCCCCGGCGAATTCGCTTAACTTGGTCCGCGCCAGCACATCCGCGATGATCTCTTGGCGCTGCGCGGCGCTGAGCGGGTGATCTTCCAGCACCAGCGCCACATTGCCACGCACCGTGCGCCAGGGCAGCAGGGCAAAATCCTGAAAAATATAGGTCAGCGGGTTCAGGCAATCCGGCGGCGCATCCCCGAGTTGCAAAACCTGCCCCGCAGAGGGGCGTTCCAACCCGCCCAAGATCCGCAGCAGGGTGGATTTGCCACAGCCCGATGGCCCCACCAGACAGACAATCTGCCCCGAAGGAATATCCAGCGATATGTCGCGCAGCACCTCGGTACTGCCATATTGGTGGCTGATGTTGTTCAGTCGAAGATCCATGGCAGCGCCCCTGAAAAGCCCAGGGGCCAGACCATCGGTCCGGCCCCTGTGACATTGTGGTGTCTTGGCTCAGGCGCCGATGGTTTTGACGTAGGATGTATCAACCAATTGGTCCAGCGTGATATCCGCATCCACCAGACCTTCGGACTGGAACCATGCCAGCTGGTCCGCCACGGAGGCCACATTCAGCGCCGCACCTTCGTTCAGACGCATGGTGCCGTTGATGATCGAGGGGGCGGCCTTTTCCACGGGGCGGTCGGTATAGACATATTTATGGATCAGATCGACCATCTGGTTGACGCCATCCTCGCCACCGTCCTTGGCGATCATCGCACTGTTGTAATCAGCCACCCCTTTGGAGAACCCGCCAAGGAAGCCTTTGGTCAGAGCCTGTTCGTCACTGGCGTTCTTGGCCGAGGTGAACACGGTGGTGACCTGATAATCGGGCAGATAGCTGGCCACATCCCCGATGATATGCACAGCCCCGGATCCGGCCAGCGGCTTGGCGATATGGGGCACGATCGACCAGGCGTCGATCTGGCCGGATTTCAGTGCGCCAATGATCGCCCCGACTTTCTGCAACGGTTTGTAATTCAGGCTGATGCCTTCAGCCTCGGCCATTTTGGCGCCCATATAGTGAAACGACGATCCGGCCTGGGTGATGCCAAAGCTTTTGCCATCCAGCATCGCCGGGCTGGTGATCCCGGCCTGATAGGCAGCATCGGAGACCAGAAACTTCTGACCGTCAATGCCGGGTTCTTCCTGCAATGCGCCGCCGATCACCTTGATCGCGCCTTTTTGCGCCAGTGACACCAGCCCCCCGGAAATCGCCGTCACGGCATAATCCACATCACCGCTGGCGATGGCCACGGCCATCGGTTGCGCCGCCTGAAAGAAACGCAGCTCCACATCCAGACCTTCAGCGTTGAAATAGCCGCGTTCATAGGCCACAAAACTGCCAGCATGGCTGGTAAAGCGCAGCGCGCCCACAACAATCTTTTTGTTCTGGGCCAATGCCGGTGTGGCAAGCCCCACGGCGGTTGCGGCCCCAAGGGTTGCAAGTGTCTGTCGGCGGTTAAAAGTGGTCATGTCGGTCCTCCCCATATCTGATCCGAGAATGGGCAGGGCCAATGCGCAGAGTCAAGCGTGGCTCTGGCAATTCGCACCCTGCTGTGGCACCTGATTGGACATGAAAATCTTTTCGTCCAAATCGCGCCCGCTGCATCTGGGGGCCTATCCGCTGGAACGGCTGCGCCGCCTGTCTGCGCCGCTCGTGCAACTGCCTGACATGCCGTTTCCCGCCCTCAGCTTTGAGCGCCCCGATGACCGTCTCAGCATTGTCACGGCAATGGCCCCGTTTCAGGCGATGATGGATGTGCTGCGCGATGGCCGGATCAACCCCGCCCGCGCCGGTATTCCACCAGACCCGCAGGTCCGCAGTGATCATCTCAAGGCCTTTGGCTATTACAACGATGCCACGATGATCGGGGTCTGCGCCCTGCCCCAAGCCGCCCGTCTGGCACAGCCGCGCCACAACCCGGCCACCGATGCGCTGGCGCGGGATCTGCGCAACCGCCAGACCAAGACTTTTTCCGCCGGGGTGGACGTGATCATGGCCAACCTGCGCGATGCCGCCAATGCGCCCGCGGTGCCGCTGGGCGATCACCGCTTTGCCTTGGTGATCCTCACCGCCTATCCGCGTGATCCAAAACCCGCAGAGCGCGGCAGCGACTGGATCAAGGATGCACAGGCCGAACGTGCCTGTCTGCGGGCCAGCGAAAACGCCACGGTTTTGGCCGAATACATCCGCCAGCTGGGTTTTGATGCGCGCGCCCATTCGCCCACCACCTCGGATGTGCATCCGGGCAAACTGGCGGTTGCGGCGGGTCTGGCGGTCTGGGAGGGCGGCACATTGCAAGCGCCCTGGATCGGGGATCGGTTCGGGCTGGCAGTGGTCAGCACCGACATGGACCTTGCCGCCGATTTGCCACTGGCCGCGCTGCGCGATCAGCCCTGGTCGGCGCTGAACGGGCCGCAGTGGCACCTGGGCAGTCATGGCGGCGTGTCGGCGCGCACCCATGATCCCTATGGCAAACGTGATTTCGTTGACGGGCCGCATCCCTTCGAGACCCTGAAACGGGTCGAGACCCCGACCACCTATATTGATGCCCCCCATGTGGCACGGGTGCCCAAACGCACCGATATGTTTGCCCGCGGGCAATTCGGTGACATGGGGCCAAAGGTGCAAAATGCCATGAAAGGCGGGCATCATGTGGTGAAATCCGCCCCCGCCGCGGCGCAACGGCGGTTGCTGGGCGCATTGATCCTGTTGCAGGATGGTGCCGTCCACCCCGATCCGGTGGCGGCTGATCCGCTGCGCAATGCCGAGAACCTCAAGGCGGCAAGTTATTTTCTAGGCGCGGATGCCGCGGGTCTGTCGGCCTGTCCCGACTGGACATGGTACAGCCATGACGCCACCGGCACCGCCATTGCACCGCCCCATGATCAGGCGCTGAGCCTGATCATTGATCAGGGTTTTGACACGATGGAGGGATCATCGGGCGATGACTGGATCGCGGTGTCCCAATCCATGCGGGCCTATCTGCGGTTTTCGATGCTGGGCGGGGTGATCGGGCAACATCTGCGCAATCTTGGCTATGGGGCCAAGGCCCATACGGTGATGGACGGCGATGTGTTGCAGCCGCCGCTGTTGTTGCTGGCGGGTTTGGGCGAGGTCAGCCGCATCGGCGAGGTGATCCTCAATCCGTTCCTCGGCCCGCGCCTTAAATCCGGTGTGGTGACCACCAGCCTGCCGGTACAGCATGACAAGCCGATTGATTTCGGCCTGCAGAAATTCTGCGAGACCTGCAACAAATGCGCGCGTGAATGCCCGTCAGGGGCGATCACCGCCGGGCCGAAAAAGATGTTCAACGGGTATGAGATCTGGAAATCCGACAGCCAGAAATGTGCGACCTACCGGATCACCAACCAAGGCGGCGCGATGTGCGGGCGCTGCATGAAAACCTGTCCGTGGAATCTGGAAGGGTTGTTTGCCGAAGCGCCGTTCCGCTGGGCCGCGATGCATATCCCCAAGGCCGCGCCGATCTTGGCCAAGCTGGACGATACGGTTGGCAAAGGCCGGTTGAACCCGGTGAAAAAGTGGTGGTGGGATGTCGAACTCAAACCCGATGGCGGCTATGACACCCCGACAGCCCCGGTGAATGCCCGCGATTTGCAGATTGATCTTGATCTGAAATTCACGGATCAGACCCTGGCGGTTTATCCCGCACCTCTGGCCCCGCATCCCTGGCCCTATCCCGATCCGATGAACCGCGAGGCGGGGATCAAGGCCCATGCCGCATTGATCAGCGCCGATCAGCACCGCGCCAAAAATGCCGCCGGAGAAACCGGTCATTTGCATCTTTACGATGTGGGGGCGGATGCGCCGGTGCTGGATCTGCGGATCACCAGCGCGCAGCAGTTGAGCGCGGGGGTGACCCTGTATGATTTCGCCCATCCCGAAGGCCATGACCTGCCCGAATGGACGGCGGGCGGGCATCTTGATCTGGTGGTGGCCCCGGAATTCCTGCGGCCCTATTCGTTGTTGGGCGATCCGGCAGACCGCAGCCGCTATCGCATCGCGGTGCTGCGCGAGGATCACGGGCGTGGCGGCTCGGCGTTGTTGCACCGGGTGTTCACCACCGGGCGGCGGGTGTTTGTGTCAAAACCCGTGAACCATTTTGAACTGGTCGAGGACGCGCCGTTCAGCCTGTTGACGGGCGGCGGGATCGGGGTCACGCCGATGATCGCCTTTGCCCACCGTCTGCATCTGCTGGGCCGGCCTTTTGCGCTGCATTATTCCGCCAGCACGCGCGCATCGGCGGCTTTTGTGGATTTCCTGAAGGATATGCCATGGCGCGATCAGCTGCATCTGCATGTTTCCGAGACAGGCAGCCGCGCCGATCTGCCTGCGTTGATGTCCGCCCTGCCACAGGGCAGTCATGTTTATACCTGTGGGCCCGATACCTATATGCAATCGGTGATGGCGGCGGCAGCGGCCGCAGATGTGCCGGAAGCCGCGCGGCATCTTGAATATTTTTCGACACCGGACCTGCCTGAATACGTGAATCATCCCTTTACCCTGCGCCTGTCCGCCTCGGGCCGCGAGATTGCGGTGGCGGCGGATCAATCGGCCTCTGATGCGCTGATTGCGGCGGGGGTGGCGGTGGACATCAAATGTTCCGACGGGATTTGTGGCGTGTGCAAATGCGGGGTCAGATCAGGCGCGGTAGAACACCGCGATTTTGTGCTGTCGGCCAAACAGCGCGCGACCGCGATGATCCTGTGCCAATCCCGCGCCGCCCAAGCGGGCGCGACTCTGGAGATTGATCTTTGACCCGGTTTCGATGCTTTTGCAGCTTGGATTCGCGCCAAACCATCTAGCCAGCGCCGCAGACAGGGCGTAAGACCCGCGCAACCTTCACCACAGGAATATTGCCATGACCTTTGATCGTTCCATCAAAATCGCCCCGTCGATCCTTGCTGCGGATTTCGCCAATTTCGGGGCGGAATGCCAAGCGATTGAAGCGCAGGGTGCCGATTGGGTGCATGTGGATGTGATGGACGGGCATTTTGTGCCCAACATCACCTTTGGTCCGGCAACCTGCAAAGCGATCCGCCCCCATATCAAGGGTGTGATGGATGTGCATTTGATGATTGCGCCGGTGGATGGCTATATCGACGCATTTGCCGAGGCCGGGGCCGATGTGATCACCGCCCATGTCGAAGCGGGACCGCATATTCACCGCACCTTGCAGGCGATCCGTAGCGCCGGGGCCAAGGCCGGTGTCGCCCTGAACCCCGGCACCCCCGCCGAAGCCGTGGCGCATCTGTTGGATCTGACCGATCTGATCTGTGTGATGACCGTGAACCCCGGATTTGGCGGGCAGAAATTCATCGACATGAGTGACAAGATCAGAACCCTGCGCGCGATGATCGGCGATCGCCCGATCCATATCGAGATCGACGGCGGGGTTGATCCCGTGACCGCGCCTGTGGTGGCACGGGCGGGGGCCGATGTATTGGTGGCCGGATCTGCGGTGTTCAAAGGCGGGTCTGTGGAGGATCCGGCGCCCTATGGCACCAACATCAAAGCCATCCGCGATGCCGCGCGTGGCGTTTACGTCTAGAGCGTTGTCACGATGGCAGCGGTGCAGGGGGCCAGCCCCCGCCGCGCCTTTGGCCCCCCCCGCCCGGAGGTTTAATGGCCGCGTGAAGCGCAAGAGCGCTGTGCGTTAACCAAGCTGATCCGCGAAGGCCTCAAGCAGTTTGTGTTTGAGGATTTTGCCCGTAGGGGCGGCGGGCAGTGTGGTGGTGAGGATGATCTGTCTGGGGCGTTTATAGCCGGTCAGGCGGTCCCGCACAAAATCGCGCAGCGCCTCGGGGGTCAGATCATCACCTTCGGCGATTTGCACAAAGGCCAGCACGTCTTCGTCGCCGTCTTTGATCCGGCCGATCACTGCGGATTGGATCACCCGGGGATGGTCGTTGAGCGCGGCTTCGACTTCGGGGGGATAGACGTTGAATCCGCCGTGGATGATCAATTCTTTTGACCGTCCCAAGATGTGCAAGAACCCTTGCGCGTCGATCTTGCCCAGATCTCCGGTGCGCATCCAGCCTTCGGCGTCCAGCACTTTGGCGGTTTCTTCGGGGTTGCGGTAATAGCCCTTCATGATGTGGGGCCCGCGCGACAGGACTTCGCCGGTGCCGGCATGACCACCGGGAACACTGTCATCAATGCGCACCTCGACACCGGGCAGGCAGGGGCCGACAGAAGTATCATCGGTGCCAATCGGATTTGAGGTGGCGCTGACCCCTGCGGTGGTTTCGGTCATGCCATAGCCGTTTTGCAGGCCCACGCCGTAAAATGCCTCGGCCTTGCGTTTCCATGCCGGATCAAGCGGGGCGGCACCGGAGGAGACATAGCGCAGGTCCGGTGAGGCAAGGCGATCAAGCCCTTGCTCTTTGGTGTATTGCATCAGCATGGCGTGCATCTGTGGCACAGCAGAAAGCAGGGTTACGCCCTGGTTCAGGGCGGTGAAGAGTTTCGCGGCTGAGAACCGCGCCTCAAGCCGCACCGATGCGCCGATAAAGCACGCGGCAGTGACCACCGAGGCCAGCCCGAACACATGGGTGATCGGCAGCACCCCGTAGATCAGATCATCGGGCGTCATCTGGCGCAACCCGGCCGAGGCGCGGCCGGCAAAGCGCAGGTTGTCATGGGTCAGCATCACGCCTTTGGGATCGCCCGTGGTGCCGGTGGTATAGAGCAACACCGCCACATCGTGCAGATCAGGGTCAGGGGCGCTGGGGCGCGGCGGGGCCAGATGTAATGTGCCAAAAGACCCTGTGATTTCAACGCCCTGCATATCGCCAGCGTGATTTGCAGCCTCGGTCGAGACCGCGCTGGTCATCAGGATCGCGGCGGGATTGGCATGGGCCACCACCCGCGCCACTTCGGCGGCGGATTGACGGGCATTCACCGGGATCACCACCGCGTCCAGCTTCCAGCAGGCAAACAGCACCGCCACCGCGCTGGCACAGTTTTCCGACAACATCAGCACCCGGTCATGGGCCCGCACGCCGATCCGGGTCAGATGCGCAGCCAGGTCGTTGCTGGCCTGATCGAGATCCCCAAAGCACCAGCGGGTGCCAATGCTGTCACTGAGGGCGGGGGCATCGGGGCGCTGCGCGACCTGATCGGCAAGAAATGTTTCGACGCGCTGCATGGGGGCGGCTTTCTTTTGAAGGGGTCAGGGATAGTTCGGTTTGCGTTTTTCGAGAAAGGCCGCGATGCCTTCGGCGGCTTCGTCCTGTCCCGCGGCATGGGCCATGCCATCGCGTTCAGCGTCCAGTTGTGCCGCTTCGGTGACGTCATAGGCCTGTGCCACAAGACCGCGAATGGCCCCCTGTGCGGCGCGGGGCCCTGCGGCCAGCGCATCTGCCAATGCCAGCGCCTGTGCCAGTGCCGCGCCTGCGGGGCAGATCAGATTGACCGCGCCCAATTCGGCAAAGCGGCTGGCCAGCACCGGACGCCCGAGCAGGCACATTTCCATCGACAAAGGCCGCGGGATCATCCGGGCCAGCGCGGCGGTCAGCCCCGCATCGGGCACCAGCCCCGCTTTGACATAGGCGGCGGTGAATTTGGCGGTGTCGCTGGCGATGATCAGATCACAGGCCAGTGCCAGGGACAGGCCTGCCCCTGCTGCGCCGCCTTCGACAGCGGCAATCACCGGCACCGGACAGGCGCGGATTGCCCGCACCAGATCGTGCAAGTCGTCAATCTTGTCGCGGCGTTCGGCCTCGTCGATCTTGCGCCGTGCGATCAATACATTCAAATCACCGCCCGCGCAGAAAAACCCGCCCTCGGCGGTCAGGATCACCGCACGGATGCGCGGCGCTGCGGCCAGCGTCATGGCCTGCGCGATGCAGTGATACAATTCCGGCGACAGCGCCCCGCGTTTGTCGGTATTGCCGTTCCAGACAATCAGACGATCGCCTTGGTCTTCGATGCGTGCGCTCATGTCAGTTGTTCGCTCATGTCAGTCGTTCCTTGGGAACCCGTTTGAAAACGCCGGTTGAGGTGGCGATCAGGCGGCCGTCCTCGTCCACCAGTTCGGCAGAGATATACAGGATGCTGCGCCCGCCACCGACAACGCGCCCCGTCGCCGTGACCCGTTTGCCAAGACCCGCAGGGGCGATGAATTGCGTGGTCAGGGACACGGTCAGGAACGGCGCACGGCCTGTGGCATCCACCGTCAATGATCCGGTGGTGCCGCTGGCATTGTCCAGGACCGCCGTGGCGATCCCGCCATGCAAGACCCCGTGACGGTTGGTGTGCTGTGGGCCGATGTCCAGCCAGCACCGCGCCTGCCCGTCGGGGTCACTCACATCCACGACGTAACCAATCAGCGTTTGCGTCCCGGTTTCGTCGTGGATCAGATGATCGGCCTCAGGCTGTGGTGAGGGCAATGAACCGCTCCAGATGATGGTCGGTGTCGCCAAAGCGGTGGTCGGCCATGACAATACGTTTGGCGATATGGGCCAGTTCGTATTCCTGTGTCATGGCAATGCCGCCATGCATCTGGATGCTGTCTTCGGCCACCAGACGGCCCGCGCGGCCCATCAGGTTCTTGGTCGCTGACACATTGATTTCACGCTGTTTGCGCTCTGCCTCCAGGTGGCCGGCGGCATTGATCACCGCAGAGCGCGCCTGTTCCATTTCGATCAACAGATCAGACATGCGGTGGGCAAGCGCCTGAAAGGTGCCGATGGGCCGCCCGAATTGTTTGCGGGTGCCAAGGTAGTCGCGGGTCAGGTTGGTTGCGGTTTCCATCGCACCCAGTGTTTCGGCACAAAGCGCGACAGTGGCCGCCGCCATGCGGGCTTCGATCGCGCCAAAGGCGCTGCCGGCGCTGCCCAGACGATCTGCAGCGCTCAGACGCACATCATCCAGCATGATTTCGGCCGCACGCCCCCCCGCCAACAGGGCATAGCCCTGCACGGTGATGCCTTTGGTATCGGAGGGAACAAGGAACAGGGAAATGCCCGCATCCTCACCCGCTGCACCGCTTTCACGGGCCGAGACCACCAGCAGATCCGCGGCTTCGGCATTGATCACCACCGCCTTGTGGCCGTTCAGCACAATCGCATCGCCATCGGTTTTGGCGGTGGTTTGCACGCGGTTCAGATCATAGCGGCTGGAGGGTTCACCATGGGCAAAGGCCAGCTGCAGGCTGCCCGCGATGATGTCATCAATATGGGCCAGCTGCGCGGCCGTACCGAGATCGGCCAGCAAGCCACCAGCCAGCACCGCCGTATCAAGAAACGGCTCAACCACACCCGCGCGGCCCAGTTCTTCGAACACCACGGCAAGGTCAAAACCCGTGCCGCCAAAACCGCCCTGTTCTTCGGTGAACAGCGCGCCAATGATGCCCAGTTCGGCCAGTTGCGCCCAGATGTCGGCAGACATGCCGCTGTCGCTGTCCAGAATTTTGTTACGGGTCGCCGTGTCGTATTTTTCGCGCAGGAAACGGCGCAGCGTGTCCTGCAGCATCTGGCGTTCTTCAGTCAGGTCAAAGTTCATGCGCCGCCTCCCAGCTTCACTTTGGCAATGATGCCGCGTTGGATTTCGTTAGAGCCGCCAAAGATCGACAGTTTACGATAGTTGAAATATTGCGCGGCCACGGGCCCCGCATCATGGGGATCCGGCAGGCCCGCATTGGAGCCCTCGACCGCTTCGGAGGCAAAGGGCATCGCATAGGCCCCTACCGCACGGCGGGCCAGATCATTGATTTCCTGCCGGATGATCGTGCCTTTGACCTTGAGCATCGACGCTTCGACCCCCGGTGCGCCGCCCGCAGCGGCCAGGGAAATGATCCGCAGATTGGTGGTCGCCATCGCCATCAGATCAATTTCGACCTGCGCCACACGTCCGGCAAAATGCGGATTTTCGATCAAGGGTTTGCCATTGGCCATTTCGGCGCGGGCAATGCGTTTCACCGCCGACAGCCCCGCCTGCGAGAACCCGACACCCGCAATATTGGTGCGCTCATGGGTCAGCAGGTATTTGGCGTAGGTCCAGCCTTTGTTTTCTTCGCCCACAAGGTTTTCAACTGGCACTTTCACATCTGTGAACCAGACTTCGTTCACCTCGTGAGAGCCATCCAGCAGAATGATCGGGCGCACTTCGACACCTGGTGTATCCATGTCGATCAACAGGAAAGAAATGCCTTCTTGTTGTTTGACGTCCTTGTCGGTGCGCACCAGACAAAAAATCATATTGGCGTGCTGGCCAAGGGTGGTCCAGGTTTTCTGGCCATTGACGATGTAGTGATCCCCGTCCTTGACCGCCGTGGTTTTCAACGAGGCCAGATCGGACCCCGCCCCTGGTTCGGAATAGCCCTGACACCACCAGTCAGCCCCCGACAGGATGCGCGGCAGCCAATGGTCCTGTTGCACCTTTGAGCCGAATTTCTGTAGCACGGGGGCCAGCATCGACAGGCCGAAAGGCACGA
>JBLIAN010000023.1:0-30464 GCA_047634585.1 Sulfitobacter sp. | reverse complement strand
TCAAAAGTCCCATGTGTATCACTCCGCTGCTCCCCGTTGCGCATCGCGCTGGGGGAAGGGTCACATGGCTCAAATCTCAGTGGAAATTATCCGTCTATCCGGCTCACTTCTGCGCGGAAATCTACATGGGGCACATAGAACACGCTCAAAAAGCGTTACCATTCAAGGCTTTGGGCATGTTTTTAGGGGGGGCAAGTGATTAATGGTGCTGTGAGGGAGGATTGAACTCCCGACCTCGTCATTACCAATGACGCGCTCTACCACTGAGCTACCACAGCATCTTGGCGGCTGAGTAGCTGTAAAATAATATTGGTGCAAGCCCAATCTGGACGACTTTATGCACCTGGGTTAGACAAGCATCATGGCAAAGGCTTCCACACCCCAAAAACCGGCAAAACCGGCCAAAATCCGAGAAGACCGGCTGAAAGCTGCGCTCAAGGCGAATATGGCGCGGCGCAAGGCGCAGGCACGGGCGCGGGAGTCGCAAGACCCCACAGCGCCCGAAACAGGCAACGGCCCGAACGGGCCCGAACAGGAAAGCAGATAAAATGGATTCGATTCTGGTCAAAGGCGGCGGCGCGCTGAGCGGGCAAATTCCGATTGCGGGGGCGAAAAACGCCTGCCTTGCCTTGATGCCCGCCACGCTCTTGTCCGAAGAGCCGCTGACCCTGACCAATGCGCCCCGGCTCAGCGATATCCGCACCATGACAGAATTGCTTGGCTCGCTGGGGGCCGAGGTATCGTCATTGCAGGACGGCAAGGTGTTAACCATGTCGAGCCACGGCAGCATCAACACCCGCGCCGAATATGACATTGTGCGCAAGATGCGCGCCTCTAACCTGGTGCTGGGGCCGCTGTTGGCCCGCGAGGGCCATGCCGAAGTGTCCCTGCCCGGGGGCTGTGCGATCGGCGCACGCCCGATGGACATTCACACCGATGGCCTGACCAAGATGGGCGCAGAAATTGATCTGCGCGACGGTTATCTGCACGCCAAAGCCGAGGGCGGCACATTGAAAGGCGCGGTGATCGATTTTCCCTTTGCCTCGGTCGGGGCCACGGAAAACATCATGATGGCGGCGACCTTGGCCAAAGGCACCACGGTGATCAACAATGCCGCGCGCGAACCTGAAATTGTCGATCTTGCGGATTGCCTGCGGGCGATGGGCGCCCAGATCGAGGGCGATGGCAGTTCGACCCTGACAATTCAGGGCGTTGACAGCCTGCATGGCGCGACGCACCGCGTGGTCACCGACCGGATCGAACTGGGCACTTATATGCTGGCTCCGGCGATCTGTGGCGGCGAGGTCGAGCTGCTGGGCGGGCGTATCAATCTGCTGCACGCCTTTTGTGAAAAACTCGACGCGGCGGGGATCAGTGTCAGCGAAACCGAAAACGGCCTTAGCGTCACGCAGCGCAATGGCCGGATTTCCGCTGTGGATGTGACCACCGAACCGTTCCCCGGCTTTCCGACCGATCTGCAGGCCCAGATGATGGCGCTGCTCTGCACCGCCGAGGGCACATCGGTGCTGGAAGAAAAGATTTTCGAAAACCGCTTTATGCATGCGCCGGAACTGATCCGCATGGGGGCCGATATCGAGGTCCACGGCGGCACCGCCACAGTCAAAGGGGTGGGCAAACTCAAAGGCGCGCCGGTGATGGCCACCGATTTGCGCGCCTCGGTTTCCTTGATCCTTGCGGGGATGGCGGCCGAAGGGGAAACCAAGGTCAGCCGTGTCTATCACCTTGATCGCGGCTATGAACATGTGGTGGCAAAACTGCGCGGCGTGGGTGCAAATATTGAACGGATCAAAAGCTGATGAGCGATGATGCACGATTTGAAGATGGCCGCGAAGCACCGCTGAACCTCGGGGCGCTGGAGACAGGCGATCTGGAGGTGATTTCATCGCTGGTCCAAGATGCGGTGTTTCCGGCTTCGGAAATGCGCTGGGATCAAAAAGCCGCACGTTTTGCCTTGTTGTTGAACCGTGTCCGCTGGGAAGACGAAGGTAAAACCCGCCATGCACCGGAACGGGTCCAGAGTGTTCTGGTGTTTTCCAACGTCCTGGCCGTTGCCAGCCAAGGGGTGCCTAAAGGCGATGCCGATGTGATCCTGTCGCTGTTGACCCTCAGCTTTGAGGAAAGCGAAGCGCCTTCGGGCCATCTGCTGCTGACCCTTGCCGGGGACGGTGCGATCCGCCTGAAGGTCGAAGCATTGGAAGTCACGCTCAAGGATGTCACGCGGCCCTATACCGCCCCGTCCGGGAAACTGCCGAAACATCCTGAATAATGAGGCCCGCATGAGGCGGCAGCTGCGCTGAACCGCCATCTTGAGCGCCTCGTCGTATCACAGTATGCAACGACCAATTGTCGGGCCTGGGCCGTTTTGCCTGTCCGGCCCAATTTGCAGGAGCCTTGCCGCCATGCCCGTGACCCTTGACGCCACCACAGCCGATTTCGAGGCGGGTTTCACCGCATTGTTGAGCGCCAAACGTGAAGACAGCCCCGATGTGGATGCTATCGTTGCGGATATCATCGCGGATGTGCGGGCGCGGGGTGACCAGGCGGTGATCGCATTGACCGAAAAATTCGACCGCATTGCATTGACCCCGGACCGCCTGCGGATCAGCAAGGATGAAATCGAACAGGCCGCCGCCAGTGTCGGCGCACAAGACCGCGCCGCCTTGCAACTGGCTGCAGACCGCATCCGCACCTATCACGCCCGCCAATTGCCCGAAGACGCGCAGTGGGTCGATGATGCCGGGGCCACACTGGGCTGGCGCTGGACAGCTGTATCGGCGGCGGGGCTCTATGTGCCGGGGGGGCTGGCCAGCTATCCGTCTTCGGTCCTGATGAATGCGATTCCCGCCAAGGTCGCGGGCGTGCCGCGTCTGGCGGTGGTGGTGCCGACACCGGATGGCATTCTCAATCCGCTGGTTCTGCTGGCCGCGCAGATCGCCGGGGTTGATGAAATCTACCGGATCGGCGGCGCACAGGCGGTGGCCGCTTTGGCCTATGGCACCGACAGCATCGCCCCCGTGGATAAAATCACCGGACCGGGCAATGCATTTGTCGCGGCGGCGAAACGGCGGGTGTTTGGCAAGGTCGGCATTGATATGATCGCGGGGCCGTCGGAAATTCTGGTGATTGCCGATGCGGATAATGATCCTGACTGGATCGCGCTTGATCTGCTGTCACAGGCCGAACATGACCAAAGCGCGCAATCCATTCTGATCACCACCGATCCGGCCTTTGGCGCGGCGGTATCTGCGGCGGTGGACAGGCGGCTTGAAACCCTTGAGCGGCGCGAGATCGCAGGTGCAAGCTGGCGTGACAACGGCGCGATTATCATCGTGCCCGATCTGGGCACTGCGGCGGGTCTGTCCAACCGCATCGCGCCGGAACACCTTGAACTCTGCGTGGCCGATCCCGAAGCCCTGAGCGCAAGGATCACCCATGCCGGGGCGATCTTTTTGGGGCAGTGGACACCCGAAGCGATCGGCGATTATGTCGGCGGGCCAAATCACGTCTTGCCCACGGCGCGTTCGGCGCGGTTTTCATCGGGGCTGTCGGTACTGGATTTCATGAAGCGCACAACTCTGGCGCGGATGACCCCCGATGCCCTGCGCCTGATCGGCCCGGCGGCAGAACGGCTGGCACAATCCGAAAGCCTTGAGGCGCATGGGCTGTCCGTCACCGCACGGTTGCGTAAACTCAACGGCTGACGCTGCCGTGCAGCGAAACCATTGCGCCGGCTTTTGCTCTGGCGTATGCACATGCGGTTAACCTTTGAGAAAAGGATGCGCCTTCATGTCCCGCATCACCCATATCGCGCTTGATGACGCGAATCTGCCGCCCCCGACGCCTGAAATTGAACAGGAACGCAAAGTGGCGATGTTCGACCTGCTGGAGGACAATACTTTTGTCCTGCCCCAGCGCGACGAACGTGCCGTGCCCGATGGCCCTTACCATCTGGGCCTGTCGATCCGCGACAAGCGGCTGGTCTTTGACGTCAACACGGAATCCGAGGAAAAGGCGGCAGAATTCCATCTGTCGCTTGGCCCGTTCCGCCAAGTGGTCAAGGATTACTTCCAAATCTGCGAAAGCTATTTCGATGCGGTGAAAAAACTGCCCCCCAGCCAGATCGAAACCATCGACATGGCGCGGCGCGGTATCCACAACGAAGGCAGCCGGGTTTTGCAAGAACGGCTGGAAGGCAAGGCAGAGATCGACATTGACACAGCCCGCCGGCTGTTTACCCTGATCTGTGTTTTGCATTTCGGCGGTTGAATGACCTCAGGCTTGCCACAATCGGTACTTTTTTGCTGCGATCATAACGCGGTGCGTTCTCCCATGGCGGAAGGCATCATGAAAAAGTTCTATGGCACCGATACCTATGTTCAATCTGTCGGTGTCAAAAACGATCTGGAAATTGACGGCTTTTCCATCGCGGTCTGTGCTGAAATGGGGGTCGAACTCAGCCGCCACCGTTCCCGCAGTTTTGATGAAATGGAACAATGGGGCGATGATCTGAGTTCATTTGATCTGGTCATTGCCCTCAGCCCCGCCAGCCAGCGCCGCGCGCTGGAACTGACCCGCTTTTTCCATCTTGAAGTGGAATATTGGCCGATCCTAGACCCGACCGGATTGGGCGAAACCCGCGACACGAAATTGGTGCAATTCCGTGCGGCCCGCGATCAAATTTCAAGCCGTCTTATTGCCCGTTTTGGTGCCCCTATTGAAGAAACCGCATCCTGACAGCCTTACCCTTTCGGGAATTTCCAGAAATGCTCTGGCCGATAAGATCAGGAATTGGCGCACAGCCTGCTGGCGTCTTGACCAAAGGCTTTCCAGGCTTTCCAGAAGCGTTCATTGCCGGAATTGTCCGATTGACGGATTTCCTGCAACTGATGCGGGTCATTAAACATTTTGGCCCCACGCCGCTGATCGGACGCCGACAGGGACTGGTTCGCAACCGCCTGCACGCAGCCACAGCGCGCCCGTGAGGCGGATTTGCGGTTGGCCTGCTGGCAGGCCGATTGCACCGGACCTGTGGCAAATAAAACCGGTGCAGGGGCATAGCCCCGTGCATGGGTGCTGGAATAGCGTGATCCGCCCCCACAAGCCGCCAGGCCCAAGACCGAAATCAGTCCAATCGTCATCCGCAACATCGTTACCTGCCTCGATTTTTCCGGCCGCGGGCTGTGCCCCGTTCAGGCCTGTTCTGCTGTGCCGTAAACTATGCCATAATTCGCCAAAAGGGGCAATTCACGTTTATTCCAACGCGCGGCCATTGCAGCATGTCGCGCGGCAAGGGCCCTGATCTGCGCAGGGTGCTCAAGGGCGCTGCACATCAAGGCCCCGCAAGCCTATGCAACACTGCAATCCGGTCTTTTCCAGCCGATTGAATCCACCTTGACCAAGCCCCCAAACCACATCATATGCGCTGCATGACACCGCTTTCACATATCCGCAATTTCTCCATCGTGGCGCATATCGACCACGGGAAATCCACGCTTGCTGATCGCTTGATCCAATCCACGAACACCGTGGCGGATCGCGACATGAAAGAGCAAATGCTTGACAGCATGGATATCGAACGCGAACGGGGCATCACGATCAAAGCCCAGACAGTTCGCATCAATTACACCGCCAAGAATGGCGAAGAATATGTGCTCAATCTGATCGACACCCCCGGTCACGTCGATTTTGCCTATGAGGTCTCGCGCTCCATGCGGGCGGTTGAAGGATCGCTGCTGGTCGTGGACAGCACCCAGGGCGTCGAGGCCCAGACCCTTGCCAATGTCTATCACGCGATTGATGCAAATCACGAAATCGTGCCGGTGTTGAACAAGATCGACCTGCCCGCCGCCGATTGTGACCGGGTTGCCGAACAGATCGAAGACGTGATCGGGATTGATGCCAGCGGCGCGATCCGGGTTTCCGCCAAAACCGGCATCGGCATCCCCGAAACCCTAGAGGCGATTGTGAATCATCTGCCGGCCCCCAAAGGCACGCTGGATGCACCGCTCAAGGCGATGCTGGTGGACAGCTGGTATGACAGCTATCTTGGCGTGATCGTTCTGGTGCGGATCATGGATGGCCAGCTGAAAAAAGGCGACCGCATCCGCATGATGCAAAACGGATCGGTGCACCATGTGGACCGGATCGGCGTGTTCCGCCCGGCGATGACAGAAATTGACGTGCTGGGACCGGGCGAGATCGGGTTTCTGACCGCCTCGATCAAACAGGTGCGTGACACCCGTGTGGGCGACACGATCACCCATGAGAAAAAAGGCTGTGACACCGCCTTGCCGGGGTTCAAACCGGCGCAGCCCGTGGTGTTTTGTGGCTTGTTCCCGGTTGATTCATCCGAATTCGAAGACCTGCGTGATGCCATCGAAAAACTGGCGCTGAATGACGCGTCTTTCAGCTTTGAGATGGAAACATCCGCCGCGCTTGGCTTTGGCTTTCGCTGTGGGTTCTTGGGCCTGCTGCACCTTGAGGTGATCCGCGACCGGATCGAACGCGAATATGACATTGATCTGATCACCACCGCGCCTTCGGTGATCTATCACATCCACATGAAAGACGGGACCATGCAGGAATTGCACAATCCCGCCGACATGCCCGATCTGACATTTGTGGAACACCTGCAGGAACCGCGCATCAAAGCGACGATCCTTGTGCCCGATGAATACCTCGGGGATGTTTTGAAGCTTTGCCAAGACCGCCGTGGCATCCAAGAAGACCTGACCTATGCGGGTGCGCGGGCGATGGTGGTCTATGACCTGCCGCTAAACGAAGTGGTGTTTGATTTCTACGACCGGCTGAAATCGGTGACCAAAGGCTATGCCTCCTTTGATTATCAGATGCTGGGCTATCGTCAGGATGCGCTGGTGAAAATGTCGATCCTTGTGAACGACGAACCGGTTGATGCGCTTTCCACGATGGTGCACCGCGACCGCGCCGAGGCACGGGGCCGCGCGATGGTTGAAAAGCTCAAGGATCTGATCCCGCGCCACATGTTCAAAATCCCGATCCAGGCGGCGATTGGCGGCAAGGTGATTGCCCGCGAAACATTGTCCGCGATGCGCAAAGACGTGACTGCAAAATGTTACGGCGGTGACGCGACCCGCAAGAAAAAGCTGCTGGAAAAGCAGAAAGCCGGCAAGAAGAAAATGCGCCAGTTCGGCAAGGTGGATATCCCGCAGGAAGCATTTATTTCCGCGTTGAAGATGGACAGCTAGAACCGGGCGGGTTCCAGAGCGCGCCGAAAGCCACGTCGTGCAAGGCAATGCGCGTTCCCCTTTGATGGTGTTGGCGGTACCGGTGGCCCTTGTGGTGGCGAATAAGATCACAAATCTCTCGTTTCGCCGCCCTTGCGAATAGGCTAGAGCATCCCCATGACATGCCCGCTTTGCACCACAGCCGACGCACCCTTCATCGCAACATCCGTCCCCGGCGGCCCAGAGGGCGCATCCGCTGACATCTGTGGCATCTGCGCCGACCAGATCACCAACGACAGTCCGAACCCCGATCATTTCCGCGCGCTGGCCTCGACCATGTGGTCCGAAGATCCCGCAATTCAGGTGTTGGCCGCCCGGATTCTGGCGCGGCTGGATGCCGATTGGGCACGCGATCTGGCCGATCAATTGTATCTCGATGAGGACACCCGTGCTTGGGCCGATAACGCCCCGCAAAACAGCCAGCACCGCGACAGCAACGGTCAAACGCTGGCGCAGGGCGACACAGTTGTCCTGATCAAAGACCTGCCGGTCAAAGGTGCGGGATTTACCGCCAAACGCGGCACGGCAGTGCATAAAATATCATTGGTTGCGGATAATCCCGCCCATATCGAAGGCCGCGTCGAAGGTCAGCGCATTGTGATCCTGACCGAATTTGTCAAACGCCGCTGATCTGGAAATTAACGCGGCGGGGCGGGGCCATCACCCTTAAGGCAATGCGGCCCCAAGCGTTTTCAGGTTGCAAGGGATAGCGCCACCGTCCAGCAGACGGGCCAGACAATCATGGCTGAAATCCCAGATCGCCGGATCATGCACCAGATGATGGGTCAAAAAACCCAAAGGTTCGCTGGCATCGCTGTTTCCCGTCCGGCGGTTCTGCAACAGCGTGACCAGAGCGTTAATCTGTTGATCCGCAGGCCGTAAACCACCGCCGCCGCGCCAGAATATCGGGTCCATATGGGTGTTGATCTGTACCAGCCCATTGGCAACACAGCGTTGTTTGCGCGGGGTATAGGTGGACAGGCCCGTGAACCCCAATGCTGGCAGCTCTTCCAGAATACCCCTGTCTATACGGTTCCAGGGCGGCACAAAGACCTCAAGCAGGGCATCCCCGAACACTCCGCGCAAACAAGCCAGGCCTGCGGTGATGTCGGCACGCGCCTGTGCACGGGGATGGCCGAATTCGGCCTTTTTCTGGCCTTTTGGTGCGTGGTTGATATGCGCCCAGCCATGTACCATCGGGATGGCCCAACCCTGGGCGGTCACATCGGCCAGCGCGGGCTGGGCAAATTTGGGAATCACTGCCAGATGCACCGGCAGCGACAGCGCCTCTGCCAAGGTGACCAGCCGCGACAGTGCAGGGGTTATTTCCACCGCATCATCATCGCGCCACCACAGGGGCAAGGGCCGCGCCGCGCGCCGCCACAGCATCATTTCCTTGGCCAGCGGGGACCAATCCACCGTCATGACCGGGCCTGTTGTAGCGCATGGGTGATCGCCACGGTCTGTGCCGCGCCGTCCAACCCGCGCCGCATCGGGGCGGGGCGGGGGGCTGCTGTCACCTGTGCCAGCGCGTTCAACAGGGCCTCGGGCCGCAAATCAGCACTGCGTATCATGGTGATTGCAGGTTGCGCGGCCAGGGCACTGGCGCGGATGCCCTGCTCCACTTCCTTGCCCGCATCAAAGGGCACAAAAACCGCAGGGCAACCGGCCTGCAATACATCCAGCGCCGTGTTGTAGCCACATAGCGAAACCGATGCCGCGGCATGATACAACAGGGCGCGAAAATCGCGGCGGGCGGGCTCAATGATGACATTTTCAGGCGCATTTTCCGACAAGGCCGCCGCGCGCGCCGTTGCATCCGATCCCCCCAGTAGCAACCGCCAGCGCCGCGCCTGATCCTGTGCTGCGGCACCAAGGGCCGCCGCAAACACATCGCGGCCCACATCACCGCCACCGGCACTGACAATGATCTCGTCCTTGCCGGTTTGATCCGGCTGCGGGGCGGCGGCAGGCGGGGCGACAAATCCGGTATACTGCAGCTTGGCGCGCAGGGCGTCCGACACCGGCCAACTGCGCTCAAGCGGGGTGATCGCGGCCTCGGAATGCACCAGGACACCATGATAAAACCGCGCGATCAGATCTTCGGCAAAATCCACCTTTTTGGGTTTTGACGGCGGCGCAAGGATATCACGGATCGAACTGAGGATCACCGGCGGCTGGGCCATAGATTGCGCAGCGCCCAACAGCGCGCTGAATTCATCGCGCAAAATCCGGCGGCCAAAGGGAAACAATTCGGTGATCACCACGTCGGGATGAAACCCGTGTAACGCGGCCAACAAACAGGCCTGACGATCCGCCAAAAGGTCAGCGCTGGCAGGGGCGCCAGAGCCATCCAACAGCCGCGTAAAATCAACCCCGTCAGAGCGCAGCGGCACAAGCTGGATCAGCGGCACATCAGGGCGCGTCAACTGCGGTGCCGGCATGCCGCCACTGACCACAGACACCTGATCACCCGCCTGCACAAACGCCTGCGCCAAGGTCAACGCCCGCGCCAGATGCCCGGTGCCAAGCAGATGTGTCACCACCAGCAAGACCTTCATGACGTGGCCTCGATCAGGCGTTGTGGATCCCCCTGCGCACGCCAGTTCCCGTCCTCTATTTCAAGGATATAGATCCGGTTGCGTTTGATGGCGAAAGGCGCAGGTCCGGCAAAATCCCATCCCGTCGCATGGGCCAGCAAGACCCGCATCACCCCGATATGGCAGACCGCAACATTGTCCCCGGTCAGGGCCTCGGCCCAAGGGATCAGACGGTCACGCAGTGCGGCAGGGCTTTCGCCATTTGGGGGGGTGTATGCCCACCCCCAATCTTCGATATCGCGATACCCGACAGCAGGATCAGCCCGCAGATCAACACCTTTCAGGCCTTCCCAATCGCCCCAGTTCATTTCGATCAGCGCCGGGTCGGTTTGCGGCGCACGGCCGGTCACCAAGCGGGCCGTGTCAGCCGCCCGCAACAGCGGGCTGGACCAAAGGGTTGCATCGCCCCAGGGCGCAGGCAGGCACAGGGTGGACAGCTGTGCGGCTGCGGCATCATCCAGCGCAATATCGCTGCGTCCCTGAATGCGCCCGGCACGGTTCCAAGGGGTATGCCCGTGGCGCAACAGGGCAAGACGGGTCATGCGGGTACCCCGGCGCGGGTCAGTGCATCGCGCAGCGTGGCAGCGGCCGCAGGCAACAGGTGGTGGTCTGCAACATAGGTGCGGGCGGCCCGACCTGCAGCATGGCGTTGTGCTGAATCGCCTATCAAATCGTTCAATCGCCGGGCCAAGGCCGCTGGTCCTGCCTCGGGTGGCGGGTGATCCGTGCCCGCCAGTACATCACGCACGCCAGTGCGGTCTTGCGCCACAACGGGCAATCCCGCCGCCTGCGCCTCAAGGTAAACCATGCCAAAAGCCTCATCGACACCGGGCCAGAAAAACAAACCTGCACGGGCATAGGCGGCGGTCATGGCAGCGCCCTCCAGCGCCCCGAGAAACTGCACCTTGCTGCCAAAACCTGACATCAGCGCAACAACCTCGGCCCGCGCCGGACCATCGCCTGCGATCTCAAGCGACCAGCCCTCGGCGGGCAGCAAGGCCAGGGTTTCGGCGATGATCCGGTAAGACGGCAGTTTGGCGGCGCTGCGCATCATTCCCACCGCAAGCATCGGCCCCTCAGCGGCGCGCAGGGCGGGCAGGCCGGTCTGGTTCAGGAAGGGGGGCAGATGGATCACCTGCTGATCCGGCGTGGCATCGCGGTGCAGGGTCTCTGCGTCATGGGCGGTGAAATAGAAAATCACCCGCGCCGCATCCGAGGCCCGTTCCGCCGCCTGGGCAAACCCTGCCCAAGGGCCGGTCAACCGTTTGCGCGCGCGGGTGGATTCGACCTGCAGATAGGGAATGCCCAAAGCCGCCGCCACATGCGGGCCGATCAGATCGGGGGCTTTGTAATAATTGTGATAGCTCAGCCATGCCTGCCACCCGGCAACGCGGCCTTGCGGCACCAGGCGGGCAATCTCGGCCTTTGCCTCGCGCTGCAAATCCGCCTGTATCTGTGCATCACCTTTGCCATCGCGGCTGCGCAGGGTGCTGGCAAGGGTCACTTCCGCGCCGCTGTGTTCCAGCGCGGCGATCAAGGCGCGGGCGATGCTGCGGTCCCCTGATGGCACCGGATGGCTGGGCGGTTTGAGGGGCGCATAAAAGGCCAGCCGCATCAGCCCGCCTTTGCAAGCATCGCCACAAGGCGCTGCTTCAAATGCAGAATTCCGGGATGCATCAGGAAATCACGGGTCAATCGTGCGTAGGCTTGTTCGGCCAGTGCCGGCCCCTGTGCAGGATCCGCCGCAAATCCGGTTATCGCTGTGGCCAATGCGGCAGGGGCATCATCGCTGAGCAATCCATGCACGCCTGTGTCGATGAATTCGGGGATGGCAGAGACAGGTGTGCTAAGAATTGGCAGTTTTTGACTGGCGGCCTCCATCAACACATTGGGCAAACCATCGCGGTCCCCATCTGCGGCAATCCGCGAGGGCAGGACAAACAAATCTGCCGCCCGCATCGCCGCGATCACCTCGGGTTGGTCACAGGCACCGCGCCAGGTGATGCGATCGGCAATGCCAAGGCCCGCCGCCCGTGCGCGCATCTCAGTATCCAGCGCCCCGCCACCGATATGGGTGAAATGCCACTGTAACGCGACAGGCAACAGCGCCAGCGCCTCCAGCAGATTGTCAAACCCCTTTTTCTCGACCAACCGCCCCACCGACATGATGTGAAACGGCGCATCGCCAGGGCGCAATGCCCGTGTGGGCGGCGCCGGAAACCGCCCCAGATCAAGCCCGTGATAGACCAGATCAACACGATCCGGCCTATCGGCCAGCGCTTGCAAATGCTTTGCCCCGAACCCTGTGCAGGTCGCGCCGAAATCCGCGCCAAAAGACGAGGCTGACAGTTTCTCGCGCAATTCCCATTCCGGTGAGGTCCAGATGTCCTTGGCATGGGCCGAAAAGGACCACGGCATGCCACGCAGGATGGCGGCATATCGTGCCACAGAGGCAGGCGTATGCAGGAAATGGGCATAGATCCCCGCCACATCCTCGGGCATTTCAGCAGCCATCACACAGGCCTGGCCCCAGCGGCGGCGGCGGTTGGCGGTATCATCGCGCGCCAGATCGGCACCATAGGCCGCAGCGGCGGCCTCAAATCCGGGCATCTCGGCGGCGATCCCCATGGCACGGGCAACGCGGCGCGGTTCGTCCCGCAGATATTCCGGCAAATAGCGCAGCTGTGCCTTCAGGCGGTCATGCAGCGGATGGGTCTTGGTATCCGTCGGATGGCGCAGCGACCAGATGTCAAACGCCAGACCGGATTCTTCCAGCGCCACCAGTTCTTGGGCGATAAAGGTCTCGGACAGGCGCGGCCAGCCTTTGACAACAACGGCAAGTTTCGGCGTGTTCATGCGGGTTAGCCCTGTTTCATCAGGGCGCGGGCGCGTCGCACCACCACGTCCAGCCCATCCAAAAGCCCGTTGGCCCCTGCATCCGATGGTTTGCCTTGATGGGGCAAATTGCGGATCGCGGTGATCATCGCTTGGGTCGTCATGCCATCGCGGGTTTCATCCAGCATCCGCACCAATCCCAATTGTTCGGCGCGGCTGGCGCGGATCCATTGTTCCAGACGCGGTTTGGTGCGCGGCACGATGACGGCGGGTTTGTCAAACGACAGAACCTCGCAAAAGGTATTATACCCGCCCATACAGATCACCCCTTCGGCACCGGCAAACAGCGCCTCGATGCGGCTGTCAAAGCCCAATGCCGTCACCCGCCCGTTCAGTTTTGCCACCCGCGCATCAAAGGCATCGCGTACTTCACCCGACAGGAACGGCCCATAGATCAACAGCGCGTTTGGCGCGAGGTCGGGATCTTGTTCATAGGCCGACAACACCAGTGACACCATCGCAGCGCCATCGCCGCCACCGCCGGGTGTGATCAACACATAGGGCTTATCGGGCGTGTCGCTGGCATCGGTCACTTCACGGCGCAGATAGCCCGTCCAGAACATCCGTGCCCGCGCCGCCTCTGACAGTGGCAATCCCTCGGAGGGGTCATAGACATCACGCACGCCGTAAACCCAGATTTCATCATAATAGCGTTCGGCGGCTTCCACCGCGCCTTTGCGCTGCCATTCCGCCGCCAATACCTCGGGTTCATCCAGCACATCGCGCAGGCCCAGAACAACGCGGGTACCGCCCTGTTTGCGCAGCCATTCCAGCGTGGTCAGCAATTCCCCGCGAAACCCTGTCGGTTCTTTATCCACGATCAACAGGTCGGGCTGGTATTGCTCCACCGCGCTTTGGATCAGCCCGGCGCGCAGGGATGTTGTACGGTCGATATCAAGGCCAAGGGTCTGGCTGATATAGGTGCCATCGGGCAGTTTTGTCACCCCGGGCAGGCGGATGTGATCCACCCGTTCGGGAAAGGTAAACCGCCCCGCCACCGGTGATCCGGTCAGGATGATCGCCGAGGCCTGTTCATCCCCCGCCGTCAATGCGGTGGCCAAGGCCCGCGAGCGGCGCAGATGCCCCAGCCCGAATGTGTCGTGGCTGTAAAACATCACACGGCGCGATGCCATGCTGCCCCTGAGGGCTCCGTTCTCGGTATGCGCCATAAAATTCACCTGCCGGTATCCGTTCAGAGCCTCAGATCACTACCTGATTTACCAAATATTCCTTTGATATCATAGAGCAGCGCATCAGATTTCCCCAATGCCATGATCGTCATTGACCCCATTTCAATAAAACGGCGGTGCGCCACCGCCACATGCGCCCGGTCATCCCTGCCAGAGCGCGGATCACGAAGGCCAGTGTGCGCAGGTTCACCCTGCAAATGCGCCCCGCCAAACCGCGGATCAAGCGCAATTACCTGCGGCAAAAAAGCGGGCGTTTGACGCGGCATGAATTCGCCCGGCAGATCGGCCACAGGGCCGGGGGGGGCATCGTCTTGTGCGGCGTGGGTCTGATCCGTTTCAAAGGTTGCTTTGTCTGTCTCCTGCGTCACCTCGCCAAGGCCAGACACCGCATTGCCATCGCTGCAGGGGGGAGGGGACATGGGCCGTTCCTTGGTCAATGTGTCGTTGCGCGGCCCAAAGGCGTTGAAACCGCTATGGCACAGTTTTTTGCGTCATGCAAAACGCCAGACCTAGGAACCCGCAGAAACGTGAACAGTACAGCACAGAGCAGAATTGCAATGGGCGGGGGGCTGACCTAGCGTGACATAAGGCCGAAGCGGCCTCTGGGGGGGCTATGCGTTTTCTGATCTTACTGTCGCTGGTTCTGGGCCTGTTGACCGGCGGGCAGGCTTTGCCGCTGCAGGCGCAGGGGCTGGGATCTCTGGTGCCGACCAAAAACGCAGCAGCGCCCGATCCCAATATCGACGCAATCATGAAACAAGCTGCCGCAAACGGTGTCGGCGTTGTGGTGATCGACAGCAATGGCACCCTGTTGAACCAACAAGCGGTGCCCGGGTCGCTGATGGATGAATCAGAAGAAACACTGGAACATTCGCCGCTGATGGCGATGCAGGAACGGGTGGTGCTGTTTCGCACCGCCTTGGTGCAACGTTTGTTGTTGATGCCCGATGCCTTTAACGAAGTGGCCCATATCCTGCGCGCCTCCAGCCCCGATGGCACCATCGCGGCCTTTGGCAAGGCATTGCTGTATTCCCTGTTGCTGTTCGGGGCGGGGATTGTTGTCGAGATCCAGATTTTCGGCAAACGCATCGCCCGCAATTATGTGGTGAACCGGATTGCAGAACATCCGCAAGGCTACATCGAAAAGATGCCTTTTCTGATCTTCCGTTTTCTGATGGGGGTGGCGGGCATCATCGTGTCGATGCTGGTGGCCTATATTCTGGGCTTTCTGATCTTTGGCCCGCTGAGCGATACCGCAATGCAATTCACCGCGACCCTGATCAACATCGGCTATTTCGCAGCGCGGTTTGTCGCGGGGCTGTGGCGGATGATCCTGTCACCGTTTCTGACCCAATACCGGATTCCGGCCCTGAATGATCACGATGCCAAACGCCTGCACCGTTGGCTTTGTGTGATGGCGATACTGGACATCGGGGCCATTCTGTTTGGCGTCTGGATCGGGGAACTGGGCCTGAACTATGATGTCTATGCCTTCCTGTCTTCGGTGTTGTCGGCCATTATCGTATTGATGAATATTCTGTTGGTCATCCTGAATGGCCCCGCCATTTCCAAGGCGCTGCGCAACGGCAAACCCGCGGCAGAATGCAGCCTGATCATGCGGACCCTGGCGCGCATCTGGGCCCCTGCGGTGATTGGCTATGTGATCTATGCGTGGTTTGAACTGACCTATGATCTGGTGCTGGCCAATCCCGGTTCGATCCCGCTGATTGCAGGGGCCTATGGCATTCTGATCTCGATCATCGTGGTCTATGGCGTGATCAATTATCTGATCGAACGCAGCTTTGCCCGCGCCCGTGCGATCCGTCAGATGAATGTCATCCTGCACGACGAAGAAATGCAAGCCAAGGCGCTGGCAGATGCCCAGGCCATCCCCACCCCCGAAGGCCAGGCGCAGGCCGACCGCCTGAGCGCGGCACTGGCCGAAACCCGCGCCGCCGAAGCCCGGGCCCGCGCCGCGCATCCGTCCCATCACACCCTGAGCACCTTTGAGTCACTGGCCCAGCGGGTTGCGGGTATCCTTGCCTTTGTCGCGGGCACCTATGCGTTCTTTTATATCTGGGACAACAAAGGCGCACAGATGGTCGAAAGCTATGCCGACCGGCTGCTGGATATCATGGTGATCCTGTTTATCGGCTATGTGGTCTATCATGCCTTTCGCATCTGGATCGACACCAAGATCGCCGAAGAATCCGGCGATGAGGAAGAGGCCGAACTGGGCGATGAAGGCG
This sequence comes from Sulfitobacter sp., assembly GCA_047634585.1. Taxonomy (GTDB): domain Bacteria; phylum Pseudomonadota; class Alphaproteobacteria; order Rhodobacterales; family Rhodobacteraceae; genus Sulfitobacter. The sequence continues at coordinate 14,244 of JBLIAN010000023.1, read as the reverse complement.
GTGGGTCTTCGGCCAGCCGTCTGGCAACACTGCTGCCGCTGTTTCGCAATATCGTGCTGATCGTGGTGGTGGTGACGATCACGCTGATTGTGCTGATGGAAATCGGCATCAATGTCGGGCCGCTGTTTGCAGGGGCGGGCATTGTGGGCGTGGCGATCGGTTTTGGCTCTCAGGCGCTGGTCCGGGATGTCTTTGCGGGGGCGTTTTTCCTGTTTGATGATGCGTTTCGCAAAGGCGAATACCTTGATGTGGGCGGGGTCAAAGGCACGGTTGAGAAAATCTCGGTGCGCTCGTTCCAACTGCGTCACCACCTTGGCTATCTCCACACCATCCCGTTTGGCGAATTGCAGGTCATGACCAATTTCTCGCGCGACTGGGTGATGATGAAACTGCCCCTGCGCGTGACCTATGACACGGATGTTGAAAAGGTCCGCAAACTGATCAAGAAACTGGGGCAGGATTTGCTCAGCGATCCGGTGATCGGCGAAAATTTCATCCAGCCGCTGAAATCCCAAGGGGTCATCGAAATGCAGGACAGCGCGATGATCATTCGCGTGAAATTCATGACCAAACCGGGGGATCAATGGCTGGTGCGCAAACGGGTCTACGAAGAAATTCGGGCGCTGTTTGAACGCGAAGGCATCAAATTTGCCCACCGCGAAGTCACCGTGCGTCTGGCAGACGGCAAGGTGGATGCACTGAGCGAGGATCAGAAACAGGCCATCACCGCCGCAACCCAAGCCCATATCGACGAAGACCTTGCTGAAAACGACGCCGGAAGCGGCAGCGATGATCGTTAGTTGAAATGATCATGCGCGCCGCTAGATCAACACCATCAACTCAGGAGATTGAAATGAAACAGACCCGCAGACATTTCCTTGCCACAGCAACCGCTGGCGCAAGCACAATCACCCTTTTGCCCTTTGCCGCCCGCGCCGCCGCCCATGCCAGTGACAGTTTTGACACCGCTGCCGGCAAGATCACCGTGCATCCGGTGGCCCATGCCTCCTTTGTGATGGAGACCCCCAAAGGCACAATCTATGTCGATCCGGTGGGCGATGCCACGCTTTATGACGGTTTCCCGGATGCCGATCTGATCCTTGTGACCCATGAACATGGCGATCACTACAATGATGAAACCCTGACAGCACTGGCCAAAGACGGCACCACAATCATCACCAATCCGGCGGTGATGGGCAAACTGTCAGCGCCGCTCAAGGCTAAAGCCGGCGAGGTCGCCAATGGCGGTGTTGCCGATTATCAAGGGCTGAAAATTGACGCGATCCCGGCCTATAACATCACCGAAGAGCGCAAGAATTTTCACCCCCAGGGCCGCGACAACGGCTATGTGCTGAACTTTGACGGCTTTCGCATCTATATTTCGGGCGATACCGAAGACACCCCTGAAATGCGCGCATTGACAGATATTGATCTGGCCTTTGTCTGTATGAACCTGCCGTTCACAATGGATGCCAATTCTGCTGCATCTGCGGTGTCGGAATTCGCGCCTCGCTTTGTCTATCCCTACCATTATCGCGGGCGCGATGGCGGCACACAGGATCCCGAAGCCTTTGCCAAGATGCTGGGTGGCGATACCGAAGTGCGCTACGCCCCCTGGTACGGCTAACGCCAAGAACCCTGCGATCCGCCCGCTGTTTCAGGTCAGGCGGGTCGCACCGAACCATCCCCCAGCACAATCCGGTCCATCGCAATGTCCCAGGGCATCGGAAAGATCGTCGGCATTTCGCAGAAATCATGCCCGACCCCGATCACCAGCGGTTTGGCGGGCAGGGCGGCCAGCGTCCGGTCATAATAGCCGCCGCCATTGCCCAGCCGATAGCCCCGCGCATCCACCCCCAACAGCGGCGAGACCACCACATCGGGGGTCAGCGGCACGGGCTCTGCGGGCACCGGAATATTCCAGATGCCCCGTGTCATCGCACAGCCTGCTGTCCAGTGGTGGAATGCCACAGGCGCATCACGGGTGATCACCACCGGCAGGGCGATCTTGGCGCCGCGACCTTCCAGATCACCCATCCAGCACCGCAGATCCAATTCGCCGCGAATGGGCCAATAAAGCGCAATCACCTGTCCGGCAACATCCCCGATCAGGCGATCAAGCGCGGCAATCACCCGCGCCGATTGCTGCTTCAGGTCCGCCGCAGAAAGCTGCTTGCGCAGGCCCATCAACCGCTGTCGTTCGGCGCGGCGAAACTGTGCGACATCCTTGCGGGTCTGGGGATCGAGGGGTTGTCCGTTGATCAAAAGATGCGCAAAACAGGGGCTGCTGTCCTCATCCATCCGGCTATTCCCGCAGGGTCATGATTTCGTTCAGGGGTTTCTTGATCTTGGCCACCGCGGGCACCTTTGCATCCGGTGACGGATGCCCGACCGCAAGGATCATCAGCGGCTTTTCCGACGCGGGCCGGCCCAGCATTTCGGTCAGAAACTTCATCGGGTTGGGGGTATGGGTCAAACAGGTCAGCCCCGCATGATGCAGCGCCGTGATCAGGAACCCGCAGGCGATGCCGGTGCTTTCTGGCACATAGTAGTTCTTGAACCTTGTGCCATCATCAAAGGTGCCCCAGCGCTGGGCGAACATCACGATCAACCAGGGCGCGTCTTCCAGATGCGGCTTGTGATCATTGGTGCCGATCGGTTCCAGTGCCGCCAGCCATTCATCACCCGCGCCGCCTTCATAAAACCGGCGTTCCTCTTCTTCGGCGGCCTGTCTGATCCGCGCTTTGTCAACGGGATTGGCAATCGCCACAAAATGCCACGGCTGGTGATTTGCGCCGCTGGGGGCGGTGCCTGCGGTATGGATGCAGGCGGCGATCACGTCTTTTGACACCGGTTGATCGGAAAAATCCCGCACCGTATGGCGCTGGCGCATCACCTCGTAAAACGCCTGTGCTGCAGCAAGGCTTGCCGCGGCATCCAAGGTGACATCATCGGGCAGCGGCAGTGCCTCATAGGCGATATTCGATTTTGAAAACATTGTTAGCTCTTGTAAGGATCCAGCGACGCCCGAAGCCCGTCACCCAGAAAGTTGAACGCCAAGACGACAACGATGATCGGCAACATCGGGATGGCCGTCCACCAGTAGATTTCGATGCTGGCAAGGTTCTGTGCGTCATTCAGCATCACCCCCCAGCTGACCGCAGGCGCACGCAGGCCAAGACCCAGAAAGCTGAGCGCGGTTTCACCCAGGATCATCGCAGGGATCGACAGCGTGGCGCTGGCAATCAGATGTGACATGAAATTCGGCAACAGATGGCGGCGGATCACACGGGCAGGGCGGGCGCCCATCATTTCGGCGGCTTTGACATATTCCTCTTCGCGCAGCGACAGGAATTTGGACCGCACAGCCCGCGCCAACCCCGGCCAGTCGAGAATGCCCAGAATGATCGAGATGATGAAAAACACCGCCACCGGGCCCCAGTTTGACGGCACCGCCGCCGACAGCGCCAGCCAGAGCGGCAGTTCCGGCAAGGACCGCAGGATTTCAATGGCGCGGTTGATGATCCAATCGGTCTTGCCGCCGAAATACCCTGCCATCGCCCCAAAGGTAATGCCCAGCAGGAAAGACACGGTGATCCCGATGATCCCCACAGTGAGCGACAATTGTGCACCATAGAGGATCCGGCTGAACACATCGCGCCCCAACCTGTCCGATCCCCATAAAAACACCGTCGCCCCTTCGGGGGCACAGACCAGATGGGTGTCAGAGGCGATCACGCCGAACAGATTATAGCGATCCCCCTCACAAAAGAATTCCAGCGCCATCGGGCGGGTTTCATCGGTGGTATAGGTCCAGCGGAAATTCACCAGATCGGCCTCGGCCTCTATGGGATAGACATAGGGGCCGACAAAGGCACCGTCATGCCACAGGTTGATGCTTTGCGGTGGGGCATACAGATAATCGGCGCTGCGTTCATTGGGCGTATAGGGCGCGATGAACCCTGCAACCGGCAGGATGAAATAGCACAGCAGCAGAAAAATACCCGAGACCAGCGCCACTTTGTGCCGCCGGAACTTGCGCCATGTCAGCAACCAGGCAGGCGCATCCATTTCAGCGCGTTCAGGGGCGCTGATATCGGCGTCATCAATCCACGGATCAGGATTGACATAATGGCTGTTGGGGTCTCTGGTCATGCGCCACGCCCCCCGTAGCGGATGCGCGGATCAAGCAAGACCAGCAACAAATCCGAAATCATCGTGCCGATCAGCGTCAGCAGCGCCACGAACATCAACACAAAGGCCGCCAGAAACTGATCTTGGGATTTCAGCGCCGCCAACAGATAGGGCCCGATGGTCTGCAACCCCAAGACCACAGATACCAGCACCGAACCTGACACCATCGCCGGCAACAGATTGCCAATGTCCGCGACAAAGGGGTTGAACGCCATGCGCAGCGGATATTTCGCCAGCAATTTCGCAGGGGCCAGCCCCTTGGCCTTGGCGGTTTCCACATAGGGTTTGCTGAGTTCATCCAGCATATTGGCGCGCAGGCGCTGCATCATTGCAGCCGCCCCCGAGGTGCCGATCACAAAGGTCGGCACAATCATATGCAACAGGATGGATTTCACCTTGAGCCATGACATCGGCTGGCCCTCGAACACCGGGTCCATCAGGCCGCCAATCGGTAGGTTAAAATACTTGTGGCCGTAATAAAACAGGATCAACGCCAATAGAAAGTTCGGCGTGGCCAATCCCAGATAGCCCACAAATCCGGCGGTATAATCCACCCATGTTTCGGATTTCGCCGCCGCCAGCACCCCCAAGGGCAAGGCGATCAGATAGACAAACAGCACCGCCGCCAGATTGACCAGAACCGTCAACCACAGCGCATCCCCGACAATTTCCCCTACCGGGCGGTCAAATTCAAAGGACCAGCCAAAATCCCCCTGCATCAACCCCGAAAATCCGTTCGGCCCGGACGAAAACCCGACCCAGATCATGTATTGTTCCCACAAAGGCCGGTCCAGCGCATATTCGGTGCGCAGGAATTCCGCCTTGGCCACCCCTTCGGCCTGACCCGTGGCGCGCAATTCGGCAATCTGGTTTGACAGATAATCCCCCGGCGGCAGGTTGATGATCACAAAGACCAGAATGGACACCACCCAGAGCGTCAACAACATGGTGAAAAATCGGTAAACCGCATAGCGGAGGAACATCATTGGGTCACCTGCTGTAGCGGGTTTTCGTAATAGAATTCGTCAATCCGGTGAATCCCGAAATGGGCACCGGGATCAAAGGCCCAAATCCCGGTTTCCGGCACGTTACGCAATTGATTGGAAACCACAACAGGTTGCGGCGCTTCGGACAGGATGCCGATGGCATATTGCTGATCGGCATGGATATCCAGCATCTCGCGCCAGATCTCGCGGCGTTCGGCGGGATCAAAGGTATGGCTCCATTCATCGGACAATGCCATCAACCGCTGGGGATCGGCCATATCGGGGGCTTCGCCCGCGCTGCCCGCGGTCTGGTAATACTGGCCCCATTTCGGCCAGCTAAAGAATTCCTGATTGGTCGGGGCCAGATAGCTGGGCGAGGTTTCCGGCGTCGGCAATCCGTTGTCCCAGCCAAACCAGACCGCCGCCATGCTGACCCCGGCATAAACCCGGTTGCGCAGGATATCACGATCCAGCGGGCGCATGATCAATTTGATGCCCAGCTCGCGCCAGGTATCGGTGACAATCGCCAGCGCGTTTTCAACTTCTTGGCGTTCGCCTGCGGTTTCGATGACAAATTCCATCACCCGCCCGTCCGGCAATTTGCGCATCCCCGACGGGGTGCGACCGGTCAGGCCCATATCATCCAGCAACGCATTGGCGCGTTTGATGTCCAGCGTCGACCAAGCGGTCAGATCGGCCGCGCTGTACAGCGGGCTTGAGGACAGCGCCGTCATGCCCCCCTCATGGGCCAGCCCGAAATACAGGGCGCGGTTGATCATATGGCGGTCGATGCCCATGCTTAAGGCGCGGCGGAACCGCACATCGCGGATCACCGCGCGCCAGACCGGATCACGGAAATTCAGGTTGGGATAGATCGCGATCTGGCTGGCCGCACCATTGCCCCACAGTAAGGTACGGTAATTGCCACCGTCGCTTTCACCCTTTTTGAGGATCGAAATATCAGGGAAGTCCAATCCGCGTGCCTGCAAATCAACCTCGCCCGCATTGGCCTTGGCCGCGATCAACCCGGCACTGACAATGGTCATCTCCACCACGTCGATATAGGGCAGTTGCACCCCGTTGGTGTCAATGCGGTGGTAAAAGGGATTGCGCACAAACAGCTGGCGCGAACTGCGCCCGCTGGCATTGATCCAGGGCTGCAGGGTCGGCATGTCGGGATTGTCGAACTTGTACATATTGTCGCGTTTGTTGTGCAAGGCCGGCCAGCTTTTGACCCGCGCACGGCGCACTTCTTCGCCCAGTTCTTCGATATCGGCAAAATCAATGTGGAACTGGCGCAGATAATGCGCGGGGCGATAGATGAACGGCGGGCTGGCCTGTGCCAGCAGCGGCAGGAAATTCGAATTCGGCGTTTCCCATTCAAATACCACCGTGTAGGGATCGGGAAAGGTGACCTCGCCCAATGCGCCATCGACAAACATAAAATCGGGGGGGCCGGTCGGGGTGATCTCGTCGTTGTTCACGACATTTTCCCACCAATACCGGAAATCTTCTGACGTAAACGGCGCCCCGTCCGACCAGCGATGCCCGGGCCGCAGATGCAGCGTATAACGGCGGTCCTCGAACACATCGTAACTTTGCAAAATATCAGGATAAAGCGAATAATCCGGCGCATAGCCCACCAGACGCGCATAGCCATAGACAACCATCTGGCGCACGTCCTTGGTGCGCGATACCAGCGTGCGCAGGGTGCCCCCCTGCACCCCTAAACTGCGGCCTTTGGCCTCAAGATCCACCACCAGCGGCACATCGGGCAGGCGTTCACTGATCGGCGGCAGATCGCCGTTCTGTACTTCCATCGCCCAAAAGCTGGTTTCCTGCACGGAATGCTGCGCCAGCGCAGGCAGGCAAAGCATCATGAAAAGCGCGATCCATTTATGCATGACAACGCACCATGTGACCGGGTTCCAATTCGCGCAGGGCGGGTGCGGCCTGCCCGTCAAAGCGGAACATCTCGGGCCAACTGGTTGGCGCGCCCGCGCCTTTTGCCACCAGATCAAGATCAATCGGGCGGGACATATCCGGTTCGGGCTGCGCGGCAATCAGGGCCTGCGTATAGGGATGCTGGGGATTGTAAAACAATGTGTCGGGCGGGGCCTGTTCGACAATCACCCCCGCGCGCATCACCGCCACCTCATCGGCAATCCGCGCCACCACGGCCAGATCATGGCTGATGAACAGATAGCTCAGATGTGCCTCGTCGCGGATATCCTCTAGCAGGCTGAGAATTTGTTCCTGCACCGAAACATCAAGCGCCGAGGTCGGTTCGTCACAGATCAGCAATTTCGGGTCCAATGTCAGGGCGCGGGCAATTGACAGGCGCTGGCGCTGGCCACCGGAAAACGCATGCGGATAGCGGCTTAGCATATCGGGGCTCAACCCGACCAGCCGCAGCATTTGCGCGGCTTTGTCACGGCGGTCGCTTTTGGTGCCGATGCGGTGAATATCCATTGGTTCCGTCAGCGCCTCCAGCACCCGCATGCGCGGGCTTAGCGATGAATAGGGGTCTTGAAACACCATCTGGGCTTGACGTTGAAAGGCAGTGCGCTGGGCGGTGGTCATGTTATGCACGGGCAGGGGCGCTTGGCCGTTGCCGGGGTGAAACACCACCTCGCCGCCCGCATCGGGGCGTTCTGATCCCAGCGCCACCCGCGCACAGGTGGTCTTGCCGGATCCGCTTTCTCCGACCACAGCCAAGGTCTTGCCGCGTTCAACCTGCAGGTTCACGTCGCGACAGGCGGTCACGGTCTGTGGCTTGCGCCAGCCGCTGGCCCGCATCGAAAAGGTCTTGGTGACATTGCGCAGATCAAGGATCACATCGTCATGATCCAGCGCCCGCGCCGGGGTGGCCACTTCGGGGATCATCGGCGCAGCGGCAAACAGTTTTGCGGTATAGCCATGCGCCGGCTTGCCCAAGACATCTGTGGCGCGGCCCGCTTCCATGACGCGGCCCTTGTTCATCACCACAACCTGCTGGGCCATATTGGCCACCACCCCCAGATCATGGGTCACCAGAATGACCGCCATGCCGGTGTCTTTTTGCAAGCTGCGGATCAGCCCCAGCACCTGCGCCTGCGTGGTCACATCCAGCGCCGTGGTCGGTTCATCGGCAATCAGGACTTCGGGTTTCGCAACCATCGCCATTGCGATCATCGCCCGCTGCCGCATGCCGCCCGACATTTCAAACGGATAGCTGCGCCATGCCCGCTCCGGATCAACAAAGCCAACCTTTTCAAATTGTTCCAGCACCTCACGCTTGGCTTCACGCTGGCTTAGGCCGCGGTGCAGATGCAGCACCTCTGCCACCTGATTGCCCAGACGGTGCAGCGGCGAGAGCGACCGCATCGGTTCTTGAAAGATCATCGAAATCTGGTTGCCGCGCACCTGCCGCATCTGCCGCTCGGGCGCGTGAAACAGATCAACCACCCCGTCACTGCCCGAAAATGTCACCCGGCCACTGCGCAATTGCGCCGCCTCGGGCAAAATCCGCAACACGCTGCGACAGGTCAGGGTCTTGCCTGATCCGCTTTCCCCGACCAAAGCCAGGGTTTCACCCGCGTTCACAGAAAAGCTGACATCGCGTACAACTGGCTCTGCGTTTCCAAAACCGATGCTCAGCGAGTCTACGTCCAATATTGGTGGCATTTTGGTCCTGTCGTCAGGGCGAAGTGAAATGTTAAAAACGAGTGAAGCCGATTCCAGCCCATTCGTCCAGTGGCAGGACACAAGACCTAGACAGCGGGCCTACATTCCTGAATGTATCGCGGGCCCGAATGTATCGCGGGCCTGAATGTATCGCGGGCCCGAATGTACCGCAGGCCCGATTGTCACGCGGATATGACCCCAAAGGAGACCGCCATGAGCCGACTGGATATCTTTATCGCCCGAATGGTGTCGCAACGCGCCTGTCTGGATCATGCCTATGCACAGATATCCGATGTCGCAGGGCCGGTGTTTGAACTGGGGCTGGGCAATGGCCGCACCTATCACCATATGGCGGAAACCATGGCAGATCGCGATATCTTTGTTTTTGAACGCGCTGTCGCCTCGCATCCCGACAGCACCCCGCCCGAGGATCATCTGATCCTTGGCGATGTGCATGACACCTTGCCCGCCGCCCTGCGCCGCTTTGGCCCGACAGCGGCGTTGATCCATGCCGATCTGGGTGGCCATAACCTTGAAAAAAATGACAGTTTTGCCCGTGCAATCTCGCCGCTGGTTGAACCGATGCTGACCAAAGGCGGAGTGATGGTGTCCAGCGACCGGATGTATTTTGATTCGCTGGCCGAAATTCCCCTGCCGCCAGAGGCGGTGCCGGGGCGCTGTTTCATCTACCGCGCGCAATAGGGGCAGTGCCGCGCGCAAGAGCGTCGGAATCCTTTTTCCGCCTGCCGTTCCAGAATTTGATCCAGCCCCTTGCGTGTTTGACAGGGGCGGATTAGCGTGCCGTCGTGATTTAATGAAACGGTGTTTTGCAATGCGAAACAAACCACATCAAAACGAGGGAAAAAGCGGGTTTGCCGCGCGGTTTTGCTGTGGGCCTGCCGGTGCTTCGGATGGAATCGGGGCATGAATGACGCCGCCACCGACCGCAAATTTGCCAATACACTGGCGCGGGGGCTGGATGTGCTGCGTGCCTTTCGGGCCAGCGATGACGGGCTGAGCAATGCCGAAATTGCCCAGCGCACCGGCTTGCCGAAACCCACGGTGACGCGCCTGTGCTATACGCTGGGCGAACTCGGGTTCCTCAGTCACGGTGCGCGCAATGACCGGTTTCGGCTTGGCCCCGCTGCGGTGGCGCTGGGATCGGTGGCATCTTTGTCGGTCAGTTTTCTGGATCTGGCCTCGGCCACCATGCAGAAACTGGCAAACCAGACCGGCACCTTGGCCTTGGTTGCGGTGCGCGATGACAGCCGGATGTTGCTGGCCAAAACATGGCGCCCCCAAGGGGTGTCCGCGATCTGGCTTGATCCGGGGCAGCGCATCCCGATATTTGGCTCGTCCTCGGGGCTGGCGGTGCTGGCCACCTTGGGCGATGATCGCTTTGACGCGCTGGCGCCGGATGCAGAACTGACCCGCTTTCGGCAGACCGGCTATGACCAATTGATCGGTCAGGGGTTTACCATCGCGCCGCAGCACACCCGCTATGCCGGCACTGTCAACGCGGTCAGCGTGCCGTTTTACGCCAGTGAATTTGGTGAATCCGTGGCCTTTACCTGTGGGGCCCTGCCGCAGGATTTGCCCGACACCCGGATGCTTTCTGTGGTTGGCCCCGCCCTGCGCGGTGCGGTGCGCAGCCTTGAACAACAAACCGGACTGCCGCCAGCACTGGCGCGACGCGGTTAGATTTTAATGGAGAAGACCAAGACCATGACCGACAAGATTGCCTATTCCCGCCACGGTGACATCGCCGTGCTGCGCATCCAGAACCCGCCGGTGAACGCGCTATCCCAAGCGGTGCGCCAAGGCTTGCAAGACGGCATGACGCAGGCCGAAACCGATTCAGGCGTGCGTGCCGTGCTGATCGTCGGTGAAGGCCGCGCATTTATTTCCGGTGCCGATATCGGTGAATTCGGCAAGCCGCCGATGCAGCCGTTTCTGCCTGATCTCTGCACCCGCATCGAAGCCTCGCCGCTGCTGGTTGTGGCCTCGATGCACGGGGTCAGCCTTGGTGGCGGGCTTGAGATCGCGCTGGGCGCGCATTACCGCATTGCCCAATCCACCGCCCGTGTCGGCCTGCCCGAAGTCCACCTTGGCCTGATGCCCGGTGCAGGCGGCACCCAACGTTTGCCGCGGCTGATCGGTGTTGAAAAATCCATTGAGGCAATTACCTCGGGGCGGCATATTTTTGCCCCCGAAGCCTTGGACATGGGCATTATTGACCGGATTGAGGACGGCGATCCTGAAACCGTCGGCCTTGCCTATGCCCGGCACCTGCTGGATCAAAACGCCCCGCGCCGCCCGGTCAGCGAGATGCCTGCGGCCCCGGCGATTGACTGGGATGCCACCTATGATGCCGTGCTGAAAAAGGGCCGTGGCCAGATCAGCCCTGCAGTTGCCGTGCGTGCGGTGCAAGCGGCCAGCGAACTGCCGTTTGACCAGGGCATGCTGCGCGAACGCGCCCTGTTCATGGAACTGATGGAAACCGATCAACGCAAGGGCATGATCCATGCTTTCTTTAATGAACGTGCGGTCAGCAACCTGCCCGAATTGAAAGGTGTTGACCCCCGCGCATTGAAATCCATCGGGGTTATCGGCGGCGGCACCATGGGGGCGGGCATTGCCACCGCCGCGCTGCTGTCGGGCTTTGGTGTTGTGCTGATCGAAATGAAAGACACCTTTGCCCAAGCCGCCCGTGAACGGATCGAAGGCAACCTGCAAGGTGCGCTGAAACGGGGCAAAATTGATCAGGCGAAATTTGACGCGCTGAGCCAGAATGCCCTCGTGGTGTCCACGTCGTATGACAGCCTGTCGGATGTGGATCTGGTGATCGAAGCGGTGTTCGAGGACATGGCAGTGAAACGCGATGTCTTTGGCAAACTGGATGCCATCTGCAAACCCGGTTGTGTCTTGGCCTCCAACACCTCCTATCTGGATGTGAACGAAATCGCTGCCTGCACCTCGCGCCCTGCGGATGTGATCGGGCTGCACTTCTTTTCCCCCGCCCATGTGATGAAACTGCTTGAGGTGGTCGTGGCAGATCACACCGCGCCTGACGTGGTGGCCACCGGATTCGCACTGGGCAAGGCCTTGGGCAAGATCAGCGTGCGGGCAGGGGTCTGTGACGGGTTTATCGGCAACCGCATTCTGGCGACCTATCGCACCGCCGCCGATCACATGGTGCTGGACGGGGCAACCCCCTATCAGATCGACAAGGCGCTGACCGGATTCGGCTTTGCGATGGGGCCGTTTGCCGTGGCCGATCTGGCCGGTCTTGATATCGGCTGGATGACCCGCAAACGCAAAGCGCCGCACCGCCACCCCCAAGAACGGGTGCCCACCTATATCGACCGCCTGTGCGAAGACGGCCATTTCGGCCAGAAAACCGGCGAAGGCTATTACATCTATGAAAAGGGCAAACGCGGCGGCACCCCGAACCCGAAAATTGCCACGCTGATCGCGGATGAACAGCAGGCGCTGGGAATTACGCCACGTCCTTTCACGGATGAACAGATTGTACGCCGCTACATGTGTGCCATGGTGAATGAAGCGGCCAGGGTCGTGGGCGAAGGCATCGCCCGCCGCCCCCTGGACGTGGATATGACATTGCTCTTTGGATACGGTTTTCCGCGCTATTGGGGCGGGCCAATGAAATGGGCCGATCTTCAGGGGCTTCCGGCCATTCTGGCCGATATTGAAAGCTATGCAAAGGAAGATGCGTGGTTCTGGAAACCCGCGCCGCTTCTGTCCCAGCTGGTCGCAGATGGCCGCACATTTGATGATTTGAACAAGGAACAATCGAAATGAAACAAGCTGTTATTGTCTCCACCGCCCGCACGGGCCTTGCGAAATCTTTCCGTGGTTCATTCAACATGACCCATGGCGCGACCATGGGCGGCCATGCGGTTGAACATGCGGTCAAACGCGCGGGTCTTGATCCGGCCTTGATCGAAGACATCTACATGGGCTGCGGTGCCCCCGAAGGCGCAACCGGATCCAACATCGCCCGCCAGATCGGTCTGCGCGCCGGCCTGCCGATCACCACCTCGGGCGTCACCGTCAACCGCTTTTGTTCCTCGGGCTTGCAGACCATCGCGATGGCGGCAAATGCCATCACCCAAGAGGGCGCAGGCCCGATGGTGGCAGGCGGCGTTGAAAGCATCTCGATGGTACAGCCCAAAGCCCAGCATGTGCCGGATCCTTGGCTGCTTGAGAACAAGCCCGACATCTATATGACAATGATCGAAACCGCTGACATCGTGGCAAAACGCTATGGCCTCAGCCGTGAATATCAGGACGAATACAGCCTGCGCAGCCAGCAATTGATCCACGCCGCCCAGCAGGCCGGAAAATTCGACGCCGAAATCGTGCCAATGACCACCACAATGGGCATGCAGAACAAGGAAACCGGTGAAATCACCACCCATGAGGTCGTCGTGGACCGCGATGAATGTAACCGCCCCGGCACCACGCTGGAAGGTCTTGCTGGCCTGAAACCGGTGCGCGGCGAAGGCGAATTTGTCACCGCAGGCAACGCCAGCCAGCTTTCTGATGGGGCCTCGGCGGTTGTGGTCATGGACAGCAAAGAAGCCGAAAAAGCCGGGCTTGACCCGCTGGGCGCTTTCAAAGGCTTTGCTGTGGCAGGCTGCGAACCCGATGAAATGGGCATTGGCCCGATCTATGCTGTGCCACGGCTGTTGGAACGGCACGGGCTGAGCGTGGATGACATCGACATCTGGGAATTGAACGAAGCCTTTGCCTCCCAGTGCCTTTATGCCCGTGACACGCTGGGCATTGATCCCGACAAATACAACGTCAACGGCGGCTCCATCGCCATCGGTCATCCCTTTGGCATGACCGGCGCACGTCTGACCGGCCATCTGTTGCTCGAAGGCAAACGGCGCGGGGCGAAACTGGGCGTTGTGACCATGTGCGTGGGTGGTGGCATGGGTGCCGCTGGCCTGTTTGAAATCTACTAAGGGAGCGGCCCGATGGATCTGCGCTACTCAGACGAAGACAAAGCCTTTCGCGAACAGGTGCGCAGCTTTTTGAAAGAAAAGCTGCCCAAGGAATTCAGCGATAAAATCCGCAGAGGTCAGGAATTGGGCCGCGAAAATCAGGTGCGCTGGCATGCGATCCTGAACGCACAGGGCTGGCTTGCGCCGAATTGGCCCAAAGCCTTTGGCGGGGCCGAATGGAACGCGGTGCAACGCCATATCTTTGAGGAAGAAGCCGCCGCCGCCAATGCGCCGCGCATCGTGCCTTTCGGCCTGTCGATGCTGGCCCCCGTGCTACAGAAATTCGGCTCAAAGGTGCAACAGGACCATTGGCTGCCGCGCATCCTGTCGGGGGCTGACTGGTGGTGTCAGGGCTATTCCGAACC
>JBLIAN010000022.1:0-37761 GCA_047634585.1 Sulfitobacter sp. | reverse complement strand
AGCGGCAGGACAGGCCGGTAAGATCAGGCTGGCTGCCGGGCGCGGCCCGCGGCAAGGACAGATTGCCCGCCCGCATCTGGGCTTCGACCCAGCTGAGGCCCCCGCCGGAAAACATTGCGTAATCAACGGCTTGTGCGGCCTTGAAGCGGGCAATTGTCACATCACGTCCTGCGGCGCGGATCTCTGACACTTGCATCATCGCGATCCGCAGGTGCATGTTGAATTCTTCCTGCGCCCAGACCTGCACCGCCGCCAATGCCTGTTCGGCGCGGTCTTTCCATGCGGGGGGTACGGCAAAACCGGCCCCGTCACCGCCAAAAATATAGGGAAATTCAGCGCCTTTATGGGCGTTGATCTGGGCTGAAATCACCGCTGAGCCCACCATATTCACCGTTTTATAACGCCCGTCGGCCACGGCCTTGCTTGACTCGACAATATCCGATGTGCCGACCCACCAGTCCCCGGGCAGCGAGGTATAGGCCCGGGCGTCGGAAAGGCGTGCAAAATCATCATGCAGGGCAAGGGAGGTGTAAAAATCTGGCGATGTGTCATTCATCCCCTAGAGATAGCACGCGCAATCGGTTTGCCAAAGCAATCCGCGTATCGGTTGCTTTGGCACAGGGTGCCCGTCACGCGGATGTGACAAAAGCGGGATCAAGACGTTTTCAGCGCCTGCCCTGCCACATAGGTCTGGGCAATTGCCCGGTCATCGCCCATCATCTGCAAGATGAAAAGTTCCTGAAACAGGTCATGCGCCCGCTCTGCACGCAGTGCCATTGCCGGGGTGGCACGGGCGTTCAACACCACCACATCCGCTTCGCTGCCGACGGCCAAAGTGCCAATCCGGTCTTCAAGCCCCAAGGCAACAGCATTGCCACGGGTGATCCAATGAAAGGCCCGCAGCGGATGTAAGGCCTGATGTTGCAATTGCAGCACCTTGTAGCCTTCGTTCAGGGTTTGCAGCATCGAATAACTGGTGCCGGCGCCGACATCCGTGGCAATCGCATTGCAAATCCCGCGCTGGCGCAGACCTGCATCATCAAAAAGCCCGCTGCCCAGAAACAAATTGGAAGTCGGGCAGAACACCGGATGGCTGCCGCTGTCTGCAAGGGCGTCAATTTCGCGCGGGGTCAGGTGGATCGCATGGCCCAGCAGGGTTTTCGGGCCCAGCAGGCCAAAATTCTGATAAACATCCAGATAATCGCGCGCTTGCGGGTACAGCGACGCCGTATAGGCGATTTCGTCATGGTTTTCAGATAGATGGGTCTGTACGTAACAATCAGGATGTTCCGCAACCAAGGCCCCCGCCATCTGTAATTGCGCGGGTGTCGAGGTGATGGCAAAGCGCGGCGTGATCGCATAACTTGCGCGGCCCTTGCCATGCCAGCGTGCAATCAGTGCCTTGGTATCGTCATAGCTGCTTTGGGCAGTGTCACACAGGGCTTCGGGGGCGTTGCGGTCCATCATCACCTTGCCGCCGATCATGCGCATGTTGCGCTGTGCGGCGGCGCTGAAATAGGCCTCAACCGAGGTCGGGTGAACCGATCCAAATGCCACGGCGGTGGTGGTGCCATTGTCGATCAGCGCGTCACAGAAATGGCCGGCCATTCTGGCGCTGTGATCGGGGTCTTCAAAGCGGGTCTCTTCGGGGAAAGTATAGCTGTTGAGCCAGTCCAGCAGCTGCGCCCCCCAAGAGGCAATCACCTGCACCTGTGGGAAATGGATATGGGTGTCGATAAACCCCGCCATCAACAGATGCGGGCGGTGGTCGATCACCTCGGGGGTGCGGGCTTGGGCGCTGACGCTGGCAAAATCACCCGAGGCGATGATGAGGCCCGCTTCGATCAGCAGGGCACCGTCTTTGATATAGCAATAGGCGTCTTGGTCCTGCGCGCCAAAGGGTTCGGCGCTGAAGGACAGGATGCGCCCGCGCAAAAGTTTTTGTGTCATGCGGATGTCTTTGTCTTGGAATACGGAAAGGCAGAGGCCGGATATCCCGCCTCTGCTGGCGGAGTGGTCAGGCGCGGTTACAGGCCCGCAGCGGGCTGCGGCTGCGGATCCTTGATGTTCGGGCCCCGGCTGTCTGGTTGGTCTTCCTTGTGAAACACCGGATAGACAAACAGGAACGCCGCCGCGATCAGATAGCCAAGGCTGACCCCGCTCAGCACCGGCAGATGCAGGCTGGCGGCATGGATGATCCCGATCAGCGACATCGCACAGGCTGCCAGTGCAAAGCCGCCCGCATTGCGGAACCGCCCGTCAATCACGCTGGCGACAATCGCGCCCCAGATCAGCCCGGTCAGGATCGCCCCCTGACTGAGCGCCAGATGGCCTTGGAAATGCGCGCCCTGTTGCAACAGCGCCCCGGTCAGCGCCGGATCACCAAGCTGCGGCAGACCTTGCACTCCGCTGGCGGCAAGCGCCCCCATCAGCGACCCCCATTTGACCATCAAAAACGCCGAAACATGCGGCATCATCGCAATGGTCACCGCCGCCATGTGCTCGGTCTTGACCGAATGGGCGGTATTGGTGATCAGGCTAAGCGCGACAAAAACCAACACGGGGGCCGCAGCGGCCACCGGGATCAGAGTGTTGAGAAACGCCAGCAAGCCAAAAAACGCGGCAAAGGGAATGATCAGGCCAACCCCGATGATATAGCCCGCATGCGCCCCCATACGTTTATAGGCCGGATGGCCGATATAGGCGGTGGTCGGAAACGGCGAGCCAAAGACCGCACCAATCATCGTTCCGACACCATCGGTCACCTGACAGGTGGCAACAGGATAGGTATCACCGGCGGCTTCGGCGCTTTCCACGTTGTTCATGGTTTCGATGAAATTGTAGATCTGCACCGGCACCAGCACCAGAAACAGCTCCGGATTGGCAAAAAGATGCTGGATGCCCGCAATCAGATCACCAAAATAGGGCAAGGGCGGATAAAATCCGACACCGTTAAAATTGATCGTGGCTTTGCCCATCGACAGGGCCACAACAGTGCCGACGATCAAGGCCAGCAATCCGGCAGGCATGTTGAACGGCAGGCGAAAGCGCCCGACCAGCCCCCAGAGAATGATTATCATCGAGGCAAAGCCGATGATCGGATCTTCAAAAACCGTCGCCAGCGGCACCGTGCCGATAAACACCAAGGCAATACCGCACAGCGTCCCCAGCATTCCCGCCCGTGGCGTTACCCGTTTCAGTATCGGCCCGACAATCGCGCCAAGCGCCGCGACAATGCCGCCCATAAAACCGGCGCCGATGCCAACCTGCCAGGCCAGAACCGCATCCTGTGTCGACCAGTAAATCGGCCCAATCACCCCGAACAGATAGACAAACATCACCGGTGTCGAAATCCCATAGGGCAGGGCGGTCACGTCACGCCCTTCTTTGGTGGCGGTGCGATGGGCCAGCCCGGTATAGACCGCGATTCCGGCCATGATCGCCACCGCTGCCCCCGGCAGGATCCGGCCAAAGACGATCTCGGCGGGCATGTTAAAGACAAACTGGCAGACGCCTGCCAAGACAATCAGATTGATCAGATTATCCGTGAACAGCGCCCAAAAGGCGCTGAAATCGCTGCGCGAGAACAGCCTGTAGGTGTAGCTCTGGTTGGTCATGGTGGGATCCTCCTCCTCCTGTGTGGCGCAGCTTTGGGCGGGACGTCGCTGCGCCCACCCTGTGCTGCGCCCTTGAATGCCCGCGTTTTGGCGGGCCAAAGCCCCTGTTGCGGGCCGCTGCGGCAGGTTCACTGGTCAATTCAGCGTTCACTTCTGCCGCCTCAAAGGCCGCAATCACGCCGGGCCGCCTGAATGTTGCATGGCGCTGTATGGGAAATCCCGGGTTTCACCGGCGGTGCGGTGTTGTTTGCCATATCCCACGAAAGACCTCTGCAATGGCAGCTGTGCGGCCATATCCTTTACCTCCACGTCACGGCCGTTCAGGCAAAAACCGGTTTCGTCGCGACGGTGCATGGAACGCCCCTTGTTGCTGTTTTAGGAAAGTGCTGGAGGGCAGCTTAGCGGGGCTGACTGCATCGAAATATGGGCCTATTTGGAAAACACTTTCAACAGATCGTTGAAAATGATATCTTGCTTTTTGCCGGTTCCGGCTTTGGGATCAATCCGTTAGGGAATTATTTCATGTCCTATGTCGAAAGCCTGCGGGTCTTTGTCCGGGTGATTGAATTGGGCAGCATCACCTCGGGCGGGCGTGATCTGCGGTTGACACCAGCGGTGGCCAGCAAGCGGATCAAGGAATTGGAAAAGCATCTGGGTGTGCGGCTTTTCAACCGCACCACGCGATCCCTGACCCCCACGGGGGTCGGGACGGTGTTTTATGAAGAGGCCAAAAAGGTGCTGGGGTCGATCGAGGATGCCGAGGCAACCATCGCCAGCCTGTCGGATACCCCGCGCGGGGTGATCCGTGTGACTGCCCCTTTGGGGGCGGGGCGGCGGATTGTGGCGCCGCTGGTGCCGCGCTTTGTCGATGAATTTCCGGGCACCGAGGTGCGGATGCGGCTGTCGGACCGCAAGGTTGATCTGTTGGCAGACGGGCTGGATCTGGCATTTTTCATCGGCACGCCACAGGATTCAAACCTGCAACTGCGCAAAATCGCCGATTGTGACCGGGTCCTTTGTGCCACGCCGGACTATCTGGCCAAACACGGCACGCCGCACCACCCCGAAGATTTGCTGGGCGGGGCGCATAATTGTCTGATGCTGCGTTATCCACGTTCGCCGGAATATTTCTGGGTGCTGCAAACCCGCGACGGTCCGCGCAAATTCGAGGTGGCCGGCAAATATGATGCCGATGACGGCGATGTGTTGCGCGATTGGGCGCTGGACGGGCGCGGGATCGTCAACAAGCCCCGTTTTGATGTGGCAGCACCACTGCGCAGTGGTGCCTTGGTCGAGGTTCTGCCAGATACGCCGCCGGTGCCAACGATTTTTGGCTGTCTCTATCCGCACCGCAGATTGCAAGACCCCAAAGTCAGATGTTTTGTCGATTTCATTGCCCGACATTGCAGCGGCGCTTTCGGGGCCAGCGTGGGATTTTAAGCGCGCGTCACCGCAGTGTTACCGGGCAATGCGCTGGCGCTGTGCATCAAAGGCAAAGGCGGCATTGTCGTCAAAATCCAGTGCAATTGCCGCGCCGACTTTGGTGGCGTCCTGTCCGAATATCCGCACGGTCAACGGTTCTTGCTGATCCGTCATCACCAATAGATTGGTATCCCCGCCCAGACGTTCCACATGGGTCACGCTGCCGGTGATCCGTCCGCCTGCCTTGGGGCGCAGATGTTCGGGACGCAGGCCCAAAGCCCCGCCCTGTGGAATGGCAAGTGGGGCTTTGGTCAGGAAATTCATCGAGGGCGCGCCCAGAAACCCCGCGACAAACTGGTTGACGGGATTGTTATACAATTCCATCGGGGATCCGACCTGTTCGACCTGCCCATCACGCAGCACAACGATCTTGTCAGCAAGGGTCATGGCTTCGGTCTGGTCATGGGTGACATAGATCATCGAGGCGCTCAGGGTGCGGTGCAATTCGGCGATTTCGATGCGCATGTTCATCCGCAGCGCCGCGTCCAGATTGGACAGGGGTTCATCAAACAGGAACAATTTGGGTTCGCGCACAATCGCCCGCCCGATGGCAACCCTCTGGCGTTGTCCACCGGACAATTCGGCGGGGCGGCGGTTGGCATAGGCTCCGAGGCCCAGCATCTCTACCGCTTTGTCGACCCGGTGCTGGATTACGGATTTCGGCTGCTTTTCCTGTTTCAGGCCCAGGGTCATATTGTCCCTGACAGTGAGATGCGGATAAAGCGCATAAGTTTGAAACACCATTGCGATGCCCCGTTTGGCAGGCGGGATGGTATTGACGGTATCACCGCCAATCGCAACCGTGCCACTGCTGGCATCTTCCAGCCCCGCAATGACCCGCAACAAGGTGGATTTTCCACAGCCCGAAGGGCCGACAAACACTACAAATTCGCCATCCTCCACGGTCAGGCTGATGTTCTTGAGCACGTCGACTGTGCCAAAGGATTTGCAGATATTGTCAAGCGTCAGTGCGGTCATTGGCTGTCTCCTAACGCGACGGGCTGGCCGCTGCGGATGCTTTGATCTGCCGCCAGACAGATGCGCAGCGATTGCACCGCGTCCTGCATGTGGCGGCTCAGGTCGATGTTTTCAGTGATGGCCTTGATCATATATTCCTGTTCAGCGGTGCATAAATCCTGATGGCCGGGTTCATCGGGCAGGGTGATCATTTGATCGCCACTGCTACGATGCACCCGCAACCCGCCCACTTTGGTATGGCCATCGACGTCATCAGAGGCCCCTTTGTCGGTCTCGACGATCGACACCGCCCCTTTGGGGGACACCACGTCTTTGACAAAAAACGCGGTTTCCGAAATCATCGGCCCCCAGCCGGCCTCGTACCAGCCCACAGAGCCGTCTTCGAACCAGACCTGCAATTGGCCGTAATTATACATGTCTTGCGGAATTTCATCGCTCAGGCGCAGCCCCATGCCGCTGACCCGTATCGGTCTGGCATCGGTGATCTGGCACATCACATCCACATAATGCACCCCGCAATCGACAATCGGAGAGGTGGTTTGCATCAAGGCCTTGTGGGTTTCCCAGGTGGCGCCCTGTGATTGCTGGTTCAGGTTCATGCGAAACACATAAGGGCCGCCAAGGGCACGGGCCTCGGCAATCAGCCGTTGCCAACTGGGGTGATGGCGCAGGATATATCCGACCACCAACTTGCGGTTCAGGCGCGTAGCGGTGTCCACCACCCTTTGGGCATCTGCCACCGTGGTGGCCAGCGGTTTTTCGACAAAAACATGCGCACCCGCCTGCATGGCCTTGATCGCATACGCGGCATGGCTGTCGGAATAGGTGGCAATACAGACAAGATCGGGGTGCAGCGCCAGCGCCTGTTCCAGCGTTTCAAAACGCGGATACCCCGCCAGCGCCTCGGGCAGGTCCACTGGCGAGCGGTTGACCAGACCGACAATCTCAACCTCGGGGTGGGCGTGATAGGCCAGCGCGTGACTGCATCCCATCGTCCCCAGACCGGCAACAACAACCTTCATTTCACTGCTCCTGATGTGATGCCGCGAATAAGCTGGCGCGAGAAGATGACATAGAGCCCCATCACCGGCAGAATGGCCAGCGACAGCGCCGACAGCACCGCATTCCAATCGGTGACAAACTGCCCGATAAAAACCTGCGATCCCAGGGTCAGGGTCTTGACCTCTTCGGCGGGGGCAAGGATCAGCGGGAACCAAAGATCGTTCCAGATCGGGATCATGTTAAACACCGCAACCGTCGCCATTGCCGGGCGCAACAGCGGCAGCACCAGCCGGAAAAAGATCCGGTATTCACTCAGCCCGTCAATCCGGCCCGCATTTTTCAGATCATCCGACACCTGCCGCATGAATTCGCTCAGGATAAACACCGCCAGCGGCAGACCCTGCGCCGTATAAACCAGGATCAGCGCCCAAAGCGTGTTCACCAGCCCCGTCTGCACCATCATTTCAAGGATCGCCACAGTACCGATGCGGATCGGGATCATGATCCCCAGCGCCAGATAAAGCCCCATCAACGTGTTGCCCTTGAACCGGTATTCAGCCAGCGCAAAGGCCGCCATCGCGCCAAAAAGCAGGATGAAAAACAACGACCCGACCGTCACGATCATCGAGTTCTGGAAATACAGAAAGAAATCCCCCTGCTTGAACACGGTCTGATAGCCGACCAGCGAAAAGCTGTCGCTGTTGGGCAGGGCCAGCGGTTCGCGAAAGATGGCTTTGCGGGTTTTGAAGCTGTTGATCACGATCACACAGACCGGAAACAACGCAATCAGCGTATAAAGGATCAGCGCAGCATGGGCGGCAAGGCTGTTCAGGGGGTTTTGGCGGGTGGCATTCATGGCATATTCCCTAGAACTGATAGCGGCGCATGCGCGATTGAATACCAAACAGATACAGGCAGACCCCGATCAGGATGATGCCAAACATCGCCGAGGCAATAGTGGAGCCCATATGCGGATCGCCCAATTGCAACTGGAAGCCAAAGAAGGTCCGATACATAAAGGTGCCTAGGATATCGGTTGAAAAATCAGGGCCGGCCAGCGCCCCCTGCGCGGCATAGATCAGATCGAATGCATTGAAATTCGCCACAAAGGTCAGAATGGAAATGATCCCGATGGAAGGCAGGATCAGCGGCAGTTTGATCTTCCAGAAAGCGGCAAATCCGGTGATACCCTCAACTTCGGCGGCCTCCAGGATTTCATCGGGGATCGACAGCAAGGCGGCATAGATCAGCATCATCGGGATGCCGACAAATTGCCAGACCGACACCAGCGACAAAGTGGTCAGCGCATAGGCCTCTTTGCCCAGCCAGGGCGCATAAAGCGATTTAAGCCCGACCGCGCCCAGCATTTCCGGCGCAATGCCCCAGATCGGTGACAGGATCAGTTTCCAGGCAAAGCCGACAATCACAAAGGACAGAATGGTCGGGATAAAAATAGCCGAGCGGTAAAACCCGGCAAAGCGCAGTTTGGGATGGCTCAGAACCGCCGCCAGCGCCACGCCAATGGGGTTCTGCACCAGCATATGCATAAAGAAAAACCAGAAATTATTGCCAAGCGCGTTCCAGAACTGGTTTGACCAGACATCTGTACCAAACAGCGTGCGAAAGTTCTGCACCCCCGCAAATACCCTTTGCTGATCAACTTCGGTGAACAGCGACAGACGCAGCGTGTTGAACAACGGATAGATCATCACCGCCGTATAGACCAGCACCGCAGGGGCAAGGAACACCGCGATATGCCAGCGCATTTTGGGGCGCGGTTTCGGGTCTGGCATGATGTCCTCCTGAGGGCAGATCGGGGGCCAATACCGTCAGGGCACGGGCGAGTGGTGCTGGCGGATGGTCCTGCCGATGGGTAATGTCGGCCCTGCCCCGGCGCGTAACGCCGGAACAGGGTGGCGTATAAAACGCTTTTACATCTGGGGTTTGTACCAGCTTGCCAGCCCGTCTTGCAGGCGTTGACCTGCCTCTTCGGGGGTTTCTTCGCCTTTGATCACGGCCACCGAGGCGTTCCATGTGTCGTTTTCAAGGTTTGGCGTGCCCCGCGACAACACCTGATAGGTAGAGCGGATGGTGCTTTCACATTCACCACGCCAGGACAGGAATTCCTGTGCCAACGGATCATCCAGGCTCACAGGGGCCGAGGACAGCGGAAAGAAACCGGGCAGGGCATTGGCAAAGATCGTGGCAAATTCCGACGATCCGACCCAGTTGAGAAAGGCTTTGGCCGCTTCGGGGTGCGGCGTGGCGGTGTTCATGCCGATGCCGATGTCGGTGTGATCCGAGATATAGCAGGTATCACCGGCCTTTTGCACCGGCGGATAAAACGCCCCCATTTCGAAATCCGCCAGCCCGTTAAAGCCGGAAATTTCCCATGAACCGGTGGGATAGATCGCCGCCCGCCCGAGGGTGAAAATATTCTGGCTGTCTGGATAGGTCTGTGCTTCATATCCATCGCCCAGATAGGGCGCCCATTTGGCCAGTTGGCGATAGGGGGCAACCCATTGTTCGTCGGTCAGCTTTTGATCTCCGGCCAGCAATGCCAGACGGCCTTCCTCGCCTTTCCAATAGTTCGGGCCGATGTTGTTATAGCCCATGGTGGCGGCTTCCCATTGGTCATTGGTGCCCATCGCCATCGGGATATACGTGCCGTCTTCCTTGAATTTTTCCAAAGCCGCGAAGAATTCTGCTTCGGTTTTGGGTTCTTCAACACCGACCTCGGCAAAGGCTTCTTTGTTGTAGATAAAGCCGTGGATCACCGAAGCCATCGGCACACAGAACTGGGTAGACGCATCATCGGTGCTCCAGCCGGATTTGGCCACGGGTGAAAAATTCGCCATGCCTTCCAGCGCGCTGATATCTGCCAGATGGCCGGAATCATACAGCGCCAGTGAGGCATCAAACGGGCGGCAGGTGATAATGTCACCAGCGGATCCCGCATCCAGCTTGGAGTTCAACACCGCGTTGTATTCTGCCGGGGCAGAGGGGGTGAATTTCAATTTGATACCAGGATGGGAGGCCTCAAAGGCGGGAATGATGTCGTTTTGCCAGATCGCAAGGTCATCATTGCGCCAGCTTTCGATGGTCAGCGTCACATCCTCTGCCCAAGCGGCGCCCGCGATCAATGTGCTGGCCAGCAAGCTGCCGATCAATGTCGATTTTGTCATGGTCTTCTCCCTTGTTAGACGGTTACGTCTTGGTTTGGTTTAATAGCGTAAAAGCAGCGGCCCAGATGCCCGTTGTGGGTTTTCAAAAGCGCCTCTGCCGCGGAAATTTCGATACCCGCAGCAACCAGTATCGCGGGTTTGGTCTGGCCCTGTGCGGTTGCCAATGCTGCCTGCGCCACCGGCCGCGACACCCCTGCGATGTCAGCGACAATCGCAAGGGCGCGTTGCATCAACTTGGCATTGTCGGCCACCAGATTTACCATATGGCCTTGATAGACATGGCCCAGTTTGATCCCCATCAGGGTGGACATCAGGTTCAGCGCGGCCTTTTGGGCCGTGCCTGCGCCCAGACGGGTTGAACCGGCAATCACTTCACTAGGGGTTTCAAGGCAGATCGCAACCTGCGCCAGATCAAGCAAAGGGGTGCCGGGGTTGTTGGCAAGGGCGATCACCTGGGCGCCTTGGGCCAAGGCCTGCTTGGCTGCGGCAAGGGCAAAAGGCGTGCTGCCACTGGCGCTTAACACGATTGCCACATCGCCTTGGGATATGGTCATGGCGCTGGTCTGTGCGGCTTTGTCGTCATCTTCGGTGGCACCGGGCATCACGGCATCTGTGGGCACGCCGCCTGCCATGTGAATGTGGATGGCCGCCGCCGAAATGCCAAAGGTGCCGGGCAATTCGCAGGCATCGGCAAGCGCCATCAATCCCGAACTGCCCGCTGCGAAATAATGGATGGATTTGCCGCTGCGGATCGCGGTCGCCATGATGTCTGCGCCGCGCTCAAGGTCGCGGGTGGCTTGGCCCACAGCATCCAGCGCCGCCTGTTGGCCGTGCAGCAAGAAAGCCGCCGCATCCAGCGGTGCGCGGGTGTCAATCGCAGGTTCCTGCGGCAGTTTTTCTGTGGCTGGCAGCAGCATTCGAATCCCCCTGTCTGAATTAATACCTTTTAGATACCTTTTGTCCACTGATTTTCAAAACATCAGAATTATGGGGGTATTTCGCCGCTAAAGCACAGACAGCGTTCAAAAATTCGCTGTTATTCTGAATAATAGGTATTATAAAGGTATTGCATTGCGAGTCGCCGCGCCTGCTGTTCTGGCGTCAGGATGTTGTTGATATTACCGGCTGTGACGGCCTTGCAGAGGAGGGGTGATAGGGTGACGATTACGGATTTTCTGAGCCCCGAAAGCTGGCTGCGCAGCACCGGAGGCCCGCGTTATCTGCAGCTGCGTCAACGCCTCAGCGATGCTGTGGATCAGGGCGTCTTGAACGCGGGGGATTCATTGCCGCCCGAACGCGAGATTGCCACGCTAACCAATTTGTCGCGCGTCACTGTGCGCAAGGCGATTCAGAATCTCGCCCAAGACGGGGTTATCGTGCAAAAACAGGGATCGGGGTCTTTTGTCGCCTCTGATACGCCGCAGATCGAACAATCGCTGTCGCGGCTGACCTCTTTTAGTGAAGATATGGCGCGCCGGGGCATGGCCTCGGCCTCGGTCTGGCTGGAGCGCGGGGTGTTCATGCCTTCGCCCGACGAGGTGCTGGCGCTGGCCTTGTCGCCGGATGCTTCGGTGTCGCGGATTGCACGGCTGCGCACCGCCGATGACAAACCTATGGCAATCGAACGCGCCGCATTGTCCACAGATATGCTGCCCAATCCGATGTTGGTCACCACCTCGCTTTACGTGGTGCTGGGGCAGGCGGGTCTTAGGCCGGTGCGCGCCTTGCAGAAAATCTCAGCGATCAATCTGCAAAAGGACAATGCCGCGCTGCTTGAGGTCGAACCGGGGATGGCCGGGCTGCGGATTGAGCGCACCTCCTATCTGGCGGACGGGCGCACCGTTGAATTCACCCAATCCATCTATCGCGGGGATGCCTATAATTTTGTGGCCGAACTGCGCCTTGCCAAAGAATAGGAAGCCCCGATGACAGATCCGCAATCCCAGATGCGCCGTGAAGTGTTGGAAATACCCGTTGCGGTGGCGCGGTTGTTGGACAGGGGCGGCGAAGACATCCGCCGTGCCGCCGGGGCGATGCGCCACTTGGCCCCGAATTATCTGGTCACGGTGGCGCGTGGGTCATCCGATCATGTGGCAACCTATCTGAAATATGTCTCTGAACTGCTGACCGGAACACCGATTGCCTCGCTCGGGCCTTCCATTGCCTCGATCTATGGGCGCAAGCTGAACCTTGATGGCAGTGTCTGCCTGTCGGTGTCGCAATCGGGCAAAAGCCCCGATATTGTTGAAATGGCGCGGATGTCACGGGCCGGCGGGGCGCTGTCCATTGCCCTGACCAACAACCCCGACAGCGCGCTGGCACAGGTCGCCGATCATACACTGAACCTGCACGCGGGGCCGGAGATCAGTGTCGCGGCGACCAAAACCTTTGTGAATTCTGCCGTCACCGGCATCTGGTTGCTGGCGGAATGGGCTGATGACGATGCGCTGCGCGGGGCGGTGCATGATCTGCCTGACGTCTTGGAAAAAGCCGTGAACATGGATTGGTCAGAGGCACGTGCAGCGCTGGGCGGGCGCAATTCGATTTTCTGTCTCGGGCGCGGGCCGTCTTATGCAATTTCAAACGAGGCGGCGCTCAAGTTCAAGGAAACCTGCCAGATCCACGCAGAATCCTATTCCTCTGCCGAGGTGCTGCATGGGCCGGTGTCCATTGTCGATGGCGGCTTTCCGGTGATCGCGCTTGCCGCACAGGACGAAGCCGAAGCGGCCCTTGCCGGTGTGGCGGATCAACTGGCCGCAAAAGGCGCCAAGGTATTTGCCACCAGCGACAAGGTGCAGCAGGCCCAAAGATTGGCGGTGACACGCACCGGTCATGCGCTGACTGATCCGATCTCGTTGATTGCCAGCTTCTATGCGATGGTGGAACAGACCGCCGCGTCGCGTGGCATCAACCCGGACGCGCCGCGCCACCTCAGGAAAGTGACCGAAACCGTATGAGCGCCTTTTCCAAAGCCTATGTCGGTGCCCGCATCCATGACGGGCGCGGCC
The DNA here is from genome assembly GCA_047634585.1 of Sulfitobacter sp. Classification (GTDB taxonomy): domain Bacteria; phylum Pseudomonadota; class Alphaproteobacteria; order Rhodobacterales; family Rhodobacteraceae; genus Sulfitobacter. Next base: position 24,489 of record JBLIAN010000022.1, on the reverse strand, counting down.
TGTTTGACGATCATGCGCTGGCCGTTACCGCAGCGGGAGGTTTCGCCGTTCTGCCGCGTGAACGCGTGCCGGCACAATGCCCGCTTGAGGTCTTGCAAGGTGGGCTGATTACCCCGGGATTTGTGGATTTGCAGGTCAACGGCGGTGGCGGGGTGATGTTCAATGATGATCAATCTGTTGACGCCCTGCGGACAATTGCACAGGCCCATGCCCTGTCGGGGACAATTGCCCTGCTGCCGACCCTGATCACCGACACACCCGCCCGCACCCGCGCCGCGATTGATGCGGTGGCACAGGCGATATCGCAAAAGGTCAGCGGCATTCTGGGCATTCATCTGGAAGGGCCGCATCTGTCGGTGGCACGCAAAGGTGCCCATGATGCCGATCTGATCCGCCCGATGCAGGAGGACGATCTGGCGCTGATCTGTGACGCCGCACAGCGCCTGCCCAATGTGATGGTCACTCTCGCCCCCGAAAGCACCACCAACGCCCAGATCACCCGCCTGAAAGATGCGGGCGTGATTGTCGCGCTGGGGCATACCGATGCCGATGTTGACACCTGCCACGCGGCCTTTGATGCGGGGGCCACTTGTGTCACCCATTTGTTCAACGCCATGAGCCAATTGGGCAACCGCGCCCCGGGTCTGGTTGGCGCAACCCTGGCCCGCGAGGATGTATATGCGGGGCTGATCGCGGATGGGCTGCATGTGCATCCAACCAGCATCCGCATCGCGTTGAACGCCAAACCGCGCTCCGAGCGGATATTTCTGGTCAGCGATGCGATGGCCACAGCGGGATCGCCGATCGACAGTTTCCTGCTCAATGGCCGCACGGTGTTTCGCAAGGATCACCGCCTGACCCTAGGGGATGGCACGCTTGCCGGGGCCGATCTGGAATTGCCCCGTGCGCTGTCGGTCATGGTGGGGCAGGTGCGCGATGATATGGCCACGGCGGTGGCGCGTGCCAGCAACACACCGGCATCCTTGCTGCGCGATTGCGGCGGTTTTGGCCGCCTGTCAGGGGCGGCGCAGGCGGTCTATTTCAAAGACGGGCTGACCGGACAGGCCCCGATTGCACTGTTGTCGGCGGGCACAGCCGTCTAACCGTCAGGTCGCGCCAGACAGCCGCCACCTTAATAAATTCTTGCTTTGTGCCGCGCCTTGCCGCTTGCTGGATTGCAACAGGGAGAGACAGGCAGAATGGCGCCCCGCGGGTTTGAACAAGCTGAATTCGAAACGCGGCTGGCACGGGCGCAGCGGGCGATGGCGCGTCAGGGTCTGGATGCGCTGTTGCTGAGCAGTGAAGCCGAAGTGCGCTATTTCACCGGCTTTCTGACGCGGTTCTGGGAAAGCCCGACGCGGCCTTGGTTTCTGCTGCTGCCTGCCAGCGGTACGCCCGTGGCGGTGATCCCCTCTATTGGTGCGGCCTTGATGGCGCAGACTTGGATTGATGACATCAGAACATGGCGCGCGCCGGACCTTCGCGATGACGGGATTACCCTGCTGGCCGATACCCTCGGCGAGCTGACCCCGGATCGGGCGCGGATCGGGGTGCCGGACGGCCATGAAACCCATGTCAGGATGCCCTTGGCGGATTTGCGGCGGCTTGAGACATTGCTGGGCAACCGCCGGATCACCGGCGATGCAGGGCTGATCCGACGTCTGCGGATGGTCAAATCGACCGCCGAAATTGCCAAGATCGAAACCGCCTGCGCCATTGCAGGCCGTGCCTTTGATCGGGTGCCGCAGATTGCCCAAGAAGGCGTGCCGCTGGATCGGGTGTTTCGGGATTTCCAGCGGCTTTGCCTTGAGGAAGGTGCCGATTGGGTGCCCTATCTGGCGGGCGGCGCGGAACCGGGCGGCTATAGCGATGTGATTTCCCCCGCCCGTGATATCCCGTTGGCAACGGGGGATGTGTTGATGTTGGACACCGGCATGGTCTGGGACGGGTATTTCTGTGATTTTGATCGAAACTGGTCGGTTGGCCCGCCCAGTGCTGCGGTCAAATCCGCCCATGCCCAACTTGTCGAAGCCTCTGATGCGGCCTTTGACATTGCCCGTGTCGGGGTAACAGCGGCTGAATTGTTTCAGACAATGGATGCGGTGTTGACCCGCGGTGGCACAGGAACCGATGCGGGGCGGCTGGGGCATGGCCTGGGCATGTCACTGACGGAATGGCCCTCGCTGATCGCGCAGGATCACACGCCGCTTGAAGCGGGGATGGTGCTGACACTGGAGCCGGGGATTGCGCTGGGCGACAAGATCATTGTGCATGAGGAAAACATCGTGATCACCGCGGGCGCGCCGCGTTTTATCTCGCCGCGCATAGGTGCCGGGATTCCGGTGATATGACGCATCTGCCTTTTGAACTTGATGCTGATGATGCCACCGCGCCGCCGATGGGGCTGATTGTTTTGCAACCCGATGAAACCATCGAAGCCGACATGAAGCAGATTTTTTCAGGGCATCCCAGCCCGCTCTATGTCACGCGGATCGCCAGCGCCCCCGAGGTCAGCTGTGACAGCCTTGCCGCGATGCAGGGCGGTATTTCGGCCGCGGCTGATCTGCTGCCCAAGGCGCGGCGGTTTTCGGTGGTGGGATACGGCTGCACCTCGGCCAGTTCGGTGATCGGCTCTGAGGCGGTGGAGCAATTGGTGCAACAAACCTGCGCTGTGGATGTGGTGACAAACCCGCTGCGCGCGACCTTGGCTTATGCGGCCGATCTGGGCATTTCACGGCTGGCGTTGCTGTCGCCCTATGTTGAGGAGGTGAATCAAAGCCTTTGTGCCGCACTTGCTGCGGGCGGGGTGGAAACACCGGTCTTTGGCAGTTTCGGAGTCGCGCATGAGGAAAAAGTTGTCCGTATTTCGGCGCAATCCCTGATGAATGCGGCATTAAGACTGGGCGGGGATACCGCTGTTCAGGGCGTTTTTATGAGTTGCACGAATCTGCGAACACTGGCCATAATCCCTGAATTATCACAACGACTTGGCAAACCTGTGCTTTCCAGCAATCAGGCTTTGGGTTGGCATATGGCAAAGCTGAATAAACCCGCATGATTGCAAAGAATTATGGCGTTACTGGCGTAAAATTAAGTTTGCGGTTGCGTCTTGGGCAGTGGTCCGTTTCAATTGGTGTCGTTCAAATGTGACAGCGGGATGAACCTGCTGCGGTCAGAACGGGGAAGGGAGACGACGTGAATACATCGTCAAACGACGCGGCTTTCGTCGAATTCGAACGCGTGCAAAAATCTTATGATGGCGAAGCTCTGGTTGTGAAGGATCTCAATCTTTCCCTGCCCAAAGGCGAGTTTCTGACCATGCTTGGACCATCCGGTTCTGGCAAGACCACCTGCCTGATGATGCTGGCGGGATTTGAAACAGCGACCCACGGCGATATCCGCCTTGCCGGGAAATCCATCAACAACATTCCGCCGCATAAACGCGGCATCGGCATGGTGTTCCAGAACTATGCGTTGTTCCCGCATATGACGGTTGCCGAAAACCTGTCCTTCCCGCTGGAGGTCCGCAAGTTCGGCAAGTCCGAGCGCGAAGAAAAGGTCAAACGCGCCTTGGACATGGTGCAGATGGGTGATTTCGCGGGCCGTCGTCCGGCGCAATTGTCCGGCGGCCAGCAACAGCGGATCGCCCTGTCACGGGCCTTGGTGTTTGAACCTGAACTGGTGTTGATGGACGAACCACTGGGGGCGTTGGACAAACAGCTGCGTGAAACGCTGCAATTTGAAATTACCAATCTGGCGCATGAACTGGGCATTACCACGGTCTATGTAACCCATGACCAAACCGAGGCCCTGACCATGTCGGATCGTGTGGCGGTGTTTGATGATGGGCGCATTCAACAGCTGGCCCCGCCGGACAAGCTGTATGAAGAGCCCGAGAACAGTTTTGTGGCGCAGTTCATCGGTGAGAACAACACGCTTGAGGGTGTGGTCAAGGAAATCAAGAACGGTCTGGCTGTGGTGCAGCTGGACGGGGGCGGGTTGATTGATGCCAAGCCGATCAATGTCAGCAAGGTTGGCGAACGCACCCGCGTGTCGATCCGGCCAGAACGCGTTGAATACAACAAGGACCGTTTGCAGGCCGAGGCCCATACGCTTCAGGCCGAGGTACTTGAATTTATCTACATGGGTGACATCTTCCGCACGCGACTGCGCGTTGCCGGGCGGGATGATTTTGTCATCAAGACACGAAACGCACCGGATCAGGTGCGTCTGAAACCGGGCCAGAAGATTGATATCGGCTGGCTTGCAGAGGACTGCCGCGCACTCGACGCTTGATCGCTCGAACGCGGGGTTCGTCGCATGCCACGGGCATGCGATCACAAAGGGCGCAGCGGCCAAACCCGTTGTCGCGGCGCCACAATTCTAACGGGTACATAACTGGGAGACTATCAATGAAAATGACCAAAATGCTTTTGGCCAGCACCGCCCTGACCGTTGCGGCGGGCATGGCGATGGCCGATGCCCACATGGCCGACGAAATGACAATCGTAAGCTGGGGCGGCGCATACTCAAATTCGCAGCAAAAAGCCTATAGCGAACCCTATATGGAAAAGACCGGCGTCAAGATCATCAATGATGAATCTTCTGCCGATGCGGTTGCCAAGCTGCGTGCGATGAACGAAGCGGGCAACGTTACATGGGATGTGGTTGATGTGACCGCAGCGGATTCATTCCGCCTGTGTGACGAAGGTCTGGCGATGGAGATCGACTTTGACAAAGATCTCGCGGCGGCGCCTGATGGCACTTCTGCAACCGAAGACTTTGGTGGCACGCTGATCAACGACTGCTTTATCCCGCAGATCGTTTTCTCGACCACCTTTGGCTACCGCACCGACATGGTTGGTGACACACCGCCATCCTCGGTCTGTGATATCTTTGACACCGAAACCTATCCCGGCAAACGCGCGCTGGAAAAACGCCCAATCGGCAACATGGAATGGGCATTGATCTGTGACGGCGTTGCAAAAGACGACGTTTATAACGTGCTGGAAACAGCCGAAGGCCAGCAGCAAGCGCTGGACAAGCTGGAAACCATCAAAGGTGATGTGATCTGGTGGAACGCAGGCGCCGATACCCCACAGCTTCTGGCGGATGGCGAAGTTGTGATCGGGTCCACTTATAACGGCCGCCTGTTCTCGGTTATCGAAGAACAAAATCAGCCGGTCGGTATGCTTTGGGACGGTCAGATGTTCGACGTAGATGGTTGGATCATTCCAGCCGGCCTGCCGGATGACCGCAAGGCCCGCGCAATGGACTATGTCAAGTTTGCAACAGACACCCAGCGTCTGGCAGATCAGGCAAAGTACATCTCTTACGGTCCGGCACGTGCGTCCTCTGCGCCGCTGGTTGGCAAACATGCCGAACTGGGCATCGAAATGGCACCACATATGCCAACCGATCCAGCCAACGCCACGAATGTCTTTGTGTTCAACTACGAGTTCTGGGCTGATTACCGCGACGATATCGACGCGAAATTCCAGGCATGGTTGGCACAATAAGCCGCCGTTAACGGATAAAAATTGTCAGGGGCCGCCATTGGCCCCTGATTCAAAAGGTAGGAGAAAGCTGCATGCCCAAGGGATATATCATTGGCCATATCACGGTCAGAGACCCCGAAGCCTACAAGGAATATGTGGAACGCGACACGCCGATCCTCAAACGCCTTGGTGGGACTTTCATGGTGCGCGGCGGTCAGAGCCAATTGATGGAGGGCGACACTTTCGAACGCCATGTCGTGGTTGAGTTCACATCCTATCAAGCGGCACTCGACGCCTATAACGACCCTGAATATCAGGACGTTGCCAAAATTCGCCACAAAAACGCAGACAGTACAATCCTTGTCGTAGAGGGCGCAGCATGACCGATCACTCCGCTAATTCCGCACCTGATGGCCCGATGCTGGCCGCCGACGGGACCACCCTTAAATCCAGTTTGAACCGTGCCTTGCGCCGTCAAAAATTGCGGGCGCTGATGTTGATCGCGCCGCTGCTGGTTTTTGTCCTGCTGACCTTTATCGCCCCGATCGCGGATATGTTGTTCCGCTCGGTGGAAAACCAGATTGTCGAAGAAACCCTGCCGCGCACCACTGCGGCCTTGGCGGATTGGGACGCCCATAGCGACACGCCCCCCGCCGAACCGGTGTTCAAAGACCTTTATGAAGACATTTTCATCGCCAAAGAACGCAAGCTGCATACGCGGCTTGGATCTCGGTTGAATTATGAACTGACCGGTGTTTCAAGCCTGTTTCGCAAATCCGGCCGCAAGGTCGAGGACATGGGCGAAGTCTATCAGGACCAGTTCGAAGATCTGGACGTCTATTGGAAAGACAGCGAAAACTGGAACGCGCTGATGGGCACATCTGCTTGGCTGGCCGCGCAGAATGGCTGGGACAAGGCATCAGGCGCGGTGCAGCCCCGATTTGAGATCAATCCCGGGATTGCCACGTTACTGCCCAGGACCAGCGAAATGTTCAGCGCATTTGCCGAATTTGTGCAAGTGAGCGAAGAAGACAACCTCGCCAAAAAGGATCCTTGGGCGGTGGTCTATTCCGCGCTTTATGATGATCTGACAGCGGGGGCCAATGTGGCCGCCTATTCGGGCACAGGGGCCGCAGAATTGCAGGCCGCCGCTGCGGCGGTGCCGTCCTTCGAGACCGTTGATTTCACCCAAGCCTTTAACAAGATCGACAAGGATTGGACCAATGTCGAGGTCTGGCGCACGTTGCAGGTTTATAGCCCGGCCTATACCGCCGGGTATTTCCTGAATGCTGTCGATATGAAGCAAACCATCGACGGGCCTGAAATGCGCGACGACAACCAGCGCCTCTATCTAAAGCTGTTTGCGCGCACCTTGTTCATGTCATTGGTGATCACCGGCAGTTGTATTTTACTGGGCTATCCTGTTGGCTTTATCCTTGCCAACCTGCCAGCCAAAACCGCGAACCTGCTGATGATCCTTGTGCTTTTGCCGTTCTGGACCTCGCTTTTGGTGCGGACCTCGGCTTGGAAGGTGATGTTGCAACAGCAAGGCGTGGTCAATGACACGCTGGTGTGGCTGGGCGTTGTGAGCGATGACAGCCGACTGGCGCTGATCAACAACCAGACGGGTACGATCATCGCGATGACCCATATTCTGTTGCCGTTTATGATCTTGCCGCTGTATTCGGTGATGAAAACGGTGCCGCCCAGCTATCTGCGTGCGGCCAAATCACTGGGGGCCACCAATTGGACAGCCTTCTGGCGGGTCTATTTCCCGCAATCGGTGCCGGGTATCGGCGCGGGGTCGATCCTCGTGTTTATCCTGTCCATCGGCTATTATATCACGCCTGAAATCGTGGGCGGCACCACCGGGACGTTCATTTCGAACCGGATTGCCTATCACATCTCGCAATCGCTCAACTGGGGTCTCGGGGCTGCATTGGGGGCCATTCTGCTGGCCGTGGTTCTGGGGCTCTACTGGGCCTATGACCGCGTCGTCGGCATCGACAACGTAAAATTGGGAGGCTGAACCATGGCTGCTCTGACACCGATCTCCCGCACACCCGTTTCTTTCTATGTGCCTGTCGTCGCCGCCTTTGGCGCCTTTGCGGGGCTTCTGGTTGGCACCGCCCAAGGCAGTAGCCTGCTGGGCATTGTTCTTGGCGCGGTCCTGATGGGCGCAGTGGCCTTTGTGGCCACCCAATTGGTCAAACTTGAAAAGCCCAGCCGCTGGACCTTGGTGGTTCTGTTGGCGATCTTTGGCTATGTCCTTGCCGGCATTCCGGCGATGATCATCGGTGCCGGTTTTGGCTGGTTCTTCGGCTGGCTCAGTTTCTGGCTGTATGAAGGGCGCTACCGCGCCAAGGTCGCCCCCTATCTGACCCCTGGTCAGGTGCTGTGGCATTTCACCTTTCGGGTGATTTGCGGGGCGATTCTGGTGTTCCTGATCACCCCGATCCTTGTGGTGATGCCGCTCAGCTTTAATGCCGAGGATTTCTTTACCTTCACGCCCGAGATGCTGCGCTTTGATCCGGCGGGGTATTCGCTCAAGCATTATCGTGATTTCCTGACCAATTCGGATTGGCAGAATGCTTTGAAAAATTCGGTGCGGATTGCCCCGATGGCGACCATTCTTTCGGTCAGCTTTGGCACCTTGGCCGCAATCGGTCTGAGCCAGCCGCATGTGCCGTTCCGCCGCGCGATCATGGCGATTCTGATTTCACCGATGATCGTACCCTTGATCATTTCGGCGGCAGGGATGTATTTTTTCTATAGCCGGATTGGCCTGCAAGGCACCTATATCGGTGTGGTTCTGGCCCATGCCGCACTGGGGATTCCGTTTGTGATCATCACGGTGACCGCGACTTTGGTCGGCTTTGACAATTCCCTGACCCGTGCTGCTGCGAATATGGGGGCCGGTCCGGTCACAACATTCTTTCGTGTGCAGATGCCGCTGATCCTGCCCGGCGTGATTTCCGGCGGTCTCTTTGCCTTTATCACCTCGTTTGACGAGGTGGTTGTGGTGTTGTTTGTCGGCTCTGCGGGTCAAAAAACCCTGCCGTGGCAGATGTTCACCGGCCTGCGTGAACAGATCAGCCCGACAATTCTGGCGGTCGCCACGATCCTTGTGGTGGTGTCGATTGCCTTGCTGACCGTGGTGGAGATCCTGCGCCGCCGTTCTGAACGCCTGCGTGGCATGTCTCCTACCTAACCAGACCTCCGGTTCAGAATCTATTGACCTGGATTTTGAACCGGAATAGCACAGGGCTGTGTCCCTTGCCCGTGATGGCGTTGCGGAACCCGCTTGATACACGGCCATCGTCTATCGATGCCTCCCCGTTCTGAACGCCGGAACGTGTGGTCGGGCGTCTTTTGTCCGATCTGTGACAGGAGACCCGATATGGTCGATATTACCAACCGCCCCGAATTTTTCACCTGCCATAATGGTGACAAAGCGCCACTGGCGTTTTCCGATGCTGAATATGCCCGCCGTCTGGCACAGTTGCGCAGCATCATGGCTGCCCGCGACATTCCCGTTGTGCTGCTGACATCGATGCATAATATCGCCTATTATTCCGGCTTTTTGTATTGTTCCTTTGGCCGCCCCTATGGCTGTGTCGTGACCCAGGATGCCTGCACCACGGTGTCGGCCAATATCGACGCGGGCCAGCCTTGGCGGCGCTCGGTGGGGGATAACGTGATCTATACCGACTGGCAGCGCGACAATTACTGGCGTGCTGTTGCCCAGCTTGCCATTGGCGCAAAACGCATCGGTATCGAGGGCGATCACCTGACCCTTGCGATGCGCGACAAGGCAATGGATGTGCTGGGTGCATCCGAACTGCTGGACATTGCCCCTGACACGATGCGGGCGCGGATGATCAAATCACCCGAGGAAATTGCCCTGATCAAAGGCGGCGCCCATACCGCCGATGTGGGCGGTGCTGCGATCCATGCTGCGATCCGCGCAGGGGCAACCGAGATCGAAATCGCCATGGCGGGCCGTGACGCGATGGAAGCCGAGATCGCCCGCGCCTATCCCCAGGCCGAATACCGCGACACCTGGGTCTGGTTCCAATCGGGGCTGAACACCGACGGGGCGCATAACCCTGTCACCAAACGCGCCTTGGAACCCGGTGATATTCTGTCGCTGAACACTTTTCCGATGATTTCGGGCTATTATACCGCGCTGGAACGCACGCTGTTTCTGGGCGAACCTGACGCAGACAGCCTGCGCCTGTGGCAGGCCAACGTCGCGGCGCATGAACTGGGCATCAGCCTGATCAAACAGGGCGCAACCTGTTCGGGTATCACCGAAGAAATCAACCGTTTCTTTGCCCAAGAAGACCTGCTGCAATACCGGTCCTTCGGTTATGGCCATTCCTTTGGCATCCTCAGCCATTATTATGGCCGCGAAGCCGGGCTGGAGCTGCGCGAAGACATTGATACCGCGCTGGAACCCGGCATGGTGGTCTCTATGGAGCCGATGTTGTGGGTGCCCGAAGGCCGCGCAGGGGCGGGCGGTTACCGCGAGCATGACATTCTGGTGATCTCGCAGGACGGTGTCGAAAACATCACCGGTTTCCCCTATGGGCCGTCCCATAATATCATCGGTGCCTGAGCGCTGAAACCGGTTGGCACAGCAGAGGTTGTGCCGACCAATCTGACCGCAAGGCATCACGCCAACTTCCGCTGATCGTGCAATGCCCTGAATGTGCCTGCTTTGCCTGTGCCCTTTCCTGCCCTATACTGACCGAAAAAATGAGGGCGGCAGGCAGATGGATATTTCACGTAGAACACTCGTTTCAGGGCTGGGCGCATGGGGCCTTGCCGCCTGTTCCACGGGGCGCGGCACTGTCGCGATCCCGACAGCGGGCGAGGGTGGTCTGCCGCCCGATTTGCTGCCCCAGCGCAATGCAGGCTATGATACATGGGTCGCGGCGTTTCGGGGCAGGGCAACCGCCAGCGGCATCAGCCCCGCCACACTGAATGCCGGATTTCGCAATGCCGGATACCTGCCCGGTGTGGTCAAACGGGACCGCAACCAAACCGAATTCACCCGCACATTAGAAGACTACCTCGCCATTGCCGCCTCGGAGGAACGGGTCAGCAAAGGCCGCGCCGCCTTTGCGCGCCATCGTGGATCCCTGGCTGCGATCGAGGGCAAATATGGTGTGCCAGCCGAAATCGTCGCGGCGGTCTGGGGATTGGAAAGCTTTTATGGTGAAAGACGCGGCAATGTGCCTGTGATCTCTGCCACGTCGACGCTGGCCTTTGATGGGCGGCGCGGGGCGTTTTTTGAAAAACAACTGATTGCGGCGTTAAAGATTGTCCAGAACGGCGACATCTCTGCATCACGGATGACCGGATCCTGGGCCGGGGCGATGGGCCATACCCAATTTATCCCGACCTCCTATCAGGCCTTTGCGGTGGATTTCACCGGCGATGGCCGCCGAGATATCTGGTCTGAGGATCCTGCAGATGCTTTGGCGTCCACTGCCGCCTATCTGGCGCGTAACGGTTGGACGAAGGGCCGCAGATGGGGCGGAGAACAAGGCAGCATTCCGGCCGGCGCGGGATCGGTGATCCAACCCCAAGTCGGCGGGCCAAATTTTATTGTCACCTCGAATTTCCGCGTGATCAAACGCTATAACAATTCGGACAGCTATGCGATTGGCGTGGGCCATCTGGCCGACCGGATTGCCGGGGGTGGCCCGATCAAAGGCAGCTTTCCACCCGATAAAAACGGATTGACCAAAGCCGACCGCCAGCGCCTGCAGGCCCGCCTGACCGCGCAGGGCTTTGACACCGACGGGGCAGACGGGGTGATTGGCCCGAACAGCCGCAAGGCGATCAGCGCCTATCAATCCAGCATCGGACAATCGCCAACAGGCGAGCCGTCTTTGGGCTTGTTGCGCAGTCTGGGGTAGGCGGTTTTATCTGCCGCGCCAACGCGCGAAACCGTCATCCTTACCCAGAGATAGAATCGCAAAAGGTTAATTCCTGGTTAACCAAATGTATGAAAGCTGAGGTTTCTGTGGCTATTTACCCACAGAAAACACCGGTGTTCTTGCATAAAACCTAAAAATTAGAGGATTTTATCCACAAATTTCTTGGTTCCCCTTTCACCTATGGTACGCAAAGGGAAACCGCATAGACGGGGGACGACGGCTGCAGAAGCATCCGGCAGATTTAGGCAGGTACGACAGGTCACGCGCAGGCACTTGGCGCAGGCTCTGATCCAAAGGGTAGCGATTATGAAAATTCTTGTTGTAGACGATGACACTCTGATCTTGGAAATCCTCGAACTGTTCCTGTCGTCGGTTGATTATACCGATGTGACACTTGTGCAATCGGGCGCCGAGGCCCTGCAGGCGATTGAATCCGCCAGCACCCCGTTTGATTGCATCCTTCTGGACATCAACATGCCGCGCCAGACCGGCACCGAGGTGATCCCGCTGATCCGCCAGAATCGCGGCTATGAATTTGTGCCGATTATCATGTTGACCGCACAGCATGACAAAAAGAACATCGCCGAAGCCTTTATTGCGGGCGCATGGGATTACGTGACCAAACCGTTTGAATTCTTTGAATTGGAAACCCGGCTGCATGCTGTTGAACTGCGCGCGGGTGAAATGGCCCGCAGAGCCAAGGAATTTGACGATGGCGTTTCAAGCGGTGATGTGACGATGAAGCGATTCTTCGCGCTGCACCGTCCGGTCGCCCCCGAACAGATCACCCAAAGCGGGCTGGTCGGGGAAGGTGCTTTCGAAAATTGCTTTACGCGGATCAGCAATAAATCCTACCACAACGTCAGCCTAACGGCGCTGCGCCTTGATAACCTTGATAACCTATCCGGGGTTTTGCAAGAACCGCGCACCCATCAATACCTTGTGAAACTGGCCAGCGCGGTGGCCGAACAAATGGCACCTTGGCAGGGCATCGTGACCTATCTGGGCAAAGGCGCCTTTATGATCATGTCCTTTGAACCGCTCAAGCGGCCATTGACCACCCAGCGTAAGGCAATTCAAAGCGCAATCGCGGATGTGGACGGGCTGATGCTCAAACACGAGATGGTAAAGACAGAGTTCAGCAGTTGGCAAATTCACGGCACCGAAGTGCCGGAAGGTGTCGAACCTTCCTATTTGCTCTATGCGGTGAAAAACCATCTGGCCTTAAGCGCGCCCCTGCAGTAACGAACCTGAAATTAATGAGTAACATGCAACTTGTAGGGGCGCTTTCGGGCGGACTTCAAGTTGACAGCCTCTGTCACCGCAGGTTTGCTGTCTAAATACGAGCCAAGGTAAGAATAGCCCAGCCAATGAACATCCAGATTTCCATTGCCTCGAAGTTACGCATGGCCGGAATCCTGACCATTGCTGCGCTTATTGGTGTTCTCACAGCAGGCCGTTTGGAAAAGCTGTCGGATGATGCCTATCTCAAAGATCAGCGGTTGGCGACAACGCTGCAATTGGGTGAATTGCGCGAACATATCCGCACCGAGGTGATTGACCGTATTCTAAAGCTCAGCGAACTGGGCACGATCATCAGTCTGAATCCGACAATCAATGATGACCGGCTTGAGCTGGCGGCTGCAGCCTTGATCGCGGCAACGCCGGATTTGATTTCGGTGGGTGTGGCGCCTGACCTTATTGTCACGCAGGTTTTCCCGGCCGAGGGCAATGAACGGGCATTGGGGCTGGATTACCGCAGCAACACGCAACAATTCCCCAAGGTCAAAGAGGCAATGGACAGCGGCAGAGGTCTGGTGACGGGGCCGGTGAACCTTGTCCAAGGCGGGCAGGGGCTTATTCTGCGACAGCCGGTATATGTGGATCAACGTGGTGAACGGGCCCCTTGGGGCATCCTGTCACTGGTGATGGATTATCAAAAATTTCTGGCCAGCCTCGGGGTGCCGGAATTTGTCAAAGATTATGATATCTTGCTGCAGGATATTGGCGAAGGTCCAACCACAGAACATACGCTTTTTGGGGATCCGGCGATTTTGAACCAAGATCCGGTTTTGCTGAATTTTGAATTTCCCTACGGGGTCTGGCGCTTGGCGGCGGTGAAGAAAGGCGGCTGGAAGGCGGGGGCACCCAATCACATGGCAGACCGGTTTTGGGCGGTGATCGTGATCGGCCTTGGATTGATGTTGCTTTGGGGGGTGATGCGCCTTGCTGAAACCCGCCACCTTGCCGAACTGCGTCTTTCCAATGCGATCGAAGCCTTGGACCACGGGTTTGTCATGTTCGGGCCTGACGATCGGCTGGTGCTCAGCAATTCCAAATATGACGATATGTATAAACGCAACAAGGCTGCGATTTACCCCGGTAACACCTATGAATCCCTTGTGCGCAGCGGGTTGACACGAGGTGTGTTCCCCTCGGCCAAGGGGCGTGAAGAAGAATGGATGGCAGATTGGCTCTCCCAGCGGGGCGGGCATTTTGACCGTGAACATTTCCTTGATGATGGCCGTGTGATCAAGGCCTCGGATCGCACGATGCCCGATGGCAGCACGGTGGGACTGCGGATTGATGTCTCCGAATTGAAAGACGCGCAATTGGGCGCCGAAGCCGCGAACAAAGCCAAATCCGATTTTATGGCGGTGCTCAGCCACGAATTGCGCACCCCTCTGACCGTGATCCTTGGCACGGCCCGCCTGTCCAAGCAGGTGGACCGTTTGCCAAAGGCCAAAGAGTTGACCGCGAAGATCGAATGCCTGCCCGACGCTCAGGCAAAATCGATTCAGCCGCAGGTAGCGGCGGTCTATGAAATGATTTCCGGCATGATGGAAAAGCTGGAACGCTCTGGCGAACATTTGCTGTTTCTGGTCAATGAAATTCTCGATTTTGCCAAGATCGAAGCCAGCGGTCTGACGCTTGATGTCCAACCCCATGACATTGGGGATATAATGACCACTGCGGCGGGGCAGATGACCCCGATGATCGAACAAAAGAACCTTGGTTTTAAGCTTGAAACCGTGTCCTGCAGTTTTGATATGGATGCCAAACGGGTACAGCAGGTGTTGATGAACCTGCTCGGCAATGCCGCCAAGTTCACCGAAACCGGAACCCTGTCTCTGACCGCGGAAATTTCCGGTGATTTGGTTCAGATCCGGGTGCAAGATACCGGTATGGGCATCCCTCAGGATCAGGTCGAAAAGGTGTTTGAACCCTTCCATCAGGTGGATGCATCAAACAAGCGCGGGATCGGTGGCACGGGTCTTGGGCTTGCCATCTCGCGCGAGATCATCGAGGCCCACGGCGGGTCATTGACCGCCAGCAGCGTCGAAGGCGAAGGCAGTGTTTTCCTGCTGACCCTGCCCATCAAAAACAGCGGTCCCGGCGCAAAAGCCGACTGAAACATCTTCCCCCAACCGTCTGGATTATATAGCTGGGGGGAGGTTTTGTTGCGGCAAGTCGGGTGAAACCCGCCCTGCGTCCGGCATGGTTTTCCCGACTGGCCCAAGGCATCTCACGCGGTCTGAAATCCAGATTTCGGCGTGTGTGACGGGTGATGCCTCAAGTCGGTCGAAAAATACTTAGGCTGCGGCCTCCGTAGGGGGGGCAGCAGCGGATGTTTGTCCTCTGGCGACATTGGCATTATCGGTGTTCAGCAAGGTCTGAAGATAGGATTTGCTGGATGCGGTTGGCGAATTTGCCACAGGTGCGATACTGTCAATCAACGCACGGGTGCGTGATTGTTCGATCCGTTGCTCGGCGGCGCGTCGGTCGGCCTCGATGCTGATTTCTGTGGCTTTTGATGAGGTCTCTGGCGTGCGGGAAACCGGCGGTTGTGCTTCGGGTGTTGAGGCCCCGTTGCCGGCTGTCTGCGTTTCCTGACGGGGTGCCGGTGCCTGATTGTTGTTGTCGACTTCTGTCGAGGGATCACTTGGCGCGGGCGCTGCCGCGTTCTGCGCAGGGCTGTTGCTGTCCTCTGGCGTTGCTTCGGGCTCTGGGGTGGTGTTCCCCTGGGTCCCGTTTTGAGGGCCAGTGGCAGGCGGTGTCCGGTTGGACCCGCCCGAGAATGCGGAAATCAGATTCATTATGCCTCCTTCATCTGGGCTGGATTTAGTAAAAGCTGGGTTAATCAGGAAGCTGGGCAGGATGTTGTTTGGTTTGCGGTATCGGTCTGACACTTCAGGGGCGCGAAGGTGGCTAAATCATGACCGGCAAGCAGCCCCGCGCCCGGTTCAGGATGTGGCTTCTTGCCAATATGACCCTTCTTTGCGGCCAAGATGAGACCCGAGAGTTTTGAGGGCCTTGTCCACATCACGGTTCTTGATCGCTGCCTGGCTGCTGACCTATCTGCAAATCCTGCAGGAACCGGCGAAGTGGATCACCTCGAAAGCGGGTCGATAAATACGGGCGCAGCTGCCTTGCCGCCGTTCCCATATTGAGTGTGGTCCCGCTTGGTACGGTTACAGCGGGTTCAGGCTAATATTTATGCGAATTGGCGCCGGTATTGGGTTTTTTATTACAAAAATATCACTTTAGGCTCGACAAAGAGGAGGGCTAGGGGCTACTCAAGTCCGAACACGGTTAAATCCGTCCGGCATTCAGGCCTCATGACGCACCTTTGGTGCGCATGGGGCCTTTTTTGTTTTTGATAGGGGAACGCATTGAGAAGAAACGTAGATCTTGGGGTTCTCTATTCGACAACCGGCACCTACGCTGCCATTTCTCGTGCTGTTTCGCGTGGCACGCTTGCCGGGATCGATGAGGTAAATGCAGATGTAAGCAACCCTATTCGCTTTTCCCCTGTCATCCGTGACCCCGGCGGAGAAATCGGTCGCTACGCCCCTCTCTGCGATGATATTCTCGCGAATTCCGGGGCCCGTCATATCTTTGGCTGTGTCACATCTTCGTCGCGCAAGGAAGTCATCCCGACGCTGGACCGCACGCATGCAATGCTGTGGTACAATCTGCCGTTTGAGGGGTTCGAAACGTCGAACCGTGTGATCTATACCCATGCCTGCGCCAACCAACATCTGTTGCCGCTGCTGAGCTGGTGCTTTGGCAATTTTGGTGCCGCGCCGTACCTGATTGGGTCCAACTATATCTGGGGTTGGGAGACCTGCCGTGTGGCACGGACGCGCACCGATGAGGCAGGCGGTCACGTGTTGGGGGAACGTTACCTGCCACTGGGCCAGCAAGACGTTGCCACGCTGATCGCCGAGATCGAAAGCCTGCGCCCCCGTTTCATCCTCAATTCACTTGTGGGTGCCAGCTCTTATGCATTTCTGCGCGCTTATGCGGAACTTGGCCGCCGCGATCCGCATTTCCGCCCGGAGCAATGCCCGGTGGTGTCGTGCAACCTGACCGAAGCAGAGCTACCGCTCTTGGGGGAGGCCGCTGAGGGGCTGGTGTCGGTGGGGCCGCACTTTTGTCCTTACCTGAGTCCCGAAGGGCGGAATTCATCTTTCGAAGATATTTCTCGGCAATCCGTGCATACGTTGGCGGCGATGCTCGCAGCACAGGGAGAACAGCCTTTCGAGAGCTTTATTGCAGAACAGGGCGCCCACTTTGGCATCGATCCGGCCACACATTACAGCACCCTCAGCGTCGATGTGGCCCAGGTGCGACAAGGGGTCTTTGAAGTGTTGCACCACTGGCCTGAGGTCGCGCCTGACCCTTATCTAACCCGGCCCAAGCGGCATCCGGGCATCGCCGCGCCGCGCCTAAGTATCGTATCCTCATGACGAACCAGATGCATATCCCAAACCTTGACCAAGCCTGCGCGGTGGTCCTGCACCCCGTTCCGGACCAGGTCGCGACGCTGATACGGCAGATCAAGGCGATCGGACTGACCGTCAGCCATGCTTGGCCCGACTTGCCAGCCTCGTCGATCACAGCAGATTTCATCTTTTACGACACCGATATGGGCCATGATGATCAGTTCCCGTGGGAGCCGGGAAAAGCGCCAATGCCGATGATCGCGCTTGTGGGGGCTGAGGCCCCGGGGCGGATCGAATGGGCCGCGCGCATGGGCGCTGATGCCCTGCTGCTCAAGCCAGTGGGATCAAGTGGTGCCTTTTCAGCCCTGCTAATGGCGCGCCATTCGTTTGAGCGACGCCAGAGCCTGAACGGCGAGATCAAGCAGCTCCGCCATCGCATGTCCGCCCGCCAAACCGTGGTGCAGGCCGTGGCGTTGCTCTCCGCGCATGGCAAATCCCAAGACGCCGCCTATGACCAGCTGCGCCAAATGGCGATGGCCTGGCGCATCAATGTTGAGGATGCCGCCCTGCGCATCGTCGAGAATGCTAATGACGAAGGAAATTTGCGTGACTGCAATTGAACCCGCCACCCTGCGCAGTGCCGCGCCCTCGGTATGGACCCGCCTGCGCCGTCGCAAGCTGGCGCTGATCGGCCTTGCGTTAATCGCGCTAACGTTTTTTGGGGCGATCTTTGCGCCGTGGCTCACGCCCTATGAGCCCAATGATCAGATGTTTGACGGGCTGACCTTACAGGGCGCGCCAATGCCGCCCGGGGCGCAGTTTCTGCTGGGGACGGACCTTTTGGGCCGCGACCTGTTGACCCGCATCCTGTACGGGGCGCGCACATCGCTGATTATCGGGCTGGTGGCCAATGGGGTGGCGCTGGTGATTGGCACCCTGATCGGCATTACGGCAGGCTATTTCCGCGGCTTTGTCGGCAGCGCATTAATGCGGCTTACGGACCTGATGATGGCGTTTCCGGCGCTGTTGCTGGCGATCTGCCTTGCGGCGATCTTTCAGCCCTCGCTGTGGATCGTTGCGCTGGTGATTGCTACAGTAAACTGGGTGCAGACCGCGCGGGTGATCTATACCGAGACATCTTCGCTATCACAGCGCGAATTCATTGCAGCGGAAAAGACATTGGGCGCGGGGCATCTGCGCATTCTGTTTCGACATATCCTGCCGCACCTGGTGCCGATGATCATCGTCTGGGGCACGCTTGGCATCTCTACCACTGTGCTGCTGGAGGCGACGCTCAGCTATCTCGGGGTCGGTGTACAGCCGCCCACACCGAGCTGGGGCAACATTATTTTTGAGAACCAGACCTACTTCCAGGCCGCACCTTGGCTCGTGTTTTTTCCCGGTTTGACGATCGTGATTTTGGCGCTGGCCTTTAACCTTGTGGGCGATGCCCTGCGCGATGTGCTGGACCCAACCCAGAGGGGGCAGGACCTATGATCAATTTTCTCGGCCGTCGCCTGCTGCAATCGGCACTGATCCTGCTGGGCGTGTCATTCATCACTTTCGCATTGCTCTATATGCTACCCTCAGACCCGGTACGCCAGATCGCGGGGCGTTCCGCTACTGCGCAGACCGTTGCGAATATCCGCGAGCAGTTGGGCCTCGATCAGCCGTTTATCGTGCAATACTGGCGCTACCTGTTGAATCTGCTGCAATTCGACCTTGGCCGGTCTTACCTGCAAAAGACAGAGGTCAGCGCGTTGATTGAGGCCCGTTTACCAGCAACGCTGCTGCTGATGGTTGGCGCAATCTCGGCGGAGCTGGTGCTGGGGTTGGGTATGGGGATCATTGCGGCTTTGCGGCGCGGAACCACGGTCGACAACTCGCTCATGATTGCCTCCTTCATCGGGGTAAGCGCGCCGCAATTCGTGGTGGGGCTTTTGTTGCTCTATGTCTTTGCGGTGCAGCTGGGCTGGTTTCCCATTGGCGGTTACGGCACCTTCGCGCATCTGGTGCTGCCCGCGCTGACCTTGGGTATCCTCGGCTCTGGGTGGTACAGCCGTATGATGCGGTCTTCGATGATCGACGTGCTGCGCCAGGACTTCATCCGCACTGCCCATGCCAAGGGCCTGTCGCGGGCGCGGGTGTTGCTGCGCCATGCGCTGCCCAATGCGATTCTGCCCATCATTGCCATGATCGGCATCGATATCGGCATCTTTATGGGCGGCATCGTCGTTGTCGAATCTGTATTCGGCTGGCCCGGCATCGGGCAGCTTGCGTGGCAGGCGATCCAGCGTGTCGACATTCCGATCATCATGGGCGTCACGCTGGTCTCGGCCTGCGCCATCGTCCTTGGCAACCTCGTGGCCGACATTGCCACGCTGTTCGCCGACCCGCGGATTAAGGTCCGCTAACCCTCAAACCAAGAAAACGACCCAACAAGGAGAAACCAAGATGAAGAAGTTCCTGACCTCTACGGCGCTGGTCGCCGCGCTGGCTTTGCCGGCCACTGCGTTTGCCGACGGCCATTCCGACATGGACCCGAACGCCAAACCGGGCGGCAATATCACCATCACCTACAAGGATGACGTGGCCACGCTTGACCCTGCCATCGGCTATGACTGGCAGAACTGGTCTATGATCAAATCGCTCTATGATGGGCTGATGGACTATGCCCCCGGCACCACGGACCTGCGTCCCGGTCTTGCAGAGAGCTATGAGATTTCCGAGGACGGTCAGATCTTTACCTTCAAGCTGCGTGAAGGCGTGAAGTTCCACAACGGGCGCGAGATGACTGCCGAGGACGTGAAATATTCCCTCGACCGGGTGACCAACCCCAAGACGCAAAGCCCCGGCGCGGGTTTCTTTGCCTCCATCGCTGGCTTTGATGCGATCTCAAGCGGTGAAACCGAAACGCTCGATGGTGTGAAGGTGATCGACCCTCTGACGGTAGAAATCACTCTTTCGCGCCCTGACGCGACCTTCCTTCACGTCATGGGCCTGAATTTTGCCTCTGTCGTCGCTAAAGAAGCGGTCGAAGAAGCGGGCGCAGATTTTGGCAAGACCGCGATGGGCACCGGTGCGTTCAAACTGGGTGAGTGGACCATCGGCCAGCGCCTGGTGTTTGAAAAGAACCAAGACTACTGGCGCGAGGGGCTGCCCTATCTCGACAGCGTGACCTTCGAAGTGGGCCAAGAGCCGATCGTGGCACTGCTGCGCCTGCAAAACGGCGAAGTCGACGTGCCCGGCGACGGCATCCCTCCGGCCAAATTTCAGGAAGTGATGGGCGACCCCGAGCAGGCGGCGCGCGTGATCGAAGGCGGCCAGTTGCACACCGGCTACATCACCCTGAACACCAAGATGGCGCCCTTTGACAACGTCGAAGTCCGCCGGGCGGTAAACATGGCGATCAACAAGGAGCGGATCACCCAAGTTATCAACGGCCGCGCCGTGCCTGCGACCCAGCCGCTGCCGCCCTCCATGCCCGGCTATACCGAGGGCTACGAAGGCTATGGTTATGACCCTGAAAAGGCCAAAGTGATGCTGGCCGACGCAGGTTTTGCCGACGGGTTCGAGACCGAGCTTTACGTCATGAACACCGACCCCAACCCGCGGATCGCGCAGGCGATTCAGCAGGACTTGAGCAAGATCGGCATCAAGGCCTCGATCCAGTCGCTGGCTCAGGCAAGCGTCATCGCCGCAGGCGGCGAAGCGGATCAGGCGCCGATGATTTGGTCAGGTGGTATGGCATGGATCGCCGACTTCCCGGATGCGTCGAACTTCTATGGCCCGATTTTGGGTTGTGCGGGCGCGGTACAGGGCGGCTGGAACTGGTCTTGGTACTGCAACGAAGAGGTTGATGCGATGGCCACCGAGGCCGACAGCATGACCGATCCCGATGCCGTCGAGGCGCGGCTGCAAAAATGGTCTGACGTCTACATGAAGGTCATGGAAGATGCGCCTTGGGTGCCGGTGTTCAACGAGCAGCGCTATACGATGAAGTCCGCGCGGATGGGCGGCGCAGACGCGCTTTATGTCGATCCGGTCTCGATCCCCGTTAACTATGACTATGTGTATGTAAACGATGTGCAATAAATGTCCTGACTACACGATCCACGGACGCCATCACCATTTCGGTTGGGACAACTCGTTTGTCCCGGCCGAGACGGTGGCGCCCGGATCAACGCTCGAATTTCACTGCCATGACAGTTCTGCCGGTCAACTGACCAAAGACAGCACCGTCAAGGACGTGGAAACTCTGGATTTCGGCAAGATCAACCCGGTCTCGGGCCCGATCTATGTCGAAGGGGCGGAACCGGGCGATGCGCTCAAGATCACCATCGAGGGGTTCACCCCCTCGGGGTTCGGCTGGACGGCGAATATCCCGGGATTTGGCCTGTTGGCCGACCAGTTCACCGACCCGGCGCTGACGATCTGGGACTATGACCCGGACACATTGGCGCCGGCGCTTTTCGGCAAACATGGTCGGGTGCCGCTGAAGCCTTTCGCAGGTACCATCGGCTGTGCGCTGGCCGAAGCTGGCTTGCATTCCGTGGTCCCACCGCGGCGTGTAGGCGGCAACCTCGACATTCGCGATCTGGCGGCAGGCACCACGCTCTATCTGCCGGTTGAGGTGGCGGGGGCGCTCTTTTCCATTGGGGACACCCATGCGGCACAGGGCGACGGCGAAGTCTGTGGCACTGCCATTGAAAGTCCGATGAACGCCACGGTGACGCTTGATCTGGTCAAGGATGCGCAGCTTAAGATGCCGCGATTCACCACACCGGGGCCGGTGACTAACCACCTTGATGCCAAAGGCTATGAGGTGACCACCGGGATCGGGCCGGACCTGATGACAGGCGCGCGCGATGCGGTGAGCCAAATGGTTGATCTGCTCTGCGCCACGCAAGGATTGGCCGCAGAGGATGCTTATATGCTGGTCTCCACCTGTGGTGATCTGCGCATTTCCGAGATCGTGGACATGCCGAACTGGATCGTGTCCTTTTACTTCCCGCGCTGTGTCTTCGAATGATGCTCGCTGAAAAAACTTCCCCCGCGTCGCAATCCGCGGGGGCCACTCCGGTCCTCACTGTGGACAGCCTGTCGATCTCGGTCCGAACCGAGCAGGGCATGGTGCCGTTGGTGCAAGACCTTTCCTTCACGCTGCACAAAGGCCGGACCTTAGCCATTGCAGGTGAAAGCGGGTCAGGTAAATCGCTGACCTCATTGGCGATCATGGGCCTTTTGCCGCCCCCCGCCGTGCGGGTCACGGGCGGCGCGATCAATTTCGGCGGGCAAGATCTGACCACGCTGGCCGAAGGCAAGCTGAAACAGCTGCGCGGCAATCGCATCGCGATGATCTTTCAAGAGCCGATGACCGCACTTAATCCCGTGATGCGTATTGGTGCGCAACTGACAGAAGCGATCCGCGCGCATGAGGACGTATCAAAGGCCGAGGCCCGCAAACGCGCCCTTGAGGCCGTGCGCGCCGTACGCTTGACCGAGCCGGAGCGCCGGCTACAACAATATCCCCATGAGCTTTCGGGCGGCATGCGCCAGCGGGTGGTGATCGCCATGGCCATCGCTCTTCGCCCCGACATCCTGATCGCGGATGAGCCAACCACCGCGCTTGACGTGACCGTTCAGCGCGAAGTGCTGGATCTCCTGCGGGATCTTGCGCGCGATATGAACACGGCACTTATTCTGATTACCCATGACATGGGTGTGGTGGCCGAGATGGCCGATGATGTGCTGGTGATGCAGCGCGGACAGATGGTGGAAAATGCGCCAGTGCGCAAGCTCTTCTCTGACCCTGACCACCCCTATACCCGCCAGTTGCTGGCTGCCGTCCCGCGCATGGGGCAGGGGCGCGGCAGCCATCCTGACAAGGGCGCCGAACCGCTGGTTTCACTACGAGAAGCGCGCGTGGCCTATGACCTGCATGGTGGCCTCTTGGGCCGCGTTGTGCAGCGCGTTCATGCGGTCGAGGCGGTGTCTTTCGACATTTACCCCGGCGAAACCTTTGCGCTCGTCGGTGAAAGCGGATGCGGCAAGTCTACCATTGCGCGCGCGTTGGCCGGTCTGGTGCCGCATAGCGGCGAAATTCGGTTTACGGGCAAGCCACTGGGCAACGACGCGGCGACCCGCAAACAAGTCAGCCGCGAGCTTCAGATGGTTTTCCAGGATCCGATGGCCGCGCTGAACGGGCGCATGACAGCAGGTGATCTGGTGCGAGAACCCTTGGTCATCCACGACATTGGAACCAGAGCGAGCCAACGTGAAAAAGCTGCCGCACTCTTTGTCCGTGTTGGCCTGGGGGAAGATGCGCTTGATCGCTACCCGCATGAATTCTCGGGTGGTCAGCGTCAGCGTATCTGCATTGCGCGCGCCCTGGCGCTGGAGCCGAAACTGATTATCGCAGACGAAAGCGTCTCGGCGCTGGACGTGTCGGTACAGGCTACGGTGCTTGATCTTTTGGCCGAACTGAAGCGTGAGATGGGCATGTCTTATCTGTTCATCAGCCACGATATGGCGGTGGTCGAGAACATCGCAGACCGTGTCGCTGTGATGTATTTGGGCCAGATCGTCGAGATGGGTACGGGTGCGCAAATTTTTGGTGATCCGCGCCATCCCTATACCCAACGCCTGATCGAAGCAGTGCCACATGCCGATCCTGAACGCGCTTTGCCTTCACGAGTGTTGGCCGCCAGTGATCCGCCAAGCCCGGTGCGCATTGTTGGGGACCCGCCAGAGGTCGTTCAGCTGATCGATGTGGGGGCGGGGCACCTCGTTGCAAAATGAAGCAACAATTTTCCTTAATCGAAGGGCCAACCTAATTTTTGGCTGGCCTTTCGTTGTTGAGATCAAAGGGGTGTCATTGGCTGGATGCGGTTGATGAAGAAGATGTGTGCCGCGCCGTTGGTGTCATGGCGCAGGCTTCGGAGCCTCCAAGAGGCGCCACCGATATTTGAATGGTGCAAATTTTGTTCTGTTGTATTTTTCTCAACGCGCTGTTTCGGCGCGAGGTCGTGTTTCGGCTGAGCGTATGGAATGCGAGACCAGCAGTGGTCGCCTGAGACCGACCTGAGGAAAGAGAACGCGGCAGGCGTCTAGGAAACCAGGGGCACCTCAGTATCACTGCCGCAACCAGTCTCTCACACCCCAAAATGGTGGGGTGTGACCTGCCCCCGAAACTTCCCTCAGATTAATGTAGAGTTTGCTCAACCTTTGAAGGAGCAAACAGATGCGACAGAGCCGTTTTACTGAAGCCCAGATTATCGGGATGATCAAAGAACAAGAAGCTGGGATGCC
>JBLIAN010000021.1:0-39829 GCA_047634585.1 Sulfitobacter sp. | reverse complement strand
TCAGCCGCCCAAGGACTGCATCCATCACACGGATCGTGGGTCGCAATATTGTTCGCACGACTACCAGAAGATCCTGCGCCAGCACGGGTTCAAGGTGTCGATGTCTGGCAAGGGAAATTGCTATGATAATGCCGCCGTCGAGACCTTCTTCAAAACCATAAAAGCCGAGCTGATATGGCGGCAGTCATGGGAAACGCGCAGGCAAGCTGAGATAGCGATCTTTGAGTACATCAACGGCTTCTACAATCCGCGACGCCGACACTCAGCATTGGGTTGGAAAAGCCCTGTCGCTTTCGAATGCAAGGTGGCCTAAACGAGCACCTGGGGCGGCACGAAAGCGCGACAGGTCCAGTCCTGTCCCAGCGCGTAGCAAACGGGACGCTCGAACATCGGCGTGACGAGTTCCTCCCGGAAAATGCAAAACGCCGCCTTCGCCAGCCGACCCGGGAACTATCGACCCTTTCGCCGAAGGCTCAACGCAGGGCCAAGTATCACGAGTCACTCGTTTTGGCGTTCCTCGAAATTGAAAAGGAGGGCAAGGTCAAACGTACCGAAGCGTCCACCAAGGCCGTCCTTGAAGAGATAAAATATCGAGCAGGTAAATACTACTCGGTGCCCAGCGACTCCGATGAAGGACAAGTTGAAAGGAACACGCGAGTGTCACCCAACAAGGTCAGTGCAAGCAGGCTGCTGAAGCGCGTTGCGGCATACTGCCGAGATGGTCTCAATGCTCTGTACGGGCAAGATATTCAGAACAGTCGCGCGCGGCGCATCGGACCGGATGAACTGTGCCTGCTGTCGAAGACAATTCGCAACTACCTGTCCCCAGAGCGGCCGACGATTGCCGACGTTGTCGATGACGTCCATCGCGCCTTCCTCGCGGATAACCAACGCCGAAAGGCACTGATCGAACAGGAACGGAAGGGCGAAGTTTGGAAGCGAAAAACGTCCTACCTGGCACTGCCATCCCGCGAAACCATTCGGCGAGAAATCGGCAAGCTCGATCCTTTCGAAGTCATCGCTTCGCGTGAAGGTGCCGAGAAGGCGCGCAAGAAATTTGCCCCGGTTGGCATGGGCCTGACCCTATCTCGGCCGCTCCAGAGGGTCGAAATGGACGGGTGGAAAGTAGATCTCAAGACGATCATGGCGACCGCCGGGATCTGGTCGATTCTCACACACGAAGAGAAAGTTGCCTTTGGCCTGGAAGACGGCAAGAATACCCGCTGGTATTTGATCGCGGCCATGTGCACGACAACGCGGTGTATCCTCGCCATGAAGCTGACCCGCGCCGAAAGCGGCCGGGCTGCGGTCCAGACGAACGATATGATCGTGCGCGACAAGGGCGTTTGGGCCGATGCCGTGGGCACCCTGACCCCGTGGAGCATGTCTGGAACGCCCGAACAAATCGTCACCGATGCCGGTTCGGGCTTCATCGATTTCGACACCCGCGCAGGAGCTACTGACTTGGGCATAGACACCGATGCCGGGCCAGCCGGCATGCCCGAGCTTCGTGCCAGAATAGAGAGGATGTTCGGCACCATGGCCAGCAGTTTCATCGGGCGCTTCACGGGCCGCACATTCCGTAACACGGTCGTCAAGGGCGACTACGACTCCGACAAGCGCCCGGCACTGACGTCTGAAGAGCTCAGCGAAGCGCTCGTCCGCTGGGTCGTGGACGTCTACCACCGCCGACCGCATGCGGGACTTGGCGGAGAAACGCCGCTGAATTGCTGGAACCGCCTCGTCGAAAAATTCGGGGTCGCCCCTATGCCGTCGCTGGAACGTCGCCGCAAGGCGCTGGGAACACGCGCAAAATACACTGTGCAGAAAGATGGCATTACCATCTTGGGCGTTCGCTACCACTCGGAGGTTTTGGCACGGTGGTTCATGCATGCAAGGAACACGGACGTCCATATACGCTGGTATTCTGAGGACATCGGTGCCATCGCAGTAGAACTGGACGGCGCTTTCGTCGAGATCCCTGCGGTTCTGACGCGATTCCGTGGTCAGCGTGCGCAGACGTGGCTGATGGCTGTGCGTGAAATACGTGCGGCGCGGGTCGCCGAGGCCAGGGTTAGCGAGCAGATCATCGCCCAGACCATGGACCACATCGTGGCCATGAATGCCAACGCGATGGCGCGCCAGGGGCTGTTCGTCGAGGATTTCTCCGAGGAACGACTCAAGCGGCTCGAAGACACACAGCTGATCGGCTTCGAGGTCGAGGACACGCCCCGCGAGCCCATTGCTCCGTCAGGAAACGATGGCCTCGGCGCGGAGTTGCTCACCAACCAATCGCGCTCGGGTCGCCTGCGCGCCGCGCGCTCTAAAGCTGCCGCAACCGACGCGACCGCAATCCATGGTACCACGGACGCGGTCGACGTCTACGGCCTTACCGACTCTGACGTGGGCTGGTCCATCGAGGACAATTAACACGCCACCTCGAGTGCAATCTAAGCCCTCGCAGTCATTGACGGCTGCGGGGGTTTTTTCGTGGCCGCGTCCGGCGTGTTTTCTCCTGGTCGAAGCGACTTTCCAACTGCCCCGAGAAAATTTCGCGCGGTCCCTGTTTTTTTCTTCGTCGTCGGTGGAGTCGGCCAATCTCTTCCATGCAAGGGCAACAGATACGCTGCGCGCGCGACAACGAAACAACCAGCAAAGGATGACATCGGCGGACAGGCTTGAAGCTGCCACGAATGGCTCAGCACAGCTCACAGGAGGAATACCATGCTGCGCACCCTACCAACGAACCTGTCCACCGACCCTCAACGCGCTGCTGTCATCGGGTACCTTGCTCAGCACGGCGAGGCGCTCCGCAATGCCGCCGACCTCTTACACGGCCAGACCGGTGAGGCCCGCGTCTTGCGGATCATGTCCGACCTCCGCACGACGACCAAGTTGAAGCTCGCCACGCGGCGCCGTCTGGTCGATCTCCACCGCATGATCTCTCTCGACCCGCTGTTCGGCGATTCGGAGTCAGATGCGGGCCCCTGGCAATTCCTCGATCCGGACAGCCGGGAGATCGAGGATATCTGCCTGCTGGCGGATGGACTCTTCGCCCTGCTCGTCGAAATCGGGAAACTGGACGACAAAATGGACGTCTTCGCGCTGGCAGTCCACGACCAGGACGCAGCCTGAACCCGCCCCCGGCCCACCTTCAAACGACATGAGGATACCGCGATGAAGTACTTCGAACACCTGTCCCTGGAAGAGTTCTGGACCCGGACGCTCCAAGAAATAGACCGCCTCCACGCCCAGGCCGAGCGGGCTGAAGAAGAGCTATCGGCAACCGAACGGAACACGCTGTTGCAATCCATTGCCAGGCTCCGCCACGATGGCCCCCTGGCAGACGGTGCCGAGGATCATGTCAGCCGTATCGAGGCCCTGCTGGTCGAAGCCGTCGACCGCGAGACCCTCGGCTTTCGCGGGGTATTCGACGGCCACAACGACCCGGATCACGGCGCAGTCGGCATAGTCCGCGCAGTCCCCATCCTTTCGGAACAGGGATGCGTTTTGGGAGGCATGCTCCAGGGTTTGCGGATGATCGCCGCGATGCGGGCGCTACTCTCGGCGCGGGTCGATGCGCACCGCCAGATGGCCCTGCTGAAAGCGGCGTGAAGCGGGCTCGCGTCATCAGCTGATTGCGTCTCAGACGCCAGGCCGGACCTCGGCCTGCAAGATCGTCAGCTCACCACCGCACCAAGAAGGCCGCAGGGAGACCTGCGGTCTTCTTCGTTGGAATGGTGTGCGCCGGGTATCACTCCCATCAGGATTACCGCTCGAAAAAAGTTTCGACTTTCGCTTTCCGTCTCGCCCTACCGGACCCATATTCCAATCAAGGCCGACAAAGCGCGAAATCGACCGCACAAGCACGGGAACCCCGCTTTCCCAGCGGAATTCCCCAATGGACGTCGTTAGCGTGCGAATAGCCGTTTTCTCGGCTAAAATGGCCAAAATAAGCGTGTTATCTCAACAACAACAACCCTCACAGCCCTTTAGCCGCACTTGGAATGCCCACAAGACCCGCAGGTCATGCACCCTTCAACCATGCGCAGATCAAACTGGCCGCAGGACGGGCAGGCTTTGCCGCGTTTGGTATCAAGTCCGACAATCTGCGCTTTGGGATCATTCTTTAGCCCCATGCCTTCGCCAGCGATAAACCCGGTCGCGATCATATGCTGCTCGATCACGCCGCCAATCGCTGCCAGAATCGAAGGGATATATTTGCCCTGCATCCATGCGCCACCGCGCGGATCAAACACCGCTTTGAGTTCCTCAACAACAAAGGACACATCCCCGCCCCGGCGGAACACCGCAGAAACCATCCGCGTCAAAGCCACCGTCCACGCAAAATGTTCCATGTTCTTGGAATTGATAAACACTTCAAACGGGCGGCGGTGGCCGTTCAATACGATGTCATTGATGGTGATATAGATTGCATGTTCACTGTCGGGCCATTTGACCTTGTAGGTATTGCCTTCCAGATCCGCCGGACGGTCCAGAGGTTCGGACATATAGACCACCTCGCCGCCGTCATCGACCGGCACAGGTTTGTCAGATTTACCATCACCGCTGACCGACAAGACCGATCCGGTCACGTCATTGGGGCGATAGGTGGTGCAGCCCTTACAGCCGCTATCCCACGCCTGCATGTAGACGTCCTTGAACGCGTCAAAGTCGATGTCTTCCGGGCAGTTGATGGTCTTGGAAATACTGGAATCGACCCATTTCTGCGCCGCCGCCTGCATCTTGACGTGATCGCCGGGCGCAAGCGTCTGGGCGTTCACGAAATAATCCGGCAGGGGCGCATCACCTTTCAGATCACGCCACATCTGAACGGCATAATCCACCACTTCTTCTTCGGTGCGGCTGCCGTCTTTTTGCAGAACCTTGCGGGTATAGGCATAGGCAAACACCGGTTCGATCCCAGAACTGACATTGCCCGCATAGAGGCTGATTGTACCGGTGGGCGCGATGGAGGTCAAAAGCGCGTTGCGAATGCCATGACTGCGGATCGCGGCGCGCACGTCTTCATCCATCTGCAACATGGTGCCAGAGGCAAGATAGGCCTCGGCGTCAAACAGCGGGAAGGCGCCTTTTTCCTTGGCCAGATCGACACTGGCCAGATAGGCGGCACGGGCAATCGCCTTGAGCCAGCTTTCGGTCTGGGCGGCAGCTTCGTCACTGCCATAACGCAGACCAACCATCAGCAAAGCATCGGCAAGGCCCGTGACCCCAAGGCCGATGCGGCGCTTTGCCTGTGCTTCCGCGGCTTGGGCGTCCAGCGGGAATTTGGAGACATCCACAACATTGTCCATCATCCGCACAGCGGTGGCGACCAGTTCTTGCAAGGCCGTTTCATCCAGACGGCTGTTGTCGCCAAACGGATCGGCGACCAGACGCGCCAGATTGATCGACCCCAACAGGCAGGCGCCATAGGGCGGCAAGGGCTGCTCACCACAAGGGTTGGTCGCGGCGATGGTCTCGCAATAGCTGAGGTTGTTGGCGGTGTTGATCCGGTCGATGAAAATCACCCCCGGTTCGGCAAAATCATAGGTGGCTTTCATGATCTTGTTCCACAGATCAAGCGCCTGCACAGTGTGATAGACCCGCCCGTTAAACACCAGATCCCAGGACCCGTCAGCCTTGACCGCTTCCATGAAATCATCGGTAATCAGCACCGACATGTTGAACATCCGCAACCGCGCCGCATCGGATTTGGCAGAAATGAAATCGGCAACATCCGGGTGATCACAGCGCATGGTCGCCATCATCGCGCCGCGCCGCGATCCGGCAGACATGATGGTGCGGCACATCGCGTCCCACACATCCATAAAGCTGAGCGGGCCTGAGGCATCCGCCGAAACCCCCAGAACATCCGCGCCTTTGGGCCGGATCGTCGAGAAATCATACCCGATGCCGCCGCCCTGCTGCATGGTCAGCGCCGCCTCTTTCAACATGTCGAAAATGCCACTCATGCTGTCGGGAATTGTGCCCATGACAAAACAATTGAACAATGTCACCCGCCGCGCCGTGCCGGCCCCTGCGGTGATCCGCCCCGCAGGCAGATATTTGAAATCTTCCAACGCGGTGAAAAACCGGTCTTCCCAGACCGCAGGGTCTTTTTCCACCTGCGCCAGATCCCGCGCAATACGGCGCCATGTGTCTTCAACCGTTGCATCACGCGGGCTGCCGTCGGCCTCTTTAAAACGATATTTCATATCCCATATCTGTTCGGCAATCGGGGCGGCAAAACGGGTCATGGCATGGGCTTTCTGTGCTGGCATGGGAAAGAAGGTCTCTATCTTAGGCTGGAGGGCCGGAATTGAAAAGTTCTAATGGCCGATATGTCAAAGATAAACCCGATAAATCAGCCGGAACTTTTCTATATGTTGCTGATCCATAGCACGCAACATCTATATCCGGTGTTTCCGGGTGAAACACGGCTTGCCCGCCCCCGCAAGAGATGCGAAGTTACCCCATGACAAAATCAACCCATCTGATCAAGCTCTCTGTCGGGACCGAAAGCATCGAAGACCTTGCCGCGTGGCAGGTCAGCACAGGCGCCCGGACAGCAGATGCCCTGCCGCGCCATGTCACGCGGATGTGGCCCAAACGCGAGGCCGAACTGCTGCAGGGCGGATCGATTTTCTGGGTGATCAAAGGCGCGATCCAATGCCGCCAGAAAATCCTGCGGCTGGATGAACAGATCGGATCAGACGGTATCCGCCGCTGCGCCATCGTGCTGGACCCTGACTTGATCCGCACCCAAAGCAGCCTGAAACGCCCGTTTCAGGGCTGGCGCTATCTGGCCCCTGCCGATGCCCCGCCGGACCTGCCCGAAGGGCGCGAAAACGAAGAGGCCCTGCCGCCCGAACTCAACCGGGCCTTGGCTGAAATCGGCGTGCTCTGATCAATACCTGCCGCCTTTTCTTTCTTTTTGGCCTTAAATATTTCGGGGGTTTGGGGGCTGGCCCCCAATAGGCCACTTGTTTGGACCTGTCTTGAACGCTGCCCCGAAACGATCACCCCAACCGGCGAATAACCTCGGCCAATGTCTTGCGCTCGGCGCTGTCCAGATCGGCCTGACGGCTGCGCCACAACGTCGCCTGGGACTGCAACACCAAACCGTCACTCAATACTTTCAAATGATTGGCCCGCAGGGTCTCGCCGCTTGAGGTGATATCGGCAATCGCCTCGGCGGTTTCGTTTTTGACCGTGCCTTCCGTCGCGCCCTGGCTGTCCACCAATGCATAATCCGCCACACCGGATGTGCGCAGGAAATCCCGCACCAGACGGTGATATTTGGTGGCAATGCGCATGCGAAAACCGTGATGGGCGCGAAACGCCGCCGCCGCCGCATCCAGATCATCCAACGTGTCAACGTCAATCCAGGCCTGCGGCACCGCGATGATCAGATCGGCAAAACCGAATTGCAATTCTTCCAGCGGCTCAACCAATTGTTCCCAAAGCGCCAGTTTCTCGCGCACCAGATCGGTGCCGGTGACCCCCAGATGAATCCGCCCCGCAGCCAGTTCACGGGGGATTTCGCCCGCTGACAACAGGATCAGAGAGACGTTTTCAATCCCGGCCACCGCACCCGCATATTCGCGTTCATTGCCGGTGCGCTGCAGCGTGATCCCGCGCGCCCCGAACCATTCAAAGGTCTTTTCCATCAACCGCCCTTTGGACGGCACACCCAGTTTGAGCGTCATCGCCCGCCCTCCAGTTCCAGCATCAGACCGGGGCGCATCACCCCCCCGACCGCGGGAATTTCACCGCCCTGCCCCAAGCGCCGCGTCAGCGCATCATAGCGCCCGCCGGTGGCAATTGTCGGCAAGTCCGGTCGTGTCTCAGCGCGAAAGCCAAACACAAAACCGTCGTAATATTCCATCGACGAGCGGCCATAGCTGGCTTCAAAAATCAGGTTCCGAGTATCAACCCCCCGCGCCTGCAAGGCCTCTTCCCGCGCAGACACCCGCGCCACCGCCGGGGCAATCGACGGCAGATCAACCGCCAGATCATGCAGGCGGCTAAGAGCATTGGGCATGGTTTCGCGGATTTCCAGCAACACTTCGATCAGGTCCACATCATGGGCCGACAACGGCCCCGCCGCAGCGTCTTCTTGCAGGGCCTTGACGCGAAAATCAATTTCAGCGGCACTGCGCAACCCGATCAAAGGCGCATCATAACTGGCCTCACCTTGCAACAGCGCGGTGCGGGTCGGCGGCACGGGGCTGCGTCCGGCAAAACGCTCAAGCAACCCGCGAAACCGGCGTGGACGCCAGATGTGGCGCATCAGCGCCTGTTTGCGCCGTGCCGTGGTGTTCAAACCCGCCACCGCCGCCATCAATACACCGATATCACCGGTCACCGGGATCACCGGCAGGTCTTTCAACGCCTGGGCAATCAGCGCAAAGACTTCGGCATCTGCCGCTGCCGGATCTTGACGGTCAAAAACCTCATAGCCGACCTGAATATATTCATTGGCGCGGTTCGGGTCATGTTCCTGACGACGGAACACTTCGCCCGCATAGGTATAACGCGCCGGTTCCGCGCCATGGCTCATGTGCATCTGCACCACGGGCACGGTGAAATCGGGGCGCAGCATCTGTTCACCGCGCAGCGCATCCGAGGTCACATAGGCGCGGGCACGGATGTCCTCGCCGTAAAGTTCAAGCAGCGTGTCCGCCGGTTGCAGGATCGGCGTTTCCACCAGAACCGCGCCCCGGGCCTCGAACATGGCGCGCAGACCCGCCGCGCGGGCCAAAGTTTCAGAACGTGTGGGCATCAGCGGTGCAAGTCCAGAATGTCGCGCACTTTGGCAATCAGATCGCCGCGTGGCACTTCGTATTGGCTGGGGCGGTCTTTCCATTCTTCCAATGTCGCATCTTCGGCCAGTTTGGCCCCTAAGATCAGATCCTTGATCTGGATGACACCGCGTTCCTGTTCATCGCCACCTTCGATCACCGCCACGGGGCTGTTGCGTTTGTCGGCATATTTCAACTGGTTGCCGAAATTTTTTGGATTGCCAAGATAAACTTCGGCGCGGATGCCAGCGCCACGCAGTTCCGCCACCATCGCCTGATAATCCGCCATACGGTCCTTATCCATCACGGTAACAACCACCGGACCATCGGCATGGGCAGGTAAACGCCCCTTGGCCTGCAAGGCCGCCAACAGGCGATCCACCCCGATGGAAACCCCGGTTGCGGGCACTTCTTGTCCGGTAAAGCGTTTGACCAGATCGTCATAGCGCCCGCCCCCCGCGACCGAGCCAAAGTTGCGGGTGCGGCCTTTTTCATCCTGAATGTCAAAGGTCAACTCGGCCTCGAACACCGGGCCGGTGTAATAGCCAAGGCCGCGCACGACCGAGGGGTCGATCTCGATGCGGTCCGGGCCATAGCCACCTGCCGCCAGCAAATCAGAAATGGTTTCCAATTCATCCACCCCCTGCGCGCCCATTTCCGACCCCGCAACCAGTTCACGCAGCCGCGTCACGGTTTCAGTGCCCGTGTCACGTTTGGCCTGCATAAAGCCCATGACCACATCGGCCTGTGCCTCTGTCAAACCGGCGCCATCGGTGAAATCACCGCTGTCGTCCTTGCGCCCTGCCCCCAGCAGCGCCCGCACCCCGTCAAGGCCAAGACGATCCAGCTTGTCAATCGCGCGCAGCACAATGCCGCGCTCATGTGCCATCGCATCCGGTTTTTTCGGGTCCAGCACACCTGCGACTTCCATCACACCATTCAACACTTTGCGGTTGTTCACCCGGACGATGTAATCGCCGCGTTCGATCCCGACCTCTTCCAGACAATCGGCCAGCATCGCGCAAATCTCGGCATCGGCGGCCACGCTTGGCGCACCGACTGTATCGGCATCACATTGATAAAACTGGCGAAACCGCCCCGGTCCGGGCTTTTCATTGCGCCAGACCGGCCCCATCGCATAACGCCGATAGGGTTTGGGCAGATCGTTCTGATGCTGGGCATAGACACGGGCCAGAGGCGCGGTCAGATCATAGCGCAGCGCCAGCCAATCACCGGGCCTGTCGGTGTCTGCGTCTTCCTGCCATGCAAACACACCTTCATTGGGGCGGTCCACATCGGGCAGGAATTTACCCAATGCCTCGACGGTTTCCACCCCGGAACTTTCCAGCGCGTCAAAACCATAGCGATGATAGACCGCTGCAATCCGGGCCAACATAGCCGCACGATGCGTGACCTCGGACCCGAAATAATCGCGAAAACCCTTGGGGGTGTCTGCCGCGGGACGGGGGGTCTTTTTGGGCTTGGCCATGGCTCGTCTTCCTTGGGGTATGAATGCGCGCCCCGCATCTACCCCAGCCCCTGTCAGAGAGCAAGCAAAGGCAGGATTTGCGGCGGGTTTCGCGGCGTCTTGCCCCTTACGGCGCAGGTGTTTCCCTGCTATTGCAGCACAAACCACAGGAGCCCGCATGGAAAAGCTGGAAGAACAAATTGCCCATCTGACCCGCGTGGTTGATGATCTGTCCGAAATCATCGCGCGCCAAGAGGGCGAGATCACCACATTGACGCGACGGGTGCGGATGTTGATGCAGCGCGAGGGCGAAAGGGATGCCTCTGGCGGGGCGGTTGTGCTGGGCAATGAACGCCCGCCGCATTATTGAACATTGCCGTTAAGACGCCGGTTTCATTAAAAGAAATCGTGACGGAATTTTCAAAAAATTCCGTTTCCCTAACCGCTGGTTTTCAAAGCCGAGGCAATCACCGCACCGTCATGGATCAACAGTTCTGACCAGCGGGTGTTCTCGCCATACCATTCATAGCTGTTCACAAAAAATGTGGTTTTCTCCAGCGCCTTTATCTTGCTCCCGCAGGGTTTGCCCTGGCGCACGCCACAGACCTGCGATTTGATCTTTTCATAGGCGGCGTCGGTCGCGCCTTTTGGCAGGTCAGCCCCGACCGGACCATAGCGCAATTGTTCATAAAACGATGGCGCCCCAAGCAAAACATTTGCTGCCGTCAACTGGCGCGGACAGCCATCGGCAAATCCGGTGATGTAATAGGTGCGCGGCGCCCCTGAATCGGGATCGGAATCAAAAAGCGCATAGCCTCTGGCCGAGGCCCTTTCGATCTTGCGGCCCATAGGCTTCAGGCGCGCCTCGCAGACCCGCGCAATCACCCCATAGGGCAGTTTGGTGCCATAGGGCACATCCATCGCATCCGGTCCGCTGCGTGGCGGGGTTTTTTCCGGCAGAATACGGGAAAGGAACCCTTTGCGTTTGGGTTTCTGAGTGGGTTCGGGCACGAGACTGGCCAGAACCACGGGGGCAGGTTCGGTCTGTGGCGCGGTGGTTTCAACCGCATCCGCATCTAGGATCGCCAGTTTTTCGGTGGCGGCAGGTTCGACATCCGGCACCGGCATCACGCGGCTTAGCAGGCCCAGCAATCCACGCGGCTGTTTGACTGGCGGCGCGTCACCCGTGGCATTTCCAGCAATATCTGGCACGGCCGCGCTTGCGCCCTCTTGATCCAATGGCAGCACTTGGGCTGTGGGTTGATCTTCCGTCAGGTTCACATCCGATATCCGGTCAACCCCGCGTAACGGATCAGCGCAGCCCGCAAGCGCGGCCAGCAGCACATAAAGGCATAGATGTCTGAACATGGCTCCCCCAACCCAATCCGTTGGTAAGTAACCTAAAAATCAGATTGCGTCTACAATCTGCTGGTTTTGGCAAGCCAGGGTTAGATTTCTTGCACTTCCATCACGCCGTTCAACGACCGGATTGCACCTTTGATCTGGGGGGTTACCGGATATTCACGGCCCAGATCGACCTCCACTTCGCCCGGCAGTTCAGGATCCATCAGGCACAGCTGTACAGGCCCGCCGCGCCCCGCGATTTTGGCCCCGCGCCGCGCATCATCCAGCACCGCCGCAACCGCCGCAACCGCCGATGCCTCGTCAATAAACACCAGCAACCCCATGCTGCCCGCATCCGCCACCGCACTGTCAATCGGGGTTACCGACCGGCCCAATAGCTTGAGCTGGTCACTTTCCATTGTGGCCTCGACGGTGACCACCACCTTGGCCCCGACCTCCAGATGTTCACGCGCGGTTTCCAGCGTGTCGGAAAACAGCGTCACCTCATAGCCGCCTGTGGTGTCGGACAATTGCGCAAAGGCAAAGCGGTTGCCCCGCGCCGATTTACGTTCTTGTTTGCCGGCCACGACACCGGCGATTTTGGCCACCAAAGCGCCGTTCTGGGCCTTCGCGGTGACCTCATCCAGTGTCAGAACCCCCTTGCGCTTGAGCGGCCCCATGTAATCATCCAGCGGGTGCCCCGACAGATAAAACCCCACCGCCTTGAATTCTTCGGTCAGGCGTTCGGCAGGCAGCCAATCATCACAGGGCAACATGCGCGGTTCAGGCAGATCATCCCCCGCTTCGCCAAACAGCGACACCTGATTGCTGGCTTTTTGTTCATGGATCGCGGCGGAATAATTCACCAGCGGATCAAGCGCCTGAAACACACGGCGGCGGTTCGGATCAAGCTGGTCAAATGCGCCCGAGCGCGCCAGCATTTCCAGCGGGCGTTTGCCCACCCGTTTCAAATCAACACGGCGGGCCAGATCAAACAGCGTTGCAAAGGGGCGGTCCTGGCCTTCGATCTTGCGGCCCTCGGTGATCAGCTTCATCGCCTCGACACCGACGTTTTTCAACGCGCCCAGCGCATAGACCAGCGCCCCGTCCACCACTTTGAACGTCGCATTTGAACGGTTCACGCAGGGCGGCACCCAAGGCAGTTCCAGCCGTTTGCGGACCTCTTCGAAATACACCGCCAGTTTGTCGGTCAGGTGGATATCGCAGTTCATCACACCGGCCATAAATTCGACCGGATGATTGGCCTTGAGCCATGCCGTTTGATAGCTGACCACCGCATAGGCTGCGGCGTGGGATTTGTTGAAACCGTAGTTGGCGAATTTCTCCAGAAGGTCGAATACTTCGGCGGCTTTTTTCTTGTCCACCCCGTTTTCCATCGCGCCCTTTTCGAATTTCGGGCGTTCCTTGGCCATTTCTTCGGCGATCTTTTTCCCCATCGCACGGCGCAGCAGATCCGCCCCGCCAAGGCTATAGCCCGCCATGACCTGTGCAATCTGCATCACCTGTTCCTGATAGACGATAATGCCTTGGGTTTCCTCAAGGATATGGTCGATCGAAGGATGCACGGATTCGCGTTCGCGTTTGCCGTTCTTGACCTCGCAATAGGTTGGAATGTTTTCCATCGGGCCGGGACGGTAGAGCGCCACAAGCGCCACGATGTCTTCGATACAGGTGGGCTTCATGCGCTTGAGCGCATCCATCATTCCCGAACTTTCCACCTGAAATACCGCCACGGTTTTGGCGCTGGCATAAAGCCGGTAAGACGCTTCGTCATCCAGCGGGATTGAGGCGATGTCGTCAATCAAGCCTTCGGGCGGGGTGAACAATTCCGTGCCATCCGCACCGATGTGCAGATGCCGCCCCGAGGCTTTGATCTGATCCACCGCGTTCTGGATCACTGTCAGGGTTTTCAGGCCAAGAAAGTC
Source organism: Sulfitobacter sp. (assembly GCA_047634585.1). Lineage (GTDB taxonomy): Bacteria > Pseudomonadota > Alphaproteobacteria > Rhodobacterales > Rhodobacteraceae > Sulfitobacter. The sequence continues at coordinate 26,264 of JBLIAN010000021.1, read as the reverse complement.
GAATTTGACCAGTCCGGCCTGTTCGACCCATTTCATGTTGAACTGGGTGGCGGGCATGTCGGAGCGTGGATCTTGGTACAGCGGCACCAAGGCATCCAGCGGGCGATCCCCGATCACCACCCCCGCCGCGTGGGTCGAGGCATTGCGCAGCAGGCCTTCGACCTGCTGCCCGTAATCCAGCAATCGCGCCACGACTTCTTCGTTTTTGGCCTCTTCGCGCAGCCGCGGCTCATCCGCCAGTGCCTTTTCGATGGAAACGGGTTTGACCCCTTCCACCGGAATCATTTTCGACAGGCGGTCCACCTGCCCATAGGGCATTTGCAAGACCCGCCCGATGTCACGCACCGCAGCCTTGGACAAAAGCGCCCCAAAGGTGATGATCTGGCCGACTTTGTCGCGGCCATACTTTTCCTGCACATAGCGGATCACCTCTTCGCGGCGATCCATGCAAAAGTCGATGTCAAAATCGGGCATCGACACCCGTTCAGGATTCAGAAAACGTTCAAACAGCAATTGATAGCGCAGCGGATCAAGATCGGTGATGGTCAGCGCATAGGCCACCAGTGACCCGGCGCCGGACCCGCGCCCCGGACCCACGGGAATTTCGTGATCCTTGGCCCATTTGATGAAATCCGCAACAATCAGGAAATACCCCGGAAAGCCCATGCCTTCGATGATTCCCAGCTCAAAATCCAGCCGTTTTTCATAGTCTTCGACGCTGGTGGCATGGGGGATCACCGCCAAACGCGCCTTGAGGCCCGCATGGGCCTGCCGTTTCAATTCCTCGATTTCATTGTCGGCAAATTTCGGCAGGATCGGTGCGCGGCGATAGGCCATAAAGGCACAGCGTTTGGCAATTTCGACAGTATTGGCCACCGCTTCGGGCAGATCGGCGAACAGGGTGATCATTTCCGCAGGGGATTTGAAATAATGCTGCGCCGTCAGGCGGCGGCGCGGCTGTTGCTGATCGACATAGGCGCCTTCGGAGATGCAGATCAGCGCATCATGGGCTTCGTACATTTTGGTGTCGGGAAAAAAGACATCATTGGTCGCCACCAGCGGAATCTGCATGGCATAGGCCATTTCAACGAATCCGCGTTCTGTCTGTTGTTCGTTTTCCGGCAATCCGTCTTCGGTCGGGTGGCGTTGCAGTTCCACATACAGCCGGTCCCCAAAGGCCCGATGCAAGCGTGTCATCAATGCCTCGGCAGCGGGGCGTTGGCCACCTTGCAACAAGTGCCCCACAGGCCCATTCGCCCCGCCGGTCAAACAGATGATATCGGCGGATAATGCCTCAAGTTCATCCAATGTCACCTGCGGCACTGCCCCGCCCTTATCAATATAAAGACAGGAGTTCAGCTTCATCAGGTTTTCATACCCGGTCTCGCTTTGGGCCAGCAAAACCACGGGGGCAGGATCACGCGGGCGTTCACCGGGTTGCACATCGACATAGGCCAGATCGACCTGACAGCCGATGATCGGCTGGATCCCCGCACCCGACATCGCCACAGAAAATTCCAGCGCGGCGAACATGTTGTTTGTATCGGTCAGTGCCAGCGCGGGCATGTCCATTTTGGCACAGATATCCGGCAGCTTTTTCAGCCGCAGCGCCCCTTCCAGCAAGGAGTATTCGGAATGGCTGCGCAGGTGAATGAATCGGGGTGCTTTTGTCATGGGGCCAACCTATGCCAGCCACACCAGCGCCACCAGAGGCACAATTGCCTTGCCGCAAAACGGGGCAGGATTCACAGGCGTTTCGCACAATTTCATCAAAGTTCTTGCCAAACCGCCCTCTGGCCGCATAGCCTAACTGCCTAGATAGCCCGCACCGAGTTCTACGTCGCATCGAACGCTGTGCATCTTTGGGCCCCACGTACCGCGGCAGGTCAAACACATGGACATCACTTTTCTTCTCAACGAAGAAGTCGTGTCGCTTACCGACGTATCTCCCACTACTACTTTGCTTGATTGGCTGCGCGACACGCGTGGCATGACGGGCACCAAGGAAGGATGCAACGAAGGCGACTGCGGGGCTTGTACGGTTATGATTACCGATGCCACAGGCAGCCGCGCCCTGAACGGATGTATTCTGTTCCTCCCCCAGATCAACGGCAAACGGGTCACCACCGTCGAAGGGCTGGCGGCAGGCGATGGCACACTCCACCCCGCGCAACAGGCGATGGTTGATTTACACGGCAGCCAATGCGGGTTCTGCACCCCCGGATTTGTCATGTCGATGGCCACCGCGCATCTGAATGGCGCAACCGATCACGACACCCAACTGGCGGGCAATCTGTGCCGCTGCACCGGATACGCCCCGATCATCCGCGCCGCCAAAGCCGCCGAGGGCCAAGCGGTGCCACAACATCTGCGGTCCTTGCGCAACGGTCTGCCCGTACCGCCGCCCTTGCGCGATGATCTGTTGGCGGCTGATATTGTACAGCCCGGCCATTCCGATGATCTGGCACAATGGTATCTGGCGCATCCCGAGGCCACGCTGATTGCCGGTGCCACCGATGTGGGGCTTTGGGTCACCAAACAATTCCGCGATCTGGGCGATGTGGCGTTTCTGGGCCAATGCGCCGATCTGCGCGGGGTCAGCGAAACCGAGGCTGAAATCCGCTTTGGTGCCATGACCTCGATGAACGAGGTGGAGCAGGCGATTGCGCCCTATCATCCGAGCTTTGCCACAATGATCCGGCGTTATGGATCGGTGCAGGTGCGCAATGCCGCGACCATCGGCGGCAATATCGCCAATGGATCACCGATCGGGGATGGCCCGCCTGCGCTGATCGCTTTGGGGGCAACTTTGCACCTGCGCTGTGGCGATAAACGCCGCGCGATCCCGCTTGAGGATTTCTTTATCGCCTATGGCAAACAGGACCGCGCTGCGGGTGAGTTTGTCGAGGCAATCAGCCTTCCCAAACAGCCCGACACATTGGCCTGTTACAAACTGTCCAAACGTTTTGATCAGGATATTTCTGCGGTTTGCGGATGCCTGTCGATCACCCGTGAGGGGGGCATGATTACTGCTGCACGGCTGGCCTATGGCGGCATGGCAGGCACGCCAAAACGCGCCAGCGCCGCCGAGGCCGCAATGATCGGGCAACAATTTAATGAGGCGACAATGCAGGCGGCGATGACAGCGTTGGCATCGGATTTTCAACCCCTGTCCGACATGCGCGCCAGTGCCGCCTATCGCCTGAAGACCGCACAAAACATGATCCTGCGCTATTTCCACGCCGCGCAAGGCAGTGCCACCAATGTGCAGGAGGTGTCGGCATGAGCGTTGCAAAACCCCTGCCCCATGACGCGGCGCGCCTGCATGTAACGGGCGCGGCACGCTATGTGGATGACATTCCCACCCCGCGTGGCACCCTGCATCTGGCCTTTGGGCTTAGCCGTGTTGCCGCGGGGCAGATCACCGCGATCGATCTTGAGGCCGTGAAGGCGGCAGATGGGGTGATCAAAGTGATGACCGCCGAGGATCTGGAATTTGATTGCGATGTGTCGCCCTCCAACCACGATGAACCGCTATTGGCCGAAGGCCTGGTGCATTACGTGGGGCAACCGATCTTTCTGGTGATTGCCACCTCGCATCTGGCGGCGCGCAAGGCGGCGCAACTGGGCGACGTGACGATCAAGGAAACCACAGCGATCCTGACAATCGAGGATGCGCTGGCCGCAGATGCCCGCTTTGAAGACGGGCCGCGCATCTATCAAAAAGGCGATCCCGACGGCCATCTGCCCCAAGCCCCGCGCACCCTACGCGGCCGCATCGACATGGGCGGTCAGGAACATTTCTATCTGGAAGGCCAAGCCGCCCTCGTCCAGCCTCAGGACAACGGTGATATGCTGGTGCATAGTTCCACCCAGCACCCGACAGAAATCCAGCACAAGGTCGCCCATGCCATTGGCCGCCCGATGCATGCGGTGCGGGTGGAAACCCGGCGTATGGGTGGCGGCTTTGGTGGCAAGGAAAGCCAGGGCAATGCGCTGGCCGTGGCCTGTGCGGTGGCGGCAAAAGCCACCGGCCAGACCTGTAAAATGCGCTATGACCGCGATGACGATATGATCATCACTGGAAAACGCCATGATTTCCGCGTTGATTACACCGTTGGTTTTGACGCAACAGGGCGCATTCAAGCCATTGATTTCATGCATTACACCCGCTGCGGGTGGTCGATGGACCTGAGCCTGCCGGTGGCGGATCGGGCAATGTTGCATGCCGACAATGCCTATCACCTTGAGCATATCCGCATCACGTCACACCGCTTGCGCACCAATATGCAATCGGCAACGGCCTATCGCGGGTTTGGCGGGCCGCAGGGGGTTTTGGGCATTGAAAAGGTCATGGATCAGATTGCCCATGACCTGTCCCTTGATCCGCTGGCGGTGCGGCGGGCGAATTATTATGCGGATACGGAAACCGCTGGGCCTGACCAGACCACGCCCTATCACCAGACGGTCAAGGATTGCATCATCAATGCGCTGACGGATCGTCTTGCCGGCAGTGCCGATTATGAAAACCGCCGCGCCGCGATTGCGCAGTGGAACGCCCAAAATCCGGTTCTGAAACGCGGGATCGCCCTGACGCCGGTGAAATTCGGGATTTCCTTCACGCTGACCCATCTTAATCAGGCGGGCGCCCTGGTGCATGTCTATCAGGATGGTTCCATCCACCTTAATCACGGCGGCACCGAAATGGGCCAGGGGCTGTTTCAAAAGGTCGCGCAGGTCGCGGCCAGCCGTTTTGGCGTGTCGCTCGAGGCGATCAAGATCACCGCAACCGATACCGCCAAAGTGCCCAATACATCCGCCACGGCGGCCTCATCGGGCACCGATTTGAACGGCATGGCAGTGCAAAACGCCTGTGACATCATCCGGGATCGCATCGCCACCCATCTGGCAGAACTCTATCAGGCCCGCCCTGATCAGGTGATCTTTGGCGATGGCATGGTACAGGTGGGCACCACCCAGATCAGCTTTGCCGAGGCCGCAGCATCGGCCTATCAACACCGGATCAGCCTGTCGGCCACCGGATTTTACAAGACCCCCGATATCGAATGGGACCGGATTGCCGGACGGGGACAGCCGTTTTTCTATTTCGCCTATGGCGCGGCCTGTACCGAAGTGGTGTTGGACAGGTTAACCGGCGAAAACCGGATCCTGCGCGCAGATATTCTGCATGATGCGGGGGCATCCTTGAACCCTGCGCTGGATATCGGCCAGATCGAAGGCGGCTATGTGCAGGGCGCGGGCTGGTTGACCACCGAAGAACTGGTCTGGGATGCATCAGGCGCGTTGCGCACCCATGCGCCCTCGACCTATAAAATCCCCGCCTGTTCGGACCGCCCTGACGTGTTCAATGTTGCGCTCTGGGATCTGCCCAACCCGGCCCAGACGATTTACCGCTCCAAGGCCGTCGGCGAACCGCCGTTCATGCTGGGTATATCCGCGTTTATGGCGCTGTCTGATGCGGTTTCGGCCTGTGGTGAAACCTATGGCGATCTACAGGCCCCCGCCACCGCCGAAGGCGTGCTGCGCGCGGTGACAAAGGCCCGCGGCGATGATTGATCTGGCAGCGATAAGCCAAGCAGTTGCCAAATATGGCAAGGTGGCGCGGGTGGTGCTGGCACAGGTGCAGGGATCAGCGCCGCGCAGTGCTGGCACCTCCATGTTGATCTGGGAGGATGGTAGCGCCGGCACCATCGGTGGCGGGCAGTTGGAACTGCAATCTATGGATCATGCCCGCGTGATGCTGGGCAATGGCACGCGCCTGCATCTGCGCCGTGCCGCGCTTGGCCCGACCTTGAACCAATGTTGCGGCGGCGCGGTTGCGGTGGTCACCGAAGTCTTCGACGCAGCAGCGCTAGCGGCCCTGCCGCGTGACTTTGAGGGGATATTTGCACGCTGTATCGGCACCGATGCCACGCCCCTGCCCGGTGCATTGGCGCGCAAATTGCGCCGCGCAACGGGCGGCGCAGCCCCCCTGCCCTTTACCTATCAAGAGGGCTGGCTGGCCGAAGCGACATGGCGCGCCCGCCAACAGGTGGTGATATACGGCGCTGGCCATGTTGGCCGTGCCCTGGCCAATGTTCTGACCCCGCTGCCGCAATTTGACGTGCAGGTCTGCGATCTGCGCCATGCCTATCTGGATGATCTGCCCGAAGGCATCCAGATCAACCGCGCCCTGCCCACCGAAGTGATGGCCAAAGCGCCAGAGGATGCGCAGCATTTCATCATGACGCCGGAACATGATTATGATCTGGAACTTTGTCATCACCTGCTGGGCCGCCGCTTTGGCTATGCCGGATTGATCGGATCGGCCACCAAATGGGCGCGGTTTCGCAAACGCCTTGCCGCCTTGGGCCATGCCCCTGCACAGATTGCGCGCATCACCTGCCCGATTGGTGATCCATCTTTGGGAAAACACCCGCAGGCCATTGCGTTAGGCATCGCTGCGCATATGCTATCGCCTGTCCTAACCCACCGGAAAGAGAGCATTTCATGACCGACACGCCGCTGCTTGACCTGTCAGGATTGACCAAAGCCTACCCCGGCGTTGTGGCCAATGATTCCGTATCACTGTCGATCCAGCCGGGCGAAGTGCACGCCTTGCTGGGGGAAAACGGTGCGGGCAAATCCACCTTGGTCAAGATGATCTATGGATTGGTAAAACCCGATGCCGGCATGATGCAGATGCATGGCGCCGCCTTTGCCCCCGGCGAACCCCGCGCCGCCCGTGCGGCAGGTGTCGGCATGGTGTTTCAGCACTTTTCACTGTTTGATGCCCTGAGTGTGGCCGAAAACATTGCCTTGGGCATGGAAAACGCCCCCAAATTAGCCGCACTCAGCCAACAGATCAGCGCGGTGTCCGACACCTATGGTCTGCCGCTGTCACCGGACCGCGTGGTCGGGGATTTGTCAGCAGGCGAACGCCAGCGCGTTGAGATCATTCGCTGTTTGCTACAAGAACCGAAATTGTTGATCATGGATGAACCGACATCGGTTCTGACCCCGCAAGAGGTAGAAATCCTGTTCAAAACCCTGCGCAAACTTAGCGCCGAGGGCACCGCGATCCTGTATATTTCCCACAAGCTGGAAGAAATCCGGGCGCTTTGTGACAGTGCCACAATCCTGCGTTTGGGCAAGGTTGTCGGCGCCTGCACCCCCGCCGAAACATCCGCCCGCGACATGGCGGAAATGATGGTGGGCAGTGCGTTGAAAACCCCGACCCGGGCCGGAAAAACACCCGGCGAGGTGGTGTTGCAACTGGATAAACTATCCGCCAAATCGCCCAGCGCCTTTGGCATGCCCCTGCGCGAGATTTCAGTCGAAGTGCGGCGTGGCGAGGTATTGGGCATTGGCGGTGTCGCGGGCAATGGTCAGGATGAACTGCTGGCCGCCTTGTCCGGTGAAATGCTGACCACGCCGGGGATGATCCGGTTTCAGGGCCGCGAGATCGGGCTTTTGGGGCCAAACCCGCGCCGCGCCATGGGCATTCTGAGCGCCCCGGAAGAACGGCTGGGCCATGCTGCCGCGCCGGATATGTCGCTGGTGGAAAACGCCATGCTAACTGGGGCCGCGCGGGAAAAACTGGAACGTGGCGGATTTTTGGATTGGGGCGCGGCGAAACGTTTTGCCGAAAAGATCATCAGCGATTTTGACGTGCGCACGCCAAGTGCGGGCAATGCGGCGCGGTCCTTGTCGGGGGGCAATCTGCAAAAGTTTGTCATCGGACGCGAGGTGCTGCAACGGCCCGAATTGCTGGTGGTGAACCAGCCCACATGGGGCGTTGATGCCTCGGCAGCGGCGGCGATCCGGCAGGCTTTGTTGGATCTGGCTGAAAACGGTGCGGCGCTGGTGGTGATTTCACAGGATCTGGATGAGTTGATGGAAATTTCCGACCGGTTTGCCGCCTTGAACGAAGGGCGGTTGTCGCCGCCACGGCCTGCGCATGGTCTGACGGTTGATGAAATCGGTCTGATGATGGGTGGCGCACATGGCATGGAGGTGGCCCATGTTTGATGCATTTGCGCCGTTGGGGGTTTCACACCCCCAAACCCCCGTGGAATATTTAGGGCCAAAAAGAGAGAGGGGGATGTGCCAATGATCCGGTTAGAAAAGCGGCCACAGCCGAGCCGGGCATTTTCATTGGCCACACCTCTACTGGCGGTTTTGGCGACGATGTTTTTTGGCGGGCTGTTGTTCATGGCCTTGGGCAAAGACCCTTTGACCTCGATTGAAACGATTTTCTGGGAACCGTTGTTTGGCGATTTTGCCTTTTATTATCGCCCGCAATTGTTGATCAAAGGCGCGCCTTTGGTATTGATCGCCATCGGGCTGAGCCTTGGGTTCAAGGCGGGCATCTGGAACATCGGGGCCGAAGGACAATACATCATGGGCGCGCTGTTTGGCGCGGGTGCAGGGCTGGCGTTTTATCCGCTTGAGGCATGGTATATTTTTCCGCTGATGGTGATTGCGGGGGCCTTTGGGGGCTGGCTTTGGGCGATGATACCCGCGTTTTTGAAGGTGCGTTTTGGCACCAATGAAATTCTGGTATCTTTGATGCTGGTCTATGTTGCCGAACAGTTTCTGGCGTCGATGTCATTGGGATTGTTGAAAAACCCTGAAGGGTTTGGATTTCCGGGATCGCGCAACCTGCAACAATATCAGAGCGCCTTTAATGGTGATCTGATTGAAGGCACGGGGATGCATTGGGGGGTTGTTGGCGCGATGATTGCGGTGATCTTTGCCTATGTCCTGCTCAGCAAGCACCGCCTTGGCTTTGCCATTCGTGTGACCGGCGAAGCGCCGCGTGCGGCAAGGTTTTCCGGCATCAATCCGACGCGGCTGGTGTTGTTCTGCATGGGCATGTCGGGGCTTTTGGCCGGGTTGGCGGGCTTGTTCGAAGTGGCTGGCCCTGCGGGACAGGTGACCATTGATTTCAACGTCGGCTACGGGTTTACCGCGATCATCGTGGCGTTTCTGGGCCGATTGCACCCGGTGGGTATTCTGCTGGCGGGGCTGTTGATGGCGCTGACCTATATTGGCGGGGACATTGCCCAGAGCAATCTGGGCCTGCCCGCGGCCGCCATCCAGGTGTTTCAGGGGATGCTTTTGTTTTTCCTGCTGGCGCTGGATATGTTCACCAATTACCGGCTGCGCTTTGGCCGGACGGAGGCCGTGTAATGGATCTTTCAGTTATCAATCCGATCCTGTTCATTGCGGGGTTCTTTGTCGCCGCGACGCCGCTGATCTTTGCGGCCATCGGTGAATTGGTTGTCGAAAAATCCGGGGTGCTGAACCTTGGTGTTGAGGGGATGATGATCACCGGGGCGATCTGCGGCTTTGCCACAGCGGTGGAAACCGGATCACCGATGCTGGGCTTTGCTGCTGCTGCTGTGGGGGGGGCCGCGCTGAGCCTGTTGTTTGCCTTTCTGACCCAGATCACGCTGGCCAATCAGGTGGCCTCGGGTCTGGCGTTGACGCTGTTTGGCTTGGGGTTCTCGGCCTTGCTGGGGCAAAGCTATGTCGGGGTGAAACCGCCACGTCTGGCGGATATCAATTTCGGCCCGTTGGCGGATATTCCGGTGCTGGGGCCGATCCTGTTTACCCATGACATCATTCTTTATCTGGGATTGGTGTTGATTGCCGGGGTTTGGGCGGTGTTGAAATTCACCCGTGCGGGGCTGATCCTGCGCGCGGTGGGCGAAAGCCATGATGCGGCGCATGCCCTGGGCTATAAGGTGGTGCGCATACGCACGCTGGCAATTATGTTTGGCGGGGCCTGTGCGGGCATCGGCGGGGCCTACATCAGCCTGATCCGGGTGCCGCAATGGACCGAAGGCATGACCGCCGGTGTGGGCTGGATTGCGCTCGCCCTGGTTGTTTTTGCCTCCTGGAAGCCGTGGCGGTTGTTGCTGGGTGTCTATCTTTTTGGCGGCATCACCCAATTACAGCTTAATCTACAGGGTGCAGGCGTTGCCATTCCTGTCGAGTATCTGGCAATGTCACCCTATGTTATCACGATCATCGTTCTGGTGATCCTGTCGGCGGACAAATCGGCGGCTCCGGCCTCGCTTGGCCGCAATTTTCATGCCTCTCACTAGGGGCCAAACAAACCAAAGCCCCGAAAATCGGGGCATCATAATGGGGAACCTGAATGAAACTTTCTGCACTTCTGACAAGCGCCGCGCTTGCACTGGGGCTGGCGACATCTGCTCTCGCACAAGACAAAACCAAGGTCGGCTTTGTATTTGTGGGGCCCGTCGGTGACGGTGGCTGGACATATGAACACAATCAGGGCCGTTTGGCCGTCGAAGCGGAATTCGGCGATCAGGTCGAAACCGTTTTTGTTGAAAACGTGGCCGAAGGCCCAGACAGCGAACGGGTGATGACCCAGATGGCACTGGATGGTGCCGATCTGATCTTTACCACTTCGTTTGGCTATATGGACCCGACGATCAACGTCGCGAAAAAATTCCCGAAGGTGAAATTCGAACATGCCACCGGATACAAGCGGTCTGACAACGTTTCGACCTATTCGGCGCGTTTCTATGAAGGGCGCGCCATTCAGGGCCATATCGCGGGGTCGATGACCAAAAGCAATATTGTCGGGTATATCGGGTCTTATCCGATCCCCGAAGTGATCCGTGGCATCAATTCGGCCTTCATCCACGCACGCAAAGCCAACCCAGATGTGCAGTTCAAAATCGTCTGGGCTTACACATGGTTTGATCCCGCCAAAGAAGCAGACGCCGCCAAGGTTCTAATCGAACAGGGCGCGGATGTGATCCTGCAACACACCGATTCCACCGCGCCACAGGCCGCGGCGCAGGAAGCGGGCAATGTGATCACCTTTGGTCAGGCTTCCGACATGGCGCAATACGCGCCGAAACCACGGGTTTCCTCGATCATCGACAACTGGGCACCCTATTACATCGCCCGCACCAAAGCGGTGATGGATGGCACATGGGAAAGCACAGACACCTGGGCCGGTATCGGCGCGGGCATGGTTGGCATTGGTGAAATTACCGATGCAGTCCCTGCCGAGGTCAAAGCCGAAGCACTGGCCCTGAAAGCCAGCATTGCAGACGGCAGCTATCACCCTTTCACCGGCCCGCTGAAAAAGCAGGACGGCACTGATTGGCTGGCGGACGGCGAAACAGCGGATGACGGCACGCTTGCCGGCATGGGCTTTTACGTTGAAGGCATCGAAGGCACGATCCCGAACTAAACGCGATCAAGACCGGATACTGAAAGGGGCTGGCCGTTGGGCCGGCCCCTTTTTTGTTTGGGTTAAGGCGCTGTGTTGGGCGTGAGCCTGAGCCGTGTAGCGCGTCCATGCTTTGGTGTCAGAAGCCCCGCGTCAGACGCCAAAAGTCACATGGCCCTCTGCGTCAATCGCCCATGCAGGGTTCCACGCGATTTCCCATGCATGGCCGTCAGGATCACTGACGTATCCGCGAAATCCACCATGCGGCGGCGCATCAGCGGTGCGGATGATTGTCCCGCCGTGGCGCGCCAGCCGTTCCATGACAGGGGCGACGTCATCCCGGGACGCAACGTTATGGGCCAAGGCATACGCCCCTGCGCCGGTTGCGCTTTGACGGTTCATGTCACCCTCCATCGCGGTTTTTGCGAATGTGCCCAAGACCAGACCATTCATCTGGTAAAACGCGATCTCGGCGTTTTCAAAAACCGGCGCCCAGCCAAAGCCATCGCCATAAAATACCCTTGAACGCCCAAGGTCGCTGACGCCCAATGTGATGACGGAAATCTGTTGTTGCATATATGTGCCCTCTATCCGGGCGCAAGCGGGATGCCGCGCCGCGTTAGTCTTGGGCCGTTACCAGAATCAAGGTAACAGAAGGACCCGCGTTGCGGGGGCCGGACCAACCGTTCCGAACCTAACCTGTTTCAGACCCCGCCAAAATACCGCAGCGGGACCGGGCGTCAAGCGGGGCATTGCCAATGAAGCCACGCAATTGTGTTGTCTCTGGCGTGATCAGATCACAGCGCGGCTTTTCTTTCTTTCACAACAGCCTAGACTGGGATCAGCGGCATTTGAAAGGCATTGATATGATCCACGTTCATCACCTTAATCGATCACGGTCCCATCGCATTTTATGGCTGCTGGAGGAATTGGGCGAACCTTATACCATTGCCCATTATAAACGGGATCCGCAGACCAACCTTGCACCACCGGAATTGCGGCTGGTGCATCCATTGGGCAAATCCCCGATGATCGAACTGGAGGGCACGCTGATCACGGAAAGCGCCGCCATCGTTGAGGTGCTTTGTGCGCGGTTTGCGCCTGAAATGATCCCCGGGCGCGACACGCCGGCCTATCTGCGCCATCTGGAACTGATGCATTTTGCCGAGGGTTCGGCGATGACGCCGATCCTGTTGAACCTCTATGTCTCGCGGCTGGGGGATGCGGGCAAACCGCTGCATCCGCGCATCACGGCGGAACTCGACAATCACTACAGCTATATGAACAGCCTTGTGCGCCCCTCCGGGCATTTTGTCCAAGACAGCCTGTCAGCCGCAGATATCATGCTGAGTTTTCCCGCAGAGATCGCCATGCGGCAGGACCGCGCACAGGATTTCCCCGCATTGGCCGGATTTGTCGAGATGATCCAGAACCGCCCCGCCTATCAACGCGCCAGCGAAAAGGCCGATGAATAATCCCGCGGCATTGCACCGCCCCGATCCCCGTGGCACCAATCGCATATGAAACAAACATTGATCAGCCTGAACGGCACCCCCGCCAGCCGCTTTGCTTTTGGCACCATGCAATTTGGCGGGCGCGCCGATGCCGCGCAGTCCCGCGCCCTGTTTGAGGCCTGTATCGCGGCGGGCATCACCCATTTTGACACCGCGCATGTCTATACCGATGGCGCCTCTGAAACACTGCTGGGCAGCTTTTTGGGCGATCGTCGCGAAGATTTGGTGATTGCCACCAAAGCGGCCTATGAAGGCGGGGCCAGCCGCGCCAATCTGCTGGCCTCTGTCGAGACATCGCAACAGCGCATGGGCCTTGATACGCTGGATGTGCTTTATCTGCACCGTTTTGATCCCGACACCGATCTACAGGAAAGTTTTGCCTGTTTTGCCGATCTCAAGGCGCAGGGCAAAATTCGCCACATCGGCTTGTCAAATTTCGCCGCTTGGCAGGTGGTCAAAGCCGCCTCGGTTGCCGCCAAGTTCGATCTGGAGGTCGCGGTGATCCAGCCGATGTATAATCTGGTCAAACGTCAGGCCGAGGTCGAAATTCTACCGATGGCCGATGATCTGGGCATTCTGGTGGCCCCCTATTCGCCTTTGGGGGGCGGGTTGCTGACCGGGAAATACGCCAGCGGCAGTGACGAGACAGGGCGGCTGAGCAAGGACAACCGCTATGCTGCGCGCTATGGGCAGGCACAGATGCATGCGGCTGCCACGGGGTTGCGCGACATTGCGGCCGAACGGGGCCTGCATCCCGCGACCCTTGCTGTGGCATGGGTGGCGATGCACCCCACCGCGCCATCCCCGATCATCTCGGCGCGGTCAGTGGCGCAATTGCAGCCTTCTCTGGACGCCCTGACGTTTGACATGACACCAGAGCTTTATGCACGGATCACAGCATTATCCGCCACACCGCCCCCCGCCACGGATCGGCTGGAGGAACAGGGTTGACCCGCAATATCCCCGCAACCGCCAGCGTTGCCCATGCCGCAGAGGGCGCGAAATTACATGCCCCGGCAGCGGCACGCAATGCTGCGGCTCTGGTTGATCTGTTGGAAACCCATGCGCCCGATACCGGCACCGCATTGGAGATCGCCAGCGGCACCGGACAGCACATCTGTGCCTTTGCCGCCGCGCTGCCGCTGATAAACTGGCAGCCCAGCGAAATTGATCCGGCGCGGCGTGCCAGTATTGATGCGCATGTCTCAGGGGCCGGGTTGGACAATATCGCCAAAGCGCAGATGCTGGATGCCACGGCGGCGGGCTGGGGCGTTGTGCATCAGGGCAAAGACCTGATTGTATTGGTGAATTTGCTGCATCTGATTTCCACGCCCGAAGCCCGAACGGTGATCCGCGAGGCCGCATCGGCGCTGGCGTCAGGTGGAATGTTGCTGTGTTACGGGCCGTTCAAACGCGACGGCCAGTTGACCAGTGACGGGGATATGCGTTTTGACGCTCAGCTGCGCACTGCCGATCCGGCCATCGGATACAAAGATACCCTCGACATCACACGCTGGCTTGGTGATGCTGGTCTCACCCTGATCGAGATCGCCCGGATGCCTGCCAACAACCTTGGCTTTGTGGCACGAAAAACCGGCCCCTAACCCCAGAGGACATATGTCGCTGCACCGTTGCCTTGTCGTTATTGCCCTTTTGACACTGGTGGCCTGTGGCGGCTCAAGCGGCCCGCCTGCGGAACGCGGCGTGTTGTTTCGTACCAATTTCAGCGACAGTCATCCGGTTGATTTTGCCAATCCCAAACCCGCCCGCTTTGCGGTGCAGGGGATTGATGCGGCGCGGTTTCAAAAAAGCATCCACTGGAACACGGCGCGGCGCAATGGTGTGAACTTTGCCTTTCTGAAAGCCACCGAAGGCGGGGATCTGCTGGATCCGGCGTTCAAAAGCCACTGGCGCGGCGCGGATCATGCCGGGCTTTATCGCGGGGCCTATCATTTTTACTATTTCTGCACCGCGCCCGAGGTACAGGCGGCATGGTTTATCCGCAATGTGCCGCGCAGTGTCGGGGCCTTGCCGCCGGTGCTGGATATGGAATGGAACCCGTTTTCACCCACCTGCGCCCATCTGCGCCCGCCCGCCACCGAGGTCCGCGCGCTCATGCGCCGTTGGCTTGCCCTCGTTGAGGCACATTACGACCAGAGGCCGATCATCTATACCACGCCAAAGTTTTTCCGCGAAAACAATCTGGGGCAGTTCAAAGGCTATGATTTCTGGCTGCGCTCCACCGCCAAAACCCCGCGTGAAGCCTATGATGGACAGGGCTGGACCTTCTGGCAATACAGTGCCACGGGTCAGGTGGCAGGCATTGCCGGAGAGGTGGATCTGAACGCCTTTGGCGGATCACCCGAGGCATGGCAAGCATGGGTTGCGCGGCGGGTGTTGCGGTAGGTCGGACAAAATTATCCGACCTACGCAGGGTTTATCCATCCACGCGGATGGTGGTGTTTTTCGGATCATAGGGGCTGTCTTCGACGATCTCGGCATCCCACAGCTGGTCAAACATCTTGACCTTCATCTTGGTGCCGACAACCGCATGTTCCGGTTTGACATAGCCCATGCCGATGGATTTCCCGAACGCCACCGAATACCCGCCCGATGTCAGACGCCCAGTGCGTTCGCCATTCACATACAGCACCTCGCGCCCCCAGGGATCAGCGTCGTCAGGCCCGTCGATCAGCAGCGTCACACATTTGGCACGGATGCCATGGCCCTGCATCGCATCCTTGCCGTGGAAATCCTTGCTCAGATCGACAAAGCGCGGCAGATCGGCCTCAAGCGGGGTCGCATCACGGCCCAGTTCCGTGCCAAAGGCGCGATAGGATTTTTCCTGACGCAGCCAGTTTTGCGCGCGCGCGCCCACCAGTTTCATCCCGTGCTTTTCACCGGCTTTTTCCAGCTGGTCAAAAAGATAGGTCTGCATTTCAATCGGGTGGTGCAATTCCCAGCCCAATTCGCCGGTATAGGCAACACGGATCGCCCGCACCGGGCACATGCCCAACTCGATATTGCGCATGGTCAACCAGGGAAAGCGCTTGTTGGACAGCACGGTATCGGGATCACCGTCCTTGACGATCTCGTTCAACACGTCGCGTGATTTCGGCCCTGCAATGGCAAAAACCCCCCATTGCGTGGTCACATCATGGCATTCGATATAGCCCAGTTCGGGCGCCTTGTCTTCGATTGCCTTGCGCAGGAAATCGCTGTCATAGGCAGTCCAAGCCCCTGCAGAGACAAGGTAATATTCATCCTGCGCAATCCGCACGATGGTATATTCGGTGCGTGTCGTGCCCTTTCGGGTCAGCGCATAGGTCAGGTTGATCCGGCCCACGGAGGGCAGTTTGTTACAGGTGAACCAATCCAGAAACGCCGTGGCGCCCGGTCCTTTGACCACATGTTTGGTGAAAGCGGTGGCGTCAATCAGGCCGACACCCTCGCGCACGGCTTTGGCTTCTTCCACGGCATATTGCCACCACCCGCCGCGGCGGAAACTGCGGCTGTCGTGGTCGTTAAACCCCATCGGTGCGAAATAATTTGGCCGTTCCCAGCCGTTGACCCAGCCAAATTGGGCGCCGCGTGCGGCTTGACGGTCATAGGCCGGCGAGGTGCGCAAAGGCCGGCAGGCGGGGCGTTCTTCGTCGGGGTGGTGCAGAACATAAACATGCTCATAACATTCTTCGTTTTTGCGCGCCGCAAATTCGGTGGTCATCCAATTGCCATAGCGTTTGGGATCAAGGCTGGCCATGTCGATCTCGGCTTCGCCCTCTACCATCATCTGCGCAAGGTAATAGCCGGTGCCGCCCGCCGCGGTGATCCCGAAAGAGAACCCTTCTGCCAGCCACATGTTACGCAGCCCCGGTGCCGGACCGACCAAGGGGTTGCCGTCAGGGGTGTAACAGATCGGCCCGTTGAAATCGTCCTTGAGACCGGAATCCTCACAAGACGGCATCCGGTGGATCATCGCCGCGTATTGGTCTTCGATCCGTTCCAGATCAAGCTGGAACAGATCCGCGCGGAAACTGTCCGGCACACCGTATTCAAACCGTGCGGGTGCATCTTTTTCATAGACGCCCAAAATCCAGCCGCCGCGTTCCTCGCGCACATAGGATTGCGCATCGGCATCACGGATCACCGGATGTTCGCTATGGCCTTCGGCGCGGAATTTCACCAGTTCGGGATCTTGGTCCATCACGATGAACTGGTGCTCAACAGGGATCGCAGGCATCTTGATGCCCAGCATCTTTGCAGTGCGCTGTGCGTGGTTGCCCGATGCGGTGACCACATGTTCCGCAGTGATGATGATCTGTTCATCTGACGGCACAAGGTTGCCGCCCTTTTCCACCATCTTGGTGGCGGTGACTTCCCATGCGGTGCCGTTCCAATGGAAGGCATCGGCCTGCCATTTGCGTTCAATCATCACACCGCGTTGACGCGCGCCCTTGGCCATCGCCATGGTCACATCAGCGGGGTTAATATAGCCGTCGGTCTGGTGATACAATGCGCCTTTCAGATCCTCGGTCTGGATCAATGGCCATTTGGCTTTGACCTGATCAGGGGTCATAAATTCATACGGCACACCGCAGGTTTCCGCGGTAGAGGCATAGAGTTTATATTCATCCATTCGCGCATCACTCTGGGCAATGCGCAGATTGCCGACCACAGCAAAACCGGCGTTCAATCCGGTTTCCTCTTCCAGAGTTTTATAAAACCGGATCGAATAGTCATGAATATGCGTGGTGGCATAGGACATGTTGAAATAGGGCAACAACCCCGCCGCATGCCAAGTGGAACCGGAGGTCAATTCATCCCGTTCCAGCAACATGACATCATCCCAGCCCGCACGGGCGAGGTGATAGGCAATTGAGGTGCCAACGGCGCCGCCGCCCACAACCAATGCTTTGACTTGCGTCTTCATATGCCGATTCCTTTAATCAGAGTTGATCCTTTTTTACGGATCAACCTCATAAACCGCAGGCACAAGCCGACCCAACATGTCAAAAAACCGACCTGCGCCCCGCTGAAACCATCAGGAGAGGGCGCAGGGCGCTGCTGGCGGCGGATCCGGCACGAGATATCCGCGCCGGATCCGGCCAACCCGCATGCCTATTCCGGCAGGATTTTCCCCGGATTCATGATGTTATCGGGATCAAGCGCGCCTTTGATCGCCCCCATCACAGCCACGGTGCCCGCCCCCAGTTCGCGGATCAGATAAGGCCGCTTGCCCTGCCCGATGCCATGTTCGCCGGTACAGGTGCCATCCATGGAAATCGCCATGCCGTTCAACCAGCTGACATATTCCTGCGCCCGCGCCAGTTCATCCGCATCTTCCATATCCACCAAGACAGAGGCGTGGAAATTGCCATCCCCCGCATGGCCGACCACAGGGGCCGTCAGCCCCAATTCCGCGGCCTTGACCTGCGCGGCGGTGATTGCATCGGCAAAGCGCGAAATCGGCACACAAACATCCGTCGCCAAGGCCTTGCCCCCCTGACGCACGGCCAGCATCGCCCAATAGGCATCATGGCGGGCCTGCCACAGCTTGTTGCGTTCTTCCAATGTCGCGGTTGCCTCATATCCCGATGCGCCATGTTCCTCGGCGATCATGCCAAAGGTTTCGACCTGTTCCGCCACACCAGCCTCTGATCCGTGAAATTCCAGCAGCAACAGCGGCGTTTCCGGCAGCGACAGTTTGGAATAGGCGTTCACCGCCTTGACCAGATCCGCATCCATCAATTCGATCCGCGCCACCGGCAGACCATACTGGATCACCGCCATCACGGTTTTGCTGGCCTCTTCGACAGAGGGAAAAGAACAGCGCGCCGCCGAAATGGTTTCGGGAATGCCTTGCAAACGCAGAGTAATTTCGGTGATCAGGCCCAAGGTGCCTTCTGATCCGACCAACAGCCGCGTCAGATCATACCCCGCCGAAGATTTGCGCGCACGGCTGGCGGTGCGGATGATTGATCCGTCCGCCATCACAGCCTCAAGGCTCAGTACATTGTCTTTCATCGTGCCATAGCGCACCGCATTGGTGCCCGACGCCCGCGTGGCCGTCATGCCGCCAATCGAAGCATTGGCGCCCGGATCAATCGGAAAAAACAGGCCCTGATCGCGCAGATGCACATTCAACGCCTCGCGCGTCACCCCGGGCTGGACCCGGCAATCCAGATCACCGGCATTGACCGCCAGAACCTGATCCATCTGGCTGAGGTCCACAGAAATACCGCCCGCAGGTGCGTTCACATGCCCCTCAAGGGAGGTGCCAGTGCCATAGGCAATCACCGGCACCTTATGGGCGGCGCAGGCTTTGACAATATCTGACACCTCTTGGGTGGATTGGGCAAAGACCACCGCATCCGGCATCTGGTTTTCGATCCATGTGGTGGTATGGCCATGCTGTTCGCGGATCGACGTGCCGGTTTGCAGGCGTTCCCCGAATTGCTGTTTAAGCACCCCCAGCACCATTGCAATGCCGTCTTCGTTGCGCGGCAGTGCCGTGACTTTAACCATCTTGTCTCTCCTATTGACCGAAGGCAATGCCTTCGCGGCGCGGATCAGCGCCCCCTTGTAAATTCTCACCAATCGCAATCAGATGCAGACCCGAAGTCAGCCCGCGCGCGGACACTTCGAACCCCATTGCGCTTAACCCGTCTGACAATTGCTCGGCCACACTGCCCGCTTCCAGATCATATGTGCCAAAGCGATTGACGGCATGGGGCAATGCTGCCGCCTGCTGCACGTCCAGCCCCCAATCAATCACCGCGACAATGGCCTGCGTCACATAGCCGATGATCCGGCTGCCCCCGGGGCTGCCCACCGCCAGAACCGGCCTGCCGTCTTTCAACACAATGCTGGGCGACATCGAAGACCGCGGGCGTTTGCCCGGCGCGACACGATTGGCAATCGGCACCCCCCCGCTGTGCGAGCGGAACGAGAAATCGGTCAATTCATTGTTCAACAGAAACCCGCCAACCATCAAGCGCGACCCGAAACCGTTTTCAATGGTTGTGGTCATGCTGGCGACATTGCCGTAACTGTCCACAATCGAAACATGCGAAGTCGAGGGCAGCTCGATCGCCATGTCATCCGCCCAGTTCAGCGCATGATCAAAGGCCGGATGACCCGCGCTGACCTCGGTTAAGGCGGCCTCACCGTTCAACAGTTTCGCGCGCTCCGCCAGATAGGCAGGGTCCAACAGCCCCTGCACCGGCACCGGCACAAAATCACTGTCCGCCAGATACCGCCCGCGATCCGCAAAAGCCAAACGCGCCGCGTCGCCCATCAACCGCCGTACAGTCAAATCCATCGGTCCGGCGCTTAGATCAAAGCCTTCCAGCAGTCCCAAAATCTGTCCCACCGCAACCGCCCCCGAAGACGGCGGCCCCATGCCACAGATCTCATACCCGCGATAAGGCGCACAAACTGCCGCGCGCGGCTTGACCTGATAGATTGCCAGATCCATCTCGGACAACACACCGGGATTGCCCGCAGCCCCCTGTACCGCCGCGACAATATCACGGCCAATTCCCCCGCCATAAAACGCACCCGCCCCCTGCGCGGCAAAGGCTTTCAAGGTCTCGCTGTAAGCCGGATTGCGCAAGACCTGCCCCGCCGCAATCGCCACACCATCGGGCAGAAAATAATCCGCTGTGGTTTCGGAACTGGCCAGCCGCGCGGCATCCGCATCCACCAACATGGCCAGACGCGGCGACACCACAAACCCGTCCTCGGCCAGCTGCTGCGCCGGGGCCAGCAAAGACGCCCAATCCCGATTGCCCCAACGGGCATGCACCTCAACCATCAAAGCAGGGGTGCCCGGCGTGCCCACAGACCGCCCGCCCACCACCGCATCAAAAAACTTTAACGGATCGCCCTTTGCATCCTGAAACAATTGCGGCGTGGCCGCCAATGGCGCGGTCTCGCGCCCGTCCAGCGTGGTCACCCTGCCGCTTGCCGCATCATACCAGACCAGAAACGCCCCACCGCCCAGACCCGAACTTTGCGGTTCAACCAGCCCCAGCACCGCCTGCACCGCCACCAAAGCATCCGCCGCCGTGCCCCCCGCCGCCAGAACATCCGCACCCGCCTGAACCGCATGGGGGTTGGCCGCTGCAATCATCCAGTCTTGCGCGATCACGGGCTGCCCTGCCGCCTTGGCCGCCATAGAATCAGCAAGCCCCGCCGAAAGCCCGTCAAACCCGCCTGCCCCCGCCGCTTCGGGTGCCACCGCATCCGTGACCTGCTGCGCAGATGCCGCTGTCCCCAGAACCAGTGCCGCAACGCTCAGAAACTTCCACATCAGGTTTTCCTCTTCTTTTTGGCTCTAAATATTCTGGGGGAGTTTGAGGGGGCAAAGCCCCTTCATTCCTCTTGAAACAGCAAGCAGCCCTGCCCGCAGTTTCCAATCACAACATCGACGGAACAACCTGATCCGGCGGGCGGTGACCATCATCAAATGTCTTGATGTTGATGATCACTTTTTCGCCCATTTCCAGACGCCCCTCGACAGTGGCAGAGCCCATATGCGGCAACAACACCACATTTTCCAATTCACGCAGGCGTGGATTGACCTGCGTGCCATGTTCATAAACATCCAGACCCGCGCCTTTGATATCACCCGCCCGCAACATCCGGGTCAGGGCGTTTTCGTCAATCACCTCGCCGCGCGAGGTGTTCACAATCACCGCATCGGGTTTCATCAGCTTTAAACGCCGCGCATTCATCAGATGAAAGGTGCTCGGGGTATGCGGGCAATTGATGCTGATCACATCCATCCGCGCCACCATCTGATCCAGACTTTCCCAATACGTCGCCTCCAGCCCCGCTTCGATATCGGCATGCAGACGGCGGCGGTTGTGGTAATGCACCTGCATCCCGAATGCTGCTGCGCGCCGCGCCACGGCCTGACCGATGCGACCCATGCCCAGAATGCCCAGACGCCGCCCGCTGACCCGTCCACCCAGCAATGCGGTGGGGGCCCAGCCTGCCCAAGTGCCCTTTTGCATTTGCGCCATGCCTTCGGACATGCGCCGTGTCACATTGAGGATCAGCGCCATGGTCATGTCGGCGGTGTCATCGGTCAGAACACCCGGCGTGTTGCTGACCAGAACACCGCGCTGGCGCGCTGTGGCCACATCAATATGATCGACCCCCGCACCGTAATTCGCAATCAGTTTCAACTGGTCTCCGGCCTGGGTGATCAATGCCGCATCAATGTCATCGGTGATTGTCGGCACCAGAACATCGGCGGTTTTCATTGCCTCGCCCAATTGCGCGCGGGTCATCGGCGCATCGTCTTCGCGCAGCCGCACATCGAACAACTCGGACAGCCGCGTTTCCACCGCATCGGGCAACCGTCGCGTGACTACAACACTCAACCGTTTCTTTACCATGATGAACCTCCCCGGCCTTGGCCTTGATCACTTTGACGGGCATGGTGTCTCATGCAGCGACGAGGCACAAGAACCCCGCGCCGCAAAGAGCAAACAAATCAGTAGGCAGTGCAGGCAGCAGCCATGAGTATAAAAAGATTGCAAAGCGCCATTCTGGCCTTGGCATTGACGTTTTGCGTCGCGCCAGCCGCACATACTGCGGAAACCACCGGGCCGGTGACCCATCTGCCCCTGCCGCGTTTTGTGTCGATGAAAGCCGCCGAAGGCAATGTACGGCGCGGCCCCTCCCTGTCACACCGCATTGACTGGGTGTTCAAACGCCGCGACATGCCGCTGCGCATCACCGCCGAACATGGCCATTGGCGCCGCGTCGAAGACCGTGACGGCATGGGCGGCTGGGTGCATTATTCATTGCTGTCAGGCACCAGAACCGTGCTGGTTGAACAGGATATGCTGGCCCTGCATGTGCGCCCTGATCCGAACGCCCCTGTGACGGTGGCGCTGGAAATGGGTGTGGTGGCGCGGTTGGGCGATTGTGACGTGGAATGGTGCGAGCTGCGCTCGGGCGGTTACAAGGGCTGGGCCCCGAAATCGCGGGTCTGGGGCGTATCCGAAAGTGAAATCCGCGAATAAGCAGCCTGGCGGGCAGATGCGGCCCGCGACACGCCATGGCACAGCGTCAAGACGTTGCGTTCACAAAGGCAATGATCCGGCGCGCCAGTTCCGGCCCACATGGCGCTGATAGCTGTAATCCTGCTGCGGCACCGGTTTGTCGGACCGGCCAAATCCCACCAGATCAGGCGCAATCACCCGATGCCCCGCCGCCACCAGCGGCGGGATCATATGACGGTAAAGATAGCTCCATGTCGGTTCGCCATGCATCAGCAATACAACCGGCCCGTCCCGTGGCCCTTCATCCAGATAATGCACCCGCAAGTGCCCGCCTTCGGTGTCATCCATCGCAAGGTATCGCGGCGCAAAATCATCATCCCCCGCCCGTCAAAACGGGCGTCATCGCTGCGTAGGAATTGCATGGCGCTCTCCTTTGCCTCAGGGTAGGCCGCAGACCAATTCCCAAGCAAGGACCAAACCATGCAGGCCATCACCTATGACCGCTTCGGCAGCGCCGCCGACGTATTGAAACTGACCGACATTGACTGCCCCGCCCCGGCGGCAGGCGAAGTCACCGTGCGGATGATCTATTCGGGGGTGAATCCTTCGGACGTCAAAGCCCGCACCGGCAGCCGCCCCGGCGTGACAAAACCCGCCTTCCCCCAAATCATCCCCCATAGCGATGGCGCAGGCGAGGTGATTGCCGTCGGCGCCGGTGTTGATCCGGCCCGTGTGGGTCAACGGGTCTGGATCTGGAACGGCCAGTGGCAGCGTGCCTATGGCACCGCTGCGGCCCAGATCACCCTGCCCGCCCAACAGGCGGTGCCGCTGCCCAAAGGCGTAAGTTATGAAACCGGTGCCAGCCTTGGCATCCCGGGGCTGACAGCCTGTCATGCGGTATTTGGCAACGGCGATGTTGCCGGCGATACCGTGCTGGTTCAGGGCGGTGCCGGCACTGTTGGATTGCTGGCGGTGCAATTGGCGAAATGGGGCGGCGCACGGGTGATCGCCACCTGCAGCCCCAAAGACACGGAGGCCGTGCGCGCCGCAGGTGCGGATCATGTGCTGGATTACCGCGCCCCGGATCTGGCGGCACAGGTATTGGCGGCGAATGACGGCGCGTTCGTGGACACGATTGTCGAGGTCGAATTTGGCGTCAACATCGGGGCAGACACCGAAATCATCGCTCCCAATGGCCGGATCGCCGCCTATGGATCAGCCAAGGAAATGCAGCCCGCCCTGCCGTTTTATCCGCTGTTGTTCAAAGCCGTCACCATCGACATAATCCTGATCTATCTGCTGCCCACAGATGAACGCAACGCTGCCATCACCCGCTTGCACCATGCGCTGGCCGACGGGGCGCTGGAATGCCCGGTGGAACAGATCTTTGCCCTCTCGGACACCGCCGCCGCCCATGAGGCCGTCGAGGCAGCAACCCGTCTGGGGGCAATCCTGATCGCGTGTCAAAGCGAATCCTGAACGGGGCCGGCAAGGCAGGAATTGCCAAGGAATATCGCGCGCCCTAAGATCATCCTTATTTTTCAAGGACGGATGATCTATGCGCCTGAGTGCCCTGCTGTTTTGCCTGTGCCTGCTGTTTTGCCTGTGCCTGCCCTTTGCCAGTCTCGCCCAATCGGTGGACCAACCCACCGGCACCATTGCGATTGATGACAATGCAGCTGCGGATGCGGCGATTGCCACGCGCATTCGCGACATTCTGGGCGAATTGGACGGCTATCGCGATGTCAGCGTGACGGTGTCTTCGGGCATTGTCACGCTGCGCGGCACCACTCTGGACACTGCAACCGCCAGCCGGCTCAGCGAATTGGTCGGACGGGTGCAGGGTGTCGTGGCAATTGAAAACGAGGTGGCGGAAACCACCGATGTGGTGGAACGGTTGAACCCTGCCGTGGCACGTTTCAAGGCCCGCGCCGTGCAAATGGTGGCGTTTTTGCCTTTGGCCCTGATAGCCCTCGGGGTGTTTGTGCTGGTGGTGTTTTTGGGGTTCTTTATTGCCCGCCTGCGCCAACCTTGGGATCGCCTGTCGCCCAATGCCTTTATTGCCGATATTTACCGCCAGATCATCCGCCTGCTGTTTGTGATCGCCGGTTTGGTTGTCGCGCTTGATATTGTCGGGGCGACGGCGCTGTTGTCTGGCATTCTGGGCGCGGCAGGGATTGTCGGCCTTGCCATCGGGTTTGCGGTGCGTGACACCGTGGAAAATTTCATTGCCTCGATCATGTTGTCAATCCGCCAGCCGTTTCGCCCCAATGACACGGTTGAAATCAACGGCGACACCGGCAAGGTGATCCGTCTGACCAGCCGCGCCACGATCCTGCTGAGCTTTGATGGCAATCACATCCGCATTCCCAATGCCACCGTCTTTAAAAGCCGCATCGTGAATTTCTCGCGCAATGCCGATCGCCGTTTGACCTTTGCGCTTTCGGTGGCCTCCGAATGTGATCTGGACGCCGCGCGACATCTGGCCGAAGACACATTGAACGCCCTGCCCTTTACCCTGCACAGCCCCGAAGTATCGGTCTGGGTAGAATCAGTTGATGATTTCTGGGTCACCCTCAAGATGGCGGCGTGGATTGATCAGAATGAAACCAGCATCGTTCTGGCCCGCAGTGAAGCAATCCGCCTGACCCAAGCGGCGCTTGACGGCGCGGGCATGGCTGCGCCTCTGCCGACCTACCGGATCGCCACTCTGCCCCAAACAGGCCGGCCCTTGGCTGCGCAACCTGCCGAACCTGCGCAAATGCCGATTGTGGCGCCCGCACCGGCGCAGGATGTCGAGGCAACGGCGGATAAGGCGCTTGAAAAAATCGTTGATCAAGAGCGCGCAGAACTGGCGCGGCGCGACCTGTTGAACATGAATGCGTCCGAGGAGTAATTTTTTCCTAAAACGCACTTGCGCCCGCCGCCCACTCCCCTTAATTAGCCCCTCAGTTGGGATGTAGCCAAGTGGTAAGGCAACTGTTTTTGGTACAGTGTACCGTAGGTTCGAATCCTACCATCCCAGCCACTTCCAGTTCGATCAAATAACCCAACACCCGGCGCACCCGCAGGTACGAAAAGGCCCCAGTTTCGGCCTCAGTTGACTCGCAAGCTATGCGGGTGTTGCGGGTGACCCCTCCCAAGGTCGGGGAGAGGTCGGGGACATAGCCACAGGTTAGTTAAGAGCCCTCCAGTCAACCCCGTTGGCCCGTCGATCGCGATCATCGTTCAGGTTATCTCGCCGGTCTCCAATGGTCAGGTGGCGAGGGTTCACGCAGCGGCGATTATGGCAAAGATGTCTGACGACTTGGTGGCGGTTGGTGGCTGCCTTGACGTAACGGCAGATTTATGGTCAAAGCGCCCCACGAGAAACAATGTCAAAGATGTAGATTTCCGCGCAGAAGTGAGCCGGATAGACGGATAATTTCCACTGAGATTTGAGCCATGTGACCCTTCCCCCAGCGCGATGCGCAACGGGGAGCAGCGGAGTGATACACATGGGACTTTTGA
>JBLIAN010000020.1:0-46337 GCA_047634585.1 Sulfitobacter sp. | reverse complement strand
GTCCCATTTGTGCATCATGGTGATTTTTGCGCCCGCTGGCAGGCTTAGCAGAAACAGCGGATGGGTGGCAGTGACGTGAAACAACGGTGTGACCACCAGCGCCGACGGGCGCGGCGGTTCAGGGGCACCCGGTTCGGGCGGATCGACAAAAGGGGCCACAACCGATTGCATCAACCAGCTGAACACCGCATTCACCGCGCCGCGATGGGTCTGCACCACGCCTTTGGGATGGCCGGTGGTGCCGGATGAATACATCACAGCAAAATCATCGTCGGTATCAATCTCGATCTCTGGGGCGATGGCGCTGCTGGCGGCCTCGCCAAGCGCGGCATAATCATGATCGCCCTGGCCCTGCGCATCGCGCACGCCAACCAGGGTCAGATCAAGCGGGTCTTTCAGCGGCAGCAGCCTTTCCAGACGGGGACCATCGGCAAAAACAATCTTGGCCGCGCTGTCGCGCAGCGCATAGTCCAGTTCTTCGGTGGTCCACCAGGCATTCAGAAACACCACGGTGCCCCCGATGGCAGAGATCGCCAGCGTCATGATCAACAGTTCAGGATAATTGCGCATCGCAATCGCCACCCGATCGCCCTGCGTCACCTTCAACTGTTCTTGCAAGGCATGGGCCTGCCGATAGACCGCTGTGCAAAACTGGTCATAGCTGAGGGTCTCGTCACAATAGGCCAGATAATCCCAGTGCCCGTCCCCGTGCCGCGCCCGTCCCGCAGGCAGCAAGGCCGGAACATTGGGCGGAATGTTCTTGAACGCCTTATAGGTAACGCCGCGCACCTCGACATTGGCCACTTCAAAAACCGGATCAGTGCTGATCACATGATGCACGGCCGCTTCGGGGGTCATTGCCGTCATAGCGGCAGACCAGTTTTCTGCATGATTTTCCTCCCATTTCAGATTGCCGCCGCTTCCTCCCCGAAACGGCGACTCTGTTTGGGGGAGGTTAGGCAGTTAAAAGGGATCTGCCAATACCGCATAACGGAACTTGGTTCCGCAATTTTTCAACACAACCGGATTTCGACACGTCGCACCATGGATCAAAGCCTATATGAGCGGAAAAAACACAACAGATTTACGCAGCGTCACGACACCGTACACTGCGGATTGGTCCTGAAGGGTTCGCGGGAAAATGCCAACCGTGCATCTGTGTAAAGCTGCTTTTCAGGATCCGTGCCGAATATGTGCAAAATACAACATAATCCCAATTATGAGATTAAGGTTTGCACAGACGGCCGCGACAGCCGCCGATAGGCCCCCGGTGTCAGATCGGTCCAGCGTTTGAAAGCACGATGGAAATTTGCCGCCGAAGCAAAACCGATATCCAGCGAAATTGCTTCGATGCTTTTGCCACCCTGTGCCAGATCGCGCAGCGCAATATCGCGGCGCAACCCGTCTTTGATGCCCTGAAACGACGTGCCCTCGCCGTCCAGACGGCGCATCAACGTGCGCGGCGTCAGGTGCAATTGCTGTGCCACCCTGCGCAATCCCGCCTCAAGCCGATCCGAGGCTTGCACTATTTCGCGCACCCGCAATGGCAAAGCATGTTCATTCAGGCTGGTGAAAATCCAGTCCCGTGGCGCACGTTGCAGAAACTCCTGCATCTCGGCCTCGCTGCGCGACACCTGCATCGCCCCGATTTTCGCATCAAAACTGATGCTGGAACAGGGCTGGGCAAACTGGATACTCGCCGGAAACAAAATCGGGTAATCCGCCGCAAAATCAGGCCGTTCAAAACAGAAATCTACTGACAAAAGCGGCAATTCCCGCCCCGCCAGCCATGAGGCAACACCATGGGTCAGCTTCAAAAACAACAGATGCCCAAAGCGCTGCGGCACCTGTACCCCGCGCGCCACCAGATCCATGCGTAAAATGCTGCCGTCATTGTGCAAGACCATCCGGTAATCATCCAACAACAGGTTCCAGAAAGACGTGAAGCGAAACAGCGCCGCAGACAAAGATGAAGCCCCGCGCACCGAGGCACATAGATGTTTCAGCGCCCCGTGGCGGATTGTCCGGCTGCACAGCCCCATCATTTCATCACCGGTTTGCGCCACAACACCCTGATACAGACGCACAATCTGGTCGTGGCTGACCCGCGCCCGCGGTTGGTCATTCTGGGCAATGCCGGTCTGATCCAGAATCCCTGCCAATTGCTGCGGCGGACAGGTGTCGCGCAACACCGCCAGCCAATCCTCAAGCAAGGCCCGCGACACTGTCGGCAATATTGTGGGGGTCTTTGGCAGGTTCATCCGCTGCTTATCGCCCCGCTTTGTCACTTTTTGCAAGTTTTCCGTCCACCGCAGAGATGGCAAGCCCGCGATTGTCTTGTATGTAAGGCGCATCCCCAATCCGAAACGGAGCCCGCCCCGATGTTTACCGCCCCGACCAAAGATATGCTTTTCAACATTGAACACCTCGCGCAATGGGCGCGTGTTTCGAAACTGCCGCAGTATGACGGGATCGAACTGGAAGATATCGCTGCGGTGCTCGAGGAATATGCGCGGTTCTGTTCCCAGGTGATTGCGCCGCTCAACGCCAGTGGTGATCAGGAAACCGCACGGTTTAGCGAGGGCCATGTGCAGATGCCAAAAGGGTTCACCGAAGCCTATGGCCAATTTGTCGCCATGGGCTGGCAAAGCCTGCAACACCCCCAAGCCTTTGGCGGTCAGGGATTGCCCCGTTCCGTCGGCGCGGCCGCCACCGAAATGCTGAATGCCGCCAACATGAGCTTTGCGCTCTGTCCGCTCCTGACCGATGGCGCGGTCGAGGCCCTGTTGACCGCCGGATCGGAGCCCCAGAAAGCCACCTATCTGGCCAATCTGGTCTCTGGCAAATGGTCCGGCACGATGAACCTCACCGAACCGCAGGCGGGCAGCGATCTGGCTTTGGTCAAATCCAAAGCAGTGGTGCACAATGACGGCAGCTATCGCATCACCGGCACCAAGATCTTCATCACCTATGGCGAACACGACATGTCGGAAAACACCATCCATCTGGTGTTGGCCCGCACCCCTGATGCCCCCGCCGGTGTCAAAGGCATCAGCCTGTTTCTGGTGCCAAAATATTCTGTTGACCCCGATGGCAGCCTTGGCGCGCGCAACAATGTCAAATGTGTCAGCATCGAACATAAACTGGGGATCAGCGCCAGTCCCACCGCGGTGCTGCACTTCCAAGACGCAACCGGCTATCTGATCGGCGCGGAAAATTCCGGCCTCAGCTATATGTTTGAAATGATGAATTCCGCCCGCTACGCGGTGGGCCTGCAGGGGGTTGGCATCGCCGAACGCGCCTATCAACAGGCATTGGCCTTTGCCAAAGACCGCGTGCAAAGCGCCCCGGTCGATGGCACAACCCGCGATGCTGTGACAATCGTGAACCACCCCGATGTGCGCCGCCTGTTGGCCCGGATGCAGGTGTTGTCAGAGGGCGGTCGCGCCCTTGCCGCCTATGCTGCGGGATGGCAAGACATCGCACGCCACGGTGAAACACCCCAAGACCGGACACAGGCCGCCGCCTTGTCCGAATTTCTGACCCCGCTGGTCAAAGGATACTGCACCGAAAACGGCGTCGATGTCGCCTCTGCTGGGGTTCAGGTGCATGGCGGCATGGGGTTCATCGAAGAAACCGGCGCCGCACAGCATTATCGCGATGCCCGCATTCTGCCGATCTATGAAGGCACCACTGCAATTCAGGCCAATGATCTGCTGGGCCGCAAAACCCTGCGTGATGGCGGGGAAACGGCCCTCAAATTTGCGACACTGATTCAGGAAACCGAGGCCGAATTGCTGGCAGGTTCCGCCATTGCACAGGCCGTCGGGCAAAGGCTTACCACCGCGCGTGCGGATTTCGAGGCCGTCGTGGCATATTTTCTCGCCCATGCCAAAGACGCCCCGAATGCGGCCTTTGGCGGTGCGGTGCCCTATCTGATGCTGGCCGGAAATCTGGTCGCGGGCTGGCAAATGTCGCGTGGGCTTCTGGCTGCTGAGGCGGCTTTGGCACAGGGTAACGATACGCCCTTCTTGCACGCAAAAATCGCCTCTGCGCATTTTTACGCCGATCACATCCTGTGTGATGTCACCGCCCAGAAACAGCGGATCATCACCGGCACTGGCTCCCTGCTTGCACTCGATTTTGCGTAATCCAACCCTCAATTCCTGTTCAGAAAGACCCAATCATGGCCAAAGAAATCGACATCTCCCGTTTTAGCAACCTTGCCCTTGACCAACAGGCGGATGGCGTCTGGGTGGTGACCCTCAACCGCCCGAAAAAACGCAATGCGCTGGACATCGACACCATCGAAGAACTGGTCGATTTCTTTTCCATCGCGCCGCGCGCCGGTGTCAAAGCCGTGGTTCTGGCCGGAGCGGGGCATCATTTCTGCGCCGGTCTGGATCTGATCGAACACCATGACCAAGACCGCAGCCCGGCCGATTTCATGCATGTCTGCCTGCGCTGGCACGAGGCCTTTAACAAAATGGAATATGGCGGGGTGCCGGTCATCGCCGCCTTGCAAGGTGCCGTGGTCGGCGGTGGCTTGGAACTGGCCAGTTCTGCACATATCCGGGTGATGGATCAAACCTGTTATTTCGCCCTTCCCGAAGGCCAGCGCGGCCTGTTCACCGGTGGCGGGGCCACCATCCGCGTGGCCGATCTGGTCGGCAAATCACGGATGATCGACATGATGCTGACCGGACGGGTGTATCAGGGACAAGCAGCCGTTGATCTGGGTCTGGCGCAATATATTGTCGAGGGTTCCAGCTTTGACAAAGCGATGGAACTGGCCCGCGCGGCGGCACAAAACCTGCCGCTGACAAATTTCGCCATCTGTTCCGCGATCAGCCATATGCAAAACATGTCTGCCCTTGATGCCGCCTATGCCGAGGCCGTTGTCGCCGGTGTGGTCAACACCCAACCGGACGCCCGCGCGCGGCTGGCGGCCTTTGCCGATAAAACCGCCGCCCGCGTGCGGCCCAACAGCTAAATCGCATCATAAGAGAGCCACAAACCCTCACTGTGACTCCCCGACATCCGCCGCAAAGCTCTTTCTTTCTGGCTCTAAATATTTCGGGGAGTTTGAGGGGCTGGCCCCTCAACCCACCGCCAATCCTCCTGATCTCAACCCGGTTAATACCACTTCGCCAGTGGCGGCAGGCTCATCAGAACCGCATCAGGATCATGGCCGGTCTCAAGGCCGAATTTCGTCCCGCGATCATAGACCAGATTATATTCGGCATAGAGCCCGCGATGGCGCAGTTGCACGTCTTTGTCGGCTTCATCCCAGGGCATCTCGCGGCGCTTGTCTGCCAGTGGCACAAACGCAGGTAAAAACGCCGCGCCAACATCCCGTGTCAGCTTGAAATCCGCGGCCCAATCGCCGCTGTTGCGGTCATCATAAAAAATACCGCCAACCCCGCGCGCACGCTTGCGATGCGGGATGTAAAAATACCGGTCCGCCCAGTCTTTCAGCTCTTGATACAGCCCGGCCCCATGGGGATCACAGGCACGCTGCATCTCGCGGTGAAAATGCGCGGTATCCGGTTCATATTCGATACAGGGGTTCAAATCCGCACCGCCCCCAAACCACCAGGCATGCGGAGTCCAGAACATGCGTGTGTTCATATGTACCGCAGGCGCATGGGGGTTTTGCATATGCGCCACCAACGAAATCCCCGAGGCCCAAAACCGAGGATCCTCTTTCATCCCCGGAATCCCCTTGCGCGCCGCCATCGCAGCCTGCGCACGGTCTCCCAAAGTGCCATAAACCGTCGAGATATTCACCCCGACCTTTTCAAAGACCCGCCCGCCGCGCAGCACACTCATCTCGCCGCCGCCCGCGTCCGATCCGTCCTCCGACGTGCGGCGGGTCTTGCGCAGCGCCATCCGCCCTGCGGGCGCATCACCCACCTGCCGGTCTTCCAATTCATGAAACGCGTTGACAATCTCGTCGCGCAACCGCCGGAACCACGCCGAAGCCTGGGCTTTTTCAGTTTCAAATGGATCTGTCATAGGCCTGCTGTTTCTACCTGTTTACGCCAGTAATACTCTGCCCGATGGCCAGTTGAAACCACCCGCCAACGACACGCCGCACAAAACCCGTCCATGACGCTTGATCTGCACAGGGCCGCCCCCTACCCTTGCCCCTGCCCGAAGGCTCGTAAAGGTACGCAAGTGACAGAAAATTCAACTCTTGCCCGACGGCGGTTGCGCACCTGGATACGGCTGCTGCGGCTGACCCGCGGCACTGAAAACCAGCTTCGCGAATATCTGCGCCTCACCCATCAAACCACCCTGCCCCGCTTTGATGTGATGGCCGCATTGTACCGCAATCAAGACCCGATAAAAATGTCGGATCTCAGCAAGATGTTGCTGGTGTCAAACGGCAATGCCTCAACCATCGTGAACCGGCTTGAACAGGACGGTCTGGTTGAACGGATCTCGCCAAAGCAGGACCGCAGGGTGGTGAATGTGACCCTAACACAGAAGGGCCGCAGCCAATTTGAAGATCAGGCCAAAGGCCATGAAGCGATGATCAACCAGATTTTCGACGGGTTGGAGGACGCGGATCTGGATCAGATCCGCGATCTTTTGCGCCGTGCCGCCGCCCCCGAAGACAGCTAGCCTAGCCGCCCAAAACCGCCGTTGCCTCGATTTCCAACAAGGCGTCGTCTTCAACCAGTCCGGCCACCACAACCATGGTCATTGCCGGGAAATGCCGCCCCAGAACCTTGCGATAAACAGCCCCAACCTCGGCCTGCCGCGCAACATATTCTTTTTTGTCGACAACATACCATGTCAGCCGCACGATATCGCTGATCTTGCCCTCCGCCGCCTCGACCACCGCGACAATATTGCGCAGGGCCTGTTCCATCTGGCCGATAAAATCGTGGGTTTCAAAAACCTGCTCACCGGTCCAGCCAATCTGGCCGCCCACGTACAGGGTTTTGTCCACGGCCTTGACGCCATTGGCATAGCCTTTTGCTTTGGCCCAGCCTTCGGGTTGAATGATCTCATGTGCCACGGCGGGCCTCCTCTATATGATTTTCCAAACGGCTGCGGACAGGATCCGGCCAGGGGGTTGATGTGCCGTTCAGGGTGATAAAAACCAGCGTTGATGTGGCACTAAAGCGCGGTTCAGTGCCACAGGACGCCTCGAACATCAGGTCCAGACTGCTGCGCCCCAGACGGGTGCAACTCAGGGTGATTTGCAAGACATCGCCCAAGCGGCTTGGTCTTTTGAACTGGGTGGCAATCTGTGCTGTGGGAATGCCGCCACTGTCGTGCATCTGGGCAAAGGGGTAATCCAGCTCTTGCTCGAAAAACGCCTCGACGGTGTCATTCATCATTTCGAAAAACCGGGGATAAAACACAATGCCTGCCGGATCGCAGTGTCTGAATTTGACTTTTTGAACATAGGTAAATGCCACGATCAGACCCCCAGATACCGGTCTTTGACCTCTGTATCCAGATCATCCATCGCGCCGTGCCAGACCGACACACCGCGTTCAAGGATCACCACTTTATCGGCAACCTGTCGCAATTCGCTAATGGTTTTATCCACCACAAGAATCGACAGCGATGTGGTTTTCTTGAGCTGCGCAATCGCCGCCCAGATTTCCTGTCGTACCACGGGTGCCAACCCTTCAGTGGCCTCATCAAGGATCAACAGGCGCGGGTTTGTCATCAAGGCACGGCCAATTGCCAACATCTGTTGTTCACCGCCCGACAGCGACCCTGCCAATTGGTCACGGCGTTCTTCTAGCCGTGGAAACAGCGCATGGACCTTGGCAAAATCCCATTCGCCCGCCCGCGCCGAGGCATATAGATTTTCACGCACCGTCAGATTGGTGAAACAACGCCGCCCTTCCGGCACCAGCCCCAGACCCAACCGCGCAGCACGATGCGCGGGCATGGCAGCAATATCGCGCCCGTCAAACAGCACCTGCCCTTGCGGGTTCTTCAACAAACGGCAGATCACTTTGATCGTGGTGGATTTGCCCATGCCATTGCGCCCCATCAGCGCCACGACCTCGCCTTCATTGATCGACAGATCGACCCCGAACAAGGCCTGCGAAGCGCCATAGCTTGCGGTCACGCCGCTGAGGTCCAGCAGGCTCATTCCGTGTCCTCCTCACCGAGATAGGCCAGACGCACCTCGGGGTTTGAGCGGATGTCATCCACCGATCCGGTCGCAATGATTTTACCATAGACCAGCACCGAAATCCGGTCTGCCAATGCAAAAACCGCATCCATATCATGTTCCACCAGCAGAATCGGCGCCTGTGCCTTCAGACGATGTAGAAATCCGGTCAGGGCCTGTGATCCTTCAGCGCCCATGCCCGCCATTGGTTCATCCATCAAGAAGGCCTTGGGCGCGAGCGTCAGCGCCACCGCGACCTCCAATTGCCGCCGCTGCCCATGGGACAATTCCGCCGTGATCACATGCGCCAGATCCTGCAGCGCCACGCGAGTCAATGCCTGATAGGCCCGATCCAGTAGTTTTTGGTCTTTCATTGCATTGGTAAAAAACCGGAACACCGTGCCGCTTTGACCAATCGCGCCCAGCACCGCATTTTCCAAAACCGTATAGTCCATCGCCAAAGCGGAAATTTGGAACGTGCGCCCCAATCCGGCCCGCGCCCGTTGCGCGGTATTGTACTGGCTCACGTCACACCCGTCGAAATACACCCGCCCGCTGTCTGGTCTCAACCCGCCGGCAATCTGCTTGATCAGGGTCGATTTCCCCGCGCCGTTCGGCCCGATCAGCGCATGAATTTCGCCCGGCTTCAGATCAATCGAAATCCCGTCACTGGCTTTGAGCGCGCCAAAGGATTTGCAGATGTTGTCCACTTTCAGAATGCTGTCAGTCATGGCGCCGCTCCCTGGCGGACAACCCGCCGATGATGCCGCCCTTGGCAAACAGCACCACCAACAACAGGATCAGCCCCAGATAGATGTGCCAGTATTCCGACAATCCCCCCAACACATGTTCAAGCAGGATATAGACCGCCGCCCCTGCCACAGGCCCGAACAACCGCGCCACACCGCCCAGAATGATAAACACCATGATTTCACCCGAGGTGTGCCAGCTGAACATGGTCGGGCTGACAAAACGATTCAGATCGGCAAACAATGCCCCCGCCAATCCGGTGATCGCGCCGGAAATCACAAAAGCCACCAAACGCAAGCGATAGACATTGATGCCCACGGTGCGCAGGCGTTCCTCATTTTGACGTGCGCCGCTCAACGCCAGCCCAAAGGGCGATTTGTTCAAACGGTTCACCACAAACAACACCGCCATCAACACGATGAAACAGATGCCGAAAAACTGGATCGGGTCGAGGGTGTTCATTCCCGGAAACCGGTTGCGCACATAAATCGACAACCCGTCTTCACCGCCATAAGCCGGCCAGCTGATGGAAAAATAATACAACATCTGACCAAAGGCCAAAGTCACCATGATGAAATACACGCCAGAGGTCCGCAGGCTCAGCGCGCCAACAACCAGCGCCACCAATCCCGAGGCCAGCGCCGCCACCCCCCAGATCACCGGCATCAGATTGGTGCCCTCGATCACAAAGGGCACTTCCATCAGCGGGCTGTAATCCTGTGCATGGCTGGCCAGGATCCCCATCGCATAGCCACCAATCCCGAAATAGGCGGCATGACCGAAGCTGACCAATCCCCCCTGCCCCAGCGCAAGGTTCAGCCCGACACCCGCCAAGGCCAGGATCACTGCCTTGGTGGCCAGTGTGATGATAAACGGTTCATCCAGCGCCAGCGCCACCAGCGGCACAATCAACAGCAATGCCGCGACTGTCAGGTTGAGGTATTGTTCCCTGATCACGTCACGCGCTCCCAAACAATCCGGTGGGTTTGAACAAAAGCACCCCCGCCATCAGGATATAAATCAACATCGACGCCAGCGCGGATCCAACCGAACTGGCGGCAGAGGGTTCCATGAATGTGGCAAAAGCCCAAGGCAGCATTGTACGCCCTAACGTATCGGTTAGACCCACAAGCAGCGCCCCGGCCAAGGCGCCTTTGATCGACCCGATGCCGCCAATCACGATCACCACAAAGGCGAGGATCAGCACGGGTTCACCCATGCCCACTTCAACAGATTGGATCGCCCCGACCAAAGCCCCGGACAGGCCCGCAAGCGCCGCACCCAGTGCAAAAACCAATGTATAGAGCACCGAAATATCGACCCCAAGCGCGCCAATCATCTCGCGGTCGTTTTCACCTGCTCTGATCCGCATGCCCACGCGGGTCTTGGAAATCAACAGGAAAAGCCCTGCCGCAACCGCCAGACCGATCAGGATAATCGTCAAACGATAGCGCGAATATTCAATACCGCCCGGCAAGAATACGGTGCCGGACAAAGCTTCGGGAATGTTCAGAAACAGCGGGAAAGACCCGAACACCCAACGGGTCGCTTCGGAAAAAATCAGGATCAGCGCAAAGGTTGCCAACACCTGATCCAGATGGTCGCGGGCATACAGCCGTCGAATGATGGTCAGTTCAATCAACGCACCAAAAAATGCCGCCGCCGCAAGGCTGGCTGCCAGTGCCAAAACAAATGATCCCGTCCATCCCGCCACCGCCGCCGCCGCAAAGGCCCCGACCATATACAGCGCCCCATGCGCCAGATTGATCAGCCCCATCACCCCGAAAATCAGTGTCAGGCCTGCTGCCATCAAAAACAGCATCACGCCAAACTGAAGCCCGTTCAGGATCTGTTCAATGATAAGAATTACTGACATCCGTCCGCCTTTGTTGGCCCACCGGCAAGGCCCCTGCCCCGCCGATGACCGTCGTTTTTAGCTTAGAGTTTGCACTCAGCGGCATAGACATCCTGATGATCGCTCAGGCCGGTGCTGATGATCTTGTTGGTGTAAATGTCACCCTCTTTGATCACTTCACGCACATAGATGTCCTGGATCGGATGCTGGTTGTTGCCGAATTTGAACTTGCCGCGCACCGAGGCAAAATCCGCCTGTTTCAGCGCCGCACGAAAGGCATCTTGATCCTTCACATCGGCCTTGGCCATTGCGCTCAGGATCAGGTTTGCCGTGTCAAAACCCTGCGATGCATAAAGCGAAGGCAAACGGCCATATTCCGCCTGAAACGTCTCTACAAAGGCGTTGTTCGCCGCATTGTCGATGTCTTTGCTCCACTGCGAGGTGTTTTTCACACCCAATGCCGCATCCCCGACCGCTTGCAAGATGCCCTGATCAAAGCTGAAGGCAGGGCCAACAACCGGCAGATCAATCCCCGAATCCGCATATTGTTTCAGAAAGGAAATCCCCATGCCCCCCGGCAGAAAGAAGAACACGCTGTCGGCATCGGATGCACGGATTTGCGCGATCTCTGCGGCGTAATCGGTCTGGCCCAGTTTGGTATATAATTCACCCGCCAAATCGCCTTTATAGAGCCGCTTATACCCGGTCAACGCATCCTTGCCTGCGGGATAGTTCGGCGCGAGAATAAAGCTGTTTTTATACCCTGCCGATGTCGCATAGGCACCCGCCGCTTCATGCAGGTTGTCGTTCTGCCACGCCACGTTGAAATAATTCTCGTGGCAGCCCTTACCGGCCAATTGGAACGGGCCAGCATTTGGCGAAAGATAGAATTTGCCCTGCGCTGTTGTGCTAGGAATGACCGCCAATGCCAGATTGGACCAAACGATGCCCGTCAGGATGTCAACCTTTTCAGACTGGATCATTTTGTCAGCCAGTTGCACGGCAACATCCGGTTTGCGCTGATCATCTTCGATCACCACGTCCAAATTGTCGCTGCCCGATTGTTTTACCGCCAGCATGAAACCGTCGCGGATATCCACCCCCAGACCAGCGCCACCGCCGGTCAATGTTGTGATCAATCCGACTTTAACCTTGCCATGACCATCAGCCACCGCAGCCGAGGTCAGCGCCATCGCCACTGCCGTCGCTGTGCCCAATGCCTTGATGGTCATCATGGCCTTTGTTGTTTTTCGCATATCTTTACTCCCTGATAAGGTTTGACCTGTCGTTGCGCAGGCTCATTTGGCAGGTTGTGCCATTCTTCGACCATTTGTCATGGCCTTAATGCAATCAAGGCTAGATTAGACCTCATTTTATTTCAAGCTCAAATATTTTGCACTTAAAATGTACGTCTTTTGCTGTTCCATGCAAAACGGCGGCCCAGAATCCTGAACCGCCGCCGCTGAATTTTAATCCGGTTAGGTCAGTTGCTGACCGGACCCTCGGGGCCGATCGACACAAGATAGGCCCAGACATCCTTGGCCGCGTCCGCGTCTTTCAATTTGAACGACATTTTTGACCGGGCCTTGCCATCATCAAGATAGTCTTTGAGAAACGATTTTGTGTCCGCAACAAATTTTACGAAATCTGCCTCGTTCCACTGCAAGCCCGCCGCCCCTGCGGCAACCAGAGAATCGCCATATTTCTTGG
Source organism: Sulfitobacter sp. (assembly GCA_047634585.1). Lineage (GTDB taxonomy): Bacteria > Pseudomonadota > Alphaproteobacteria > Rhodobacterales > Rhodobacteraceae > Sulfitobacter. Next base: position 33,873 of record JBLIAN010000020.1, on the reverse strand, counting down.
CAAAGCCTGATTCCGTGCCGGCGGTGCGGCCAAAAACCCCATAGAGATTCGGCGCGCTGCGTCCCCCCTTGGCGATCGCCTCACCCTCTGTGTCGATCACCGAATGACAGGATTTACATTTGCGGAACACTTTTTCGCCCGCAGCGGCATCGCCCGTGGCATGGCCCTGCGCAAAGACAGGCCCGGCCAGCACTGAAAATCCCAACGCCATCCAGTTAAAATGTCTCATCCTGTAACTCCTCTTGGTCTTACTTTGATGTTCCCGATACGCCTATCTGTAATCGAAATTCCCCCTGGCTGCACCGGCCTCTTTGTCGCAGCAGCACGTCGTGATACCCTTGAGGGCTTGCACATCGCTCCATGATGGGGTCTCACGACACCGTAAATACCGCCCGCCGAGGATAACATGCGCCCAACCACAACAACCGCCCCGACCCTGATCCCCGCCTGGGTAGAGGGCAGGCTGACACCTGTGGAAAAGCTGGAGACCCATCAGCGCGGATTGCGCCATCTGGCAGTGTCGGTTTTTGTGGTCTGCAATGGCAAGATCCTGATCCAGCAACGGGCGCTGGCAAAATATCACACGCCAGGCCTCTGGGCGAATACCTGCTGCACACATCCCGATTGGGGCGAAGATCCGCATCCCTGCGCCACACGCCGCCTGCGCCAGGAACTGGGCATTCATTCCCTTGACCTGCAGCACCGTGGTCAGGTCGAATACCGCGCCGCGGTGGGCAACGGGCTGATCGAACACGAACTTGTCGATGTGTTTCTGGCCCATGCCCCCAAGGACATGGAACTACAGCCCAACCCCGCCGAAGTGATGAACACCCGCTGGATCAGTGCAGCGGACCTCCGCCAGAAAATCCACAGATCGCCACAGAGTTTCACCCCTTGGCTGCAAATCTATCTCGCCCGTCACGCCGATATGATCCTGGGCAGCCGCTAAACCCGATCTTTGCTCTTTTTGGCCCTAAATATTCCGGGGTGCTTGAGGGGCTGGCCCCTCAATAACAGGCTTTCGGAATAGGGTGCAGGCGTAATAGGGTGCAGGGTATGATCTTATTCTGTCCCCGCGGGGACAGGGCAGTTATTTAAAAACCCGTCCCTTGCAAGATACTGATTTTAAATCATAAAACCAAGGTGTCCCCGCGGGGACACCTCTGCATTCAATCCAGGGTTTCCAGAAACGCAGCCACAGCCGCTTCCAGCTTGCTCCGCTCCACACCACTGAAATCACGTTGCACGCGCAATTCGATCCGCCCGTCGGACACCGTACATTTTGCCTCCCCTTCAGGACGGTTCAACCGGAAGGTTGTCTTGGCCTGCCGGGTACCAGCGATCTTGCGCGGCTTGGTGGGCGCGGGCTTACCGCGCTCCTCAAGGAATCGCTGCAACAGCGCCATCTCGTCATCGGCGCTGCGCCCTGCCCCGCCTTGTAACAGCCCGCGCAGATGCGCCGCCGCCCCCTCGTCGCCCAACCGTTTGGCGACAGTCAGCCCCAAGGCACGCGGGATCGCAGGCACATGGGTAATTCCGCCGTCCGCCCCCACCAACAGGCGCACAAAATGTTTGATATAGCTGCGTTTTTGCCGCCCCGAAGAGGCATAAAGCAATTCAACCGCCTGATCATAGCTTTGCACATTTGGGTCCTGCACACGGTAATGGATCGCAAGCTGCGCCATCTCGCCAAAGGAAACGCCGCGCCGCACCAGATTTTCATCGACCATACGCCGATACAGCCGCAGCATGTCTTCGCCTTTGGCATTGATCCCCGCAGGGATACGGGCAAAGGCCGGATCACCGGTTTCTTCAAACAATTCACGATAGGCGGTAAACCGGCGATAGCCCTGGATCAATTCGAACACCTCGCCAACCTGCTCCACCCGGATCGGATTTGACAGGCCGATGTCACGGATGGACTGCTTGAGTTCGTCAATCTCCGGATCACGCCCTTCGGCGCGGTCGCGGCTTAATTTATCGGTCCGCACCTGGTCCAATGGCACCAGATCGGTGATCAACCCGGCCTTTTTCAGCCGCACATGTTCATGGGCCAAGGCATCGTTTTCTGCGCGAATCGCCGCCTCCGCTGCTTGCCGTGCAGTTAGTGCCTCGGCGTTTTCGGTGATCGCAGCCGCCATCGGCCCGCGCCGCCCATCTCCTGTCCCCGCGGGGACAGAGGTGGATTCTGCTGCAGCTGCCCCCAATGCGGCATCGTCAAAATTGATGTCGAATATGCGTTTTTTCTTGCTCATTGCCTATCCTCCAGTTGGTCCCATGCGGTGATCAGATGGCCTTTGAATTCCTCATAGGCCTGATCGAATGACGCCCGCGCCCGGCGCCATGTTTCGCGGGTCATATCACGATAATCGGTTTCGTAGATCGAACTCAGGAACCGGCCTGATTGCTCAACCGCGCGGGTCATCTCGATCGGGTGTTGCGCCAATCTGTCCCCAAAGACCTTGCTAAAGGCCTGTTGCATCGCACGGTGCAGATCATTGTTGCTTTCAAAGCGGGTCAGCAGAAACCGCACATCAGCAAACACCTTGGGCAGGGGCAGTGTCCCCGCGGGGACAGCCCCGCCAAACCGCTCCAGATCCTCCAATGCTTCGGCCAGCTGCCCAATGAAAGACGTGGTGGAATCATATTCCCAATAGCCGGGCCCGGAGGGGATATAGAGGACATCCGCCGCAAAAACCGCATTCATTGATTGATAACCAATGGCGGGCGGGCAATCAAAAAGGATCAAATCATACGCATCATCGGGCAGGGAATCGAGATAACGCGACACCGCCGCAAAAAACGACCACTCCGGATTGAGGTGACGATATTGCGCCGAGGCAAATTCAACAAAGGCCGCATTGGCACAAGAGGGCAGGGCATCAATGGTCGGCCAATTGGTCGGTTTGATGAAATCGGTGACGCGCAGCTCGCTCAACCCCATATCGGTGATGGCGGCGGGCAGTTTGCGTTCTGGCAGCGCGGCCCCGCTTTCTGCGCCCCGCGCGGCGGCATTCATCCGTTCGGTTTCGCGGATCAGATCACGCGCCATCACCCCCCAAACGGTGAATTCCTCACTCACATCATTGAGGCCCATTGAGTGACTAAGCGTGGCCTGAGGGTCGAAATCCACCACCAGAACCCGATAGCCATCCAAGGCCGCCGCATGGGCAAAGTGCAGAGCCACCGTGGATTTTCCTGCACCGCCTTTGAAATTCGCAATTGCCGCCCGGATCGCCCGTTTCCCCGCGGGGCGTTTCGGCATCAGCGATTTGCGATTCACTTTCAAGCGGCGGCGCATCTCGTTGATTTCTTCAAGGCTGTACCAATGTTGCCGGCCTTCTTCTTCGGTCTGGCCTTGCGGCAAAGACGGATCCGCGGCCAACCGCCCGCGCAGGGTGGATTGATTGACCTTGAAAATCAGTTCGGCCACCTCCCAGCTTGAAAACCGCCGCAGGGTCTTTTCGTTTTCGGGTGAAAATGTCTGCTGCCGGATAAAGCCCTGCATCTTCAGGGATTGCGCCTGAAGTTTTGCCAAATCTTGGTGGGTAAACATATCTGCCTCTGCCTTTATTCTTCTTTGTTTTCCACCCTGTCCCCGCGGGGACAGGGTGGCGCCCTGGTCTGAAACGGCTCAGGACGCTAATAAGCGTACTTTTCGAATTTACGCCTAATTTGCAAAAAAAGTAAATCCGAATATTCTACGGAAAGCCAATGTTCTAACGCTTTTCGCGAATCGGGTTGTTGGTTGGTAAAGGCCTGGGATGGCCGAAAAAGGGGGGACAGAATTTTTTACACCCGGCCCTAATAGGGGACAAAACTGACCTAATAGGGGTCAATCAGAACGTCCCCCTATACCTATATTACCTGATTATATTTTTAGATTTGGGACAGATCCTGAAAACCGAACAAGCAAAGCCTTGACAGAATCGCAGCTTTGGACGCAAATCACCCATGTCTTCGGAAAAGCGTTGAGTTCTTCCCAAGGTTGGCAATCGGGACAAAGATCCCGACAGATGAGGCACGCGGTGGCAATTCCTGCATACCGCAATTTTGAAGTAGGGCAGAAAAATGCTCCAGACCAAACTTGCCGGGCCGGGGGCCTTGGCGCGAAAATATGATGTGATCACCGCATTGGGGGCGCATGCGCTTTCTTTGGGCAAACATGATCAACGCATGGTGCTGCGGCTGATCACTTTGTTGACGGCGCGCTATAATTGGGCCCGTGACGAACTGTCTATTGGCCAGCGCGAAATTGCACGCCTGTGGTCCTGTACCGAACGCACGGTAAAACGCGAGATGGCCAAGCTGCGCGGGCTGGGATGGCTGGTGGTAAAACGCCAGGGCGCGCGGGGCAGGGTCACCACCTATGGCTTGGATACCGCAGCAATGTTGACAGCAACAAAGGCCATTTGGCCTGAAATAGGCTCTGATTTTGTGATCCGGCTGGAGGGCGCACCATCGCCCAGTGTCGTGCCGTTTCCCGTAAAGGGCGCGGTGCCTGCGCCCGATCTGGCCGATGCAACGGAATGGGGGTTGGCCCGCAATATTCTATACCAACAGGATGCAGGGCGCTATGGCGCGTGGTTGCAAGCCCTGCAGCGCATCGGCAGGGCAGGGGGGCGTCTGACCCTCAAAGCGCCCAGCAGGTTTCATGCTGCCTATGTCCAGACCCATCTGACAGGCGCGGTCTTGCACGCCTGTCAAACGGTGGATGAGGCCGTAACAGCGGTGGAAATTATTGATTAACCGCCCCGCACCGTGTCGATCATAAGCTGCACATTTGCCGGATCTGCATCGGGGGTGATGCCGTGACCAAGGTTGAAAATATGCGGACCACCTGACAGGGCCTCAACGATGGCGCGGGTGTCAGAGATCAGTTCATCCCCACCCGTCACCATATGGCGCGAGGCAAGATTGCCTTGAACACATCCCTGCGTCTGGACATGTTCGGCGGCCCAAGCCGCGCTGATACCGTCATCAATGGCGATGCAATCCGCGCCAATTGCGGCATGTGTCCCCTGATAGCGCATCCCAGCGCCGCGTGGGAAAGCAATCACCGGAATGCCCGGATGACGTTGTTTAAGCGCCGCCGTGATCTGCTGCATGGGTTTGATTGAATAGTTTTCAAAATCAGTACCTTGCAGAGACCCCGCCCAGCTGTCGAACAGTTTGACCACCTCGGCACCGGATTCGATTTGCGCGGAAAGATAGTGAATGGTGGCTTCGGTAATCCGCGCCAGCAAGCCCTCAAACACCGCGCGGTTTTCGGCCTTGAGCGCATGTGCTGGCCCCTGATCCGGCGTGCCCTGCCCGGCGATCATATAGGTGGCCACCGTCCAGGGCGCACCCGCAAACCCGATCAAGGTGGTTTCTTTGGGCAATTCACGCGACAGGATATTCACGGTTTCGTAGATCGGCCCAAGGGTTTCGTGAATGTCCTCAACAGGTTTCAACGCATCCAATTGCGCCTGTGTGGTGATCGTTGACAGGCGCGGCCCCTCGCCGGTGACAAACCAAAGATCCGCCCCCAGCGCCTGTGGCACCAACAGGATATCGGCAAATAGGATCGCGGCATCAAAGCCATAGCGGCGGATCGGTTGCAGGGTCACTTCGGCGGCGAGATCAGGATTGTAACACAGCGACAGAAAATCACCGGCCTTGGCGCGGGTCGCCTTGTATTCCATCAGATACCGCCCCGCCTGCCGCATCATCCAGATTGGTGGCCTGGGCAAGGTTTCCCCCGCAAGCGCCCGAAGGATGGGTTTGTTTTTGTTCATGGCTGATCTTTCCGGCTGGATATTTTGGACATCATGCATTTTTTAACCCGGGACATACAACAGTTGTCAGCCCCGGTGTACAGGGGTACCAAAGCGCCATGATAGGTAATCTTCCCACCCCGCAGAACCCCCTGAAAATCGGCACGCGCGGATCGCCGCTGGCGCTGGCACAGGCCTATGAAACCCGTGACCGTCTGGCGGGCGCCTTTGATCTGCCGATCGAGGCGTTTTTGATTGTTGTGATCAAAACAACCGGCGACCGGATCATTGACCGCCCGCTCAAAGAGATCGGCGGCAAGGGGTTATTTACCCGAGAAATCGAAGCCGATCTGTCTGCGGGGCGCATTGATATTGCGGTGCATTCGATGAAGGATATGCCGACACTTCAGCCAGATGGCCTTGTGTTAGAGACGTATTTACCCCGCGAAGACGTGCGCGATGCGTTTGTTTCGCCGCGCGCCAAAAGCCTTGATGATCTGGCGGCGGGCAGCATTGTCGGCACCTCAAGCCTGCGCCGGAAAGCCCAGTTGAAACGGCGCCGCCCTGATTTGAACGTGGTGGAATTTCGCGGCAATCTGCAAACCCGATTGAAGAAATTACAGGATGGCGTGGCCGAGGCCACCTTTCTGGCGATGGCAGGGTTGAACCGTCTCAGGATGGATGAGGTGCCAAAAACCGCGATTGAACCCGATACAATGTTGCCCGCTGTGGCGCAGGGCGCAATCGGGATCGAGCGGCGGCAAAGTGACACAGGCACGGCGGCGCTTCTGGAGGCGATCCATGATGGGCCAACGGGGCAACGGCTGGCGGCGGAACGGGCGTTTCTTGCGGCTTTGGATGGATCCTGCGAAACCCCGATTGCGGGGCTGGCCGAATTGACCGGTGGCGCGATTTTCCTGCGCGGTGAGGTGCTGCGCCCGGATGGGTCAGAGGCAATTGCCGATGCGATCCGCTGCCCGATCGAAGACGGTGCCAAAGCCGGACGGGAGATGGCGCAGAAATTGCTGGACCAAGCAGGCCCGGCATTTTTTGACTGGCGTTCATAGCGATGCGCGGCCACACCGGAATCTGAGGTGGCTGCGACACTCCTCAGTCTTTGAACACCGCAAGACCCAACCATTCCGCGATCAGGGCCGGGGTTTCCTGGCCTTCGATTTCGATGGTCAGCAGGTTTTCACGCAGCAGATCGGTTGTGCTGCGCTTTGTCACTTTTTGCAGGGTGAACCGTCCGCGCAGGCGTGATCCGGCGCGCACGGGCATCAGAAACCGCAGTTTGTTCATGCCATAATTGATACCCATCACCTGACCGGGCAGCATGGCAAAACAATCATAGGCAAAGCGGCTGGCCAGCGAGAGCGTCAAAAATCCATGCGCGATGGTGCCGCCAAAGGGCGTTTCGGTGGCGGCGCGTTCCGGATCAATGTGAATCCACTGGGTGTCAAAGGTGGTCTGTGCAAATTGATCTATCATCGGCTGATCCACAGTGATCCAGTTTGACACGCCGACCTCGGTGCCGATTTGTTTTTCGGCATTGGCGAAAGCAGTCTCTAATGCAGACATAACCGGCACTCCTTAAGAGGGATCAGCAGACACGCGCACCATGCGCTTGCCCTTGTTATCACCCGCCAGCAGCCCGATCAGGGCCTGAGGGGCATTTTCCAAACCATCGACAATGTCTTCGGTGACTTTGATCTGTCCGCTGCTGACCCAATGTTGCAAGGCACGCAGGCATTTTGCATCGTTATGGGCAAAGTCCATCACGATAAAACCTTCCATTTTCAGGCGTTTCACCACCACAATTCCGGGCAGGTTGCGCGGGCCTGTCGGGTTCTCGGTGTCATATTGGCTGATGGCGCCGCAACAAATGACGCGGCCTTTTTCGTTCATCACGTTCAGGGCCATTTCCAGAACCGTGCCGCCGACATTGTCAAAATAAACATCCACGCCATCCGGGCAGGCCCCGCGCAATGCCTTGAAAAAACCGGGGGCGCGGTAATCCAGACAGGCATCAAAACCCAGGTGGTCGGTGACCCAAGCACATTTTTCCGCGCCCCCCGCGATCCCCACCACGCGACAACCCAAAGCCTTGGCGATCTGGCCAACATAGCCGCCCACCGATCCTGCGGCGGCGGAGACCAATATTGTTTCACCGGCGACCGGCTGACCAATGGACATCAACCCGTGATAGGCGGTTTTTCCGGCAATGCCATAGACCGACATCAGATGCGAAAGCGGTGCAACCTTGGGCAATTTCTGAACCTTATGGGCGGGCATGGTGATCATATCCGACCATGTTGCCTCTGCCGCGACGATATCGCCCGCCTGTAGTTTAGGGCTGTTGGATTGCATCACTTCGCAGATCGCATAGGTGGGCATCGCATCCCCCTGTTGCACCGCCGCGCGGTAGGTGGCGCCCTTCATCCAAGACCGGTTTGCGGCATCAATCGACATCAAAATCACCCGTAGCTGGACCTCGCCAGCGCCGGCCACCGGGGTTTCGGTTTCGATCTGGTTGAAATGCGCCAGCCTCAGCGCATCTGTGGGCAGGTCGGCAATCACAATTTGTCGGTTTGTCATGGGGTTATCCTTGGGGTTAAGCTGCGCTGAAAACAGCGAGGGTTTTATGAGCAATGAAATGCGGCAGCACCGGTTTCGTCCTGCAAAAGGCGCAGCAGATATTCTGTTGATCCGGCACGGCGAAACCCAGGCAGCGATCAAAGGGCAGGATTTTCCGATGTGTGACGGGCAGGGCGATCCGGCTTTGCGCCCCGAAGGCCATGCGCAGGCCAAAGCGGTTGCGGCGCGGCTGACGGATCAGCCGATTGGCGCGATTTACGTGACGAATTTGCAGCGCACCCATCAGACCGCGGCCCCGCTGGCACGGGCGTTGGGGCTGACCCCGTTTGTCGAGGCCGATCTGCGCGAAGTGTTTCTGGGCGATTGGGATGGTGGTGAATTCCGGTTTCGCGCCGCGGCGGGTGATCCGGCGGTTTTGCGGGCGCGTGAGCGCCATGAATGGGGCGAATTACCCAATGCAGAGACAACTTTGGCTTTCCAGACCCGTGTGCGCCGGGGGCTGTTACGGATTGCCGCGGCGCATCCGGATGAACAGATTGCGGCAATTGTGCATGGCGGGGTTGTCGGGGCGGCGCTGGCGATTGCCACAGGGGCCAAAGCATTTTCCTTTAGCGGATCGGCAAACGGATCAATCTCGCGGATTGTCATTCGGGGCGAAGAGATGATCGTGCGCGGCTTTAACGATTGCGCGCATCTGTGATCCCGCCGGTTGTATGCCAATATGAGAGACTGATCCGCCATCTAGGGTCTTAATCCACGGTCACAACAACTTTGCCCAATACCTTGCGGTCCTGCATCAGGTTTAACGCATCTGCGGCTTTTTCCAGCGGAAAACGTGCCGAGATGCGCGGCTTGATCTGGCCTTTGGCGTACATGGCAAACAATTCCTTCATGTTTTCGGCATGGCCCTGCGGTTCACGCAGGGTCGACGCCCCCCAGAACACGCCAACAATCTGACAGCCTTTGAGCAAGGTCAGGTTCAGGGGCAGTTTCGGGATGCCAGCAGGAAAGCCGACCACCAGAAACCGGCCTTTCCATGCCAAAGCGCGCACCGCAGGTTCGGCATAATTGCCGCCCACCGCATCATAGACCACGTCAACGCCATCACCGCCCGCCAGTTTCTTGATCTGGGCGGAGAATTCTTTTTGCCCGTCGCGGTCCAGCTCGCGGGCGTAAATCAGGGTGTCATCCGCCCCCAGTTCACGACAGAACGCGGCCTTTTCTTCGGATGATACAGCAGCAATCACCCGTGCGCCTGCGGCTTTGCCCAGTTCAATCGCGGCAGCACCAACACCGCCGGCGGCCCCGAGAATCAACAGGGATTCGCCGGGTTGCAGTGCGGCGCGGTCCTTGAGCGCATGATGTGACGTGCCATAGGTCAGGATCAGACAGGCCGCTTCCTCATAGGGCATCGCATCGGGGATTTTGATCACCTTTGCAGCCTCGGCAATCACATGGGTGGCAAAACCGCCGAATCCGGTCAGCGCCAGCACCCTGTCACCGATAGAAACGCCTGTGACACCGGCGCCAAGCGCCTCGACCTCGCCTGCGATTTCACCACCGGGGGCAAAGGGGCGCGGCGGTTTCATCTGGTACATGTCACGGATGATCAAAGTATCGGGAAAGTTCAGCCCGGCGGCATGGACGCGCACGCGCACCTCGCCTTTGCTAGGCTCTGGTGTGGGCATTTCTTCCAAAACCAGCGTTTCTGGTCCACCTGATTCTTTGCTTAACATCGCTTTCACGGGGGCGTCTCCTTGTCTTGGTTGGCCATAGTAGGGGACGTAGCGTTCAGACTTGTCAATCAATTTTCGAAATGCAATTCTGCTATGCGGAACAGGTGCGGGGAGCGATGCATCTGTTGTCAACAGGGAGGGACGGGAATGAGCGGTGAAAAAGCCGACGACAGATTTCGCGCGGAATTGCGCGCGTGGCTTGAGGAAAATTGCCCAGAAGAGATGCGCGGCGGTCGTTTGACCGAGGATGCGATCTGCTGGGGCGGGACGCAATGGCGGTTTTCCTCGCCTGCACAAAAGACCTGGTTAGAGCGCACAGCCGCGAAAGGCTATACGGTGCCCACCTGGCCTGTGGAATATGGCGGCGCCGGGTTGAACCGGGCGCAGGAAAAGATCTTCCATCAGGAAATGGACCGCATTGATGCGCGCACCCCGCTGCAAAGTTTCGGCATCTGGATGTTGGGGCCGGCGCTTTTGCATTTTGGCACCCATGAACAGAAATTGCAGTATTTGCCGCCGATTGCGCGCGGTGAAATCCGTTGGTGTCAGGGGTATTCCGAACCGGGTGCCGGGTCTGATCTGGCCTCGGTGCAGACCAAAGGCGAGGATCAGGGTGATCACTGGCTGGTCAACGGGCAGAAAATCTGGACCTCTTATGCCGACAAGGCCGATTGGATTTTTGCACTGATCCGTACGGACCGCGAGGCGCCCAAGCACAAAGGTATTTCCTTTCTGCTGATTGACATGAACGATACAGGCGTCGACACCCGCCCGATCAAGATGATTTCCGGCATTTCCCCTTTCTGCGAGACGTTTTTCTCGGATGTGAAAGTGCCAAAACACCAAATTGTCGGCACAGAAAACCGCGGCTGGGATGTGGCGAAATATCTGCTGACCCATGAGCGCGAAATGATTTCCGGTGGCGGTGCGGGCCTGTCCGGAGGCGGGCGTGCCTTGGGGGCGGTGCTGGCCGAAGCCGCGGGCGCAGGCGGGTTAACGGATGCGACCCTGCGCGCCGACGCGATGCGCTGCGAGATTGACGCGCTGGCGATTGGCCTGACGTTGGAACGTTACAAGGATCAATCCGAAGCAGGGCAGGGGGCCGGTGATGCCTCGGCGATGTTGAAATACATGGGCACCGAGCTGAACAAACAGCGCCATGAATTGCTGATGAATGCCGGTGGCAGCGCGGCCTTGGAATGGGACGGGCCGCTGGGCAATCGCGCGGGGGATTGGCTGCGCACCAAGGCCAATTCGATTGAGGGCGGCACCAGCGAAGTGATGCTGTCGATTGTGTCGCGGCGTGTATTGGGGCTTCCGGGGTAGGGACATGGCAAAATTAGTGATGACAGAAGACGAAACCATGCTGGCCGACAGCGCCCGCGGGTTTCTGGATGGCGCAGCCCCGATCAAAGCGCTGCGCGATTTGCGGGATGCGGGCAAAACCCATGATCCGGCACTGTGGAAGAAAATGGCCGATATGGGCTGGGCCGGCGTGCTGGTGCCAGAGGCGGCAGGCGGGTCTGATATGGGCGCGGCGGCGGCCAATGTTCTGGCGCATGAGATGGGCAAGACCCTGGTGGTCAGCCCGTTTTTGTCCACGGCGGTGATTGCGGCAACAGCGCTGCGCCAGGTCAGTGATGCCCGCGCCGAAGCGGCCCTGGCCAAGATTGCCAGTGGCGATGTGACCTATGCGCTGGCGGTGGATGAGGCGTCAAAGTTTGATCCAGACGCGGTGCAGATGCGTGCCACAGCCGAGGGCAACGGGTTTCGTCTGTCGGGTAAGAAACAATTTGTGGTGGATGGCGGGTTTGCCGACCGTCTGTTGGTTCTGGCGCGGACAGAAAACGGGCTTAGTCTGTTTGATATTCCGGCGGACCGCGATGGGGTGAACCGTGCGGTCTCCGATATGATTGATGCCCGCGATGCGGCGCGGATCACCTTTGCGGATGTGCAGGCCACCGGCGAAGATGTGCTGGGGCAGGTTGATCAGGCGATGGACGTGCTGCGCCCGGCATTGCAGGCAGGGCAGGCGGCTTTGGCGGCGGAAATGGCCGGTCTGACGGCGGGGGCCTTTGGCATGACCGTGGGATACCTCAAGGAGCGCAAACAATTCGGCATCGAGATCGGCCGCTTTCAGGCGCTGCAACACCGTGCCGCACATCTGTGGTGCGAGATCGAAGTGACCGCATCGGCGATCCTGAATGCCGGGCGGATGTTGGACAGCGATCCTGATAATGCCGCATTGGCGGTGTCTCTGGCCAAGGCGCGCGCGACGGCCACCGCACAACTTGCGGTGCAAGAAGGTGTGCAGATGCATGGCGGGATCGGAATGACCGATGCTTTTGATATGGGCTTTTACATGAAACGGGCGCGGGTCGGTGCGGAATGGCTGGGTGATTACAGCTATCACGCTGAAAAGGTCGCGGCCCTGAGAGGATTTTGAAGATGGATATCAACACGTTATTCGGGCTTGAGGGCAAGACTGCGCTGGTGACAGGCGGCGCGACTGGCATCGGGCGTATGGCCGCCGAAGCGCTGATCCGCGCGGGTGCGACGGTTTTGCTGGCCAGCCGCAAGGGGGAGGCCTGCGAGGCGGTGGCAAAAGAACTGAACGCGATGGGGGCCAGTGGCAAGGCCATCGGTTTTGCGGGGGATGTCGGCAGTGAAGCGGGCGTTGATGCGCTGGTTGCGGCGGTGCAGGAGCGGACCGGTACTTTGGATATCCTGATGAACAATGCAGGCATCACATGGGGCGCACCATTGGGGGCGTTCCCGTTTGCGGCATGGTCCAAGGTGATGGATGTGAATGTGGCGGGCCTGTTCGATCTGACCCAGAAGTTGCTGCCGATGTTGCGGGCCAGCGGCACGGTGGATGATCCGGCGCGGGTGGTGAATGTGGGGTCGGTGATGGGCGAACGCGAAATGGGCGATGGTGCTTATAGCTATGCGGCGTCCAAGGCGGCGGTCATTCACCTGAGCAAGATCATGGCCAAGGAACTGGCCGGCGATGCGATCACGGTGAATGCGTTGGCGCCGGGGCCGTTTGTGTCACGAATGACGGCTTTTGCCACCCATGACGCGGGCATGCGCGACAAGGTTGGCAAGGACGTGCCGCTTGGCCGGGTTGGTCGGGACGAGGATATCGGCGGCTGTATGTTGTTTCTGTGCGGGCGCGGCGGCGCCTATATCACCGGCGCGGTGATCCCGGTTTCGGGCGGCATCAACGTGATGAGTGGACCAAATATTTTTGAACAGGCGCTGCACTGATGACGGATATTCGATTTGACGGACGGGTTGCGATTGTCACGGGTGCGGGCGCGGGGTTGGGCCGGTCCCATGCTTTGGGTCTGGCGGCACGCGGGGCCAAAGTGGTGGTCAATGATCTGGGCGTGTCGCGGGATGGATCGGGTGTGTCTACCGAAGCGGCGGATGCGGTTGTGGCCGAAATCAAGGCGATGGGCGGCGCGGCAATGTCCCACGGCACCGATGTGTCGGATGAGGCCGGCGTCACCGATATGATCGCCAAAACCATGGACAGATGGGGGCGCATCGACATCGCGGTGAACAATGCAGGTATCCTGCGCGACAAGACATTCGCCAAGATGGAAATGGCTGATTTTCGCAAGGTGGTGGACGTGCATTTGATGGGGTCTGCCAATGTGGCTCATGCCTGCTGGCCGATCATGCGCGCCCAGAAATACGGGCGCATTGTGCTGACGTCCTCTGCCTCGGGGCTCTATGGCAACTTTGGCCAGTCCAATTATGGCGCGGCCAAAGCGGCAATGATGGGGTTGATGAATGTGCTGCATCTGGAAGGGGCGCGGGACAATATCCGCGTCAATACCCTGGCCCCCACCGCCGCCACACGGATGACCGCCGATTTGCTGCCCGCCGAGGCGGTTGAACTGCTGGCCCCTGAAACCATCACACCGGGTCTGTTGTATCTGGTCAGTGAAGACGCGCCCAGCCATGTCATTCTTGGCGCAGGGGCGGGCAGCTATGCCCAGACACGGGTCTATGAAACCCGAGGCATCACAATGTTGGACGGCGACAACACGCCGGAAAATGTCGCGGCGCAGTTTGATCGGATCACTGACCCCGAGGGGCAGGTCGAAATGGCAGATGCCTTTAGCCAGACCCGCAAATATGCAGCCAACGCGGCCAAGGCCCGTGGTCTGAAACTGGATTGGTAGGAAAATCTGATGCGTGACGATAGCCATTTGCCCAAGGCGTTGCAGGGGTTGCGTATGCCGCTGATTGCCTCGCCGTTGTTTATCATTTCAGTGCCCGAACTGGTGATCGCCCAATGTAAGGCAGGCATTGTCGGCGCGTTTCCGGCGTTGAATGCCCGCGAGGACGACGGCGAACACCCGCTGTTGGATATTTGGCTGACCCGGATCAAGGAAGAACTGGACCGCCACAATCAGGCCAACCCCGATCACCCCGCCGCGCCCTATGCGGTGAACCAGATTGTGCATCGCTCGAACGGGCGGCTGGAGCGGGATCTTGAGATTTGTGTGCGCCATGAGGTGCCGATCTGGATCACCTCGCTGGGCGCGCGGGTCGAGGTCAACGAAGCGGCGCATTCCTGTGGCGGGATTGTCATGCATGATGTGATCAACAACAGGTTTGCCCATAAGGCGATTGAAAAAGGCGCGGATGGTCTGGTGGCTGTGGCGGCGGGTGCGGGCGGTCATGCGGGGGCACAATCGCCCTTTGCCCTGATCCGTGAAATCCGCGAATGGTTTGACGGGCCGCTGGCACTGTCAGGGGCAATTGCCACGGGTGAGGCCCTGTTGGCGGCGCGGGCTTTGGGCGCGGATCTGGGCTATACCGGATCGCCGTTCATTGCCACTAACGAAGCCAATGCCGATCAGGGATACAAGGATATGATTGTCGGCTCAGGCGCCGAAGATATTGTGTATTCCTCACTGTTTACCGGTGTTTGGGGGAATTACCTCAAGGGATCGGTGCAACAGGCCGGCATGGACCCTGACAATCTGCCCACGGCGGATGCCACGTCGATGAATTTCTCGGGTGGATCGTCCAAGCCAAAAGCGTGGAAAACCATCTGGGGATCGGGGCAGGGCATTGGCGCGGTTAAATCTGTGGGTCCGGCAGCGGCAATTGTGGACCGGATGGAAGCCGAATATCTGGCGGCAGGCCGCAAGCTGGCAACGGAATTTTCATGATGATGAAACGGGTGAATTGTCGTGGCTGAACTCTTGGTCATCCGTCACGGGCAGGCGTCTTTTGGTCAGGACAATTATGATGTGCTGTCAGAGCTGGGCCATCGCCAATCAGCCGCGGTGGGGGATCTGTTGCGCAGTGCTGGCTGGAAGCCCGAGCGGATACTCACCGGCACATTGAACCGCCAGAAAGACACATTGACCGCGATGGGTTTTGGCGGCGATCACGCCGAAGAACATGCGGGTTTGAACGAATATGATTTTGCCGATCTGTTGAATGCGCGCTTTGCTGGTGCGGTGCCGGAATTGGTAAAGGGCGACCGCAAGACCCATTTTCGGACCCTGCGCGAAACCGTGTTTGGCTGGCAGGAGGATGCCTTTGACGGGGCGGCGGAAACCTATGGGGAATTTGCAGCGCGGGTCGAAGCGGCGCGCAATTTCGCCACGGATACCGATGCAAAACGGGTGCTGGTGATCAGTTCCGGCGGGGTGATCGGCCAGATGACCGCAACCGCACTTGGCGCGCCTGCACGGCAGATGATGCATCTGAATTTGCAGATCAAGAACACCGCAATGACGCGATTTATGTTTTCAGGGCCGATGTTTTCGTTGCATGAATTTAACGCGACACCGCATTTCATGTCAGCGGAAACCGTTGATCTGCTAAGCTATAGTTAAGGAATAACGAGAATGAGCGTGGACACACAAACACTCGATACCCAAGCGGTCAGCGACTATCTGCAACAGCATTTGCCGGATTTTGCGGGGCTGAGCGACGTCAGCAAATTTCAGGGCGGGCAATCCAACCCGACATTTTTGTTGAAAACCCCGACCCGCAATTTTGTGCTGCGCCGCAAACCGCCCGGTGTTTTGTTGAAATCCGCCCATGCGGTGGACCGCGAATATCGCGTGCAAAAGGCGCTGGCGGGCAGTGATGTGCCCGTCGCCAAAATGTTTTTGCTCTGCGAGGATGATGCCGTCATCGGATCAATGTTTTACATCATGGAACAGGTGGCGGGGCGCAACCTGACCGATCCTGCGATGCCGGATTTTTCCAAGCAGGACCGTGGCGCGATCATCACCGAGATGAACCGGGTATTGGCGGCCTTGCATCAGGTGGATATCGCCGCTGTCGGGTTGGCGGATTACGGGCCGGAGGGCAATTATTTCGAACGGCAGGTCGGGCGTTGGTCGAAACAATACCGTGCGTCGGAAACCGAAAAAATCCCCGCGATGGATCAATTGATGGATGCGCTGGTGGCGGAACGCCCCGAAGACGATGGCCAGCGTACCTTGGTGCATGGCGATTACCGTATTGATAACATGATTTTTGAATCCGCTGGCACCAGTTGCCGTGCGGTGCTGGATTGGGAATTGTCGACCATCGGCCATCCGTTTGCGGATCTGGCGGGGGTGATCATGCAATGGCAAATGCCCACAGGTGCCGAAGGGCGCGGGATGGCGGGGCTGGATCGTGGCGCGCTTGGCCTGCCCCGTGATCAGGATTTTATTGCCAGCTATTGCCAGCGCCGTGGCTTGGGCGAAATTGATCATTTCGGCTATTACCTTGGGTTTTGTTTTTTCCGCATGGCGGCGATCATTCAGGGGGTGTTGAAACGTGCGATTGATGGCAATGCCTCCAATCCCGAACGGGCAAAAAAGCTGGGTCAATATGTGCCGGTGTTTGCCGGTCGCGGGCTTGAGGCGCTCAAGGGCGGGTAGAAGAAATGAATTTGATGGATGGTGATCCACTGGAAGCCAAAGACCGGAATTTTGTGACCTCGCTGGCGCGGGGCTTGGAAATTCTGCGCTGTTACCGCGACAATGAGCCCTCTTTGACCAACAGTGATTTTTCAGACCGCACCGGCCTGCCCAAGGCAACGATTTCGCGGCTGACCTATACGCTGTGCGCCTTGGGATATCTGGTGGCGGATGACCGGATCGGCACGTACCGGTTGAGCGCAGGGGTGCTGCAGCTGGGGTTCGGGGTGCTGGCCTCCATGGATATCAACGACCGCGCCAAGCCCGAAATGCGGGCGCTGCGGGACGGGCCGAATTCCTATATCACCGTGGCCCTGGGCGAACAGCACGATCTGGATGTTGTCTATCTGGCGACCTCGAATTCCTTTGAAGGGGTGTCGCTGTCGATCCGTGTGGGATCACGGCTGCCGATTTTTTATTCGGCCATCGGGCGGGCGATACTGGTGGGAATGGAAAACGACCATCGCGAGCATGTCTTTGAAATCGCAGCGCAAAAGGGTGGGGATGTAGAATCCGAAGGCCGCAAACACTTTGCCGAGGCCAAGGCAGAGTTCGCAGAAAAAGGGTTTTGCACCGGCTATGGCCATTGGCGCAGCGACGTGAACGGGATTGCGGTGCCGGTCTTTTCGCGCACCGGTGCGCGCACCTATGGGCTGAATGTCGGCGGCCCGTCTTTTCGGGTCAAGAAACGCCAGCTTGAAACTGTCTATGCGCCGCGCCTGATCAAAGCAGCAGAAGCCATCAGTTTTTGACGCCGCTGCAATTGGTTTGAGAATCAAATTTTCACTCTCGGATCATTGTTTCGCTAAGCGGAACAACTTTGGCCATGATTTCTATTTCCGTAGCGTCATTTCGCCGATGCACAGCTAAAAATATGATTTCATAGCGCTATTTTCGCAGGCGATATTCATATTTTGTTCTTTGTTTGCAGGGGGCTTTTGCCTGCCCCTGAGGGGGGATGATTCTTTGTAAAATCCAGAAAATATGTTTATTTACAAATGATTGGCTGGTTTTCCCTGAATGGGTGCCAAAATCGAACTTACACCGGCAATTTCCGGGCCAGTGGATTGAAATCCCTAAATATTGTCGGGGCATCTAAATTGCCAACAGCCTTGACTTTGAATGGGGGTATGCAAGTCTTTCGGTGCGGCTCAGGACATCTGAAAAACAATCGTTGCCACGGCCGTCATAGGGAGGATGAAAATGAAAAATATTACCAAACTGGGTGCTGTTTCCGCGCTGTCACTGATTGTGGGTGCCACAGCAGCTTTTGCTGATAACATCAAAATTGCATTTATTGACCCACTCAGCGGGCCATTTGCCAGCACCGGCACAAACGGTCTGCACCAATATGAGTTTGCGGCCGATTATCTGGTCAATGACAAGGGCGGTCTTCTTGACGGCCAGAAGATGGAAATTGTCGCCTTTGACAACAAGGTCAGCCCAAAAGAATCGCTGATCCTGCTGCAGGTCGCCATTGACCAAGGCATTCACTATATCGTTCAGGGCAACAGCTCGGGCGTGGCGAACGCCCTGACCGAAGCGGTTGAAAAGCACAACAAGCGCAACCCTGACAGCCGGGTTCTGTTCCTGAACTATGCCGCGGTTGATCCGGCGCTGACCAACGACAAGTGCAACTTCTGGCACTTCCGCTTTGACGCGAATGCCGACATCAAAATGGATGCTTTGACCGATGTCATGGCCGCCGATGAAAGCATGAAAAAAGTCTATATCATTGGTCAGGATTATTCATTCGGGAAAGCGGTTGCTGCGGCAGCGGTTTCCAATCTGGCAGCGAAACGTCCCGATGTTGAAATCGTCGGCAACGAATTGCACCCGATCGGCAAGGTCAAAGACTTTACGCCCTATGCGCGTAAAATCGTGGCGTCCGGCGCGGATGCCGTGATCACCGGCAACTGGGGCGCAGACATGCTGGGTCTTGGTAAATCCATCATCGAGAATGGCTATGAAGGCCCGATCTATACCTATTACGCAGCGGGTTCCGGCATGACGGCAGCCTTTGGCGCCAGCGGGAAAGACCGGATCCGCCTGATTTCTCAGGGTGGGATCAATCCGATCGCAACCGACGAAGCGCGCGCAACCTATGAAGCCTTTGAAGCGAAATACCCCGATGGCAACATTGACCAGAGCCGTATCTTTAACGTGATCGGTATGCTGGCCGAGGCCATCACCGAAGCGGGCACCGCTACAGATGTTGTTGCTGTGGCAAACAAGCTTGAAGGGATGGAATACGATTCCATGTGGGGTGGTAAACTCTTCATGCGTCCTCAGGACCACCAGTTGATTCAGGACATGAATGTTGGCGTTCACACGGACGAAAACCTTGATTTCGATTATGACAACTCCGGCTATGGTGTGTTGACAGAAACGACAATCAAGATGGCTGGCATGGACAGCCCGACAACCTGTGACATGAAACGCCCTTAAGGCGCTTTATCTGGCCTGCCGCGCCAATGGTTGCGGCAGGCCGTTACTCCAGAATTTGCCTTAACCCTTTGGGGGACCAATGGAACTCATTCTCGTCAATGTGATCGACGGGCTTGTGACCGGATTGCTGTTGTTCATGCTTTCCGCCGGCCTGACGCTTATCTTCTCTATGATGGGCGTACTAAATTTTGCCCATGCCAGTTTTTACATGTTGGGCGCCTATTTTGCCTATCAAATCAGCCTTGTCATGGGGTTTTGGGTGGGCTTGTTGATAGCGCCGCTTATTGTCGGTGTCTTGGGCGCCGGCGTTGAACGCTATGGGTTAAGGCGCGTTCACCAATACGGGCATGTGCCGGAATTGATCTTTACCTTCGGGCTGGCCCTGTTGATCGAAGAACTGGTGCAGTTCATCTGGGGCAAGAACCAGATGCCCTATTCGGTGCCGGAAGTCCTGAATTTCACCGCGTTTTCCATCGCAGGCAATTCGATCCCTGCCTATAAAATCTTTATGATCTTTATCTCGGTCTCGATTTTCATCGGGCTGTTGTATGTTCTGACGCGCACCCGTGTCGGTATGATCATCCAGGCGGCCCTAAGCTATCCGCGCACCGTCGAGGCCCTGGGGCATAATGTGCCGCTGATCTTTATGGGGGTCTTTGGTGTTGGCACGGCGCTGGCCGGTGTGGCCGGTGTGATTGCCGGCCCGGTCCTGGGGACCTTTCCGGGCATGGCCTTTGTGCTGGGCTCGATTGTGTTTGTCACGATTGTGATTGGCGGCCTTGGTTCACTTTGGGGCGCACTTGTTGCCTCGCTGTTGATCGGCTGGATCACCACCTTTGCCAAATCCTACAACATTGCGATGTCCGATATCCTGAACGGGATCGGCATAGCGACACCTGAAAGCCTGGATGACAGCATCTTTCGGGATCTCTGGACGGTCACAAGCCCACAGATCGCCGATATCCTGCCCTATATCCTGATGGTCTTGATTCTGATCTTCCGCCCTGCGGGCCTTTTTGGAAAGCGTCACACATGAGCGATACAAATTTGCCAAATCCCGCCAAGCCGAGTGACCAGATCACCACCGATCCGTCCAAGCCCGCGCAGCGGATGCGTGCCGGATCCCTGCGGCTGACACTGCTGCCCTGGGTGGCGGCGGCGATTGCGCTGGCGGTAATGCCGTATATCTTTACCTCCAATTCCGCGCTGACCATCATGAACCAGATGTGGATCACGGTGGTCTTTGCGCTGGCCTATAACATGTTGCTGGGGCAGGGCGGTATGTTGTCCTTTGGCCATGCGGTTTATGCGGGTGTGGGCGGTTTTGCCTGTATGCACATCATGAACATGTCCGATTTCTTTGCGGTTCTGCCCCTGCCCGTGCTGCCGGTGTTCGGCGGGCTGTTTGGCATGGGGCTGGCGATGATTGTCGGCAGTTTTTCAACCCGCAACGCCGGCACGGTTTTTGCAATGATCTCGCTTGGGGTTGGTGAACTGATCGCCGCCTGTTCGGTGATCATTGTCGCGTTCTTTGGCGGCGAAGAAGGCATATCGGGCGACCGCACCTATGCTTTGCCCACCTTCGGTAATGAATTCCTGCAACAGATCGACGTGTATTATCTGACCTCTACATGGGTGCTGATTTCAGCGGCCCTGATGTATCTGTGGTCACGCACACCGGTAGGCCGGATGGCAAATGCGGTGCGCGACAATCCAGAACGTGCTGAATTTCTTGGCTATTCTGCACGTTGGGTCCGGTTTTACAGCTTTGTCGCATCGGGGTTCTTTGCCGGTGTTGCAGGCGGGTTGTTTGCGATCAACTATGAAATCGTGACCGAAGAAAACCTGAACACCACGTCCTCTGGGGTGATCTTGCTGGTGACATTCCTGGGCGGTGTCGGGTTCTTTTTCGGGCCGATCATCGGGGCAATTGCCTTTACCCTGCTGCAAACCGTGCTGAGCCTGCAAACAGAGCTTTGGGCGTTTTATGCAGGTGTTCTGTTTCTTGCGACGGTGATGTTCTTTCCGGGCGGTATTGCGGGTCTGATGATGATGCATGTGCCGGCCTTCAGGTTGGGACGCGCGCGGTTATTGGTGGTGCCCTATATAAAAACCCTGATACCCGCCTTTATCGGGGTCATGGGCCTGTCGGCCTTGGTTGAAATGGTCTTTCATTTCCGCCACGCGGCCACCGGAGACAATGAAATGACCGTATTCTGGACCACCTTTGACAGTCACACAATCCTGCCCTGGCTTGTTGCCCTTGCAATCACCATTGTGAGTCTGGGGATTACGCGGGCCACCGCCCCAGCGTTGCGGGAGGCGTGGAATGACGCCAATACAGCCAACGGAGGCCAGCAATGAGCGTTCCAGCACTCGAACTCAGCGGCTTGCGCAAGAGTTTCGGCAAGACCGAAATCATTCGCGGCATTGACCTGTCGATCGGCGCGGCGGAACGCCATGCGGTGATCGGGCCTAACGGCGCGGGAAAATCGACCCTGTTCAATCTGATCACGGCCCGATTTGCGCCCACGGCAGGTACGGTCAAACTGCATGGTGAAAATCTGGCGGGGTTACAGCCCTACCAGATCAACCGCAAAGGTTTGTCGCGGTCTTTCCAGATCACCAATATCTTTCCGGCAATGAGCGTGTTTGAAAACGTGCGCTGTGCCTTGTTGTGGTCAAAAGGCTATAAATATTCGTTCTGGAATATGGTGAACCAAAGCCGCGAACTGACCGAAGGTGCCGAGGCGATCCTTGAGCAGATCAATCTGCTGGAACGGCGTAATTTACCGGCGGGCACCCTGTCATATGCGGAACAACGGGCGCTTGAGATCGGCATTACCATCGCGGGTGGTGCGGATGTGATCATGCTGGATGAACCCACCGCCGGCATGAGCCATAGCGAAACCGATTACATCACCGACCTGATTTTGAAGGTCACTGAAGGCAAGACCCTGATCATGGTCGAACATGATATGGGCGTTGTTTTTGGCCTGGCGGACCGCATTTCGGTGCTGGTCTACGGCGAGATCATTGCCACCGGAAAACCCGCAGACGTGCGTGCAGATCCGCGCGTACAAGAAGCCTATCTGGGCGCTGCATTGGAGGCAGAACACTGATGATCGAAGTCACAGATATGCACGCCTATTACGGCAAATCCCACATTCTTCAGGGGGTAAACCTGAACGTCCAGGAAGGCGAGATTGTCGCGCTTTTGGGTCGCAATGGCGTGGGCCGGTCCACCACCTGCAAGGCGATCATGGGCGAGGTCGAACCCAAAGGATCGGTCAAATTCAAAGGCCAGGAAATATCCGGCAAAAAGGCTTTTGAGATTGCCAATCTCGGGATTGGCTATGTGCCGGAAAACCGCGATATATTTCCGGGGCTGACCACCCGCCAGAACCTGATCCTTGGCTTGAAACCGGGCCAAAAGGACGGCACCGGGCGCTGGTCGATGCAGAACATGTTCGACATGTTTTCCAACCTGAACGAACGCGCGGATGTTGAGGCATCGGTGCTGTCGGGGGGCGAACAGCAGATGTTGACCATGTGTCGCACGCTGATGGGAGACCCTGAATTTGTGATGATCGACGAACCCACCGAAGGGCTGTCACCACAGATGACCACCAAGGTTGCCGAAGTGCTGCAGGAAATTGCAAAACGCGGGATTTCGACCCTGTTGGTGGAACAGAAACTGGCCATTGCGATGGACATTGCCCATCGGGTCTATGTTATGGGACATGGGCAGGTGGTGTTTGAAGGCACGCCAGCAGAATTGCGCGAACGCGAAGACGTGCGCAAGGAATGGCTGGAAGTCTGATACCTTTTGCACCACTGGACGGCCCGGAACAGGACAGGCAATGAGCAGATTTGACGCAGGCAGGCTGGATCGTATCGGGGTCTGGATGCAGGAATACGTGGCACAGCGCCGTTTTGCGGGCTGTTCGGTTTTGATCGCACAGGCGGGCCAAGAGGCCTATTTCAACGCTTGCGGGCAGCGCGATATCGCGGCGGGACTGCCGTTTGAACGTGACACTCTGGCGCGCATTTATTCGATGACCAAACCCGTCACCTCACTGGCGATCATGATGCTGGCCGAGCGCGGATTGTTCCATCTGGATGCGCCGGTGTCGGATTTCATTCCGGCGTTTTCGCAGATGCACTGCCTGATCCCCGAGGCCACGGATATCACACAGACCGAAGCCTGCACCGTGCCGACATTGCACCAGTTGCTGACCCATACCTCCGGTCTTAGCTATCCGTTCAATCCCGGTGTTCTGGCACGGGCGATGGATGCCCAGGATCTGTTGTTCAGGCCCGATCACGGTGATTTGGCGACAATGACCGAGCGTCTGGCGGCGCTGCCTTTGGCGTTTCGCCCCGGATCGCGCTGGGAATATTCCGTGGGCATTGATGTGCTGGGGCGGGTTGTTGAAGTGGTCTCTGGCAAAACCCTGGAAGACTTCTTTGTTGAGGAAATATTCACCCCGCTGGGCATGGATGAAACCCGTTTTTCGGTGCCTGCCAGCGCCAAAGACCGATTTGCCGCGCTCTATACGCCGCTGGCGGGGGATAGTTTTGGCCTGAACGCGGCGCGTACCGGTGGTGATCCGCTGCGACAGGTGGATCGGTCCGATGACTCACCGTTTCTGAGCGCAACCCTGCAGTCCGGTGGCGGGGGGCTGGTGGGCACAATTGATGATTATCTCAGGTTTACCGAGATGCTGCGCACGGGCGGGCAGGGGCTGGTGTCGCCCAAAACACTGGCCTTTATGATGCGCAATCACCTGCCCGGCGATATTGCCTCGATGGGACCGCAAAGTTTCGCGGAACAGCCGATGGAAGGCATGGGCTTTGGCCTTGGCGGGGCGGTTGTGCTTGATCCCGGTCGCGCCCGTGCGCCCGGATCTGTCGGTGATTTCAGCTGGGGCGGCATGGCCTCGACGTTTTTCTGGGTGGATCCGGTCGAAGACCTGTCTGTGGTGTTCTTTACCCAATTGTCGCCCAGCAGTTCTTATCCGGCCCGCCCGCAACTCAAGGCTTTGGTACATGGAGCAATGAAGTGACTGCAAAAACCCTTTGGACCCCGTCCCAAGACCGCGCCGATCAATCGACCATGGCGCAGTTTGAAAACTGGGTGAAAACCAACCGCGGGCTGAGCTTTGATGATTACAACGCCATGTGGCGCTGGAGCATTGAAGACCTTGATGGATTCTGGTCGGCGATCTGGGCGTTTTTTGACATCCGCGCCAGCGCCCAGCCGCGCTGTTTTATGGCGAAAAACCAGATGCCGGGGGCCGAGTGGTGCCCCGGTGCGATGCTGAATTACACCGACCAGATTTTGAAACATGCCCAAGGGCGTGAGGATGACATCGCGCTGGTGCTGCAATCAGAAACATTTGGCCGTAAGGAAACCACTTGGGGCGGGCTGCGCCAGGAGGTCGCCAGTGTCGCGGCGCGTCTGCGCGCCATGGGGGTGGAACAGGGGGATCGGGTGGTCGCGATCCTGCCCAATACCGATGCCGCTGTGATTGCCTTTCTTGCCACCGCCAGCATCGGCGCGGTTTGGTCGCTTTGTGCCCCGGACATGGGCCATGTCGCCATTCTGGACCGGTTCAAACAGATCGAACCCAAAGTGCTGATCGCCCAGGACGGCTATGTCCATGCGGGTAAAACCGTGGATCGGCGCGCGGTGCTGGCCGATATCGCAGCGGGCCTGCCCAGTGTGGTGCAATGTGTCACTGTGCCGGTGGTCGGCGATCTGCCACAGGGGCATCTGGCATGGGATGAATTGACCGGGGATATCCGGCCCTACACCAGCACACAGGTGCCGTTTGAACACCCGCTGTGGATTGTCTATTCCTCGGGGACCACAGGCAATCCGAAACCGATTGTGCACGGGCATGGCGGGATCATTCTGGAATCCTGCAAACAATCTCTGCACAAGGATATCACGCCAGAGGACCGCTATTGCTGGATGACGTCTTCGGGCTGGATCATGTGGAATTCGCAATGGATGGCGCTGGGACAGGGGGCGCGCGTCGCCTTGTTTGATGGCGCACCGAACCATCCCGATATGGGGGTGATCTGGCGCTTTGTTGCCGATGAGGGGCTGACGTTCTTTGGCGCGGGCGCGGCCTATTTCAGTTCCTGCATGAAGGCGGGACAGTTGCCGCGCGGGGCTGTGGATCTGTCGGCGCTGCGCTCGCTTGGCTCAACAGGATCGCCCCTGTCGGCAGATACCTATGACTGGATTTACCGTGACGTGAAACAGGATGTCTGGCTTGCGCCGATCTCTGGCGGGACAGATTTGGCAGGGGCCTTTGTGCTGGGCCATCCGGGAATGCCGGTCAAGGCAGGTGAAATGCAATGCCGCGCCCTTGGCAATGCGGTGCGGGCCTTTGATCCCCTGGGCGCAGAATTGACTGGCGAGGTGGGCGAATTGGTTTGCACAGAACCTTTGCCCTCGATGCCGTTGTATTTCTGGGGCGATACCGATGGCAGCCGCCTGTTTGAAAGCTATTTTGACACCTATCCCGGGGTCTGGCGCCACGGCGATTGGATTTCCATCGACGCTGAGGGCGCCAGCGTGATCTATGGCCGCTCGGATGCCACGATCAACCGCAAGGGTCTGCGCCTTGGCAGCGCCGAGATCTATCAAGCGGTTGAAGGATTGGACACGGTGATGGATTCACTGGTGGTCGATCTGGAATTTCTGGGCCGAGAAAGTTTTATGCCGCTGTTTGTGGTGCCCGCCGCGGGTGTCGCTTTTGATGACTCGCTCAAAGACCAGATCAACGGTGCGATCCGGGCACAGGTTTCGGCGCGGTTTGTCCCAAACGAGATTATCGAAGTCAAAGAAGTGCCGCGGACACTCTCGGGTAAAAAGCTTGAGGTTCCGGTGAAAAAGCTGTTGCTTGGCGGGGATGCGGAAAAGGTCGTGAACCGCGATTCCATGGCCAACCCCGACAGCTTTGATTTCTTTATCGCCTATGCCACCGCACGGGCCAACGCCTGAGGCCTGCCGATGACAAACCCCGCTGACCAATTGCTGCGCCTGCTGGATATCGAACAGCTGGAGGTCGATATGTTTCGCGGGCTGGGATCGGGGGGCGAAACCACCACCCGTATTTTTGGCGGTCAGGTGATTGCGCAGGCTTTGATGGCCGCCTATCGCACGGTTGAGGATCGGTTGTGCCACAGTTTGCACGCCTATTTCATCCGTCCGGGTGATCCGCGCATTCCGGTGATCTATCAGGTGGACCGCGCCCGTGACGGTGGCAGTTTCACCACCCGTCGTGTGGTGGCGATCCAGCATGGCAAACAGATTTTCAATCTGTCCGCATCCTTTCATGTGAAAGAAGACGGCTGGGCGTATCAGCACCCGATGCCCGAGGCCGGCAAACCCCATGACTGGCCCGGATTGCCCGAAATCCGCGCCACCTATGCGCCGCATCTGCCCGAGGCCTTTCGCAAAGAATTCCTGCGTGAACGGCCGATTGAGCTGCGCGAAGTTGCCCCGCGTGATCTGTTGAATCCCGAAAAGGCCGATGACCACAACCAGCTTTGGTTCCGCATGGAAGCCGCCAAAGGCCAGACGCCGCAGATGCAACATTGTCTGCTGGCCTATGCCTCGGATATGAATTTGCTGGGCTCATCGCTGCGCCCGCATGCGTTGACGTGGTTTAAAGGCAATATCATGACCGCCAGCCTTGATCATGCGATGTGGTTTCATGCGCCCATCGAATTTTCCGACTGGCATCTATATGATCTGGATGCCCCGTGGACAGGGGGCGCGCGCGGGTTCAACCGCGGTGCGATTTATAATCAAAGCGGTCAATTGGTCGCCAGCGTCGCCCAAGAGGGGCTGATGCGTCCGGTCAAACCAAAAACCTGACCGGACAAAACGTCACTTAGCCAAAGACAAAGAAGCACAATTTGTTGCCGTCCAGATCATGGACATAGGCCCCGTAAAACCGATCCGGGATGCGCTGCCCCGGTGCGCCATCACAACTTGCGCCCAGCGATATTGCCTTGTGATACAGGGTTTCTGCCTCGGCTTTGGTGCTGGCAGGAAAGGCGATCATCACACCGTTCCCGGGGCTCGGGGCCTGTTTGTCATAGGGTTCACAGACCGCCAGCATCGGTTCGCCGCGTTTGGTGCCGATAAAGGCGATGCGCCCCGTATCCACCAGTACCTTGGCACCCTGTTCGGCAAACAGGTCTGTGTAGAATGTTTTGGCGCGGTCCATATCCGCGACCCCGATGGTGGTATAGCCGATCATCTGGCGTCCTTTGTGTTTGGTTTGAGGGGATCGGACATTATTGTCCGACCTAGGAATCCAATGCGCCAAAGCGGCGGTTCAGCTTGCGCATGCCACCAATCCAGCGGTCATAATCGGCGGTCTTTTTCTGCATATAGTCGCGCACTTCGGGATGCGGCAGAATCAGGAAGGTTTCGGCGCGGATCGCCTGCACGCATATCTGCGCAACCGGTTCGACTTCCATCATCCCGTCAATGGCGGCAACGTGATCTTCGTGACCACGGGTCATTTCGGTGCGCACCGCCTGGGGGCACAATACCGAAACCTTGATGCCAGCATCCCCGTGGGTCAGCGCAAGCCATTCCGCCAGGCCAACTGCGGCGTGTTTTGTCACCCCATAAGAGGCCGATCCGACCTGGTTTAACAATCCGGCCGCTGAAGCAGTGTTCAACAAATAGCCACCCCCCCGCGCCGTCATCAAAGGCACCAGATGCCGTGCGGCCCAGACATGGGCCATCACATTGATCTCCCATGTGCGCTGCCAGTCATCATTCGCGGTGTCCATGCCACCGCCAACCGCAATCCCCGCGTTGGAAAAATACAGATCAATCGGGCCGATATCGGCCTCGACACTGTCAATCATCGCTTTGATCTGGGCCTCGTCTGCCACATCAACCGTGAAGGCAATGCCCCCCATATCCGCCGCGGTCTGCGCCGCCCCGTCGCCGTTGCGATCCACACAGATCACCGCGCGCGCGCCTTGGGCGGCAAAAGCATGACACAACGCGCGACCAATGCCGCTGGCGGCACCGGTCACAACTGTAATCTTATCTTTCAGGTCCATCGCTTATGTCCACATATTTGAGCCGCCACAGACGGTCAGCGCCTGACCCGTCATGTAACGGCTTGCATCAGAAGCAAGGAAAACGGCCAGACCTGCAAAATCGTCTGGCTCCCCCAAACGGCGCAGGGGAATGTCGTTTTCGATGCGTTTGGCCACCTCGGGATTGTCCCAGAGTTCGCGGGCGAATTCGGTTTTCACCAAACCGGGGCAGATCGCATTGAAACGGATGCCATCGGGGCCGAATTCGGCTGCCAAATTCCGCACCAAGCCGATCAACGCCAGTTTCGACATGCCGTAAGTGCCCAGCATCACCGAAGGTTTGAACGCCCCGATCGAAGAGGTAAAGGCCATCGACCCCGCGCCTTTGGCAACCATATCCGGCGCCACCATCTGGGCCAGCCAGAGATTGGATTGCACATTGGCCGCCATGGTTTTTTCATAGGCATCATCGGGAATTTCCGAGGTTTTCCCGTAATAAGGGTTCACGCCGGCATTGCCGATCACCACATCAATCGGCCCTGCCAATGCATGGGTTTTATCGACCAAAGCCTGCAATTGATCCTTATAGCCAACATTGCACGACACCCCATGCGCGGTGCCTTTGCCCCGTGCATTGATCGCCGCCGCCGCCTGATCAAGCTGATCCTGCTTGCGCGCGGAAATCACCACCGTTGCGCCGTGATCGGCAAGGGCCGTGGCCATCGCCAAACCCATGCCTTTGGACGCGCCGGTCAACAGCGCAACCTTTCCGGTCAGATCAAACATGCTCATGGTCCTGAAAACACCTTGCCTTGGGTCTTGCCCTGCGCCTTGGTGCCGCGTGAATTGGACGCCTGAAATGCCGCCACTTCGGCGCGGGCAATCACATGGTGGTGTACCTCGTCGGGCCCATCGGCAAAGCGCAGGGTCCGCTGACCGGTGTACATATTCGACAGCGGCGACCATTGGCTGAGGCCCGTTGCACCATGCACCTGCATCGCCTGATCAATGATCTGGCAAACTTTTTCCGGCACCATCGCCTTGATCATACTGACCCAGATCCGCGCCTCTTTGTTGCCCAGCACATCCATCGCTTTGGCGGCTTTCAATACCAACAAACGCATCGCTTCGATTTCGATTTTGGCGCGGCTGATGGTTTCCATGTTTTTACCAAGGTTGATCACCTGCTTGCCAAAGGCCTCGCGTTCGAGCCCGCGCTCGATCATCAGATCCAGCGCCTTTTCCGCCTGCCCGATAGAACGCATGCAGTGGTGAATACGGCCAGGTCCAAGGCGCACCTGCGAGATTTCAAACCCACGGCCTTCGCCCCAGAGAATGTTTTCTTCGGGCACACGCACATCGGTAAAGCGGATATGCATATGGCCATGGGGCGCATCATCATGGCCAAAGACATGCATCGGGCCAAGGATCTCAACGCCGGGGGTGTCGATCGGCACCAGGATCTGGCTTTGCTGGCGGAAAGATTCCGCCTCGGGCGAGGTTTTAACCATGACAATCATGATCTTGCAGCGCGGATCACCGGCGCCGGAAATGTAATATTTCTCACCGTTGATGACCCATTCACCGTTTTTCAACACCGCCGAGGTCGAGATATTTTTGGCATCTGACGACGCCACATCAGGTTCGGTCATCGCAAAGGACGACCGGATTTCACCGGCCAGCAACGGCTTGAGCCATCTGTCCTTTTGCGCCTGTGTGCCGACCCGCTCCAGCACTTCCATATTGCCGGTATCAGGCGCGGAACAATTCAGGGTTTCAGGGGCCAGGGGGCTTTTGCCCAGTTCAGCGGCAATATAGGCGTAATCCAGATTTGACAGGCCTTCACCGGTTTCCGCATTGGGCAAAAAGAAATTCCAAAGCCCGGAATCCCGCGCTTTTTGTTTGACGCTTTCCAGCAGTTCCAATTGACCCGGCGCATAGGACCAACGATCGGCGCGGCCTTCGCCCATGGCATAGAATTCTTCGGTGATCGGATCGACATTTTCGCGGATATGTTTGATCACGGCGGCCAGCAGCGGCTTGGCCTTTTCGGACATTTCGAGGTTGTTCATTTCAAGTGGTGTCGCATCGGACATAGGGATGTGCCTCCTTGGCGTGTGTCTGCCCCTTGGGCAATTATTTGTTGACCCAGTTGGGTTTACGTTTTTCGACAAAGGCGTTGACGCCCTCTTTGAAATCTTCGGTCTTGGCCAGTTCGGCAATCACCTCGCGGGAATAGGCGATGCTTTCTTGCACCCCGTCGCGCGCGTACATGTCATTGAGAACCCGTTTGGTGGCCTTCACCGCCGAGGGCGAAACCGAACACAGCTCATGGGCTTTTTCCATCGCCTTGCCCATCAGTTCATCCGCAGGATACACCGCATTGACACAGCCAAGCGCCAGCGCCTCGGGCGCGGTGATGGTGCGCCCAGTATACATCATTTCCTGCGCCGCCAGCCGCCCGATATAGCGCGACAACCGCTGTACGCCCGAAGCGGCCGCAAAGAATCCGACTTTGACCTCGGGCAAGGCAAATTTGGCAGTTTCGGACGCCAGGATAATGTCGCAGGACAGCGCCGTTTCAAAGCCGCCGCCCATCGCAAACCCGTTCACCGCCGCAATGATCGGTTTTTCCAGATCAAAGCGCGCGGACAGCCCTGCAAATCCCGTTGGCGTCATGGTTTTTTTGCTGCCGCCCTGCGCCGTCGCCTTAAGGTCATTGCCCGCGCAAAACGCCTTGTCGCCCGCGCCGGTCAAGACCGCGACCCAAAGATCTTGATCTGCGGCAAAGTCATCCCAGCAGGCGGCCATTTCATTGTGCATATCCACATGCACCGCGTTGTACACATCGGGACGGTTCATCGTCACAATCAGGATATTGTCCTGTTTTTGCGTGGTGATAAATTCGTAACTCATACCTTGAGCCCCCCTGTGTCGATCCCGGTGAATTTTCCGCCCTCTGCCGCGAGTGTGCGCAGGGTTTTGGCCGGGGCAAAAGCAGGATCAGCCGCGCCGAGCAGCTCCATCCGGTCCAACACCGCCTGTGCGCCTACCATATCACCATAGAACATCGGCCCGCCCTTGTCGGCAGGCCAGCCATAGCCATTAAGCCAGACAACATCGACATCCGAGGGGCGTTGCGCCTTGTTTTCCTCGAGGATTTTCACCGCTTCGTTGATCATCGGATAGATGCATATCTCGATGATCTCATCCGCGCTCATGGTGCTGGGCTTGGCACCGGTGATGTCATGGATAATCCCTGCGGTCACATCCGAAGGTACAGGGCGGCGGTTTTCATCATAATCATAAAACCCCGCCTTGGTTTTCTGGCCGCGCCGGTCCAGTTCGCATAGGGCATCACGGATCGGATTGTCGGTTTTTGCGCCTTTGGACCAGCCAATATCAAGCCCCGCCAGATCCGACATCTGGAACGGCCCCATCTTGAACCCAAAGCCGTTCAAAGCCGCATCCACATCCCAGGGCATCACGCCCTGATAAACCAGTTTGTTGGCTTGAATTTGGCGGGCAAACAAAATGCGGTTGCCAACAAACCCGGGGCAGACCCCCACCAGTGTTGCAATCTTGTTGATGTCTTTTGCCAGCGCCATACAGGTTGCCACCACGTCATCCGCGGTATGTTTGGCGCGGACAATCTCAAGCAATTTCATTACGTTGGCAGGGGAAAAGAAATGTAATCCAATCACGTCCTGGGGGCGTTTTGTCATCCCTGCAATTTCGTTGATGTTCAGCGCCGAGGTATTGGTGGCCAGGATCGCACCGGGTCTCATCACCGCGTCCAGCTCGGTGAAAATCTTGCGCTTGAGGTCCATGTTTTCAAACACGGCTTCGATGACCAGATCACAGTCGGCCAGATCGGCAATTGCCAGACGCCCGTCAAAGCGCGCCATCCGCGCCGCGACTTCGTCTTGGGGAAAGCGGCCTTTGTCAGCACTGCGTTGGTAATTGCCACGCACCACCGCCAGCCCGCGATCCAGTGCCTCTTGGGCGGTTTCGACAATTTTGATATCATACCCCGCTGTGGCAAAATTCATCGCAATACCGCCACCCATGGTGCCCGCGCCGATGATGCCCACGGTTTTGATCGCACGTTTCGGCGTGTCGGGGGCCAGATCCGGCACCTCCCATGCGGCAGTGCCGGAACGGGCGATATAGGCGCCGATTTGGTCTTGGCTTGGGGATGTCATACTTTGGCCTCTTGGTTGTTCAGACAGGCCGTGCGGATCGCACGGCGGTCGATTTTATCGGTAGCACCACGGGTCAGCAGATCATGCTGGGCCCAAAGGTGGACAGGGGTTTTGAAGCTGGCAAGATGCCCGTTCAGGAATGTTTTCATCTGTTCACAGGTGATTTGCGCCCCGGCGCGCAATTGCACGGCGGCGCCCACGACCTCGCCCAGACGGTCATCCGGCACGGAAAAGGCCGCCGCTTCCAACACGTCAGGATGGCGGTGCAGCGCGCCTTCAACATCCAGACAGGCGATGTTTTCACCGCCGCGAATGATGATGTTTTTCTTGCGGTCCATGATGGTGACAAAACCTTCGGCATCAATCATGCCCAGATCGCCGGTGCGCAGCCACCCGTCCTGCATGGTTTCGGCCGTGGCCTCGGGTTTGTTCAGATAGCAGCGCATATTGGCCGGGCTTTTGACGGTGATTTCCCCCAAACTGCCAATTGGCACATCCTTGCCCTGATCATCGAGAAACCGCAATTCTTGCACTGGCGGATGTAATTTGCCCGCTGATTCAGGGCGCAGGGCATAATCATCGCCGATCATCCCGATCCCCAAAGCATTGGTTTCGGTCATGCCCCAGCCCGTTGCCACACCGGCATTGGGAAAGGTCTGTGCCAATTGGGCCACCTGTGCGGCAGGGCGTTTTGCCCCGCCAGAGCCCAGGTAATCCATGCTGGGCAGGGTTTCCCCCATGCGTTGCGCCGCCATCATCAAATCGGCGGATTGTGTCGGCACCCCCAGAAAACGGGTGATGTTATTGTCGCGGATCAGACGCACGGCTTCTTCGGCGTCCCATTTGTGCATCATGGTGATTTTTGCGCCCGCTGGCAGGCTTAGCAGAAACAGCGGATGGGTGGCAGTGACGTGAAACAACGGTGTGACCACCAGCGCCGACGGGCGCGGCGGTTCAGGGGCATCCGGTTCGGGCGGATCGACAAAAGGGGCCACAACCGATTGCATCAACCAGCTGAACACCGCATTCACCGCGCCGCGATGGGTCTGCACCACGCCTTTGGGATGGCCGGTGGTGCCGGATG
>JBLIAN010000019.1:0-57054 GCA_047634585.1 Sulfitobacter sp. | reverse complement strand
CAGGGGTGCGCAGGGTGACTTCAAGCGCGGGCAATCCACCCGCGACCAATGCCTTGGCCAAGGCGGCGGCGCTGTGCACATCATCAATCACCAGAACCGGCACAATCGGCGCCAGTTCGCAGATCGCGCGGGTTTGGCGGCTGGCGTCCTGGGGGGAAAGCGTCATGATCTATACTCCAAAAATAGTGGCGCCATTGTCGGCAGCCCCGACAGACGCACGGAAGGCCGCAAACAATTCACGCCCTGATCCGTGCTGGTTGGCACTGAGATCAGCCGTGGCGGGTGCGCGGGCCTCAACCCCCGGGGTAAGAATATCCAGCCCCCCTGCCACCGCATCCACGCGCAGAATGTCACCATCCTGTAACTTGGCTATGGGTCCGCCGTCCAGCGCCTCGGGGCAGACATGGATCGCGGCAGGCACTTTGCCCGAAGCACCGGACATGCGCCCGTCCGTCACCAAGGCCACCTTTTGACCGCGCCCTTGCAGGATCGACAACAGCGGTGTCAGGCTGTGCAATTCAGGCATGCCGTTGGCCTTTGGCCCCTGAAAACGCACCACGACAATCACATCTCCCGTCAGTTCACCGGCTTTGAACGCGGTTTTCACATCGGCCTGATCGGCAAATATCCGCACGGGGGCCTCGATCACGTGATGTTCTTTGGCTACGGCGGATACTTTCATCACTGCCGTACCCAAAGACCCCGTTAACCGTTTCAATCCACCGGTGGGCTGGAATGCCGTTTCAACAGGGCGCAGAATGCCCGCGTTCAGGCTTTCTGCGGTGCCGTCCTGCCAGTTCAGCTGATCGTCCTGCAATTTCGGTTCCTGCGTATAGCGTTCAAGCCCCTGCCCCGCGACAGTATTGGTATCGGGATGCAACAGCCCCGCATTCAGCAATTCACCGATCATAAAGCCCAGACCACCCGCCGCATGGAAATGGTTCACATCTGCCAGACCATTGGGATAGACCCGCGCCAGCAAGGGCGTGATGTCGCTGAGATCGGAAAAGTCCTGCCAATCCAGACAGATCCCCCCGGCCTTGGCCATCGCAACAAGGTGGATCAACAGATTGGTCGAGCCCCCCGTGGCGTTCAACCCGATGATCCCGTTCACAAAGGCACGTTCATCCAGAATGTCACAGACCGGCGTGTAATCACTGCCCAGAGCCGACAACGACAGCGCCCGTTTTGCGCCCTCGGCGGTCAGCGCATCGCGCAAAGGCGTGTTGGGCGAGACAAAGCTGGCCGCAGGCAGGTGCAGCCCCATGAATTCCATCAACATCTGGTTGGTGTTGGCGGTGCCATAAAACGTACAGGTGCCGGGGCCGTGATAGGCGGCCATTTCCGCCGCCATCAGCGCATCGCGGCCAACCTCGCCTGCGGCAAATTTCTGGCGCACCTTGGCTTTTTCATCATTGGCCAGCCCGCTTTGCATTGGGCCTGCGGGCAGGAACACGGCGGGCAAATGACCAAAGGCCTGCGCGGCGATCACCAGACCCGGCACGATCTTGTCACAGACTCCCAGGAAAACAGCAGCGTCAAAGGTGTTGTGGCTCAATGCGACAGAGGCTGCCAAGGCAATCACATCACGTGAAAACAGGCTTAATTCCATGCCGGCCTCGCCTTGAGTGACCCCGTCACACATCGCAGGCACGCCCCCTGCAACCTGCGCGGTGCCGCCGATTTCGCGGACCGCGTGTTTGATCAGGTTCGGGTAGTATTCAAACGGCTGATGCGCTGAAAGCATGTCATTATAAGTGGTGACAATGCCAAGGTTGCCCGCCGATGTCGCGGCCAGTGTCGCCTTGTCTTCGCCCGATGCGGCATAGGCATGGGCCTGCCCGCTACAAGAGAGATGGCCGCGTGCCGGACCTTTGTCGGCTGCGGCGCGCATCCGTGCCAGATAGGCGTCGCGCGTCGGGGCGCTGCGGGTGATGATCCGATCCGTGACGGCGCGCAGTGTTTCATGCAATGTCATGGTTTTTCCTTTATCCGATGGTGCGCCACAGGCGCCTGTTCCGATGCAGAAACATCGCGGTTTCGCGATGGGGGTATCATGTTACACGCGCAAATGATAGCGCTAACATGGCAATTTATTCCGGCATCTCGCCGGGGCGCGCCCTAAAGGGTTAAAGTTCTGAAGCCCAAGGCGGATTTGCCCCCGCGCGCGACACTGTCACCGCCGCCACCTTGGCACCATGGGTCAGGATCTCTTTGGTCTGTCTGGCGCTCAGGTCTTTGATTTGCGCCTTGTCCAGCAGGTTCATTTCCGCCAATCGGGCCAAGACCCCCGCGTTAAAAGTATCCCCAGCGCCCACCGTATCAACAACCACAGCCTTTTGGGCGGCAACCGCAATTTCGCTGCCATCGCGCAGATATCCTACCGCCCCGTCCCCGCCACGGGTGAGGATCACCAAGGTCACCCCCTTGGACAGGATGCTGGCAACCTTTTCTTTCAGGCTTTGCGATCCGGGCATCATCCAATGCAGATCATCATCGGATACTTTCACAATATCTGCCTGCGCAAACATCCCGTCCAGCCGCGCACGATAGCGGGCCGGGTCTTTGATGAATCCGGGCCGCACATTGGGATCCAACATGGTGACACGGCTTGGGGCTTCGCGTTGCATCAGCGCCGCATAGGCATCCGCGCAAGGTTCACAGGCCAAAGAAATCCCGCCAAAGAACAAGGCGGATATATCATCACCGAGGGCGGGCATGTCGGCAGGGGCCAACATCCGGCCCGCTGAATTTTCATCAAAAAACAGATAGGTCGCATTGCCATCGACCAGATGCACAAAGGCCAATGTCGACAAACGATCCGAAGCGATGATCAAGCGCGTGTCCACCTGGCTGGCCTGCAGCGCGCCGCGCAATTGCTGCCCGAACAGATCGGATGACAGCCCCGTCAGCATCGCCGTTGCGGCGCCAAGCCGCCCCAAGGCAATTGCAGTGTTGAACACCGCGCCCCCCACATGCGGGACAAATCCGTCTGGCCCCGCGCCCGTTGGCGTGGGGATCATATCCATCAACGCCTCACCACAACATAGGATCACGCTGCGCCCTTTGCCTGCATGGATTTCATCAATGGATAGGCGGTGCGGAATTGTTCATAGGCCGCATCAAGACCGGCCAACAGATTGGTCTGCGGGTCGATCACTTCGGTGACGGCTGCGGGACGCATGATCTCTGTGATCGGGGCAGATGTCGCCGCCGCCATGCCCAGCCGCGCCGCGCCAAGCGCCGCGCCAAATTCCCGCCCGTCCGGGATGTGCAACGGCACCTTTAGAATGCTCGCCAGCAGTTTCACCCAATAGCGCGAGGCGCTGCCGCCGCCCGTGACATATAATTTTTCAACCTGCCCGCCGGTGGCGCGGATCGCCTCGAAACAATCGCGCAGGCCAAAGCTGACACCTTCCAGCACCGCCTGACACATTTCAGCGCGGCCCGTGCTGTGGCTGATCCCGCTGAAACCACCGCGAATGGCGGCATCATTATGCGGTGTGCGTTCCCCCGACAGATAGGGCAGGAATTGCACCGAAGCCGGGGTTTTCACCTCATCGCCCAGCTCTTCGGTCAGGGCTTGGGCGCTGCGGCCGGTGACCGTGGACAACCACGTCAGACTGTCCGCCGCCGACAGCATTACCCCCATCTGATACCAGCGATCCGGCAGGGCATGGCAAAAGGTATGGACCGCCGTGGACGGATCCGGGCTGCAACGGTCGCGCGCCAGCAACAACACACCAGACGTGCCAAGCGACACAAAGCCCTGCCCGTCTTCGAGCGCGCCCAATCCACAAGCAGCAGCGGCATTGTCGCCGGCCCCGCCTGCCACGGCGATCTGGCCAGAAAGACCCCATTTTTCCACCAGTTCGGGGCGCAATACGCCTGCCGCCTCGCTGCCTTCGACAAGGCGCGGCATCTGGTCCTGGTGCATCTTGCCATAATCCAGCAGGGTCTGTGACCATTCTCGTTTATGCACGTCCAGCCATGATGTGCCCGCACTGTCAGACATATCCGCCACATGATCACCCGTCAGGAACAGGTTGATAAAGGCGGCGGGCAGCAACACTTTGGCGGTTTTGGCAAAGATCAAAGGTTCGTGGGTCTGCACCCAGAGCAGCTTTGGTGCGGTAAACCCCGGAAAGACGATATTGCCGCTGATTTCTTGCATATGCGGCATCGCGTCCAGCAAATGCGCTTCGGCATGGCTGCGGGTGTCGTTCCACATGATACAGGGCCGCAGCACCTGATCGGCCCGATCCAGCAGCACCGCCCCATGCATATGCCCGGCAACGCCAATGCCGCGGACCTGTGCAAATGCCGGATGCATGGCCCGCAGCT
This sequence comes from Sulfitobacter sp., assembly GCA_047634585.1. GTDB lineage: Bacteria > Pseudomonadota > Alphaproteobacteria > Rhodobacterales > Rhodobacteraceae > Sulfitobacter. The sequence continues at coordinate 52,710 of JBLIAN010000019.1, read as the reverse complement.
GCACAATCGCGCGCTCCAGTGCGGCGGTCCAATCCGCAGGGTTCTGTTCAGACCAGCCCGGATGCAGATGCGCGGTTGCATAGGCCTGATCAGAGGTCGCCAGCGGCGTGCCCCCGTCATCCAGCAACATGGCCCGCAGGCCTGATGTACCGATATCAATGCCGAGATAGCTCATGCTGCTAGATAAGCATCTATCGCAGGGCCGAGTCCACCTTCATAAATCAAGGTCAGCCAGCCGGTAAACGCCTGTGCGAATGCCGCGTTCTGGCCCAGATCACCATAGATATGCCCCATCGACAGCCAGCGCGTTGGCGTGGCTTTGGCGGCTGCAGCGGTTGCGGTCAGGTTTGCCCAATCGGGATCATTCGGCGCAATCATGCTGCCATCGCTGCGGCTGCCTGCGCAATAGCGCGCCCAGATGGCCGATACCAGCGCCAGACCGTCCACCGATGTCCCTGCGGCCAATCCGTCACGGATCGAGGGCACAAGGAAACCCGGATGGCGGCTTGATCCGTCAAACGCCACACGGCGGGTGGTGTCTTTGATTTCGGGGTTGGAAAATCGCCGGTCGATCAGATCAAGATAGGCCAGCGGGGTCCAGCCCGGCACATCCGCGACATGGGGCGCGATTTCTTCGGTGACAACTTTGCGCAGCAAGGCGCGGATCGGCGCATTTGCCATTGTTTCGGCAATGGTTTGCAGGCCCAGCACCTCGCCCGCGCCGGCAATGATCTGGTGCCCGCCATTGAGAATGCGCAGTTTCATCGCTTCAAAACTGTGCACATCATCGGAAAACGTCGCGCCTGCGCGGTCCCAATCGGGGCGGCCCGCACAGAAATCATCCTCAATCACCCATTGGCGGAAATTTTCATGGGTGACCGGGGCGGCATCGAGAATGCCGAAATCGCGGGCCATTTCAATCTCGTGCGGGCCGGTGGCAGGCACGATGCAATCCACCATCGAATTGGGAAAGCTACAGGTCCGGTCAATCCAGTCCGCCAAATCAGGATCAGACAGCCGCGCCATGGTGACAACCACCTGACGCAGCACCGCGCCATTGCCTTGCAGGTTGTCACAGCTCAGACAGGTGAACGGACCGGTGCCAGCATCACGGCGCATTTTCAGCGCGGCAATGATCGCGCCAAACGCGGTGCGCGGCACCGTGGGATGCGCCAGATCATATTGAATATCGGCATGGCCTGCATTGAACCCGCCCGCCAGAGGATCGGCATAATAGCCGCCTTCGGTCACGGTCAGGGACACAATGCGAATGGCGGGATCGGCCATCTGCGCGATCAATGCGGCATTGTCTTCTTGAACCGGCAGGTAATCAATCATCGCGCCGCAGATTTCGGCGGACCTGCCCGAGGGGTCCAGTTCGATCAGGGTGGTCAGGCAATCCTGCGCCAGCAATTTGTCACGCTGCAGGGCATCATTGGCACGCACACCTGCGCCGATGATTGCCCAGTCCAGATTATGCCCCGCGTCAAACAGACGGTGCAGATACCAGGCCTGATGGGCACGGTGGAAATTACCCAAGCCGATATGCACGATACCGGGGCGCAGGGCGGCCCGGTCATAGCGTGGCACGCGCAGGGCATCAGGCACGGCCGGCAGCGATTTTTCAGAAAGTGTGATCAGCTCATCCATTGGCCACCGTCCACATTATAGGTTTGCGCCACGACATAATCCGCATCATCACTTGCCAGAAAAATCGCCATTCCGGTCAGGTCTCCGGCAGTGCCCATGCGCCCGTAAGGCACGGCGTCGCCGACTTCGCGTTTCTTTTGACCGGGCGCTTTGTTTTCATGTTTTGCAAAAAACGCATCCACGCCGTCCCAGTGTTCGCCCTCCACCACGCCGGGTGAAATGGCATTGACGTTGATGCCGTGTTTGATCAGGTCCAGCCCCGCCGATTGGGTCAGCGAAATCACTGCGGCCTTGGTGGCGCAATAGACCGCAACCAAGGGTTCGCCCCTGCGCCCGGCCTGACTGGCCATATTGATGATCTTGCCGCCCTGCCCCTGTGCAATCATATGGCGTGCGACCGCCTGAAGCGTGAACAGGGTGCCCGCGACATTGACGCTGAACACGCGGTCAAAATCCGCACGCGCAATGTCGGCAATCGGGGCGGCGGTGAACAAGGCGGCGTTGTTGACCAGAATGTCAATATTCCCCGCCACAGTGATCGCCCTGGCCAAGGCCGCGTCGATACTGGATTGCGAGGTCACATCTATCTGCACCGCAAAGGCGCCCTTGCCCAGGTCCGCCGCTGTTTCAGTGGCGCGGGCGTGGTCGATATCCGCGATCACCACCTGCGCCCCTTCGCGCAGGTAGGCCTGTGCGAAGGTCCGCCCGATGCCCCGCGCCGCGCCGGTGATCAGCGCGGTTTTTCCGTCGAGTCGTTTCATTCGAACCGCAACCCCTGTTCATTGAAGCGGTGCATCTGGTCGGTGCGCGGTGTCAGGTGGATTGTATCCCCGTGGCGCAGGTTCACTTCGCCGCTTACCCGCACCGTTATGGTTTCGGCCAATCCGGTGTCATGCACATGGAAAAACGTGTCAGAGCCAAGGTGCTCAGCCACGCCAACCTTGCCTTGCCAAACGCCGCCATCTTCGGTCACGTCGATATGTTCGGGGCGGATACCGATGGTATGCGCGTCCAGTTTGGCCGCTTCGGCCCCTTCAATGAGGTTCATTTTTGGCGATCCGATAAAGCCCGCCACAAAGACATTGCGCGGCGTGTGATACAGTTCCAGCGGGCTACCGACCTGTTCGATATGCCCTGCCCGCAGCACAACAATCTTGTCTGCCATGGTCATCGCTTCGACCTGATCATGAGTCACATAGACCATCGTGGTGGCCAGACGTTTGTGCAATTCGCTGATCTCAAGGCGCATCCCGACCCGCAGGGCGGCATCCAGATTGGACAAAGGTTCATCAAACAAAAAGGCCGAAGGTTCGCGCACAATCGCGCGGCCAATCGCAACCCGCTGGCGTTGGCCACCCGACAATTGACCGGGACGGCGGTCAAGGTAATCAGTGAGGTTCAGCGCCGCTGCCGCCTGTGTGATGCGGCGGTCCTGTTCGGCCTTATCAATGCCCGCCATCCGCATCGGAAAGGCGATGTTCTTGCGCACCGTCATATGCGGATAAAGCGCATAAGACTGGAACACCATCGCCAGACCGCGTTTTGCTGGGGGCACATCGGTGGCATCGGTGCCGTCGATTTTCATCGCGCCGCTGGTCATGTCCTCAAGCCCGGCAATCAGGCGCAGCAAGGTGGATTTACCGCAACCGGACGGGCCGACAAAAACCGTGAACTCGCCATCTTCTATGGTCAGGTCGAGCGGTGGAATAACCTCGATGTCGCCGAACTTTTTGGTGACTTTTTCAAGTGTAATCTGTCCCATGATCTGTGTCCCTATTTCACCGCGCCGAAGGTAAGTCCGCGCACAAGTTGTTTCTGGCTGAACCAGCCAAGGATGAGGATTGGTGCAATGGCCATCGTCGAGGCGGCCGAGAGTTTCGCGTAAAACAGGCCTTCGGGGCTGGAATAGCTGGCGATAAATGCCGTCAGCGGTGCCGCTTTTGCAGCGGTCAGGTTCAATGTCCAGAAGGCTTCGTTCCATGCCAGAATGAAGTTGAGCAACAGCGTTGACGCGATCCCCGGCACGGCCATCGGTGTCAGCACATACAGGATTTCGGACCGCAGGGTCGCCCCGTCCATCCGCGCCGCTTCCAGGATTTCACCGGGAATTTCGCGGAAATACGTGTACAGCATCCAGACAATGATCGGCAGGTTGATCAACATCAGCACAATTGTCAGGCCGATGCGGCTGTCCAAAAGCCCCATTTTGATGAACAACAGATAAATCGGATACAGCACCCCGACTGCTGGCAACATCTTGGTGGACAACATCCACAACAGAATGTCCTTGGTGCGATTTGACGGCACAAAGGCCATCGACCATGCCGCAGGCACCGCGATGATGATGCCCAGAATGGTTGAGCCGCCTGCGATAAAGATCGAATTCCACAGGAAGCGCCCATATTCAGAGCGTTCCATGACCACCGAATAATTCTCAAGCGTCCAGTCAAAAAACAGGAACACCGGCGGATCGGCGATGGCGGTTGCTTCGGTTTTAAAGCTGGTCAGAATGGTCCAAAGGATTGGAAAAAAGATCAGCAATCCAACCGCCCAAGCCAGGGCCGTGTTGATGATCTTGCGATTTGTGGTAACGGAGCGAGCCATGATAATATCCCCTCACGCGTCCAGATTTTTGCCGACGATGCGCATCAAGAAAAGCGCGGCGATATTGGCAAGGATCACGGCATAGATGCCACCAGCAGATCCCAAGCCCACGTTCTGGCTTTCCAGTACGCGTTGATAGATGAGGTAGGTCAGTGTCTTGGTGCCAAAGCTGCCCTGCGTCGTCACAAATATTTCCGCAAAGATCGACAGCAGAAAAATCATTTCGATCAGCACCACAATGGTGATCGCGCGCGCCAGATGCGGCAACACGATATAGCCAAAACGTGACAGCACCGGCGCGCCATCCATTTCGGCGGCTTCCAGCTGTTCACTGTCCAGCGATTGAATGGCGGTCAGCAGGATCAGCGTCGCAAACGGCAACCACTGCCAGGACACGATCATCACAATCGAACTGAGCGAGGCCTGACTAAGCCATTCCACCGGGGTGAGCCCGAAAAAGGTCCACAGATGCGCGAACAAGCCGTTCACCGGATCCATAAACATGTTCTTCCACACCAGCGCCGAAACGGTTGGCATCACAAAGAACGGTGCAATCACCAGAATACGCACCACGCCCTGCCCCCACATCGGCTGATCCAGCAGGACCGCCAAAAGAACACCAAGCGCCACAGTGATAATCAGAACCCCGCAGACCACAACCAAAGTGGCCTGTACCGAGGGCCAAAAGGCACTGGAAGTTACAAAACGGACGTAATTGTCAAAACCGACCCAGCCCAGATCACCACCGCGCAGCGGCAGATATTTCTTGAACGAAAAATACAGGGTCATTGAAAGCGGCACCAACATCCAGCCCAACAGCAGAATAACTGCGGGGGCCATCATCAGTCGGGCGGCAGATCGGGAATGTTGAGTTGCCATGACTATCTCCTTGCGCGGATTGCGCAGTCTTTAGGATCATACATGAAAAGGGAATCTGTGTGAGAAACGGGAGGCGGCCTTACCGCCCCCCGAAAACTTTCTAACGGGATCAGTAGCCTGCGGCTTCCATCTCGTCTGTGGTCAGGGCTTGTGCATTGGCAAGCGCCTGTTCAACGGTCTGCTGACCTGCAAGTGCGGCAGAGAATTCCTGACCGACCTGTGTGGCAATGCCTGCGAACTCGGGGATCGCGACAAACTGAACACCGGTATAAGGCACGGGCTTTACCGTCGGGTTGTTCGGGTCTGCGGCGTTGATAGAGTTCAACGTCATCTCAGCAAAAGGCACTTTGGCGTATTCCGGGTTTTCATACAGCGATGTACGGGTGCCCGGAGGGACGTTGGCCCAGCCTTCGTTGGCCGCGACCAAAGCGGTGTATTCCTTGCTGGTGGCCCAAGCGACGAATTTTTTCGCTTCGTCCGTGGCGTCAGAACCCGCTGGAACGGCCAGTGACCATGCCCAGAGCCAGTTGCCACGTTTGCCCAGACCCGCGTCTGCCGCCAGCGCAAAGCCAACCTTGTCAGCAACGGTGCTGTCTTTTGGGTTGGTCACGAAAGAGGCCGCAACAGTGGCGTCGATCCACATGCCGCATTTGCCTTGCTGGAACAGGGACAGGTTTTCGTTGAAACCGTTTGTCGCCGCACCGGGAGGGCCATAGTTGGTCATCAGGTCCATATAGGTGTTCAGCGTGGTTGCCCATTCTGGCGTGTCGAACTGGGCGTTCCAGTCTTCGTCAAACCAGCGTGCGCCAAACGAGTTGGACATCGCGGTCAGGAAGGCCATGTTTTCGCCCCAGCCCGCTTTGCCGCGCAGACAGATGCCATAGACACCGTTGTCTTTGTCGGTCATCGCGGCGGCTGCGGTTTTGATGTCGTCCCATGTCGGGGCGGCGCGCATCTCCAGACCGGCTTCTTGCATCAGGTCTTTGCGATACATCACCATCGAACTTTCGCCGTAAAATGGTGCGGCATAGAGTTCGCCGTCAACCGTCAGACCGCCACGGATTGCCGGCAGAATGTCATCTGCGTCCCATGCGGCGGGCAGATCGTTCAATGAAACCAGCCAGTCCTGAGCGCCCCAGATTGGCACCTCATAGGTGCCGATGGTCATCACGTCGAACTGACCGCCTTTGGCGGCAACGTCTTGTGTCACACGCTGGCGCAGAACGTTTTCTTCCAATGTGACCCATTCAAGTTTGATGTCCGGGTTTTTGGCTGTGAAATCATCGGTCAGACCCTGCATGCGGATCATGTCGCCGTTGTTCACGGTTGCGATGGTGATTGTGGTTTCTGCATAAGCGGCGGTTGCTGCAAAAAGTGCTGCAGCGCTGGCCATGCCAAGTGGCGCCTTCAAAATCATCCCGTTTCCTCCCTAGATGTCTGGATGCTTGGCATGAGCCTAGTTACAAACACTGCGCGGCGTCAATACAAATTTTACGCGCGTAAATTTTCTAGGGATTCAAGCGGATGCACGCATCACCAGCTTACATTCAAACAGGGTTTGGGATTGCGAATCATTGCGCAGATCACCTTCGATAAGTTCGAAAAGTGTCCTGACGCTGCGTTCCGAGATGGAATCGTAATCCTGTGAAACCGTGGTCAGCGATGGACAGGTGAATTTGGAAAACGGGTGATCATCATGCCCTGCGATCCGCAGCGCGCAGTCTTGGGTGATGCCCACCTTCAGCCCCCGTTCATAGGCAGCCGCCAGAAACCCGATGGCAAGGCGGTCATTGCTGCATAAAACGGTCTGGCTGGGCAGATCACCCTGCCCCAAAACCCGCAGCCCGCCGGAATATCCGACATCCTCAAAATTCCAGCCTTCGCCCTCAACCCGCACCACATGCGGTGTATGGCCCAGCTGTTCCATCGCCTGAATATAGGCAGCACGGCGTTCGTTGGCATTTGGGTTTACCGGGGGCATTTCAAAGAAACAGGGCGGTTCACCGGTGCGGCACAGGTAATTCACCAACAAAGGCACCGATTGAAAACTGTCCGACCCGATAAAGGCCGCGCCCATGTCTTCGATGTTACTGTCCACCAGAACCGTCGGCACATCTTCACAGAAGGCTTCGATCTTTTTGCGATGGGACGCCCGCCCAAGCGGCGCCAGCAATACCCCCGCAGGCCGCATCGAGCGCAGGGTTTCAAGGATCTCGATCTCATGTTCGGGGCTGCCGTGGGAACTGAAGGTCGAGGGCGAGAATCCCGCATCAATGCAGCGCCGCTCAAGGTTTCGCGCCACTTCGGCAAAAAACGGATCCGCCACATAGGGCACCACAATGCCGATGTTTTTGGTCAATCGACGGTTCTGGTTCACCGCATAGACGTTGGGGCGGAATTCATAGCGTTCCAGGGCTTCTTCGATACGGGTGCGGGTGGATTCGCGTACGCTTTTGGGATCATTGAAGTATTTGGAAACAGTAGGCCGCGACACGCCGCTTTTGGCGGCGAATTCTTCCATGTTTCTGATCTTGCTATTGCTCATATGTCACCTTGATCAGCGTCCCGGATCAGCCTCCGGCGCCACATCAGATCACAGGCACAGAATTAACTCGCGGAAGATTTACCTTTCCATTTTTTAAGTTTTATTTTGCCATGGTCAAGCTTCGCGCGGCAAGTTTGCGCCAAGTTTGCTGTCCCTGCGGGCATTCGACGCAGCGGGGATCAGGCTTTTTCTGAAAAATCATCCCGTGCCGTGTGCAGGCGCAGATGGCGCATAAAGGCGCGTGCCACACTGGGCGCGGGGCGGTGATCGGGAGAAACAAAATAGCTGCGGTATTCGATTTGCGATTCAAACGGGCGGAACACCACATCATCGGATCGGTATTGCACAATTGGAAACGGGTTCACGATGGTCAGGCCCAGCCCCGCCTTGGCCAGATCCACAGCCGCAAAAGATGTCGATGCTTCGGCCACGATCCGCGGTTTGCTGGCCACGCGCTGCAACACCTTTTCCAGTTGCGCACGGCGCACATGGCGGTGGGACAGGGCAATCAACGCCTGACCGTTCAAATCCTGCGGCAATATTCGAGCCTTGCCGGCCAAAGGATGATCACGGTGCATCGCACAGACCGCCGAGGACCGGCGATAGGGGGTCAGCTTGACCCCGGCACGGGACAATTCCACCCCCGTCAGCCCCAGATCAAAGCGGTTCTCAAGGATGCTGCGGATCACGTCTTCGGAGGGGGCAACCTCAAGACTGACAAAATAATGCGGATTGGTTTTCAGGAATGTTGCGATGTGCTCCACCAGAAACCGGTGTGCATAGGTCGGCGGCGCTATCAGCCGCAGGGTTTCCTGTGCCCGTTGCGGCGGGCCTTCGATACGGTCCAGGGCCTCGAACAGCGGATCAAGACGGCGGTTGAGCTGCGCGGCCTCATTGGTCGGGCGCAGCCGTCCGCCATCGCGTTCAAACAGGATCCGCCCCGTGCGCGCCTCAAGACTGGCAATGGAGCGGCTGATCGCAGATTGCGACAAGCCCAGACGCACCGCCGCTTTCGAGGTTGTGCCATTCTCCATCAAGGCGCGCAGTGCCTGATATTCGGGCAGGCTATGCCATGTTTTTGCTGCCATCACCCGCCCTGCAGAATCCTCATCACTATATGAGACTTTATCATCATCTTACCTATGGTCCATGAGAATTTCTGACCTAAGGTGGGTCCAGCAAAGGGGACAATACCGTGAGCCATTCAAAACAACCTGTCATCTTTGACGGGCATAACGACGTGTTACTCAAACTGCACCGTGCGGGGGGCCTATCGGCCAGCAGCACATTCGTCACCGGACGCGAGGGCGCGATTGACGCGGTCTCGGCGCAGGCGGGGGGATTTGGCGGCGGGTTCTTTGCGGTCTATGTGCCCTCCCCCGCGGATCTCGAATTCAAATACGAAGAGATGTCCAAAGCATCTTATGATCTGCCCCTGCCCGATCCGATTGACTGGGAAGATGCTTTTCCCGTGGTAATGTCACAGGCGGCGATCCTGTTTGATCTGGAAAAACGCGGCGCGCTGACGGTCTGCCGCACAGTGGCACAGCTGCGTGACACCCTTGCTGCCGGTAAAATGGCCGCGATTTTTCACATCGAAGGCGCCGAGGCGATTGATGCCGAACTGCACACGCTTGAGGTGCTGTATCAGGCGGGGCTGCGCTCTATCGGGCCGGTCTGGAGCCGCCCGACGATCTTTGGTCACGGGGTGCCGTTCCGCTATCCCAGCACCCCCGACATTGGCCCGGGCCTGACCGATCACGGGCTGCGTCTGGTTCAGCGGTGCAATGAACTGGGAATTATGATAGACCTGTCGCATCTGAACGAAGCCGGATTCTGGGATGTGGCGCGCCATTCGGACAGCCCGTTGGTTGCGACCCATTCCAATGCCCATGCGATTTGCCCGCATAGCCGCAATCTGACCGACAAACAACTTGCCGCGATCAAGGAAAGCGACGGCATGGTCGGGCTGAACTTTGCGGTGGCATTTTTGCGCGATGATGGCCGGATGCTGGCCGATGTGCCGCTGGAACAGATGATCCGCCATCTGGATCATCTGATTGAACATCTGGGCGAAGACCGCGTCGGTCTGGGGTCAGATTATGACGGGGCCGTTGTGCCAGAGGATGTGACCTCTTGTGCGCAATTGCCCAACTTAAGACAGGCCATGGCAAAGCATGGTTACAACGATGCGTTGATGACCAAACTTTGCCACGGAAACTGGCTGCGTGTGCTTGAAAAAACCTGGGGCGCATGACCCCGCCGCGCAGGCGACTATTTCAAAATGAACAGGAGAGGTTCTAAAAATGAATGTGATTAACCGATTACTAACCAGTGCCGCGATCGGCGTGGCGGTCAGCCTGACGTCTTTTGCGGCGGTGGCGGAAACCCCGGCCAATATGCTGGTGATTGCCAACCGCATTGACGATATTATCACTGTTGATCCGGCAGAAAGCTTTGAATTTGCCGGATCTGATATCAGCCGCAATGTCTATGGGCGTCTGGTCAATCTGGACCCCAACGATCTGGGCGCGGGCTATAAACCCGATCTCGCCGAAAGCTGGGACGTGTCCGAAGACGGCAAGACCATCACCTTTACCATGCGTGAGGGCGTCACGTTCCATTCCGGCAATCCGGTCCGTGCCGAAGACGCCGCCTATTCGCTGCAACGGGCGGTCATCCTGAACAAAACCCCTGCGTTCATTCTGACGCAATTCGGTTTTACCCCTGAAAACGCTGCCGAGACGATCAAGGCAGAGGGCAACAAGCTGATGATCACCACAGACAAGAAATACGCGACGTCTTTCGTGTTGAACTGTCTGACCTCGACCATCGGCGGGATTGTCGACAAAGAAACCGTCATGGCCCATGAGGCCGATGGCGATATGGGCAACACATGGCTGAAAACCAATTCAGCGGGGTCCGGCCCCTATGTTCTGGCGGGCTGGAAACCGAATGAAAGCGTCACGCTGACCTCCAATCCCGATTATTATGGCGGTGCGCCAACGATGGAGCGGGTGATTGTGCGCCACGTTCAGGAAAGCGCCTCGCAGCGCCTGTTGCTGGAACGCGGCGACATCGACATTGCCCGTAACCTCAACCCCGAAGACATTGCCGGTGCCACCGATGCCGATGGCGTCAAGGTTGTGGATGAGTTGAAAGGCCGCCTGATGTATCTGGCGCTGAACCAGAAACATCCGGTGCTGTCCAAACCCGAAGTCCGTCAGGCGTTCAAATACCTGATTGATTACGAAGGCATGCGCGACAGTTTCCTCAAGGGTCAATATACGATCCACCAGAACTTCCTGCCTGCCACCTATCTGGGCGCGTCGGATGAAAATCCGTTTAGCTATAACATCGAAAAAGCCAAGGAATTGCTGGCTGCGGCGGGTGTAGAAAACCTTGAGGTGGAAATCGGGGTGCGCGAAGCACAAGAACGTATCGAAATCGGTCAGGCGTTCCAGAATGCTGCGGCTTTGGCTGGCATCAAGGTGAACATCACCGTGGGCACCGCCAAACAGATCCTTGCGCGCTACCGTTCACGGGATCTGGATATCTATCTGGGGGCATGGGGACCGGATTATCCTGATCCACAGACCAACGCGGGCACCTTCGCCTACAACCCTGACAATTCCGATGCAGCCAACGCCACAGGTCTTTTGGCATGGCGCACGGGTTGGGATGCCGGCGGGTTGACCGAAAAGGTTGATGCAGCCGTCACCGAAGGCGATCGCGACAAGCGGATTCAGATGTATCTGGATATCCAAAAGGAATTCCGCGAAATTTCGCCTTTCGTGATCATGTTCCAGCAGATCGAACAATCTGCCATGCGTGACAACGTCATGGATTTCTCGACCGGTCAGGCCGTAACAGCGGCTGCTTACTGGCAGGTTACAAAGTAAATGGCCCTCACCGAGGACACCAAAGAGAGGCGCCCGTCAAAGGCGCCTCTTTCAGAAAAGTTTCTGCCGTTTGTGAAGGGCACCCTGCTGACGCTGGGGTCGATTGCCGTGACCATGCTGGGGCTTCTCTTCATCACCTTTATCATCGGTCGCGTCATGCCGATTGACCCTGTTTTGTCCATCGTTGGCGAAAGGGCTTCGCAATCCACCTATGACGCCGTTTATCTGCAACTTGGCTTGGACAAGCCGCTGCTGGTACAGTTTTTCTATTATCTCTGGGATGTGATGCATCTGGATTTCGGCATTTCGCTGCTGAATGCCCGACCCGTCTCAGAAGACATCGCGCGGGTTTTCCCGGCCACGCTGGAATTGGCGACACTGGGGATTTTCTTTGGCGTGGTGCTGGGCGTGCCTTTGGGGGTGCTGGCCGCTGTGCGCAAAGGATCATGGATTGACCAGATTGCCCGTGTTGTGGCGCTGGTGGGGTATTCCATGCCGATTTTCTGGCTGGGCCTGATGGGGCTGCTGGTTTTTTATGGCATTCTGGGCTGGGTCGGCGGACCGGGGCGTGTCGGTATTTTCTATGTCGATGTGGTGCCCAGCATCACCGGGCTGATCCTTGTTGATGCAGCACTGGATGGCAATTGGGAGGTCTTTAAAGACGCCTTTTCCCATATCATTCTGCCCGCCTCTTTGTTGGGGTATTATTCGCTGGCCTATGTCAGCCGCATGACGCGGTCTTTCATGCTGGAACAACTGAGTGCTGAATATGTGACCACGGCGCGGGTCAAAGGCATGTCGGAATGGGATGTGGTGTGGAAACACGCCTTCAAGAACATCCGCGTGCAATTGATCACCGTGATCGCGCTCAGCTATGCCAACCTGCTGGAAGGGTCGGTCCTGACCGAGATCATTTTCTCATGGCCGGGGATCGGCAGCTATATCACCACCGCCCTGCTCAGTGCGGATATGAACGCGGTGCTGGGTGGCACGGTTGTGGTGGGGCTGATCTTTATCCTGCTGAATATTTTCTCTGACCTGTTGTACAAGGTCTTTGACCCGAGGGCGAAATAGATGTCTGACACGCAAACTTTGCGCCAGTGGTTGTTGACCGAAACACCCACGTCGCGCCGCCATGCAAAAATGTCAGCGCTGTATCAGGGCTGGTTATCCTTCCGGTCCAATACAATGGCGATGATTGGGCTTGGCATCTTGGTGCTGCTGGTGTTTGTCGCCATCGCGGCCCCGCTCTTGGCCCCGCATGACCCGTTTGTGCAGGAACTGAGCAACCGTCTGGCACCGCTGGGCAGTGAAAGCCATATCTTTGGCACCGACAGCCTTGGCCGTGATATTCTGTCACGCCTGATCTACGGGGCGCGGATCACGCTGTATATTGTGGCACTGGTGGCGCTGATCGCGCCAATTGCCGGGCTGCTGGTGGGCACGATTTCGGGCTATGTCGGCGGCTGGACCGATACAGTCTTGATGCGCATCACCGATATCTTTCTGGCCTTCCCGCGTCTGGTTCTGGCGCTGGCCTTTGTGGCGGCTTTGGGCGCGGGCATCGAAAACGCGGTGCTGGCGATTTCCCTGACAGCATGGCCGCCCTATGCACGGATCGCGCGGGCCGAAACCCTGACGATCCGGTCCTCGGATTTCATCAGCGCAATCAAATTGCAAGGGGCCGGCCCGTTGCGCATCATCACAAAACACATCTGGCCGCTGTGCATTTCATCGCTGATCGTGCGGGTGACACTGGACATGGCAGGGATCATTCTGGCCGCTGCGGGTCTGGGGTTTCTCGGCCTTGGTGCCCAGCCACCCAGCCCTGAATGGGGCGCGATGATTTCCGAAGGTCGGCGGTTTATTCTGGATCACTGGTGGGTTGCCACCGTGCCGGGGCTGGCGATTTTCACCGTATCACTGGCGTTTAACCTGCTGGGTGACGGGCTGCGGGATGTACTTGATCCAAAGGCGGGCGAATGATGACCAAACTTCTGGAAGTCGATAATCTCTGGGTGAGGTTCCCGAGCCGTCAGGGCGTCTTTGATGCGGTACGCGGCGTGTCTTTCAGCCTTGGCCGCGAACGTCTGGGCATTGTCGGAGAAAGCGGATCAGGAAAATCCATGACCGGCCGCGCCATCCTGCGCCTTATCCGCCCCCCCGGCATTGTCGAGGCCGACCAGATCGCGCTTGACGGTGTGGACCTGATGAAAAAATCCGAAAAAGACATGCGCGCCGTGCGCGGCCAGCGGATCAGCATGGTGATGCAAGACCCGAAATTCTCGCTTAATCCGGTGATGACCATCGGGGACCAGATCATCGAGGCCTACCGTTTGCATTCCAAAGCCTCCAGACAGGTGGCCTATCAAAAATCCCTTGAGATGCTTGAGGCCGTGTCGATCCGTGATCCTGAACGGGTGATGCGGGCCTATCCTCATGAAATGTCCGGCGGCATGGGCCAGCGCATCATGATTGCAATGATGCTGATCCCCAATCCCGAAATCCTGATTGCCGATGAACCGACCTCGGCTTTGGATGTATCCGTACAGCGGCAGGTGCTTGATATCATGGACAAGCTGGTCACGGAACGCGGCATGGGGCTGATTTTTATCAGCCATGATTTGAACCTTGTGGCAGATTTCTGTGATCGGGTTTTGATCATGTATGCGGGCCGGATTGTTGAGGTCTGTGATGCGGACAAATTGCATGAGGCCAAACACCCCTATACCCGTGGGTTGCTCAATTCCCTGCCCCGTCTGGACGCCCCGCGCGACCGCCTAGAAGTTTTGCAGCGTGACCCAGACTGGTCCACTGCCCCCAGCGTGAGTGGCCGGATATGAACAGCATGTTAGAGGTGAACGCGCTGAACGTCTGGTTCGGCAATAACCGCGACCGCGTTGATGCGGTCAAACGCGCCAGTTTTTCCATTGCGCGCGGCGAAAGCTTTGGTCTGGTCGGCGAAAGCGGATCAGGCAAATCCACAATCCTGCGCGCCATCACCGGCCTTGCGCCCCATTGGGCGGGCAACATCCGTGTGGCAGGTGAAGAAATCACCAAACACCGCCCGAAATCGTTTTTCAAAACCGTACAGATGGTGTTTCAAGATCCCTATGCATCGCTGCACCCGCGTCACTCGGTGGATCAGGTGCTGGGCGAAACCCTGCATCTGCACGGCTTTAGCGATATCGACAACCGTGTGGTGAAATTGCTGGATGATGTGGGGCTGGGGCAGAAGTTCCGCTTTCGCTATCCGCATCAATTGTCCGGCGGTCAACGCCAGCGGGTGGCGATTGCACGGGCTTTGGCGCCGGAACCGGAATTGCTGCTGCTGGATGAACCGACCTCGGCGCTGGATGTGTCGGTGCAGGCGGAGATCCTTAATCTATTGGCCGACCTGCGCGCCGATCGCGGGCTGACCTATTTGATGGTGTCACATGATCTGTCGGTGGTCGGGCATATGTGCGACCGGCTGGCGGTGATGAAAGACGGCGAAATCGTTGAAATCCTCGATGTGGCGGCGCTGCGGGCCATGCAGGCCAGCCATCCCTATTCCAAACATCTGCTGGAGGCCTCGCTGTAAGCGCGGTGTTCAGCAGGCGCTGTCAGGCAAAACTGGAACCGGGCGGTTGAACAGCAACCGCAGATTGCGCTTGATCAGATTGGCCCAGATCAACGCAGGCAGGCTTTTGAAAAAATCCGCGGCTGAACCTTTGCCTGCCTGGCGCAGGGTCCGCAGGGCCAATGCCGGACTGGCCGGCAGGAAATAGCTTTTCACCGCCGCCGCCCTGCCCTGCAGCAATGTTTGCAGCGCGCGGCGGGTGGCCTGCGGATTGTTCCAATCCGCGCGAAACACCACACAGCCCTTGCGGTTGATGATGAACACCGCGTTGGGCATGCCGCCATAGGCCTGATGCGCCTGCCCTTGGATGTCATCAACCAGCACCAGCCGCGCCTCGCCTTCTTGTTGGACCAACCTTGCGGCGCAGGCCTGTTTTGCCGCCGCATCGGTGTGACCTGGGATCAAAACACCGGGATGGGCCTCGCGGACATATAACACCGCACTGCTGACACCGGGAAAATCCGCAGCAATACCGCCCATGATCTTGCGCCGGCTTTGAAACAACGGGCATGTGATGCTGCCCAGTTCAAGCACCAGAAATTCCCCGTCAAAATCCAACAGGGCATGGGGCGCCCCCCCGATCGTGGTCAGTTGAAAGTCAGGCGCCTTTTCACCCGCCTTTGGGCCGTTTGAACGGTCAAAATCGTAATCCTTCGACGAAAAATTTTTGTAGTTATACCTGGCCATGTTCCACTTCACCCCGCGCATCAGGAAACCGCGCACCCTCATTCCCGGATGGCAACGATACAGCCAAACTCTATAAAACCAAAATCAATCTGGAGATATTGCACCTGTGCCAAGCAAGTGGCGATCAGCGATCACGGATCGAGGCAGGAATTGTTGCGACGAAACGCGATCGGATAATAACCAGGGTTTTTTGCTGTGCAAAATAAATGTGGTGCGGGTGAAGAGACAAACCTAGAACCAGATGCTCTCATTGCTCCTGCAGAGCACCTGCCGCATTCAACTGATCCGGCTGTTTAGGCATCTTCCTACGGAAGAGCCTTTGGTGCGGGCGGTGGGACTCGAACCCACACGGGGCTAGGCCCCAACAGATTTTAAGTCTGGTATGTCTACCATTCCATCACGCCCGCGCCGGGCCGTTTGTTTGGCGCACCATAGCCATGCGGCGGGCGGTGTAAATGTTATAAATCGCGCCCCTTGACCCCCAAAGGCGCACCCTCCGCAAGAAGCGCGGCTTCGGACAGCCAGGGATTGTTCTCAACTGCCTGCAAAAGCTGGGTGCGGGCCTCGTCCAAACGGCCAAGATTCATCAATGTCAGCGCCCGGCCCGATTGCGCCGCCACATGCAGCGGCTGCAAAACCAAGGCGGCATCCAGATCCACCAATGCCTTTTCGTAATCCTGCCGCAGGAAGTGGATATAGGCGCGTTGGTTAAACCCTTCGGCATAGGCGGGGCAATATGTGGCCAAACGGTCAAATTCGGCCAAAGCCCCTAGAAAATCAAAGGAATCACGTTTGCGCAGGCCCGCATCCAGCACTTCTTGCGCTGCTTCATCTGGCGCGCGCAGCCAGACATCCCACATCGCCAAGGCGGCACGCCGCCCCTCGGTAAATGTCTTGGCGTCACGGGCCTGATCAAACAGCGACAGCAATTCAACGCGGCTGTCGACGGGCGTAGGGCAATCGGCCAGAACCGGTGCGCTCACCCCGCCCGCCATCACACAAGCAATGATCCATTTTACTGACATATCAAATCCTGGCGCTTTCGAAAAATCCGAACCACGTCACCCTGCCTGAAATAAAACCCCTCAGCTTAAGTAATAAACCATGTCTTAGGGGGGACGAGAAGGGGTTTCATGGCGGGCAAGCCCGATCCTTCAAGTCCCATCCGCCAGCATCGTGCCTTTGACCGCCTCCATCGCCACATAGGTTGATGTGTTTGACACATGCGGCAGCGCCGAAATCGTTTCCCCCAGAAACCGCCGGTATTCGGACATGTCGCGGGTGCGTACCTTGAGCAAGTAATCAAAATGGCTGGCAATCATATGCGCCTGTTCGATCTCGGGCACCTTCAGCACCGCCGCGTTGAATTTGCGCAATGCGGCCTCGCGGGTGTCGTTCAGCCGCACCTCGACAAAGGCCACATGATCCAGCCCCAAGCGGATCGGATCCAGCATCGCGCGATACCCAAGGATCACGCCGCCGTCCTCCAAACGCTTGACCCGCGCCTGTGTCGGCGATTTGGACAATCCGATGCGTTTGGCAAGGTCGGTGATGCTGATCCGGCCGTCCTCGGCCAGCACCGACAGGATAGCCGAATCGTGCCGGTCCAGATCAAACTTACCTTTTTGCACTGTCTTTCCCCATTTATTAGGTCGTTTTACCTTTGATTTGCACAACATTAAGTCATTCAGCCGCGCTTTTCCAGAATATATACAGAAAACACCTTTTTGGAGATGGCCATGGCCCGCGATACTGCCCCCTCACTGAGCCTCACAATTGATCAAAACACTTATGCCGATCCGGAGATTGTGCTGACCCAATTGATCAAGACCGCGAACCTTACCGGCGATCAACGCGCCCGGATCACCGCCACCGCCGCGCAATTGGTCCGTGACATCCGCACCACCACCGCCCCCGGCATGATGGAGGTGTTTCTGGCCGAATATGGCCTGTCCACCGATGAAGGGGTGGCGCTGATGTGTCTGGCCGAGGCCCTGCTGCGGGTGCCCGATGCCGATACCATTGACGCGCTGATCGAAGACAAGATCGCCCCCTCTGATTGGGGCCGTCACATGGGGCATTCGACCTCAAGCCTTGTGAATGCTTCTACCTGGGCGCTGATGCTGACGGGACGGGTTTTGGATGATGACCAGCCCGGCCCGGTGCGCCATCTGCGCGCCGCGATCAAACGTCTGGGCGAACCGGTGATCCGCACCGCTGTCAGCCGCGCCATGAAGGAAATGGGTCGCCAATTTGTGCTGGGCGAAGACATCAACGCCGCGATGACCCGCGCCAGAGGCATGGAGAAAAAGGGCTATACCTACAGCTATGACATGCTTGGTGAGGCCGCCCGCACCGAGGCCGACGCCAAACGCTATCACCTCAGCTATAGCCGGGCGATTTCGGCCATTGCCACCGCCTGCACCGATCCCGACATCCGCAAAAATCCGGGTATTTCGGTCAAGCTCAGCGCGCTGCACCCACGCTATGAACTGGCCCAGGAAGCGTCGGTGATGCGCGATCTGGTGCCACGCTTGCGGGCCCTGGCGCTGCTGGCGAAATCGGCAGGCATGGGGTTGAACGTCGATGCCGAAGAGGCCGACCGCCTTGCCCTGTCGCTTGAGGTGATCGACCGCGTGATGTCCGAACCTGCCTTGGCGGGCTGGGACGGGTTTGGCATTGTGGTGCAGGCCTTTGGCCCGCGCGCCAGCACAGTGATTGATACGCTTTACGAGATGGCCACCCGCTATGACCGCAAGATCATGGTGCGGCTGGTCAAAGGGGCCTATTGGGACACTGAAATCAAACGCGCACAGGTTGAGGGCATCGACGGTTTTCCGGTGTTCACCCAAAAGGCCGCCACCGATGTCAGCTATATCGCCAATGCCCGCAAGTTGCTGGGCATGACCGACCGGATTTACCCGCAATTCGCCACCCATAACGCCCATACGGTTGCGGCGGTTTTGACCATGGCGCAGGATAAAGAAGCCTTTGAATTCCAACGCTTACACGGCATGGGTGAAACCCTGCACACTTTGGTGCTGGGCCAGAACGGCACCCGCTGCCGGATCTATGCCCCGGTGGGCGCGCATCGCGATTTGCTGGCCTATCTGGTGCGGCGCCTGTTGGAAAACGGGGCCAACTCCAGCTTTGTGAACCAGATTGTGGATGAGGACGTGCCGCCAGAAATCGTGGCCGCCGATCCGTTTGAAACCCTGCTGGATGCAGCTGTTGCGATCCCGAAAGGGCCAGAGGTGTTTTTGCCCCAACGTGGCAATGCCATCGGATTTGATCTGTCACATACCCCGACACTGGCCGCAATTGATGCCGCCCGCGACAGGTTCAAATCGCATCAATGGGCGGCGGCCCCGCTGCTGGCAGGCAAGGCCAAACCCGAGGCAGCTGTTAAGGTGATCAACCCCGCTGATCCGGCCCATTCCCCCGGCACAATGTGCAATGCCTCTGCGGCGGATGTGGCCACGGCACTGGAGCATGCTGCCACCTGGGATGCGCCTTTGGCGGCCCGGCGTGATGTGCTGCTCAAGGCCGCTACCCTGATCGAAGAAAACTATGGCGAGATTTTTGCCCTGCTGACATTGGAGGCCGGCAAAGGCCTGCCCGATTGCGTGGCCGAACTGCGCGAAGGCGTTGATTTTTTGCGCTATTACGCGGGTCAGGCCACCAACCCCCCCCCCGTGGGCATCTTCACCTGCATTTCACCGTGGAACTTTCCGATGGCGATTTTTGTCGGGCAGATTTCGGCAGCTTTGGCGGCGGGCAATGCTGTGCTGGCAAAACCTGCCGAACAAACCCCGCTGGTGGCCCATGTCATCGTCGGGTTGCTGCACAAGGCGGGTGTGCCGCGCTCGGCGCTGCAATTGCTGCCCGGTGGTGGCGCCGTTGGTGCGGCATTGACCTCGGATGCGCGGATCGGCGGCGTGGCCTTTACCGGCTCGACGGCGACCGCCCTGCGCATCCGCGCGGCAATGGCCCAACATTGCGTCCCCGGCACGCCGTTGATTGCGGAAACCGGCGGGGTGAATGCGATGATCGTGGACAGCACTGCCCTGCCCGAACAGGCGGTGCAGGCGGTGGTTGAATCAGCGTTCCAATCTGCCGGGCAACGCTGCTCGGCGCTGCGCTGTCTTTATGTGCAGGACGACATTGCCGAAGATCTGACCAAAATGTTGATCGGGGCGATGCAGGCGTTGCACATGGGCAATCCCTGGGATCTAAGCACCGATATCGGGCCGGTGATTGATGCACAGGCCCAACAGGGCATTGTCGATCACATCAATACGGCACGCGACGAAGGCCGGGTTCTGGCCGAAATGACCGCCCCCCGAAGCGGCAGTTTTGTCGCCCCCACCATCATCCGCGTGCAGGGCATTGGTGATCTGGACCGCGAAATCTTTGGTCCGGTGCTGCATCTGGCCACGTTCAAATCAAAAGATCTGGACAGGGTGATTGAGGCGATAAACGCCACCGGATACGGGCTGACGTTTGGCTTGCACACCCGCATTGATGACCGCGTGCAGCATGTGTCAGAACGTATCAAAGCCGGGAATATCTATATCAACCGCAACCAGATCGGCGCGATTGTCGGCAGCCAACCCTTTGGCGGTGAAGGGCTTTCCGGTACGGGACCAAAGGCAGGCGGGCCAAATTACCTGCCACGCTTCAGCGCCCCGGATCTGAAATCAGTGGCGGACACCTGGGCCAGCACGCAATCAACCCTGCCTGCCCTGCCCGCAGATCAGGCCGCCTTGCCGATTGAAACCCTGACGATGCCGGGGCCAACGGGTGAATCCAACCGCCTGTCCACCCTGCCCCGTGCCGCCTTGCTGTGCATGGGTCCGGGGGCCGCGACGGCCCAAGAACAGGCACGCGCGGTGACGGCACTTGGCGGTGTGGCAGTACAGGCCAGCGGCACAATTGATCCCGCGCTGTTGGTTGAGGGGCCAAATTACGGCGGTATCTTATGGTGGGGGGATGCGGACAATGCGCGGGCCATCGACATGGCGCTGGCGCAGCGCAAAGGCCCGATTCTGCCGCTGATCCGTGGATTGCCCGACAGCGCAAGGGTGCGTGCCGAACGCCATGTCTGCGTGGACACCACCGCATCGGGCGGCAATGCCGCGCTGTTGGGGGCCATGCCCTAGGCCGGACATGGCTGTCAGATCTACCCGATGATGATGCGGATTGGGTAGATCGGCAGGCCGGACAAAATTTGCCCGACCTGCCGCGCCTCACTTTTGTCGGGCGCGTTCAATCGCCCGCCCCACCGCCAAACGCGGCGAGGACAGCACCGGCACATCGAGATCTTGCAACAACGCCGCTGCGCCCATCATCGACGCCTGCCCCAGGATCACCGCCCCGACCTCCGGCATTTGATCCAAAGCACCGCGGATCGCCCCTGCAATCTCGTCCAGAAACGCCGGCATGTTCCCCGCTTCAAACAGCGGCCAAGCCGCTGCGCAGAGCAACAATTCCACTGGGCAAACCCGCCCCCGTTCCGCCGCGCATTGCTGTAACAACCCCAAAGTTGCCGTTTGGGTGCTCGCCAGACAGATCACCACCAACAACCTGCCCGCGCAGCCCACAGCCGTTTCCATCATCGGGCGGTCAATCCGCACCAGCGGCCTGTCCCCTGTCGCCAGCGCATCAATCAGCGGCCCCAGCGTGGAACAACTGCACAGCAATGCATCCGCGCCCTGATGGGCCGCAACGATATCCGCGACATCCGCCTGCACCGCTGCAATCCCGCTGACCTGCGCCCTTGTCAGCAAATCAGGATGCACCAGATGCACCACGTCACCGCCCCAGCCCGCCGCGCGCAACAGCCCCTCAAAGGTCGCCACATGACCCTGTGCTGTATGCAGACAAGTGATCGACATTGATGTTCCTTTCCGGGGCGCAAAGCCCCGCATTTCACGGCGTAAACCGCTTGACCCTGACACGGCATTCCAGCAGCCTGCGCCCATGTTTCCCATTCGCGATCATAACCCGTCCGGGCGCAGGCCCTATGTCACCTACGCCTTGATGGCGGTGAATGTCGCTGTGTTTCTCAGCTATGTATCGCTGATGGCCGATCCGCGTGCCATCACTGTATTTTACAACTCCTGGGCACTGATCCCGGCCCGCATTGGCCAGGGCCACGGGTTTGAGGGGTTGCTGACCTCGATGTTCCTGCATGGTGGCTGGATGCATCTGCTGGGCAATATGCTGTTTTTATGGATATTCGGGGATAACATCGAAGACGAGATGGGGCATCTGCGGTATTTGCTGTTCTATCTGGCCTGTGGCGTGATTGCGGGGCTGACGCAGGTGGCGCTGGAACCCGGATCACAGGTGCCGATGGTCGGGGCATCGGGGGCAATTGCCGGGGTTATGGGCGCCTATCTGCTGCTGTTCCCCAAAGCCAAGGTCGATATTCTGATCATCTTTGTGGTGTTTTTCCGGATTTTTCCAATTCCGGCGTGGATCATGCTGGCGCTGTGGTTTGGCGCGCAGTTTCTGGGCGGTCTCGCGGCGGAGGCCAATCAAGGCGGCGTTGCCTATTGGGCGCATACCGGCGGCTTCATTGCAGGGATCGCCTTTGCCCTGCCACTGTGGCTGCGGCGCGGGGCCTTGGCGTTCTGGGCCCGCAATGAAGGCCATCCGCCCCATCCCGCCGCAAAATACCCCGCCTTGAACAGCCGCATCCCCAAGGTGAGACGCCGATGAAGGATCACAGCATGCAGGTGCGCGCCCGTTGCCATTGCGGCGCGGTGGTGCTGAGGGCGACCTTGCCCAATGGCTTGCGCGATGTCACCCGCTGTACCTGTTCATTCTGCGCCAGACGGCAGGCCGCTGCGGTGACGGCAACAACCGCTTCACTGGAAATTCTAAAAGGCAAAGATGCGCTGGGGCTTTACACATGGGGGACAGGCACCGCACAGCATTATTTCTGCAAGACCTGCGGTATCTACACCCACCACCAGCGCCGCGCGAACCCCGATCAATGCGGAATCAATCTGGGCTGTATCGACGGGGTGAAAACCTGGGAACACGAGCCGGTGCGCTGGACTGACGGGATCAATCACCCGTCAGACCGTGCGCGCAGCAGCAATACCTAGCCGCGCACCACTTTTGCAAAGCTGGAAAAGATCGCGTCATTTGCACAGACGATTTCGCCGTCCCGCATAATGTGACCCGCAGGGTTGATCGGTTCGACCAAACCACCCGCTTCTTTGACGATCAACAGGCCGGCAGCCATATCCCAAGCGTTCAAACGGCGTTCCCAGAACCCGTCATACCGCCCCGATGCCACATAGGCGAGATCCAGCGCCGCCGCACCCCAGCGCCGCACACCGGCACAGACCGGCAGCAAACGCCCCAGATCTTTCAGGGTGTCGGGCAGATCGGCGCGGCCTGCAAACGGCAGGCCGGTGGCAAAAATGCTTTCGATCATCCGGTGACGCCCCGAAACCCG
Source organism: Sulfitobacter sp. (assembly GCA_047634585.1). Lineage (GTDB taxonomy): Bacteria > Pseudomonadota > Alphaproteobacteria > Rhodobacterales > Rhodobacteraceae > Sulfitobacter. The sequence goes on along the minus strand of JBLIAN010000019.1, from coordinate 29,347 downwards.
CAAACGGCCTTCGTTCATCCAGGCGCCTGCGCCTTTTTCAGCAAAGAACATTTCGTCCTTGGCCGGGTCAAACACCACGCCCGCGACGATTTCGCCTTTGTGTTCCAGCGCGATCGACACCGCCCAATGCGGCAGACCGTGTAGATAATTGGTGGTGCCATCCAGCGGATCAACGATCCAGCGGCGCGTCGGGTCTTGACCCTCTTCCTCGCCGCCTTCTTCGGCCAGCCAGCCATAGGTGGGGCGCGCGCCCATCAATTCCTGCTTGAGGGTCCGCTCTGCCTCAATATCCGCCTTGCTGACAAAATCCCCAGCCCCTTTGACGGAAACCTGAAGATTTTCGACTTCGCGGAAGTCTTTGACCAAAGACCGGCCCGCTTTACGCGCCGCTTTGATCATGATGTTGAGATTCGCACTGCCAACCATTTGCTGCACCTTTGATGGATCAGGCGCTGCGTATAAGCGCCAAGATGGCAATTGCCAAGGGGCAGAAGCAAACTGACGTATGGTGATTACGATCACCGCTTGCATTCACCGCCCCAGCAACCACGTTAGGCACAACGAAATACCCATGGGAGAGAGACATGACAAATCAAATGCAACAGATCGTATTGGCCAGCCGCCCTGACGGTGCCCCGCGCCCCGAAAACTTCCGCCTGGAAACATCGGCCATCCCCACCCCCGCCGAGGGTGAAATCCTGGTCAAGGTCAGCCATATGTCGCTGGATCCCTATATGCGGGGCCGCATGGATGATGCAAAATCCTATGCCGCACCCGTGCCGGTTGGCGGTAAAATGGAAGGTGGCAGCGTGGGACAGGTGATTTCCTCGACTGTGCCCGGATTTTCCGAGGGCGATCATGTGTTTGGCCCGTTCGGCTGGGCCAGCCACGCCGTTGCCAATGCCAAAATGTGCCGCAAACTTGATCCGTCTTTGGCCCCTGTGACCACCGCTTTGGGGGTGCTGGGGATGCCCGGATTCACCGGCTGGCTGGGCCTCAAGGAATTTGGCCGCCCCAAAGCCGGGGAAACCGTGGCGGTTGCCGCAGCCACCGGTCCTGTGGGGTCTATGGTCGGACAGATCGCCAAGGCGCAGGGCTTGCGCGCTGTGGGCATTGCCGGGGGCGCGGACAAATGTGCGCTTGCCACAGGTACATTCGGGTTTGACGCCTGCGTCGATCACCGCGCTTTTGACAGCACCAAAGACCTGCGTGCCGCACTGAAAGACGCTGCGCCAGATGGCATTGATGTCTATTTCGAAAATGTCGGTGGTCCGGTGCTTGAGGCGGCTTTGTCTTTGATGAACCCCTATGGCCGAATCCCGCTCTGTGGCATGATCGCATGGTATAATGCCGGGGGTCTGGGCGCGGATGCACAATCCCAAAGCCTGACCGCGCCGAAACTCTGGCGCAGCATTCTGGTGAATTTCCTCAGCGTGAACGGCTTTATCATCTCCAACCATTGGGACCGCTATCCAGAGTTCCTGGCCGAAGTTGCGCCGATGCTTGCCGATGGTCGGGTGAAATACCAAGAGGACATCACCGAAGGTCTGGAAAACGCACCGCAGGCCTTTATGGATCTGCTGACCGGCGGCAACCACGGCAAGGCAATTGTAAAGATTGCATGATTTGACGGGTCCGGCGGGGGATCCTGCCGGACCTGCGCTATTGTCCTGCCACCCGCTTAAACCGCCTGCAGTTTACGCGCCTCTGTTCCCGCCAGTTCCAGCAGTTGATCCATAAACGGCTTGCCCAGATCATCCTCGCGCACGGCGGCATATAGCCGGCGGGTGATGCCATCTGCGGTCAGGGGGCGGGTCACATAATCCGAGCTGTATTTGACCTCGCGCACCACCCAATCAGGCAACACCGACACCCCGCGATTGGAGGCCACCAGCAGCAGGATCACTGCTGTCAGTTCCACCTGCCGGATGGCGGCGGGTTCGACCTTGGCGGGGATCAACAACTGGCTGAACACATCCAGCCGCGTGCGTTCCACCGGATAGGTGATCAAGGTCTGATCGCGAAAATCCGCCGCATCGACAAAGGGTTTCTGCGCCAAGGGATGCTGGGCTGCCGCCACAAAAACCGGATTGTAATCAAACAGTTCAACAAATTTGACCCCGGCCAGCTCTTCGGGATCAGAGGACACCACCAGATCAACCTCTTCGCGCAACAAGGCAGGCAAGGCATCAAAGGCCAGTCCGGGACGGATATCAACATCCACATCCGGCCAGGCGCGGCGGAAATGTTCCAGCACCGGAAACAGCCATTCAAAACAGGCATGACATTCGATGGCGATATGCATGCGCCCCGTGCTGCCCGCGCGCAATCCGGTAAATTCATCCTGCAGGGCCTGCACCTGCGGCAAGACCTGTTGGGCCAGTTTCAACAACCGCTGCCCCGCCGGGGATAATTTCAACGGTTTGGAGCGGCGCACGAACAATTCCACCCCGGCCTGATCCTCCAGCCCCTTTACCTGATGGCTGAGCGCGGATTGGGTGATGTTCATCTGTTCCGCAGCGCGGGCCAATCCACCGGCCTCGTGAATCGCCTGAATGGTGCGCAGATGGCGGAACTCGATATGCATATGAGTCAATCCTCATGTTCAAGATGAAAGTTATGAATTTGTCTCACATGTGGGAATGTGAAACAAGCAGGGAAAGACGCATATGAGGATCACCACCATGCCAGTACCCGCCGTTTCATTCGAAGTTTTCCCGCCCCGCACCGTGGATGCCGCTTTCAAGCTGTGGGACACCGCCCAAGCTTTGGCCCCGCTGGCCCCACGGTTCTTTTCCGTGACCTATGGGGCGGGCGGCACCACCCGTGATCTGACCCATGACGCCGCCCATGTGCTGGCGCGCACCTCTGGCCTGCCGGTCGCGGGGCACCTGACCTGTGTGGGTGCCAGCCGCGCCGAAACCCTTGCCGTGGCCAAGGGCTATGCCGAGATTGGCGTCACCGATATTGTCGCCCTGCGCGGCGATCCTGAAAATGGCGCGGACAGGTTCAGCGCGCACCCTGACGGCTTCGCCGATAGCTGCGAGTTGATCGCTGCCCTGCGTGACATTGGCGATTTCAACATCCGTGTCGGTGCCTATCCTGATGCCCACCCCGAAGCGGCAGACACGCAGGCCAATGTGGCATGGCTGAAACGCAAGTTCGAGGCAGGCGCGGACGAGGCGCTGACCCAGTTCTTTTTTGACGCTGACAGTTTCTTGCGCTTCCGTGATGCCTGTGCCAAGGCCGGTATCGACAACCCCGTCACCCCCGGCATCCTGCCGATTGTGAACTGGGCCTCGGCCCGCAAATTCGCCCAGCGCTGTGGCACCCCTGTGCCGGATTGGCTGGATCAGGCGTTTGAAACCGCGATCCGCGATGACCGCCATGATTTGCTGGCCACGGCCCTTTGCACCGAAATGTGCAGCAAACTGGTGGATGAAGGTGTCGAGACCCTGCATTTCTATACGCTCAACCGCCCCGATCTGACCCGCAATGTCTGTCGTGCTTTGGGTGTGATGCCGCAGATTGCCTTGTCAGACGTGGCGTAACAGCTTGCACCTGCTGGTGTTGTGATCAACCTTGCACAAAACATCCAGCCGGAGGCCATGATGCCAAAAATCGCCCAATCCCCGAAAGACCTGCTGAGCCAGAGTGAAATGCTGTCGCTCAGCGGTCTGGAATTCATGCAACGTATCGTGGATGGCACCAACCCCGGCCCGCCGATTGGCGCCACAATGGGCTATACCCTGCACGAGGTGGCCGACGGGAAAGTCACCTTTCGCGGCGCACCCGAATTCAATGTGACCAATCCGATGGGCACCGTGCATGGCGGCTGGTACGGGACATTGCTGGATTCTGCGATGGCCTGCGCCATCATGACAAAAGTGCCCCGCGGCAGCGTCTATACAACACTGGAATACAAGATCAACATTCTACGCGGCATCCCCTTGGGCATGACCATTGATTGCGTTGGTGTGATTGATCATGTGGGGCGCTCAACCGGGGTCGCGCATGGTGAAATCCGTGGCGTCGAGGATGGCAAATTATATGCCACCGGATCGACAACCTGCATCGTGATGAAGATCGCCTAGCGCATCAATACCCCGGACAGCACCGCCCCGACAGATCTGGCGGGGGCGGCACTGCTGGTCGCGGTTTCATGAATACGCTCGGAGACATCCGCGCCGATCACCCGCTTTTTGCGGCTCATGAACATCTTGCCATAGCCGCGCCATGTGCCAACTGACGGCGCCTGTGCATCCTGTTCAAAACGCAATTTCCACCCCGCCGGCAGCGGCAGACCGCAGTCCTCAAGGCGCGACAGCAGCCAGACCAGCGGGATATTCGCCAGGGGGCGCGCCGCCTCAAACCCGCCAAGTTGCCCGCCGATGTCACCATGGGTGCCACGAAACCAGACCTGTTCAACATGGCCCTCGAACCCCGCATGGGTTTGCCAAAGCACCGGCGCAAAGGCCAGCCGCGATTCATGCATCGCCAGGGCCTGAAAGCCGTTTTTGACGGCATGGCCAAGATCGCTGTTGTGAAAGGCATGGCGCGGTTCGGTCAGCCGCCACAACAGCGGCGCATTGATCCCCAGTGATTTGACCGTATCCCAGACCCCGATTGCCTCGATCTCGATTGTTGCATGACAATGGGCATGGGCAAAGGCGCGGGCCGTGGCACTGTCGGGGGTATATTCATAATGGCGATAGGCGGTGCGGATGTTGCGTTCTGTCGCGTTTTCGGCCCGCAACAGGCCAACCTGATCAATCACCCCCGCAAGGCTGCGCACCGCATAGGCCCCGCGTGAATAACCCAGCATGAAAATCCGGTCGCCAGGGCGATAGCGCGAGGCAAGATAGCCATAGGCGCGTCTGATCTGGCGGTTGATGCCACGCCCCATCGCCACATCCAGCGTCGAGCGCCAGTCGCGCCATTGCAGCCCCGGTTCGTAATAGATCGACACCGCGCTGCCGGTTTCGCGCAGCAGGGTATAGGCGCGTCCGGCGTTGGTCTGGCCCTCGGTTTCAAGCGATGACAGGGTGCCATCCAGAATGATCACATGGGTCACAGGCCCCCGCCGCGGGCCGAAATCCGAGGCGGGTCTGCGCCAGAGCCGCCCGAACAGGCGGCCGAAAAAGCCGTTATTCGGCGGCGATTTGCGCACCTTTCAACATCTCCCAAACCCGGTGTGGCGTGAAGGGCATATCTGCCTGCCGCACCCCATGATCCCACATTGCATCCTGAACCGCGTTGGAAATCGCCGCCAGCGCCCCGACGGTGCCCGCCTCGCCACAGCCCTTCATGCCCATCAGGTTGGCCGTCGAGGGCACCGGTTCCGAGGTGAAGGAAATATTGGGCAGATCTGTCGCACGCGGCATTGCATAATCCATGAAAGACGCGGTCAGCAATTGACCATCCTCATCATAGACCACCCGTTCCTGCACCGCCTGACCGATGCCTTGGGCGACGCCGCCATGCACCTGGCCTTCGGCCAGCATCGGGTTGATAAGATTACCGAAATCATCCACAACCGTATAGCGCTCAGTGGTGACAACGCCGGTTTCGGGATCAATCACCACCTCAGCCACATGCGCGCCATTGGGATAGCTGCGCCCCGGCAGGGTGGCACGTTCATGATGGGTCAACAGATCGTCACGGCCCTTGTCACGGGCCATATCCGCCACCTCCAGCATTGTCGGGGTCAGGTTGGACCCCTCGGCGCGAAAGCGTTCATCATCAAATTCAATCGCGCTGGCAGGCACCGCCATTTCATCGGCCAGAAACGCAATGAACGCTTCGGTCATCTTGGCGACTGTGGCCAGAGTTGCGGTGCTCTGGGTAGTGACAGAACGCGATCCGCCGGTGCCGCCGCCCTGTTTGATCAGATCGGAATCGCCCTGAACCACGGTGATCAGATGTGCGGGAATGCCGGTCTGGTCCGACAGAAACTGTGCATAGACGGTTTCATGCCCCTGTCCGTTGCTTTGCGTGCCAACAAAGATTTCCACTGTGCCATCCTCAAGAAAGACCACCTTGGCCCCTTCCGAAGGATCGCCCAAAATACTTTCGATATAGTAACACAGCCCCTGCCCGCGCAGCAGACCCCGTTTGGCATCTGCCGCCTTGCGCGCAGCGAAACCATCACGGTCGGCCTCTTGGGCCGCACGGGTCAGCAAGCGGTTGAAATCGCCCACATCATAATTTTCGCCGGTGGCGCTCATATAGGGGAATTGATCAGGCTTGATGAAATTGATCCGGCGCAATTCCCAGGGATCAATGCCCAGTTCCCGCGCGGCACGGTCCATCAGCCGTTCCAACACATAGATCGCCTCGGGCCGCCCCGCGCCGCGATAGGCATCCACCTGTGTGGTGTTGGTATAATACCCTTCAACCTGCAACCATGTGGTCTGCACGTCATAGACCCCCATCAACACCCGGCTGAACAACAGCGACTGGATCGGCTGGCCAAACTGCGAATTATAGGCCCCGAGGTTGCATTTGGTGCGCACCCGATAGGCGGTGATCTTGTGATGTTCATCAAAGGCGAATTCGGCCAGCGAGGTCAGATCACGGCCGCCATTGTCGCTGAGCATGGCTTCGGTGCGTTCCGACATCCAGCGCACCGGACGGTCCAACACCCGCGCCGCCTGCGCGACACTGAAATATTCAGGATGGGTCATGCCTTTCATGCCAAAACCGCCGCCGGTATCGGGGTTGGTGACACGCACCATCGCTTCATCCAGACCAAAGGCCTTTTGCAAGAACCCTTTATGCGCCCAAACCCCCTGACCATTGATCGCCACATGCACCCTGCCCGCGCCCCATTCGGCGTAACAGCCGCGCGGCTCGATCGAATTCACGATGATGCGGTTGTCATCCACATCCAGCGCCACTGTATGCGCGGCGGCATCAAAGGCGGCCTGCGTGGCGGCCTCATCGCCCTTGCCCCAGTCAAAGGCACGGTTGTCCGGCGCTTCTTCATGCAGGGTTTCCCCCCCCAAAGCGGTATCGACCTTGGCAGGCAGGTCATCAACATCAAACAGGATCAATTCCGCCGCATCGCGGGCCTGCGCCAAGGTGTCCGCCACGATCAGGGCCACCGGTTCGCCGACATAGCGCACCTTGCCCCTGGCCAGCATCGGGCGTTGCGGTTTTGCGCCTTTGCTGCCGTCACGGTTGTCCACCACGGTGCCCGCCATCGACACATCCATGCCCGCGGCCTCAAGATCGGCGCAGGTCAGTACCAGATGCACCCCCTCGGCGGATTGCGCATCTGCGACATCCAGCTCCGAAATCGCCCCATGCGCCACGGAAGAGCGAAAGAAAAAACCGTGCAAAGCCGCCGCAGGGGCGATGTCATCGACATAACGCCCTTCTCCGGTGAGAAACCGCATGTCTTCCGTCCGCTTGACCGACTGACTTTTACCGAACTTTTCCATCTGCCGATCCTCTATTGGCGTCTTTGTTGTACAACAGATAAAGGGCTGAGAAGTCTTGTCCAGCCCCGAACCCGCGTCACCCTGTCCAAGCCAGGCGCTTGAGTTTGGCTGGCCAACCGAAGCCACAGGTTGATGGCCGTCACAAATGCGGCATTGCGCGGTGAAATCAGGGCCGGAAGCCGGATCGAATACGGGCCACCCCCTTCATTTGGCCAAATGAATTTATCCCATTCCACCGCCACACAGATTGGCGGGTGTTGGCAGGCGGGTGTTGACAGGCACATGTTGTGGCCCAGCAAAACACGATTGCGGGCATATTGATCCGCACTTTGCACAGCCGTGACGCGCGGCCGCCCTTTCCCTTGCGCCAATCCTCCGTTAGACCCGCATCCCAAATGACCACAGGATAAATCACCATGGCTCTGGACAAGACATTTAACGCCGCCGAGGCCGAAACCCGCCTCTATGCCGCTTGGGAAAAAGCCGGCGCGTTCAACGCCGGGGCGAACGCCAGCCGCGCGGAAACCTTTTCGATCATGATCCCGCCGCCCAATGTCACCGGGGTTTTGCACATGGGCCATGCCTTTAATAACACCCTGCAGGATATTTTGATCCGCTGGCACCGGATGCGCGGCTTTGACACGCTCTGGCAACCGGGACAGGATCATGCGGGCATTGCCACGCAGATGGTCGTGGAGCGCAAGCTGGCCGCCGAAGGCAAACCACCACGCCGCGACTGGTCGCGTGAGGATTTCACCGCCGAAATCTGGAAGTGGAAAACCGAATCCGGCACGACCATCATTGACCAGCTCAAACGCCTTGGCGCGTCCTGTGACTGGTCGCGCAATGCTTTCACCATGTCCGGTGCCCCCAACGCCCCGGCGGGCGAAGACGGCAATTTCCATGATGCGGTGATCAAGGTCTTTGTCGAGATGTACAACAAGGGGTTGATCTATCGCGGCAAACGGTTGGTGAACTGGGATCCGCATTTTGAAACGGCGATTTCCGATCTTGAGGTCGAAAGCACCGAAGTCGACGGCCATATGTGGCATTTCAAATATCCGCTCGCGGGCGGGGCCAGCTATACCTATGTGGAAAAAGACCAAGACGGCAATGTCACGCTGGAAGAGGTCCGCGATTACATTTCCATCGCCACCACGCGCCCTGAAACCATGCTGGGGGATGGCGCTGTTGCGGTACATCCCTCGGATGAACGCTATGCGCCGCTCATCGGCAAACTGTGCGAGATTCCGGTCGGCCCCAAAGAACACCGCCGCTTGATCCCGATCATCACCGATGACTATCCCGACAAGGATTTCGGATCAGGGGCTGTCAAAATCACCGGCGCCCATGATTTCAACGATTACGGCGTCGCCAAACGCAACAACATTCCGCTCTATGCGCTGATGGACACCCGCGGCGCGATGCGCAGCGATGGCCTGCCCTATGATCAGGCCGCAGCGCGGGCCCAGGCGATTGCTGAGGGTGCTGAAGATGCGCCCGTCGATGCCAGTGACATCAACCTTGTGCCAGACGCCTATCGCGGGTTGGACCGTTTTGAAGCCCGCACCAAGGTGATCGCGGATATCACCGCCGAAGGGCTGGCGGTGATGACCAGCTCCGATGATCCGCGTCTGGGCCGCAAGCCCGCGAAAAAAGGTGAAGAGGTCGAAATCGAAGCAGTGCCGCTGGTTGAGGCGAAAAAGATCATGCAGCCGTTTGGCGACCGCTCCAAGGTGGTGATCGAACCGATGCTGACCGATCAGTGGTTTGTGGCCACCGACAAGATCGTGCAGCCCGCCATTGACGCAGTGCGCAGCGGCGAGGTGACGATCCTGCCCGAACAGGACAAAAAGGTGTATTTCCACTGGCTGGAAAACATCGAGCCCTGGTGCATCTCGCGTCAATTGTGGTGGGGGCATCAGATTCCGGTTTGGTTTGATGAGGATGGCAAGGAATATTGCGCCGCAACCGAGGCCGAAGCACAGGCGATGGCCGCGGGCAAAACGCTGCGCCGCGACCCCGATGTCCTCGACACCTGGTTTTCCTCCGGCCTCTGGCCGATCGGCACGCTGGGCTGGCCGGAAAACACCGAAGCCTTGCAGAAATACTTTCCGACCTCGGTGTTGATCACCGGTTTTGACATCATCTTTTTCTGGGTCGCCCGGATGATGATGATGCAATATGCCGTGGTCGATCAAAAACCCTTCGATACCGTCTATGTGCATGCCCTTGTGCGCGACGAGAAGGGCAAGAAAATGTCAAAAAGCCTTGGCAATGTGCTGGATCCGCTGGAACTGATTGACGAATACGGTGCGGATGCGGTGCGGTTCACCCTGACGGCGATGGCGGCGATGGGCCGTGATCTGAAACTTTCGACAGCGCGGATTGCCGGCTACCGCAACTTTGGCACCAAATTGTGGAACGCCCATCGTTTTGCCGAAATGAACGGGGTGTTCACCGGCCGCCCTGCAGAAATGCCCAAGCCTGAGGCGACCTTGAACAAATGGATCATCGGGGAATGTGCCCGTGTCCGCGAGGAGGTGGATCAGGCGCTGGACAATTACCGGTTCAACGATGCCGCCAATACGCTGTATGCTTTTGTCTGGGGCAAGGTCTGTGACTGGTATGTGGAATTGTCCAAACCCTTGTTGCAGGACGATGCGCCAGAGGCCGCTGAAACCCGCCAGACTCTGGGCTGGGTGTTGGATCAATGTCTGATCCTGATGCATCCGATCATGCCCTATATCACCGAGGAATTGTGGCAAACCACCGCCAACCGTCCCAAGATGCTGGTCCATGCCGATTGGCCCACCTATACCACTGCCGATCTGCTGGATGTTGCGGCGGACCGTGAATTGAACTGGGTGATCGGGCTGATCGAGAGCATCCGCTCGGCACGTCAGCAAATGCATGTGCCGGCGGGGCTGAAAGTGCCGATGCTGGTCAGCGATCTGGATGCGGCGGGTCAGGCCGCGTGGCAGGGCAATGAAACCATGATCAAACGCCTTGCCCGTGTAGAAAGCCTTGAACAGACCGACGCCTTCCCGAAAGGCACGGTTTCCCTGGCGGTGCCGGGCGGCAGTTTCGGCCTACCTTTGGCGGGGTTGATCGACATTGGCGAGGAAAAAACCCGTCTGCAAAAATCACTGGACAAGCTGTCCAAGGAAATTGGCGGATTGAAGGGGCGTTTGAACAACCCGAAATTTGCGGCCTCGGCCCCCGAAGACGTGGTTGCCGAAGCCCAAGCCAATCTGGAGGCCCGTCAGGAAGAGGCGGATCAATTGCAAGCGGCGCTGGATCGTCTGGCCGAGATGGAGTGAACAAAGCCGGCCTTCGGTTCCGGGGTGACAACAAACCCCAAGCCCGGAACCGAAGGGCGCCAGACCATCCGGCGGGCGCTGTCGAACAGGAATAGACTGCAGGGGCCGCTGCGCCCCCTGCAGTCACACCCTCACTTGAACACAGCGGGGCGTTTGCCAAATTCCGCCGCGACCACTTCCATTTGATGGGGTTTGCCCATCAATGCGGCCTGTTCACGGGATTCGGCCAGTAACACCGCTTCGGCGCTTTCGGTTTCTGCCAGTGCGATCAACCGCTTGGCCGCCGGAATTGCCGAGGGGCTTTTGCCTGCGATCACTTCGGCCAATTGCGTTGCAGCCGCCAGAGGATCAGCGGCAATCCGGGTGATCAGCCCCCAGGTTTCGGCCTGTGCAGCATCAATCGGCAGTGCCGTATAGGTCAGCAGACGCAGCACATCGCTGCGCACCAGCTTGGGCAGCAACACCATGCCGCCCATGTCCGGCACAATGCCCCATTTCATCTCCATCACCGCAAATTTCGCCTCTGGTGCGGCAATGCGGATATCCGCGCCCAGCGCGATCTGCATGCCTGCGCCAAAACACACGCCATGAATCGCCGCGATCACCGGAATGCCCAGCCGCGCCCAGATCATTGAAACTTCCTGCCATTGGTTTGTGGTGCCTTCGCCGTGGGTGCGGGGCATCATCAGGGCGACCGGATCTTTGCCAATCATCCCGGAGAGGCCGGAAATGTCGATGCCCGCGCAAAACGCCTTGCCTTCGCCTGACAGCACAACCACCCGTGCATTGGAGGCCGCGATTTCAGTGCCGGCGGCGATAATCCCGTCGATCATATCCTGATCCACAGCATTCATTTTATCCGCACGGGAAAGCCGGACAAAGGCAATGTGATTTTCATAAGTGACGGTAACGCGGGCCATGATGCTATCCTCCTGCAGGGGCAGGACCATAACAGCGCATCCCGCACAGACAGGCCAGCAGAACGTGACGGCATGGCAAATTCTTTGCCCATTGATACCAAGACTTGCCCCGTGACCGCCCTGCGCTTATCACATCGCTATGACAGCATATCGCCTGACCCCGCTTGCCCAATCCCTGCCCGCCACGGTGCCGTTTGTTGGCCCGGAAACGCAGGAACGCCAGATCGGCCGTGTCTTTGAGGCGCGGCTGGGGGCGAATGAAAATGTCTTTGGCCCCTCGCCAAAGGCGATTGCCGCAATGGCGGCCTGTGATCAATGGATGTACGGCGATCCCGAAAGCCATGACCTGCGCGCCGCCTTGGCCGCGCATCACGCAACCACCATGGATCACATCATTGTGGGGGAAGGCATTGACGGGTTGCTCAGTTATCTGGTGCGGTTGTTTGTCGGTCAGGGGGATGCGGTTGTCACCTCGGACGGGGCCTATCCGACGTTCAATTACCACGTCGCGGGATTTGGCGGAATGCTGCACAAAGTGCCCTATCAGGATGATCACGAATCCCCCCGCGCCCTGTTTGCCAAAGCCGCCGAGGTGGACGCCAAGCTGGTCTATCTCGCCAATCCCGACAATCCGATGGGCACATGGCATCGCGGTCGGGATATTGCCGACGCGATGGAGGATCTGCCCCAAGGCACGATACTGGTGCTGGATGAGGCCTATGTGGAAACCGCACCGGAAGGCACCGCATTGCCGCTGCCCGCCGATGACCCACGGGTGATCCGCATGCGTACCTTTTCAAAGGCTTACGGTCTGGCAGGGGCACGGATCGGCTATGCGATTGCTGCGCCGGGCCTGATCACTGCCTTTCACAAGGTGCGCAATCATTTTGGCATGAACCGCTCTGCGCAAGCCGGGGCTTTGGCGGCGCTGAATGATCAGGCATGGCTGGCGCAGACCTTGGAAAACATCGAAACCGCCCGCGACCGGATTGCCCGGATCGCCCGTGACAACGGGCTGACCCCGCTTGCCTCGGCCGCCAATTTCATCGCCATTGATTGTGGGGGGACCGCCGCCTTTGCAAAGTCGGTTCTGGACGGGCTGGTCAGCCGCGGGATCTTTGTGCGCATGCCCTTTGCCACGCCGCAAAACCGCTGCATTCGGGTCAGCTGTGGCACAGCGGATCAACTGGACGCCTTTGCCGCCGCCCTGCCCGCCGCGCTGGAAGCTGCAAAAAACACCTGACGCAGGCCGGTTGCCAATGAGACGCGCTTGCAGATCAGCAGCGCGAAAGCCATGCGCGACCGCCCTACCCGCCCTTTTGCGCCGCATGACACCGCCGGCTGGTGGTGATGTTGGGGGTGACTCTGACATGGATGTTGACGGTGGTCTGGGCAATCCGGGGATTGCTGGCAGCCACAGCGGCAGGATGGGTGACCACCCGTTTGATCAACCGCATCCCTGCCGCACGCAATCGCTGTTAGCCGGCTGCCAGCACCGCCGCTGCCGCATCCAATGCGCCGGTGCCATGTTCGATCTTGAGCGCCGTCAGCCCTGTTTCAATGCCACCCAGCAGACCCATGATCATATGGCCGTTCACATGGCCCATATGCCCCAGACGGAAATAGCCATGCCATGCCGGATCGCCGGGCGCAGCCATACCCAGCCCGATGCCCAAGGTCAGGCCAAGGTTTTCTTCGACCCATCCGCGCAATTCGGTGGCATGGGGGGCCTGAAGGCGCAGCGCCGTCACCGCATGGCTGCGGTGCGCCGCCTCTGCGACATTCAGGGCAAAACTGCCGTTTTGTGACCAGGCTTCGCAGGCGGCCCAGACCGTGCGGGCCAGCAGCGCATGACGCTGCCAGATCGCCTCCATGCCCTCAGCGTGGATCATATCAAGCGCGGTGCGCAGCCCATAGAGGTGATGGGTCGGCGCGGTGCCGCAATGGTATTGAAACAGCTCGACCGCGTTGGCCCGCAGCGCCCAATCCCAATAGCGGCTGACCCGTGGCATTTTATCCCGAACCGCCTGCGCCCTGTCATTAAAGAACACAAAGCCCAATCCCGGGGGCACCATCAGGCCTTTCTGGCTGGCGCTGACCATCACATCCACGCCCCAGGCATCCATTTCAAACCGGTCACAGCCCAAAGAGGCAATGCAATCCGCCATCAAAAGCGCCGGATGGCCCGCGCCGTCCATCGCGGTACGCAGCGCCGCCAGATCGTTGCGCACAGAACTGGACGTATCCACATGCACGGCCATCACTGCCTTGATTTCATGGCCTGTATCGGCCTTTAACACTTCGGCGATACGGGCCACATCCATCGGGGTCTCGCGGCCAAAGCTGATCAATTCAACCTCGGCCCCCAAGGCACCGGCCATTTCGCTCCAGCCGATGCCAAAGGCCCCGGTGGTCGGCACCAGAACCTTGTCCCCCGGCGCGATGACATTGCTCAGCGCGGCCTCCCATGCCGCATGGCCGTTGCCGATATACATGGCGGCGTGGTGACGGGTGCATGCAACCTTTTTGAGGTCGTTCATCAGATCCGGCATCATCGCAACCAATTCACCGGCATAGATGTTGGGCGAGGCGCGGTGCATCGCGTTCAACACCGCATCAGGCATCACCGACGGCCCCGGAATCGCCAGATAAGGACGCCCCGGCGCCGTTTTGTTTGAATGAGACATGAGGAACCCTGTGATGCTGTAATTCTCGGGCACATTAGACCTGCGCGGTGCAGCGTCAACCGGCCACATCACGACATCCCGCGATACTTGCCCTGCGCCTGCGCGTTTCGTAGAACGGCAGAACGCTTGGTAAAGGATCAGACCGGATATGAACGATCAAACCTATACCTCCGGTGACCTGCTGCGCTGGCTATGGCGGCATTATCTCAAGAAACATGTCGGGCTGATGGCGCTGGCGATGGTGTTTATGGTCATCGAAGGCAGCACCTTGGGGGCCTTGGCGCGGCTGATGGAACCGATGTTTGATCAGGTTTTTGTCGGAGGTCAGAAAGACGCCCTGCTTTGGGTCGGTCTGGTGCTGATCGGGATTTTCATCCTGCGGGCCATTGCAGGGGTGTCGCAAAAAGTGCTGCTTACCCGTGTCGCCCAAAGCACGGCGGCGGATATGCGCATTGATCTGCTGGACCGGATGATGAAACAGGACGGCGCGTTCCACCAATCCCATCCTCCGGGTTTTCTGATCCAGCGGGTGCAATCGGATGTCAATTCGGTGGGCGATGTCTGGCGCGCGGTGATCACCGGCGCGGGGCGTGATTTCATCGGGTTGATGGTGCTGCTGGGCGTGGCGGTTTCGATTGATCCGGTCTGGGCGCTGCTGGCCTGCGTGGGCATCCCTGTCATGGTCCTGCCTGCCGCCGCTGCGCAGCGGTTTGTGCGCCGGCGTTCGCGCGAAGCCAAGGATCTGGGGGCCAATCTGGCGACCCGTCTGGACGAGGTCTTTCACGGCATTGTGCAGGTCAAACTCAATGCGCTTGAATCCTATCAGGCCCGCCAGTACCGCGATCTGACCGACAGGTTTATCGGCACCGAAGTACGCGCCGCCTTTGGCAATTCCGCGATTCCGGGAATGATCGACATCATGTCCGGTGTCGGCTTTATGGCGGTGATCCTCTATGGCGGGTCCGAGATCATTTCCGGTGACAAAACCATCGGCCAGTTCATGACGTTTTTCACCGCAATGGGGTTCACCTTTAGCCCGCTGCGCCGGTTGGGCGGGATCAGCGGGCTGTGGCAGGTGGCCGCTGCGGCGCTGGAACGGATCCGCGAATTGCTTGAAGCGCCGCTGCGCTTGCAAGACCCCGCAAACCCTGTCGCGGCGCCGACAAAAGCCACTGATATTGTGCTTGAAAATGTCGATCTGTCTTACGGCGAGGCCAAGGTGCTGGATCACTTGTCCCTGACCGCCGAGGCCGGAAAAACCACCGCCTTGGTCGGGGCATCGGGCGCGGGGAAATCCACGATTTTCAATGTCTTGACCCGCTTGATTGATCCGCAGGCAGGCCGCGTCACCATCGGTGGCGTGCCCGTCACCCAGATGAAAATGACCGATCTGCGCGGGCTGTTTTCCGTGGTGACCCAAGAGGCGCTGTTGTTTGATGAAACCCTGCGCGAGAACATCGTGCTGGGCCGCGAGGATGTCTCAGAGGCGCGCCTGCAAGAGGTGCTGAAGGCCGCGCATGTGGCAGATTTCCTGCCGAAACTGGACAACGGGCTGGAGACCCTTGTAGGGCCGCGCGGGTCGGCCCTGTCGGGCGGGCAACGGCAACGGGTGGTGATCGCCCGCGCATTGTTGCGTGACACGCCGGTTCTGCTGCTGGACGAGGCCACCTCGGCGCTTGATGCACAATCCGAACAGGTGGTGCAGGATGCGCTGGACCGCCTGTCAAAAGGGCGCACCACCATCGTGATCGCGCACCGTCTGGCGACAATTCGCAGCGCGGACAAGATTGTCGTGATGGACCGTGGCCGCGTCACCGATGCAGGCAGCCATCAGGAATTGCTGGACCGAGGCGGGATCTATGCCGATCTGTATCGCCTGCAATTTCAGGATGGCAAGACCGTTAGCGATGCACGGGGCTTGCAGGCCTTGTCCAGCAAAAACCGCGCCACACGTCCCGACAAACCCAGCCTGTTTCAACGGCTGGGACAGCGGTTGTTTGGCAACAGCTAACGGCGATAGGCTTCGGCCAGTTTGACGGGATCGCGCCCGGCGAAATATTGTACCAAGGTCCAAAGGTTACGCCCGCCCCGGCGCAGCCAGCCTTGGCGCTGGTATTTTTCGGCGCTGGTCAGGGCCTGAACCGCCAAGGGCCGCAATTTCCCCTTGAGAGCACGCGCCAGTGCCACGTCCTCCATCAAGGGAATATCGGGGTATCCGCCAGATTTTTTGTACAAGGATCGTGGGATCAACAGCCCCTGATCGCCATAGGGCAGGCCCAGTTGACTGCGCAGGTTGGCCCATGCCGCCACCAGTGCCGCCGCTGTGCCGCCGCCCGTAAAACGCAGGTGGAACCAATAGCCGAGATCACGGGTTTTCAGCACCTGCACCACCTGATCTGACCAGCCCGCCGCAAGACAGGTGTCGGCATGTAACACCAGCATCCAGTCGCCTTTTGCCGCCGCACAGCCGCGTTTCAATTGCCCGCCCCGCGACATCGCCCCCTCAACCACCTCGGCCCCCCAGGCCTGTGCCAAAGCACAGCTGGCATCGCTTGACCCGCCATCGCTGACAATCAATTCGCAGATCAATCCCGCATCCAGCCCTTCCATCAGGCTTTCCAGACAGCGCGGCAAATCCGCTTCGGCATTCAGGGTGGGGATGATCACAGAGAGCGGCGCAGGCATGATTGCCCCTTTTGATGACAAGGTTGAGCCTATATGTCATGACAACATACCAAAGGACACACCATGACAATGCGCCGCATCCTGCGCCTGACCGGCGAAGATACCGATGATTTCCTGCAAGGGCTGGTGAGCAACGACATCGCCAAGCTGAAAGCCGGGCCGATCTATGCCGCCCTGCTGACACCGCAGGGCAAATATATGGCGGATTTCTTTCTGTGCCGTGACGGGGATGGGGTGTTGCTGGATGTGGCAGAAGGCCTTGGCGATATGCTGATCCAGCGGCTGAACATGTATAAATTGCGCGCCAAAGTGGTGATTGCGGTCGCAGATCTGCACCTGCACCGTGGCTTGGGCGATGTGCCCGAGGATGGCTATGCTGACCCGCGCCTGCCCCAGATGGGCTGGCGGGCCTATCGCAGCGCCCCACAGCAAGATGATTCAACAGATTGGGATGCCCTGCGCGTCGCGCATCTGGTGCCCGAATCCGGTGTGGAACTGACCCCGGACAGTTTTATCCTTGAGGTCGGGTTTGAACGGTTGAACGGGGTGGATTTCCGTAAAGGTTGTTATGTCGGTCAGGAAGTCACCGCGCGGATGAAACACAAGACCGAATTGCGCAAAGGTCTGGCTCAGGTCTCCATTGACGGTCAGGCCCCCTTGGGCAGCGAGATCACCACCGCCGACAAGCCCGCAGGCACATTGTTGACCCGATCGGGCGGTCGCGCCTTGGCCTATCTGCGCTTTGATCGGGCCAAAGCACCGATGCAGGCCGGCGCGGCAACCCTGAACTGGAATCAAAACCCGTCAAATTGAATGCAAAAAGCCCCGGATCAACCGGGGCTTTTATTGGTCCAAGCCATGACGTCACGTCATCTCTGGCCGCAATCAGGCGCGTTCGACGTATTCCATCGTCTCGGTGTTGACCACAATATCTTCGTCCTGACCGACAAACGGCGGGACGCTGACGCGCACACCATTGTCAAGAACCGCAGGTTTGAACGAATTTGCAGCGGTCTGGCCTTTGACGACAGGTTCCGTTTCGACGATCTTGCAAATCACCTTTTGCGGCAGTGACGCATTCAGCGCCTCGTCGTCATGGTATTCCACAACGATCATCATGCCGTCCTGAAGAAAGGGGCGGCGGTCGCCCAAAAGCTCGGCAGAAAGCTGTACTTGCTCATAGGTGTTGGTGTCCATCAGAACCAGCATCCCACTGTCTTCATAGAGAAATTGCTGATCTTTCTGCTCAAGGCGCACCTTTTCCACCTTATCGGCAGAGCGAAAGCGTTCATTGAGTTTGGACCCGTTGCGCAGGTTGCGCATCTCGACCTGGGCAAAGGCACCGCCCTTGCCGGGTTTTACGTGATCTACTTTGACAGCGGCCCACAGACCGCCGTTATGTTCCAGCACGTTTCCGGGCCGGATCTCGTTTCCGTTAATTTTAGGCATGTGTCAAAACCATGGTAAAAGGTTGATAGAATATTGTTGCGTTCTATATCTGGGTGGTTGATGCCCTGCAAGGCAACGATATATCGGTTCCCGCCTCCGCAAGCTATGCGCCGCATGCATATGAGTTATGCAAATTATCGGTATCCGAATCGTAATATATCCGTCATAAGAAGCTTCACGCCGAAATGACAAGAGCAAGAATAATGGAAAGGACGACGAGATGAAAGATTTCGTTGATGGCACCGCTTTCAATAACGAACAAGGCAACCGTGCCCGTAAACTTTTCGCAGCCGTTGTACTGGCTGCACTGGACGACGCTATTGCTGACGACAAGAAATATGGCAATGGTCCCGAGCAGATTGCACGCTGGGCGCGTTCGCGCGACGGGCGCGAAGTATTGAGCTGCGCAGGTATCGACCCCAACGAACGGGTTGTCGAAGGCCTGATGGATTTTGTTGGCAAAGGTGTGCGCACCTCTGTTGCGCTGTCGCGCGAAGAATCCGAACGCCGCAATGCCGCACAACAGGCCGAAGCGGCATAAACAGCCGGTGCCTGACGGTCAAAAAGACGCAGCTTTCGGGCTGCGTCTTTTGTTTTTCCCGCACGCCCGCTGCTTTATGCCGATCTGGCGCGGATCAGGCAGATAGTGTCGCCCGCCCCCTTTTCCCTGCCGCGTTATTGCGCCAATTTGCAGTAAACCGCATAGGGCAGCCCCGATGACCAAAGCCATCATGATCCAAGGCACCGGCAGCAATGTCGGCAAATCCATGATCGTGGCGGGGCTGATCCGCGCCTGCCTGCGCCGGGGCCTCAAGGTGCGCCCGTTTAAACCGCAGAACATGTCAAATAATGCCGCCGTGACCGAAGACGGCGGCGAAATCGGCCGGGCCCAAGCCTTGCAGGCCCGCGCGGCAGGGGTTGCGCCCCATACCGATATGAACCCGATCCTGTTGAAACCGCAGTCGGCCACTGGCGCACAGGTGATTGTCCAGGGCCAGCTCGCCGGCCATCAGGATGCCGCCGCCTTTGGCAAAAACAAACAATCCTTGATGCCGGCAGTGCTGCAGTCTTTTCATCGGCTGGCGCGGGGCTGTGATTTGATCGTGGTCGAAGGCGCAGGCAGCCCGGCGGAAACCAATCTGCGGGCCGGTGACATTGCCAATATGGGCTTTGCCCAAGCCGCCAATGTGCCGGTGATCCTGATGGGCGACATCGACCGTGGCGGGGTAATTGCCCAGATTATCGGCACGCAGGCGGTGCTTGACGGGGCGGACAATGCGCTGGTGCGCGGTTTTGCAGTGAACAAGTTTCGCGGTGACCGCAGCCTGTTTGACGCGGGCCGCGATGACATCGCACAGCGCAGCGGCTGGCCGTCTTTGGGGGTGATCCCGTGGTTTGATCAGGCCCATCGCCTGCCTGCCGAAGATGTGATGGACCTGCCGTCGCGGGCAAGGTCCGAGGGCGAAGGCTGTGTGATCGCCGTGCCGCGCCTGCCGCGTATCGCCAACTTTGATGATCTTGATCCGCTGGCCGCCGAACCCGGTGTTGAACTGCGTCTGATCATGCCCGGCACCCCCCTGCCCGCCGAAGCCGATCTGGTGTTGATGGTGGGCAGCAAGGCCACGATTGCCGATCTGGCGGCCTTTCGTGCCGAAGGCTGGGATATTGATCTGGCGGCGCATATCCGGCGCGGCGGTCATGTGCTTGGCCTTTGTGGCGGCTATCAGATGCTGGGCCACAGCATTGCCGATCCCCATGGCATCGAAGGCCATGCCGCCAGGGTTGCGGGACTGGGGCACCTTGACGTGGAGACAGTGATGGCCCCGATCAAACATCTGTCGTTGAAAAACGGTATCCATCCGGCCAGCGGCACCGCATTGCACGGTTATGAAATCCACATTGGCGAAACCACGGGGCCCGACAGCGACAGGGCCTGGCTTGATTTTGACGGACGTCCCGAAGGCGCCGCCAGCCCGACGGGCCGTGTGCGCGGTTGTTACATGCACGGGATTTTCGGATCAGACGCCTTTCGCGGCGCGTTTCTGGCGGATTTTGCGGTCGAGTCCACGCTGGATTTCGAAGGCGGCGTCGAGGCCACGCTTGAGGCGCTCGCAGACCATGTGGAGCGCTATATGGACGTGGATTTGATCTTGTCACTGGCCGGCGAAATCACCCCGCCTGCCTAGGGCCGAAACCCTGGATCGTTATTCCATCTCTTTTGCGGTCAGGGCGCGGTGAATTTCGCGGCGGACCAGTTTGCGCACATTGCGGGTGATGCGTTCCCCCAGGGCGCCTTGCAATTCTGCACGGACAATTTCACTGACCAGATCGCGCAGGGCTTCTTCGTCGATGACCTGATCATCGGCGTTGAATTCAATGCCGCTTTGTGCACCGGTGTCGGCCTCTGCCGCCGGGGATGCCACCGGATCGGGGCGCGGGGTTGGTTTCGCCGCCTGTGAATATGCCGCCGGATGGGGGCGCGAGGATGAAAAAACACCCCCTGAAACCGCGTCATCCTCAAGGGTATCATCCCCCGCCTTGCCTTCCAAAGCCTGCGTCAGATCAGCGGTGAATTTCAGTTCTTCGATTTCGTCTTCCCACGCCATTGCGGGATCATCGGTGCCTGAATATTCGTCTTCGCCTGCGGCGTCGGGTTCCCAGGTGTCGCTGATTTTGCCAATCGCGGTTTCCAGCGCCTCGATTTTTTCGCTCAGGCTGGCAGGGCCTGCAGGCGCGGTGTTCCCGGCCAATGCCAATGCATCAAAACCATCTGCGTTCGTGGTGTCGTGCAGGTGCAACGGGGCAGCGGCGGTTTTGGCCTCTGCATTGTCACGGTCTGCACTGTCACGGTCTGCATTGTCACGATCTGGGGGGGCACGATCCAGGGTGTCATCATCTGCATTGGCGTCACCGGAAAAATCATAGTGATCATCCGAATAATCCTGTGCGGGATCGTTCTCGGCTTTCGGCGCAGGTTCACCCTGTGGTGTAGGGGCCGCATCGCGCAGCACATTGCGGAGGCCCAAAAGTTCCACAGGTTTTTCAACCGCCTGCGTGGCTTCCGGCGCGGTTGTCTCTGCCGCATTCCCCACATCAACTGCGGGCGTACCGGCCACGCGCAAGGCGGGGGTAAGCACCAAACGATCGCTTGGCGCTGTTTCCCTGCGGGATTGCAATGGGCGTTTATCTTCTGAAACCAATCGCCGGATCGAAGACAATACGTCTTCTACCTCGGCATTTGTGACGGGGTCGGACATTGTTTTACCACTCTTACCTCGACACAGAGTTTAGCGTGATCGAGGCTTTCTCACAACGGTTCGTTATAATTTGTCAGTTTTTTTGCAAAGACTTCAGCACCCGGTCCAGCGCACGCCCCTGTTTGGTCAGTTTTGCAGGGCTGTCTTTGACCAGATTGTAATAGGCCGCCGGATCATAGGTCTGCACGGGCAGTTTCAGGTCTTTGACCGTCAGCTGACCGGTGGAGGACAACATCGTATAGGCCGCCACATAGAGATTGGAACGCGCGGAAACCTGCAAGGATTGGGCATCAAGCAGGGATTGTTCGGCATCCAGAACGTCCAGCGTGGTTCGCGCCCCCAAGGCAGCCTCTTCGCGAATCCCGCGAAAGGCGATCCGAGCGGCACGGATCTGGCGCTCTGAGGCGGCAAGCTGTGCTTTGGCGGAATTCAGATTGGCATAGGCATTGCCCACCGATTGTTGCAGATCATGCTGGACGATGTGCAAATTGGCCCGCTGCGCATCGCTGCGCGCTTTATTCTGGCGCACGGCGGCAGACAGGCGCCCACCCTGGAAGATGGTTTGCCCTGCCTCAATCCCGACAGAACCGCTGTGGTTGAAATTGCTGGTGCCCAGGCTTTCTGACAACCCGTAGCGTGATGTCAGATTGACCTGTGGGCCCATATCGGCCTCGGAGGCGCTGGTCAGCAGATCCGATGCAGCGACCTGATGCTGGGCGGAGAGCAAAAGCGGATGGCGGCGCACTGCCAGCGCCTTGGCCGCGTCAATATCCTGCCCGGTGCTGGGCAGGGTCGGCGGCGGTGCCAGTTGACCGGGTGTATGGCCAACCGCATTGCGGTATTCTTCGATGGCCCGCTGGCGATCCCCCTGCGCACCGGCCAAGCCGCTGCGCGCCTGCGCCAGCTGGGCCTCGGCAAGGGCGACATCGGTGCGGGTCACTTCGCCGACTTCGAAACGGTCGCGCGCGGCGCGCAATTCCTGGGTCAGCAGCCGCACGTTGTTGTTGCGCAGCGCGACAAATTCAGAGGCCTCGATCACCCCCATATAGGATGCAATCGCCCGCAAAAGCACCTGTTGTTCGACATTGACCAACGCATCGCGGGTCGCCAGAACGGTTTCTTTTGTCGCATCAATGCGGAATTTCCGCGCCCCTGAATCATAGATCAGCAATTCCGCGATCAAACTAAGCGAGGCCGTCAAAT
Source organism: Sulfitobacter sp. (assembly GCA_047634585.1). Lineage (GTDB taxonomy): Bacteria > Pseudomonadota > Alphaproteobacteria > Rhodobacterales > Rhodobacteraceae > Sulfitobacter. Next base: position 6,378 of record JBLIAN010000019.1, on the reverse strand, counting down.
CGTCGTTGGACACAGCACTGGCAGTTGCCGCAGTTTTGACCCGGCCAAAGCTTTGCGTTGCCGATGCAGTCCAGCGCACAACCGGTTTCAGCGCGGCCCCCGCAATGGCGACATCTTCATCAGCGGCCCGCAAAAGCGCGCGGTTCTGTTCCAAAAGCCCCGAATGGTTATACGCGCCAACCAATGCATCGGCCAGTGTTTCAGCAGAGATGGCCTGTGGCAGAGCAAGGCCGCCGGCAAGGGCAAAGACCCCACCCAGCAACCGCGATTTGAACGACGTTTTTACTGACTGCATGTCGAATGCCTCTTTTTTTCTTTTGTCGCGAGCACCAGAATGGTGCCCAAAATTAGAGCTGGAACTCAATGGTTTTTTCAAACCCTGCCATGACCGGTGCCGCCGCGTTGAACGCCATCCGCCAGCTGACATGACCACCGCGTTTGTGGCCGATCCGCACTTCTCCCAATGCGCCGTGCATAAACAGACAGCAAATCCGCCCGCCGTCTTTTAACTGCGCCACAATTTCATCAGGCAAACGGGCAATACCCCCCTGAACGATGATCACATCATAAGGGCCGTGTTGGGCAACACCTTGGGCAATGGGGCCATTGTGCAAGATCACATTGTCCGCGCCCGCCGCGATCAAGGCTTCTTGCGCCTCGCTGGCCATCGCGTCGTCTTCTTCGACGGCCACAACCGCTTCGGCCATATGGGCAATCACGGCGGCCGAATACCCCATGCCACAGCCCAGATCGAGCACCATCTCGCGGTTGGTGATCGCCAGCGCATCCAGCATTTTGGCCAGGGTGCGTGGCTCCAACAGAACCCGTCCCTGCCCCAAATCCAGATTTTCACCCAGATAAGCGGCCTCTCGGCTGGCTGCTGGCACAAAATCCTCACGCGGGACGGTCAACATCGCATCAATGATCGGAAATTTGGTCACATCCGACGGGCGGACCTGTGTATCGACCATCATTGTGCGGCGGGCAGTGAAATCACTCATCAGCTAAACTCATACGTTCAGATTCTTTGGAAACAGATGTGCCACATCGCGACAACATCATCAACGGCTTGCGTACACTTTCCCGCAAGTCACATCTTGCAGCCCCCGAGATGTTCGGATAGCAGTGCGCTACCACAGGTCGGCGAGTTGGCGGAGTGGTTACGCAGCGGATTGCAAATCCGTGTACACCGGTTCGATTCCGGTACTCGCCTCCAATATTCCCATAAAAACAACAACTTAGACGGCAATTCAGGCCGCAGTTGACTCGAACCAAACTTAGACACAACCTAGACACAGGATATCCTGCTTATAGGAGGTCGCGTGAGTATCAACAAAAAGACCAATTTGACGAACGTGGAAAAAGGGCTGGCCATCTACAAAACAGGGCGAAGTCGATTTTGGACGGCAAGATTTTGGGATCGGCGACTGAACAAACACGTCACAAAATCGACAGGCGAAGTGACCAAAATCGAAGCTAGGTCTGCGGCACGTGAGTGGAAAGATAGCTACCTTGCTAAAACGAATGATTTTCGCGCATACGCCAAAACGGACGATGCTTTTGAATATTACGCACAGATGGTTCCGAAACGCGACAAGGACGATTGGACTCTGCTAAGCCGGAAAGAAGACGGAATTCTAGCTTTACTTGGAAACTACAAAGTTGAAGCCATAACAACGGCAGTGATCCGCGACTATCTTAACCAATTAAATGCCAATCGCAGCAAACCATTAGCCGTCTCAACGCAGAAGAAGCACATAATCACGATCCGGAAGGCACTTCGATACGCCCGAGAAAATGGCAAGATTTCTCAGATACCGGAAGCCCCAAAACTCGCCAAGATGATGGAAAACCCGCGACCAAGCTTTACTGATGATGAGGCAGATAAGATGTTCATCATAGTGCGGAACCTCATTGATAAACAAGCGGTCGTACAAGGACATATGATCACCAGTGAAGTCTATGCAATGTTGGCTTGGATGATCCATACATTTGTCAGACCAACCCAGAATGAACTGTTTAACATCAAGGTCTCAGATTGCCGAGTGATCAGAGAACCCTATCATGTGGAAATGAAGATTCACGGCAAGACTGGGTACAGGGTGTCTGCGTCAATGCCGGAAGCTGCAATAATCCTTTCAGAGGAGATTGAGCGCAGGGGACTAGGACAAGACGACTATTTGTGGTTTTCAGAGTACGAAAATCGACATTGGGCAATGCGAAAGGCTGGCTTGATCTTTAACAAAGTGCTGGATCGGGCCGGACTTAGATTCACACAAGATGGGCAAAAGCGGTCCTTGTACTCTATGCGTCATTACGCGATTGGAAGACGCCTTCGAACATCCGAAGGGAAGGTGAATATTTACTCACTTGCCAAAAATGCTGGAACATCCGTCGCAATGCTCGAAAGATTTTACCTTAGAAATCTACCGTCATCACCCGAACTGGTAAAAAACCTTCAATCAGGTTCACAAGTAGCACCTTGGGATGATGTAGACCCTGATGGCAGTATGTGGGACGAAATGCATGGAGGTGACAAGCCATGAACAAAATTACGGTCAGCAATCTACAAGATGAAGATTTCATGGAGTTTGTTAGCAAAGGGATTTTCTCTAGAAAACAGTCCTTATTGGGAGCACCAACGTAGATGAAGCTTGAATTTCACCACATTAATTATGTGGCCGATGACGTCGACCGGTTGCACAAATTCTACACCGAGGTTCTGGGCTTGGATGACATCCCGATCCAGACATTCCCCAGATCACAAGTGACCAGCGATAGCGGATATAACGGCAAAATTATGTTTGCGACAGATGGACAGATGCAGATGCACTTGGCGGAGAAAGACCTTGGTGTCGGCTTCAAACATGGCGAAAGTATCAATCCCGTAGAGACAGGTCATATTGCCTTCAGAACTGACGATATTGAGGCCTTCAAGACCATGCTGAACAGTAAGAGCATCCCTTACTCAGACTATGGCACAGCCTTCGCGAAGCAATGGCACCAAGTGTTTTTTCATGATCCAGAGGGCAATATTATTGAAGTTCACCAAGCTGTCGTTTGAGGGAGCAATTACCGCGTATTATTCCGTCCGAGGCATAAATTACTTGATACCACAGCCTTATGAGTCGACGATCACCGATTTTGGAGGGCCACTTTGGGAAGTTAAGGAAAGGTTAGAAGATAATGCAAATTTGCAATACTTTGATGGCTGTAATGACGGGACTCTGCGTAAGTGCTGCACCCCTTTACGCTGAGACCTGCGATTATCGTCCGTCGCGCATTCTTGGGGACGCAGGAAGTACAGCAGTTATCAGTGGTGGCGCTGTTGTTTCTTCTGCCACTGGCGTGGCCACGACGATGGGCGTCTATACGCTGGTTAATGCAGGCAGTGGTTTGACAATGCTAGGTTCGACCATGGCGGGTGCATCTGGTGCTGGCACAATTGGTATTATTGCTGGAACAGGAGGTGCAGTTGGAACGGCTGGGGCTATTATTTTGAATCCATTTGTCTGGGTCCCTGCTGCAATTGTGGGCGTGGGAGGTGGTGGGTTTGAGGCGGTGTGTGCCTTCCTCGTAGATGAGCGAATAACTGAATACGAAGAAGTTCTAGCGGTAATGGAATCCTTTGCAACACATGCCGACCCAAAGTATTTTCGCATTGTAACAAACGCCATCCCAGCGTTTATCAGTCTGTCTGATGGAGAAGGATCATGGACCCGTTACGACATTGAAGACCTGTATATCGTTGATGGTATGTTGAAGAGAAGGGACTGGGGACCTAACACAAATATTGGACGGGTTGTTCTTTTAAGCGATGATGATGTTGTGCTGAGTGATACTAAGAACGAGTAGAAACGCGTTTATCCGACATTCCCCAAAAGGATCAGTTAGTAGAGTTCTTGTGGCAGTCCCATCGGAAGGCAGACCTGCTGATCAAAACTTGAACATGTAGGTGAACCCGCCCACTATCGAAAAAAAGGGTACCACATGAAGATAGCGATCTGGAACTGCATGAATGGTTTGGGCAACCCGAAACAAATTAGCTACTTCAATGACTTGGATGTTGATTTGGCGATTATTCCAGAACTCAAGCAGAAGAACATTGAACAACTGAAACCGAACGATGCTGTTTGGATCACGAACAACCACACCAACAAGGTTCCCAAGGGACTAGGTGTTCTAACTTTTGGTGACTTGACGCTGACTGAATTGGATCGTGATATTGATATGGAGTTGTACCTACCGCTCAAAGTGAGTGGCAAGAACATCGACTTCAATCTGTTGGCCGTTTGGAACTTCTATCACGCTTGTAAACAAGGGCGTTTTAAAGATGCTATGGGTGAAGATGCCTTAGAATGGGCAGCTATCAACAGGCACACAGAACAATTGGAAGAGCCTTGCCTAGTTGGCGGAGATTGGAATTTTGGGCCAACCTTTTCCCAGCCAGCATTTCTCAGAATGTGCGAAATGTATGCAGAGAAGGGCTATCGTAGCCTGTATCATGAGTTTTTCGACTTAGACTGTTCTGCGTCCGAACATCCAACTTATCGCTCACCTACAAAGCACTACCATCACCTAGACCACTTTTTTGGCACGCAAGAACTAGTTGATAGGATGATCAATCTAGAGATTCCTGACGTGGATGAGGCCATTCTTTCTGATCATGCGCCTGTGGTGCTGACTATCAACTTGGGAAAAACGGTCAAAATGTTTCAAAGCAGTCCAACATGTTGAGGAGATAAACGATGCTCTTAAGGCTGCTAATTACTTCACTCTTTTTTCTTACCGCTGCGCCTGTAGCTGCTATGGATATTTTGGCGAAGTTGGACACTCCCGGAGCACCACATCCAAATCGCCTCCACTTGAAGATGATTGGCGAAATCATCAAAGGAGATGCGAGACAGCTGAAAGAGGGATTAGAAACCTACGATGGAATCCAGTTCAGGGAGATTGCAATCTATTTAGATAGTCCCGGCGGCTCACTCCTAGAAGCTTTGAAAATCGCTGAAATACTCCGTTCTCGTGAGGAACTCATCAGGACTGACCTGCCCCCCGAAACTTCCCTCAGATTAATGTAGAGTTTGCTCAGAGGTGGCCCGATAGATCTGAACAGTTGAGTTAGGTGGATTTTCTGCTCCCAATCCGGCAGCTTTGCCGGGACGAAGGAGCGAAAATGACCAGACGACCCAGACGGAATCACAGTCCTGCTTTCAAGGCGAAGGTCGCATTGGCGGCCTTGAAAGGCGACAGAACGATGAGCGAGCTTGCGACGCAGTTCGATCTACATCCGAACCAGATCAAGCAGTGGAAGGATCAACTTCTGGACGGTGTGTCGGATGTGTTTGATGACAAGCCGAAAGCGTCGAGGGAGCCGGAGATCGACATCAAATCCCTACATGCAAAAATTGGCCAGCTGGCGCTGGAAAATGATTTTTTAGAGGGAGCGCTCGACAAGGCAGGTCTGTTGCCGAGCGCAAGGAAATGACGGACCCGAACCACAGGCTGAGCCTGACACGGCAAGCCCGGCTTCTCGGGATCAGCCGGGGCAGCCTATATTACGCGCCGCGTCCGGCCAGTGTAGCGGACCTCAAGCTGATGCGCCGGATCGATGAGTTGCACATGGAATACCCCTTTGCAGGCAGCCGGATGATGAAGGGTCTGCTGAGGCAGGAAGGGTTTGCCGCCGGACGGCTTCATGTTGCGACCTGCATGAAAACGATGGGCATCGAGGCGCTCTATCGTAAGCCAAACACGTCCAAACCCGCGCCGGGGCACAAGATCTACCCATACCTGTTACGTAAACTGGCTGTGACGCGACCCAATCAGGTTTGGGCCACAGACATTACCTACATCCCCATGGCCCGAGGGTTCGTTTATCTGGTCGCCGTTCTGGACTGGTTTAGCCGGAAGGTGCTGGCCTGGCGGCTCTCGATCACGCTGGAAACGGCGCCCTGCCTGGAGGCGCTGGACGAGGCGATCCGCCGTTTCGGCAAGCCGGAGATCATGAACTCGGACCAGGGCAGCCAGTTCACGTCCATCGACTTCATCAAGGCGCTGAGGGACGCAGGGATCCAGATCAGCATGGACGGCAAAGGGGCCTGGCGCGACAACGTCTTCGTCGAGCGCCTGTGGCGGAGCATCAAATACGAAGAGGTTTACCTGCATGCCTACGACACCGTGCCGGCCGCACGCAGCGGCATCGCCCGCTATCTGACATTCTACAACACAAGAAGACCACATTCATCACTGGACGGGCGAACGCCCGATCAGGCATATCATATCAAGCCGCTACCAACCCCGGTCGCGGCGTAGCCGAGCAGGAAATCCACTTAAGAAACGGCTCGAAACTGTTCAAACAAGCCGAGCCACCTCTCT
>JBLIAN010000018.1:0-58641 GCA_047634585.1 Sulfitobacter sp. | reverse complement strand
GGGAAACCCGCCCGCGTTTTTCCGCCAGATCATCCCCGATTGCCTCCAGCGTCGGATCAATCCGCGCCATGCGAAACCGCCGCCAACGCACCCAGATTCCATAGGCAAGTGCGAAAAACAGCACCAGAATCAGGATGTTCAACCACGGCAACGGCTTGGCCGCATCCGGCCCGTCAACCGGGCGCATCGAAATCGCATTGGGAAAGATCGACAGGAATTCATTGCGCCAGCCATAATGTTTCAGCGCCACATATTGCGGGGCCTCGGCCGTCGATTTGGCATCTGCCGCTTCGGCCTGCAAATTCGAGGTGTCGAATTTGAAATAGGGCGGCCATCCCCAACCGGTGTCTTCATTGCGATAGACCATCACATCGCCCTTGGCGCGCCGTGTCTGGATGAAAAACACATCCCGGTTTACCGCCGTGCCATCACTGCCCACATCCGCCTGCGCCCAAAAGATCGAATTTTCACCAAAATCAATCCGCTTTTCATAGGTATCCGTGACCCGCACAATATCGACCTGCGGCAGCGTATAATGGAAAAAACCGGCCACCAGCACCCAAAAGCTGGTCCAGAACACCCATTTGAAAATCTGCATTTCCGGCTCCTTCAGGAAAAGTTGGTGAGGTAGATAATCACCCCGATCAGGATCACCGGCACCACATAGACCCCAAGGATCAGCTTGCGTCGGATCGACCCGTCATATTTCTCTAGCCCGCGCTGCACAAAGGTATCGCGGTCCACTTTTTGCGGGCCATCCTGCCATTTCTGCCGCAATTTCCCGCGCCGCACCGCACGGGAATAAAACGACAGACAGACATAGATCACACTCAGAACGACAAAGCCGATCACAACAAGCCGCGCCAATGCAAACATATTACCGCCTCCTTACCGCGCCCCAGGGGCCCACCCGCGCAATCATCTCTGACACCGGGTCAGGCCGGTGTGCTGCAGGATCTTCCATCGGGGCATCATGCCCGAACAAGGCCGCCCGCGCCCCCGCTTTATCCACCTGATACTCGGCCACAAGGAAATCGGCAACATAGGCTTTTTTACTCTCGGCCCAGTCGGCATAGATGCGATAAAACAGCTCTTTATGACAGATAAACATCTGCCGCGCATCCTTGGGGGCCAGTTCCGCCAACAGCATATTCACCAGTTCTGCATCCTTGGTATCGCGCGCCCGCAAAGTATAGAAATACGCCGGATGATCCGAGGTAATACGCGGCCATGCCCCGCCATTTTCGGCCCAGTTCACCAAAGCCCCCAGCGCATGGAATTCCGGCGGCAAACGATCGCCATGCCTGCGCGCCAGCCGGCGCATATCCGCACGGGTGGCACCACCAAGATCCTCGCCCGGATCGGCCACCGCATCCACCAGAATGAAATCCATCTTCTGGCGCAGGATCGCTGCGGCATCGACACCGCGCGCCTTCACAATCGGTTCCACCAGATCGTTATACTCAAAGAATTTCGCGATCTGGTTCCGGTCCTGGGCCTCAAAGACATAGTCAATCGGCAGGTCGCCCAAACCGCCCTTGCCCTGCGGCGCAATCAGCGCCGGATGATCCAGATCCTGAAACAGATACAGCCCGCCAAAATGCGCCGTCCAGAAATTGCGCTGGTCAAACCCCATCTGTTTCAGACTGACCGGATTGCGCAGCACATCGCCGGTCTTGCCCGCAAGCTCGATCATCCGCGCAATCAGAACATCATCAAACCAGCCATCCGGCTCGGTTTTGAAACGATCCACCATTTCGGCCAATTTCGCCGCATCGCGCAGCGTGCCAGCGGTGGTATCCGCCTCGATCTCGACCCGGCGGATGTCAAACAACCGCGCCGGTGTGGTGACATCATAGACCGAATTCACCAATTCCCCCGCCACCGCATCCCGCGCCGTCAGAGCAAACAACTGTGCCTCGTTTGTATCCATAAACTGCTGCAAAATCCCCCGCGAGGTTGAAAATTTTGCATTCAACAAAGGACAGCGCCGCTGCTCCATGCTCAGCAGGATAAACTGCCGGTTCACGCCCGCGTGGTTGAGGTAAAGATGATCACCCAATTCATCCCCGACCTCGGGCGCATAGCCGGAAATGTCGATGTGAAAATCCTGCAAGGCGCTGCGCTTGCCGGTCAGATGCTCCAGCGCCCGGTTATAGCGCTCCACCAGCGCCGGGCTGTCCACATGGAACAGATTGCCGAACATCAGGCCGTGTTTGATCAACCGGTGCATATCAGCCGCCCCCCATACTGCGCCCACAGGATATCCGGCATCTGCAAAGCAGATGCGCGCCCTTCCCTTCCCCCCATGGGGAAGGGCGCATGGTTTGGTGGGGGAGTGAGTTTGTTGCCTAGGAAGGGCAGAAATACAACAAGACACATGGCTATTGAATCCTCTTGAGTTTGTCTAAATTCCCCTTCAAGAAATCCCACTCTTCTTTAAGAAATTTGGCACCGGCTCTAGCCAACCCTTCGCGTGCCTTAAACGCGCCAAGTTCATCCCCGTTTTCGGAGCAGTTCACCAGTTCTTCAATGTACGAGTCAATTCTGCGTTCGAGTTCTGCATAGGGTTTCGGATTCAATCGCATCCGAACTCTCGCATCTAAGTCTTTTAATTTAGAGAGATTTTTCAGCCTTTTTTCTTTCTCATCAAAGAAGACGTATGAAATCGAAATAATCTCGGCCAAATCGTTTCGCAATACGTTAATCCACTCTTGACGAAAATCGGACAGCTTAAGTTCTGCATTCAAAAGTCGATCAGCTTCCTGCCGTTTTTCAGCCGAAGTATTTGAAAGATGGGTCGCGAAAATCGTCGTGAGTAATATTACGAACAAAGTTCCCAACGATATCAAAACCGATCTATATTTGAAGAGAAAACCATTGAGCTGAACGAACGGTACTTCGAAATAGTCAAGTAAGCCCAAGATTATAAGAACAATGAACGTCCCAATCAGAAGCCATTTAAAGACAGTATCAGGCTTCACCCCTCACCCCCCAAATAGCGCTTCTTCGCCTCTTCCATCCGCTGCATATCCCGCACCGCCCCGTCAATCGCCGCCTCATCGGATTTATCGGCATAGCGGAACTCTGAATCCGCATAGCGGTTGATCTCCTGCACCACCATCTCCACCGTGATCGGCTGGCGCATGTCTTCAATCATCGCTTTCTTCTCGTCATAGCCTTTGAACAAAAACAAATCCGGTTCTGTCATCCATTCATCGGGCAATTCAAAATCCATCGCCCGCACCTTGACCGCATCGGTGATGTTCTTGATCGCCCGTCCGGTGAACCTTGGATCGGCCTCCTGAATCGCCTTCAGGTAACTGCCCAGCTTGTTGATCGTGTCCAATTCGCCAATCCCGCCGCGCACCGCCTCATAGACTTTCAGCAGCCCCGCCTCATGTGGCTTTGAATGGCTGTCAAACGATGCCGCCACCGCCTTTTTGATCATCTGCGCCTCGAACACCTGATGATCGCCCAGCGGAATATCGTGGTTCTTGCCCATCAAAAGATACAGGATATCGACGTAATCCTCGCGGGTTTGCGGACCATCCACCAGAAACCGCGCGCCGGCGCGCTGGCGCAGGGCATCATCGACATTCTCAGGATAATTCGAAAACATCCCGAATGTGCAATTGCCCCGCACCACAGTATTGGCACCTGCGAAACTCTCCATCAACACGGCGGTAATTTCGAGTTGCCCCGCCGAAGATTGGCGATCCCCCCGTTTGCCCGCCAATTGGTCAATATCATCAATGGTGCCAAAACCGATCACCGAAGGATCAAGGATCGTGTTGATAAACGCCTTGGCGTTCTGCCCCGATTTTCCCTGATAGCTGTCGATATTATCGGTGCTCAGGTTCTGATAGCGAAACGGATAATCGGCATTGCCGCAATAGTCTGAAATCAACCCTGCCATCATCTGGATCAACGTGGTTTTGCCCGTTCCCGGCGCCCCATCCCCCATAAAGGTAAAGATGAACCCGCCCAATTCGGCAAAAGGGTTCAACCGCCGCTCGAAATCATAGGCCATCAGCATCTTGGCCAGCTTCATCGCCTGATATTTGGCGATGTGATTGCCAACCACCTCGTTGGGCTTTTTGAAAGACATGGTCAGTTTGGTGGATTTAGCCTTGGAAGCGGGGCTGAAGCCCCGCACCGTAAAATCATCCGCCTCGACACGCCATGCCGCCGCTTTGAACCCCTCAAGGCGCGGGGCGGTCCGGGCGCGCAGGGCAACCTTTTCCATCAGGCTTTCGGCAAATGCCGCCACCACTGCCACCAGCCGCGCATCATCCTGGGCATGGACAGCAATCACCTGATCCAAACCCCACAAGGCCCCGTGCAAGGCGACCTGACCATTTTCACTCAACACCTCGTCCACTTCACCGACATCGACGCTCACCTCGGACAGATGCCCCGACATCAGATAGGCACAGGCATTGCCCAGCACATACAAGGTGACCAAAGCCTCACCTGCCAACAATTCGCTGAATTCTGCCTTGCGCGCAGGCGGCAAAGATCCTTCCAGATTGGCACGTTTCAAATCGCCCAGCCCGGAATGTTCCGCAACAGTCTCTGCCACCGCCAGGGCAATCGCGATGGCCCGGCGCAGCACATGCAACACCGTCGCCTGCAAGGGGCTGATCAAAGTATCACCCGCGTCCGCCCCTTCAATCCGCGCCATCAACTGCACCGCCCCTTTGGGCGCCGACCGCCGGGTCGCCAACCCCGGCGTGGTGCTGCGAAACCGCCGCCGCGTGCCAAGCCCCGCCGAGGCCTCGGCCACCACGTCATCCCCCGTGGCCCGCCCGATCCTTGGCGCATGATCAAACCCCTCCAACAGCGCCTGCGCCATCGGGATGTGTTTCTTGATATCCTCCTCACGGAGTTCCATCACGTCTGAAATCTGGCTCATCCTGTCAAAGCCCCTTTTCTTTTTGGCCCTAAATATTCCCGCCGGAGGCATAAAATCTAATAGCGCAGCACCCGCCCCTTGGGGCTGACAACAAATTTGCGCACCGCCGCAAACCCCGGTGGATTCTGTTCTTTCAACACCTGATAGGGCCGCTGCGGCAGAATAATACTGCGCTCCATATGCGTCACCCCAAGGTCGGCACCCTGCCCCCCGAAGGGATCAAGCGCAAAAACCTCGCGCTCCACAGTGGAAAACCAACCGGATTTTTCCGTCATCACCCGATCACTGATCAATTTTTCTTCGGTCCAGACCAGCGCCCAATCCTGCCCCTCCGGTGCCTTGGCATCCGCCAGCACCGCCCGCAGCGGCCCCGCCTGATGGGTATAGGCATGGCTGTACATCGGCCCCAGATGAAACCGCCGCAGCTGTTTCGGGTGCAGATCATCGAAATCCTGATCAAACCCGCGCGCAATCGTCACCAATTTCAACCCGCCCAGCGCCTGCGCCGACAGATGCGCCTGAACCTCGGGCCAGCGCTGTTCGTCTTTGGGCAATCCGACCTTGCCGGTATCTTCCAGCTCCATCAGATAGATCACCGGCAGGTTCACCTGGGTGTCATAACTTGCCCAATGCAGGCGAAAACTGCGCCGCCCCTCGCTGATGTTTCCGGTCCAATCGGCCTGCGGGTCATTCTGCACCCAGAACAAATCGCCTTTGACCAATTCCTCGTAATACAGCCGCTGGGACAGGGCGAATTGCAGCTTGGTCGGGATTTTCCGATCGCCCAGAATCTCCCGCAGCATTTGGTTTTTCAGCGTTGCCACCGAGGGCATGTTGTCCAGATGCGCCGGGGCTTGCTGGGCGTCAGTGGCCATGGTCATCAATTCGCCAGCCACCGGAAAGCCGGATTCGTGACTGTCCATGGTCAGCGATCCGAAAAACCGCCCGGTTTCGCGGCCCACCAGCAGATATTTCAGGCTCAGCGCCTTGAAACTATGGGTCAGTTTCAGCGCATATCGGGTCAGGATCTCCACCTCGTCGCGGCTTAAATTGCGCTCGGCTTCCATCACCCCCGCCACCCGCAGCATATGCTGCATGATGCCCTCGAACTTGCGGAAATAGCGGCGCGAGGCAAAGGTGTCACTCAGGCCAACGTGATCATGGGCAGGCTCGCTCATTTCTAATGCTCCGATCTCAGCCCCGGATCACGCCCCATATTGATTGCTGTCGTGCTTTTCGATGATTTTCTGGAACCGGCGGGCAAAGCGTTCGTCAGCCTTGGCTTTCGCCTCCAGCACCTCGCGGGCAAAGACCATGTGATCCTCGTGTTTCTCCATCATTTCGGCCATGCGCGCATTGGTGGCCGCGCCGATCCCCGCCATGGCCGATTGTGCCTCTTGATCGGTTTTCACGCCGATTTCATTGATCCGGTGCGCGACATCCTGTTGCTGCGCGGTTTTCAGGGATTTGGTCAGCGCATCATACAGCACAACCCGCTGTTTGGTGTCGGTTTGCAGCTTGTTGATCAACACCATCTGCGTCGCCGCCTGGTTTTGCAGGCTGTCGATCCAGGTTTTACCCTTTTCGATATAGCGTTCCAGCGTCTGGGATTTGGCCAGCTTGACCTGTTCGTCCTGCACCAGCGCGTTATAGCCGGTGTTCAGCGCCGCCAATTCGGTTTCCAGCTTGGTGCGTTTCGCCGCATCGACCTCGCTGGCGATGGCGTTTTCCAGCTTGATGATATCGGGGTCCATGCCGCTGATGTCGCTGCGGATGGTTTCCAACGCCCCCACCGTCATCTCGCGTTCATCCAGCGTTTCGGTCAGGTTGGTTTCCACCTTGATCTTCTGGTCCTCCAACATGCCCAACTGCCCTTCAAGCAGCTGCACAATCACGTCGGATTTACTGATCAAATCCTGCAATTTGTCGTCAATAGAGGCCGAACGCACCCGTTCCTGCCGCATGCTGTCGGATTTTGCGCCGGAAAATATCCCGACAAAGGTTTCCCATCCGGTCTTGTTGCGCATCTCGTCAAAGTCGCGGCTAAAGCCTGCGGTCACATCATCCAGCCCCATAATCAGCTCGGCGATATTGGCGTTCATCACCTCGGTATGGGCATGCACATCCTCAAGCGTGGCGTTTTCAATGTCGATCATCGCATCGTCACCGGCCTTTAATTTGGCGCGGGCGGTTTCGATCCTGCCGGTCAATTCGGCAATCTTGCTTTGTGCCTCGGCAACCTGCGCCTGAGATTCTTTTACCTGTGCATCCAAATTGGCCATCAAACGCTCCTTTGTATCAATATCTTAGCCTGAATATAGGCAATGTTACGTCAATTTACATCTATGGGGTCTTAATTTTCTACAACTGTGGCAAATGCCTGCGATCTTGGGAAGGGGCAGATCGGCCTGCCGCCTTACCCCTAAAGGTGACGCAAACCAGATCCGCCAAAGCGCAGACCAACCAACAGCGCCAGGAAAAAACCGGCCCCTGCCAGCGCGTACCAGCCAAGGGTCAGCCGGATATCCGACGCCCCCATCACCGCGCGGTCCGACACCTGCGCCGACGCCAGCAACAATGACCCTGCAAACAACAACCTGCCGGCAAAGCTTTGAACCGATAGAAACGTGGCGCGGCCTGCATCACCCAGCAAGGGTTGCATCCGCGCAATGATAAACGGGCGCGACAGGGAATTGGGCACCATGCGCAAAAACAGCACGGCAATGGCAAGGATGTTATGGGTCAGCGCCAAGGTGGTGATCAGCCCCACCTGAATCCCAAAAGCCAGCATCAGGATCGCCGGCAGGCCGATGCGCCGGCGCAACCGGATCGCCACCAGCGAGGCCAGCACAGAAGTGACCATCATCAGCGCCGACACGCCACCACTGATCATCGGGGCCTCGGATTGCCAGCCGATGCTGTTCAGCGCCTCGGCAATAAAGGGTTGCCCGAACACAAAGGGGATATGGCTAAAGCCGTACATCAGCACCGACAGGCAGAACAGCCAGACCAACACCGGATGCGCCATCGCGGCCCGAAACAGCCGCCACTGCGCCACCGGTCCAGCGGTGCTGGCGCGGTTGTTGTCATGGGGTGGCTCAACCAGACGCAGGGCGATCACCACACAAACCAGCTGCGCCAGCGCCCCCGCGGCAAAGGCAAGGGGAAACCCCCATTGCGCGATGATCCCGCCTGTCAGGGCCGACACCGCCAAGGCCGTCAGTGAAAACTGCCAGCCGCGGGTTTCCTGCGCTTCGATTTCGTCCTGCCGCCCTGCACCGGCAAGGGATTCATACAAAAGCGCATTGTCGGTACCCGAGGCAAAGGCGGCGCTGACCCCCAACAAGACCTGCGCAATGGCAAAACCGGTAAATCCGCCGCCAAGCACAATCAACGCCGCCCCCGCAGCGCCCGCCAATGCCGCCGCCACCAAAGTGCGCCTGCGGCCCAGCCGATCCGACATATAGCCTGAAGGCACCTCCATCACCGTGGTGGCAATGTCATAGACCGCATACAGCAGGATCGCCTCGGCACCGGACAGATCACGCTGGAAAAACAGAAACCAGATCGCCTGCCAGAACACGAGGTTCTGAAAGAACTTGAACCACGGATACAGCGCGATATTGCGCGCCATCGCGTGGTTCATGTGCTGTGTCACCCGCCGATCAGCGCCGTGACCAGATCGTGATCCGGCGTGCTCAACCCGTCAATCACATCAAAATGATGCCTGGACGGATCAATCACCAGACGCGCGCCCCATGTCCGTGCCAGCCCTTCAGCCTGTTCGATAAAGGCGGGGCGTTCGTCGGCCCCCACCCATACCGTGACTTTGACCCCATGTGGCGGGCTCATGTTCACCGGGCTTTCGGCTTGGGCTTCGGCGGCGTCGATCTGCAAATCCTGATTCATCGTGGTGTCCATCAGCGGCGCCAGATCCGCCACGGGTGAGATTGGCACAACCGCATTGATCCGGCCCCGCACGTCACCGGGCAACACCAGCGGATCCATCATCCGCGCCACCAGATGCCCGCCCGCCGAATGCCCTGCCAGCACCATCGGGCCAAAGGTCCGGTTGGCGATATGGTTTACTGCCGCCGCAATCTGTTTGGTGATCTCGCTGATCCGCACCTCAGGGCACAGATCATAACTTGGCATGGCCACCGCCCAGCCCCGCGCCAGCGCCCCGGCCGCCAGATGTGACCAATAGCTGCTGTCAAAAGCCTTCCAATAGCCGCCATGCACAAAAATCATTGTGCCACGGGATACGCCTTCGGGCTGAAAGAAATCATAGGCCTGCCGATCCGACGGCCCGTAAGAAACGCCAATCTGCGCCCGTGCCCCCAATGCCGCGCGAAATTCGGCGGCTTGGGCGGCCCAACGCGGCGGATATGCCTCTGCACCCTCTATGTAGGCTCCGTTAGCATAGGCATCATCTAGTTTCATTTGGTGTCTCCTGTTCGCAGCATGTCCAAAACTGGACCTAGACAATCATAGCCTTACTTGCTTTGGGTAGCACAGCCAAAATGCGGAGATACGTAAATGACCGATGCAATGACAAATCTGAAATCCCTGCTCAAAGATCCCAGCCTGCTGGAAACCCGCGCCTATGTCGGCGGTCAATGGGTGGATGGCGCGGACGGTACCTTTGATGTGACCAACCCCGCACGCGGGGATGTGATTGCGCAGGTTGCCGATCTGAACCGCGCACAGGTGGCCGGTGCCATCGCCCAAGCCGAAGCCGCCCAAAAAGAATGGGCCAAATGGACAGGCAAGGAACGCGCCGCCGTGATGCGCAGATGGTTCGACCTGATGATGGAAAATCAGGATGATCTGGGCGCGATCCTGACCGCCGAACAAGGCAAGCCACTGGCCGAGGCCAAAGGCGAAATCGCCTATGGCGCGTCCTTTATCGAATTCTTTGGCGAAGAAGCCAAACGGATCTATGGCGAAACCATCCCCGGCCACCAGCGTGACAAACGCATCACCGTGCTGAAACAACCCATCGGCGTTGCTGCCTCGATCACCCCGTGGAACTTTCCCAATGCGATGATCACCCGTAAAGCCGCCCCTGCATTGGCGGCGGGCTGTGCCTTTGTGGCGCGTCCGGCGGCGGAAACCCCGCTCAGCGCCATTGTCATGGGTGTGCTTGCCGAACGTGCGGGCATCCCTGCGGGGGTTTTCAACGTGGTGCCGTCTTCGTCGTCCTCGGCCATCGGCAAGGAATTCTGCGAAAACCCAGCGGTGCGCAAACTGACCTTCACTGGCTCCACCGAAGTGGGCCGTATCCTGCTGCGCCAAGCGGCGGATCAGGTGATGAAATGTTCTATGGAACTGGGCGGCAACGCGCCGTTTATCGTGTTTGATGATGCCGATCTGGATGCCGCTGTCGAAGGCGCGATCCTGTGCAAATTCCGCAACAACGGCCAGACCTGCGTTTGTGCCAACCGCATCTATGTGCAGGCCGGTGTCTATGATGTCTTTGCCCAGAAACTGAAGGCGCGTGTGGAACAGATGAAAGTCGGGGACGGCTTTGAAGCGGGTGTTGAACTGGGCCCGCTGATCAACCCCGAAGCAGGCGCAAAAGTGCAAGAACACATCTCTGATGCATTGGCCCATGGTGCCGAGATCATCCTTGGCTCTGCCTCTGGAAATATGAACGGCAATTTTATCGCGCCCACCATTGTGACAGGTGTGACCCAAGCGATGAAAGTCGCCACCGAAGAAACCTTTGGCCCGCTGGCACCGCTGTTCAAATTTGAAAACGAAGATGATGTGATCGCCATGGCCAATGACACGATCTTTGGTCTGGCCTCCTATTTCTATGCCAAAGACCTGAGCCGCGTTTACAAGGTCGCCGAGGCGCTGGAATATGGCATCGTTGGCGTGAACACAGGCATCATCTCAACCGAAGTCGCACCGTTTGGCGGGGTCAAACAATCCGGTCTGGGCCGCGAAGGCAGCCACCACGGGATCGAAGATTACCTTGAGATGAAATACATCTGCATGAGCGTTTGAATCCACTGAACATCTCACAAAAGGGGCGGTGTGCCTGCCGCCCCTTTTTGCCGGCAATCGCCCAACAAAAAGCCCGACGCAAACAGCGCCGGGCTTTGATCGTTCTGTCACCAAAGCGGTGTTAGTTCACGCTTGCCGCATCAACCACATCTTTTGCCAATGCCCGGCGATCTGATGCAATCTGGATCTGGCGCGGCTTTAGCGCCTCGGGCATCTGGTGTTCCAGATCAATGTGCAACATGCCGTCCAGATGCGCCGCACCTGTCACCTGCACATGATCCGCCAGATGGAAACGGCGTTCAAAGGCGCGGGTGGCAATGCCACGATGCAGATAGGTTTTTTCGCCATCCTCATCCACCTTGCGGGCAGACACGATCAGCGATTTCTCACGCACTTCGACGCTGAGATCATCACCGGAAAACCCGGCCACAGCGATGGAAATACGATAGGCTTCATCGGCGGTTTTTTCAATGTTGTAAGGTGGATAGCTGGGGGCAGCGCCATCGTTGTTCAGGGCGCGATCCATCATATTGGCGATTTGGTCAAAACCAACACTGGACCGGTAAAGCGGTGCAAAATCAAAACTACGCATAAGATCATCCTCATTCTTGAGCGATTGAACACAGGGCCTTCCACCATTGGACAGGCCCGTTTTATTGATGCCCGAGACCCTGAATAGGCGCCTTGGGCAATTCTTATGTGGGAAGCGGTGAATGCGGTTTCAAGACCCGCTGCAGGGCGCAATGTCGCGCCTGCGCCGGATCAGGGTTTTACAAATTTCGCGCCAGTGCGGCGGATCCCCTGGCCCACCACAATGCGTTTCGCGGCAGGTCCGGGCTCTTGGTAGACGCCTTTTCCGGCAACTAGTTCGGCTTGCAAAATCGCCAAGGGCGCCCCAAGTGATGTGCCCAAAGACACGTTTTCGCCCTCGACTTCGGCCTTTGCGGAAACCACCGATACAATCTGCGCTTCGCCATTGGCAAAGGTGAAAATCGGCGCGCCGCTGGATCCGAAATCGACAGTACAAGTGGTGACAAGCACACCTTCCTGCTGGGCCAGCACCTTGCATAACTCTTGCAAGGACGGCGCTTCGGAACGGTTCTGCGCATAGCTGACAACCCCCACGGAATCACCGGGACGGGGCCGCGCAGCGGTGCGAAACGGATGAATTGTGGTGTTTTCAATCGGATGCTGCAATTCCAGAAGCGCCAGATCATTGCGCACCCGTTCCGAGGAAACCTCACCGTCATAGACGTAATCGGGATGCACAACCGCACGGCGCACATCACGATAAGCCCCCGCACGGCCATTGCGCCACCCCGCAAGGAATTGCACCTTGCCGTGGTCAATCCGTTGCTTGGTTTTCTTGTCAAAAAGACAATGCGCTGCGGTCAAAACCAGACGTGGCGCAATTAACGCTCCGGTGCAGAACCCGCGCCCGTCAATGTCCAACCGGCCCACGGCCTCCCATGCGCCCGCATCCACCCCGCTGTCCAGCCGCTTGAGCCGCGCATCCCCGGCATACGCCGAAGAGGTGACAACAAGTGCCATCAAAGAAAGAGCCATCCACCGCCGCAAAACACCATCCCCGTTCTTGCCCACAGTTAGGCACTAAAGAGGTGATACGGCGAAATTGCGGCAATTCTTCAACGCAAACGCGGCACCTGATCCTTTTGACGGTTTTCGCCGGATAATGCCGGTGGTTTCGGCCCGCCACTGGCCCAGTCCAGCAGTTCAACAGTATGCACAATCGGCACCGATGCCGCTGATCCGATCTGCATCATGCAGCCGATGTTGCCCGCCGCAATCACATCCGGGTTCTTGGCCTCGAGTGTCTTGATCTTGCGGGCCTTCAACTGGCCGGAAATTTCCGGCTGCATCAGGTTATATGTCCCCGCCGATCCGCAACACAGATGCGGGTCAGCGGGTTCTACCACCGTGAACCCCGCCCGTTTCAACAGGTCTTTTGGATAGGTCTTGATCTGCTGGCCATGCTGCAGGGAACAGGCGGCATGATAGGCCACAACCATGCCTTCGCCTGCGTGGCCTGTCGGATGATCACCATCTGCCGCCAGATCAATCAACACTTCCGACACATCCCGCGCGATCGCTGACACCCGCGCCGCATCCGCCGCCAAAGCATCATTGCGAAACATATGCCCGTAATCCTTGACAGTGGTGCCGCACCCGGAGGTGTTGATCACAATGGCGTCCAACCCTCCTGCATCTATTTCCGCACACCAGGCCCTGATGTTCCTGGCGGCAGTGGCATGGCTTTCACTGGTCTTGCCCATGTGATGGGTCAGCGCGCCACAGCATCCCGCGCCCTCGGCCACCACCACTTCGCATCCCAGCCGCGTCAGCAGACGGATGGTGGCATCATTGATATCGGTATTCAGCGCCTTTTGTGCACAGCCGGTCATCAGCGCCACCCGTTTGCGGCGCGGGGCCTGTGGCGCAAAGGTCTGTGGATCGTCATTGCGGCTGACCGGCGGGATCACCCCGGGCGCCATTTCCAGCATCGCCCGCAACCGCGCATCCGGCATAAACCGCGCAAATGGCCGCCCGATCTTGGCCCCCAGCAGCGCCACCCGAAACCGCATCGGATAGGGCAATATCCGCGCCAGTATCCAGCGCAGGGCACGATCCCCGAAAGGGCGTTTATAGCGTTGTTCGATATAGTCCCGCGCGTGATCCACCAGATGCATGTAATGCACCCCCGAGGGGCAGGTGGTCATACAGGCCAGACAACTAAGGCAGCGGTCAATATGTTTGACCGTCTTTGCATCGGGATCACGGTCATTTTCCAACATGTCCTTGATCAGGTAAATCCGCCCACGCGGGCTGTCCAATTCATCGCCCAGAACCTGATAGGTCGGGCAGGTCGCGGTGCAAAACCCGCAATGCACACAGGCCCGCAGGATGTCATTGCTGCGCTCAATGGCAGGGTCTTTTAACTGTGCCGGGGTGAATGTGGTCTGCATGGATGCTCCGCCATAATACGTTGAAATCGGGTTGCGCGGGTCAGGGCCTCGCGCCCATCAATCCGCTGTTCAGAATACCCTTGGGGTCAAAACGCGCCCGCAACCCGGCGGTCAAACGCGCCACCCCCGCCGCCTCGGGGTGAAACACCCCCAGGGCCTCACGGGTCGCGGCGCTGGCCCGCACCAAGGTCGCATGCCCGTCAAAGCCCCCCAAACGGTGGCGCAGATTTGCGCCCGCCGCCATGCGCAACCAGATCAACCCGCCGGCCCAGTCGTAAAGATGCGCTTCTGCACCTGCCTTGGCCGCCAATGCAGGCCCGTCCGAAGGTTTGCACGACAGCCGCCAGACATCGCCCTGCGCCGCCCCGAACGCCACCACATCACGCTGCCCCTGCCAGAACTGACTGGAATCTTCGGGGGAAAGAACATGCATCTCGGCCCCGGTTTCGGCCATTAGCGCCTGAAGCCTCCCAAGCCGGTACACCACCGAAGCTTCAAAGCCTTCAATCCGCAGAACCGTCTGCTTGATGGCCGGATCATGCGCCGCGCCTGTCACTTCAAACGGGCTGCCCATGGCCCGCGCCAATCCCGCCACCGCCGCCTCATCCGCCAATCCATGCAAAACCAGACTGGCTTGGGTTTCGGGACAGGGCAAGACTTTGAAGGACACTTCACTCATCACACCCAAGGTGCCAAACGCACCTGACATCAGCTTGACCAAATCATAACCGGTGACATTTTTCATCACCCGCCCGCCGTTCTTGATGATATTGCCAGCCCCATCAACAAAGCGCACGCCCAACAGGAAATCCCGCGCCGCCCCAACAGAAATCCGCCGTGGACCACTGATATTTGCTGCGAACACCCCCCCGATGCTCGGCACACCCTTGCCACCCAGCAGCGCCCGATGATCCATCGGCTCAAAAGCCAGACGCTGACCGGCTTTGGCCAATGCCGCTTCAATCTGTGCAATCGGCGTTCCCGCCTGCGCCACCATCGTCAAGGCACCCGGATCATAAAGGGTGATCCCGCTCAGCCCCGCCACACTTAACACCTCACCCTTGGGCGCAACCCCGCGCGTCCCGCCCCCGATCACCGACAGCGGCGCCTGCGCCGCCCCGATCACCGCGGCCAATTCATCTTCTGATCTGATCTTCATATTTCTTTTTGGCCCTAAATATTTCGGGGGTTTGGGGGCTGGCCCCCAATGTATCCTTGTTTGGGGCTGGCCCCCAATGCCCTACATTATGCAACAGCCTTTGCTGTCCCGCGCCGCCCTTCCGAGGCATCCAGTGGAAACACCTTGGCCGGGTTCAACAACCAACCCGGATCAAACACATCTTTCACCACCATCTGTGCCTCAAGATCGGCAGGCGCATATTGCACATGCATCAGATCGCGCTTTTCAATCCCGACCCCGTGCTCACCGGTCAGACACCCCCCAACCTCGACACAAAGCCTGAGAATATCCGCGCCAAAAGCCTCGCAGAGCTCTAGATCGCCGGCTTTATTGGCATCAAACAGGATCAGCGGGTGCATATTGCCATCCCCCGCGTGAAACACATTGCCAACCTTCAAACCATATTCCGCCGACATTTCGCCGATCCGACGCAGCACCATCGGCAGCGAAGAGACCGGAATCGTGCCATCCAGACACATGTAATCATTGATCTGCCCCATCGCGCCAAAGGCCGATTTCCGGCCCAACCAGATTTTGGCGCTTTCGTCGGCGGATTTGCTTTCGCGCAGCTCAACCGGATTGTGACGGCGGGCGATCTCCATGATCAGGCCAAGCTGGTGATCAATCTCGGCATCCGAACCTTCGACCTCGACGATCAACAATGCCTCGCACATCGGGTAACCCGCTTTGGCAAAGGCTTCGGTTGCCTCGATACAGGGGCGGTCCATGAATTCGATCGCCACCGGCAGCACCCCGGCTTTGATGATATCCGACACACAGGCGCCTGCGACTTCGTTGTCGTCAAACCCCATCAGCACCGGCCGGGCGCCTTCGGGTTTGGGCAGGATGCGCAGAATGGCCTCGGTAACCACGCCCAACTGCCCCTCAGAGCCACAGATCAGCCCCAGTAAATCCAATCCCGAAGCATCCAGATGACCACCGCCAATTGTCACCACCTCGCCATCCATCATCACCATCGTCACCCCCATCAGATTATTGGTGGTGACCCCGTATTTCAGACAATGCGCGCCGCCGGAATTCATCGCGATATTGCCCGCAATCGCACAGGCCAGCTGCGAGGACGGATCCGGCGCATAGAAAAACCCGTCGGCCTCAACCGCGCCGGTGACGCTCAGGTTGGTGCGGCCGGTCTGGACACGGATCAGACGGTTTTCGTAATCGGTCTCCAACACGTCATTCATCCGCGCCACCCCGAGGATCACACAATCGGCCGTGGGCAATGCCCCCCCCGCCAGTGAAGTGCCTGATCCGCGCGGCACAACCGGCACACCTTCTTGGTGGCAAATGCGCAGCACATCGGAAACTTCCTGGGTTGTTTGGGGCAGGACCGCCACCATCGGCGGGCATTTATAGGCGGTCAGCGCGTCACATTCATAGGCACGGGTTTCGCGCGGGTCATGGATCACCGCATCTGCCGGCAACACATCTTGCAACCGCGCCACCACCCGCGCCTTGCGGGCAAGCACATTCTGATCCGGTTTTGGCATTTCCATCGAGGCACCTCTTATTTGGTAAAAATATATTACCAATTTAACGTTCTGGCAAGTTCATAGCGCAGAGGCTACCTTTAGCGGATGAATTGGCCCGCCCATATCACCCTGTTTGATCCGCTGGATTACGGCGCGGTCCTGACCATCCTCGCGCTCTGGCTGTTGATCAGCTGGCAGGTGGAGCGCCCGGCGCCGCATCGCCCATCGGTATCCAAGCTGATGGGTGAATACCGCCGCGAATGGATGCGCCAGATGATCACCCGCCAGCCGCGCATCTTTGACGCCCAGACCATTGCCACCCTGCGCCAAGGCACATCGTTCTTCGCCTCAACCAGCGTTATTGTCATTGGCGGCACCCTGGCCCTGATCGGCAATGCCGACAGTCTGGCCGATGTTGCCCAAGACCTCACAACCGCCAGCCCTCCCCGAATCGTCTGGGAAATCAAATTGCTGTTGGTGGTGTTTTTCCTGACCAATGCCTTTTTGAAATTTGCATGGTCCAACCGCCTGTTTGGCTATTGTTCCGTGGTGATGGCGGCCGTCCCGAATGACCCCCAAGACCCGAAGGCCTTGAAAATGGCCGAAAAAGCAGCCGAGCTGAACATCACCGCCGCGCGCAGCTTTAACCGGGGGCTGCGATCCATCTATTTTGCTTTGGCCAGCGTGGCTTGGCTGGCGGGGGCCCTGGCGCTCATCACTGGTGCAATAATCACACTTATTGTGATCTGGCGGCGCGAATTCGCGTCCCATTCCCGTGTCATTCTTTTGAAAAAGTGATAAGGCTACCTATATCAGGCTGGTCCTGAACCAACGGTGAACCAATGTTAAAGCATAGTCTTCTGGCCTTGATGGCCCTGACGATACCGGCCTATGCAGATGCGCCGGTGATCAAAAACATAAACGCAAAAAACAGCGGCGGTCTTTGGACCTTCGATGTGACTGTGGAGCATGCCGATACCGGATGGGACGATTACGCCGATGCATGGCGCATTGTCGATCAGAACGGCAAGGTTCTGGGCCAGCGCAACCTCGCGCATCCCCATGTGGATGAACAGCCCTTCACACGGTCGCTTTCCGGTGTGTCGATCCCAAGCGATCTGACCGAAGTCGGCATTCAGGCCCGTGATTCCATCGGCGGCTGGGCGCCACGGACCGTCACCGTCAAACTGCGCTGAAACATCAGCTCCGGTGGTAAGGTCCGCCAGACAGGATTGACGCCGCGCGGTACAATTGTTCCGACAACATGACCCGCACCATCATATGCGGCCAGACCATTTTGCCAAAAGACAGCGCATGATCCGCCGCGCCGCGCAGTGCCGGATCAATGCCATCGGCACCACCAATGACAAAAGCCAGATCACCGCGCCCCATATCGCGCCATTGCCCCAGACGGGCCGCAAAATCGGGTGATTTCTCAACCTTGCCCCGTTCATCCAACACACAGATCAACGCGCCCGGCGGAATCGCTTTTTGCAGCAGCGTGGCCTCTGTTGCCATGCCGCCGCCTTTTTTGCCTTCGACCTCGATCACCCGCGCCGGACCAAGGCCGAGATGTCGGCCAGTCCGGTCAAAGCGGGTGAGATAATCGTCAATGAGGGTCTTTTCGGGACCAGCACGCAGCCGCCCGACAGCGCAGATGTGAACACGCATCAGCGGTCACTCAGCCGGATCAGTTTTGCGGCGCAGGTGCGTCGCCGCCGATCCACATTTTTTCAAGCTGATAGAATTCGCGCACTTCGGGGCGGAAGACATGCACAATCACATCGCCTGTATCGATCAAAACCCAATCGCCAACGTCTTTGCCCTCGACCTTTGGCGTATGGCCAAATTCGTCTTTGACACGCTGCGCCAGCTTTTCGGCAATCGCAGATACCTGACGTGTCGAACGGCCCGAGCAGACAACCATATGATCGCCAATCTCGGTTTTGCCGTGCAGATCAATATGCACGATCTCTTCGGCTTTGTCTTCATCAAGGGTTGTAAGGATCATCGCCAAAAGCGCATCGCTTTTGGTCATCTCACCGGCAGCAGACATTATCGACGCTCCGATATCAGCAGACACAGCTGCGTTCGCTTGGATTGACAGGACATCGTCCTCCTTTTTGAGCGCCGCCGGACCCCCGACGCTGGGGTTGATTCAAGAATAGCAACGCGATTATCACAATTCAATGACAAGCGCCGCCCGTGGCAAGAACCGGCCGCAGGCTGTGACAATGTTGTTTGACCGAGTCAAGGGCATCAGGCCGCTAATCAAGCGCCGCCGCCTTATTCCCACGTGATAGTGACATTTTGCTGTTTTCCAGCATCAAAACCTCGCGCTGCGGGAATGGAATCGAAATATCGTTTTCCTTAAAGATGTCCCAAAGCGCCAAATAAACATTACCGCGAATATTGGTCAGCCCGCCGGTGGGGTCTTTGATCCAGAATCGCAGGATGTAATCCACACTGCTGTCGCCAAAACCGACAATGTGACAGACAGGCGCCTTGAAACTCAGCACCCGATCCACGCTTTTGGCCGCTTCGATGGCCAGTTTTCGCACCTGATGCGGGTCATCGCCGTAGGCCGTGCCAAAATAGATATCAAGGCGGACAAAATCATTGGAATGCGACCAGTTGACCACCTGCCCGGTGATCAGATCTTCGTTCGGGATCAGGTATTCCTTGCCATCCCGCGTCACCACCGAAGCATAACGCGCGCCCAGTGTCTGAATCCAGCCAAAGGTTTCACCCAGACTGATCACATCCCCCGGCTTGATGGATTTATCAATCAGGATGATCACACCGGACACAAGGTTGGACACCACTTTTTGCAGACCAAAACCAAGCCCGACACCAATCGCCCCCGACAGGACTGCAAGACCCGTCAGATCAATCCCGACGGTGCGCACCCCCATGAAAAAGGCGATCCCGTAAAAGAAGATCTGCACGCCCTTGACCGCCAGAACCTGCATGGACGGGCTGATGTCTTCGTTGCGGCGGATGCTGGCAGCGGCGGTTGTGCTGACCAGACGGGCAACCGTGATCAAAATGCCGATCACCACCAAGGCGGTGATCAGATCCAGCAAGGACAGCCGGAAATCACCGATATGCAGCGCCAGACGTTCCATGAACGCCGAAACCTCATCGTCGATATTCAGGAAATAAAAGGTCGCATAGATCCAGAGTGACCATGTCACCACGCGGCGCAAAAACCGGTTGCGCACCAGCCGCACCGCAAAGGCAATGCCAACCCAGACCGCCGCCAATGTGCCCGCCAACCCGATCAGATAGGACCGCGAGGGCCATGTCACATTCTGCATCACCAGATACAAAGCGCCGGCCAACAGCGCAAACCACATCAGGCCCAGACGCCGCCGCACCTGCACGACAATCCGCAACTGCCACTTGGACCAACCCTCATGAGAGCGCACCCAGTCTTGCAGCATTTTGTCCGAAATCCGGTGCAACAGCCATGCCAGCAGCGCCAGCACAACAAGTATAATCACCTGATTTTGCCGCCACCCCGGCGTCAAAACCCCCTGGACAAAGCCAAGAACCCCCGCAAACAAAGCCTGCAACGATAAAAGAAAATCAATAAACGGCGCGGTTGGATCGGTTTCCGGTCTCATGCGCCTGAGTCAAGCACAGCCACCGTCGCGCGGCAAGCCACAGCAGACACAACCCCTGTTTTATAGGGGCATAACAACATCACCTACCCCATTTCCCTTGAACCGCGTGCCATTTCGCGCTACGCCGCAAGACATGAAACAGGTGTTCGATCTGGACGACCGCGCACGGCTGCGCGAACGCTTTTACGGGGCAATGCACAGCGTGCTTGCCTTCCTATAAGCGTCACTTCTCCGACTCCGCATTATGACCCAAACAACACGGGAGAGGACCATCATGTCCCCCAAGACGATCTATGACAAAATCTGGGATGCCCATGTCGCGCATGAAGCCGACGACGGCACCTGCCTGCTTTATATCGACCGCCACCTGGTACACGAAGTGACCAGCCCGCAGGCCTTTGAGGGGCTGCGCATGACGGGCCGTTCGGTGCGCGCACCGGACAAAACCATCGCGGTGCCGGATCACAACGTGCCCACCACGCTGGACCGTGCCAATGCCGCCACCATGACCGAAGACAGCCGCATTCAGGTTGAAGCACTGGACAAGAACGCCAAGGAATTCGGCATTCACTATTATCCGGTGTCGGACGTGCGCCAGGGCATCGTACATATCGTCGGCCCCGAACAGGGGTGGACATTGCCGGGCATGACCGTGGTCTGCGGCGACAGCCACACCGCGACCCATGGCGCTTTCGGGGCGCTGGCCCATGGCATCGGCACTTCTGAGGTGGAACATGTTCTGGCCACCCAGACACTGATCCAGAAGAAATCGAAAAACATGAAGGTCGAAATCACCGGCAAGCTGCGCCCCGGCGTGACGGCCAAAGACATCACCCTTGCAGTGATCGGTGAAACCGGCACTGCAGGCGGCACCGGCTATGTTATCGAATATTGCGGCGAGGCGATTCGCGATCTGTCCATGGAAGGGCGGATGACCGTCTGCAACATGGCCATCGAAGGCGGCGCGCGTGCAGGGCTGATCGCGCCCGATGACACCACCTACGCCTATGTCAAAGGCCGCCCCCACGCCCCGAAAGCGGCCCAATGGGAAGCGGCGATGGATTGGTGGAAAACCCTGTTCACCGACGAAGGCGCGCATTTCGACAAGGTCATCACCCTGCGCGGCGAAGACATTCAACCTGTCGTCACCTGGGGCACATCGCCCGAAGACGTGTTGCCGATCACCGCCAACGTCCCAAGCCCCGAGGATTTCCAAGGTGGCAAGGTCGAAGCGGCGAAACGCGCCCTTGAATACATGGGTCTGACAGCGGGTCAGAAACTGACCGACATCGAAATCGACACCGTGTTTATCGGGTCTTGCACCAATGGCCGCATCGAAGACCTGCGCGCCGCCGCTGCAATCCTGAAAGGCAAAAAGATCAAAGACGGCCTGCGCGCCATGGTGGTGCCCGGTTCCGGTTTGGTCCGCGCCCAAGCCGAAGAAGAAGGCCTTGCCGATATCTTTAAAGAGGCCGGATTCGAATGGCGTCTGGCAGGATGTTCCATGTGTCTGGCGATGAACCCCGATCAACTGGCCGAAGGCGAACGCTGTGCCTCGACCTCCAACCGTAACTTTGAAGGCCGTCAGGGTTATAAGGGGCGGACCCATCTGGTTTCCCCCGGCATGGCTGCCGCTGCTGCCATCACCGGCAGACTCACCGACGTGCGAGAGATGATGTAATGGACAAATTCGAAAAAATCACCGGCATTGCCGCACCGATGCCCTTGGTCAATATCGACACCGATATGATCATCCCAAAGGTGTTTCTGAAGACCATCAAACGCTCGGGACTGGGTGTGAACCTGTTTGACGAGATGCGCTATGACCGCAGGGGCAACGAAATCGAAGATTTTGTGCTGAACAAACCGCAGTACCGCAGCACCGAAATTCTGGTGGCTGGCGATAACTTCGGCTGCGGGTCGTCGCGCGAACATGCGCCCTGGGCGATCAAGGATTTCGGCATCAAATGTGTGATCTCGACCTCCTTTGCCGATATCTTTTTCAACAATTGCTTTAAGAACGGCATCCTGCCAATCGTCCTGCCCCCAGAGCAAGTCGCGCTGTTGATGAAAGACGCGGAAAAAGGGGCCAATGCACGGATCACCGTTGATCTGGAAACGCAGGAAGTCACAACATCCGACGGAGAGGTGTTTGGCTTTGAGGTTGATTCCTTCAAAAAACACTGCCTGATGAATGGCTTGGACGATATCGGCCTGACCATGGAAAAGGCCGCGTCGATTGATACTTTCGAGGCCAGCGCCGCACAAAGCCGCCCTTGGGTTTGATCCGGGGCGGCAAACCTTAACAAACAAAATACATTTCGATGTGTTTCTTGTGGGTGCCCCGGCGGCACCCACAACATCTTGGAAGGCGCCATGTTGTCGCCACCAAAATGATGCAAGAAGGCACCACCTTCATCCTCAAAATGACACAAGTGTTCGCTTCAATGTCCGTGGCGGCTTGAGAACTATGACAAAACAAGGCACAAATTGGGCAGAATTGAGGCACGCCCCTGAAACGACAGGGGCAACAAGTTGGAACAAGCCGCGGCAACGTATCGTAGCTGGCCAGTTTGGAAGGGCACAGTAGTGATTGGACGGATGACAGGCGCGGCAACGCGTGGCCTATTGGTGGCGTTGCTGATTGCGACTCCGGCATTGATTTTGCCGGGGGTTGCAGCGGATTCAACGCAGATCACCGTTCTGATGGCGCTTTTGGCCGGTTTCCTGACCTTTGTTGAATATAATTCCAGTTTTCCCAGCATCGTGGAATTCCGCGATGCCCCGCCGTTCAACCGCATCCGGTTTGTTGCGCTGTTCGTGACAGTTCTGATGATCACCCAGGTGATCAAAGGCCAGACCGAACAGACCCTGTTAAATGGCGGTCTTGCCTCCATCGGGACGATCATCGGGAACGGGCTTGATTTTCCCTATTCCCCGGTGCGCCTTGCGGTGTTGATGCTGCCCGAAAGCGCCAGCGCCATGTTGGTCGATACCCTGCGCACCGCTGCGGGATTGGCCTATCTTGTGGCACTGATCGCATTGACGTTGTTTCTGGTCTTGGTGCGGGTCATGGGCTGGCCGTCACGGCAGGGCGCCTTTAATGTCTGGGTTAACCTGCCGCTTTTTGATCCGACAGCGGGCGGCGATGTCTTGGCCCGCCTGCAACGCGATGCACGGATCAACATCGCGCTTGGCTTTCTGCTGCCGTTTGTGATCCCCGCTGTGGTCAAAGCATCGGCTTATCTGATAGACCCTATCCCACTGGACAACCCGCAAACCCTGATCTGGACTGTAAGCGCATGGGCGTTTCTGCCTGCCAGCATGATCATGCGCGGCATTGCCATGGGCAAGGTGGCCGACATGATCGAAGACAAGCGCCGCCGTGCTTATGCGGACGAAGAGGCTGGTTTCCAAACCGCCTGATTGCAACCTTCTTTGCCCTGCTGATCGCCACCGCGGCCAGTGCCGAGAATCTGCGCATTGCCACATTCAACACTGAATTGTCCCGCAAAGGCCCCGGCCTGTTGTTGCGCGACATCCTAAAAGGCGATGATCCGCAGCTGCGCGCCGTGGTTGATCTATTGAATGCCGCCAACGCCGATATCATTACCTTGCAAGGCATCGACTACGATCTGGAGAACCGCGCCCTGCGGGCCTTGGCCGATGCGCTGGCCGAACAGGGGCAGGTCTATCCGCATGTCTTTGCCGCCCCGCCCAATGCCGGAGCGCAAAGCGGCATTGATCTGGATGGCGACGGCACAACCAACAGCGCAGGCGATGCCCAGGGCTATGGGCGGTTTTTTGGCGCGGGCAGCATGGCGATCCTGTCCCGTTTCCCGATTGAAGAAAGCAACGTCAAAGATTTCTCTGCGCTGTTGTGGCGCGACCTGCCCGAAGCCCTGTTGCCCCGCACCGAAAACGGCCCGTTTCCCAGCGCCCAAGCCCAGAATATCCAACGCCTGTCCTCGAACGGGCATTGGGTGGTGCCGATTGCCCATCCGCATTTTGGCCTCCTGCATATCCTGACCTTTCACGCCACGCCGCCGGTCTTTGACGGCCCCGAAGACCGCAACGGCAGACGCAACCATGATGAAATCCGGTTCTGGCAGCATTTTCTGGCGGGGCATTTTGGTGAGGTGCCTCAACATAGTTTCGTGCTGACAGGCGATGCCAATCTTGATCCCTATGCCAGGGACGGGCGGCGCGGCGCGCTCAACAGCTTGCTACAGCATCCGGCGCTGCAAGACCCGCTTGCCGGCCAGCCCACAGTGACATGGCAACAGACCGGCCCACTGCGGGTGGATTATATTTTGCCCTCGTCCGACTGGCGGGTCATCAACGCCCAGGTCATGCCGCCAAATCCGGGCGCAAGCCGTCATAATCTGATCTGGGTAGACCTGACCCGCTAGCGTGACCTGCTGGGCGTTCTTGACCCTCAGCCATCCGCAGGCTACGCCGCTTTGGATAGATTTTTTAAGGAGCGACCCATGGCCAACCCAACCCTGCTTATTCTTGCCGGTGACGGCATTGGACCCGAAGTCATGGGGCAGGTTACCCGCGTCATCGACTGGTTTGGTGCCAAACGTGATCTGGCCTTTGACGTGGAACATGATCTGGTTGGCGGTGCCGCCTATGACAAACACGGCACGCCGCTGCATGATGATACAATGGCGCGTGCGCTTGAGGTGGACGCGGTGTTGTTGGGCGCTGTGGGTGGCCCGAAATATGACGATCTGGATTTCAGCGTGAAACCGGAACGCGGGCTGCTGCGCCTGCGCAAGGAAATGGACCTGTTTTCAAACCTGCGCCCGGCCCAGTGTTTTGACGCCTTGGCCGATTTTTCATCCCTCAAGAAAGACATCGTTGCCGGCCTCGACATCATGATCGTGCGCGAGTTGACATCAGGTGTGTATTTCGGCGAACCGCGCGGCATCTTTGAAGAAGGCAACGAACGGGTTGGCATCAACACCCAGCGTTACACCGAATCCGAGATCGACCGCGTTGCGCGGTCCGCCTTTGAACTGGCCCGCCGTCGCGGCAACAAAGTCTGTTCAATGGAAAAAGCCAACGTGATGGAATCGGGCATTCTGTGGCGCGAAGTGGTCCAAAAGGTCCATGACGAAGATTACCCGGATGTCGAACTCAGCCATATGTATGCCGACAATGGCGCAATGCAGCTGGTGCGCGCGCCCAAACAATTCGACGTGATCCTGACCGACAACCTGTTTGGCGATATCCTGTCGGATTGCGCGGCGATGCTGACCGGATCTCTGGGCATGTTGCCTTCCGCGTCTTTGGGTGCGCCCAATGCTGATGGCCGTCCCAAGGCGATGTACGAGCCGGTACACGGGTCCGCGCCTGACATCACGGGCCAGGGCAAGGCCAACCCGATTGCCTGTATCCTCAGCTTTGCGATGGCGCTGCGCTATTCCTTTGATCAGGGCGACGAAGCCACCCGACTGGAAAACGCGATTGAAAAAGTCCTGTCCGATGGGGCCCGCACGGCCGATCTGATGGGCGAAGACGGCGGTACCCCGATCAGCACCGCTGAAATGGGCGATGCGATCCTTGCGGCGCTTGACGCCAGCCTCTGATCCACCCGCATTCTGCGACAACAGGAAAGCAGCCCCTCGGGGCTGCTTTTTGCGTTTCTTGGCAAAGTGTTCACCTGCACTTGGGAAATGCCGCTTTTCCATGATAGCCTTGCCCCGAACCGGCAAACAGGACCCCCCGATGCACTGGAAACCCCACGGCTATCCAAGTGTCAGCCCCTATCTGATCGTGGCGGATGCCGAACACACCCTTGCCTTTGCGCAACAGGTCTTTGGTGCCACCCGTCTGCGCCTACATCGCCGCGCGGATGGCGGGATCAAACATGCCGAAACCCGCATCGACGACTCGGTGATCATGATCGGCGAAATGCCGAATGCCCCGGCCGCCCATCTGCATGTCTATGTGCCCGACGGCGATGCGACATTTGCCGCGGCCCTTGGCGCTGGCGCGCAGGTGGTACAGGACATGGCCGATGCAGGGGATGGCGATTATCGCGGCGGCGTGGCGGATAAAAACGGCACCATCTGGTGGATTGCCCAAGACCGGCCCAGCCCTGAATAATCCGGCAAACTGACGTTTGGGCAGCACCCGCCCCCCGCCGCTACAGATTGCCCCAACCGAGGTTTTACCCTATGTCAGCGGTAACATTACCTTTTGCAAAAGCGTGCCCTTTGACCCAACCAGACCAAACACCTGCCCCGCTTGATCTGTTTGTGATCGGCGGCGGGATCAACGGCTGCGGCATTGCCCGCGATGCCGCAGGACGCGGCATGTCCGTCACCTTGGCCGAGATGAACGATCTGGCCTCGGCCACGTCATCAGCCTCGACCAAATTGTTTCACGGCGGGCTGCGGTATCTGGAATATTTCGAAATCGCCTTGGTGCGTCATGCCCTGGGCGAACGCGAAACCCTGCTCAAGGCGATGCCGCATATTGCATGGCCGATGCGCTTTGTGCTGCCCTATCACAAGGACATGCGGTTCGAGGCGGATACCCCTGCGTCCAAAATCCTGAATGTGCTGATGCCCTGGACAAAGGGGCGTCGCCCCGCATGGCTGATCCGCTTTGGTCTGTTTTTGTATGACCATCTGGGCGGGCGCAAAATTCTGCCTCCAACGCGCACATTGTCCCTGAGCGGCAGTGCCGAAGGCGCGCCCTTGCAGCCGCAGTTTCAAAAGGCCTTTGAATATTCCGATTGCTGGGTCGAAGATTCCCGCCTGGTGGTGCTGAATGCCCGCGATGCACAGGCCCGTGGCGCAACGATCCTGACCTGTACCAAGGTCGTTTCAGCCGCCCGCGCAGGGGATCTGTGGGAAATCACCACAAAAGACACCACCACCGGCATCCAGACCCATCACCGCGCCAAAATGCTGGTGAATGCGGGTGGTCCTTGGGTCGGCGACATCATCCAGAACACGGTGCATGTCAATTCGCGCGAAGGCGTGCGTCTGGTGCGCGGCAGTCACATTGTCACCAAGCGGCTGTATGACCATGACAAATGCTATTTCTTTCAAGGCAGCGACGGGCGGATCATCTTTGCCATCCCCTATGAAACCGATTTCACCCTGATCGGCACCACCGATGCAGATCACGATGACCCGACGATCAAGCCCGAATGCACCCCCGAGGAACAGCAATATCTGCTGGATTTCGCCAATGGCTATTTCCGTCACCAACTGACCAAAGAAGACGTGGTCTGGACCTATTCAGGGGTGCGTCCGCTGTATGATGACGGGGCCAGTTCGGCGGCGGCGGCAACGCGGGATTACATCCTGAAAGTCGATGCCAACGGGGGGGCGCCGATCCTGAATATCTTTGGCGGCAAAATCACCACCTACCGCAAACTGGCCGAAGATGCGCTGGACAAGATCGCGGATTTCTTTCCCGGTCTTCCCGATCCGTGGACCGCGGGCGTTGCCCTGCCCGGCGGTGATTTTTCCATCACCGATGTGCAAAATATGATTGATGACCTGCAGGCCGAGCATCCCTTTCTGACACCGCGATGGGCGCAACGGTTGATCCGTGGATACGGCACCGAAGCCCGCGACATTCTGAACGGCGCAACCACCGCAGCGGACCTTGGCCGGATGTTTGGCCATGATTTAAGCGAAGCCGAACTGCGCTGGCTGATGCGACACGAATATGCCCGCACTGCCGAAGATGTGCTGTGGCGGCGCAGCAAACTGGGCCTGCGCCTCAGCAAAACCGAAGCGCAGGAACTGGATCACTGGATGCAGAACCCGCCCGCGTCTTGACATTGGCCGCGCCTGAAAGACACCATCGCCCAACCGAGATAGATAGGCGCGCTATGACCCATATCCTTGCCATTGATCAGGGCACCACTTCATCCCGCGCGTTGGTTTTTGATGGCGAGATGCAGGTCACGGCAACCGCCCAACAGGAATTTCCCCAGCATTTCCCGCACAGCGGCTGGGTTGAACATGATCCTGCGGACCTGTGGTCGACAACGCTGCACAGCTGCCGCACAGCGATGGATCAGGCCGGATTAACCGCTGCGGATATCACCGCCATCGGCATCACCAATCAACGCGAAACCACGCTGGTTTGGGACCGCGACACCGGTGAGCCGATCTATAACGCAATTGTCTGGCAAGACCGGCGCACCGCTGAATACTGCCGCGCCTTGCGCGATCAGGGCCACGACGGGATGATCAGCGCCAAAACCGGTTTGCTGGCCGATCCGTATTTTTCAGGGACCAAACTTAAATGGATTCTGGACACGGTCGAGGGCGCGCGCGCGCGGGCGCACGCAGGCAAACTGTTGTTTGGCACGGTTGATAGCTTCCTGATCTGGAAACTGACCAATGGCGCGGCCCATGTCACCGATGCCACCAATGCCGCACGCACCCTGCTCTATGATATTCATCAGGGCCGCTGGAGCAAAACCATCTGTGATCTGTTTGACATCCCGATGCAGATGCTGCCCGACGTCAAGGATTGCGCCGCTGATTTTGGCCTGACCGATCCGGCACATCTGGGTGCGGCGCTGCCGATCCTCGGGGTGGCGGGGGATCAACAGGCCGCCACCATCGGGCAGGCCTGTTTTGAACCGGGCATGTTGAAATCAACCTATGGCACCGGATGTTTTGCCCTGCTCAACACGGGCGAAACGGCGGTGAAATCAAACAACCGTCTGCTGACCACCATTGCCTATCAATTGGACGGCAAACCCACCTATGCGCTGGAAGGGTCGATCTTTGTGGCCGGGGCGGTGGTGCAATGGCTGCGTGACGGGGCAAAAATGATCAGCGCGGCCAATGACACTCAGGCGCTGGCCGAAACCGCAGACGATCAACAGAACGTCATCATTGTGCCTGCCTTTACCGGCCTTGGTGCGCCGTACTGGAATGCCGAATGCCGCGGCGCGGTCTTTGGCCTGACCCGCAATTCCGGTCCCGCAGAATTTGCCCGTGCCGCCTTGGAAAGTGTCGGCTTTCAGACCCGTGATCTGCTTGAGGCGATGCAGGCCGATTGGCAAGAGCACGGCAATGCCGCAACCCTACGGGTGGATGGCGGCATGAGTGCCAGCAACTGGGCAATGCAATTTCTTTCAGACATGATTGATGCCCCTGTGGACCGCCCGCATGTCTTGGAAACCACCGCTACCGGCGCGGCATGGCTGGCCGGACAGCGGGCAGGGATGTATCCCGATAGGGCGGAATTTGCGAAAACCTGGGCAAAAGAGCGCCGTTTCTCCCCGGCGATGGCGGCCGATGACCGCGCCGAAAAATACGCGGGCTGGCAACGTGCGGTCGCCGCGACGTTAACCGTATAAGCGCCGGCTTTCGGGCGGGTGAAACCATCGAAAACCGGTTAAATTCGTTAAAGAATCACCTTTAACGCGGCAAAAATCAATAATTCGGGCCTCATCTGCAGGAAACGCACAAGAGGTAATCGGCGCGGAATCCTGAACAATCCCTCAATCTAACGGCGATTGATGCGGCTTTGACTGACAATCAGGTCTTTGTCGCGGCCAAAATCAAACAAAAAACCTTGCCTGCCGGGATATTTGTTCGGACAATTATGCCAAATTAAAGGCATTTTACTTTGATCCTTCGGGGGCGACAAATTTGTTTTGTACAGTCCGATACTTTCTGCGCGGCGTTATTTTGGCCGCTGCCCTTGCTTTTGCGGGCGTGGTTCCCCCTGCCCTGAGCCAGACGCGCGGCGCGGCGCTGGAATTTGACAGCATCACGTTCACATCGGCAGATACGATCCGCGATTTTGTCGGGCAACATTTGGGAGATCCGGATTTATGGCCCTATGTGCTTGAGCTGAACCAGATCACCAATCCTGCCGATCTGCGCCCCAATGACAGTTTGAAAATGCCGGTCAAACAGGTGCGTGCGGCGGATGAGGCGTTAAAAATCGCGCTGGATACCATTCAAATCGCCACCGCCGAGGGCGCGCAGGTGTTTGCCCCTGTGCAGATCGGCAATGCCGTGGCCAACCGCGAAACCGCGCTGGAACGCCGCGAGGCTTTTGAATGGGGCGACGTCGTCGATCTGTCCAATATCGCCACCCTGCTGGCCCAGGAAGCACTGGAAATTGCCATCGCCCAGCGCGACCGTTCCGCCGAAGCTATTGTCTCGGACGTGCAGGGCGATGTGCAGGGCCGCGCCCCTGCAGAACCGCGCTGGTCGGGGCGGGATATGAACGCGATTCTGGTTGAATTTGAACGGGTGCGGACCCTGTCGGGCAGCACCACACAGATCACTTTTCGCGATCTGTCACGCCTGCGCCTGAACGCCAATTCCAATGCCACGATCCAGCGCATGCGCTCTGACCCCCTGACCGGTGACGAGGTCACAAAAGTATCGCTTGTGGATGGCGATTTCTATGCGGTGCTGAACCAATTGTCGGATAAGACCGCTTTTGAGATCGACGTGCCGGGGGTGGAAACCACCACCAAGTCATCGGATTTCTGGGTCAAGAATGACAAAAGCGGCGCGCGTTTTGTGAATTATGATCAGGCCAGCCTGAAGGTCAAACGCGGCGATACCGCTGTCACCATCGGCGAAAACGAAGGCGTGGTGATTGATGGCAATGGCGCGAAAACCGCCGATGTGCTGAACAGCCCGCGCCTGACCCTGCCTGCGGATCAAACCATCGTCTATTCCGCTGCCGCCACCCTTGCGTGGGATGGATTTGACGGCGCTGCGGGCTATTGGCTTGAGGTGGCACGCGATGCGGGCTTCAATGAAATGCAGGTCAGCGAATGGGGCATTGCCGACACCGGATTTACCACGCCCGAATTGCCGCCTGCACATTATTTCTGGCGGGTTGCCGCCCTAGATCAACTGGGCCTGCCCGGACAATGGAGCAAACCCGCAGGCTTTATCATGCGCCGCGACAACACCCCGCCGTTCCTGACCCTGCTGGCCCCCGCCGATGACGCCCTGAGCGAAGCGCAAACCGTGATCGCCTTTGGTGCCTCCGAACCCGAAGCAATCGTTTTGCTGAACGGCAGCGCCTTGACGCTGAACAGCGATGGCAGCTTTGAACGCGACCTGACGTTGCACGAGGGCGTTAACGTGATCACCCTTGAGGCCACAGACCCTGCCGGCAACCAAAGCAGCCTGTCCCAGACGGTGATCTATCGCCCCGCCACCACCGTCGAGATCGCCTTTGATCCGGCCATCCCGCGCATTGGCGATGTGCTTGCCACCCGATCCGAAGAACTGGCCCTGCGCGCCCAGACCACGGCTTTGGCCGATGCGCCTGTGACGGTGGTCAATGCCACGGGGGCGGTGGTGGTGCAGACCGTTGTCGGCCCGCGCGGCGGGGTGTCCTTTAGCGTGCCGGTGACCCTGCAGGAACAGGGCTACCGGATCGAAGTCTTTGCCCCGAACGGCAAATCCGAAGGGGGCGCGGATTTCTTTGCGATCCGCGATGAAACCCCGCCACAGATCACCTTGGACCTGCCCCTGCCCAAGGCCACAGACCATCCCGATCTGATCATCGAAGGTGATGCAGGTGATGCCATGAGCCTGACCTTGGACGGGCAGGCTGTTGTCCTTGCCGAGGGGCGGTTCCGCATCACCACAACCTTGCAAACCGATGTGAATGACTTTGATCTGCGCGCCGCGGATGCGGTGGGCAATGTGACCGCCCTGCGTCTGCAAACGGTCTATGATATCGACCCGCCGCTGATCACCCGCGCCGAGGCCACACGCCCCCAGGGTGCGGCTGGCCCGATCACAATCGAAGTGGCGGCAAGCGATCCAAGCGGGCTGCGCAAATCAGCCACCTACCTGATCGACATTGGCGGCGTGGAACAGGACGGGTTCCTGCGCTGTGACTCTGCCACAGGTATGTGCCGCGCCAGCCTGCCGCCCGAAACCGGCCCGATCCAGCTGATCGAAGTGGCCGTCGAAGACTACGCGGGAAACACCGCATTCAAATGACCTCTCGGGCGCTGCGCCCGAGGGATGGAGGAAGACGATGAACTGGATGAAACGCATCTCTCTGGCTGCCAGCGCCCTGATCGCGCTTGGCGCACCGCTGGGCGCGCAGACCGCGCCCGACGCCAGCAGCCTGCTGGTGATCTATGGCATTTCCGCCCCCAGTTCCGAAGGCGATGTCGATCACCGCGAACAAATTCTGTTTTCGATCCCGGAAAACACGGCAAGCCGGGTCTATGTGCGGATTTTTGATCCGGAAACCAACGGCACCGATGATTTCACCTATGGCGGGCCGCGCGATTCCCTGACGACCTACCGGATCATGGGCGGCGACGGGGCCTTCAGCGGGGCCAGCCGCCCTAATATGGTACAGGATCAAGACCGCCCCCGGCAGGTGACGTCATTGATCACCGATCCCGGCAAGGTATTGGCGCAAAGTGAATATGGTTCTGAGGACGCCACCGATGGGCGCTGGGTCACGCTGGGCGCAATACGCGCACAGCAGGGCGAAATCCTCAACGGGCGCGCCTATTTCCGCATTGATGTGGATGGCACCGCCGGCAATGACGGTAACGGGTTTTCTGTGGCGGTCAGCACCGCACGCGACCGCAACCGTGCCCCTGACGGCCTGTCGATGTTTGCCTATCAACCCACAATCCGCTGGAGCGCAGGCACCACCGCAACCCGCGTCACCGTTGATCCAGCGGCGCAGGGGCCTTTCACAGTGCAGAACTTTGACGGGGCCAAGGGCGATCTGACCTTTGTGACCGATTACACCGATATCGCGCTGCTGGCCTCGGGTCAGAATTTCTGGTCCGTGGACAGCGCCATGCCCGAAGCCGGTGGCTTGGCCCTGAGCCTCAAGGGCGGGTTTGAAACCCCCAATGATGTGACCCTGTCGGTCTTTGACAAAGCGGGCGCCGCTGTTGCCCTGCAAATGCCCCCCACAAAGGCGCTTGATCCGGCGCGCCCCACGGCAGACGGCACTGCCACGCCATTGGCCGATTGCCGCGCTGTTGCCTTTGATGGCACGGCATCACAGGGCCGCGCGCCGCTGGGCTTTCTTTGGGACTTTGGCGATGGCAGCACGGCGGATCAATCGGTGATCGCCCATCGCTACGCCGCGCCGGGCCGCTATACCGCGACCCTCAAGGTCATGGAACAAGGCAACCGCCCCGGCCGCGGGTCTGTCGATGAGATCGCCGTGCATGTGCGTTCCGGCCCTGTCGCCAAACCCGGCGCGCCGATCACCGTGGCCCCCGGCCAGATTGTGCCCTTTGATGGCAGCGCATCCGAACCCTCTGACAGCCCGATCACCCGCTACATCTGGCGCTTTGGAGACGGCAGCGGCGCAGGCGGGTCATATGCTGAAAAAACCTATGACAAACCCGGCACCTACCGCAGCAACCTGCGGGTCGAAGACAACAGCGATCACCCTTGTTATTATGGCGTCGAAACCCGTCTGGTGACGGTAAATTTCGCCCCGGTTGCCGAAGCAGGCACCGACCAGACCGCCGAAACCGGCCAGACCCTGCTGTTTGATGCCTCGGCCAGCTATGACGTGGACGGGGTGATCCAATCCTATGTCTGGGACATGGGCGATGGCACCTTTCTGGAAGGGCCACGGATCAGCCACAGCTATACAAAGCCCGACACCTATGTGCCGACCCTGACCGTCAAGGACAACAGCGGCGTCGAGAACAATTACGATTGGGACCAGATGACCGTCGAGGTCAACGCGCCCCCGATCCCGATGTTCAGCATCCCTGACCGCCCTGTGTCCGTATCCGAAGCCGCGGCATTATCTGCCGAAGCCTCGCAAGACCCAGATGGATCCATCCTGTCCTATATCTGGGATTTTGGTGATGGGGCGGCGGGTGACGGTGAAGAGGTCGAATATGCATGGACCACGCCGGGCATCTATACAATAGCCCTGACGGTGACCGATGACAGCGGCACCGCATCGGCGGTACAGCGCCTCACCCGGCAGATCGTGATTGATGCGGCCCCCACCGCCAATGCCGGTCCGGCGCAATTTGTCACCGCCAGCGAGGTGCAGTTTGACGGCCGCGCCTCACACGACCCCGAAGGCGGCATTTCATCCTATCACTGGGATTTCGGCGATGGCAGCAGCGGCAGCGGCCCGACCCCGATGCACGCCTATGCCCGCGCAGGTGTTTACGAGGTCGCCCTGACCGTGCGCGACCAAAGCACCGCGCCTTTGAACCTGGACCGCGCCACAACCATGATCACCGTGAACGCCAGCCCGATTGCCGATGCAGGCCCGCCACAGGTGGTCGCCCCGAACGAGGAATTCATCCTGTCAGGCCGCGCTTCGCTTGATCCTGACGGGCAAATCGCGGGTTATGATTGGGCCCTGCCCGATGGCAGCAGTCAAACGGCCGAACGCATCGCCGTGGCCCTGAACACCCCCGGACTTTATCGTTTTGGTCTGACGGTATCGGATAATTTCGCAGGGGGTGCCGCCACCGACACCGCCGAAACCCTGATCACCGTCAATGCCGCCCCCGTGGCCGAGGCCGGCGCGGATATTCTGGTGGCCCCCGGTGATCCGGTGCTGCTGAACGGTGGGCAGTCTTATGACACCGATGGCGCGATCATCAGCTATCTGTGGGAATTCAATGACGGCGCCGAACCGGTGCCAAGCGCCAGTGTGGCGCGGACCTATACAACCGCTGGCGTCTGGTCGGCGCAATTGCTGATCACCGATGACAGCGGCGTCGCCAATGCCAATGCAACCGACAATGTCACGATCCGTGTCAACCATGCCCCGCTGGCCGAAGCCGGCCCCAAGATTGATACCGAAGTGTTGCAGGTGGCCTTTGACGCCAGCGGATCCTCGGACGCTGACGGTGATGCCCTGATCTATCTTTGGGACTTTGGCGATGGATCGCCCCGCGTCGAAGGTGCGCAGGTAACCCGCGTGTTTGAAAAATCCGGCATCTATCCGGTGACCCTGCGGGTGGATGACGGCACCGGGCTGAAAAATGCCAAGGCCATCGACACAACAATTGTCACCATCAAAACCCGCCCGATTGCGGTTGCCGGTGCCAACAAGGATGTCTGTTCCGGTCAACCGATCCTGTTTGATGCCTCAAACAGTGCCGATCCCGATGGCAGCACGTTGTTGTATGCCTGGGACTTTGGCGATGGCGAAACCTCCGATCTGGTGAATCCGTCCAAGACCTATGAACAACCGGGGGCCTATCCGGTGACCCTGAGCGTGCGCAACGGCACCGGCACCGCCTGGGGCAGCGCCATTGACCGGATTGCAGCCTTGGTGCGCGAAGGCCCGCTGGCCGATGCGGGCAAGGACCGCACAGTCTGCACCAATCAGGCCGTGCGTTTTGACGGGTCTGGATCTACCGATGCCGATGGCGCGGTCAATGCTTTTGCCTGGTCCTTTGGGGATGGCGGCACCGCCAGTGGCGAACGCCCTGAATACCGCTTCAAGAAACCCGGAAACTATGTGGTGAACCTGACCATCACCGGTGAGGCGCTTGGCTCTTGCAGCCCGCTGGACACCGACACCGTCAACATCGAAGTCGTCGCCGCCCCCGCCCAGAGCATCATCGGGTCGGAACGCGCGGCGGCAGGATTGCCCGCGGATTTTGCCATTGATCTGTCCGATCTTGAAGGCGCAAGTGTGATCAGCCATCGCTGGGCCTTTAGCGATGGCGGCAGCGCAGAGGGCGCCGAGGTTGCCCATGTCTTTGAAACCTCCGGTGTGTATTTTGCCACGCTGACCACGGAACTGGCAGGTGGGAACGCCGGATGCAGCACACTCGAAACCCGCCGCAAAGTGGTGGTGAACGCCGCCCCCGTTGCCATCATTGACGCGCCGCACACCATGGGCGCAGGCGAAGCGGTGCTCTTTGACGCCAGCCAATCCGCGGATGCGGACGGGGTGATCATGCAGTACGCATGGGATTTTGGCGACGGCACAACTGCAACGGGTCTGCGCCCCGCCCATCGCTTTGAACAGGCAGGCACCTATACCGTTGCTCTGACAGTGACCGATGATGCAGGGGTCGGCAACAGCCGGATCACCCAGCAGCACGCCGTCACGGTGAACCCCGCCCCTGTGGCGGGCCTGCAAACGCCACAATGGGTCTGTGCTGCCGAGAATTTGCCCTGGTCGGTGGATGTCCCCACGGGGACAGCGGTTGCATGGGTCTTTGGCGAGACCGGAGAACGCGCCGAGGGAACCAGCGTCAATCACCGCTTTGACACACCGGGCCTCTATCCGGTCAGCGTCGCACTGGATGACGGAAAAGGCCTCAGCAACAGCCGGCGCCGCGAGGAACGCTATGTGCGGGTCAATGCCGCCCCCACGGCCCTTGCCGGACCGGACCGCGTGGTTTGCCCCGGTGATGTGACAATTTTTGACGCGGGTGCCTCGGGCGATCTGGACGGAATGATCACCGAATACCTCTGGCAGTTCAGCGATGGTGTGACCCTGAGCGGTGCGCAGGTAGAACGCAGCTTTGAGACAGCGGGCCCTGTCACGGTGCAATTAAGCGTCAAAGACAACAGCGGCCTGACCTGCGGAACCGGCATCGACACGGCAAGGGTGCTGGTCAACAGCACCCCCGTTGTGGATGCAGGGGCCGATTTGACCACCAAATTGGGCGCGGCCCATGATGTGACCGGATTTGACGCCTCGAATGCCACGGATGCCGATGGTCAGGGCCTGGCGATCCTGTGGGCTTACGGTGATGGCACCACCGGCACCGGCGCGATCACCCATCATCGCTATGCCAGTGCGGGTGATTTCACCGTGACGGTCGAGGCCCGCGATACCACCGGGCTGGCCTGTGGTATTGGCCGCGACAGCGCCATTGTCACCGCAGTGGCGCGAGAATAAGCACACAGATACGCCGCCCCTTGGGGATTTCCACGGGCGGCGTATCTTGCCAATAATCCCCGTATTCAGTTTGATTTTTCTATTCTAAGCTGCGCACATGAGATTTCCTTTGCGCATTAAGTTTTTTCTATTTGCAACCCTGCTGGCGGTTCTGCCACTGGCCATTGTCGGCCAGAATCTGACCACACTGACCCGCGATGAATTGAAAAGCGCCGCCAACGAGGATCTGACCGCCGTGGCCAGCCAGTTGCGCCGGTCTTTTGACAGCGAATTTCAGGGCCGGTGGCTGTCGCCGCTGCAGGTGATCCGCAATGGCATCGACAGCCCCGATCTGGATGTGCAACAAAAAGTGTCTTTGCTGACCCTGGGCATTCAGGAACTGCCACAGGTGATCGCCCTGCAACTGGCGATTGACGGATCTAAACTGCCTATTCTTGCCCCCGACCAAGGCTTTGCCCAACGCCTTGATGCGGCGGGGCTTGATCCCGTGAAAACCCTCAGCACCGC
Organism: Sulfitobacter sp.; assembly: GCA_047634585.1. Classification (GTDB taxonomy): domain Bacteria; phylum Pseudomonadota; class Alphaproteobacteria; order Rhodobacterales; family Rhodobacteraceae; genus Sulfitobacter. The sequence continues at coordinate 21,049 of JBLIAN010000018.1, read as the reverse complement.
GCCGGAAATGTTGGAGGAACTGCGCGCACGCGGGGCCTATGGCACGCCGCTGATCACCCGGATTCCGGAAACCGGCGATTGGATTGCCACCATCGCGCTGCCGCTTGACACCAAGATCGCAGGCCGTGATGTGACCTTTGCCGCCAAGATCAATCTGGCCTCTTTGGCCAGCCTTGTCGCCAATCATCCCTTTGCCGCACGGGGTGAAATTTCGGTCATCGACAGGGAGGGCAATACCGTGTTGGCCGGTGCGCCGCGGTCTCTGACCGACCGCGCGCTGGTGCGTTCTGCGATACCGCTGATCACCGCCAATGCCCGCGCCGATACACTGCAAAGCTATACCCGCAAGGATGGTATGGCGATGCTGGGGGCTTATGCCTTTCCCAACCGGTTTCCCTGGGCGGTGGTCACCGAACAAAGCGAAGACACCGCCTATGCCGTGGTCAATGCGATCACCCGGCAGATTTTGATTGTCGGCATGTTTGGGTTTGCGATTGCCAGCATCGGCGCGGTCATCTTTGCCCGGCGGCTGACCAAACCGATTCTGGAAATCGGCAGTGTCGCGGCCAAAGTAGGACAGGGGGATTTTTCTGCACGGGTCAAAGGCGTGAATTCCAGCGACGAGATCGGCGATCTGTCACAGCGGATCAACCAGATGATCGGCGAATTGGGCGAACGGCTTGAGCTGATGAAATTTGTCAGCCATTCCACCATGACCGCAATCCAAAGCGCCGATCAAACCGGCATGATGCGCGGCGGGCAGCGGCGGCGGGTCTCGGTGATCTTTACCGATATTCGCGGCTATACGGAATTTTCCGAACGGGTGCCGCCCGAAGTGGTGATCGAGGCATTGAACCAATATTTTGACGTACAGACCGACATTGTCGAGGAACATCACGGCGATGTGGATAAATTCATCGGCGATGCCTTGGTTGCGGTGTTCGAAGGCGACGAGATGGAAACCCGCGCGGTGCGCTGCGCGGTCAAGATCACCGCAGCGATGCAGGATTTGCTGCAAAAATACCCCGATTACAACCTCCATGTCGGCATTGGCATCGCCTCGGGTGAGGTGGTTGTCGGGGCGATGGGCGCCAGGGAACGGATGGATTTCACCGTGTTGGGATCAACGGTAAACCTGTCGGCGCGGCTGTGTTCCAAGGCCGATCCCGGCCAGGTGTTGCTGGATCAGGCCACCCGCGATGCCAGTGGCGATCTGGACGGGGTGGTGTTTGACAGGCGCGATCCGATTGCACTGAAGGGCTATGCCGATCTGGTGGCGAATTACGCCGCACGCGGCATCAATACATAACCAGCGCCCAAGCCCAGATCATTGCCACATAGGTCAGTTGATGCGCCAGTTGATCAACACCAAAGGCCCGCCAATATCCCGGATCAGCAGGGGTATATCCGGTTTTCTCAGAATGCAGCCCTTTGAGCCAGTCAATGTGATAATGCACGACCAGTTCCAGCACACAGAGCAGAACCACAAACCCCCATGCGCCGCCCAGCGCCATCAAGGCCAGAAACGACAGCAGCGCATGCACCCCTGCATGCTGCGCCCGACCAAGATGCGCATAGCGCGCGCGGCCCGACAGCATCCGTGGGGTCTGCATGAAGAAATCTGCGAACAGATGTTTGACCTCCAGCAAGATAAGTAAGGTCAAAACAGTTTGAAGCGCGGCAGTCACGGCAGATCCCCCTTGAAGGCTGATCCTAACGCAATGAACGAAAGCTGCAATTCAATTGATTTTGCGCCCTTGAATTTGTTAAGAATTTCTCGCTGACGTTTTTTTGCCGCAATGACCCACACCAATTTGTCTGGACCCTGATCATAGAACGTTCCCTGTTTAAGTTCATTTGGAAATATTCCAAGCGCGATCAGTTGGTCTTGCTTGCGATCACGCTCACTTTGTTCCCCTTGTTGTACCTCACTCTGGAACTGCCCAAGCGGATCATCAACGATGCCATCGGGGCCGGTGGACCGGTAACATACTACGGCTATGAATTTGACCAGATCACCTTTTTGATGGGGCTGTGCGGGTTGTTCCTGTTGTCGGTGTTTGCCCACGGCATCATGAAAATGCGGATCAACACCATGAAAGGTGTCTTGGCCGAACGCCTGTTGCGGCGGCTGCGCTATACGTTGATTGTGCGGATTCTGCGGTTTCCAGCCCCCTATTTTGAACGCACCAGCCAGGGTGAACTGGTGTCGATGGTCACCTCAGAATCCGAACCGATGGGCGGCTTGATGGGCGATGCCGTGGCCCAGCCGGTGCTGCAGGCCGGACAGATGGCGACAATCCTTGGCTTTCTGTTTTTGCAAAGCTTTACCTTTGGTCTGGCCGCCTGTGCCTTTATCCCGTTGCAAGCATGGCTGATCCCGAAATTGCAGCGGCAGGTGAATGCGCTGAACAAAAAGCGGGTGATCCAGCTGCGCGCCTTGGCCGCCGAAATTGGCGAAGGCGCCGCAGGGGCCAGTACCCTGCGGATCAATGGCGGCTGGCGGTATCGCATGGCGATGGTGTCATCGCGGCTGGGCAAGCTGTTTGCGATCCGCTTTGAGATTTACCAGAAAAAATTCTTTATGAAGTTCGTGAACAACTTCATCTCGCAACTCACGCCGTTCTTTTTCTATTCGCTGGGCGGGTATCTTGCCATCAAGGGCGAAATCACCGTCGGGGCGCTTGTTGCCGCCCTTGCCGCCTACAAAGACCTGTCGAGCCCGTGGAAGGAACTGCTGGCCTATTACAACCAGTCCCAGGACATGTCCCTGCGCTGGGAAACCATCACCGAACGCTTTGCCCCGCAAGGCATGATCAAACCGGAATTGTTTGACGGCTATCCCGAGGCCATTCCCGTGCTCGACGGCGAGATCACACTGCAGGGTGTGAACGTACAGGATGCCGACGGCAATCCGGTACTTGAGGACATCAACGTGGCGTTTTCCGGCGGCAGCACCATTGCGATTACCGCCCCCAGTGATGAAGACCGCCGCGCCCTGTCCGAAGTATTGGTGCGCGAGATCACCCCGACATCGGGCAGCGTGGTGATCGGCGCGCAGGCGTTGTCAGAGATGCATCAGGCCAGCATCGCCAAGCGCATCGGCTATGCCTCATCGCGGCCCGTTATGTTTGTCGGCAGCTTTGGCGACAACGTTGCCCTGCCGCTCAAATTGCGACCGGAGGGGCAAGGTGCCGACCCGGAATCCCTTGCTGAAAGTGGCCGTGCGGGCAACAGCACCGATGCCATTGATACAATATGGCTCGATCTCGAACCTGCCGGTGCAGCGCAGACCGATGATCTGCGGGCATGGTGGCTGAAACTGATTTCCGGCATGGGCATTGATAACGCATTGTTCAAACGCGGCGTTGAACAGCGCATCAATGACGCCGATCACGGCGCGCTAAGCCAGGCCCTGATCGACCTGCGCCCCCGGATCGAGGCCGCGATCAAACAAGCCGATCTGCGTGACGCGGTGTATTTCTTTCGCGAAGATCTGTTCAATCCCAGCCTGCCTGTCGCGGAAAACATGATTTTCGCCACCTCGCGCAATCTGGTCACGGCGGACAATCTGATCGAACAGACCCAGTTTCTGGACCTGCTCACAGAACTGGAGCTGGAGGCGGATTTGCTGCAACTGGCCGCCCAGATCGTTGAACTTTTGCGCCAGATCTTTGGCTTGGACGGCACCGATCACCCGATGTTTCGCAAGCTGGGGCTTGAGGCGGAAACCTATGAAAATGCCGTGGCGCTGTTGCCGCGACACCAGGACGGCAGCGCATTGGAACGGGGCGAAAAGGCAAAACTGCTGGCGGTGATCTTTGCGATATCGGCAGAAAAACTGGGCACCGCCTTTCCCGAAGAAATCACCCAAAGAGTGCTGCAAATCCGCCAAGAACACGGCGCGCGCCTGCAAACCAGCATGGCCGATCTGCTCAGCCCGATTTCCGCTGATGCCCCGGTGGCCGGTCTGACGGTGCTGGAAAACGCGCTGTTTGGCCGGATTGTCGCCGCGGCGGGCACCAAGGCCGATGATCTGCGCGAACTGGTGCTGACAGAATTGCACAAGGCGGGTCTGGATGGTCTGGTGCTTGATCTGATCTTTGACATGCCGCTGACATTGGGCGGTGGCAACCTGCCAACGCTGTTGACGGAATCCCTGGCGGTCAGCCGCGCCACCATCAAACGCCCGCATGTCTTGATCCTTGATAACGTGCTGGCCAGTTTTGACGAAGACACCCGCAGCGGATTGCACCACAAATTGCGGCTGCTGCTGCCCGACACCACGATCATATGCCTTGCCGCCACCTTTGCCGATACAACCGGGTTTGATGCGATATTCGAGATGCAATCAGGGCGGATTTCCACGTTGGCAGGGGCATTGCCGCAAGAGGATGACAGCACCGTCAGCGCCGATCTGACCCGCAAATTGCGCGCCATTGAAAGCACCGATCTGTTTTCGGGGCTGGCGCGCAAACAATTGCGGCTGCTGGCCTTTGGCGCCCGCTGGTACAAGGCCGAGGCGGGCGAATATGTGTTCCACAAGGATGACGACCCGTCCAGCGGGGCCTATCTGGTGATCGAGGGCGAGGCCGATCTGTTGTTGCCCCAGGACGGCAAGGACGATGTAGTGATTGCCACCTCCGGCGCGGGTGCCCTGGTTGGTGAACTGGGTCTGATCCGCAATGTGCCCCGCGCCTTGGACATGCGGGCCAAGAGTGAATTAACCTGTCTGCGCATCGGCGGCGAGGAATTCCTTGATGTGGTGGGCAGTGATGCGGGCACCGCTTACAAGCTGCTGCAGGTGGTTGCGGGCTATGTGTCGAACTAGCCGCGGTGGCCGCTGAAGGGCTGTAAGGTCACGCCTGCCGCCTCAAGCTGGCGGCGCACGGATCCGGCGATTTGCACGGCCTCGGCAGTATCGCCATGCAGACAGATTGTATCAACCTGCGCCGGAATATGCTTGCCGCTTTCGGTGATGATCGCCCTTGCCTTGACCATTTCAACCATGCGCGCACCTGCCTGTTCCGCATCATGGATCACCGCACCGGGCAAGGACCGGTCCACCAAAGTCGCATCATCATTATAGGCGCGATCGGCAAAGATTTCTCCGGCCCAGAGGCAGCCCAATTTGGTCACAGCGGCCTGTTGCGCGGTCGCGGCCAGCACCATGATGATCAGATCGGGTGCCACGCTTAAGGCCGCCTCATACAGATCGCGCGCCATGTTTTCGTCTTCCGCGCACATATTCGCCAGCGCGCCGTGCAGTTTCAGGTGCCGCAGCTTTGCCCCGACACTGCGCGCCATGCCAAGGCTTGCCGCGACCTGATACCGGACCTGATTTTGCAATGTGCCGCGCGGCACCGACATGCGGTTGCGGCCAAATCCGGCGATGTCCATAAACCCCGGATGCGCGCCGATCCCGACCCCGTTCTGATGCGCCAGTGTCATCGTCGCCGCCATCACATCCGCATCCCCGGCATGGCCACCACAGGCCACATTGGCCGAGGTCACAATGTTCAGCAGCGCCGCATCATCACCCAGGTTCCACGCGCCAAAGCTTTCTCCCATATCGGCATTCAGATCGACATGTGGCATTTCAGTTCTCCTTTTCAAACGGGTCGGCGTTGGCACTCACCACGCCGCCGATCAGGGTATAGTTTAACAGATCGCGGATATCCGCAGGATCGCGCACCAGCGGCGTCACTTTGGACGCCAATGTTTTCAGTTCCTGTTCAAAACGGGTCTGCGCCGCAATCGCATCCGCCATTTCGACAAATTCAAACCGCAACGCCGCCCCGGTCTGGGCCTGTGCGACCCGTGGCAGATCACAGGGAATCACCGTGCCAATGCGGGGATACCCCCCCGTGGTCTGACATTCACACATCAACACAAAGGGCGACCCGTCGCCGGTGATCTGGATGTCACCGGGCACAATCACCTCTGAGACGATGGTCAATTGTCCGGCGGTGGAAAACCCTTCGCCGGGCTGGTCCATCCGCACCCCCATGCGGTTGGCGCGGGGATCGCGGGCAAAGCGGGTCTGTTCAAACCGCTGCCGCGTTTCAAGCGCAAAGGATTCGGTCTGCATCGAGGCCACAACCCGCAATGTGCCGCCCCCAAAGCGGGCCATCGCCGGCACGCACATGCCGGTTTCCTGTGCAGTGTCGGGGCCAACAGGCAAAAGATCTCCGGCCTGCAAAGCCTGCCCCAGACCGGCACTAAGATGGCTTGAGCGTGATCCCATCCGGGGCGGCGTATCAAACCCGCCACCCAGATGCAGATAGCCATAGCTGCCATTTTTCGCGCCGCCGATGGTCAGGGTTGCGCTCGCGGGCAGCAGATGACTGGCGTTCCAGGCCAGGGGATCACCGTCGATACTGGCGGCCATTTCGGCCCCTGTCAGGGCAATCCGCTGATCCGTATTCGCACAGAACACCCCACCGCTGCCCGCCATTTCAATCGCCGCATGATCAACAGATTGGCGCAGCAACGCCGCCCCTTCATATAGGGCAACCGGATCTGCAGCGCCGCCTTTGGTCAGGCCCGATGCGCGATAGCCCTTGCGCCCGAGGTCTTGCAGGCTGAGCGCCGGACCGGCCTGCAGGATTTTCAATGTTGCGCTCATCGCAGCGCCTCGCGGTCCGCGCCGCCCGTGCCGCTGCTGTTCTTGGCAATCATCGTGTCATATTCCGCCCGGGTAATCGCGGGAAAGCACAGCTCATCCCCCGGTGACAGCGCAAAGGGCTGGTCGCTGTCGGGGCGGAAGGTGCGAAATCCGGTCTGGCCGATGTGACGCCAACCGGTCGGCGACGCATTGGTGAAAATAATCAATTGCCGGATCGCCACCACCAAGGCCCCCGCCGGCACCGATTTGCTAAGCGCCTGCTGGCGCGGGATGTTCCAGTGTTCGTCCAATTCACCCATATAGGGCTGACCGGGGGCAAAACCGATGGTCAACACCCGCACCCGCGCCTGTGACAGCTGCGCAATGGCGGTATCAGGATCAACCCCTGCTGCGGTGGCGGCCTCTTGCAGTTGCGGGGCAAGATCGGTGCCATAAAGCGTTGGCACATGCCACAGGCTGCGCCCTGCGGGCAGCGGCGCGTCAAACCAATTGGCCTGTGCCAGTAATTCACGCAGCCGTTCGATGATCGCCTCTTGCGGCGTGGTGGCCAGATCGACCTGCAAGAAAACCGACACCAGAGATGTGCTGGTCTCGGCCACCTCGGGCCACCCTGCGTCCTCCACCGCCACGCGAAACGCCAATGCGGCACGGTTGGCCGGTTCGGACATCGCAGCGGCAAAACTGACAAGAATACCCGACAGGCCAACGGTGCGTATTTTGGGCCAGTCACTCATGCGCAAGCGCCCTTTGATAAAGCCGGGGCAGCAACACAGGCGTCAGATACATCGGCAATTGCCAACACCCGATAAACACCATCAGCGGGGCCAAGGCATCGGCAGGCAGTGCCACCAGAAAGATCGCAATGTTGCGGTTGCCCGCCCCGATGGCAATCGGCCCCGCAACAGCGCGCAACGGCCCGCGCCGCAGCACCAACAGGGTGAACACCTGCAACAGATAGCTGATCGCAAAGGCCAGACCCGCCCAGTACAACACCGCCAGTGGATCGCTGCGCAGCGCGGGGTTGAGCGCCGCCATCAGCCCCACCACAATGGTGGAAAAGGCAATCACCGACAGCCCGTCCAGGGCTTTGATCTGCGCCGCAACGGGCCGCGGGAACAGCCAGCGACGCAGCAGAAATCCGGCCCCTGCGGACAGGATGATCACCCCCAGCAAGCGCAGGGCGGCGGTGGTCACCTCGGCGGCGGGGCCAAGCTGTGGCAAGGCGGCCAGCACCGGCAGGACCGTCAGCGGAAACGCAGCGGTACCAAGCACAAAAATCTGCATCATCCGCCCGCCATCCAGTTTCAGGATCAGCGCCAGATTGACCGATCCGGCAATCGCAGGCGCGGCGCTGGCCAGTACAATCGCCATTGTTGCGCGGCTTTGCCCCAGACCCGCCAAGGACAGCAGACCCAAGGCGGTCAGCGGCACCAGCATTTGCAGCACCAGCACCGCACCCAGCCCCCAGCGCAGATCGCCCAAAGCCCCCATCGCCGCACGCCACCCGATGCGCAGCGCGGTGATGCTCAGCAATGCCGCCACCATATGCGGCAGGAACGGCACCAGCGCCCGCGCCAGTGTCGGCAGCAACAGACCACAGGCCAGACCCAGCACCAGACACAGCCGCGCGTGGCCGGAGGCAAGAAAGAGTATCCGGTTCAACATCAGTCAAAATCAGGACGGGCCGCTGCGCAGATTATCCGGCAGCCAAGTGGCGATTTCAGGAAACCAGATCAGCACAAAGACCATCAGCACCATGATGAAGAACATCGGCAGGGCGGCGCGGGTGATATAGCCCATCTCGTGATCTGTCATGCCTTGCAAGACAAACAGGTTGAACCCGATCGGCGGGGTGATCTGGGCCATCTCGACGACCACAACCACAAAGATCCCAAACCAGATCAGATCAATACCCGCACCGCGCACCATCGGTTCCACCACCGCCATGGTCAGCACCACCGAGGAAATCCCGTCAAGGAACATGCCCAGCACGATATAAAACACCAGCAAGGCCATCAGCAGTTGAAAGCGCGTCAGTTCCATCGCGCCAATGCCATCGGCCAAGGCGCGCGGCAACCCGGTGAAGCCCATCGACAGTTTCAAAAACGCCGCCCCCGCCAGAATGAGCGCAATCATCGCCGAGGTGCGCGTCGCGCCCATCAGGCTTGCGCGGAAACTTCCCCAAGTCAGCGAACCTTGCAGCGCCGCCAGCACCAGCGCCCCGATCACCCCGATCGCCGCCGCTTCGGTGGCGGTGGCCAGACCCAGATACATTGATCCGATCACCACGGTGATCAGAACAAACACCGGCATCAAAAACCGTGAATTGCGGATTTTGGCGGCAAAGCTCATGTCGGTTTCGACGTCGGGGTTCCAGTCTTTGGAGGTGAGGCTGACAAAGGCCACATAGGCCATAAACATCGCCGCCAGCACCAGACCGGGAAAGACGCCAGCAAAAAACAGCTTGGTGATGCTTTCATTCACCGTGACACCATAGACAATCAGCGCCAGCGACGGCGGGATCATCAAGCCCAGCGTGGCCGCGCCTGCCAATGTGCCAATCACCATCTTTTCAGGATAGTTACGCGCCCGCAATTCGGGGATCGCCATTTTGCCAACCGTGGTCAGCGTCGCAGCAGAAGACCCCGACACCGCCGCAAACACCGTGCAGGCGACGATATTGGTATGCACCAAGCCGCCGGGCAACTTTGCCAGCCAAGGTGACAGACCTTTGAACATGTCCTCGCTTAATCGGGTGCGATACAGGATTTCGCCCATCCAGATGAACAGCGGCAGCGCGGTTAAGGTCCATGAACTCGACGAGGCCCAGATCGTGGTGATCATCGTGTCGCCCACCGGGCGGGTGGTGAACAATTCCATCCCCACCCAAGCAACGCCCATCAGGGCCAGCCCGACCCAGACACCGCTGCCAAGCAGGAAAAACAGCACAAAAAGGAAAAGGATGATGGCATAAATCTCTGTCATGGTTCTATTCCCCGTGGGTCTGATCGACGGTGTCGCGGCTGATCCGGTGGTCGCCTTTGATCAACACATGAACAAGGTTGTCGGTCAGCGCGATCGCCAACAGCCCACCGCCCAGCACCATCACCGATTGCGGTATCCACAATTGCGTGGCGTCCTGACCTTGCGAGACTTCTTTGAACTTCCACGACCAGTAAACAAACCAATAGGCGTAATAGGTGAAATACCACGCGATTCCCGCGCCCAAGGCAAAACACCAGATTTCCAACAGCTTTTTCGGGCCGGGGGCCAATGCATTCAACAACACCGATACCCGGATATGCGCCCCGCGGTTCAGCGCATTGGCAAAGGCAAAGAAACTGGCCGCCGCCATCGCATAGCCTGCGTAGCTGGGCGCACCGGGAAAGATTTCACCAATCCAGCGCGCCAGCATCTGGGCCACAATCAGGCTCAGGATACTGATCAGGCACAGGGCGGCCAGCACCCCGGAGGCAAGATACAAAAAGTCGAGAAACCGGCGAAGGAGTGTCATGGTCGGGTTCCAGTAATGCGGGGTGCAGCCAGCCAAAAGGATCGAGGACGGCACCAAAGCGTGACATGTCACGCGAAACGAAAGGGCAGGGCCGTTGCCAGCCCTGCCCTGTTGATTACTTCATCGCCTTGTAGCCATCGACGATGGCCTTGCCATCCTCACCCGCCGCTTCAAGCCATTCAGCCGTCATGGTTTCACCGATGCCGCGCAATTCGCCCATCAATTGATCCCCTGCCGGACCAACGGTCATCCCGCCAGCGGCCAGACCATCCATTGTGAGCTGGGTGTAATCCTTGGACGCCTGCGTGCCGCGCGCCTGTGCTTCGTCAGCGCAGGTGGTGATCGCGGTTTTGTTGCCCTCGGACACGGACCCCCAGACATCCTTGTTCACCATCACATAATTGTACGGCAACCAAGCATCGACTTCGTAAAAATGGCTCAGGCTTTCCCAGACCTTGCGGTCATAGCCTGTGGCACCGGACGAAATCATTGATTCCGCAACACCCGTCGCAAAGGCCTGTGAAATTTCGGCGGCTTCGATTGTCACGGGCAACATGCCTGTCAGTTCGGCCAGCCGCGCGGTGGCGTTGTTATAAGACCGGAACTTGACGCCTTTCATGTCTTCGACGCTGTTTACTTCTTTGTTGAAATACAGCCCCTGAGGCGGCCAAGCCACAGCATAAAGCATCACAAGGTTCTGTTCGTCCAAGACTTCGTCCAGCTTGGGTTTGGCCGCTTTGAACAATTTTGCGCTGTCCTCAAAAGACGGGGCAAGGAACGGCACGGAATCAAAACCAAAGACCGCATTTTCGTTCTGGTGACCCGACAGCAGGCGTTCACCGATCTGGACCTGACCGGTCTGGATGGCGCGTTTGATGTCTGCCCCTGCAAACAGCGATCCACCCGGATGTACGGTGATATCAATATCGCCATTGGTCGCGGCACGCACACAATCGGCAAAGGCCACGCCATTTTCAGAATGAAAGTTCGAGGCCGAATAGGCCATCGGCATGTCCCATTTTTCGGACGCCAGCGCAGGCAAGGCCGAGGTCAGCGCAAGTGCCGTTGTCGCGGCCCCCGCCATGAGTTTTGTCATCATTTTCATTGTCTTTCTCCCTTATGGATTATGGTTAGATTATTGAAATCGTTGCGGATGATACGGGGCAAGATCCAGATTTACCGGTTGACCCGCCACCAATCCTGCCACAAGGCGGCCGGTTTTTGGCCCCCCTGTCAAGCCGATGTGTTGATGCCCGAAGGCGGTGAAAACCCGCGTGGTTCCAACCTCGCCGATCAATGGCAGGCTGTCACTGGGGGCGGGTCGATGCCCCAGCCATTCAATTTCAGTGCTGGCTTTCAAATGGGGAAACGCCGCCTTGGCCTGACGGCGCAGCAGCGCCAGCGGCGCCTTGGACGGGCCTGCGTCAAGCCCGCCAAATTCGACAATCCCTGCACAGCGCAGGCCTTGTTCCATCGGGGTTGCGACAAATTTCCCGCTGGCGATCATGGTCGGGCGTGACGGCCCGCCTGTCGCATCCTCAAACACGATATGATAGCCGCGTTCGGACTCAAGCGGGATGTTCAACCCCAGCTTTTTCATCAGCGGTTTTGACCAGACCCCTGTTGCCAGCACCAGATCGTCACAGGCCACCCTGCCCGCCGTGGTTTCAACACCCGTTATTGCCCCGCCCGCGAGGTCGAAATCCTTGACCTCGGCTTGCATCACTGTGCCGCCCATGTCCTGAAATGCTTTGGCCAGGGCCTGTACATAGCCACCGGGGTTGCGAATGAATCCGTGGTCTTTCATGATCGCCACTGTCGAAATCTCGGGGCCAAGCGCGGGTTCATACGCGTGAACATCGGACCCTTCGATCAGTTGCGGCGTGAAACCCGCTTCTTTGCGCAAAGCCCAGGTATAGGCTTCGGCATCAAAGGCCGCGCGGCTGGTATAGGCAAAACAATAATCGCTGTCGCTGACCCAATCCCCGAGGCCCAGATCATCACAGAGGCTTTTGTGTTGCTCAACGGAATCGCCGGTGATCGCGGTCAGCCCAAGGGCAATGCGCCGTGTATCGGCATCATTCGCCACGCCCAGATAGCGCCGCAACCACGGCAAAAGACGTGGCAGATAGGACCAGCGCAAAAACAGTGGAAAATCACGATCCAGCAGCATCGCCGGCGCTTTGCCGATCAATCCGGGCGCGGTGACGGGCACCATCGAACAGGAGGCCAAGACCCCGGCATTGCCATGCGAGGTGCCGGTACCGGGCGCGCCACGGTCAATCAACGTCACCTCTGCACCGGCACGGCGCAGCCAGATCGCCGTGGAAACCCCGACAATCCCCGCGCCGATCACCGCAACCCGCCGTGTCATGCCGCCCTCGCTGGCAAAAATATTCGTGTCATTCCGTTCTCCCGTTAAACATTCTTACCACAAATATCAAAACGTCAACAAAATGTTTGCATTTTGTAATTATAAACCAATTCCCTTGCAGTTATCTTGCGACAAAGGCAATCATTGCAAGGGTTTGGCGAAAGGTGAACAAGAGATGCAAAACGCATGTTTGGGCATTCTGATGCTTGATACCCGATTTCCACGAATCCTTGGCGATGTGGGCAATCCTGACACATGGCCGTTTCCCGTCAAATATTCCGTTGTAAAAGGTGCCACGCCGCAGGCCATTGTCTGTGCCGACATGGAACCTTTTGTGCAGGCCTTTATCTATGCGGGGCGCGATTTGATTGCCCAGGGCTGCAGCGGCATTGCCACCACCTGCGGGTTTCTGGCCCTGATCCGCCCGCGCCTTGCCGCCGAACTGGGCGTGCCGGTGGCGGCATCCTCGCTGGAACAAATCCCGCAAATTCAGGCGATGTTGCCGCCACATCAAAACGTCGGGGTGCTGACAATTTCAGCGCAATCCCTGACCCCTGCACATTTACTGGCCGCTGGCATCACCGCAGACACCCCCGTGCAGGGCAGTGACGGCAGCAGCTTTTCCGATGCGATTCTCAACAACCGCCTCACATTGGACAGCGCCGCCGCCCGCGCCGATCTGATCGCCGCTGGCACCGCCCTGATCACGGATCATCCCGAGGTGGGGGCGATTGTTCTGGAATGCACAAATATGGTGCCCTATGCCGCTGATATTGCCAGCGCCACCGGCAAGCCCGTCTATTCGATCTATAGCTACCTGCGCTGGTTTCAGGCCGGATTACAGCCGCAAGACTTCGCCAAAGAATAACGCCTAAGCGCGCAGCCAGCCGTCTTCAAACGCGACGGTGCTGACACCGGCAAGTTTCTTGAGCCGTTCCAGTTCTGCCTCGAATGCTGCAATCCGTCCCGCGCCCCAGCGGATTTTCGCTTCGGGCCAGAGCGCCCGCACCCGCAGCACATCCTGATCGCGAAACGCCTTCATATCGACGCGCGCGACCAACCGATCGCCCTGCAAAATCGGGAAAACATAATAGCCATAACTGCGCTTGGCCTCAGGTACAAAGACCTCGATCCGGTACTCGAACCCGAACAACCGCTCGGCGCGCTTGCGATCCCGTAGTGCGGGATCAAACGGGCTGAGCACCCGCAGGCGCGATGTCGGGGCAAGGGCCAAAGCCGGATCTTCATCCAACCCCGGACGGGCAAAGGCGGGTTTGGCCGTGCCATCCGCCCCGGTGATCTGCACCTGCTCCAGCCGCCCCGCTGTCAATTCACCCTTGCACCATTTCAACGCCTCAGCAGGCGAGATATGCGCCCAAAATGCCGCCAATTCACCATGGGTCGCAAACCCCAACCGCGCCAAAGCCTGATCACAGCACCAGTCAATTGTCTGTTCAGGGTCAGGCGCATTTGCAGTGTCAACAAGATGCGTTTCCAGCACCCGTTCGGTCAGGTCATAACGTTTGCGAAACCCCTCGCGGCCCACAACAGCCAAGGCGCCACTGCGCCACAGATATTCCAGCGCGGTCTTGGACGGGTGCCAATCCCACCAGCCGCCTGACCCGCGCTTTTCGCCCCGCCCCACATCCGAGGAAGAACAGGGCCCCTCGGCGCGGATTTGATCCAGGACCGCCTGAAGCTGTGATTCAAACCCGTCACGCCGCCCGTTACGCCATTGTTTTTGCAGCTTTTCCGCATCGCGTTGTCGGCGCAAATGCCAATAGGGATAAAACGCCATCGGCACCACAGCCGCGTCATGGGTCCAATGTTCAAACAGCGCCCGATCTTTTTCATAAAGGGTCTTCAGCGCCTCTGGCCGATAGCGCGGTCGGCGCGCAAACAAGATCAGATCATGCGCCCGCGCCACGGTATTGATGCTGTCCAGTTGCACAAAGCCAAGGCGATCAATCACCCCCAACAGATCATCGCCCTTGCCCACCCCTTGCGGTGTTTCGCTGAGGTGGTGCCGGTCCAGAAACACCCGCCGCGCTTGGCTGTTGGTCAGAGAGAACATTCTAGCGTTTGCGATGACGGCGCAGCGTATCGCCCAAAGAAAGTGTCGGCGTCAGCGTGATTTGATGCGGCACATCAGGATCGGGGGTTTCGGCGGTCTGGTTCAAAATGATCCGCGCCGCAGCCTGACCGATTTCAATCCGGCAGGCATCCATTGTCGCCAATTGCCGGGGCAACCCTTGCAGCAATTCCACCCCGTTAAATCCCGCCAATCCGATCTGACCGGGGATATCGACCCCCTGATCAATCAGATACAACAATCCACCCGCACCGATCATGTCATTGGAATAATAGAGAAAATCAAGATCAGGCGAGCGTTCCAGCATATCCTGCGTCATCTCTCGGCCTTTGGCCAGCGCCGATCCCCCGGAATAAAACGCACGGTCCTCTATCTCGACTCCGCCTTTGGCCAGCCCTTCGGTGAAGCCTTCAAAACGCTTGCGCGCCCGGTGATCCAGCGGCATTTTTGTGCCCATAAAGCCGATATGTTCATAGCCTTCTTTCAGGATCGCGCTGGCCATTTCGCGCCCTGCACGGCGGTGCGAAATTCCCACCATCGCATCCACAGGCCGCCCGTCGGTGTCCATGATTTCAACCACGGGAATACCGGCATTGCGCAGCATGGCGCGCGTCGCCTCGGAATGTTCAAGCCCCGCAATAATCACCCCCGAAGGCCGCCAGGACAACATTTCATAGAGCACCCGTTCTTCTTTTTCGGGCAGGTAATCCGTGACCCCGACAACCGGCTGCAAGGGCGTGTCTTCGAGTACCTGATTGATGCCGTTCAAGACCTCGGGAAACACCATGTTGGATAGCGAAGGAATGATCACCGCCACCAGATTGACCCGCTGCGAGGCCAGCGATCCGGCGATCTGGTTGGGCACATAGCCCAGTTCTTTGGCAGCTTTCAGAACTTTGGTGCGCGTCGCCTCTGACACATCACCGCGATTGCGCAGCACCCTGCTGACGGTCATTTCGGAAACCCCGCAGGCTTCTGAGACATCACGAAGGGTGAGCGGGCGTTTCGGCGCTGTGGTCAAATTACTATTCCTGCATACATGCCCCACAGTTAGCGCGAAGCGGCCCCCGCGATCAAGCGCCGCCTGCGCCCGGCACAATATCCCGATGACAAGCCTGCATCGCTGGTCTAAACCCCCCCCGACGGCCCCGTGGCTCAACTGGATAGAGCAGCCCCCTCCTAAGGGGCTTTGTGATACCAAAAATCAGATACTTACCCATTTTTTTGGTTATTTTTCAGCAACTAAGAGATAATGTATTTTCAATTGGTTAGAGATTTCTCTGGCGAGCTTTTGGCGAGCGGAAAAATGTGCCATTATCAAAGTTCAATCTTTAGCGGGTAAATCATGTCAGGTAGTCAACGGACGGACGAGAGACGGGTCTTCAGCGGGCAAATCCTACTGTACAAACGGCAATTCAAAGGCAAGGAGAGCCCCTTTTGGCGGGCGCGTATCAAGGTTCCATCAAGCAAAGGTCACTTAGATTTTTCAACTCGTACGAGATACGAGAATGAAGCGGAAAGAATAGCCGTTGAGAGATTTAGAGAGGCAGAGGGTAGGACCCAGCAAGGGCTGCCTTTGAAGCCAATCCACTTTGAAAAGGCCGCAACCGAATATCTGACATGGAAGCAAGGCCAAGCTGAAGTCGGTCGGTGTTCTGAGAACGTCTTAAAGTATCATACCTCAATTGTGCGTGGGGCATTATTGCCGTTCTTCGGGCAGAAATTCCTTCATAAGATACGCGCAACGGATATTGAGGCCTTTCAGGAGCAAAGGCGAAACTCTGGTACGAAATCTGGAAGTAAGGTTCGGCCTGCAACGATTAATCGAGACAATGCAGTTCTTCGGGCTGTCCTCAAGTATGCCAAAAGGCAAGACTACATCCAAGTGTTGCCAAGCATCGACAATCTTGGCGGCTTCGCAAGGCGGCCAAGCTTTAGCACCGAAGAGGCTGAAATTCTTAAGGTGAAGTTGGATGAATGGGTAACTGCAATTCATCGGTTTGACGGACCGCATGTTCACGATTACCGAAAGCTCTTCAGACTCTATTGCCTAACCATCTACTTTGCAGGAATCCGACCCGGAAAGGAGATGGCAAGCCTCAGGTGGGAAGACTTGGAATATATCAATGAGGAAGGAGCAAAGTATGTCTTGCTGAAGGCCAAGACATCAAAGCAAAAAGACGGGCAATATGTGGTTCGCCCAGTTGTTGGTCTCGAAGAGCTTTGGCAGGCATTCAAAGCTCTTGAGGGAACGCCATTGAGACAAGAGACTGGATTTATCTTCGCGCATCCAAAATCCACGCAGCTTGCACGCTCGTTCATTGGACAGCCAATCGAGTCATTCAAGACACAATGGAACAGGTTTATGGAATGGTCTGGGCTTGAATTTGAAGCCTCGCCCCCCCATCGTCGAAGGACGCTATACAGTCTGAGGCACCTCTATTTTGAGCAGAGATTGATACAGTCAGATGTTCGTTTGCACGAGCTTGCAGTGAACGGCGGGACAAGCCCCGAAGTGATCTCAAAATGGTATCATCATGCAACGGCGAGAGAATACGCGCCTTCTTTGAGTAAAGTAATTGATAGAGCAAATAGGCCTGAAGGCGAAGACAATGATCTTTTATCCAAGAGGTGAATCGAGGTCAGTTGACCCAGATGAGTGGGTTTAGAGACCCAGATATGCATGTTGGAAAAAGTGCCACGCGGCGTTGAAGTGTCGCATTTTGGTTAGTACTTGCACCTTACGCGCCTACTTCACCCTTGATCCGGTAGACAGACTGTCGCGATATGCCCAGCGCTTTTGCTATAGCGGTAACGGATGAACCTGATTGAAGCATATCAAGGATTGACTTGCGGTCGATTGATGGCTTCCGGCCTTTATAAATCCCTCTGTTTTTCGCAACAGCGATACCTTCAGCCTGACGCTTTCTAATCATCGTGCGTTCAAATTGGGCGAAACTCCCCATCATCTGAAGCATAAGAACTGACATGGCATCGTCAGTGCCGGAGAAGGTAAGTCGTTCCGTCAAAAAGCTCACAGTTGCACCCTTTCCGTTCACCTCGCGTATTATATCTTCAAGGTCTCTGAGATTGCGGGCTAGACGGTCAATCGAGAATACCACCACTTCATCATTTGGACGGATGTACGCCAGAAGCTCATTGAGCGCTGGACGGTCAGCATTGCCACCTGTGGCCTTATCCTCAAACAGGCGGTCGACTTCTCCCAGTTCCTGCCGATTTGATGTTTGGTCAACTGTTGAGACCCCCTGATAGCCGATACGTGCCATGCCCGTACTTCCTTTTGAATGTGTCACATTAGATTATGTCACATATTTAGTTAAACAACCCTATTGTGACGAAAAATGTGGGGCCCACAAGCAACAGCTTTTGTAACGCAAGGGTATACCCAAACGAGGAACTCCAACCTCGAGGTGCCAAACCCATATGGCTGAACGGTTGGAGCGCGCAGAAGGCATCGAGCCCTCATCCAGCATTTTTCTGCTGCCAATGACAGCCATGCCGATGGATTGGATGATAATGTACTCGAACGCGTTGCTATGCGCCATGGGGCGAGTTTTGCCGAACTGATGCTCCAAACAGTATGGCGATAGTTGATGAGGTAGATTACACTAGCGGCGACACTATTTGGAGGCACTACTTGTCATGAAATTTGAAGCTCTTGGAATAGACTTCGATCAGCGCATCAAATGCTTTATGGTCAATGCTCGTGTCGACTACGAGTGGTATCTCAAAACCACACAAGGCTCCGAAGAAAATTTGTCCATCCAAAGAGATATCATTAAGGGTAGCAAAAACTACAGAACGCTGCGGGCGGATCTACGCAAAGGTTGCGTACTACCCGCGATTGTTCTCGCAGCCAATGACTTAGATATCGCCTCGCTCTTCACGTATGATAACTCTTTAGGGTTCATCGATATGCGCGAAGTAACTCGCCAAGAAATTCAGGCTTCAATGAATGAAGTTGCTACAGACAAAATTTATATTGTTGACGGGCTTCAGAGAACAAACGCGCTGCGCGAAACAATGTCGGAGCTTGAGGGAGATGAGCTTCTTGGTTTTCTCGGGAGATCTCTGCGGGTTGAAATTTGGGTAAACATACCCTTCTATTCGCTGGCTTACCGAATGCTATTGCTGAATGCTGGCCAAAAGCCCATGTCAATGAAACATCAAATTGATATCTTGTCCCGTGGACTTAGAGAAGATCTTATTGGTATTGATAGAATTGAAATTTTTACTGTAAGAGATCACAAACGGCGCGTTGGGCCTGGGCAATATCACCTTTCTACGCTTGCCCAGGCCTTTCAAGCTTGGTTACAGAAATCGCCTAATGTTGATATGAGCAACTTGATCGCTGAGAGGTTGGTAATTGATGACGCTCTTGATTCACTAGGTGAAAATCTCGGGTTTTCACAAGCGCAAGATGGCAATGAGCCATTTTATGACTTCATCAATTGGGTGGTTGATTTGGATTTTAGGCTAGGAACGGAGCATTTCAGGTTTCTAGGGAACGATACAGTCGTCCTCGGTATAGCCGCTGCCGTTGGTTTTTGCTTGCAGAACAAAGGCCTTACCGACCGAGTGAAACCTGCGCTTGAGCGCTTGCTTGAGGAGGCGACGTCTGGGGTTCAAGACCCGCTCGGAATCGAGCGGTTCGACGAATTACGGCGCAGTGTCGATACGAAAAAGAGCAACGTGGGCGAAGCGACAAGGGACTTCGTATTCAAGACCTTCAGAGAGTACATTATGCAGGGCGGTGCGAGTAGTATGCGCGATTGCTGGCAGCAATCCGCGACGATGCTTTAATCATGGGGCTCGCAGAACGGTTAGGTGTTACTAGCTTCGAGCAAGTCGACCCTGACAGGCCGCTCGAGATTTGTGGCTTATCTCTTGGCCTAGAAGCCGCTTCTGTTGCCGTGGAGATAATTCGAACCTCTTCACCAAGCGTTACCCTGAACATCCAACCTCAGACTGTAGAGCGCCCCGATTTTTTTGAGCTGCACGCTGAAGGAGGAATAAGGTCATCAGTATTGATGTTGCCGAACAATCAGCGCATTGGCTTACCGACTGCGATTGAAATTGCTCTAGTGCATGCTCTTCACGCTGCAAGCGATGACGACGTCGAACATTTACAATCGAGCGGCTGCATTGTTTCGCTCGGAGATCATCCTTTAGGCGAAAAATTCTGCCGACTCCTAGAAACCGTTGGGGCCGCCGATTTGCAGAAAATCAAGGTGCTTTCACAATATAAGAGAGTCTACTTAACCACTTCAGAGGACGAAGCCCTCAACGATAGGGACCAATCTTGCCTCGCAGGGTACATATCTGCTTCTCCAGTTAAGTTCGAATTCATAGAGCTATACCGCCTTATGGAAGCCAGATATCTAGCTCACATAAAAGGCAAATTTAACTCAAGCTTTATGAGGGAGCCGAAGGCGGCAATTTCAGCCGCATCAAAAAGCTTGGAAAGCGAAATTCTTCAACTTGGCCTTCTTTCCGAAAGGGCGAAACCCTGCTTTGAACTAATTTATGATGTTGTAACTGCCCAAAAGGCTTTGAACAGATTTGCGGCCGCGTTATGTAATAAGCTTGATCGATATGCTGGCGACATGAAATCACCGAAACATAAAGCCGGAGCGGCTTTCGTGTATTTCATTAGATGCGCTATAGTTCATGCTGGAGGGAAGGACATGATTTTTGAATCCTATACAGATTCTGAAGCTCTGCTGGACCTTCTTATGGAATACATCGAGGAGGCTGCGTTCGCGTTGGCTGGTATGGAGCTACGTAGTTAGTTAGAAGTCAGCATTCTGTTACTCCAATACTGTCCACCTTTGCGCCAGGTCATTTTTGCAACGCGCCCGATGATTCAAAGGCGACTAACCAATTCTCCGGCATGAGGTTGAAACTGCAACAGGTGAGCGGATTAAAGCGAAGGGCCGTTTCTCAGGCAAATGGCCAAGAAATTGGAGCCTTGCGGCTGACTTTTCCTTCCCAACCTTCGTCACTTTTAGTGTGGGTGTTTTCTAAATTTCGCTACCGTCATTCTGGTAGGCCCAAAAAAGGAAAAGGGCCGCGACAGGCGGCCCATTATCGAACGATGTTCGAGAACTCATCGCGTCATAAACGGGAGTGCTATGTTGGTAATTAGGCTGCCTTGCGCGCTTTTTTACCGAGTTTTGAACGTGCGCGATAGGAAGCAAGCTTGATTTCGAGGAACTCATCAAGCCCGCCAGATTTGATGCTCTT
The DNA here is from genome assembly GCA_047634585.1 of Sulfitobacter sp. Taxonomy (GTDB): domain Bacteria; phylum Pseudomonadota; class Alphaproteobacteria; order Rhodobacterales; family Rhodobacteraceae; genus Sulfitobacter. Next base: position 174 of record JBLIAN010000018.1, on the reverse strand, counting down.
GATGGATGCTGTAAGGAGGGAAACTGCTTCTTTTCGACGTTCCTGTACGTGACCTGCCCCCCGAAACTTCCCTCAGATTAATGTAGAGTTTGCTCAACCTTTGAAGGAGCAAACAGATGCGACAGAGCCGTTTTACTGAAGCCCAGATTATCGGGATGATCAAAGAACAAGAAG
>JBLIAN010000017.1:0-59604 GCA_047634585.1 Sulfitobacter sp. | reverse complement strand
CGTGAGCTGGGTTTAGAACGTCGTGAGACAGTTCGGTCCCTATCTTCCGTGGGTGTAGGATACTTGAGAGGAGTTGCCCCTAGTACGAGAGGACCGGGGTGAACGATCCACTGGTGGACCTGTTGTTGCGCCAGCAGCAGTGCAGGGTAGCTATGATCGGACAGGATAACCGCTGAAGGCATCTAAGCGGGAAGCCCCCCTCAAAACAAGGTATCCCTGAGAGCCGAGGTAGACCACCTCGTCGATAGGCCAGAGATGTAAGCGTGGTAACACGTTCAGTTGACTGGTACTAATGGCTCGATAGGCTTGATTTGATCCAGTAAAAGCAAGACTTCGCCGCGCTCAAAAGCGCTGCAAACTGCTTCGAAAGAGATATAATCAAAAGCATACACAGCACGTTATTGTGCTTGACTTGGAACCGTCCCTCACCCGGTCAATGGTGAGGAGGCAAAGCGCGTATCAAAATACGACGCCGCGCAATCGCGTTCTAAACAAACGCAACGGGAAGCTTTTTTTGGTTTGGTGATCATAGCGCGAGCAAAACACCCAGCCCCATCCCGAACCTGGCAGTTAAGTGCCGTAGCGCCGATGGTACTGCGTCTTAAGACGTGGGAGAGTAGGTCATCGCCAAACCTAATAAAGCTTCCCGAATATAGTATCTCTCGTCGATAACACAAACAAACCGGCAAGGCTGACAAGCGCAACGCCAATCAGGCAAACGCGTCTCATCCTATACGCCAGACAATACGCTCAAAGCAACGCAAGCTATGAGACATACAAAACAGGCCTAAACAAACGCTATCCGCGCTAGGCCATACAAAACCGTCGCGGGATGGAGCAGCCCGGTAGCTCGTCAGGCTCATAACCTGAAGGTCGTAGGTTCAAATCCTACTCCCGCAACCAAAAACCTCTCAACAAAATCAATGCGATAGCGTCCTGAAGGGCGCTTTTTGTGTTGGTGTCAAAATGACTGGTCCTACTGCGGTACCTCGTTGTGAGCGTAAGCGTGACGCCAACCGAAGCCAAGGATGCCGGTGTTCCCATGAGCCCTCAGATTAAGTCGAACCACCGCTACCTGTCTTCAAGGATCATCTGAGCGGCCTTTTCAGCAATCATTATTGTCGGAGAATTGGTGTTGCCGCTTGTGATGGTGGGCATCACCGATGCGTCCGCGATGCGCAGGCCTGTCACGCCGTAAACCCGCAACCGTTGGTCAACAACGCTTTGCGGATCGGTTTTCGCGCCCATTTTCGCCGTTCCGACCGGATGAAAGATTGTTGTACCAATGTCACCAGCGGCGCGGATCAGCTCTGCCTGACTGTCGCCGATCGACGGGCCGGGCAGGAATTCCTCGGGTTGGAACTGGCTAAGTGCAGGCGCAGCAGCGATCTTGCGGGCAAGCCGGATCGAGCGTGCAGCGACCTCGCGATCCCGGGGTGTAGACAGATAGTTCGGCGCAATTTCGGGCGGCGCGGTCACATCTGCTCCGGTAATGCTGACGTGGCCCCTGCTTTCGGGGCGCAGGTTGCAGATGCTGGTGGTGATGGCCGGAAAACGGTGCAACGGGTCGCCAAATTTATCCAGGGACAGCGGTTGAATGTGCATTTCCAGATCGGCGCGATCCACGTCGGGGCCGGAACGGGCAAAGACCCCCAGTTGTGAGGGGGCCATGGTTAACGGTCCGCGTTTGCGGATCACATAGTCCACGCCCATCCAGGCACGGCGGGCCAGATTCCAATAGGTTTCGTTCAAAGTGCGGATGCCGGACACCTTATAGATCATCCGCAATTGCAGGTGATCCTGAAGGTTGCTTCCGACACCCTGACGTTCGGCAACAACCGGAATGCCATGTTTTTGCAATAACGCGCCGGGGCCGATGCCCGACCGTTGCAGGATTTGCACCGACCCGATACTGCCGGCAGAGAGGATAACCTCATGGTGCGCACGGGCCGAGCGGGTGATTCCGTCTTGCTGCCACGTCACTGTTGTGGCGCGCTGGCCTTCAAAGCCGACCTTATCCACCAGACATCCGGTTTGGACATCAAGATTGGCCCGTTTCAGGATCGGCCGCAGGAAACCTCGTGCCGCTGACCAGCGGGTTCCCCGCTTTTGATTGACCTCGAAGTAGCCGCTGCCTTCGTTGTCGCCATCGTTGAAATCATTGGTGGGCGGCACGCCTGCTTGGGCGGCGGCCTCGCGATATGTGTCCAGGATCGGCCAGCGCACGCGCGGCGGTTCGACGCGCCATTCCCCCCCTGTGCCATGGTGTTGCGATTCACCTGCATGGTGGTCTTCGTGGGATTTGAAAATCGGCAGAACATCATCCCAGCCCCATCCAACATTGCCCAAGGCGCGCCAATGATCAAAATCACCTGCCTGACCCCGCATATAGATCATGGCATTGATCGCCGAACTGCCCCCCAAGACCCGCCCGCGCGGGTAAGAGAGCGCACGGCCATTCAACCCTGGATTTTCGGTGGTCTTGAAACACCAATCCGCACGCGGATTCCCGATCGCAAACAGATAGCCGACAGGCACATGAAACCAGATCCAATTGTCACGCCCGCCTGCCTCAAGCAAAAGCACCCGAGATTTGCCATCTGCACTTAACCGGTTGGCAAGCACCGAACCCGCTGAACCGCCGCCCGCGATAATGTAATCATATGTCTGTTCTGTCATGGTGTTTCCGCCTGTTGGCCACGCCTTGCCGGTCTGCAAAAGCGCAGGTCATTACGGGGCTTTGGCCCATAAAGTCTGAATGTTGTTAGATGACGCCGTTCTTGCGCAGTTCGGTTTCTGCCGCCGCATCTATCCCGATGCTTTGCAGGATTTCCGAGGTATCCGCACCCAGCATGGGGGGCGGGCGGTTTGGGCGGAAGGCGGCATTGCTCAACCGGATTGGCCCGAACACCTGTGGGACATCGCCCATCACAGGATCCTGCAGAACACCGACCATGTTGCGGGCTTTGACCTGCGGTTCGGCGAATACTTCGGGAATGGTATTGATCGGCCCCGCAGGCACATTCGCCGCGTTCAGTTTTTCTAGCAAATCTGCGCGGGCATAGCGTGAGAAATGCCCTGCGAGGCGCGCCAGCAGCCAATCACGCCGCGCAACACGGCCGGTGTTAAGCTTCAACTCCGCATCATCAATCAGCTCTTGATCGCCCAGCGTCGCACACAGCCGTTCAAATTGTCCGTCGTTGCCCACCGCCAGCACCATATGGCCATCGGTACAGGCAAAAACCTGTTGGGGCATGATGTTGGGATGGCCATTGCCATAGCTGCGCGGAATGCTTCCTGTCAGCAGATGGTTCATCGCCTGATTGGCAAGCAGGCTGGTCTGTACATCCAGCATCGCCATATCGACAAATTCACCGACACCGGTTTGGTCGCGCCGCGCAACAGCGGCAAGGATACCGATCACCGAATATAGACCTGTGGTCAGATCGACCATCGGCACACCGATTTTCTGCGGTCCGCCACCGGGCTTGCCGTTTTCTTCGCCGGTGATCGACATCATGCCGCCTTGGGCTTGAATTAGAAAATCATAGGCAACCTGTTTGGCGCGGGGGCCGGTCTGGCCATAGCCGGTGATGGAACAATAAATCAGCCTTGGATTCTCTTTGCTGAGAGAGGCAAAATCCAGCCCGAAACGCGCCAGGGTGCCGACCTTGAAATTTTCGATGACAATGTCGGCGTCTTTGGCCAGCTTGCGCACGATCTCTTGGCCTGCGGGGTCTTGTAGATTGACAGTGATGGATCGTTTGCCACGATTGCACGACAGGTAATAACCGGATTCCTGGCTGGGAGAGCCATCGGCGTGGTCCAGGAACGGCGGCCCCCAGCCGCGGGTGTCATCGCCATATCCCGGGCGTTCCACCTTGGTGACTTCGGCCCCAAGATCGGCAAGCACCTGCCCGGCCCAGGGGCCTGCCATGACCCTTGATAGGTCAAGAACCTTGAGATGGGAAAGTGCGCCTTTGGGTGCGGTGTCGGTCATGTCACGGCCTCGCTTTTGGTCTTTTCGGGAAACGGCCCAAAGGCACCTGCGTCTTGCAAACGGTGAATTTCACTGGGGGCCAACCCGCTTTCGGTCATAATGTCGTGGGTGTGCGCCCCAAGTTCCGGCACGCCGCTATGGGTAAGTTCCGCTGCTTTGCTTAGGGTGACGGGCGGGGCTACGGCCTTTTGTGGGCCATGCGTGCCGGGCAGTTCGATAACACCACCAATCGCGGCAAGCTGCGGATCATTGGCCGCTTCGCCGATGCTGTTCACCTTTGCGACGTTTACCTTGGCCGCGCCAAGTTGCTGGATCAGATCATCGCTGCTGCGGGTCCGGGTGATTGCGGTGATTGCATCAATCACAGAGCTGCGGTGGATCTGGCGGTCCGATATCCGCGCATATTCGGGTTTCAGCAGGCTGTCAGGGTCAAGCACCTGCGCCAGGCGCGCCCACATTTCGTCAGACGGGGCGATGATCACAACATAGCCATCTGACGTGGGAAACACCTGATTGGGCACAGAAAGGTGATTGGCGGTGCCCATGCGGTGCCGTTCAACGCCGGTCATCCAGTATTCGGCATAGAAATAACTCATCAGATGCGCGGCACCGCTCAGCAGTGATCCTTCGACAAGCTGGCCCTCACCCGTGCGTTCACGATGAAACAGCGCTGCCAGAATACCTGCACCCAATGCAATCCCCGCATGCAGATCAATGGCTGCCGTGCCAACCCGAACCGGCGGGCGGTCGGCCTCTCCGGTGAGGTTTAACAGGCCGCTGTGGCCTTGCAAGGCAAGGTCGTTTGCGCCGATTTTGGCATTGTCGCCCTTGGCCCCATAGGCAGAAAACGCGCCATAGATCAGGCTGGGATGGCGGGCCAGCATGGCCTCGTGACCGATACCGAATTTTTCCATCGTGCCGACGCGAAAATTATGCAGCAGCACATCCGCACCTTTGATCAGGTGGCGTGCCGCGTCCTGTCCGGCTTGGGTGCGCAGATCGAGGGTGATGGATCGTTTGTTGCGGTTGAACGCATGAAACGAGGGCCCGATACCGCCATTGGCCGCCAGTTGATCCGCAGTCATGCCATAATAGCGCGCCTCATCGCCCCGCAGGGGTTCTTCGACCTTGATCACATCTGCGCCAAGATCGCCCAGAAACTGTGCGCAGGCCGGAACCGCAAAAACCCGCGAGAAATCCAACACCCGAATGCCCTTGAGCAATGTCTTGTCTAAAGCGTCACGCATCGGGCAAAAGCACCTCGGCGATGCCAACCGTTACGGGCGCTTTGCTGGCGTTTTCACAGCTGACTTTTAGGGTGACGCGCTGGCCGTTCGCCGCGGTTTCAAGCGCCGTAATTTCAGCCTGTGTATGCAGCACGTCATTTTCATAAACCGGCAGAACATATTTGGTTTGCAGCCGCCCGTGGCTAATTGCGGCAGGTCCGAATGTGTCAATCAACAGCGACAGAATCCAGTTGGTCGACACCATGCCGTCAGCGATGATCCCCGGCAGGCCCTGACTGAGGGCATAGGTGTCATCGTCATGGATTGTCGGGCCACCAAAACGCGGTTTGCCGTCATTGGCAACCGCAGTTGCCTGCGCATCGACATACCAGCGCATGCGTTCACGGGTCATGGCGCGGGGCGCGGCGCGGAAGGTCTGGCCGATTTTGAGAGGGGCCGTCATTGGGTGGCCCCGGTGCCGGATTTGCCAGTATAGGACAGAATGACCGTGTCGCGGTAATCAACCAGAGCGCGGCCTGTGCGGGCTTCGGTCATCTTGATGTCGGTGGTCACATAGGTGCGCCCGCGCTTTTCAAAACGGTCGGTCGCAACGCCGACAACGTCAACATGGGTGCCGACGGGCACCGCCGCGTGGTAGGTCGCATCAAATTCGATATGTACGCGCGCGGCGGGGCCTGTCCCCATCGGGCAGGCGGCCTCATATAATTTGAGCTTATCAAGATGCACCAAAGTCGGCGGTGCAACGGGCGTTTCGATGCCCAGAAACATTTCATGATCAAGCTCAACAGAGTGGCAATATTCCCTTACAGTAAAGGCGCTTACCTCATAACTTATGGGGCCTAACCTGTCGCCTGCTTCAAGATCGCTGACATATTTCCCTGTTGCCACTGTGGCATCCTCCGTTAAATTTCATCGCGTTATCGAAAGCTCTTGATCAGGGTAATGGCCTGTTTTGGGGGTGGACAGCGAAATGTCCAAGGAGCATGTTTCCGTAAAGTGAAAAGATGAGTTTGAACATTGAGTATTCTGGAAGGACAATATGGAGTGGCTTAAAGCAGCAAAAGTCTTTGAAAGCGTGGTCCACAGCGGATCCCTTTCAGCGGCAGCACGCAAGCTGGGGTTGTCCCCCGCATCGGTGTCACGTCACGTCAATGATTTGGAAAGCGAGCTCGGCGTCCGGTTGTTGAACCGCACCAGCCGACGCCTGAGCCTGACCGAAGCAGGGCGGATTTATTTTGACAAGGTCGAGGCCATCGTCCTGCAGATTGCCGATGCTAACAATTCGGTTCAGCAGTTGACGGCGGTGCCGCGCGGGGTGTTGCGCCTGCATTCACGGATGTTGGTGGGCCAGCAATATATCGTTCCGGCCATCGGGCGTTTTGTCGCGCAATATCCGGAAATTCGCGTTGATTTACAGATGTCCAATTTCCCTGTGGATATTGTCAGTCAGGGGGTCGATATCGACATTCGGATTGGCAAACTTGCCGACAGTTCGCTTGTCGCGCGTAAAATGGCCACCAGCCGCAGGTTGCTTGTTGCAACCCCTGAATACCTTGCGCGGATGCCGCCCATCGAACGGCCGCAAGATCTTAAAAACCATTCTTGCCTCAGCTACCGTTTGAATCTGGGCGGGTCGATCTGGCGGTTCCGCAAAGAAGGGCAGGAAAACGAAGAGGTGCATGTCAAAGGGGTGCTGCAATCCGATAACGGGCAGGCCATTCTAAGCGTCTGTGAAGAGGGACTTGGCATTGCGATGATGAACGACTGGTCAGTGGTTGAACAATTGAACAACGGGTCGTTGATCGCTGTTTTGGAGGAATACGAGATCAGCTTTACCGACTTTGAAAGCGGCATCTACGCGGTGTTTCAAAAAAGCCCGCATCTTCCATTAAAGATACGGGCCTTTGTCGATTTCATGAGCGCCGAATTCAAATCGCTCTTGGGCCAATAGGCGCTTAGGGCATGATTGTGCTGGGTTCGTAAATATACCCCGTGCCCTTGCGGCGGATATAGCCGCAGTGGCTGCCGCCAAAATGCGCGGGCAGAATCAGACAGCCCGTTTCGGCGGCATGTTCCAGAATGTTTGCCCGGGTTTTGGTGGCCATTTCGGGGCTTTCGCAATATTTGCTGGACCAAGCCGGATTATAGACCTGAATCGGCTGGTGCATCACATCCGCAATGAACAGCGCCTGTTCATCCCCGTCTTGCAGTTTGATTCCCATCATGCCGGGCGCGTGGCCGGGCACAGGAACAAAATCAATTCCGGGCAAATAGCCGATTTCATCACCCTGCACGATCTCGACTTCCACAGCGCTGTCCAGGATCGGTTTGACGCTATCGGTGAACGGGTAGGTCGGTGCCTCGGCCTTGCCTTTTGCGCCGCGTTCAGGATCGCGCCAATCGCGTTCAATCTGTGTCATGACATATTTGGCGTTGGGAAATGTCGGCACCCATGTGCCGTTCTCGAGTTTGGTGTTCCAGCCAACGTGATCAACATGCAGGTGGGTCAGCAAGACATAATCAACGCTTTCGGGGGGCACACCTTTGGCCGCAAGCCGGTCAAGAAACGGCAGATCAAGCATGTCGAACCGTGGGGATGCAGGGCGTGGTTTATCGTTGCCACCACAGGTGTCGATCAGGATTGTGGTGTCACCGTCCCGCACCAGCCAGGTATGAATGGAGGTGGCAAAGCTGCCATCTTCGGGATCATAATAATCACCGACAAACCAATCGCGGATCTCGTCCACCCGGCTTTCATCCCATTGGGAAAAGAGCGCTTTTGGCTCTCTCAGCATTACTTCTTCAACGCGCTCAATCTCAAAACGTCCGATGCGGATCATCTTGGTTCCTCCTGTTTTTCCACGTTCGTCTTTACGGTATTGGAAACGATACCACTACATGATTTCGAAATGCGGAAACATCCTTTGCGTCCATCCTCCTTTTGGTGGCCGGTAACTTCGGCCTAGTCTGCGGAAGAGATCGGTATGGAATGTACCGAATAGCGTCAGGGGAGTGGCGCTTGAGTCGGGAGGCCAACCAAAAATGACAGCATTGCTGGAAATAGATAACGTCAGTCTAGCCTTTGGCGGTGTGAAGGCAATGAACAACGTGTCGCTGGAGGCCAAGGAAGGGCAGGTTACTTCGGTGATCGGGCCTAACGGTGCCGGCAAGACCACGTTATTCAACACAATTTCAGGGTTCTACAAAGCCCAGCATGGTCAAATCAGATTCGCGGGCAAGCGGCTGGATACCCAGCCAGCCCATGCAAGATCGGGTATCGGCATTGCCCGAACATTTCAGAATATCGCGCTGTTTTCGGGCCTAAGCGTGCTTGAGAATATCAAACTTGGTGCCCATGCCCAATTGCGCAGCGGGCTGTTCCGGTCGGCGTTTTTTCTGGGGCCTGCGCGCAAAGAAGAACAGGCGCTGACCAACCGCATCGACCGCGACATCATTGATTTTCTCGATCTCGGCGCGTTCCGCGACAAACAGGTCGCGGGGCTGCCTTATGGATTGCAAAAACGCATCGAACTGGCGCGGGCATTGGTGATGCGGCCACGGCTTTTGTTGCTGGACGAACCTGTCGCGGGCATGACCGCACCGGAAAAGGAAGATATGGCCCGATACATTCGAAAAACCGTCGATGCCTTTGGGACGGCGGTCCTGTTGATCGACCATGACATGGGCATGGTGATGGGCCTGTCCGACAAGATTGTCGCGGTGCATTTTGGATCGGTTATTGCAAATGGCCCGCCCGAGGTGGTGCGCCATGATCCCGCGGTGGTCGAAGCCTATTTGGGGGCGGCGTGATGTTGGCACAATTTATTGAATTCAGCATCATCGGCATCGCATCGGGCGGCATGTATGTGCTGTCGGCGCTGGGGTTTGTGATCATCTACAAAGCCACCCGCATTTTCAACTTCGCGATGGGTGAAATGATGATGCTGCCGGCGTTCATCTTTTTGTGGGCGCTGAACACCTTGGGCCTACAATGGTCTGTGGCCCTGTTGGTCGCGATCCTTGGCGGCGTCACAATTGTGCTGGTGCTTGAGCGCTTTGTCATGCGCCGGATGATCGGACGGCCAGTTGTTGTGCTGGTCATGGTGACATTGGGGGCTGGATCGGTGTTGCGCGGTCTTGCATCCTTGATCTGGGGCCAGGAGATCGTGACCCTGCCTGATTTTCTGCCGCGCACGCCGATTTTTCTGGGGGATGTGATGATCCCGGGCAAACTGGCCTCGTCTTTCCTGATCGCGGCGGTGGTTGCACTGGGTTTTGTTGCCTATTACCGGTTTTCGCGGGCGGGCATCGCCATCCGCGCCACTGCCATTGATCTTGTCACCGCCGAGGGGCTGGGCATCAATGTGCGCTGGATTTTTACCCTCGCATGGGTGTTGGCGGCAATCCTCGCCTCTGTTGCGGGGGTATTGGCCGCGTCCATTAACGGCCTGTCACCGCAGCTGGGGCTGGTCGCGCTGAACGTGCTGGCGGTGATCATGTTGGCGGGAATGACAAGCGTCTTTGGCGTTGTTGTTGCCGGGCTGTTCATCGGCTGGCTTGAAACCATGGTGGGCGCCTATCTGTCCGCATCCTGGCAGAGCTTTCTGCCCTACGTCATCGTCCTGCTTGTCATGATGGTAAAGCCAAGCGGGCTGTTTGGCGAAGAACGCGTGGAGCGCATCTGATGAGTGATACCCCAACCTCAAGCGCCACTGCGCCCGCTTCACGCTGGTCAACTTTCGAGGTGTTCTCAAGCGTGGCCTGTCTGGTCTTGGCCATCACCCTGCCGGCCTATGCCTCGGTTTATGTGCTGTATATGGCGTCGCTTGTGGCGATCAATGCCATTGCAACGGTCGGGCTGAACATCACTGTGGGCTATACTGGCCTGCTGTCCATCGGCCATTCTGCCTTCATTGGTGTCGGGGCCTATGCGGCAGGGCTTGCCATGCTGCACCTTGGCACACCTTTGTTCATCAACGTGATCATCGGGGCCTTCGCGGCGTTTTCGGTTGGCTTGATCTTTGGGATACCGTCCCTGCGGATCAAAGGGGTCTACCTCGCCATTGCGACATTGGCCGCGCAATATTCTTTGTATTTCCTGTTCCAGCAATGGACGTCCGTCACCGGGGGCGACAGGGGGCTGTCCCTGCCGGGGACCAATCTGTTCGGGATGGGGGACACGGGATTTTATTACGGTGTCCTGCTGATCGCGCTGGTGCTGTTTGTCGGGGCGCGCAACCTGTTTCGCACCCGGATCGGGCGGTCGTTTATTGCCGTGCGGGAACGCGATTATGCCGCGCAGGTGCTGGGCATCAATGTGGTGCGGACCAAACTGCTGGCCTTTGGTATTGGCGCCGCCTTTGCCGGTGTGTCGGGCGCCCTGACCGCGCATTTTCTGCGGCTGGTGAACCCTGATCAATTCACCCTGCTGGTGTCGGTGTTCTTTTTGACCGCGGTGGTTGTCGGCGGGCGCGCCTCGATCCTCGGGTCGATCTTGGGGGCTGGCTTTATGACGCTGCTGCCTGAAGTGCTGCGCGAAATCCTGTCGGCGCTGCCAATTTCAGGGCAGGCAAATGTTGCAGGGCTTTTGTCACCCCTGCGCGAAATCATATTCGGCCTGTTGATCATCGGCTTTCTGATGTTCGAACCACGCGGGTTGAAAGGCATTCTGGACCGTCTGTTGGGAAAAACCGACAGCATGGCCGAATCTGAGGCCGATTAATCGGCTCTAATCACTGGGAGGAAATACAATGGGAATATTTACACGTGGGGCATTGGGGGCCGTTTTGCTGGGCATCGCCTGTGCAGGTTCGGTTTCGGCGCAAGACGATTCACCTCTGAAATTCAGCATTCCGCTGCCGCTGTCTGGCGCTTTGGCGTTTTCGGGGCAGGTGCAACAGGCAGGCTGGCAGTCTGCGATCAGCTATATCAATGAGAACGGCGGTGTTGCGGGGCACCCGATCGAAGCAGAATTTTACGACGATGAATACAAGGTCGATCTGGGCGTTGCAGGCTTTAAACGTGCGGCATCCGCAGGTGATCTGGTGTTTGCAGCGGGTGACGGGACGCCATTTGTGCGCGCGATCAGCCCTGAAAACAACGACACCTATCAAATCCTGATGTCTGCCACTGGTTTTGCCTCAGATCTGGTCAACACCGAGACCTATAAATACCACTTTTTGCCGGGGCCGACCTATTCGGACATGTTCCGCGAATTGTTCGACTACATGAAGACCCAAAAGGACAACCCGAGCGTTGCCATCGTCTATTCGACAACAGAGTTCGGCCGCGATCCTTTGGAAAATGCACGGGCCTATGCCAAAGACATGGGGATCGACATCGTACTTGAAGAAGAGACCAAATGGTCAGGCGTTGATGTGACATCCTCGGCGATCAAACTGCGCAATGCCGCCGCCGATTACGTTATCTTTCATGGCTATGCAGGCAATGTCTGGCCGGAAATCATGAAGACAGCGCGTGATTATCGCGTGGCCAGTACCTTTATGGGGACGGCCTATAACTCCGATCCTGAAATGGTGCGCAGTGTCGGGGATGCTGCGGACGGATATGTTGGTGTCGTGCCGTACAACCTGACGATGAAAACCTCTGAGGGCGAATATGCGGATGCCATTCGCACCAGCCTGCAAAACTGGGAGGTCAAGGAATACAACGGCTATGCCAACATGGGCTATCTGCAAAGCTGGCTGACAGCATTGTTGCTGCGCGAAGTGATGGGTGAGGCAATCGAAGCCGGAGAAGAATTGAACGGGGCCAATCTGATTGCGCGCCTGAACAATCTGAAAGACTGGGACAGCAAGGGCATCGCAGGCAATGTGACCTTTGTAGACCAGCGGATTCCGGGCGGCATCGTTTACCAGTACAATATTTCTGGCGACGACTTCTCGATGACAGAGTTGGACAACTGATGGCAGGCCTGGTCGTAGATAAGCTTTCGGTCGTCTACGGCCAGGCTATCGAAGCTGTTAACGATTTGTCGATGACAGTGGAAAGTGGCGCGATGACGGCATTGCTGGGGGCAAATGGCGCGGGCAAATCGACAATATTAAAAGCAATCTCCGGGGTTCTCGCCTTTGAACATGGGCGGGTTGTGACAGGGTCGGTGAGTTTTGATGGAAGCGATGTGACGGCGATGCGGGCGCATAAACGGGCGCGGTCGGGATTGCTACATGTGCGCGAAGGGCGCCACATCCTGTCCTCCATGACGATCGAAGAAAACCTGAATGTTGCCTGTTTTGCTGCACCGGGGCGGTCGCGCGGCGATGCCAACAAGGCGATTGCACGGATCTATGAATATTTTCCGGTGCTGGGCGAACGGCGGCGCAATACGGCGGGGTATCTGTCGGGTGGCGAACAACAGATGTTGGCCATCGGGCGGGCCTTGGCAGCGGACCCGCGGCTGGTGTTGATTGACGAGGCATCGCTGGGGCTGGCACCAAAAATATCGGCGCAGATTTTTGAAATCCTGGCGCGGATCAATGCGGAAACCGGCCTGACAATCCTGATTGTTGAACAGAATGTCGGCCTTGCCCTGCGCTATGCCAAACAGGTGTATATTCTGGAAAATGGCCGTGTGGTTCGTTCGGGTTCCCCCGCAGAAATCGGCAGCAGGGAAGAAATTTCAGCGCGGTATCTGGGCGGTGTCGATGAGGCACTCGGGGCTTGATGACATGCAGGTAAGTTTGAGCGACGATCAAATCACATTCCGTGACGGGCTGCGGGCATGGTTGCCCGCGCAACTGGCCGCGCATAACGCCGAAACCGCAGCGGGGCGATCATGTGATGATCCCGTTGCTTATGAAAAAAACGAATTTGCTGGTGATGTCGCCTGGGAAAAACGCCTTGCGGCGGGTGGGTACAACGGGTTGCACTGGCCACAGCGCTATGGCGGCATGGGGTTCGGGATCACCGAACATTACCTTGCAATGTATGAGCTTGGCGCGGCGATGGCACCGGAAGGGGCCAATAACATCGGGCGCGAATTGGTTGGCCCGATCATTCTGGCGCATGGTAGCGAAGACCAGAAAACGCAGTTTATACCTGAAATCGTCGCCTGCAATCACATCTGGTGTCAGGGTTTTTCAGAACCCGATGCCGGATCGGACCTTGCCAATCTGCGCACAGAGGCAACTTCGCAAGGGGATCACTGGCACATCAACGGGCAAAAGCTATGGACGACCAATGCTCAATATGCGGATTGGTGTATTCTGCTGGCCCGGACGGATCGCAGCGCCCCGAGACACCAGGGAATGACGCTGTTTCTGGTGCCGATGGACAGTGCAGGGCTGCAGGCCCGACCGATCCGCCAGATCACCGGCAAGCACACTTTCAACGAAGTGTTCTTTGATGATGTGAGGGTCCATGATTCCCTGCGGCTTGGCCCGGTGGGCGCGGGTTGGTCGGTCGCGATGGGGGTGCTGGCGTTTGAGCGTGGCACAACGCGGCTTTATCGTCAGGCCCGTTTTGCCAGCGAACTTGACCAGATGATTGATCTGTTGGGCGCGGAGGCAGATCCCGCCGCCATTGGTCAGCTTCATGCACGGTTGGAAATTCTGCGGGCGCATAACCTGCGGATTGTCAGCCGCGTCGCTGCAGGCCACAAGATCGGGGCCGAAGCCAGCCTGCAAAAACTGGCATGGTCAGAACTGCATATCGACATGATGCGCTTGGCACAGGATATGGCAGGCCCGGCGTTTCTGGCCTCGCCAGATTGGGCAGAATTCCGGCAGATCTATCTGAAATCTCAGGCCGAAACGATCTATGCTGGATCAACAGAAGTACAATTGTCGATCATTGCGGATCGCATTCTGGAATTGCCCCGTGAACATAGGGCACAGGCGCAATGACCATCGGATTCTTCCCGCAAGACGAGCAAATGATGTTGTCCGAAGCGGCGACAAAGGCATTCAGCAGTGGACAGGGGGCCGCCACATCGGTTGATGCCCTGGCCTGTCTCTTGCCCATCGGATCAGAAATCGATCTGGTGTCGGCCTGTGTTTTGGTCCGGCAGGGCGCGCGTCATACCCTCGATTATCCTTTGGCCGAAGCGTTTGCTCTGGCCACGCTGCTGCATCACGGTGGTTCTGCTGATGATCTGCGTGCGGCCTTTGGATCCCGGCAGGGGGATAAAATTGTCGGGGCCGTTCCAATTGGGACGGCACGGATGCTGGTGCTTGATGCAGGAAAAACAACGCTGGGGTCCGTGAACGCAAAAGGGCCCGCCAGTGATCCGCTGCAGAACAGTGCTTGGGTGACGGCGATGACCGACCCCCAACATTTTGACCGCGATCTGCGGGCCATTGCATGGACACTGGTTTCGGCGCGTATTCTTGGCGCTGCCGAGGCCGTGCTCGATCGGGCGGTGACCCACCTTGCACAGCGTAGACAATTCGGTCGATTGCTGGGCACGTTTCAAACCCTGCGCCACCGCGCCGCCGAAGACTGGATTCGCATCCAGGACATTAGCGCAGCAGTAGATCTGGCGGCCGCTGCCTTTGATCGGGGCGCCGCCGAAGATGCCCTGGCCTGTGCACGGATCGCCAAGGCCACAGCATCGGCGCAGGGGCCAAGGGTTGCGGAAAATGCCATTCACGCCCATGGCGCGATGGGCTTTACCTGGGATACAAACCTGCATCCTTTTCTCGTTTCTATCCGGCATGACGCGGCCATCCTCGGCACGGCGTCGCAACATTATAAACACATCGGTGCGGCACGGATCGCACCGTCTAAACAGGAGGGCCTTGCCCCATGAGCACTTACGATTTCCATCAGGTTGAAATTGCGGATCGCATTGCGGTTGTCACGATGAACCGCCCGCCGGTAAATGCCCAGACCCGCGAAACCCGCGAAGAATTGATCGCGGTTTTTGACGCACTTTCGGATGATGATGATGTCAGTGTGGTTATTTTGCGTGCAGCAACCAAAGCCTTTTCGGCAGGGGCCGATATCAAGGAACGTACCGGCATTGCCGCCAGCAAAGGCGATTATGTCCGGCACAACCGACTGGCGCGGGAATTTTTCTATGCGGTGGCCGATTGTGAAAAGCCGGTGATTGCAGCGGTCAATGGGGCGGCGATCGGAGCGGGTTTTGCGCTGATGCTGGCCTGTGATATCATGCTGGCCTCGGATGAGGCCTGGTTCCAGATGCCCGAGGTCAATGTCGGCCTCGCCGGTGGTGCCGCGTTTATCATGGAACATTTTTCGAAATCCCGAAGCAGCGCAATGTATTATACCGCGCGGCGCTATCCGGCCTCGGAATTGTACCGCCTGGGGGTGATCGAAGCTGTCACATCCCCAGAAGACCTGTTGGAGACCGCGATGGAATATGCCCGCGACATTGCGCAAAAAAGCCCGCTGGCCCTCGCCGCTGCGAAACGCGCCTTTGGCACGGTATCGGAAATGCCCGTGCGTGATGCCTATCGGTTTGAACAATCCCTGACTGTTGGTCTATCACGTACAGAAGACGCCAAGGAAGCGCAGCGCGCCTTTGTCGAGAAACGCAAACCAGTATTCAAAGGGCGGTGAAATGACAAAGGTTGTGATCCTTGATGACTATCAGCATGTCGCGCAATCCATGGTCGATTGGTCGGATGTGCAGGCCCGCTGTGACGTTGTTTTTGAACATGACCATATCGCAGAGCGATCCGCGCTGGCAGGCAGGCTTGCCGGTGCGGAGGTGGTGATCGCGATGCGCGAACGCACGGTGTTTGATGCAGATATGCTGTCACGTCTGCCGGATCTGCGGCTGTTGATCACAACGGGGATGGTTAATAAATCCATTGATATTGCCGCCGCCCAAAGCCGTGGCATTACCGTTTGCGGCACACCCGGCGGTGGGCCTGCGGCGGCGGAACTGGCCTTTGGGCTGATGCTGGCACTGGCGCGGCGCATCCCGCAAGAGGCCAGCAATATCCGCAAGGATGATCCCCGCTGGCAAAGCGGCATGGGCGTTGATCTTGCGGGCAAGGTGTTGGGCATCGTCGGCTTTGGCAGATTGGGCAAGGAAATGGCCCGCTTTGGCACCGCCTTCCGTATGGAATGCGTGGCTTGGTCGCGCAGTTTGACACAGGCAGAGGCCGCCGCACATGGGGTGCGCCGTGCCGATACTCTGGAGGCGCTGTTGTCAGAGGCGGATTTTGCCACGCTGCATCTGCCGCTGACCCCGGCCACAACCGGGCTGATTGATCTTGCGACGTTGTCGCAGATGAAATCTTCGGCGTTTTTGGTCAATACCTCGCGCGGGCCGCTGGTGGATGAAACTGCGCTGGTCACCGCCTTGCAGGCGGGGCTGATCCGTGGTGCGGGGCTTGACGTGTTTGACGTTGAGCCGTTGCCCGCTGGGCATCCCTATCGCAGCGTTGAGGGCCTGATCGCGACCCCGCATGTGGGATATGTCACCGAGGAAACCTATCGGAACTATTTTCATGGCGCGGTTGAGGCGGTGCTTGGCTGGCTTGACGGTGCGGTGGTTCGGGAATTGCAGCCCTGATCACATCGCTCTGTCACAGCGACAGTTCCAGACATCGCAAAAGGCCATCGGGGGCGCTTAATGCGACCCCTTAAAATCCGGTTTGGGCATGTCAAAGAGATCTGTGGTGACCTGATAATCCCAATACCCACACCGTGCGAGGCTGCCGGCCTTGACCATATCGAACAGGCCGTTGGTCAGGGCGCTGTCGTTGATGTATATACCGACCACTTCACCAATCGCCATCAGCCGCTCACCGGGATCACCCTTGAGGTCCGGCAGGGCCACCATTTGTGTCACCCGACATTCCAGTGCCGCGGGGCTTTCTGCGACACGGGGCGGGGCGACCAGCCGTGATTGGATCGGCGTCAGACCAGCAGGTTCAAATTCGTTGATGTCAGCGCCGTGATCCCGCGAGGTTTCGTTCATCTTTTCCGCCAGGACCAGCGTCGCAAGATTGACGACAAATTCCCCTGTGTCGCGGATATTGGTGATGCTGTCCTTGATGCCTTCGGAACTGATCATCACCATCGGCGGTTTGCCGGCAATGGCGTTGAAAAAACTATAGGGCGCGAGGTTCACCTGCCCGTTTTTTGACAGGGTCGAGACCCAGCCAATCGGACGTGGCGCGACGATGGCGCGGAATGGATCATGTGGCAGGCCGTGGCCCTCGGACGGTTTGAAGAACATGCTGAACCCTTTTCGAGATCTTAAATGAGCGGTGTTTCACCCAAAAGACCGGACCCCGCAGCAGAGGGGAAGCTGTGTCGAGAGAACGAGAACCACTTTACCATATTTCGGAACATTGGCCTTTCGATTGATTGTTTTTCGGAAATATTGCGAAAATCCCCCTCAGAAAATTTTCCATTAACACATTGAATAATAATGATTAAAATCGTATCCTCAAAAACAGATACTGCGCATTTATGCCGGCGGTTTGTTGTGATGGCCAAAGGGGGCGGCGCGGGTTCGGGCCGCGCAGCAGCGTTGACGCGGTTTCAGACTGCCGCAATGCTCGGCGTCACAAAACCGGTCAGGCAGACCCGCCGGCCAGTTTGTTCAGGGAGGAAATTCAATGTTTAAACAAGCCGCTACAGCAATGGCTTTTGCGCTTTTGACGACGCCGTCGTTTGCCGAAGAGTTGAAGATGATCGTCAGCTGGCCTGAAACCAATACGATGGCCTGGATGCCGGGCGCACAGTTCAAATCCAACCTCGAAGCCGCAGGCGTCGATCTGTCCGTCGCGATCAGCGGCCCGGAAAGTGTGCCAGCTTTTGAGCAGTTGACCCCGACCAGCGTCGGCGTTTTCGATGTCATTTACACCTATCCGGCCTATCATTCCAAAGCGCTGACCGTGGTGACCAACGCGATGGAGCCAGACATGCCGGCGATCCGCGCCTCGGGTGTGTTTGACATGATCGACAGCTATTTTCAGGCCGAACATAACCTGAAACTTTTGGCCAATGTGGCGGTCGGTTCGGCAGGGTATCACTGCTATCTGAAACAGCCCCTGTCAGCCGAGGGCGATTGGGCCGGGCGCAAGTTGCGCGGTGTTTCGACCTATGTACCGGTGATCGAAGCGCTGGGCGGCGTTGCGGTCAATACGCCGATGTCCGAGGTTTACGCCGGGATCGAACGCGGTGTTGTTGATGGCGCCTGCGCCCCCCAAAGCGTGTATCGTGCGACAAAACACTTCGAAGTCGCGCCCTACCGCACAGAGCCAACCTTTGGCCAATTGGTATCCTATATCGCGATGAACCTCGACACATGGAACCGTCTGTCTGATGCGCAAAAGGCCGCTGTCGAAGCCGCCTCAATCCAGACCGAGGCAGATACAATCGCAATCGGCAACAAAGCGATCACCAGTGACATGGAGGCGGTTGCCAATGCGGGGGCAAAAGTGGCAACGCTGCCGGATGCGCAGTATCAAAAAGTCGTCAACGCCTATTACGATGGCGTTTGGGCCTTGGCCGCAGATTGTTGTGGTGCAGCGCTTGCGGATGAAATCCGCAGCAAGGCGCGCGCTGCTGGTTTGACAGAGTAAAGGTAAACCACCCATGTCCCTGTTTGGTCATTTCGGTCGTGCGCATGATGCACTAACACGCATCGGTTTCTTGGGCGCACAGTTGTGCCTCGTTGCGATCGTAATGGCCTACGCATTTGAAACGGTGTCCCGGTATTTTTTCGGGGCACCGACATCTTGGTCAAACGAGGTGGTGGCCTATGCGCTGTGCATTGGCACCTTTCTGGCGCTACCCGAAGTGACACGCCAAGGCGGGCATGTCGCGATTACCATTCTCACAGATTACCAGCCGCCTTTGTGGCGCAACAGAACGGGCCGGGTGCTGGCGTTGATTGCGGCCGTGACGTGCTTTGTCGTGACGTGGATTTGTCTGGACAATAGCCTGAACCAGCTTGCCCGCCAAGAAATGCTGGTACGGGTAAACCCGATCCCCAAAGTATGGATTTCGATCTGGCTGGTCTACGGGTTTGCCAGTTCGGGGATTTATTTCCTGCGTCACGCCACAGCGGGTGATGCAGACGTGAACGGGGCACCGCAGTACTGATGGAATGGTGGGTTTATTTGTCTGGCAGCCTGACGCTGCTGTTGGCGCTCTTTTTGACAGGCGCGCCGTTGTTTGTGGGTTTCCTGCTGGTCAACATCGGCACGGTTCTGTTGGTGATCGGTCCGCGCGGGTTTATTCTGGTTGGCAATTCAATCTTTGACAGTGCCAATATCGGGTCATTGTCCGCGATCCCGCTGTTTATCCTGATGGGGGAAATTCTGACGCGCTCGGGATCGGTTGAAAATCTGTTTCGGGCAATGGATGGGTTGATCGGGCGGGTCAAAGGCCGCCAATATGTGTTGACCGTACTGATATCGGTGATCTTTGGGGCGTTGTCGGGGGCGGCTATGGCTGTTGCTGCGATGCTGGGCCGGTCGCTTTATCCGACGATGGTGGCGCGCGGCTATGACCGCAACCTGTCGATTGGTGCGATCCTGTCGGGGGCATCGCTTGCGCCGATCATTCCCCCCAGCGTGTTGATCGTGGTGATTGCGACGCTTGCGGATGTATCGGTTGGCCGTTTGTTGATTGCCGGGGTGATGCCGGGGCTGATCGCAGCGGTATTGATCCTTGGTTATATTGCCCTGCGGATGTGGCAGCGGCCGGATCTGTCGCCGCCCAATGTGGCGGAAACTGCTGGCGGCTGGCGGGCAACGCTGGCTTCGGTGGCACTATTACTGCCGTTTTCGATTATCATTTTCTGTGTGATGGGTCTGATCCTGCTCGGGGTCGCGACCCCGTCAGAGGCCGCTGCAACGGGGGTTCTTGGCGCGATTGTTGTTGCCGTGATTTACCGGCAGTTTTCATGGCGGATGCTTCAGGAAAGTATTTCGGGTGCCATGCAAATCACCGCAATGATCATGATCATCGTGATCTGTTCAAATCTGTTTGGTCAGCTTCTGGGCTTTACCGGCGCGACCCGTGGCTTGGTGGCCTGGGGCAGCGCGCTGTCGGATCAGCCCTACCTTTTGTTGGCCATGCTTTTGGTCATTGTTTTTGTGCTGTGTATGTTCATCGATCAGATTGCACTGATGCTGATCCTTGTGCCGATCTACAAACCGCTGGTCGATGTTGCGGGGTTTGATCCGATCTGGTTCTGGCTGCTGGTGCTGCTGAACCTTGCGGTGGGCGGGATCACACCACCGTTCGGCTATACGATGTTTGCCTTCAAGGCCGCCGCGCCAGAGGTGACCATCGGGCAGGTCTATCGCGCAGCATGGCCGTTTGTCGGGGTGTTTATTGTGCTGATGGTCCTGATCGTGATCTTCCCCGATATCGCAACTTGGCTACCGAGAGTCAGCAAATAGCCCTGCCGGAACGATCGCCGGATATGTGACGCCTATATCTGCGATTTCCGGGCCAGAAGAATTCGGATGCCAGCCAGAGCGCGATTTGCGGGAAGGCAATCCGCAGTCCATGATGTCATTTGCCAGTGTTCTCAGCTCCGAACTGACCGGAGGCGGGATCAAAGCAGGGCGAAGGCGGAATTTGGACCGGGTATCGTACCGGGCCAATCATGCCAGCGCGTTGATCTCGCCCCCTGAAAGGATCCCGGCTCGCGTCAGGTTTAGGTCTGCCTCACAGTTTCACGACCTGCCCGATCCCTTGACGATCTGCCAATGTGAACAGGGAATGCGCAACCGCCAAATCCTGCGCGGCAACACCGAGCGAACGATAGGTGGTCTGTTGCTGGGGCGATGTACGCCCCTGGATGTCGCCGCTCAGAACCTGCCCGATTTCGCCCTGCAACTGATCGGCGCTGTAGCGATGTGCGGCGATCAGATCGACGATTTCACCGGCTTGGGCAAGGGTCGAGGGCCGGTAATCCACCCAGATCGAGGTGTTGAGAACCAGTGCATCATCCACTTCGCGCATGCTGGGAATGGACGAACCCACGACATTCACATGGCAGCCTTCGGGCAGCCACGCGTGGTTCAGGATCACACTGGGCGAGGACGTGACGGTGCAGATTATGTCAGCATCCCTGACCGCGGCCGCGACATCCGTGCCAGAGCCAAAGACAATGTCAGGATAGCGGATCTGCGCTGCCTCACAGAATGCGGCAGCTTTTTCGGCGCTGCGTCCGGCGAGGGTGACATGGGTGATATCGCGCACCGCACAGATCGCATCAAGGTGATGTTCGGCCTGTTCCCCATAGCCGATGATCGCAAGGCGGGGGGCATCGGGGCGGGCCAGGGCGCGGGTTGCCACCGCGCTTGCCGCCGCCGTGCGCATCGCAGTGATCAAACCTGCATCCATCATGGCCGAAGCCTGGCCCGTGGCGGCATCAAACAACACCACCGCGCCCAGATGCGAAGACAAGCCGTTGTCGGGGTTGTTTGGAAACAGGCTGACCAGTTTGACGCCAAAACACGCCGGATCAGATACCGCACCGGGCATCACGCCCATGCGGTTGGTGCCGCCCACGGGGATGGCGCTGCGCAGCGGCAATTCGGCACCGCCTGCAGAAACGGTTTTCATGGTCTGATCGACAATTTCGATCACGTCAGAGATCGACAACAAGGCCTGAATATCTTCTGAGGACAGGACAATCATAGGGTGCGTTCCTTTTCATTGCCCCAGTCAGGGCCGGTCACATCAAGACCCATCACCTGTTCCAGCAGGGCGGTATAGGTTTGCGGGCGGGCGACATAGGGGAAATGCCCGCCCCTGAGAAAACGATACGCTGTCGAGGGCTGAAGCCTCGCGCGCACAGAGGCGCGCATGTCGGGCGGGATCAGCGGGTCGTCGTCGGCCTCGATTGTCACAATCCGGTCAGGAGACAGGCCAACAGGCGGCAGGACAGGCCCGTGTTTAAGCGCATCCAGCCGGCGGCGCAGTTCCGGTTCCAGAATACGCCCGCCGACTTCCATCAGCAGCAGATCCACCAGATCGCTTTGATCGGGATGCGCGGCGCGCCACCCTTCCAGCCCCTTGCCAAATCCGGCCCGCAATTCGTCAATCGGGGCGGTGTCGAGGTCAAAAGAATAGGGGGGGCGGTCTTCGTGACCGGCAATGGAATTCAGGGTATTCGCCCCGATCAACCGGTCCAGGCGCTGGGGTGATTTTGCTGCAATATATTGTGCCAGATAGCCGCCCAGCGAGGATCCGAGGATCGTTGCGGTATCGACATTCAGGGCATCCATCAGGGCAATGATATCATCGGCCCATTCCACCACGCCACCGCTGGCGGGATAGCTGGTGGCGATGATCCGTATCCGCCCCGCAAGCGCCTCTATCTGCTGCCAGAAAATATCGCAGCGCCCCAATGTGCCGGGGATCAACAACAGCACCGGCCCGGTGCCTACATCCAGATAGCCCCAGTTGCGGCCATTCAGATCAATGCGTTGTTCGGGGTGTTTTTCGGCAAAGCTGTCGCGGTCTGCGATCAATGGGTTGGTCATGACAAGGGATCCTCAAGGGCAGGGAAATAATCGCGGGCGCGGCGGGTATAGGGGATATTGGCAAAATCGGGAGTGATCGCACCGGGGGTGGCCACGGGAATGACTTTGCTGGCAATCGGATTGAATCCGGCCTGATAGTGGTTTGACGATTTGACACAGACATAGCGGCGCTGGGACAGGTCGATGCCAAGTTTACCAAAGGCCTCGGGGTGGAAGGTCTGGCTGCGGATGTCATTCAGGACAATGTCGATGCCCCCCGACGTGATCCAAACGGTTTCGCCCATCGGCGCGGGAAGATCGCCAAAACGCTGGGTCAGGCCAGAGGCGCATTTGCGCACCGTCACCGTCAAATCCAGCGGATCACCCGACATCGGTCCGTGTTTGCCGCCGATGCGCAGATCCAGTGTCGCGCCTTCGCCAGCCTCGCGGCAGATGCGCACCGCACCGGGATCATAGAACAACCCGGTGGCGATGCTGGTCATGCCACGCTCGATCATGGCCCGCAGCAGGAATGTCGCATCCGACGGCGCGCCGCCCCCGGCGTTGTCCGACATATCAGCCAGAACAATCGGGCCTGCGTTCTGGGCTTCAGTCACATCAAGGGCCAAATCAAGGGCCCGATCAATGTCGGGGATTTCCGTGTTCAACTCATGCCGCAGATCATAAAGGCTGCGGCCCAGCTGTGCGGCCGTTCGGGCGGCGTTTTCGGCATCGCCATCACAGATCGCCAAGGCGCGGGCGCCGACCCGTGGATGATCCCCCCAAGGGAACCCATGTGCGATGGACAGGGACAAAATGCCGTCCTTGCCTTCGCGGGCCTGCATCGCATCGACAAATGCGCGCATCGAGCCCGAGGGTGTCGGCATCGCCAGTATCATCCGGCAATCCCATTGTGCCATCACCGGCTTGGTTTTGCCGCTGGCGGCATCCATCGCCAAGGTGAACAGATCATCGGCGCGGGCCTGAATGTCGATATGGGGGTATTCCTTGAAGGCGACCAGCACGCTGGCATTGTCCATCATCAAATCGGTCAAGTGGCAATGCGGGTCAAGCAGCCCACCGATGACGGCCTTCGGGGCAATCTGGCGGCAGGCGGCGATCAGATCGCCTTCGCAATCGTCATAGCCATCGGCAATCATCGCCCCGTGCAGGGCAAACAGAATGATATCTGCGTCTTGTGCCGCTTTCAAATCACGCAGAATTTCGTCGCGAAAGCCTTCATAGACGGCTTTGACGGTCAGGCCGGCGGGCTGGGCATGGGCCGAAAGCGATTCAATCACCGTGTGACCATCGGCCTCGGCGCGGCTGCGCCAGACATGCAGCGGGCCTGTCCAGTATTGCACAGCATCCTGTGTGGCATCCCCGTGATGGATGGATCCTTCGTTGAAAGAAATCATGCCGGTTGGCAGCGGGGAAAACGAATTGGTTTCGGTACTCAGACCGGCAATGAAGATTTTCATGTGTTAGACCTTGGAGGAAGGAGAAGTGTCAGAAACGGGGCTGGCGGGGTCTGTCAGGCGCAGCAACGTGGCGGCGATGACGTGCAAGACGATGATCGCAAAGGCCAGCGGCACAGCCGCGGTGAACCAGATCATCGAGAGGTCGATCATTTCGGCGCTGCGGTTCAGGCTGCGGCCCAGAAACCCGCGTGCGGGGTTCATGCGCCCGTCAAAGATCGAGAACCAGATCACCGGCGCGGCAAAGACCAGCACCCCGCAGGCACGGATCAGGGCCAGCAAAGCCCCCATCCGCCCCGGCACCAGACGCATGGCCGGAAACAGCGTGGGATCGGCAGAGACCCGAAACGCGCAGGACGCCCCCAGCATGCCCGCCCAGACCATCGCGCGCCGCGCCAGTTCTTCTGTCCAGATCGGCGGCGCATCCAGAACATACCGCGCGATGACCTGCCAACCGGCAGCACCAACCATGGCCAGCACCGCCAACACCGCCCCCCAAAGGGCAATACTGTTGAGCAGGGCTGAAATACGGTCCAGTCCGAGGGCCATCGCGCGCATTGGATCAGTTCCCTTTCGCCATTTCCCATTTGGCAATCTGCTCTTTCGAGACCAGACCGCTTTCATAGGCTGGGGCAGAAGCCGCACGGAATTCGGCGCGGGCCGCCTCATCAAGGGTCTGGATTTCCACACCGGCAGCGCGCAATTTGTCCAGCACGCCATCCTGTGTGCCCAACCAGGCGCGGTTTGCCGCATTGGCAGCGGCAACAGCGTCATCCACCACGCCACGGTCTGCATCGCTCAGGCCCTGGTACCAATCCTCGGACGCAATCGCGATGCGCAGGGACGGGGATACCGCCGCGTCAGTGTAATGCTTGAGGAAATCCGTGTGACCAAACAGCAGCGGCACAAAATCGGGGTTCAAATAGCCATCCGCCACGCCGGTTTGCAGGGCATTCGGCACTTCGGCCCAGCTGACAATCGTGCCATCCGCGCCCCATGCCTTGTACAATTCGATCTGGCTTTCATCCAGGGCGCGCATCCGCAGACCTGCCATATCGGCCACCGATTTGATCGGTTTCTTGGTGTTAAAGATACCCGAGGCGCTGCCCACCGTATCAACAGCCAGAACCCGCACGCCTTCGGCGGTGGTGGCCGCGTTGATTTCCGCCAGCATCCCGCCGTTATCCAAGGCGCGGTCGACTTCTTCCATGTTTTTAAAGAAATACGGCAGGCGCAGGGCATAGATGGTCTTGTCGATGGACCCGACGATGTTGAGGGGCGACATGCTGACCTCAAGCAGGCCCTGGCTGACCTGATCAAAGAGTTCGTCATCGCCGCCCAATGCGCCGCGCTGGAATTCTTCGGTGTCGATGCCATTGGCCTTGAGATGTTCGGCAAAGGTATGCGCCCAGACATAGCTGCCTGAACCTGCCAGATCGGGGGGGCTGTCCAGTGCCACTTTGACCTGCGCGACGGCGGCCTGTGACGAGACCGCAAGTACGGCGGCAAGGACTGTCGCTTTTAGAAGGGTAGGGGTCTTCATGTCGGTGTCTCCTGTTGTTGGTTAGGACTGCGTTGCGAATTTATCCCCCTGCCAGTCCAAAGGCCTGGGGCAATGCGAGGCTGATCTGCGGATAGGCGATCAGCAATGCCAGCACGGCAATTTCGACCAGGACGAAGGGTACAATCGCCTTGGCAAGAGTCCAGTAATTTAGGCCCGTGACGGTCGAGACCACCAACAGGCAGCCGCCCATCGGCGGGGAAATCAACCCGATGCACAGGTTGAAGCTAAGCACGATACCCAGATGCACAGGGTCCGCGCCCTGCGCCAAGGCAACAGGGGCCAGCAAGGGCACCAGCAGGGCAAGCGCCACGGGAATATCCAGCACCATCCCCGCCACAATAAAGATCACGTTCAGAGTGATCATATAGCCGACCGGCCCCAGCCCAAGCGAGGTAACCAGTTCTGAGATGGCCTCGGGTATCCGTTCCAGGGCCCCCAGATGACCAAGCGCCGAAACCGCGCAGATGATGATAAAAATCGACCCTGAAAGCATCGCGGTGCGGCGCAGGCTTTCGATGATCCCCGCCACGGTGATGCCTTCGTAGAACCAGCCGGCAAACAACGCGGTGACCACGGCCACAGCGGCGGCTTCGGTCGGGGTCATCCAGCCGAAAACGATACCGCCAAGAATAATCACCGGCAGCGCCATCGCCGGAATCGACCGCAGCAGCGTGGGCAACAGCGGCGGCATATCGGCCTTGGCCACAGAGGGCAGGTCATCGCGCCAGGCATAAAAGGCATTCAGCGCAATGAGCGATGCCGCCAGCACCAGACCGGGTACAATGCCCGCAAGGAACAGCGCGGTCACCGAGGTCTGCATCAAGGCCCCATAGAAAATCAGGATAATCGAGGGCGGCACAATCGGGCCAATGATCGAGGAGGCCGCCGTGATCGCGCTGGCATAGGTCAGGCTATAGCCGCGTTTGGTCATTTCGGGGACCAACGTGTTGGACAGGGCGGCGGAATCGGCCACCGCAGACCCCGAGATGCCCGCAAAGAACACCGAAGTCAGCACGTTGACGTGACCCAGCCCGCCTTTCAACCGCCCGACCATCGCCATCGACAGGTTGATCAGCGCAGAGGTGATGCCCCCCCGGTTCATCAATTCCCCTGCAAGGATAAACAGCGGCATCGCCATCAGGGCAAAAACGTCGATCTTTGAAAAAATCTGTTGCGGCAGGATGGCGAGGTATCGGGTGTTGTCGGTTGCAATGAAGGTCAGTACCGCCGCCCCCCCGATCACATAGGCAATGGCCAGGCCAGAGGTCAGCAGGATCAGCGCGATAAGGGGGATGAATGCTAACATGCCGGAACGTCCTGGGGGGCGCTGCCAAGGCTGGCGGCGGTGACACCTTGTGCTGCGATGTCGTCGGGGATCGGCTGTCCTTGAACAAGTGCGGCGGCAGCACGGGCCAAAGCCGGCGCAGATTGAATGCCATAGCCACCTTGGCCAGCCAGCCAAAAGAAACCGGGTGCGGCGCTGTCATAGGCCGCCAGCGGGCAACCATCGGGCAGAAAACTGCGCAGGCCCGCCCATTTGTTTTCGATCCGCCGCACCGAAAGATCAAACGCCCGTTCAATCCGGTCAACGCAATGCGCCACCTGCAATTCATCCGGCTGGGCATCACAGGGCGGGGATGGATCTTCGTCTGCGGGCGAAATCAACAGTTTGCCTGCGTCGGCCTTGAGGTAGAATTGTTCATCCACATCAACGACCATCGGCCAAGTGTCGGGTTTCATGTCGGCGGGGGGGGCAATGATCATCGCGGTGCGCCGCTTTGGCACCAGCCCACGCGGCGCGATACCGGCAAGGGCGGCAATTTCATCCGCCCAGGCCCCCGAGGCATTGACCACGACAGGGGCCGAAAATCTGCCCGCCTTGGTCTGTAGCGACCAG
Organism: Sulfitobacter sp.; assembly: GCA_047634585.1. Lineage (GTDB taxonomy): Bacteria > Pseudomonadota > Alphaproteobacteria > Rhodobacterales > Rhodobacteraceae > Sulfitobacter. The sequence goes on along the minus strand of JBLIAN010000017.1, from coordinate 31,983 downwards.
CCATCGGCAGCGTGCATCGCGGTCACATCGGCATTGGTGACAAGGGTGCCACCGGCGGCCTTGAAACTGCGCAGGTAATGTTGGTGCAGCGCATGCACGTCAATGTCGCTGGCGCTGGCATCCAGTAATCCGGCCACCGCGTAATCCTTGCGCAACAGTGGTACGGCCTGTGCAACTTCTTTTGCAGTCAATTCTATCACAGCATCGCCCAGCTCCGCACTGAGTGCCTGCATCGCCGCACGCTGATCCTCACGCACCACAAAGACCACGCCGCGTTTATGCAACAGCGGCGCGGTAAGGTGGGGACTGTCGGGATCGTGGAAAAACGGACCGGAGGCGCGGGTCAGGGCGCGGATCACCGGCGGGCCATATGCCACCGTATAAAGGGCGGCGGATCGACCTGTTGTGTGATACCCCGGTTGAGATTCACGTTCCAGCAAGGCAACGTTCATCCGGGTGCCAAGTTCAGCCGCAACAGAGGCACCAGCAATCCCGGCACCAATCACGATACAATCAAAACTCTGGCCTTGTGAGGGGCTGTCTTCGCTGTGCTGAATCATCGCAAACCTTTCCAGTTGCCAAAAGGCTAGCACATTTTTCCTATTGGAAAAGAGAAATTTTCACATCGGAAAATTTTGACTTTGCCTGGGGGCAAATGCCGCCTATGTTCGAGACATGGAAAACCAACAGACCCAAGACAGCCAGCGCATCGAATTTGGCCGCCGTATCAGGCGATTACGCGGCGAAAACGGCTGGACGCTTGCGGATCTGGCGGATCGCTCCGGTCTGGCGATTTCGACGATTTCCAAGGCCGAGCGCGGGATCATTGCTTTGACGTATGATCGGTTGTCGCAACTGGCGCGGGGCTTGGGCGTCGATATGTCGGCGTTTTTCACTGACACCGGTGAAGGCTTTGCTGCAGGCAGTTTTGCCGTGGCACGCAAGGGTGAATTCGAACGTCAGGAGACCAAGAATTACGTCTATGAAATGCTGTTTGCCGATGTCTGGAACAAATCCATGCGGCCGATGATGGGCACCCTGAAGGCCCGCGAACTTCACCAATTTGACGAATTTGTACGCCACAGCGGTCAGGAATTCCTGATTGTTCTTCAGGGGGTTGTTACGGTCCATTTGGACGGGCGCGACCCGGTGCGCCTGACACAGGGCGACAGCATCTATTTCGACAGCGCCATCGGGCATCTTTATGCGTCCAACGGCGATGAAGATGCGCGTATTCTGGTGGTCTGCGAAAGCGCCGACGCAAATCGGAAGCCGCAATAGGACGTTCCGGGAGGCGGCGGAATTTACGCTGCTTTACCAGAAACTTGTGACCATCCAAATCCCCCAGAACCCCAACGCCAGCCAAGGGCCAAAGGCCAGCGCGCGGCCGGTTTCTGATCGGCGCAAGATTGCAAAGGCCAATCCGCCAAAAGCAGCGATCAACAAAACATAGGGCAGCCAGAGATAGCCCAACCATGTGCCGCTGGCGGCGAATAATTTGGCATCCCCCAGCCCCAGCCCTTCGGTGCCGCGGCGGCGAAAGTAAAACGCGCCTATCGCCCAAAACAGCGCAAACCCGACGCCGCCACCGATCACCGAAGGCCGCAGGCCAATGCCGCCGTCACACAGCGACAGCCCCAGCCCGACCACGATCAACGGCAGGGTGTAATGATCGGGCAGGCGCTGGGTTTTAAGATCAATCACTGTCAGACGCAACAACGCCAGTGTCAGCCCAAGGGCCACAATAAAGTATAACAAATTTAGACCCTTGTATGCGTTTGCAATTTAATTGGCTGCTGTTTGAAACTTTCCCGAACAGGTGCCGTGACTACCTCAGGTTACTACAAAAAGCCTCATAGAAAATAATCATTACCGGGAGGTCCGGTAGACCACTCACTTAGGAGAGACGGATGCCAATCACGAAACAAGCGACAAAATTCGCGATGACAGTCAGCGCTGCTGCCCTCATTGCCTCAGCCGCGACAGCGTCTTCGCACCGCGAAGCACCAGGAATCACCGAACAGCCCAAAGTAGATGCGTCGGATTTTTACATGTTCCGCAGCTATGAATCCGGGCGTGAAGGATATGTGACCTTTATCGCGAATTATATTCCGCTGCAGGCCCCCTATGGCGGGCCGAATTATTTCACCATGGATCCCGATGCGATCTATGAAATTCACATCGACAATGATGGTGATGCGGTCGAAGACGTGACCTTCCAGTTTGATTTCAACAACGAGCTGGCGCTCGACGGTAAAGGCATTGCCTTGCAAATCGGCGATGCGACGGTGGCGATCCCGCTGCGCACTGCCGGGCCGATCACAGGATCACCAAATGATCCCCTGAACGAGATCGAAAGCTATACCCTGACCCAGATCAAAGGCGATCGCCGTTCCGGTGAACGTGCGGCAGTGACAGGTCCGGGCGGCACCACGTCGTTTTCCAAGCCACTGGACAACATCGGGGAAAAGACAATTCCCGATTATGAATCCTATGCCAACAACATGATCCATGACGTCACGATCCCCGGATGTGATACCGGTGGTCGGGTGTTTGTCGGCCAGCGCGCCGAAGCCTTTGCCGTGAACCTCGGCGAGATTTTCGATCTTGTGAATCTTGTCCCGCTCGAAGGGTCTATCCCCAATGAACGCGCCAATGACGATCTGGTTGGCAAATTCAACGTGACATCGCTGGCGCTTGAAGTGCCGATTGCCTGTGTCACCGGCACCGGCAACGGTGTGATCGGTGCATGGACAACCGCAAGTCTGCCACAGGGCGAAGTCGAAGACCCCTCACCGACCTATGCCGCGACCTCGGTCTATGGCGGTGCCTATGTGCAGCAATCACGTCTGTCCAACCCGCTGGTGAACGAAGTTGTCATCGGCCTGCCGGACAAAGACCTGTTCAACGCCGCAGAACCAACCCAAGACAGCGCCTTGGCCACCTATGTGACCAACCCGACGTTGCCTGCCTTGATTGATATCCTGTTCCGCGATGCCTTGGGCGCGACCGAAAATATCGCACCATCCAACCTGCCTCGTCAGGATTTGGTTGCGGCCTTCCTGACCGGTTTTCCGGGCTTTAACCAACAGGCGACAGTTACCGCATCGGAAATGATGCGCCTGAACACAGCGGTTCCCGCGACCCCGCGGGAAAGCCAGCACCCTTACGGCGTTGTTGCAGAAGACCTTGCCGGTTTCCCGAATGGCCGTCGTCCAGGGGATGATACCGTTGATATCGCCCTGCGTGTGGTGATGGGGGCGCTGTGCCATCCTGTGCCGCTTGGCGCTGAACTGGGTGTTGAAGGTGCCGTAGAAGACACCGAAAGCGATCTGATCAATCTGGGCCTGTGCGCACCAGAAGACGCACCTGTCGGGGATCAACCGTTCATTGATGGCGCACCGATTTCGGCCGCTGAATTGCAGAACGTGTTCCCCTATCTGAACACCCCGCTGCCCGGCGCAACCAACTAAGGAGGAGTTGACATGAACATGGAGCTAAAATCCTCAGCCATCCTCGCCGGCGTATTGTTTCTGGCAGCCTGCGGTGGTTCTGCCGTCACATTGGGGGGCATTGACAGCTTTGGCAGCGCCTTCCGCGCAATGTTTGATGCCGACCGCAACGCGGAACCGGTGGATGCACAAAGTGTCGATATCGCGGTCAGCCTGACAAGCGATCCGTTCAACCCCTGATCGGGTAGCGATACAACAAAAGATGATCAGCGGCCTCCCGTATCGGGGGGCCGTTTTATTCTGTGGCAGGGTCCGGCTGATCGTGGATAAACCGCCGCTCGAAAAGATCGACGGCCTTGGTGCCACGGGCGTTTTCACGCAAGATCAGACTTTGCATTTTGATCTGCGCACGGCCCGCCTGCGCCAGAATATCGACAAGATAGGCATGCGAGGTAAAACCGCTGTTTTGTGGCCGCAGGGCGCCGACATTGCGCAGCGCCGCAAGCGACAATGACCCGCGACGTTCACGGATGCGCACCAGTTGCGCGGCCTGACCTTGATTGCGCAACATGACATTCAACAAAAACGGATCAACCGAATTCAGATTGATCGACCCCGCAATTGGCAGGGCGGTCACATAGGGCTCCAGTGCTGTTATGGCCTCGGGCGCGACACCGAAATCTTGCAGATCGCTCACCTTTCGTACCTGCCCGACAGCGCCCAGAATCCTTGAAATCTGGTTGGCGGTTTCGGGCGGCAGCTTTAGCGCAATCATCAAGCGGCGGGCAAATTCTTGGGTGCCTGCGGTGCGGTCTGCCAGTTGGTTGATGTTGAATTTTGCCTGCAGATCAGTGATTTGAACCGAAAACTGTCCCGTCGGCAACGTGACCTGATCCTGTATCACCGCCTTGGCCCAAGCCTCGTTGAAATGATCGGTATCGGGGGCATCGTCCAGATCTCGGCGCAGTGCGTCAATCACCGATGCTTCGGCACCCAGAGCAATGCGTTCCGCCACCGAGGCATCCGCAGATCGCGCAACGCGGTCCAATGCGGCCTCTTGGCCAGAGATCAACAACACCATCAACCCGCCCGCAATGGCAAGAATGACCAGCACATTCACCAAAACAACACCGCTGTCCGTTGAACGCGGGCTCATCGGCCCTGTCCAGCGGGAAGCGCAAAAAGACGGGTGACTTTCTGTGCCGTTTCCATGCCATCACGGCGGATATCCAAGGTGAGTTCAGCGGCAAAGGGGCGAACGGCAGCAGCGACACCAACGGGGGGCCAAACCGCATGCCATTGTTTGGCGCGGTCCATCATCCGCCATTCCAATCCGGTGACTTCCGGCAAAATCTGTTGCAGCACCGGATCGGCATCGGGCAGGTCAATCCGGCGGCTGAGGGTGTCATCGCGCAACAGCAAGGCCATATTGATCGGCCCTTCCATGCCTGCCCGTTGAAACGCCAGTCTGTCAGCCGCCAGAGTACCATTGGCCGGGGTCAACTGGGCCAGATCACGGGTGATCACCAGAAACGCACGGTCGATAGCGGCCAGCCGATCCAGCCTGCCGTCGGTGCGTTCGCCCGTGCGGGCGACGGTGTTCAACATCGACAACCCCGCAATCCCGATCACCGCAAAAATCGCCAGGGATACCAGCACTTCAATCAGGCTCAGCCCTGTATCCGCCTGCCGTTTCGGGGTCATACCGATGTGCTGCCGATCAGGCTGAAGTCGCCTGCGCCGATCTTGAGCACCGCAAGGCCGCGTTCACACAGGCCGGATTTCAGGAAACGATAGGGGCCGATGACACCTGTGAACCCTTCTTTGCGGGTCAACCCCTTGGCCGACAGACGCCCCGTTTGTCCTATAATACGCAGCAATTCGACAGCATCAAAGGCCAGTCCGGTGATGATCCCGCCGGATTTACCCGTGGCTTGGGAAAACGCCTCGTCAAAAGCGGCAAAACGCAGCGGATCTGGGGCGGCAAACCATGCATCGCGAAAGGCCGCGCGGTTGGACAGATCACTGCCGGACCATTGGGTCGAGCCCAAAAGCTGAATATTCTGCCCGCGCAACGCCTCTGCAAAGGGCGCAAGTGACGCATCCGCAACCGGCAGATAAACCGCATCGGGCAATCCCCCGCCTGCGCGCAAGGCGGCCAGCAATCCTTGGCCGCTTTGCTGTACCAAGGGCGCCCGCATCTTTAGACCCAAGGCACGGCCGACCTGCCCTGCCGCCAATGCCGATTGCGCCCCGAAAGCCCCCGAAGGCACCACCACCGCCACATCGCGCAGATTGCGCTGGGCTGTGATGGACAGGATCGCCTGGGCGGATTGCGCCGGTGTCACGCCAAAAATATAGGTGCCGCCCCCCGCCAGGGCTTCGTTGTTTGACAGCGTCACAACAGGCACACGCACGGCTTTTCCGACAGCGGCGGCCTGGGCGCTGAACACCGGACCGACGATCATCTTGGCCCCGGCAGCCACCGCCGATTTGGCGGCGGCCACTGCGGTTTCCGGCGTTGATCCGCTGTCGATGATATCAATCCCGATGCCCGGACCACCGCCAAGGGTTGCGGCGCTTTGCAATGTCTGGCCTAACTCTGCAGAGGCACCGGACAGCGGCAGCAACACCGCCGATTTTTGCAGCTCACCGGCGCGCCGCCCACCACCACCTGTCGGAAATGACAGTTCCCCGCAGCCCGATGAAAGGGATACCAGAGATGCCGCAGAAAGACCTGTCAGCACCCGCCGCCGCGAAGGGCCGAAACCGGCTGCGCGGATTGGGGCGTTGGGGGATTGGCGTGGCTTTAACATTGGTGATCCTTGTTTCACTGGCGGCGGTTGGCGTGATGATGATCCCCGTCAGCCTGCTGGTGCGGCATCTGGATTTACCCCCCAACGTGCAGGCGGTATACGGGACTCTGGCTGATGGTCGCGCCGATTTGTCTGGCAACTATCGCATCACTTGGCACAGCCGCATAGGGGTGTTTGCCCTGCCTCACCTCAATACCCGATTTGAGCTGCAAGGCGCTGATACCCGTCTGTCTGGTGCCCTGAAAACCGGGTTTTTTGGCCTCGCGTTAACAGAAACAACCGGCCGCGCAGGGCCGGGGCTGGCGCAATGGGTGCCCGGCGCATGGGATTGTGATATCACTGCACGTCTGAATGATGTGGGCTTTGTCTGGGGCTGGCGGCACGCGGGGGCCTCGGGTGTGATCGAAACCCCCCAAGGGCGCTGCGAAAAATCCGGCCGCGGTATTTCACTGCCGCCTTTGCAGGTGGAACTTGGCGATGCGGACAAGGATGCCCTGATCAGCCTATCCACCCAAGCCACGCCACTGGCACAGATTCGGGTCAGCCGTGCCCGCCGCCTTGGCATCACCATCCAGCGGGCGGCGGCAGATGTTTTTCCGCAGTTGCCCAAAGCCGGGCCCATCACCCTGCAATTGCCGTTCTGATCACCCCGCCAGTGCATTCAGCCCCACAATCGGCATCAGGATCGACATCACCAGCAACATCACGATCCCCCCCATCACCAGCAAGACAGCGGGTTCAACCAAAGCGACAATCGCGGTGACCGTCGCCTTGAGGGATGCGGTCTGATCTGCGGCGGCACGGTCCAGACTGTCGCCCAATCTGCCGCCTGCCTCGCCACTGGCAATCATCGCAATCAGCATCGGCGGGAAAACCCCTGCGGCCTGCACGGATTTTGACAAAACCGCACCATCCTGAACATCACGGGTGATCTGGGCCACCCGTGCACGGATAAACCGGTTGGGCACTGTGCCTGCGGCCGCTTGCAGGGCATCGGCCAAAGGCACGCCGGATTGCACCAGCGTGGCCAGGGTGCCGGTGAATTGCGCCGAATTCAAACGCAGGATCAACGCATTGATCAGTGGTGCCTTGCTCAGCCATCCGTCCCACGCCAGCCGGATTTTGGGTTGGCGCAACAGCGCCAGCCCCCCGACCAGCGCCGCAAGGATGACACCCGCCGTGATCAGACCCCATTGCTGAATCCAATCCGACAGGGCAATCAAGCCACGGGTCAGCGCGGGCAATTCAGCCCCCCGCGCGGTAAACACCCGCACGATGTCAGGCACCACAAAGGTCAGCAAGGCAACAATCACCCCAAGCGACACCACGGCCAGCAAAGCAGGATAGATCAACGCCAGTTGCAGGGTCTGGCGGTTGCGGGCGCGGTCTTCGATATGCACGGCAAGATGTTCCATCACCTGCGACAATTTACCGGCGGTTTCCCCGGCCCCCACCGAGGCGCGGTAATATTCGTCAAAACTGCCTGCGGCATCATCCAGACTTTGGGCAAAGCTGCGCCCGTCAACAATGCTGGAGCGCATGTTCAACAACAGCGACACATCCCGCGCCCCTTTGATCTGATCCGCCACGATCTTGAGCGCGTCTTCGATACGGACCTGTGCCCCCACCAATGTCGCCAGCTGCCGTGTGACCAGAACCTGTTTTTTCAGACTCATGCGGTGGGTGCCCAAACCGCCGGATGTGCCTGCGCGGGTCTGGGTAGGGGCGATCGACAAAGGCAACAGGTTGCGCTTGCGCAGATCGGCGCGCGCCGCGGTTTCGCTGGCCGCCTCCATCAGGCCTTTGGATTTTTTGCCCGCGGGATCAACGGCGCGATACAGGAATGCCGGCATGCTCAGGGGCCTTCTGTTGTGACGGTATCGCGCACCGCACGCGCAACTTCCTGCACGCTGGTCAGCCCGTCGCGGATTTTTCCGGCACCGTCTTGCAAAATGCTGGGGCTGGTTTTGCGGGCCTGCGCGGTGAGGCTGGCCTCAGAGGCGCCGTCATGGATCAGTGTTTCAAGTGCCGCAGTGACGGCCACGATTTCATAGATCGGCACCCGCCCGCGATAACCGGTATCACTACAGGCGTCACAGCCCTTGGCGGCAAACACCTTTGTCCCCACAGGCAATTCCCCCGCCAGCAAGGACGATTCAGATTCCGTCAACACATGCGCCACGCGACAATCAGGGCACAGCCTGCGCACCAGACGTTGTGCGATCAGGCCCCGCACCATCGGGGCCAGCAAAAACCGCTCAACGCCCATATCAATCAACCGCGATACCGCCCCGACAGCCGTATTCGTGTGCAACGTGGACAGGACCAAATGCCCTGTCATCGCGCTTTCTACCGCGATCTTGGCGGTTTCGCCGTCACGGATTTCACCGACCATGATCACATCGGGATCCTGGCGCAAAATGGCGCGCAGCCCACGGGCAAAGCTCATTTCGGTTTTGGAATTTACCTGAATCTGGCCCACGCCATCCATTGAATATTCAATCGGGTCTTCAACCGTCAGGATATTGCGCTGGCGGTCATTGAGCGCATGTAGCGCCGCATAAAGCGAGGTTGTCTTGCCCGATCCGGTTGGCCCTGTCACCAGCACCAGCCCCTCGGGTGCGGCGATGATCTGGTCAAAGGTGCGGCGGTCGCGTTCGGACATGCCCAGATGCGCGATGCCCAATTGGGTCTGGCCACGGTCCAGCAGACGCAAAACCACCCGTTCGCCAAACTGTGAGGGCAGGGTCGAAATCCGCACGTCCAATTCGTAACTGCCCACGCGCAGGCTGACCCGTCCGTCCTGTGGCAGCCGTTTTTCCGCGATGTCCAGCTTGCCCATCACCTTAAGACGGCTCGACAATTGCGGGGCCAGGGCGCGGCGTGGTTCCAGCACTTCGCGCAGCACCCCATCAACCCGGAACCGCACAACAAGGCGCTTTTCCTCAACCTCGATGTGAATGTCGGATGCGCCGTCTTTTACCGCCTCCAACAGCAAGGCGTTGATCAGGCGCACCACGGGTGCATCGTCTTTTTGATCCAGCAGATCATCCACGGATGCGGCTGTTTCGGCCAGCGCCGACAGATCATCACGATCCCCCTGCGCCATTTGCGCCGCTTCGGATGCGCTGTCGCGATAGGCGGCGGACAGGGCCGCGTCAAATCCAATACTGTCAATGGGTTCAAAAGATACAGGACGCCCCGCAAGGCGCTGTGCTTCGATCAAGGCTGCAAGCGCCGCTTTGGGCAGGTGGCGGCAGACCGGCGCGGCATCCGGTGCGGCCGGCATCTCAAGCAACACCCCGTGGGCCTTGGCAAATCGATAGCTCAGGCTGGCATGGCTCATCCGGCGTCCTCCAATGTCATCCGCAGCGACACCTGTCCCGGTTCGGTCAGGCGTGACATTTCAACCGACAGGGCGCGCATGCCGCTGCTGGCTTCCAACGCGGCAATCCATGCGGTCAGATCGGTAAATCCGGCTTTGGCAACAGTCACCCGCAGGCGCGCCCCCTCGGGATCAAGGCGCGCCAGAGTAATGCCCGCAGCTTCGGCGCTTTGGGTAACGCGCGGGGCCAGCGCCGTGGGATTGACAGGTTGGCGGGCAACCACAGTACCCCGGTCATCTGCAGCACGCGCAATGCTGATCACCGACAGATAACGTGCAATACGATCCCTTTGGGCATGGCGTTCCTGTGCGATTGGTTGCCACAGATAAAACCACAGGCCCAGCACCAGCAACATCACCCCGCCACCCAGCAACAGGATTTTTTCACGCGGGGTTAATTTGGTGAAGGCGGTCATGGGCGCACCGTCAATTCCGCCCGCGCGGCCCCTGCATCGGCGGTTGCCGATCCGCTGGTGACGCGCAGGCCTGCGTTTTTCAGACTGGCTTCGGCTTGTTGCAATGCATCCAGATCGGCGGCTTCGAGGGTCAGACGCAGCGCATCTTCTGACCAGTTCAATTGACGGAACTGCACCGCGCTTTCCTGTGCCAGCAGAGTCTGCGAAACACGATCCATCAGCGGCAGGAATGTCGATCCCCGCTGCGGTTGGTGCTGCGCGGACAAGCGGCGTTGAATCAGGGCGGGAGCATCATCGGCGCGTGCATCAGGCAGGTGCGTGGCCAACAGCCCGCGCGCCTGTTCTTGCAGGTGATCGGCCAAGGAACGCTGCGCGCGGCTGTCTGCGGCGGCAAGGCCCAGATGGCCAAGCACAGTAACCACCAGACAGGCCGCCAGCCATTTCAACGGCCGGGCCAGCCCGCGGGGCGGCTGGAATACCCCTTGGCGTAAATCCCCTTCAAAAAGGCGCGGGTTCAGGGGCAGTGGCATCTGCGAATGATCCACGACATCAATCCCGACGGGCAAGGCGGCGCCGTAGTTTTCAATCACCGGCATTTCTGCCACCTGCCAAAGCGCGGCGAGCATCCCGCTTTGCACTGCAAAACCACTGCCGTCGGACACTCTGACCAGCACCCGATCCTCTTGCCGATACGCCCGCCAGATTGCGGGGCCGTCAGGATCAACAGATGCAGGTGCCAACAGCAATTGTTCGGGCACCAAGGCGTGATCAGGGGATATGTCGCGCAGGGTTTTGAATGTCGCCACATCCATCACTGCCGCGAGGGTCTTGCCCTGCGCGGTGGTGCCACACTGGGCAAAATGGCTGTGCTCCAACGCGCTGCCAACCGCATCTTCCAGCGCAAAGGGCAATGCCGCTGCACGTTGACGCGCAGAGCGCACCGGCAGGTCAATGGCATGTAACGCCACCAATTCGGCGGGGACAATCGCGATCACTTGGGTCAACCCGTCCGGGATCAGCGGGAAAAACACCTGATTCCGGCTGTCTGTCTGTGGCACAACATTTCTGCTGTCTGCCTGTGGCACAACATTTTGGCTGTCTGCCTGTGGCACAACGCGCAGTTTCACCACGGCTTTTTCGGGCGCTTCAACAGGCGGGGTTGAAGCGTTATCTTTTTGATTTAACTCTGTTTTTTCACTTTCCACGGGGCATTTCTATGCTAAGGTCATGAAAGGCGCATCTTGTCGGTTTTCTTTGTCTCATGGTGGCAACCATACTCAATTAACGTTCGAGACAGGAGAAGAGTTTCATGATGTCCAATAAAACCCGCCAAAAGCGGCGCAACCCGCAAGCGGGCGTGACCCTGATTGAAATGATGGTTGTGCTGGTCATTATTGCCGTTGTCGCGGCGATGATTGTGCCAAACGTGATTGGCCGCCCCGATGAGGCGCGGGTGACCGTTGCCCAAAGCGACATGCGATCAATTGCCGGGGCGTTGGAAATCTACCGTCTTGATAACCGCACCTATCCCAGCACCGCGCAGGGATTGGCCGCTTTGGTTGAACGCCCCACCGTGCCGCCAGAACCTGTCAGCTGGGCCTCGGATGGATATCTCAGCGCCATGCCCCAAGACCCTTGGGGTGGAAATTATTTGTACCGGTTCCCCGGAGAAAACGGGCGGTTTGATCTGATCACCCTCGGTGCGGACGGCGCGCAAGGCGGGGATGGTGTGAATGCGGATATTTCCTTCGGGGCATTGCAGGCTGCCAGTGGCTGAATTTAGGGCCTCTGAGGCGGGCATGACAATGATCGAGGTCTTGGTGGTTTTGGCCCTGATCGGTCTAAGCGCGGGTGCGGTGATTTTTGCCCTGCCGTCGGGGGCGCCTGCACGCAGCGTCACCCAAGAGGCCGCCCTTTTGGCCACACGGCTGAACCTTGCCGTTGAACGCAGCCTGATTGAGGGACGTCACTATCGGCTGGAATGGTCAAACACCGGATACCGCTTTGTGGAATGGCAGGCAGAGGGATGGCGCGATGCCGCGGGGCCGCCTTTGTCTGAGCCGCATATTCTGGCAGGGGGCGCGACATTGACAGATGGCAATGGCGCCCGAAATGGTGCCCTGCGGATAACCCCTGATGTGCTGCCGCCTGCGGATGGCATTGTGCAATTGCAGGTCGCGGGGGGGGCCATCACACAGACCGTACAGTTCGACGGTGCCACCGCACAGATTGGGAACCAGACACCATGAGCCAGAACCGACAGGCCGATGCCGGCTTTACCCTGATCGAAACCCTCGTGGCGCTGACGGTGCTGGCGGTCGGGTCTGTCACCTTGTTGATCGGGGTGGAACGCCACGCCGCTGGCACCCGTGGGCTGTCGGATCGGGTGGTGGCGCGCTGGGTGGCGGAAAACGCCTTGGCGGCCACCAGCCTTGGCCTTGCGGTTGAACCGCGTTGGTCCTCTGCGCTGGGCATTGATTGGGCCGTGACCCAAGACATCCGCCCGCTGTCAGTCTCAGGATTACACGAGGTCACTGTACGGGTGGCAGATGCCGCAGCGGGGGATGATGCCGCTTTACTGGCCTTGACCGGCTACCTTGCCTTGAACGGCGCGGGCCAATGACGGCGGCGCGGCTTTGGATCTTGACTGTGGTCGCCGCTTTGGTGTTGCTGGCCTCGCTTGGCTTTGCGGCGCTGCGGTTAAGCTGGCATCTGGGCGGGTATACGGGGCTGATCCCGATGGATGTGCCTGCCGGGCCGGTGGATCAAACACCCGAAGCCCCCCGTGACATCAAGGCCATTCTTGCCCTCGCACCTTTTGGTCAGGTGGCGGTTGTTGACGCGCCCGGTGCTTCATCTGCCCCTGCGACATCCCTGAAACTCGCTTTGCGCGGGGTGTTGGTGGATCCTGATCCATCGCACTCCCGCGCCTTTATTCTGTCTGAAGGCAAAACAGCGGTTTTTCGTATTGGCGAGGCCGTGCAATCAACAGAACTTGTGGCGATCAACACCGATACTGTGACGTTAAAGTCCGGTGAGAAACTGCTGGTTGTCGGTTTTGGCGGGGTGCAGGATGGGGCTGGTCCCTCTGCGCAAACCGTCGCCCCCCTTGCCGAAAACCCCAATGATCCTTTTGCCCGGCTGGCCGCGGCCATTGTGCCGGGGCAGGGATCTATTGATCTGCGCGAGGCGCCGCCGCCAGAAACCACCGATGAATATATCAACCTGTGGCGCGACCGGATCACCCAGAACCCCCAAGCAGCAATGGATACCATCGGGCTTGAACAGGTTGAGAACGGCTACAGGATCAAGGCAAACCCCAACATCGGCGTGACTTTGGCTGGGCTAAAGACCGGTGATGTGGTAACCCGTTTGAACGGTCAGACCGTTGGCGATCTGAACAAGGATCGCGCCCTTTATGATGACGTAGCTGCATCGGGCATCGCACGATTGGAAGTGGTACGGGACGGACAGGCATTACTGCTGACCTTTCCTTTGAGGTAACGGGTATGGGAACAAGCGGAATGCATAAACTGGCCAGCCTTGTCATCGTGTTAGCAGGCCTTTTGCCGGTCGCGCTTTGGGCCCAGGTCACCGCCTTGGATGATGCCAAGGCCGATTTTGTGATCAATCTGCGCAATGCTGAAATTTCTGTGCTGGCAGAACAGGTGTCCGAAATCACCGAACGCACGCTGGTCATCAACCCGGGCCTGTCGGGGGATGTGACGGTCATTTCGGCCAAGCCGCTGACGCAGGCCGGGGTCTGGTCCTTGTTCCAATCCATGCTGCGGGTGCGTGGCTTTGTGGCGGTTGAGGCCGGGGTGATCTGGGAAATTGTCCCCGAAACCCAATCTGTCGCCAAAGGCGGCACCACGGCAACAGATGCGCGCGCCGGGGATCAGGATGTGATCACCAAACTGGTGCCGCTTGACCGGCTTCCCTCTGCCGAAGCCGTGCGGGTGTTGCGGCCTTTGGTGGCTGAAACCGGATATATCGAAGCCCTCGCAGACCCCAACGCCATTATCATCACCGACACACAGGCCAATGTGGATCGCATCGTTGCGATTGCGCGCACCTTTGACACCCCCGAAGACCAGCGCACCGAAGTGATCCGTTTTGCCTATGCCGAAGCCGATACCGTCGCCAAAGCCATGACCGATGTGCTTGGCTCTTCCGGGACCGGGGCCAAGATTTCTGTGGATGGCGCATCCAACCTGCTTTTGGTGCGCGGCAATGAACGCGACATCAGCCAGATCAGACAATTGGCCCGTGATCTGGATGTAGCCCCGCGCAGCAATCCGCAGGTGCAAAAACGCACCCATCTTTATGCGCTGAAATACGGCGATGCCGAAGTGGTGGCCGAAATTGTCGCCAATACCTTGCAAGGCGGCACGGATATTGTGAATCCGGTGGCCGAAGCCCTTGACGGCGCCAGCCCCGTCATGCCCGCCGGCCCCGCACCCGAAGTGTCGGTGCAGGCCTCCAGTGAAACAAATTCGATTGTCATTCGCGGCACCGCCACCCAGATTCAAGAGGCCACCAGCCTGATCGCGGCATTGGATCAACGCCCTGCACAGGTGATGATCGAAGCGGCAATTGTCGAAGTCTCGGGCGAAGTGGCCGAACGTCTTGGCGTGCAGCTTGGCCTCAGCGAAGGCCTGCCTCAAGGCGGATTTGCGGCAACCTCCTTTGGCAATGGCGGCGCATCTTTGGGCAATGTCCTCAGCGCCTTGGGGGTCAGCCAGGCCTCGGGTCTGGCCAGTGGCCTGACCCTGGGCGGATCGGTGGATAATTTCGGCATTCTGGTACAGGCGCTGTCGCAATCCACGCAGGCCAATCTGCTTTCGACGCCGTCGATCACCACCACCGACAACAAGGCCGCGACGATTGTGGTCGGCCAAAACGTGCCGTTCCGCACCGGATCATTCGCCACCGATGGCAACACCGCCACGCCTTTCACCACAATCGAACGCCGCGATGTGGGCATCACCATGCAGGTGCTGCCACGTGTGACCTCAAACGGGGTGGTGCGGCTGGATATTTCACAAGAAGTCTCAAGCCTTGTGAACGCCAATGTCGAAGGTGCTGCCGATCTGATCACCAACAGACGTTTGATCGAAACCACAGTGCAGGCCCAAGACGGCGGCACCGTGGTGTTGGGCGGGCTGATCACCGATGACAACCGCGCCATCAACGGCAAGGTGCCGGGGCTGGGCGATGTGCCGGTGATCGGGGGATTGTTCCGCTCGCGCAGCAAGGATCAAACGCGGCGCACCCTGTTTGTGTTCATGCGCCCCACAGTGATCGACAGCCAGCACAAGGCCAAAGCCGTGGCGCAACGCCAGTTCAAACGCCTGCGCAAAGCCGATGCCGCAGAGCCGCCGCGCAACCTGTTGAAAGAACGCAAGGTTGACCGGCTGCCGCTTGAAATCAACGGGTTGTATTGAGAATTGCGACTTAGGTTTCCGGCTGATCGCCCTGATCCCCTGCTGGTGCGGGGCGGGCAGGATACGCGCCCGTCACAGCCCGTGGTCAGGTGTTTTGCTGAGTGATGGTTTCTATCTTAAACGTTCAATTAAGAACATCTTTGGCGCCGGGCACTTCTAAACAACCCGCCCCCAGAGATCATATTCTCCGGCCTCTTCCACCTCGACGTTCACCAGATCACCCACCGACAATCCCTCGAACCCTTCGTCGATGAACAGGTTGCCATCGATTTCCGGGGCATCGGCTTTGGTGCGGCAGGTGGCGGCCTCGGTGTCTATCTCATCGACAATTACCTGCATCATCTGGCCAACCTTGGCGGCCAGCTTGGCCTCGGAAATTGCCTGCGCCTTTTCCATGAAACGATCCCAGCGGTCCTGTTTCACGTCGGCATCCACGTGATCGGGCAGGGCGTTTGAACGGGCCCCTTCGACGTTTTCGTATTGAAAACATCCCACGCGGTCCAGTTGCGCCTCGTCAAGCCACTCCAGCAGGGTCTGGAATTCGGCTTCGGTTTCCCCCGGATAGCCAACAATAAACGTCGAGCGCAGGGTGATATCAGGGCAGACACCGCGCCATGCCGCGATTTCATCCAGTGTCTTGGATGCCGCCGCAGGGCGCGCCATCCGTTTAAGCACATCAGGATGGGCATGTTGGAACGGAATATCCAGATAGGGCAGGATCAGCCCCTCAGCCATCAGCGGGATCAACTGGCGCACATGCGGATAGGGATAGACATAGTGC
Organism: Sulfitobacter sp.; assembly: GCA_047634585.1. Lineage (GTDB taxonomy): Bacteria > Pseudomonadota > Alphaproteobacteria > Rhodobacterales > Rhodobacteraceae > Sulfitobacter. The sequence continues at coordinate 15,686 of JBLIAN010000017.1, read as the reverse complement.
AGCCGTACCCAAAGATCCCTGCCCGCCCCCAAGGCCCCCAGATCACGGGCCAGATCGGTGATATGGGCCCGGTGGCCGCGGTCCTCGGCATGTTTGATATCCACGCCATAGGCCGAGGTATCTTGCGAAATCACCAGCAGTTCCTTGACGCCATTGTCGACCAGACGAGCAGCTTCGCGGATCACCGCATGGGCGGGGCGCGATTGCAGCCGCCCGCGCATGTCGGGAATGATGCAGAATTTGCACTTGTGGTTACAGCCTTCCGAGATTTTCAAATAGCTGTAATGGCGCGGGGTCAGAGAAACCTGTTGCGCGGGCAGCAGATCAATAAACGGATCGGGGCTGGGCGGCACCGCGGAATGCACCGCATCCAGCACCTGTTCATATTGATGCGGGCCGGTCACGGCCAGAATCCGGGGGTGGTGTTCGCGGATGTAATCGGGTTCGGCCCCCAGACATCCGGTGACAATCACCTTGCCGTTTTCTGTCAGCGCCTCGCCGATTGCATCCAGCGATTCTGCCTTGGCAGAGTCGAGAAACCCGCAGGTGTTCACAATCACTGCATCCGCGCCGGCATAATCGGGCGAAACCCCATAGCCTTCGGCGCGCAGCCGCGTCAGAATACGTTCACTGTCCACCAGCGCCTTTGGGCAACCAAGGGACACCATGCCGATGGTCGGCTGGCCGGGGCGGGCAGGATCGCTGAGTTTGGCCTTGGGGGCCAGATCAGGACGCAGATTGGGTGGGTTTGTGCTCATTCAATGGGCTATAAGCCATGCAAAGCGGCGGCGAAAGCCCTGCAAAACAGGAGAGCGGCGATGAAATGGATCATGCGGTTAGTGGGTGTTCTGGTCTTGATGCTGGTGCTGCTGGTGGTGGGGGTGTTGATGCTGCCTGCGGATAAGATCGCACAGATCGCCGCCGACCAATTGCGCAAGGTCACGGGGCGCGATGTGACGATCAGCGGCGATGTGTCGATGACGTTTTGGCCGGTGTTGGGTGTCACCGCGGGCGGGCTTGAGGTTGGCAATGCCACTTGGGCCAAAGAGGGCGCCATGCTGAGCACCGGAAATGCCGCGATTGGTGTGGATGCCTCGGCGCTGCTGCATGGCGAAATTCGCATCACCAATATCGAGGCAACAAGCCCGACCATCCGGTTGGAAAGCCGCAGGGACGGCCGTGCCAGCTGGCAATTCACCGATGCCACAGGCGGCGCACAGATCGAAACCGAAACCACGCCGGCGCGGGCCGCCAAACCGGTGACCATTCAAAAGCTCAAGATCACCGATGCGACATTGATCTATGACGCGGAAGGCTCTGATCTGGTTTCTTATCAAGGGGTTGATCTAGCGCTGGATTGGCCGGATGCATCTGGTCCGGCAGATATTCAAGCGGTGTTGCGCCCCGCCAAGGGCAAGGTCAATGTGGCTGCCACCATCGACCGATTTGGCAGTTTCCTGAAGGGCGACGTGCAGCCGCTGGACGCGACATTGTCTGCCAAAGGCGGCGAAATGCGCCTGAACGGGCGCGGATCACTGGAAGGCGCGGTGGCAGGGGCATTGACCCTCAAGACCAGCGACACCGCCGCGTTTCTGGCACAGCTCGGGATTGGCGGCGTCGATCTGCCCAAAGGCTTGGGGCGCAGCCTGAACATCAGCAGCGCATTGACATTGACCCCCGACCGGCGTCTGGCACTGCGCGATCTGGTGGCGGATCTGGGCGGAAATACCCTGCGCGGCGGGGTGGATGTGTCGCTAAATGGTGTGCCGCAGGTCAATGCACAGCTTGCTGCGGGCGCGCTGGACCTGCGGTCTCTGAGCGCGGGCGACAGCGATACATCCAGCAGCGCCAGCAGCGGCTGGCCGACCTCACGCATTGATGCCTCGGGGCTGGCGGCGTTTAATGGCGCCATCGCGCTGAATGCCGATTCGATTGATCTGGGGGCGCTGACATTGGGGACCACCCGGACGGTGCTGCGCAACGACAACTCCCGCATGGTGTTTGAACTGCGCGACGTCGCCGCCTATGGCGGTACTTTGGCGGGTGAATTTGTGCTCAACAACCGCAAGGGCCTGTCGGTGGGCGGTAAATTGCAGGCGCTGGGCGTCGAAATGCAACCGCTGCTGGGGGATCTGGCCGATCTGACCCGGTTTCGCGGGCAGGGCACGGCAAGTCTGTCGTTTCTGGGCGCGGGGCAAAGTGTCGATGCGATCATCCGTTCACTCAGCGGCGAGGGCGCGATCAAGGTCGGACGCGGGGCCATCGAAGGCATTGATCTGGACGCGCTGCTGGGGTCATTCGACGCCGAAGGCGGCACCACGGTTTTTGACAGCCTGAACGCGACATATGTCCTCAAGGGTGGCGTGCTGCGCAACAGTGATCTGCTGATGCTTTTGACCAATTTCAACGCGGCCGGCGCGGGCGAAATCAATCTTGGCGCACAGACGCTGGATTACACGGTCACGCCCAAGGCGCTGCGGGTCAACGGGGATCGCGGGCTGGCAGTGCCGGTGCGGATATCCGGCCCCTGGGCCAGCCCCAAGATCCGCCCCGATCTGAAAGCGGCGGTTGATCTGAACTTTCAAGCGGAAAAAGACGCGGCCAAAGCCAGGGTCGAACAGAAAGTGCAGCAAAAGATCGAACAGGAACTGGGGGTCACTCTGCAAGAGGGGCAATCGGTTGAAGATGCTGTGAAAGACGGGATCGAAGACAAGTTGAAAAAGAAATTGCTGGGCATTTTCGAGTGAGGCCAGAGGCGCATTTTCTGGCATGATCAGAGTGGCGGTTGCCTGCCTGCTGCGCTATGTCAGTCCAGACCAGATGCCCGACCAGATGAAGGAGCAGCCGTTATGGCCACCGATCTTTTCAACAGTTTCATGACAGGCCCCGATGAAAAGGGCCGTTTTGGTGATTTTGGCGGGCGCTTTGTGTCCGAAACCCTGATGCCGCTGATCCTTGCGCTGGAACAGGAATACGAAAAGGCCAAGACCGACGACAGCTTCTGGGCCGAGATGAATGATCTGTGGACCCATTATGTCGGCCGTCCCAGCCCGCTGTATTTTGCCGAACGCCTGACCGAGAAACTGGGCGGTGCCAAAGTCTATATGAAACGCGACGAGCTGAACCATACCGGCGCGCATAAGATCAACAATGTGCTGGGTCAGATCATTCTGGCACGGCGCATGGGCAAGAAACGCATCATTGCCGAAACCGGCGCAGGCCAGCACGGGGTGGCGACGGCCACGGTCTGTGCGAAATTCGGGCTGCAATGTGTGGTTTATATGGGCGCGCATGATGTGGAACGTCAGGCCCCGAACGTGTTTCGAATGCGGCTTTTGGGGGCCGAGGTGATTCCGGTCACATCCGGGCGCGGCACCTTGAAAGACGCGATGAACGATGCGCTGCGCGACTGGGTGACCAATGTGCGCGATACATTCTATTGCATTGGCACCGTAGCAGGGCCGCATCCCTATCCGGCAATGGTGCGCGATTTCCAAAGCATCATCGGCAAGGAAGTCCGCGAACAGATGGACGCGGCCGAAGGCAGGTTGCCTGATACATTGATTGCCGCGATTGGTGGCGGGTCCAATGCCATGGGTCTGTTCTTTCCGTTTCTGGATGACAAAGAGGTCAACATCATCGGCGTCGAGGCGGGCGGCAAAGGGGTGAATGCCAAGATGGAGCATTGCGCGTCTTTGACCGGTGGCCGTCCCGGTGTGCTGCATGGCAACCGGACCTACCTGTTGCAGGACGATGATGGTCAAATTCTGGAAGGGTTCAGCATTTCGGCGGGTCTGGATTATCCGGGTATCGGCCCGGAACACGCTTGGCTGCACGAGATCGGCCGTGCCAAATATGTGTCGATCACCGACAAAGAGGCACTGGCGGCGTTTCAGGTGAGCTGTGAGCTGGAAGGGATCATTCCGGCGCTGGAGCCTTCGCATGCGCTGGCCCATGTGATGAAGATCGCACCGGAACTGCCCAAGGATCACATCATCTGCATGAACATGTGCGGGCGTGGCGACAAGGATATCTTTACCGTGGCGCGGGCGCTGGGCTTTGAGATGGGTGAATTCGCCTGATCCGAGGGATGCCGGACGGGGGATACCTAGGGGCCAGCCCCCAGACGCAGGATAACTGGGGGCCAGCCCCCAGACCCCCGGAGGTACTTAGGGCCAAAAAGAAAGCAGAAACGGGTTATCCCTGTGGCGGATTGTTCACTGCGTGGGCTTTGAGCAGGGCCAGCGGGACAATGTCCAGGGCGCGGATATGGGTGGCATTGAGGTTGACCCCGGGGCCGCAGCCTTCGTCGGCGGCTTGCAAGAAACGCCCGGCGCAGAGGCACCAAGGATCGCCGGATTTCAGTCCCGCAAAGCCGAATTCGGGGCGCGGGGTGCTGAGGTCATTGCCAACATATTTTGAATAGGCCAGAAATTCGGCTGTCATGATCGCGCAGACGGTATGGCTGCCGTGATCCTCGCGGCAGGTGTTGCACTGGCCGTCGCGGAAAAACCCGGTGACAGGGTCGCTGCCGCAAAGCGTGAGCGGGCCGTTCAAGACGTTGATGCTTGGATCCGGTTTCATGTGGTCTTTCAGAGGCTTTCTGCAATTAGGCGGAAGATATCCACGTTTTGCCGGCTGACGCCGTTGTCGCGGAACTTGCGATCTGCGGCGGTGGTGGCAATCACCACATTACGGGCTGTGTCGATATAAAGATACTGCCCGTATACCCCCCGCGCCATATAGGTGCCCGCCGGCGATCCCTGGGGAACCCACCATTGATAGCCATAGCCGATTTTGCCCGCTGCCGTGGGGGCGCTGGGAAGGGTTGAGGCCGCGATCCAGTCGGCAGGCACGATCTGTTGGCCTTGCCATTGGCCGTTCTGGGCAAACATCTGGGCGAAGCGGGCGTAATCGCGGGTGGTGATGTTCAGCCCGCCCAGCACAAAGGCCGTGCCAACGCCATCGGTGAGGTAATAGGGGCTTTGTTCCAGCCCCAAAGGTTGGATGATTTTTTCGCTGAGCAGGTCCGCCACCGGCCGCCCTGTGGCGCCGCGCACCACCATGCCGATGACATGGGTATCAATGGAGACATATTGCCATTGGCTGCCGGGGGCGGCAAAGCGGTCTTTCAATCCGGCGGTGAAATCATCCATCTTGCCGCCCAGTGCCAGCACCCGCCCCATGCGGTTGATGTCGGAATTCTGATCTAGGTAATCTTCGTCAAAGGTCACGCCGCTGGACATTTGCAAGACATTGCGCAGGGTTGCCCCGTCATAGGCGCTGCCTGTCAGCAGCGGCGCGTATGTGGTGACCGGATCCTCCAGTGAGGCAATCTTGCCTTCGGCCAGCAATATGCCGACCAGTGCCGACAGATAGCTTTTGGCAACAGACCAGCTGATCCTGCGGTCTTCGGGTGCGGTGCCTTGAAAGTAGTTTTCATAGACGATTTTACCGTTGTTCAGCACCACCAGCGAGGTGACACTGCGGTCTTTGATCCATTGATCCACCGCTGCGGGCAGGGTGGTTTCAGGGCCATAGGGCAGATCAACCGTTGGCCCATCGCCGCGCGGCACCGGCGTGGTCAGAAACGCCGCATCCATATGGCTGAAATTATGCACGATCTTTTCGGCACTGAACAAGGAATTCACCGCCAGCAGGCGGGTGATTTCCTCGCGTTTCCATACTCCGATCACCAGAGCGGCAAGCACCAGCGCCAAAAGTATCCGGCCAAGCCATTTTCCAAAACTGCGCATCATGTCCCCCAAGGTTACGGGGCCATCCAAGCACAACCACGCGGCATCTGCCAAGGATTACCCCGCGTAGGTCCACTGGACCCAACGGCCATGAAAATCCGCCCGTCCCAATGCAAGGCACAGATCACCGGGCCAGAGCCGCAGTGTCAGGGCGGCACCGCGATTGGCGTCAGGGGTGCCATCGCTTTCCATGGACAGCCAGGCCAAGGGGCGGGTGGTGCTGGCGGCCCTCCCCGCGGCTTCGATCAGGGCACGGCCTTTGACCTGTGTGTGCTCGGGGAAATACTGCCAGGCGACAGAATGCTGGATCAGGTGCAAATGCCCCTCGGGTGCATCGCTTAGGCGTGGGGCCAGCCAATCAATCGCATCGCCTTTGGCCACCACGGGTTGGGCCACCGAGGCCGCGGCGCGGGTCAGGGCAAGGCGGTCAGGTTGATCCGGCCACAGATAAGCCGAGAGCCGCAGCAGGTGGTCCGCGCGGGTCGGGTTCAGCGGGTTCAGATCGACCCCTGCGCGTTGTGCGACATCCGGGCAGGCGGCAGGGGGCAAATCGCCCTGCCAGTCGGGGCGCAGGGTTAACGCGGGATCATCCGGGCCAAGGGCCGTCTGCCCGATGGCCAGCGCATAGTGATCCCACATCAGGTTCAATCCGCCACTGGCCCCCAATTCGCTGAGGTAAACCGGCAGATCGAAATGCCGTAGCGCCACATGCGCCCCCGCGATCAAAGCCGCAGAGCGGCGCACTTCGTTGGTTTGCGGGGCACTGTCGGTCCATGCCATCAGGAAACTTTGATGTTGGGTCAGCGCGGTCAGTATCCCGGCGCGCAGAGCGGCCTCTGGAACGATACGGGGCGGGTACAGCGTGGCAAGTTCGGGCGCGCCGCCACTCAGGACAAGCGCATGTAACCCGCCGGCAATGCGCAGCGGCAGGGAATGGCCTGACGGGCCGATGTCGCCCTCAAACGCCGCCATCTTCTGCGCCAGAGGGCTGTTTTCTGGCCAGTCCTGTGCCAGAATATGCAACAATGTCCCCATAAAAGGCGACCCCAGGGCGATGCAGGCCCTGGCCTGTGCGGCAAAGGCCTGTTGCAGGGTCATCGGAATTTTTCCATCAGTATCTGCAGGGTGGATTTCTCTTGGGATGGGGCAGGTTCCTGCGCGGCCAGTTCTTGTTGAGCCGGTTCTTGTTGGGCCGGTTCTTGCTGTTGTTGTACGGGCTGCATTGCCGGCCTGTTGGGTTTGGTGCCGGTGCCGGAACGTGGCGGGTTCACCCGCAGGGCCACCGCATTCATGAATTTCGCGGTGTCGCCGATCGCAAGGTGGGCCGCGCCGTCGCTGATGCCGCGCAGCACGTCATCAAGCCAGGCTTCATCCGCCTTGGGGAAATCGCGCAGCACAAAACCCGGCACCGCGTCCTTGTGTCCGGGATGGCCGACCCCCAGACGCACGCGGTCATACTCGGCGCCGATATGGGCATGGATCGAGCGCAAGCCATTATGGCCTGCATGGCCCCCGCCGGTTTTGCATTTGACCTTGCCGGGGGCCAGATCAATTTCATCATGCAGGACAATCACGTCCTGGGGTTCGAGCTTGTAAAACCGCAGGGCGGCCTGCACCGATTGGCCGGAATTGTTCATAAAGGTCTCGGGCTTGAGCAATACAGCGCGCGCTGATCCAAATCGGCCTTCGCTGATACTGCCTTGATGTTTGCCTTTCCACGGTGCAAAGCCGTGATCCGCCGCGATGCGGTCCAGCGCCATAAAGCCGATGTTATGGCGGTTGCGGGCGTATTTGGCTCCGGGATTGCCAAGGCCGACGATCAGTTTCATCTGTTCACTCCTGCGTTTGCAGAGGTTTTAGCGGGTCTGGGCGGTAAACAAAATGCAGATGTGCATCCTTGAAAGAGGGGCGGCAGGCCGATTGTTCTCTGGCGGGTAAAAAGTGCCCTGCCCAAAACAAAAGGGGCCGCCAAAGCGACCCCTTCCAGCATGTCCCTTGCGGGCCGATGCTTATGCGTCGTCGCCGTCCGTTGTTGTCGGCACTTCGTCAGCGGCGGTTTCGTCTTCGTCATCATCAGACTGGCTGGCCAGGCCGGATGGTGCAGACACCTGTGCGATCACAAAATCGCGGTCGATCGTCGGTGTTGCACCTGCAGGCAGGGTCACGTCGGAAATTGTCAGGTTGTCGCCGATTTCCAGGCCGGACACGTCAATGACGAGGCTTTCTGGAATGTCAGCAGCCGTCACAACCAGTTCAACTTCGGGACGGACCAGCGTCAACACGCCGCCCATCTTCAGGCCGGGTGATTCTTCTTCACCGTGGACTTCGACGTTGATGAACAGGTTCACCTTTGTGGTACGCTTGAGGCGCATGAAATCGACATGCGTTGGCAGGTCTTTGACAACATGGCGCTGAACGTCGCGGCAGATCACGCGCACGTCATCATGGCCTTCGACTTTCATGTTGAACAGGGTCGATTTGAAACGACCTTTGCGCAGCATTGTCAGCAACTTGTTGAACGGAATGTTGATTGGCAGCGGCTCGTTGTCGCCCCCGAACACAATTCCTGGTACCATACCGTCACGGCGCGCCTGACGAGCGGCGCCCTTGCCTGTCCCCGTGCGAACCTGGGCTTCAAGATCTGGAATCTCTCCGGCCATTTTAATCTCCAATATATTTAGGGCGGGAATCCTCCAAGGCTGTATTCCCGCGTGAAGCCGCGCGTATAGACGGCTTTTGCCACTGATAAAAGAGCAAATCGGATCGCGGGCTCTTGGCTCTGCTCTGGCGGCGTGGCAAGTCCGGCATATGAATTTGAAAAATGATCTTTATCTAAGCCGCAGGCCGCTGGCCGGATTTATCGCAATCGGTCTCGCATGGGCAGTATATTTTGCCCAGATGCCGGTGATCAAGGGCAATGTCGGCGCGTCGGACGGGGCCTATGGCATGGCCGTGTTGTTTGCCGCCTTTGGCGCAGTGGCGGCGATGTGGCTGGCCCCTGCCTGTCAAAAGTATCTTGGCGGGCTGGCTTTGCCGTTGGGCATTCTGGTGGTCGGATCGGGCATGTTCGGGGCCGGGGCGTCGGCCAGTCTGGTCATGCTGACGGGGGCGTTGTTTCTGGCCTCGGCGGGATCTGGCGTTATGGACGTTCTGATCAATGCGCGGGTGTCCGAAATCGAAGAATCTTCGGGCCGGTTGCTGATGAACCTCAATCATGCGCTGTATTCCTTTGCCTATGCGGGTGGGGCGCTGGCCACAGGGGCATTGCGCAGCCTTGATCTGTCGCCGGTGCCGATCTTTGCGGGTATGATGGTGATCATGATCGGGCTGGCATGGGCGGCGCGGGATATGACACCAGCGGCATTGGACAACGCCCCCGACACCCCGGCCAGGATGCCCCATGGTCTGGTGGTGTTGGTTGGGCTGGTGGTGATGATGGCCTTCTTTGCCGAAGCGGCCACCGAAGGCTGGTCGGCGCTGCATCTGGAACGCACCTTGGGCGGCACCGCAGGGCAGGGCGCAATGGGGCCGGCCTTGTTGGGTTTGATGATGGGAGCCGGGCGGTTAAGCGGCCATGCCCTGTCGCGGCTGATGCGCGATACCTATCTGATGTTTCTGGCGATGCTGGTCTCGGCGGCCGGGCTGGTTCTGGCGGCTTTGGCAACTGATGTGATGCTGGCCTTGGCGGGTTTTGCCCTTGCCGGATTGGGGATTTCTGTGGTGGCACCGCTGGCGCTGGCCTTGGTGGGGCGTGTGGTGCCGCCCCAAACCCGTCTGGCGGCGATCAGCCGCGCTTCGGTGCTGGGATATGGTGCGTTTTTCTTTGGTCCGCCCTTGATGGGGCTGGTCGCCGAAGGGTTTGGCCTGCGCGCCGCCTTTGGGGTGGTGGCGCTGTTGCTGGTGGCAACGGCCGTGGTGTTACTGCCTGCGCTCACACGGCGCACGGCCTATGTACGGGGCTGATGCAGCGCGCCCCCTGCCGCGATCAGGCGATCATAGAGCGCAAATTCATCCGCCCGTGCGCGGCGCAGCATCTGCGCCACCTCTGCGCCAAGCGGGGCCGGCACTTCGGGTGAGATGTTTTTCGGCTTGATCTGAACCGGTTCCCCGATCCGATCGGACAGAAACTGCCGGAATTTCAGTTGTTGGTCATAGGCGAACAGATGGTCCACCTGCAACTGGCCGGCACCATCGGTCAGAAAGGCGTGTTGACTGCCGATCTGTGCAAAGGCCGGCGGATCATCGGCAATCACCGCCCGCACAAAATCGTCAAAACTAATCTCGGCGGTGCTAAGATCACTGCCGTTCAGGCGCTCTGAGGTGCGGTATTTATACCAGCTGCGGATTTGATCCACCGGATCCCGCATCACCGCCAAAGGTTCGGGAAACACCCCAAAGGTGTCCTTCAGAAACGGCCCGATCTTGCGCATGTAGCGCTGTGCGGTGATGTGTTTGCGGTTGCGGGCAAATACCACTTCGGCCTTGGGGCGCAATGCCATTTCCACAGCGGTGGTGCCGGTCTTTGGCACCGCCAGAAAAGCCAGATGATGACGCAGGAATATCAACATGCCCCAGACCTAGCAGGGCGGCATCAAGACTGCCAGACCCCGCCAAAATCTTGGGGCACCAGCAGATTCTGGCGGCCCAGATCATTCACATCGGTTTCCCCGCAAAGCGCCATCGTGGTGTCAAGTTCCTTGCGGATCACCTCAAGCGCGGTGGTCACGCCTTTTTGGCCCATCGCGCCCAGCCCATAGATAAAGGCGCGGCCGATATAGGTGCCCTTGGCCCCCATCGCCATCGCCTTGAGCACGTCCTGACCAGAGCGGATGCCGCTGTCCAGATGCACTTCGACCTGATCGCCGACGGCATCAAGGATCGCGGGCAGCGCCGAAATCGAACTGACCGCACCGTCCAGTTGCCGCCCACCGTGGTTGGACACAATGATTGCATCCGCCCCGACCTTGAGCGCCATTTTGGCGTCTTCTGCGTCCAGAATCCCCTTGAGGATCACCTTGCCGCCCCATTGCTCCTTGAGCTTGGCAATCTTGTTCCAATCCAGCGAGGGATCAAATTGTTCGGTGGTCCAGGCGCCAAGGCTGGACGCATCGGAAATCCCGTCAACATGGCCGACGATATTGCCGAATTCACGGCGCTTGGCGCGCAGCATTTCAAGGCCCCATGACCATTTGGTCGCCAGATTGGCAATGGTGCGCGGGGTCAGCTTGGGTGGGGCGGACAGGCCGTTTTTCAAATCTTTGTGGCGTTGGCCCAGGATTTGCAGATCAAGGGTGATCACCAGTGCCGAACAATTGGCATCTTTGGCGCGCTGGATCAGGCGGCTGACGTAATCTTGATCGTTCATCGTATAGAGCTGAAACCAGAACGGCGCGCCTGTGGCCTCGGCCACGTCTTCAATCGAATTGATCGACATGGTGGACAGGGTAAACGGCACCCCGAAATCCCGCGCGGCAAGGGCGGCTTTGATCTCGCCGTCGGCATGTTGCATGCCGGTCAGGCCGACCGGGGCCAGCGCCACGGGCATCGTCACATCCTGCCCGATCATCTGGCTGGCGGTGCTGCGCCCTGACATATCCACTGCCACCCGTTGGCGCAGACGCAATTTGTCAAAATCCGAGCTGTTCTCGCGGAAGGTTTGTTCCGTCCAGCTGCCGGATTCACAATAATCATAAAACATCCGTGGCACACGGCGTTGATAGATGCGTTTGAGGTCGTTGATATTGGTGATGACAGGCATGGCGGGCTCACTTCAATATTGGTCAACTTTGGTTACCAATGTGGTGGTTGCAGGTCAATTCTCCTGTTGCATCTTTATGGGGATGCACGTCCACTTTATCGGACCGCGCGTCCGCTAGGGGCCGCCCGGGCAGTTCACCCGTTCGGGGCGGAGCCGTTTCGGTATGGATGGGTCTCTTCAGATTGGAGCGGGGCGATCTCGTCGATCACACCCCATGTGCCCCGTCTGACAGGGATTTTACAAAAGCCAGCACTTCCGCTGTGCTGTCCCCTGCTGCGATCCGCGCCACAATGGCAGAACCGACAACAACACCATCCGCCACCTCGGCAATGGCGCGGGATTTTTCGGGGGTGTTGATGCCAAAGCCGACAATCACCGGCAAGCCGCTGGCGGCTTGAATGCGCTTGACCTCGGGGGCGACATCGCCGGCCTCGGCTTCGGCAGAGCCGGTGATCCCGGTGATCGACACATAATAGACAAACCCCGACGTGTTTTGCGCCACACGGGGCAGGCGGTTGTCATCGGTTGTGGGGGTGGCCAGACGGATGAAATTCAACCCCGCTGCCTGGGCTGGCAGGCACAGTTCCTCGTCCTCTTCGGGGGGCAGATCGACGATGATCAACCCGTCAATACCGGCCGCTTTGGCCGCCTCCAGAAACGCTGCAACCCCCATCGAATAGATCGGGTTGTAATAGCCCATCAACACAATCGGCGTTGTATCGTCGCCGTCGCGAAAAGCCCGTGCCATGTCAAGCGTGCGTTTCAGGGTCATACCGCTTTCCAGCGCGCGCTGACCGGCGAGTTGGATGGTCGGGCCATCGGCCATCGGATCGGTAAAGGGCAGGCCCAGTTCGATCACATCCACACCCGCCTCGGGCAGGCCGCGCATCACTGCCAAAGAGGCATCATAACTGGGGTCACCCGCCATGATATAGGACACAAAGGCTTTCTTGCCCTTGGCTTTGAGGTCGGCAAATTTTGCGTCAATGCGGGTCATGGTGCTGGCCTTTCGATATGTTGCTTTTGGCAATGCCGAAAACCGCGCCGGAAATCAATGCGCGACAGCGGGAAGCGGCGCATTTGTCTGCGAATTCGGCCTGCAGGCGGGCTTTGCCGGGGGGCAGGTCATGCGCCACCCGCGCTGAGGCTTGCGCAACGCCTTGCAAACCCCTAGGAGAACCCCTGATCTAAAGAGGATGTATCATGGGTTTCAAGATGGGCATTGTGGGCTTGCCGAATGTAGGCAAATCCACCCTTTTCAACGCGCTGACCCGCACGGCGGCGGCGCAGGCAGCAAACTTTCCGTTCTGCACCATTGAACCCAACGTCGGCGAGGTGGCCGTCCCGGACGCACGTCTGGACAAACTCGCGGCAATTGCCGGATCAAAACAGATCATCCCGACCCGCATGACCTTTGTGGATATTGCCGGCCTTGTCAAAGGGGCCTCCAAGGGGGAAGGGCTGGGCAACCAGTTTCTTGCCAACATCCGCGAAGTCGATGCGATTGCCCATGTGCTGCGCTGTTTCGAAGATGGCGATGTGACCCATGTCGAGGGCCGTGTTGATCCCGTCGCAGATGCCGAAACCATTGATACCGAACTGATGCTGTCAGACATCGAAAGCATCGAAAAACGCCTGCAAAACATCGTGCGCAAGGTGCGCGGCGGTGACAAGGAAGCGGTGCAACAGGAACGCCTGATGCGCAGGGCGCTTGAGGCGCTTGAGGCGGGCAACCCCGCGCGTATTGTGGACGTGGACGAAGAGGACGCCAAAGCATGGCGGATGCTGCAATTGCTGACCACCAAACCGGTGCTCTATGTTTGTAACGTCGGCGAAAGCGAAGCTGCCGAAGGCAATGATTTTTCAGCCAAAGTAGCGGAGATGGCGGCGGATCAGGGCAACGCCCATGTGATCATTTCTGCCCAGATCGAAGAAGAAATCAGCCAGCTTGAAACCGAAGAGGCCGATATGTTTCTTGAGGAAATGGGCCTGAAAGAGGCGGGTCTGGACCGTCTGATCCGTGCCGGGTACGAATTGTTGCATCTGGAAACCTATTTCACCGTCGGCCCGAAAGAGGCCCGTGCCTGGACCATCAAAAACGGCACCTCGGCCCCCAAGGCCGCCGGTGTCATTCACGGGGATTTCGAAAAAGGCTTTATCCGCGCCGAAACCATTGCCTATGATGATTTTGTGGCGCTGGGCGGCGAAGGCCCGGCCAAAGACGCTGGCAAAATGCGTTCCGAAGGCAAAGCCTATACCGTCAAAGACGGCGATGTGTTGCACTTCTTGTTCAACACCTGAATCAGGCAGGCGGCGGCCCGCCTTGTGCCCCGAATGGCCCAAAGCCCTGCATTTGAGGCGGCAAACAAACCATACAAGCCAGAGCGCCAGAACCGCCGCGCTTCACGTGCCTTCAAACTGGAGGGAAATCCGCCTCACGCCGCGCACCATTGCCTGTCCGGACCGAGGGCCATTGTACACTCAATGGCTGCTCCTTGCCCCTCACTGAGCGCGAAGTTACACCGCCCGCAGCTGATCTGCCCCAACTGACACGCGGGTCTGCGCGCCCATGATCTCCATCAACACCCAGACGCGTCGGTCGGACGCGATCTTTTCCACCTCCGCCACGAAATTGGTAAATGGCCCGGTGGTTAGAGACACCTGATCGCCGGGTTTAAGACGCCCGGGCGGCAGCAATTTGCCTGTCACGTCACAGCGCAGCATGAGCTGCGAGACCAGATCCAGTGGGACGGCCGAGGGCATTTTGCCGAAACTCACCAGCCGCGTGATCCCGTAAGTCGAGTTCACGCTGCCCCAGAGACCACGTGCGACATCAAAGGCCACGAAGATATAGCCCGGGAAAAGCGGCCGCATGGCGGTGACAAACTTGCCGTTGCGCTGGCGCGTTTCCTCTTCCATCGGCAGAAAGGTTTTGAAGCCTTGGCGCTTGAGGTTCTCATCCGCGATAGTGGCGCAGTTCGGCTTCATCTGCGCCAGAAACCAGCTTGTGCGGGTATCGTGATCTGTCATCCGGGGCCCTTTAAGAAATTTCCCATGCCACATTTCGCTCAATTTCGAACAGATGCAAGCGGGCTTTTCCAGTTTGCAGCGCGCGTTTCAATCCGGGACACCCTGAGCCCCCGAAATTCGGACACTGACGTAAGCTGCAATCTGTCGTGTGTTGATCTGCAACCCCAAGGGGATCGAGAGTGCCGAAACGGAAGCAGCATCACCCGGAATTCAAAGCCAAGGCGGCGTTGGAAGCGCTGAAAGGCGAAGAGACGTTCGGTGAATTTTCCGATCGCTTCGGGGTTCAGATGACACTCACAGAAGTGACCGCGACACAGGCGGCGCGTCCTAAATAGAACGTTCGGCGCACAAAACAGGGGCGAGTCTACGAAGAAAACGTTCGCCAATATCCCCTGTAAACCGCGGATCGGAGGGAGGGAAATGTGTAGGTGGCGGAGACGAAGGCCGCCTTACAAATCAAGCAAATCACTGCAAAAAAAGTATAAAAAATCAACATAAAAGTATCATACCACACTATGTACCACATGAAGTTTTGATTCTTGACCGGATGAAGCGTATTAACCGAGCTGATTACGGCGCAGGCCAAACTTTCCGAGCAATAGTAAAGAGCATCTTTGACCTCTCTTCAATCTCAGCCTCGTCCCAAGTTTCCAATTCAGTACTTCTGAGCCATGCGTTCAACCTTAAATCACTGTCAGCGCAGATGGCTTCAATCTTGTTGTGGAATGGGCCATTTGACACGGACGAATTTAGTGGACCAGTCAGCAAGGTCAGGTTTCCCACTGTGTCCATCATGTCCTTTCGATACTCCTCAGGGCTGTAATCCTCATCCAATTCTATTGAAGCATAAGGATAGTCCTTCAGGTCAGCCCTTTGTGGCAGCAAGTGCTCGACAGACAAGGCTTCCAGCAACTCTAAGGACTCATTTCGGTTCGTCTTCATACTGGATTGCAACGCTTTCAATATCATCGCACTCCGATCTGGACGCGACCTTACGTACAGTGCCTTCCACATCCAACGCCATAGAGAGGTGGCCCGATAGATCTGAACAGTTGAGTTAGGTGGATTTTCTGCTCCCAATCCGGCAGCTTTGCCGGGACGAAGGAGCGAAAATGACCAGACGACCCAGACGGAATCACAGT
>JBLIAN010000016.1:0-71896 GCA_047634585.1 Sulfitobacter sp. | reverse complement strand
GGGATAGGCTTGCGAGATGAAGCAGCTTTGCCTTTACCTTGAACCCGCATTGCGTCAAAGCGCCGAAACCGGCGGGCATAACTTTATCAATCTGATCACCGAACTTGCCGAAAATGCCCTGTTTAGGATCGAATATTGTGATTTTCCGGCGCAACCCGGTACATCCGATACCTATTCCCTGACCCATATGTCAGCCCCGCCCGTACCCCGCGGTCTGGTGTTTCGACGCGCCTGTTTTTACCCGTTCTGGCAAATTGACGCCAGTGCAGAGCGTTGGAACTGGGATGTTGCCAAGGCCGATTTTGACGCCACCGTCACAAGGCCGGATGCGCAGCGGTTTTACCGGTACTGGCAGAACCGGTTGTTTGGCGCAGCGGCACAGGAAACCACCCGTAGCGGGGCAATCTATGTGCCCCTGCAAGGCCAGCTTTGCACGCATCGGTCATTTCAAATCTGCTCCCCGCTCGATATGCTGGAACAGTGTCTTGCCCATGATCCAAAGCGCCGGGTGATCGCGGGGCTTCACCCGAATGAGGATTATTCACAGGCAGAGATGATCGCGCTTGAAAGCCTTGCCCAAAAACATGCCCGCCTGACAATTGTCCGGGGCGGGATGCAGAACCATCTACAACATTGTGATTTTGTGGTGACCCAGAATTCAGCAGTGGCATTTGCCGGATATTTCTTTGGCAAAGCTGCACTTCTGTTTGGAAAAATAGATTTTCACCATATCGCGGAAAAGGCGGATTTGGCCAATTTAGAGAGGTGTTTTCATGCAGTATCCACCATCAAACCCGATTTTGCCAGCTATCTGCATTGGTATTGGCAAGAGCAAAGCATCAATGCCGGACGGCCAGATGCCAAAGTCAAAATTGCAGCGCGGTTGCGGCGGTTTGGCTGGCCGATAGATTAAGGGCGCCCCAATTGGGCGCCCCTGAAATCCGGTTTTGAAAGGTCCGCTTAGATCGAATCTTCGATCCAGCTTTGCAGGGCGGCTTTGGGTTTGGCGCCTGCCATGTTCGATACAACCTGACCGTCCTTAAATATGAACAACGCCGGAATACCGCGTACGCCCATCTGCGCGGGCGAATTCGGGTTTTCATCAACGTTGACCTTAACGATCTTTACCTTGCCGTCCATTTCAGTCGACAATTCTTCCAAGGATGGGCCGATCTGTTTGCACGGGCCGCACCATTCTGCCCAGAAATCAACGACAACGGGGATGCTGGAATTCTTAACTTCGGTATCGAAGGTTTCGTCCGTAACTGCGACGGTGGCCATGATGTTCTCCTGACAGGAATTGGGTTCCTGCTGAACCTAAGAACGCGACTGCCCCGCGTCAAGATATGGCGAACGCCACAGCGCCGATGTCACGATATTGTTGGGCAAGGTCATCACTGTCCCATCCGCTGTCCAGAGCACCGCTGTTTCAACGGTATGATCGGGGTAGATCTGCGCCAGCATATGCGCATATGCCCCCATTTGCCGCAGGATGCCTTCGGGGCAGTCTTCGGGCGTTTTGGGCACCACGCGGTTGCTCTTGAAATCATAGGCGGTGATCGCGGTTTCGGTGATCTGCAAACGGTCAATCACCCCATGCAGGCGGGTTTTGCCAATCGGTGCGGTGACGGGCACTTCGCTTAGGGTATCGGGCGCAAAGATAGGCGCAAGGGCAGGGGTGTCGAGCACCGACAAGGCCTCGCGCGCAGCCGAATTGGCGATTTGAGGGGATAAGCCAGCGGTAATACGGGCGATAATCGCGGGATGATCGGATGGCGCCGCAAGAGGCAGCGTTTCGAGCAGCGCATGCAGAATCGTGCCATAGGCCATTGCTGCATCGCGATCTTCACCGATGTCGCCCGCAAGCGCCTTGACCCCGCCAAGATCAGAAGGCGAAAGCAGCGTATTCTCCAGCGCATAGATTTGAATGGGATTTTCAAAAACAGGATCTAATAGAGCTTTTTCCTGATTTTTTTCATCCTGTTCGACAATCGGCAGACCCTCCCAATCACCTTCGGCAAAGCGCAAGCTGCCGTCGGTGCCAACAGGCGTGGCATTCACATGCGCCATCGCTTTCTGGGTCATCTGATACCATGAGGTTTCATCTTTGGATAAATCCCCTGCCGCCGCCACGATCAACCATTTTTCAGCGCGGGTCATCGCCACATACAGCAGCCGCAGACGTTCTTCGAACTGTGCGGTTTTCATCCCCTCAACCGCATTCTGCATCGCCTTTGGCATGTCGCTTGCGGCGACTTTCCACAGCGGGCTTGCGTCGACCTTGATGATTTCATCCTTGATCGTAATGTTGCGGCGGCCGGTGTCGGGCAGAATGACAATCGGCGCTTCCAACCCCTTGGAGCCATGCACCGTCATCACGCGGATCTGGTTGGAGGCGCTGTCAATCTGGCGTTTGATTTCCAGATCGTCGGTCTGCATCCATTCGATAAAACCCGTCAAACTGGGCACATCATTGCGTTCATAGGCCAGCGCCTGAGTGAGCATGGCGTTGATGCCATCCTCGGCTTCGGGCCCCAGACGCGACAGTAATTTCTTGCGCCCGTCATGGCGGGTCAGGATACGTTCAATCAGATCATAGGGCCGCAAAAAATCTACCTGACCGCGCAAATCCCGCAACATAGAGACTGTTTCACTGTGATCTTCGCGCAGGCGCAGAGATTGCCAAAGATGCGCGGTGTCGCGTCGGTGTGCCAGATCAAACAGCGCCTGTTCAGACCAGCCAAACAGCGGCGATTTCAAGGTGGTCGCCAAGGCGAGATCGTCATCGGGCGTGGCAAGAAAGGACAAAAGTGCCGCAAGGTCTTTCACCGCAAGTTCGGCCCCGACCTTGAGTCGATCTGCCCCGGCAATCGGCAGATCTGCGGCCTTGCAGGCGCGAATGATTTCGGAAAACAACGCCGAGCGCCGCTGCACGAGGATCAGGAAATCCCCCGCTTTGATCCGGCGTCGGGCAAAGCGACCTGCGGCTTTGGTGTCTTCGGGCAGATAATGTTCATTCCGGATCAAATCGGCAATGCGGTCTGCGATCTGTTCGGCAAGGATCACCGTGTGATGACGGGCGCTGCGCCGATCCACCGGATCGGTCCAGATCCGGTCTTCTTCATCCTCGGCTTTTTCGACCACGGGCCAAAGATCAACCCGACCGGGCAGGGCGCTTTTGAACGGTTTATGCTGGGTCTTTTTGTCAAACCCCGATTGCACATCTGGGTCAAAAGCAGTGTCTACAAGGCGCAAAATCGCCGATGAGGACCGGAAAGAATAATCAAGGCTGCGGTGTTGAAACAATTTGCCAGCCTCGGCGATCTTTTCTTCGAACATCAGGCTCTTGCGGTCAAATTCCAGCGGATCTGCCCCTTGAAAGGAATAGATTGATTGCTTTTTGTCCCCGACCACAAACAAGGTGCGTTCCACATTCGCCCGCGCACCAGAGCCGCTGTAAAATTCATCGGTCAGTTTTTCGATCACATCCCATTGCCGCGGCGAGGTGTCTTGCGCTTCGTCCACCAGAATATGATCAATGCCACCGTCAATGCGAAACAACACCCATGCTGCCACGGCTTTGTCGGTCAGCAGGGCGCGGGCTTTGAGGATCAGATCGTCGAAATCAAGCCATCCGCGCTGCTGTTTGGCGGCTTCATATCGGGTCAGGAACGCGATGGCAAAGCGATGCAAAGCATGGGTTTTTTCGGCAACTGATAGCACCAGACGCGCTTCGCGGGCATCTTCGACACGCTGCATCAATTGATCCAGCTGCGGCATGACGGCGGAAAGTACCTGTTGTGTGGGTTTTGTGGGAAAGCTGCCCAGCTTGGCGGTGAAAGGTGATTTTGCCCCGCTACCCGTCAGAAAAACACTCTCTAACAATGGTAAATCCGACAAATCAAAGCGCGTGATTCCTGCCAGAAGTTGACCTGCCTTGCTGTCATTTCCGCCTTTTGCAATCAGATGCGGAATGATGTCAGCGCAGATTGCCGCCTCACTGCCCAGAAACACCGAAGACTGGATTTTTTCACGGGTCAGGTCGGGTTTTTGCCCCAGCAACGCCAACAGATCAGGCCAGTTCGGCGCATCGGCAAAGCCGTCGCGCATCCCGACGATGCTGCGGGTGAGTTTACCAAAGTCCTCGCCGGTATAAAAGCGCGCAATCTCGGCGATCAGCGGAGCGTCGGCACCTTCTGCCATCACATCCACGATATCGGCGCGCAGTAGGTCCGCGGCGCGATCTTCGATTTCGGTGAATTGTGGGCTGACCCCCGCTTCGAGCGGAAAACGCCGCAATAGAGACGCACAAAACGAGTGGATTGTCTGGATTTTCAGGCCACCCGGCGCTTCGATTGCCAGCGCAAAAAGCGTACGGGCCTTGCGCAGCTCTGCAGGATCAAGATCACCGGAAATGCCCAGATCGCCCATTGCCTGGCGCAAATCGTTATCTTCCAGCATCGCCCATTCGCCCAAGCGTTTGAACAGGCGGTTTTGCATCTCTGATGCGGCGGCTTTGGTATAGGTCAGGCAGAGAATATGCTGCGGTTCGACCCCGCTGAGCAACAGCCGCGCCACCCTGTCGGTCAACACCCGCGTTTTGCCCGATCCGGCATTGGCCGCCAGCCACGTAGAGGCATCAGGGCGGGCGGCGTCAATCTGGGCGCGGGTGGCATCGTCAAAGCTATGATTCACGTCACATCCTCCGGGCTGGCGGGGGTTGTGCCATCCCATTCGCCAAAGCGCGCCAATTGATCGTAATCACCGGCAAAGTCATCGGTTTTCACCATGCGGCGGGCGGTAAATCCTTGGCCTGCGCTGAGGTAAGTGGCGATCAATTCCCGCAGCCCGTTTAACACTTCTTGGGGCGGTTCTTCGTCCAGCGGGGCCGCGACTTCGACAGGATTTGCCCCTAAACCAATGAAAACCGCATTTGCGACATGGGCAGGGCCAACTTCGGTAAACCCGCCCTCCTCGACAATCGCGGCCTCGATGAGCAATTGTTTATCAAAAAGCCGCTGTTCTTTTTTGCTGGGCGGTGTGCCGGTTTTGTAATCATAAATCAGTGCATCACCGTCATTGGTCCGATCGATGCGGTCGGCAAATCCGGTGAGGGTAAAGCCCAATTCCTCAAAGATATGTTTGCCCCGCGCGGCCTTTTCAAAGGCAACGGGCGACGAATAGCTTTGGCGCTGGGTCTCTTGGGTGATGAACCAATCCGCGACACGTTCAATCCGCGCCAGCCACATGGTGCGGGCAGCAGGCCAAGGTGCTTCTTGGGCCAGAACATCGCGGGCAATGTCCAGCAGATGCGCTTTGTGCAGATTGGCCGGATTGGCGCTGATGGATTTCACAAAGCGTTCCATGATGTCATGCAGGATTATTCCGCGCACCGGTGCATCCGGCGATTGAACCAGCGGATTGATCTGGCGCAGACGCAGGGTGTGTTTGGCATAGATCGCATAGGGATCACGGATCAGCCGCTTGATTTCAGTCACGGACAGGGCATGAGGCCGTGCAGATATTGGCGGACGCGGTGAGGGGCGCGGGGCAGGCGCGCTGCGGGTTGTTGCCTCAAGCGCATGGACCTGATCCACCCAATAGGCTCCGCGTTCGCGCATGGCGGCCCATGCACTGGCGCCTTCGGGTTGTGGCAAGCCATTCAACAGGTTGCCCAAGCGGTTCAACCAGCGCGACGGCACGGTTTCGGCCTCGTCTGACCGGATCGCGCGGGTGATCCAGACCTCGGGCGCGGCAATCGCCTGTTGGTAATCATGCGCAGACAGGCCGATCCGGCGTTCGGGCAACAGCAGGCCTGCCTGCAGGCGCATTTGACGGTTCAGCCAGGGGTCGGGCGGCGGGGCTTCGGGCCATGTGCCATCATTCAATCCGCCCATGATCACCAGATCGGCCCCCTGCACCCGCGCCTCCAGGGTGCCCCAGATCATAATGTCGGGATGCGGCGCATCGCGGTCGCGGACCTCACCGGCGGATAATAATGCGCCCAGCAGATCACAGAAATCAGCCGCCGACATATCGCCGCCATACGGGGCATGTTCGGTCAGCTCTGCCATGACTTTTTGCGCCGCTTGTCCGGCTTTGCGCCGCCATAATTCGTGATCTGTGGTCTGGGTCGGACCGGCAGCAATGGCGCTGGCAAGGGCAATCAGATCACCGACCCATCTGGCCAGCGGGCGGTCCTCAACACTGCTGTGACCGCAAAAGACCTGTGCAACCCATGCGGCCCAATCCAGAAACATTTGCGGATCTTCGAGGTGATCAGCGGCCTTTTGTGCGCTACCGGCCAGACCGGCGGCATCCGGATAGGGCAAGCCGTCGCGCCTGATCCGCATTTCCAGACGCTGGGTATTCAACTGGTGCAGATTGCGGTTTGTATCGCTGTGGGTCAGCGGATGTTTGAGCAGGGTCAGCAGAGACGCTGCATCCAGTTTACGCAAGAACAGAGCCGCAACATGGCGCAAAAACCGCCCGGGCGGCGAGAGATGCAAGGGGGTGCCCGCACTGTCATCTGGCAGGATATTCCACCGGTCCAGCGCCGATGTGACCTGCCGTGTCAGCATCCGGTCAGGGGTGATCAGCGCGGCGGTTTTGCCTTCTTGCACCGCTTTGCGCAGACGCAGCGCAATGGTCAACGCTTCGATGCGCGGGGTCGGGGCCTCAACCAAGGTGATGGCATCGGTGGCTTGATCCAAGCCGTGCAAATCCGGCCCTTCACTTAGCCATGCATGGGTGACCGGTGCAGGGCGCAGCGACAGCGAAACCAATTTGTTGCGTGGCGCTGACGGCGCGTGGGTATCTGCCCAGGGCCGGATGTCGGCGCGGGGCAGATCAAGCGCACGCATCAGATGGCGAAAACGGTATTGCGGATGATCCTCGGACAGCAATTCCTGATCCAGCTGCGCCCAAACCGATGTGGGCAGGTCAAAATCAAATCCGGGCAGGATCAATGCCCCTTGCGGCAAACGCGCGACCGCCTGCATCAACAGCGATGTGGTGCCGCGCGATCCGGTTGATCCGGCAAGTATCACAGGGTTCTGCGGTGGGTTTTCCTGCCATGCGGCGATGATGCCAAGGGTCAACCGGCGCTGGCGGGCCTCGACATCCGGTGCGCTGGCGGTCTGGCCCAGATAGGTATGGGCAATTTCCAGAAACCGTTTGGCGCGTTCCCAATGGCCGGATTGATCGCTGACATCGAGGTTTTCAATGGCACTGACATCGACGCCTTCGCCCTGCATTTCATCCAACAAGGCGGCAAGGCTGTCGGACAGCGCATAAAGCGAGGCACGCGGCGCAAGGGTCGGATCGGCATCCAGCAGTTTTGACAACAACTGGATCAGTTCCAAACGCCGTTGCAAGGCGGGGGCGGCAGGGGGCGCGGTTACACCGGGCACAAGGGTATCAAGATCACCGAGCAGGCGGATATTGGGCAAAAACCCCGCGGGCCCCTGATCAAAAATATCACGCAGACGGCGGGCCATGCGGCGGGTGTTCACAACCAGATCAACCCGCGCCAGCGCATCGGGGCGCTGTCCTTGCAAACGGTCTCGCAGGCCTTGAACCAAAGCGGCAGGGAAATCGACACCAGAAGCAAGGCCAAAAACGCGGGGGATGGATGTGGGATCAAACACCGGCATTTTCCAGCATGTTTTCGGCCAAAGTGATGCCTTGGGGGTGGCCCACGTCACACCATTTTCCAGGGTAATTCAAGCCAAACAATCGGCCCTCGTGCTGTAGTAGGTTCCACAGCAGGTTCAGCGAGAATTTGCTTTCTTTGATCTCTGACAGCCGATCAGTTTTGATGATCTGAATGCCGCCGTAAACCATGCCGGGACCACGTGATAGACGCCCCTCGGCATCCATCGAAAAATCGCCATTTCCCGCATATCCGATGGTTTGTGCCACCGGAATGCAGATCATCAGCGCATCCATGCTGTCGGGGTTCCACGCCTTGGCCAACAGGCGCAGGGGGTTTGGCCCCGCCCAGATCGCATCGGTGTTCAGGGTGAAAACCGGACCTTCGCCCAGCATGGGCAGGGCATTGCGCAACCCGCCGCCGGTTTCCAGAATTTCAGGGCTTTCAATCAGGGTTTGCACGCCCTGCACCTCAAGGTGATATTGCAGTTTTTGTGGTTTGTAATGCAGGTTTGCGACAACCTTGTTCAGCCCTGCACCACGGGTCAGGTCCAGCGCGTGATCAACCAGCGCCTTGCCTGCCACCTTGATCAAAGGTTTCGGTTGATCCTTTGTCAGATCCAGCATGCGTGTGCCAAGACCGGCAGCAAACATCATCACGGCTTCGGGGTGTTGGCGCATCGGCTTTTCAACTGCTCCAGAAATTCGGGGGAAGGGCGCGGCAGGGCGGGGGCCAGAACATCCTTGACAGGTGTTAACGCGGGATGGGCCAGATTGCGCATCACATAGCCCCAGACACGGGGGATCATATCGACATATTGCGCCTTGCCATCACGCAGGCACAACCGGGCAAAAATTCCCAGAATGCGCAGATTGCGTTGCAGGCCCAGCGTGGCATAGGCGGTGCGAAACCGCTTTGAGGGGACGGCCGCTTGGGACAGGTAATGATCAATCATTGTGGCTTCGGTATCAGCGGCGACATCACGGCGCGCGTCTTGCAGGATCGACACCAGATCATAGGCGGGATGGCCCAAAAGCGCGTCTTGAAAATCCAGCAGACCAACCTTGGCAATGCCAACGCGCTGGGGCAGCCAAAGCAGGTTTTCAGCGTGATAATCACGCAGGATCACCACCTGCCTGCCGGTGGCAACCTGTTTGGCAAAGGGGCGAAAGGCGGTGATGAAATCTT
This sequence comes from Sulfitobacter sp., assembly GCA_047634585.1. Lineage (GTDB taxonomy): Bacteria > Pseudomonadota > Alphaproteobacteria > Rhodobacterales > Rhodobacteraceae > Sulfitobacter. Next base: position 63,054 of record JBLIAN010000016.1, on the reverse strand, counting down.
TGGATAATCCGGTGTTCGCTTCGGGCGCATAATAATCAAAAAACGGCGCGGTCATTTCAATCAGCCAATCGGCATCGCAAGGGGCCAGATTTGCCGGATCACAGCGGTGCAATTGTACCAAGACATCCACAGCGGCGCGGTACAGGGGCGGGATTCTGGCGGGATCCCGGGCCATCAGTTCGGCAAACCGCGCATCACCCAAATCTTCGATCAACAAGTAACCATTGCTGCAATCCTGGTGGTAAATCTCGGGCGCGCTGAAACCTTGATCCGTTAAAAACCCGGCAACTTTGATAAACGGATGCACGTCCTCGCCGCGGTCCGGTGGCGCGTCCATCAAAATCGCGGTTGATCCATCTGCACGGCGCAATCTGTCATAGCGGCGGTTGGAAGCATCTCCTGCCACAAGGCTGCGCTGGGCATCAGACCAGCCAGCGCGGCTAATAAAGGTTTCTGTCAGGGCGGCGCGGCGGTTCATCGGGGCCAGACCCGTAATTTTTCCGCCCAGCGCTGATCGTGCCAGGCGGCGGTGACCTGGCGGGCTTCCTCATGTTTTCCGGCCTGCAGATGCAGGGACAACGCATGATCAGGGGCAAGTGCGCCCAACCGGTCGGGCCATTCCACAAGGCAGATGGCGGTTTCAAAGGCTTCCAGCAGGCCCAGTTCCTCGACCTCGAAAACCGAGGTCAGACGATAGAGATCGGCATGCCAGATCTCGTTTGTTGTTGTGTCGTAGGTCTGGACCAAAGTGAAGGTCGGCGACGGCACGTCTTCTGGTGTTTCCAGCAGGGATTGGATCAGGGAGCGTGCAAAATGGGTTTTCCCCGCACCGACATCTCCGGTCAGCAAAATCACATCACCTGATGTCAGTTCAGGCGCCAAGAGCGCGGCAAGGCGCGCCATGTGATCCGCATTTGAAACGGTGAATTCAAGGAGGGTGTCGGCCATGCCATATGGTGAACGTGACGGCCGCCAACTGCAAGATGAAAGCGGCGGGTTTTATTGGCTTTCCAGCGCCGGAAGTTCGGTTTTGGGCGCAGCCTGCTTCACCCGAAACTGGATCAGCGTCGCCCCGTCGTTGATCCCCTGAATTTTGCAGGTCAGGGTTCTGCCCTCCTTGAGGTGCAGGGGCATATCCCATGCGGTTTTGTTGTTTTTCAGGCTGATGCAATTCGCGATTTCCGGCCAAAGTGCGCTGGGTTCGCAAAACCTGCGCCAAAGCGTGACACAATCGTTGATATCGGTCTGGGCAAAGCTGTTGTCAGGGTCATGCCCCCAAAGCGCGCGATAGGCGGCGTTGCAAAAAATCAGCGCGCCTGTGGGGGAAAACACCACAAGCCCGTCTTCGACAACATCAATCAGCGATTGACCCAGTTCCAGCTCGCGGCGGAAATTACGGGTGAGCGATATTTCGGCGCTGATGTCTTCGATCAGGAATGCCGTTGCCCCGTCGGGATGCGGCCGGCCCTCTACCGAGAATATCCGCCCGTCCTGCAGGTTCCATGTTTCCCGATAGCTAGAATCAGGCGCTGCCGCGATCAGATTGGTAATCCTGTCGCGCCATTGGGCATAGTCCTTGGGTTCGGGCATCACGCGATCATCGCGCAGCTGGTCAAAGAAAGACAACATCGTCGGGCGCGCACTCAGAAACCGCGGCGTCAATTGGGTGAGGTCAACCAACGCGGGGTTGAACAAGACCAACTGCCCCTTACGGTCAAAAATCGCCAGTCCCACGGAAAGATGGGCAAAGGTTTTGGCAAGGCTTTGCACAAAGTCGCGCTGGGCCTGTTCGGCACTGATCAGGGCGTTGATGCAATGGGCATGGCAGATGGTGACGCTGCCCATCTGGATTGATGTCACCTCGTACCAATCTGTGGGGTCCTCCGGGGAAAAGCGCAGGGTGACACGGCGCGGACCCTCGCCGTGGGTGATCGGGAAAAGCGGGATTTCGGCATCGGCATCGGGGCCTTTTGCCAATTCAAACAGCACCGTATAGGCCGGATTTTTCCAGCAAACACTGCCATCCGCCCGCAGATGCCAGACCGGATTGATCATTGTGTCACTGCTTAGCCGCAAGGCCGCCATTTCCTGTTCGGTCGCGCGGTTCATCCGGGGCGCATGTTCCGGCCCGGAGATATTGAGCGTGACCCAGCACAATCTGTCACGCCAGCGCAATTCAACCCAATGATGTTTCGAGGGCTCAACGGGATGCAGGATCAGACTGCCGGTATCGCCGGATGCGGGGGTGACCGGAAAATCGGGAAAACAATCGATCAGGCTGTCACGGATGTCTTCCCAGGCGTGCAACCCCGGTTCCAGGGCAAAATGCCGCAAGGCGCTGTCGGTGCCATGTTGTAAAACGCCATCGGTAAAAAGCAGGGCAATCGGTTCAGTGACCGTTGCTGTGGTGGCGGAGGTATCGGCCCGCATCAGATAATATTGCGCCAAAGTAGCGGCCGCCACAGCGATGCAAGCAATGAAAAGAAGCTCGGTAATCAGTAACAACCATGCCACCCTTGGGATGTATTGAGGTTACAAAAGGTCGGCTGAAATGGTTAATAAATCATTAATGGATACGAGAATGTCGATTTTTATGCAGTGATTTTAGGGTTTTGGCCCAAAGGCTGTTCATGCGCACGGGTGTTTAACATTTTGCGGGGCCAGATCACTTCGACCACCGCGCCAGTCCGTTCACCGGCGGTGCGGTCTTCCGAGCCATTGGCAAAGCGCAGTTCCGCGCCCGAGCGTTCCAGCAGGGTTTTGGCGATAAACAGACCCAGCCCCATGCCTTCGTATTCGGGGCGCGCCGCATTGTTTCGTTCCGGCGTGCGACGGCGCATAAACGGATCCCCGATGCGGCCCAAAAGATACGGCGGAAACCCCGGTCCGTCATCGACAATCCGCACGGTCACGGTTTCATCTGTCCAATCGGCGCTGACCCAGACGGTTGCATCGGCAAAATCCACTGCGTTCTGCACCAGATTGCGCAGCCCATGCACAATTTCGGGTTTGCGCAGGATCAGCGGCTGGCTTTTGCGCTGGGCGGTGGTGAATTCCTGATCCAGCACCACCTGTTTGCCACGGTCCATATGCGGTTCGGCGGCCTCAAGCACCACGGTTTCCAGCGGCGCTTTGTGCAAATGCAGATCATCCTTACCCGCACGGCCCATGTCGCGCAGAATATCACGGCAGCGGTCGGCCTGATCGCGGATCAAGGCAGCGTCTTCGGCCAGATCGGGCTGATTGGCCAGATCGTTCAACAATTCAACACTGGCCAGTTTGATCGTGGCCAAGGGCGTGCCCAGTTCATGCGCAGCGGCGGCAATCACCCCGCCCAGATCGGTCAGTTTCTGTTCGCGGGCCAAGGCCATTTGCGTGGCGGCAAGGGCATCCCCCATGGAATGCACTTCGGATGTGACCCGCCGCGAATAGGCGCTGGTGAACAGGATCGCGATGATCAGCGCCGTCCATTGACCAAATACAAACAGGCCCGGAATGCGCAGAAGATCGCCGTCCTTTGTGGTCAGCGGCAGGTGAAACAGCGCCAGCCCCGTCACCAGAATGATAGCCGTCGCACAGAGCACAATGGTTGAACGCAGGCTGAGCGCGGTGGCGGAAATGGTGACCGGGCCCAACACCAACAGCGCAAAAGGGTTGTTCAACCCGCCGGTCAGGAACAGCAAAAAACCCAGTTGCAACAGATCAAACAGCACCATCAACAGATTTTCGCGTTCCGAAAGCCGCTTGTTTTCAGGGAAAACCAGCGTTGCCACCAGATTGCCGATGATCGAAGCGCCGATGGCGAAATAACACAGACCCAGTTCAAGCTGCAGCCCATAGATCAACTGCGCCACGGTGATTGCAATCAACTGTCCGGTGATCGCAACCCAGCGCAGCAGGATCATCGTGCGCAGCCTGATCCAGTTTGCCCGAGTGCGCCCTGCCAGCGGGCGGATTGTGGCCTGCGTCATCTGCGCACCCTTTGGTTATTGGTCGTTACATCCAGCATGATCTAGCGTAGATCTGCCGCATCTTTGGATCAAGGTCACCTCTTTGTCAGGAGCATGAAATGAATCGTAGCATCGCTGTTTCCGCCGTTGCCATCGCCGCAGTCTTTTTGGCTGGCACGCTTTGGCTGACCCTGGGCAGCGCCCCTGGTGACAGGTTTGAACAATGCCGGTCCTCTGCTGTGGCTGGCGATTTGGGCGGGCCGTTTGAATTGGTCAATGCGCAGGGCCAGACCGTGACCAACAAAGAGGTGATCACCGACCCGACCCTGATCTATTTCGGCTATACGTTTTGCCCCGATGTTTGCCCGCTGGATGTGGATCGCAACGCCCGCGCCATCGAAATTCTCGAAGAGAGCGGCAAGATGGTGACGCCGGTGTTTATCACTGTTGACCCCGAACGGGACACGCCCGAAGTGGTCGGTGATTTTGCCGATGTCATGCACCCGCGGATGATCGGATTGACGGGATCCCCCGAGCAGGTGAAAGCCGCCAGCAAGGCCTATCGCACCTATTACAAGGCGCATGAGGCCGTGGATGGCGAATATCTTGTGGATCATTCGACCTTTAGTTATCTGGTGCTGCCCGACGCGGGATTTGTTGATTATTTCCGCCGTGATCTGACACCGGAACAAATGGCTGACCAGATCGGTTGTTTTGTCGATCAGATTTGATCATTTGACCGAAGTCGGTGCTGCGCCATATGGTTCGTTAACCATGGACCCTTTGAAATGAGCCTGTGACCTGATGCAAGACACTCAAGACTCCGACCCAAACTTTGGCCCAAACATTGGCCCAAACATCGGCCCCGATAAAACATTGCTGCTGGTGGATGATGATGAACCGTTTCTGCGACGGTTGGCCAAGGCGATGGAAAAACGCGGTTTTGAGGTCGAAACCGCCGGCAGTGTGGCCGCGGGCCGCGCCATTGCCACGGCCCGCCCGCCGGCCTATGCGGTGATTGATCTGCGCCTTGAAGACGGCAATGGTCTGGATGTGGTCGAGGTGCTGCGCGACAAGCGCGAAGATTGCCGTGTGGTGGTCTTGACCGGATATGGCGCGATTGCCACGGCGGTTGCGGCTGTCAAGATCGGCGCGACAGATTATCTGTCCAAACCTGCCGATGCCAATGACATCACCAATGCCCTGTTGGTGCCCGAAGGCGACATGCCGCCACCACCGGACAATCCGATGAGCGCGGATCGGGTGCGCTGGGAACATATCCAGCGGGTCTATGAATTATGTGACCGCAATGTTTCGGAAACCGCACGGCGGCTGAACATGCACCGCCGGACCTTGCAGCGGATACTGGCGAAACGCTCTCCTCGGTAGGCCGGACAATATTTTCGACCTACAGGTTAAACCGCTTCAACCGTTTATCCACGACATCGCCATTCGCCAGGGTAACGCCTTTGAGCACGCCATAATCCTCAAATCCACGGCTTTGATAATAGATCAGCCCACCGTGGTTATCACTGCGGATATTGGCGTTGATCCAGCGATAGCCTTTGGTCCTGGCCTGCTTGCGGGTGGCGTTAAACAGGGCTGATCCGATCCCCAGCCCGCTATGCCCGAGGTGCACAAAAGTTGCGATGTTGACGGCGTCAGCCGGCAGATCATCGGCGGGTTCGATCCATTGAAAACCGACAACGGCATCCTGATCGTTTAACGCCACATGCCAGACAGAATGTTCAGGCGCATATTGCATCCATTCGGTGATGTCGTGTTCCGTGACGGGGCGGGTCAATGCAGTGGTGCCGCCCTCAAGGATGATCGCGTTCAACAGGTCCGCCATGGGTCTGGCATCTATGGTTAACGGGGTGCGGACATGGATCATAGGTCCAAAAGCAACGCAGCATGGCGGGCGGAAAAGGCGTTGCGGGTGTCCACTGGGGGGCGCAACACAATGTTCAGATCCGCCATCAAGGCCGGATCGGGGCGGCCAAAGAATTTGCTGGCTTCGGCATCCGAAAATCCGGCGATCTGGGTGGCTTCCATCCATGCACTGATCCTGTCGGCGCGTTTGATCTGTTTCTTGATGCTGGCCGGAAGTGCGGCAGGCAAGCCAAAGCGCAGGTGAATCGCGGTGGTCAACCGTTCATCCAAGGCACCATAATTAGGGCCAACCGCGGCCTTTACCGGCGAAATCATATCACCGATCACATATTCCGGCGCATCATGCAAAAGTGCGGCCAGCCGCCATTTTGCAGGGGCCTTGGTGTTGATCCGTGCGAACAGGGTTTCGACCAGCAGCGAATGTTCGGCGACGGAATAGGCATAATCGCCCATCGTCTGGCCATTCCAGCGCGCCACAAAGGCCAATCCATGCGCGATGTCTTCTATTTCAATATCGACCGGGGTCGGATCCAGAAGATCGAGCCTGCGACCGGAAAGCATGCGCTGCCATGCACGGGATTGTTGCGCCATAGGGGGGTGGCCTCACCAGATTAATCAAATCGGAACTTTTTGCGGGTTCTTTTGTTATTCCCACGAAGGAGAGACCCATGAAACCCGTTTTTTCAATATCCGCGCTTGTATTTTCCCTTGCTGCTTCTGCGGCCAATGCAGGGGATGTCTGTATGCCTGCTGGTGAATTGAAGGCTTCCTTGATCGACTGGTACGGCGAACAGCCGATTGCGGAACCCACCGAAAAACACGAACAGCTTTGGGCCTCCAAACAAACCGGCACATGGACGATGGTTAAGACCTTGGCGGATGGGAATGCCTGTGTGATTGGCCAGGGTGACAATTGGATGGCGGGGGTGAACCAGCGTGAAATGCTGGCCGCGCTTGATCAGCAATAGAACATGGGCCCAGGCCCGCCTGACCCGCAAGCGAACAGAGATTGAGACCGGCGCCTAATAATGATAGGCGGCGGTCAAATTCCGTAGTGAGGTGCCACATGGCCGAAGATTTTATTGTCAAAGACATCACCCTTGCCGCATACGGCCGCAAGGAGCTTGATATCGCCGAAACCGAAATGCCCGGTCTGATGGCGCTGCGCGCAGAATACGGCGAAAGCAAACCCTTGAAAGGGTCACGCATTGTCGGCTCTTTGCACATGACCATCCAGACCGCTGTGTTGATTGAAACACTGGTGGTGCTGGGGGCCGATGTGCGCTGGGCGTCGTGTAATATTTTCTCGACACAAGACCACGCTGCCGCAGCCATCGCCGCAGGCGGGACACCGGTTTTTGCCATTAAAGGCCAGAGCTTGGTTGAACATTGGGATTATCTGGACCGGTCGTTCATGTTCCCCGACGGGCCAAATCTGATCCTTGATGATGGCGGTGATGCAACGCTGTATATCCTGTTGGGTGCCCGTGTTGAAAACGGCGAAGACGGGTTGATTGCCGTGCCGACATCCGAGGAAGAACAGGCAATTTTTGCGCAGATCAAGAAACGCATGGCGGCCAGCCCCGGTTGGTTCACCAAAATGCGTGATCAGATTGTCGGCGTGTCCGAAGAGACCACAACCGGGGTTCACCGGCTGTATGATCTGGTGAAGCAAGGCCAGCTACCCTTCCCTGCGATCAATGTGAATGATTCCGTTACCAAATCGAAATTCGACAATAAATACGGCTGCAAGGAATCGCTGGTTGATGGCATCCGCCGTGCCACGGATACGATGATGGCGGGCAAGGTTGCCGTGGTTTTGGGCTATGGCGACGTCGGCAAAGGCTGTGCGGCATCCCTAAGCGGTGCAGGCGCGCGGGTGAAAGTGACCGAAGTCGATCCGATCTGTGCCTTGCAAGCGGCGATGGACGGCTATGAGGTGGTTCTGATCGAAGACGTCACCGCCACCGCTGATATTTTCATCACCACCACCGGCAACAAAGACGTGATCCGCATCGAACATATGCGCGACATGAAAGACATGGCGATTGTTGGCAATATTGGCCATTTCGACAATGAAATTCAGGTTGCCGCGTTGAAAAACCACAAGTGGACCAACATCAAAGAACAGGTCGATATGATCGAGATGCCGAATGGCCATCGCTTGATCCTGCTCAGTGAGGGGCGTTTGTTGAACCTTGGCAATGCCACAGGCCACCCGTCCTTTGTGATGTCGGCGTCTTTCACCAATCAGGTGCTGGCGCAGATTGAACTCTGGACCAAGGGTGATGACTATAAAAACGACGTGTATATCCTGCCCAAACATCTGGATGAAAAGGTGGCGCGCCTGCATCTGGACCGGATCGGTGTCAAGTTGAGCAAGCTGAACCCGGAACAAGCAGCCTATATCGGCGTCACCCCCGAAGGCCCGTTCAAACCGGAACATTACCGCTATTGATGCGTCTTTCCTGACCTCGGAAACCGAGGGAAAAGCCAAAAAAAAACACCGTCCCGCGTTGCGCAGGGCGGTGTTTTTGTTTTTGGCGGGATCAGGTGTTGAAATATTATGCGGATCCGCGGATGTGGCAGCACGGCGAAGGATCGGGAAAATTTTCCCTTTGTCGGTGCCAGAATTGCCTTTAGGCTTGGGGATAAGATCAGAAAGGGCTGGTCAGGCAATTTATTTAACGTGGAGAATTCTGAATGGGCAAGCGTGACGAATGGATCGCAAAATATGCGGACGATCTGAAAACCAAATGTGGCATGACACCGGACATTGACCTGCTGACCAAAGTGACCATCGGCTGTGGCCCGTCGATCTATAACGCGGATGCCCAGACCGTTGCCTCCAGTCAGGAAAGCGAATTGGAGCTGGTCAAAAACAACTTTCTGATCAAGAAACTGGGCCTTGCTGACAGCCCTGAATTGATGGCAGGCATCAACAAGGCGGTTGAAACCTACGGCAAATCCGAGCGCAACAAATATCGCGCTGTGATCTATTACATGCTGACCAAACAGTTCGGCAAAGAATCCGTCTACGGCTGAACCCGCCCGGTAAAACGCCCGCTTGGTTAAGCGGGCGTTGCGATTTCAAATGGCCTTTGAAGGATCATTTTCTTGGGTGTCGGTGCAATTCCTGCTAGTAAAAATCACAGGCTAGGATGGCCAGACCAAATTTCCATACGTGTGCCGGGGTATTCGGGAGCGCACGGGGTGAGAAGGGTTCTGGTGCATATGCCGGAACCCTTTTTCGTTTGCGGGCACTTAGAAAAGCGTCAGCACCAGACCGATCAACGCACAACCAAAGCTGGCATAGCCCCCGTCAATCAAGGTTAGCTTAAACGGCCGCCCCGCATAGCTGTTGTTGATCATGATCCAAGGGCTGATGAAAAACAGCCCGACACCCAGACCGGACACCATGCCTTTGCCAAGGCTATCAATCCCTGACAGGGCAAAGCTGTGGCGCATCATGCCAGCGACAAGCAGCATCGCGATTCCTGACAGGATAAAAGGCGTGGTGGAATAGCCTTCGGGTTTGCCATCTGCACCCATCTTGAGTCCCGCAGCCGCCAGCCACGGGGCGGAAAGCACGCTGTACCATACGGCACCAAAAGCAAAGCCGGCTGCGGCTGCCACGATCACTGCAAAAAAATCCATCAAAGCCCCTCCAAATTGATGCAGTACCACTATGCCGCGAGTTAGAAGATTTTGCTATGGTTTCGTTTGGCCTAAATCACAGATAATACGCCATTCCGTTTCAGTCACCGGTTGCACAGACAGGCGGGAATTTTTAACCAGCACCATGTCACTCAGGTGCGGGTCGGCTTTGATCTGGTCCAATGTCACCGGGTTGATAAAAGGACGCACGGCTTTGATGTCCACACATTCCCAACGCGGATCGTCGGTTTTGCTATCTGGATGCACCTCGGCGCAGATTTCGATAATGCCAACAACGGATTTCTCTTTCATCGAATGATAAAAGAACCCGCGATCACCCAGTTTCATTTCGCGCATGAAATTGCGGGCTTGGTAATTGCGAACGCCATCCCATTCTTCGCCAGCATCGCCTTTGGCAATCTGATCATCCCAGCCCCAGGTGTTGGGTTCCGATTTGAAAAGCCAATATGCCATCAGCCGATAACCCTGTTCCACTGTGTGAGGGTCACATTTTCAAACAATCCGGCCTTGGCGTAGGGATCATGTGCAGCCCAGTTTTCTGCGGCGGCCATGTCAGGGACATCCAGAATGATCAATGATCCGATCATCCCGCCATCCGCGTCCAGCAGGGGCCCTGCCTGTGCAACCAGTTCGGTGGATTTCAGGTATTCAATATGGGCGGGGCGGTTTGCGGTGCGGATTTCCAACGCGCCGGATTTATCATGGGCAATCAGGGCAACAAACATATCATTCTTCCTTTAAGGGGCGGGCCAAGAGGGTCTTCATCGCGGTTGGCACATCTTGCCTGCCCTCCAGCACCGCTGCAACGGCATTGGTGATCGGCATGTCCAATCCGGCGCTCTGGCACAGATCATACACCGCGCGGGCGGTCGCGGCACCTTCGACTGTTGTGGTGGGATCAAAGGCGCGGCCTTGCCCCAAGGCAAGCCCCATCCGGTAATTGCGCGATTGTTGCGAGGTGCAAGTCAGGGTCAGATCGCCAAACCCGGACAGCCCCGACAAAGTGTTCGGATCGGCATGCAAATGCGCGGCCAGCCGTTGCATTTCTGCAAAGCCACGGGTCATCAGCGCCGCGCGCGCGCTTTCGCCCAATCCAGCCCCCATCGCGGCACCGCAGGCAATCGCGATCACGTTTTTCAACGCGCCGCCCAATTCCGCCCCGATGGTATCTGTGGTGCGGTATAGGCGCAGGTTTTCCGTTGTGAGGGCCAGTTGTAGCTGTGTTCCTGCCGCATCATCGGCACAGGCCAAGGTCAGCGCCGTGGGCAGACCACGGGCGATATCGGCGGCAAAGCTGGGGCCGGTCAGGATGGCCGGTGTCGCGCCTGAAATCTCTTGTGTGATCACCGTCACGGGGCCAACCCCGGTGGTCAATTCAATGCCCTTGCAGCAGGCCACCAGATGTTTGCCCGCAAAATACGCGGCATTTTCCTGCAACATCTCGCGCAGCTTTTGCATCGGCACCGCCAGCAAAATGATGTCAGCGGCGCAGGCCGATGCAAGATCATCCGTCAGGTGCAGCGCGGTGGGGAAATGACAGCCCGGCAAACGGGCAGTGTTTGCGCGGCGCGCCTGCATATCACGCAGATCCCGCGCCCACAGCGTGACCGGACCATTGCCCGCCAATGAAATCGCCAAAGCCGTGCCAAATGCGCCAGCGCCCAAAACCGCGATACTCATGCTTTTGCGCCTTTCTTGCCCGATCCCAACATCGAAGGGGCGGTTTTGTCCAACGGCCAACGGGGGCGTGCGGAGAGGGTCAAATCATCGGCATCCCGGCCGCGCGATTGTTCGGCTGCGGCATAGGCGATCATCGCAGCGTTGTCGGTGCACAACGCCAGTGGTGGCGCGACAAAAGCCGCCTCAAATTGCGCTGAAACAGTCTCTAACACAGCACGAATGGCTTGATTTGCTGCCACCCCGCCTGCCACGCAAAAGCTACGCGGGGCCGCAGCGGGATAATGGTCAAAGGCGCGGCGGGCCTTATGGGCAAGCACATCCACCACAGAGGCCTGAAACCCGGCTGCGAGGTCGGATTGATCTTGTCGTGTAAGGCCACCTTGGACGGCGACCAAAGCATCACGTTGGCGCAAAACGGCGGTTTTCAGACCGGAGAAAGACATATCACATCCGGGACGGTCCAAAAGCGGGCGCGGCAAGGTAAAACGCTTTGGATCGCCGGATTTTGCTGCCAGTTCGATCGAAGGCCCGCCGGGCTGAGGTAGGGAAATCAACCGCGCAACCTTGTCAAAGGCTTCACCGGGGGCGTCGTCAATGGTGCCGCCAAGGCGTTTGAAATCATCCGGGCCTGATACCAGCAAAAACTGGCAATGCCCGCCAGAGACCAGCAGCATCAAATAGGGATAGGCCACATCATCGGTCAGGCGCGGGGTCAGGGCGTGACCGGCAAGGTGGTTCACGCCATACAAGGGTTTGCCCGTCGCGGCAGACAGGCCTTTGGCGCACATGACCCCAGAAACCACGCCGCCAATCAACCCCGGGCCAGCGGTGACAGCGATGCCGTCAATATCTGAAAGTGGGATATTGGCCTGTGTCAGAGCCTGTTCTACGCAATAATCCAGTTTTTCCGCATGGGCGCGGGCGGCAATTTCCGGCACAACCCCGCCAAAAGCCGCGTGCAGATCATTCTGTCCGGCAACCACCGAGGACAGCACCACTGCACTGCCTTTTGGAGGCAGGCGCACCAGTGCCGCTGCGGTATCATCACAGCTGCTTTCAATTCCCAAAAGGGTCAATGTCGTTGGCATAGGTGCTATCCGTTGCATGGTGCCTTGCCCGCAGGTAACACCGCAGGCAGGGGCAAACAATGCCGGGGGCCGGATATGGACAAGCCATCATTGCTGCTGACACGGCCAAGACACAGCGCAGAGCGGGTGCTGGCGCGGCTAAACCCTGCTGCACTTGCGGGTTGGGATGTGGTGATATCGCCTTTGTTGGCGATTATCCCGCTTGAATTTTCCGCTGATCAAACCCCCGTCACAGCGGCGGTGTTTTCCTCTGCAAATGCCCTGGCCTTTGTGCCCGATGGAGGGGGGCGGCCGGCCTATTGTGTGGGCGAACAGACAAGCGCGGCCGCGCAGGCACGGGGCTGGAGGGTAAAGATCACCGCACAGACCGCCGATGATCTGGCCGATGGCCTGATCGCGCAGATGCAGGATGACCAAGGGCCGCTGACCCATTTTGCAGGACGGCATCGGCGCGGTGATATCGCGCAAAGGTTGACGGCGGCAGGGCTGCCAACACAGGTGATCGAGGTCTATGATCAACAGCTGCACCACCTCAGCACAGCGGCGCAGGCGCGGGTGCAGGGCAGGGCGCGGGTGCTGGTGCCGCTGTTTTCACCACGCACCGCCGGGCATTTTGCCGCAGAATTGATCAATCCGCAGAATGTTCTGGTGCTGGCGATGAGCAGTGCCGTTGCCGATGCCTTGGGCGAAGTGCCTGATATCATGGTACAGATCGCGCCCGCCCCCACAGGCAAAGAGATGCTGAACGCCCTTGAAAAACAGCTGCGCGACCACAGCTTGCCTTGAAGCTGGGTTTGTTTGGCGCGTAGTATTGTAGGGTTAGGCTGATCCAAAGATCAGAATCGGAAAGGTTGCAGAGTGGCTAAAGCGAAGAAACCCGTCTCCAGAAACACCACAGCAGCAGCGAAAGCGAAATCTGGGGCGCAGGAGGCCACGTCGTCAACGCCGAAAGTGGCCCGTGCAAGCACAGCCAAGGCAGCAGACAGCAAGGCAGCAGACAGCAAGGCAGCGCCCAAAACCACCGCGACGCCAGCGGCCAAACCCGCCAGCGCAACGGCGGCAAAAGCATCAAACCCGCAAGCTAAAACAGTGGTTGAGAATAAATCAACGCCAGTGCCAGCACCCGAGCCGGAAAAACCTGTTGGAGCGCGTGCCAAACCGGCGCCCGCAGACACGGCAGCAGCCAAGCCCGCTGAAACGCCGGAACCGGATGCCAAGACCGCGACAAGACCAGCGCAAGCGGATGTCACGCCGAAAGCCACAGCTGCGCCGCTGCCACCGACGCCAGAACCCGCCAAGCCGCAGCATATTTTCCTGCCGCTGGTGTTGGGGGGGATTGTTGCCTGTGGTCTGGGCTTTCTGGCGTCAGAATTTGATGTGTTGAACCGGCGCGGCAACACCGATGCCGTAGAAACCGCATTTGCAGCACAGGACAGCCGGATTGCCGCCTTGGAAAAGGCCGGGCCTGTTGCGGCGCCTTCTGGGGATATTGAGGGCGTGACGGCGCAACTTGCCGCGATTTCCAAAACGCTGGCGGGGGTGCAGGGGCGTTTAACCGCGCTGGAAGAGCGTCCCTTTGCCAGTTCGGATGGATCCGGCACCGCTGCCACGGCGGCTTATGCCAGTGACCTTGCGACCTTGCGGGCCTCGGTTGAGGCACAAAAGACCGAGATGGAGAAACTGTTGAACAATGCGATGTCCGTGGAAGAAGCGACCGCAGATGCGGCGCGGCGGGCCACGTTGCAAAATGCCTTGGCGCAGGTCACGGCCGCGATCAACGAGGGCGCGCCTTTTGCCGGGGGAATTGCAGTCATGTCTGCCAATGGCCTTGCCGATCTGCCCGAGGCATTGTCTGGCACTGCGGCATCGGGTGTTGTGACCCTGATCAATCTGCAAACCCGTTTCCCGAATGCGGCACGGGCGGCATTGGCTGATGCCCGCGCTGTCGGGGCCGAGGATGCCGCAGGCGGGCTGGGCGGATTTCTGCGCCGTCAATTGGGGGCGCGATCTGTGGCCCCGCGCGCCGGGTCCGATCCCGATGCGGTATTGTCACGCGCGGAAGCAGCCCTGCGTGACGGACAATTGGGGGCGGCGCTGGATGAGGTGCAAGCCCTGCCGGCCCCCGCCCAAGCTGCCATGCAGGATTGGCTGAATGATGCCCGCGCCCGCCATGCGGCACAACAAGCAGTGCAGACCCTGTCACAACGCCTGACGGCAAACTGAGGTAGATGAATTTATGCTGTGGTCATTGATCAAGATTATCCTGTTTGTCGCCGCTGTGGCCGTTCTGGCATGGGGCGCCGGTTTTCTGTTGGAAAGCCAGGGCGGTGTGCAAGTCACTGTGATGGGGACCGAATACAGCTTTGGTCCGTTGCAATCGGTGATTGCCGTGGCGCTGTTGATTGTCGGGGTTTGGCTGTTGCTCAAGCTGGTGACGCTGGTGTTGGCGACATGGCATTTCCTGAATGGCGACGAAACCGCGCTGTCACGGTATTTTGACCGCAACCGCGAGCGCAAAGGCTATGACGCGCTGTCCGAAGGATTGATGGCGCTGGCCAGCGGTGAAGGCCGCGTGGCGATGGCCAAGGCGGCCAAGGCGGATAAATACCTGAACAAGCCGGCGCTGACCAATCTGTTGACGGCGCAGGCTGCCGAACTGGCCGGGGATCATCGCAAAGCCGAGGAAACCTATCGCAAGCTGGTTGAGGATGAAACAACCCGATTTGTCGGGGTGCGTGGCATCATGAAACAAAAGCTGGCAGAGGGAGATACCGAAACCGCGCTCAAGCTGGCGGAAAAGGCATTTGCGCTGAAACCCAAACATACGGAAACCGGGGATGTGCTGCTCAAGTTGCAGGCCGAGAAAGAGGACTGGACAGGTGCGCGTCAGACCCTGAGCGCCAAGTTGAAGAACGGTCAATTGCCCCGCGATGTGCACAAGCGCCGTGATGCGGTTCTGGCGCTGTCCGAGGCCAAGGATGTTTTTACCGAAGGCAAGAGCATCGAGGCCCGCGAAGCGGCAATTGAGGCAAACCGTCTGTCACCCGATCTGATCCCTGCGGCGGTGATGGCCGCGCATGGGTTTATCGATCAGGGAAAGCCGCGCTATGCCTCACGTCTGCTGATCAAGGCATGGGGCGTGCATCCGCATCCCGATCTTGCAGCGGCCTATGCCGCGATCGAACCGGATGAAAAGCCAGAGGCACGGATCAAACGCTTTGCCGCGTTGACCAAATCACAATCTGACCATCCGGAAACCAGAATGGTGATGTCTGAATTGCACATCGCCAACGAGGATTTCCCGCAGGCGCGTCGGGCGCTGGGCGATCTGGTGGAAAAGGATCCCACCGCGCGGTCTGTGACCCTGATGGCGGCCATCGAACGCGGCGAGGGCGCATCTGATACCATTGTCAAAGGCTGGCTGGCGCGGGCGCTGACGGTATCTCGCGGGCCGCAATGGATTTGTGACAATTGCCACCATATTCACGCCGCATGGAAGCCGATCTGCGAAAACTGCAAAAGCTTTGACACTTTGGCGTGGAAAACCCCGCCGCTGTCCGAAGTCGCCATGCCCGGTGGTGTGCAGATGCTGCCGCTGATTGTTGGGGTGATCGAAGATAATTCCGGTGCGGATGGCCCCGGTCCGGTGGTCACCCCCGAGGATATCGAGGATGCCACTTTGATAGATGATCCCACTGCGGGAAGTGGGGAAAAGACGCCCTAAAGACGTTATTTCCCCTTCCAGATAGGATCGCGTTTTTCGGCAAAGGCGCGGGCGCCTTCCATCTGGTCTTCCGAAGCATAGAGCAGATCAACGCTGGGCAACTGGCGTTGGGTGATCCGGTTCATCGCGTCCTGAAACCTGCTGTCTTCGGCATCGCGCACGATTTCCTTGATTGCGGCATAGACCAGCGGCGGACCAGAGGCGAGCAGACGCGCCAGTTCCCACGCCCGATCCAACAATTGATCCGCAGGTACGATCTCATTGATCAACCCCCAGCCCTTGGCCTCGTTCACGTCAAACCAGCGCCCGGTCAGCAGCAGTTCCATCGCGATGTGATAGGGGATGCGTTTTGGCAGTTTCACAGAGGCGGCATCGGCGACAGTACCAGAGCGGATTTCAGGCAGGGCAAAGCTGGCGTGATCGGCGGCAATGATCATATCGGCACTCAGCGCCAGTTCCAGTCCGCCTCCGCAGGCAATACCGTTCACCGCCGCGATGACCGGTTTGTTCAGCCCGCGCAATTCCTGAAGGCCGCCAAAGCCGCCGATACCATAATCACCATCCACCGCATCGCCATCTGCGGCGGCTTTCAAATCCCAACCGGGGCAAAAGAATTTTTCACCGCCGCCGGTGATGATTGCCACGCGCAGCTCCGGATCGTCGCGGAAATCGGCAAAGACCTCGCCCATCAGGCGCGAGGTTTGCAGATCAATGGCATTGGCCTTGGGCCGATCAAGGGTGACTTGCAGGATGGCACCATCGCGGTGGGTTTTCAGGGGGCTTTCTGACATGGGGTGTCCTTTCAATTCGGGTGCAGATCACGACGCAACAGGGCGTCAGCGGCGATGGCATCATCTGCCGTACAGATCAGCGGGTTTATCTCAATCTCTTGCAAGCCGTGGGTCTGGGCAAGGGCATAGGCCTGCACCGCTTGCACCGCCTTGAGAATCGCGGCGCGGTTTGTCGCGGGCTGGCCACGATAGCCCGCCAGCAGCGCGGCAATTTTCAGGCCATCCAGGGCGGTATTTATCTCGGCATCCGTCGCTGGCAACAGCAGCGAGGCGGAATCTTGCATGATTTCGGTCCAGACCCCGCCAGCGGCAAGCGTCAGAACATAGCCATGCGCGGGATCACGCACCACACCGATCAACAGTTCTGCAATTGTGCCGGTGATCATTTCCTCGATCAGAAACCCGCTGGCCTGCATGGCGGAGGCGGCGTTCAGGGTTTCCTCGGCGCTTTTCAGATTTAACCTGACCGCGCCCGCCTCGGTTTTATGGGCGATGCCTTCGCCTTTGAGAACCTGCGGAAAGCCGACTTGTGTGGCCGTCGCGGTGATCTGGTCACGCGTGGGGCAGCGGGCGGATTTGGGGATCCGTAGCCCGAAGTGTGCCAAATGTTGTTTCGCCTGCACCTCGGGGATCAATTGTGGATTCTCGCAATGCGCGGGCAAAAGCAGCGGCACAAAGGGCGCATTCGGCGTGGCAGCAGCGGCGCAGGCGGCCAAGGCTTCGCTCAATCCCGAAAAAGGCACGACACCCGCCGCGATGAATTTCCCGGCCACGTCTTCGGGCATCAGTTCGGGCAGGGTTGCGGCGATGCCATAGCGCGCGCCGGTCTGGTGTTGCGCGGCAATACAGGCCTCGATCACGCACTCCCAATCGTCTGGATCACAGCGGTCTGCACGGGGAAAATCGACAATCAGGATGGTCATGGCAATGGCTGGATCGGCCATCGCGGCAAAACAACGGGTCATCGCCGCAACATCGCGCCAGATATAGGTGTGGTAATCCAGCGGATTGGCCAGCGCCACCCGCGGCCCAAGCGCATCGCGCAGATCGGCCTTTTGTCGCGGGTTCAAAGGCGGGAAGTGCAGGCCAAGAGGCAGGGCACTGTCAGCGGCAAGGCTGGCCTCGCCCCCGGAGCAACTGATTGTGGCGACGGTATTTTGCGGCAGCGGCCCCGTGACATGCAGCAATTTCAGGGTTTCCAGCAGGGTCGGCAGATCATTCACCCGCGCAATGCCGAGGCGTTTCAGAAATGCCGCCGCCCCGGCGTCTTCGCCTGCCAGGGATGCGGTGTGTGACACCGTTGCGGCACGGGCCTGATCGGAACGGCCAACTTTTATTGCGGTGATCGGTTTGCCAAGGTCACGGGCGCGGTTTGCCAGGGCTTCAAAGCCCCTCAGATCACCAAAGCCTTCGATGTGCAGACCAAGCGCGGTGACACGCGGGTCTTCCAGCAGGGCCAAACCAATATCGGCAATGCCGCATTGCGCCTGATTGCCGGCTGTCACCACATAGGCCAGCGGCAGACCGCGTTTTTGCATGGTCAGATTGATCGCAATGTTTGAGCTTTGGGTGATCACCGCCACGCCGCTGTCCACGGATGTGCCGCCATGTTGATCGGGCCACAACAATGCCCCGTCCAGATAATTCACAAAGCCATAACAATTGGGGCCAAGGATCGGCATGTCGCCAGCGGCCCGCAGCAGTGCCGCCTGTAAATCGGCACCATTTGCATCTTCAGCCTGCGCTTCAAGAAATCCCGAGGCAAAGCAAACCGCGCCCCCCGCGCCTTTGTCAGACAGGGCTTGCACAAGGTGAATCGTCGCATCGCGGTTGACCCCGATAAAACAGGCATCCGGCGCGGCGGGCAGGGCGCTGACATCCGCATAGGCCGGCACACCGCCAATTTCCGCGGCGTTGGGATGCACAGGCCAGATCGCACCGGCAAAGCCCATTTTGCGGCATTGCTGCACCACCGCCAGACACCATGCGCCACCGCCAATCACCGCGATGCTTTCGGGACGCAGCAGGCGCGTCAGATCGCGGGCCATTATGCCCCCAACGGGCGCAACAGATCGCGCGAAATGATGTGACGCTGAATTTCCGATGTGCCATCCCAGATCCGTTCTACCCGCGCATCGCGCCAGAACCGTTCAATCGGGAAATCATCCATCAGCCCCATGCCGCCAAAGATTTGCAATGTGGTGTCGGTGACGCGGGCCAATGCCTCGGAGGCGTAAACCTTGGCCGAGGCAATTTCGCGGTTGGCAGGCAGGCCCTTGTCCAGCCGCCACGCCGCCGCAAGGGTCAGCCAATCAGCCGCATCAATTTCAGTGATCATATCCGCGATTTGAAAACTGACGCCCTGGAATTTGCCGATCTGTTGGCCGAATTGTTTGCGCTCGGCGGCATAGTTCAAGGCGTAATCGAAACAGCGCCGCGCCCGCCCCACGGAAAACGCCGCAACGGTCAGGCGGGTGGCATAAAGCCATTCGTTCATCACCGCAAAACCGCCGTCTACTTCGCCCAGAACCTGTGCATCGGGCAGGCGGCAATTGTCAAAATACAGGATGCAGTTTTTATAGCCTTTGTGGCTGACAGAATTATAGCCTTCGCGCACCTCAAATCCCGGCGTGCCGCGATCCACAAGAAAGGTGGTGATGCGTTTCTTGGGGCCTTTGGGGGTTTCATCTACACCTGTGGCAATGAAAACAATAAAGAAATCCGCGTGTTCCGCGCCCGAAATGAAATGTTTTGATCCGTTCACGACCCAATCGCCGCCATCGCGGACCGCATTGCATTTCATGCCGCGCACATCCGATCCGGCATCCGGTTCTGTCATTGCCAGCGCATCCATCCGTTCACCGCGCACCGCAGGCAGCAGATAGCGTTCGCGCTGATCGGCATTAGAGGCCATGAGGATATTCTGGGGCCGACCAAAGAAATGCGTCAAAGCCATCGAACCGCGCCCCAATTCGCGTTCAACAAGCGTGAAATCCACATGGCTCAGGCCCGCGCCGCCGACGTCCTCGGGGAAATTACAGGCATAAAAGCCAAGGTCGATCACCTTTTGCTTGATCGCCTCGCCCAGTTCAGGAGGCACCTGACCTGTGCGTTCGACCTCGGCTTCATGCGGGTAGATCTCTTTTTCCACAAAACTACGGACGGTTGAGACGATCATCTCTTGTTCTTCTGACAGACCAAAATCCATGGTGTTCCCCTTCTTGGCTTTTGCAAACTCTATGAGGCTTGCGCAGGGGTGTTGTGCAGAGTTAGCGTAAGCTATGCAGAATTGGAAAAAATCTGAGGCAGAACCGATCCAGATCGGGTTGCTGTTGTTTGATGGTTTTTCGAACCATTGCGTGGCCAATATGATTGAACCTCTGCGCGCGGCAAATATGCTGGGGCAGCAGAGGTATTATCGCTGGCGTTATCTGACGGTTACAGGGGCGGTAGCGCAAAGTTCAAGCGGGCTGAACATCGTGCCCGAAGCGGCGCTGAGCGAGGCGCGCGGTGATCTGTTGCTGGTTGCACCGTCATATGGGTTTCGGACATTGACCGGCCCGTCGGTGATCCGTGGATTGCGCGCGGCGGCACGGCGGTTTGACCGGATTGCGGGGCTGGATACCGGCGCATGGCTGCTGGCCGAAGCCGGGCTGCTGGACGGGCATCGCGCCACAATCCACCCCGAAGAACTGACGGCGCTGGCCGAAGAATTTCCCAAGATCGAAGTCGAGCGCGCGCGTTATGTGATGGATGGCACGCGCATCACCTGTTCTGGCGCGATGGCGGCGTTTGATCTGGCCTTGCAGATGGTGGTGCAGGGGCAGGGGGCCGCGCTGGCGCTGGCGGTGGAGCAATTGTTTGTGACCCGCGATGCGACCTCGGTGCCTGTGGCGCCGGTGGTGGGGCGCGGTAGATTGGTGCGGGCGGCGATTGCGGTGATGAATGCCCATCTGGAACAGCCGCTGACGATTCTGGAAATTGCAGGCGTTTTGGGATGCAAACAACGCCGGTTGGAGGCTGCATTTCTGGCAGAAACCACCCTGACCCCACAGGGCGTCTATCGGCGGCAACGTCTGATCCTCGCCCGTAAATTGGCAGAAACCACATCGCTGCCCTTGACGGAAGTGGCCATGCGCGCCGGCTATCGTACCCCCAGCGCCATGAGCCGCGCCTTCAAGGGCGCATTTGACCTGACCCCAAGCGAAGCCCGCCAAAGCGCGCAGCGGTAAATCCGACCCAGACTTGATCTTAATTCAATCTTTACACTTTACAGTTCACATGGCGCAAATTTGACTCTACCTTAGGCAGAGTTCACATTTTTCAATGATGGCCAAAGGTGTGTCTATGGTGCGATCAATCAAGGCTCAGGCTGCCCAGGCGCTTTCGGTGTCTCTGGGCCGTGCGGCCAGTGGTGATCCTTATAAGATGCAGGCGGACCACGAACCGGCAGTGATGACAGCCCGCTGTTTGCACCTGTTCCACAATGTGCTGCCTGCCAGCATGATCGACATCGGAAAGGCGGCCACGCAAACCAGTGTCATGTTGCGCAATATCGCCCGTACCTATGGCGCCGAAACACAAATGCTAAGCTTTGGCCGCGACGCTGTAGCAGAAAACCAACCCGTCGGCGGGATTATGAATTTTCATGATCCGGTGATTGGCTTTGACACTCCGTCGATGCAGAAACAGCTTGAGGATCTGCCGCGCCCCTGGATTCTTTCAACGGGGGAAGGCAGGGATTATCAATCTGTTCTTTCGGTGCTGGGTTTCGCCAGGCAACACCTTTTAAAGGGGGATTGGCTGGTCATCGAAAAGCCGATCTTGCAGCAGCGCAGAATCAACCGGCCCGTCAGTTTCGGACCACGGCGTGCATTACGCCAGTTTTTGTCAGCGCATCCGGGCGTCTTGGCGCAGGATAGGTCGTATGATCAGATGTTTGGAAAACGGGCGGCTGCCAATACGCCGATTTTCCTGCGCAGGATTTAACCGATGCTGGACCATCCACCGCTTTTTCCAGAAGCCATCCGATTGGTGATCTGGGATCTGGACGAAACATTCTGGCATGGCACCCTGACCGAAGGCGGGATCACCTATCGCAAGGACCATCATGATCTGGTGATTGCACTGGCCGAACGCGGCATCATCAGTGCGATTTGTTCCAAGAATGATCCGGCAGAGATCGAAACCTTGCTGCGGGCGCAGGGCATTTGGGAGTATTTCATCTTTCCCAGCATCAACTGGACCCCCAAAGGCCCGCGCATCCGTGCGATGCTGGATCAGATCGGGCTGCGGCCACAATCGACGCTGTTTATCGACGACAATCCCATGAATCTGGCGCAGGCTTGTGCAGTGGTGTCGGGGTTGAATGTCGCTGCGCCCTCGGTGATTTCGCAGTTGCTGGAGGCGCCACAGCTTGCGGGAAAACCCGACAAGGCGTTGACCCGTTTGGCGCAATACAAAGTGACTGAGGCCAAATCGCAGGCCATTGAAACCGCGGGCGGCACGACCATCGGGTTTTTACGGGATTCGCAGGTGCAGGTGTTTTTTGACTATGATGTGGAGACGCATCTGGACCGCGCGATTGAATTGATCAACCGGACCAACCAGTTGAATTTTACCAAAAACCGCCTGCCTGAAAACATCGAACAGGCCCGCGAGAGCCTGCGCCGCGATCTGGTGCAGAACACCACGGATGCGGCGTTGATCCACCTGCGCGACAGGTTCGGGGATTATGGATATGTCGGGTTTTACATGACCCGCCGACACCACAATACACGGCGTTTGGAACATTTCTGTTTTTCGTGCCGGACGTTGAATATGTATATCGAACATTGGGTGTATGATTTTCTAAACCGCCCCGCGTTCACACCTTCCGGCGAGGTGCTGACGGATCTGCAGGGCGACGCGGTGACGGTGGATTGGATCACTGCGGGACATATCGCGGATCTGGATCGCCATGCGGCGGCGCCGCTGGAAAGATTTGACTATATATTCGCGCGCGGTGGCTGTGATCTGGCCAGTTTGATGCATTATTTCGGCCTGCATGCAGAACGGATTCACGAAGAATTCAACATGCCGTGTAATGGCCAGATGTTGCGTCGTGATCATTCGGCGTTCTTGATGCCGGTGTTGACCGGTGGATTGAGCGAAGATCAGATCAAAGCCGCCGCAAAACTGGGCTATGCCCCCGAGGATTTTCGCAGCGATCTGTTGAAAATGCAGGGACAACGCGGGTTGGTTTTCCTGAGTTTTTGGGCGGATGCGGATATTCCGGTTTACCGTCACCGTGCGTCTGGCTTGCGACTGCCCTATTGGTTGGTCGGGGCGCAGGGGCATGATCTGATCGCCCGTGACGATCTGCGTGCCGCCGTTGCAAAAACCGATGTGCAACGGGAACGGCTTGCCGTGCTGTGTGAGGAATTTGAACATGAGGGAGTGTTAAGTCATTCTCAAATGGTTGCGCGCTACACTGCCGTGATCAATGCGATCCCATGTGATACGCCAATTGTTCTGATGCTGGCCAATGAACAAGGACCGCTTACATATGTGAACACCGCTGCCCCGCGCCATCCGGATCACCAACGCCTGAATGTCGCTTTGCGGCAGGTCGCGCAGGGACGGGATAATGTATTGCTGCTTGACCCCGCCGCGCAGATTTCCGGTGCCGGGGATCTGCTGGATATCAACCATTTCAAACGGGATGTTTACCACCGTCTGTACCGCGCGGTTTTGCAGGAATTGAACGCGGCGAAACCAGCGTGACCAAGAAGGCAATAACGTGATGCCGCCGAAAATATTCTCTAATCTGTTCTTGAGCGCCGGCGCGATGAAGGCGGGCACAACCTGGCTTTATGCGGTGTTATCACAGCATCCGGCCCTGCATTTCGCAATGGAAAAGGAAATCCACTATTTCTATCATCGCTATGTCGATCACACACAATTAAGCGAGGCGCGGCGTTTGCGCGAGGCGCGCAATCGGTATCTGCTGCGGTTTGCCCCGGAAACGGCCAATATTGATGCGGTGCGGGCCAACCTGCATTGGGTGGCCGGATATCTGAGCAGACCGGTGGATGATTTTTGGTATCGCAATCTGTTTCACCTGCGCGATCATGAGGTCTATGCCTGCGATTTTTCCAATCTTCAGGCGCTGCTTCCCTCACAAGCATGGCCGCAGATTGCGGATAAATGTGATCGCTTGCGTGTGCTATATACCCTGCGCGACCCGGTGAAACGGCTTTGGAGCCATACCAAATTTCACCTGCAGGTCACCGGACAGATCGAGAAGCTGCAAACATGGCAGGCCGCTGATTATGATGCCTTTGTACGTCAGCCCCATATCTGGGAAAACGCTGAATACGGTCGGGTGTTACGTCGCCTAAAGCGCGGTTTACCCCCCGAGATGCGCATGACGATCTTTTATGAGGATCTACACAAAGATCAGCGTGCCATGTTGGGCCGGATTGAAAAATTTCTAGGGATTGAGCCATTCCATTTTCCGCAATCGGTGTTGGAAAAGCGATTCACCGAAAGTGTGAAACACCCGATGCCCGCATTTTTCCCGACATTGTTTGCCGATGACCTGCGCCGCATCTGTGACGAGGTTCAGGCAGAAGGATATGAAATTCCCGAAAGTTGGCAATAGACCAGCGGCCCGAAAACCGGTCTAGTTATCAAGCGCATCGCGGTGAAAACGATACAACAGAAACAGCCCAGCCATCGTTGTCAGCGCGGATATTCCCAGCGGATAGGCGATTGAAACATATCCGGGCAGATAAAACGGGTAATAGCCGTCCCGCATCACACCGACGATATGCACGATCGGGTTGTACCAGAGGTAATCGGCATAGGGCTGCGGGATGCTTTCAAAGTTGAAAAAGATGCAGGACACCAGAAACAAAGGTCTGTTGAGGATCGCCCACGCGGTTTGCCAGAGCGGATAGGCGACGATCAAAAAGCAATTCAACGTGCCGATCCCCGCGCCCAAAGCAAGCGTCAGGGCATAGGCCAGACATATCTTGGAAAAGTCGAAACTGGTGGTCGGGTCCAGCACAAGCCAGACAAAGGCCAGCAAGATAATATGCACACTTATTTGCGTCAGAAAATTCAGCACCAGCCGCGCGATCAGTGCATCAAGAAACGTCACACGGGGATAGGCAAGCAGGGCGCGGCTGAATAGGATGGTTTGGGCCAGCTTGCCTGAAATGTCGCTGTACATCATCAGGGGTAACATGCCCGCCGCATAATAGAGCGCAAAACTGCTGCCCAGCGGCGGCGTGCGAAACCCGATTGAAAAGATCAATGTAAGCAAGGCGATACCCGCCGCCGGCTCCAGCACCGCCCAGAGATAGCCACCGGGCGAACGGCCATAGCTTGTCGCAATTTCACGCAGGATCAATGCGCCCACCGCCCGAAGCGTTGCAAAAGATGGCTGTTGGGCCCGTTGAATTTCGGGGAAATGATCGGCGATGTGCGGGCTCCTGATCTTTCAAGAACTAACGATGTATAAACTATAGCCGGCATATAATCCTAAAAATTCAACCAAAAGATTAACGATATGCCGCATATGATCACGGATGCCAAAGCCGCCAGAAGGCTACGTTGGCTCTCCAGCCAAAAGCCCGCGGCCCGCCTGCCGCCGCAGGAACCGACGCGGTTTCAGGGGGTGGCGCCGCCAAAAGACCTGGACCCGCCAAAACCGCTGGTACCTGAGATACCGCAGTTTTTGGTAAAACCCGCAGCACAACCTGCCCGCCCGGGGCGGCGGCATTGGGTGTTACTGCTGTCTTTTGTGGTGCTGGTGATCGTGCCGGCCTGCCTTGCGGGATTTTATCTTTGGGGGCGTGCGGCGGATCAATTTGCCTCTGATGTGGCGTTTTCGGTGCGTACCGAAGACAAAAGTTCTGCCATTGAATTGCTTGGGGGCATGACCGAATTATCGGGATCCAGTTCGTCCGACACCGACATTCTTTTTGCCTATCTTTTAAGTCAGGAACTGGTAACGCGGGTGGATGCGCGGGTGGATCTGCGCGGGATTTGGTCCAAAGTCAGCCCCGCACAGGATCCAGTTTTTGCCTTTGACCCCACAGGCACCATCGAAGACCTGCAAGACCATTGGGCGCGCAAAATCACCATTGTCTATGACAGTGGCACCGGATTGATTGATCTGGAAGTGCTGGCGTTTGATCCACAGGACGCCCTGCTGGTCGCACAGGCGATCCTTGATGAATGTGTGGCGATGATCAACAGCCTGTCCAATATCGCCCAGAAAGATTCAATCCGCTATACCCGCGAGGAACTGGAGAATGCGGTGGAGCGCCTCAAGGCGGCGCGCCGCGCTTTGACCCAGTTCCGCAACCGCACCCAGATCGTTGATCCCAGCATTGATACACAAAACCAGATGGGGCTTTTGGTGACGCTGCAACAACAGCTTGCCGATGCGCTGATTGAATATGATCTGTTGCAAGACACCACCCGCGCCAGTGATCCGCGCCTCGCGCAGGCCACCCGCCGGATTGACGTGATCAACGGACGTATCGCATCGGAACGGCGTAAACTGGGGTTTGGGGATGCCAGCGAAAGCGGCGAGGCTTTTGCCAATCTTGTCGGTGAATACGAAGGGTTGATCGTGGACCGCGAATTTGCCGAAACCGCCTATACCACGGCGCTGGCCGCCCATGATTCCGCCCTGGCCGAGGTGCGCCGTCAAAGCCGCTATTTGGCAGCCCATGTGAAACCGACACTGGCAGAACGTGCAGAATACCCAAAGCGGATCAAGATATTGAGCTTGTTAATTCTATTTTCATTCTTCGGGTGGTCGATACTCTGCCTTGTGGTCTATAGCCTGCGCGACAGAGGTTAGCCCAGAGGATGATCCGGCTTGAGAATCTGAGCAAATCCTTCCGCACCCGACAGGGCCGCAAGGTGATCGCAGAAAACCTGACGGCAACCTTTCCAACAGGGGTCAGTGTGGGGCTGCTGGGGCGCAACGGGGCGGGCAAGAGCACCCTGTTGAAATTGATTTCGGGCACCATCCGCCCTTCTGGGGGACGGGTGTTTTCCAGCGGCAGCATTTCCTATCCGGTGGGGTTTGCAGGATCGTTTCATCCCGATCTTACCGGCGTTCAGAACACAAGGTTTGTGGCGCGGCTCTATGGGGTGGACAGTGATGCGCTGGTGGATTTTGTCGAAGATTTTGCTGAATTGGGCGGGCACTTCCGCATGGCTTTGCGCACCTATTCCGCCGGTATGAAATCACGCTTGTCCTTTGGGGTGTCGATGGGAATTCCGTTTGATACCTATCTGGTGGATGAGGTGACATCAGTGGGGGACGGCGCATTTCGGCACAAAAGCGTGCAGGTTTTTGACAAGCGCAAGGAAACCTCAGGCGCGATAGTGGTCACGCATTCGGCAGCGATGGTGCGGCGGTTGTGTACGATGGCGGCGGTGTTGGAGCGCGGGAAACTGGTGTTCTATGATGATATTGATGCGGCGCTGGAGCATCACGATTACAATCTGGCCTTGGCAGTAGATCGTTAAGGATGCCATTTTTGTGCAACAGGTCGATCACGCGCTGTTCAAAAATGTCGGGCGACCATAGCTGCGCCCAGCGCGATTGAACGGCGCGGCGGTGCAGGGGCAGGTCGGATTGAAACGTGGCGATCAGCCGGAGGATTTGCGCAGCCTCGCCAGATAGATCCTGCATCGGCAAAATCATTCCGAAAGAATGGTGTTTCACCAGATCGCGGGCCCCTTCAAAATCGCGCAGGGCAATGGGCAGCCCTGCTTCATAGGCCTCCAGCACCCCGATCGGCAGCCCTTCGTAACGCGAGGTGGAAAGATAAAGATCAGCCTGCGCCAAAATCGGGCCAATGTCGTGGACCGGCCCGGCAAAGGTGATCCGTTCAAACGCGGATCTCGGGATGCGCCTTGCGATATCTTTCTGGAAGGCGGGTGAATCGGTGCCGGCCCCACAAAGCAACAGCTGACACTGCGCAGGCATTGCCGCAAACAGCCGCGTGGCCAGATGATAATCTTTCTGCCAGCCCGCCCGCCCGGTCATCACCAAACACGGCGCATCCGATGTGGTACGCGGCGGCACCGTACCAAGATCGGAACAATTGGGCAGCACATGGATGTGATGGCGGCGCAGGGATGTTGCACCAATGTGGTCTTGCATCTGCTGCACCTGCGCAGGGCTGAGAAACACCAGATGAAGTGGTGGCGCGCAGCGCAGCAAAAGTTTTTCCAGACATTTCGAGATAAAAGAAATCATCCGGCGGTGTCCGCGCCCAAAGGGCAGGCCATGCAGGGTAAAAAACACCGGACACCGGGGGCGCCACAGCCGCAGTGCCAGCGCCACCCGCCCCATCACCACCGGCAGGCGCGCATGTATCCAGACCAGATCACCCGAATTGCGTGACAGCGCGCGAAAAAGCCCGCGCCAGCCCTGTATCACATGGCGAAACGACAGGCGCGATGCGAGATTTGGCACGACAATGTGGTCCGCGCCCAAAGCGCGGGCCTGTGAATATCCACCCTGATCCGCCTCGGCAAGAAGGGTCACATGCGCGCGTCCCCGCAGTACCTTGGCCAGATGCAGGAGATGGCGCGGTACGCCGGAGGGAAGGCCGCAACCACCCACCAAGACGATATGGGGCAGGTCGCTAGATTTTGCCAAGACCCGCCGCCCCCCAAAAGCCAAAAGTGCCCAAGCTGGTTTGACGGTAGGGTGCAACCCTGTGCAGCAAGGCAAGACGGCGGTGCAATATGGCCTGTCGAGCCTGATCGAATTGGCAAAGCACCCTGCGGGCATCCGCGGTCAGCAGGTCGGAGATCTGCTCCAGCGCGGTGATGTTTTGGCTGATACGGCGTGCGAATGCACCTTTGAGCACTGCGGATTTGCGGCGTATTTGTGCGGAGATACCGCGCCTGCCGCCAATCGCGTTATTGCCATGTTGGCGATAAAGCACGCAGGCGGGCCCATGATCAAAAACCACCTGCCCACCTGCGCCCGTGATCAACAGATACAGCCACCAATCATGGGCGAAAACCGATGTCTTGGTGCGCTGGGCGGCCATGCGGGCAAGCCGCGCTGCAGCTTTGTTCAGCACGATGGTATTGCCGCTGGCAACATTTTCAATCAATGCATTGCGAAAGCCGCAAGGGCGGGTCAGGGCGCGCGACAGATGCCGATGATCGGTTTCGGGAACCCACAGCCAGCGCCGCGCACAATATAACGCGGGCCTGTCGGCAAGGCCCGACAAGGCATCTAGCCCGCGTTGCAGTTTGTCACGCCCCCAAACATCATCCTGATCGGCAAAGGCAACGGGGCCGGTTTGTGCCCCCAGCCCCCGCATTAAATGTATATAATTGTCGGAAAATCCGCTGCAGGGGCCGGTTGTAAGGGTGATTTGACCCGGTAAACCACTTGAAAATTCGGTGATAATTTGGGGGCCGCGATCTGTTGATCCATCATCGCTGCACCGCAGGGTCCAGTTTTGAAAGCTCTGCCCCGCGATTGAGCCAAGCTGTGCCGTTAGATGCGCGGCACCATTATGCACCCCCATCAGAATGGTTACGTTTTCATCCTCCGGTCGGGGCATTGGAATTTCTTTCATGTCTTGCAGCGAGTCCGGTTCATAGATCGTTAAGACTAGCAAAGTATTAATATCGCGCCGGATATTAAGGAGCATTGAAACGATGGCGGCAGTTCCGGCAGGTCAGCTGCTAAAGCGGTTTGTATTGGTGGCGCGGCAAGAGGGCCTGTGGCGCGCATGGGTGACCGGCTTTGGCTATCTCAAGCGGCGCATGCTGGGGCAGGGCGCTTCCGGGCTGCCGTCGATCCCCCGTCATGGGCCAGAGACCGCCGAAACCTATCTGCATGATATCTGGCAGAATTTCGCCCAACAGGGGGCATTTCACATCACGGCTGCGCCTGCAGTGTTGCAACGGCGGCGGCGCATCGCGTTGATTGGTGATCTGAACCTGCCACAATGTCGCAAATACCGCGTCGAACAACTGGCGCTGTTCTGGCGGGATCGGGGTGTTGAGCTGGAATTTTCCCATTATGCGGATGTGCCGCGGGCCACGCGCATCCTGCAAAATGCCACGCATTTGATGGAATACCGCCTAAAATCCTGCGCGATCACTGACATGTTGCGGTATGAGGCGCGGCGGCTGCGCTTGCCGATTCTATATGATCTGGATGATCCGCTTTTTTCGGTGTCCGCCTATGCGACCTATGGCAATATGGCAGCCCTTGATCCGGCGTTGAAACGGCATTTTATCACCGAGGCCCCCAAATACCTGAGCATGATGAACGGGGCGGATATTCTATCCGTATCGACGCCGGGGATGGTGGAACATAGCGCGTATTATACCCCGCGCCCTGTGTATTTGCGCCGCAACTTTGCAGATGCAGAGACCCTGGATGCGGGCACAAATGCGATGGCGCGGCGCGCGCCCCCTGACGGTATTTTTCGCATTGCCTTTGCCAGTGGATCACAGGGGCACGAAGTTGATCTGGCGGAGATTATCGCGCCTTTATCCGATTTCATCCTTGCGACACCGGATCGGCGGTTGCTGGCATTGGGCCATGTTGATCTGGCGCATTTTCCAGCGGCCTTGCACCCGCGCATCGAGGCGGTGACATTCACCAGATACCCGCAATATCTGGCGGCATTGGCACGGGCAGATTGTGCGGTGATGCCGCTGTGTGATGATGCGTTTAACCAGTGCAAAAGCGCGGTGCGGCTGTTGGATGCGGGCGCGGTGGGCCTGCCGGTGATTGGGAGCGCGGTGGGGGATTTGCCGCATGTGTTGCGGCATGGCGAAACCGGGTTTGTGGCCCGCTCTGCGCAAGACTGGCAGGGGGCGCTTGAGACATTGTGCAAGGATAAGGCCGGCGCAGGCCAGATGGGACAGGCGGCGCGCAAGGACATGGAAACCCATTGGCGCCCCTCGGATCAGCCGCATGTGATTTCGCCGGAAATCCTGCATTGGGTGCAGGGATGAAACCACGGCATATCCTGATCGTGAATGTGTTTTTCGCCCCATATTCCTATGGCGGCGCAACGATTGTTGCCGAACAGGTGGCGCAGGCCTTGCAGCGGCGGGCGGGGTACCGGGTTACGGCAGTATCCCTGTGCTGCCGCGCTGATCTGGCGCCCTATACGATGATCAAAACCGAAAAAGACGGCATTGTGAATTATCTGATCAATGTGCCCGAGGGGCGCAGTGCTGCCGAGGCCTATGACAATCCCGCGATCACCGCCCGTATGGCCGAGCTGCTGGATGCCCTGCGCCCTGATCTGCTGCATGCCCATTGTCTGCAGGATATTGGCACCGGCGTGATCCGGGCCGCAAAGGCGCAGAATGTGCCGGTAATCCTAAGCGTGCATGATTTCTGGTGGCTGTGCGAACGGCAGTTCATGATCCGGATGGATCAGCAATACTGTGGCCAACATCCGGTGCGGATCGAAAACTGCAAGGGATGCGTTGACAGCTATTGGGCGTCCAAGACGCGGTTCGATCATCTGCAACAGATCGGCACAGAAGTGGCGCTTGTCACTTACCCAAGCCAATTTTCCAAACAGCTGAGCGAAGAATCGGGTTTTGCTGTTGATAAGGGCGTGGTCTGGAAAAACGGCATAAGCCAGCCGCAAACCGGTTTCTTTGAGGCCCGTCAGAAGCGGCGCAAATCCGACCCGCGGTTGACCTTTGGGTTTGTTGGCGGCCCGTCACAGATCAAAGGCTGGCCCTTGATCAAATCGGCCTTTGCCACGCTGGGACGTGATGATTTTCGGGTGCTTCTGGTGGAAGGCAGCGTTGATGGATCATGGTGGCAGCATGAGGATTTATCGGCCCTGAACGGGAATTGGCAAATCCATCCGCGCTTTGATCAGACCACGATGGATGATTATTACGCGCAGATTGACGTGTTGTTGTTCCTGTCGCAATGGAAAGAAACCTTTGGTCTGGCGATCCGCGAAGCATTGGCGCGGGGCATTGACGTGATCCAGACCGACAGCGGCGGCACAGTGGAACACGGGTTTGTGGCCCAAGACCGCCTGATCCCGATTGGCGCCCCCGTCGCACGGCTGCAGCAGGAAATTCTGCGGGTACTGGATGCCCATCCACAACAGATATCCGCCCGCGCGGTGACAGGTTTTACCGCGCAGGCCAGTCAATTCGCCAATCTGGTGGATCGGGTGTTGGGGGCAGGGCAGGTGGATCAGAAGGTTACATCGTCTTCGCTCAGGTCTTGAAGTTCGGTTTTGATCAGGCGGATGGACGAGGTTGCAGAGGTTTCAATCACCACGTCCCAGCCCGATTGCCGTGCCGCCTGCATGACCTCTGCAAAGGTATTCAGGCTGCTGATACCGGAGAGATCCAACACTTCGGCGGCATTTTCAGTTTCAAAATCCGCGACCCTGTCATGCCCGTGGCCATCGGCAAAAACAAAACAATCCGCATTGAAATCGCCAAACAGCAGGTCGTCACCGGCACCGCCAGTAATGGTATCTGCGCCTGCACCACCATGAATTGTATCGACGCCGCTGCCGCCATCAATCACATCATTGCCGATCCCGCCAAAAAACCGGTCGTCGCCCGCGCCACCGTCCAGCGTATCGTTGCCCTCTTGACCAAACAGCGCATCCCCGGCCGCGCCACCTGACAGGAAATCATCACCCTCTCCGCCAAACAGCCGGTCAAATCCCTGATCCCCGATCAGCGTATCATTGCCGCCTTCACCATAAAGGTTATCGGCCTGATGCCCGCCATCAATGTAATCATCGCCCTCGCCGCCATTCAGGTAATCAAATCCGGCATTGCCAAAGATGGTGTCATTGCCGGCTTCGCCCCAGACGCCGTCAACCGAGGTGCCGAAATTGCTGCCCGCACTGAGCCAATCGTCGCCCTCACCGCCATAAACCCGATCCGGTGCGGCACCTGCCCAGACTGAATCATTGCCCTGACCGCCATAGATCTGGTCAAATCCATCGCCCCCCAGAACCACATCATCGCCTGCGCCCCCTGAAAGGGAATCCGCATGATCACCACCCGAGAGAGTGTCATTACCATCGCCGCCCACAATCGTATCAAAGCCGCCGTCCCCGAGCAGCAGATCATCATCGCCGCCGCCGTGAATTTCATCATTGCCGGCATCACCGTTGACGCTGTCTGCGCCTGCGCCCGATTGGATCGTGTCATCGCCGCCGCGGCCCAGAATGTGATCGTCGCCGCCAAAGCGGTAGATTGCTTCGCCGCGGTCGGTTCCCACCGGATGGGCGCCGACGCGGCTAAAGGTGATGTCTGGCGCGGGGTGCCAAACCAACGGGTTTATTGTTTGGGTCGGTTCAGGTTCGGGAGGGATGTCGGGCGCGTCGCGCGGATCAACCGTTGTATCAGGATAGAGCCCCGGATCGGTTTCGATCCGCCCCCCGGTGATCAGGGTATTAAAATCAAAATCATCGGCAGAAAGCGACAGGCCATTGGCGGTATGGATTTCGGTGGTTTCACTGCCAATCCGCAGGTCTGCACCATAGCTGCGGGTGGTGATTGTGAGCCCGCCCAGACCGCTGATCTGGTTGAAATCCGTCAGATCAATCCGGTCGGCACCCTGTTGGAAATCATGGATAATGTCCAAAGCACCATCTTGGCTGAGGATAAATACATCCGCCCCGCCGCCGCCGCGCAACCCGTCTTGGCCGCCCCCGTCAGACAGAATATCATTGCCGTTGCCGCCATTGATTTGATCCGCCCCCGCCTGTCCGATCAGAATATCATCTGCACCGGTCCCTGTCAGCGTGCCACCGCCCTGCGCTGCAATCCTGCTGCTCCCAAGGGTTTGCATGTCCACGGTAAATTCTGACAGGAACGGCGCGGCCTCGGTCGCGGCCCAGATGCGAATGCCATCAGGGGTTGCCATCGCCTCAAGCGCGGTAATGCCGTTCAAGGGCGCATTCACAGTGGCTTCCATGCTTTGGATATGTTGCAACCGCCCGCCGGGCAGCATCGCAAACAGGCTGAGACCGCTGTCGGATCCGGCAGCCAGCACAAAATCCTGCCCCTTTACAGTGACGCTGGTGACATGGCTTGCATCGGCAAAACGGGTGTTCTGGCTGTCGATGATCTGATCCACTGGGGCCATGCCGTTTTCCGTCACATGCAAAACCGACAGGGAATCACTGCCCGAGGCGGCGCTGACCAGATACAGATTGCCGTCACTGGCACTGCTCACCGCAAGCGCAGAGGGCCGGTCCACCCATAGCCCGTCTGCGGTGCTGATGTCGGTGATATGCTGCATCTCGCCATTGGCTGTCTGGCGGAACATGCTAAGCGAATCCTCGGCACCAAAGCTGGCAAAAGCATAGGTCTGACCATTGTGGGTGCTGGTGATCACATCGGTGGCGCGGGCATTGTTGAGATCCCCCATCCCCCCGATCGGAGAGACATTCAAAACATCCCCCGCCCCGAACGATACATTGACCAAACCACCACCGCGCAGGGCGGCAATGCCGGATTGCCCGTTTGCATCCAAAGCGACTTCGCTGAAATCCCGCAGGTTTCGCCCCTGAGCAGACAGGGAAATCCCAGTGCCAAATGGCGCGGCGGTGGCTGTTGGGCCAACGGTAACGCCAATCATATCGGCGCTGTTCAGCCCCGCGAGAAACAATTGATCACTGCTGCCGCTCTCACGCCAGACCAGATCGGTGGTTTCGAGTTGCAAATATTGCGCCCCGATCCGCCAATGATCCGCCAAGGAGGTCTGGCCGGCACCATCCCCGACATCAAAAGCCGAAAGCCAGCCATCCCCCCGCGTTGCCGCATAGAGCATCGCACCGCCAGCCCCCTGAACCAACAGCAGATCATTCAGGCCGACCAATGCGTTTTCTTCTGTTCCGGTTAAATTGCCCTGCGCTGAAAACACCGCTCTGACCATTAAGCACTCTCCAATCGCCCCCGTCCTCGTGATGCCGGGGTTTGGCGATCCGGTGATGCCCAAATTAAGGCATTGGTTTGATATGAAGGACGGATTTTAATTGATTGGTGTTGCCTCAAATTGGAAAGGTACGGGCGCAGCTGACAGGGTTGTTTACCCCGGTGTCACAGGGTGCGGCGCATTCACATTTGATTCACCTTAAAGGAGCGCTCATGCCCGAGACATCACCGATACTGTCGCTGCCCTATTTGCAACCGGCGCAGGCGCAGAAACATGTCACCCACAACGAGGCGCTGCGGATTCTGGACGCAGTGACACAGTTGAGCGTGCGCGATGCCAACCTGACCGCGCCGCCCCCTGCCCCGGCAAATGGCGATTGTTTTATTGTCGCTGCGGGGGCCACGGGCCTTTGGGAAGGGCAGGAAAACAATATTGCAGTTTTGAACGATAATGCATGGGTGTTTTTTACCCCAAAAACCGGTTGGCGTGCGGATCTGGGCGCGACAGGTGGGCAATTGCGCTTTGATGGTGCGCTGTGGCACGCGGCCATCGCGGCGGTTGATCTGCAAAACCTGCCTGCGGTGGGAATTGGCACAACCGCGGATGCGACCAACCGCCTTGCTGTGGCGTCCGAGGCCTCATTGTTGAACCATGACGGGGCGGGTCATCAGCTGAAGCTGAACAAGGCGGCAGCGGCGGACACGGCAAGCCTGCTGTTTCAAACAGGGTTTTCAGGACGGGCGGAAATGGGCACCGCCGGAAACGATGATTTTTCCATCAAGGTCAGCGCTGACGGCGGTGGTTTTCACACCGCTTTGGCTGTCGATGGTACCAGTGGCGCGGTGCAATTTCCCAGCGGACAGAGCTTTTTCGAAGATGTTTTTATTCTTGATGACACGGCTTGGGGGTTTGACATTCCATGGTCGGATCCGTCGCGGATCATGATGTGGATCAGCGCGGATATTGCGGCACAGTTTTATCTGGTGGCGATCACCGGCCCCTTGTCGGGTGCTACCAACTTTGCCGAGATTTTTGCAAACCCCTCGGGATCGCTTAATTTTTTGAGTGGTGTTCTGTCTGGTACAACAGGACCGGATGGTGAAATCAGCCTGTCGATTGATACCTCTGGGCCGCAGCCACGCATGTACATTGAAAATCGCCTGGGCAGTGACCGCCTGTTTGCGCTGGCAACGATGGGGAAATGATATGACCAGAAAACCCAAAGCCAAAAAGCCTGCTACAACGACGGCCTACCGCGAAACCGTTCTGCAAGGGCTGGGCCGTGTCAACGTGCCTGCCCATCTGAGCGATGCAGAGGTTTTGCAGCAGATCACCCAAGCGGATGATGCCCCCTAGAAAATCAGTGTTGATCAATCGTTCCGTGACTTTTGAACGGGTGCTTGCTACCCCGTGAGAGACCCAAAGTTACGGAGCGATTTTTTGGAATTTGTCACCGAAACCAGCCTGCCCGGTGTATTGCTGATAAAGCCGCCGCGGTTTGGTGATGTGCGCGGCTTTTTCTCGGAAAGCTGGAACCGCCAAACGATGTCTCAACATGGCATCGACATCGAATTTGTTCAGGACAATCATTCCCTGTCTTCTGCAGTCAACACGGTGCGCGGGCTGCACTTTCAATCGCCGCCCCATGCACAGGCAAAGCTGGTGCGCTGCGGGCGCGGTGCGTTGTTTGATGTGGCGGTGGATGTGCGCAAAGGCAGCGCCAGTTACGGTCACTGGGTCGGCTATGAACTAAGTGCCGAAAACGGGTTGCAACTGCTTATTCCACAAGGGTTTTTACATGGGTTTGCCACACGGCAAGCGGAGACGGAAATCATCTATAAATGCAGCGATTACTACGCAGCTGATTGTGATGGTGCAGTGCGGTTTGATGATCCGGATATCGGCATAAACTGGGGGTTAAGCGGTGATGCTATCCTGTCAGAAAAAGACAGCAGCGCCGCTTCATTTGCGGGTTTTGAAAGCCCGTTTTCCGTCGAGGGATCACGATGAGAATTCTGGTCACCGGCGGGGCTGGTTTCATTGGATCAGCCGTGGTGCGGCTGGCGGTGTCACGCGGGCATCAGGTGGTGAACCTTGATGCGCTGACCTATGCGGGCTGTTTGGCGAATTTGAAACCTCTGGCAGACAGCCCGCTCTATGCGTTTGAACATGTGGATATTCGCGATCGCGCCGCGTTGGACCGGGTGTTTGCGGATCACCAGCCCGAGGCGGTGATGCATCTGGCGGCGGAATCCCATGTGGATCGGTCCATCGACGGCCCGGGTGATTTTATCGAAACCAACATCACCGGCACCTATAATCTGCTGGAAGCGGCGCGCGGCGATTGGGCCGCGCGCGGCAAGCCGGATGATTTCAGGTTTCACCATATTTCTACGGACGAGGTTTTTGGCAGTCTGGGGGCAGAGGGATTGTTCACAGAAGACACGCCATATGATCCGCGTTCGCCCTATTCGGCGTCAAAAGCCTCAAGCGACCATTTGGTGCGGGCCTGGCATGAAACATATGGGTTGCCCGTGGTTTTGACCAATTGTTCCAATAATTACGGCCCCTATCATTTCCCTGAAAAGCTGGTGCCGGTGGTGATTTTGAATGCGCTGGCAGGCAAGGAAATTCCGGTCTACGGCACCGGCGAAAATGTCAGGGACTGGCTGTTTGTCGAAGATCACGCGGATGCGCTTTTGCTGGTGTTGGAGAAGGGTGTTGTGGGGCGCAGCTACAATATCGGCGGGGAAAACGAGGCGCGCAATATAGATCTGGTGCGCAGTATCTGTGCGATCCTTGATGAAAAGCGCCCCAAGCCAACGCTGTACAGCGAACAGATCAATTTTGTTACGGATCGCTTGGGGCATGACATGCGCTATGCAATTGATCCGTCGCGAATCCGCGATGAACTGGGCTGGCGTCCCTCGGTCACCTTGCAACAGGGGCTGGAACAGACGGTGCAATGGTATCTGGACAATGAGGAATGGTGGCGCGCCTTGCAGGACCGTGCCGGAGTTGGTCTGCGCTTGGGCACCAAGGCATGATCCTGGTTTTTGGCAAAACCGGTCAGGTGGCACAGGAATTGGCGCAATTGCCCGGGGTGTTCTGTCTTGGACGCGAGGACGCGGATCTGATGATGGCGCGGGATTGCGCGGATCAGATCAACAGACGGCGCCCCGCTGCGGTGATCAATGCCGCCGCCTATACCGCCGTTGATCAGGCCGAAAGCGATGAGGAAAACGCCACCCGCATCAACGCCAAGGCCCCCGAAGCGATGGCAAAAGCCTGTGCCGATCTGGATATTCCCTTTGTGCAGATTTCAACGGATTATGTGTTTTCAGGCCAAGGCGACATCCCGTGGCAACCCGATGATCAAACCGCACCTTTGGGCGCATACGGGCGCAGCAAACTGGCGGGGGAACGGGCGGTTCAGGCCGCGGGCGGAAGATTTGCGATCTTGCGCTGCTCATGGGTGGTGTCGGCGCATGGGGCCAATTTTGTGAAAACCATGCTGGCGCTCGGCGCGGAACGTGAGGCGCTGAACATCGTTGCGGATCAGATCGGCGGCCCCACAGCCGCGGCGGATATTGCTGTGGCCTGTCACCGGATGGCGCTGCAGCTGATTGATGATCCTGCCAAAGCGGGTATCTATCATTTTGCCGGTGCGCCAGAGTGCAGCTGGGCCGATTTTGCCCGCGCGATTTTCAACAAAACGGGGCTGAACTGCGCGGTGACCGATATTGCATCCTCAGACTATCCAACCCCGGCCCGGCGCCCGCTGAATTCGCGCATGGACTGTACCAGCACCACAGATATATTCGGCATCACCCGACCCGACTGGCGTGACAGCCTTACCCCTATCCTGACGGATCTTGGAGCAGTGACATGAAGCAGCGCAAAGGTATCATTCTGGCGGGGGGATCCGGCACCCGGTTGTATCCGATTACGATCGGCATCTCGAAACAGCTTTTGCCGATCTATGACAAGCCGATGATTTATTACCCGATTTCGGTGCTGATGCTGGCGGGAATCCGCGAGATTGCGATGATCACCACGCCGCAAGATCAGGCGCAATTCCAGCGCTGTCTCGGGGATGGCAGCCAATGGGGGATTTCGCTGCGCTATATCGTGCAGCCGTCACCGGATGGTCTGGCGCAGGCCTATATTCTGGCCGAGGATTTTCTGGATGGCGCCCCTTCGGCTATGGTGTTGGGCGATAACATCTTTTTCGGGCATGGTTTGCCGGAACTCTTGGCCGATGCGGATGCACAGGAAACCGGTGGCACGGTGTTCGGCTATCATGTGGCCGATCCAGAACGCTATGGTGTGGTGGGCTTCGATCCGGATGGCACCGCCCGCGAGATCATCGAAAAACCACAGGTGCCACCGTCAAATTATGCGGTGACGGGGCTGTATTTTCTGGATGCAGATGCGCCAAAACTGGCGCGTTTGGTTGACCCCTCGGCGCGGGGGGAATTGGAAATCACCACGTTGTTGGAAATGTATCTGAAAAAGGGAGCCTTGCGGGTCAACCGCATGGGGCGTGGATATGCATGGCTCGATACAGGCACCCATGCCAGCTTGCTGGATGCAGGTAATTTTGTGCGCACCCTGACCCAGAGACAAGGGCTTCAGACCGGCAGTCTGGAGGAAATCGCCTATGAAAAAGGCTGGATCAGCGACAAAGATTTGGCGAGCCGTGCCGAAATGTACGAGAAAAACGACTATGGGGCCTATTTGAAAGACCTGATGGAGTAACCCGTGTTGCGACGGGTTCATCTAACGGCGCTGCGTTATCCTTTGGCACCCTGCCCACGGGCATAGACATCTTCGTAGCGCACAATGTCGTCTTCACCCAGATAGCTGCCGGTCTGCACTTCGATCAGTTCCATTGGCACATCTGCGGGGTTTTCCATCCGGTGAACGGCGCCCAGCGGGATATAGACAGATTGGTTTTCCTGCATCACCTGCACCGTGTCATCAATTGTGACCCTGGCCGTGCCGGCAACGACAATCCAATGTTCGGAGCGGAATTTATGGCTTTGCAGGCTGAGCGCGGCACCGGGGTTTACCACGATGCGCTTGACCTGAAATCCAGGGCCAAGGATCAGCGTTTCAAAAAACCCCCAGGGGCGATGGTCCTTGGGAAAGGTATCGGCCTGCGGAATATCGGCGCGGCGCATTTGTTTGACCACGGCGCCCAGATCGCTGACGCGGCTGCGATCCGCAACCAGCACGGCATCGGGCATGGCGATTGCAACAATGTTTTCCAGCCCCAGACCCACCAATTGCTGTGCATCGTTTTCCGACCGCAGCAGGGTGTTGTTGCAATCTACCGCCAGCGCAGCGCCTTGTGCAGCGACGTTGTTTTCGTCGCAATCGGCATGTTGATGTACCGCGTTCCAGCCGCCCAGATCCGACCAATCACCATCATGGGCAATGACCGAAAGGTTATCGACCTTTTCCATGATCGCGAAATCAACGGAAATGTCATCGCATTGCGCCCAGGCATCAGGATCAAGCCGCAGAAAACCCAGATCCGTTTTGGCCTCTGCCAGCGCGGCTTTTACCTGTGTCAGCATCGCGGGGGCATGGGTGGCAAAGGCATCAATCAGGGTCTGGGCGCGGTACATAAAGATACCGGCGTTCCACAGGTATCCGCCCGCCGCGAGCATACGGCGGGCCTCTGCCAGCGCGGGTTTTTCGACAAACCGTTTCAAGGGCAGCGCGCCGTTCACTTCGGTGGTGCCCAGTTCAAGATACCCATAGCCGGTTTCAGGACGGTCAGGGGCGATGCCAAAGGTCACAATCTGCCCTGCCTGCGCGGCGGCAAGCCCACGTTTCACACTGTCGCGAAACGTATCGGCCTGGGTGATGTAATGATCCGATGGCGCGGCCAGCATCAGACCTTCGGGATTGTCTTGCGCCAGCACCAGGGCCGCCGCCAACAGGGCAGGCGCGGTGTTGCGGGCTTCTGGTTCGATCAGTACGGCACCGGGATCAATGCCCGCATCCGCCAATTGCTGGGTGGCGATAAAGCGGAAATCGGAATTGGTCACGATCAATGGCGCGGCAAATCCGGTTCCCGACAAACGGGCGCCGGATTGCTGAAACAGGCTGCCATTGCCAATCAGATTGATGAACTGCTTTGGGAAACTCTTGCGCGATACCGGCCAAAGCCGCGTCCCCGACCCGCCACAAAGAATAACGGGGGTAATGTCTGCCGATGCCATCGCGTGTCCTTTTGTCTGTCGCTGTTGCCGCTTTGCAAAGCAACTCGGGGCATTAATCACCCGTTAGATCGTTAGTCTACCAAGTTTTAAGCAACATTGCCAAAGACCGGCAAGCCTTCGCTGCTTTTTGCACCGGCGTTATGGGCTTGGCTTTCGGGCCGGAATGTATTGCACTGCGCCAAAGATCAAAAAAGGATACGGCATGGGTATGGATTTAACCAAACAGGTCAGCGCAATCTCGCTTGAAAAT
This sequence comes from Sulfitobacter sp., assembly GCA_047634585.1. Classification (GTDB taxonomy): domain Bacteria; phylum Pseudomonadota; class Alphaproteobacteria; order Rhodobacterales; family Rhodobacteraceae; genus Sulfitobacter. The sequence continues at coordinate 21,817 of JBLIAN010000016.1, read as the reverse complement.
ATAGCGCAGCGGGCAAAGGAGATGCGCCCGTTTATCCGCCATACCCCGGTGATCGGTCTGGGTACGCCATTGATCAGACAGGCGTTGGGCGGTGGCAATATCACGCTCAAGCTGGAGTTGTTTCAACATACCGGCACTTTCAAGGCGCGCGGTGCGCTGTCAAATGCGCGCGCCATTCCGGCAGATCGCCAGGCCGCCGGGATCACTGCGGCGAGTGCGGGCAATCACGCCATTGCTGCGGCCTGGGCGGCGCGGGTCTGTGACATGTCGGCCAAGGTGGTGATGCAGGACACTGCCAATCCGTTCCGCATTGCGCGCGCCCGCGATGAAGGGGCCGAGGTGATCTTGCGCGCACCCGGCGCTGCCACCTTTGCCGAAGCAGAGCGGCTGTCTGCCGAGGAAGGCCGCACATTCATCCATCCTTTTGAAGGGATCAACACCGCGCTGGGCACCGCTGGTGTGGGCTATGAGTTTCTGAACGATGTGCCCGATCTGGATGCGGTGGTGATTTCGGTGGGTGGCGGCGGGTTGATCAGCGGCATTGCGGCTGCTGTCAAACTGATCAATCCTTCCTGCAAGGTCTATGGTGTTGAACCAACAGGCGCAGACAGCATGTCGCGGTCCATCGCGGCGGGTGAACCTGTGACTTTGGACAAGGTGGAAACCATCGCCGACAGCCTTGCCCCGCCGATGGCCCTGCCATTGGGTCATGCGCTTTGTGCGGCCTATGTCGATGAAATGGTAACGGTGAGTGATGACCAGATCTGCGCGGGCATGGTCGCGTTGCAGCAAGAGGCCAAACTTGCCGTTGAACCTGCGGCGGGTGCGGTGATGGCGGGGGGGCTTGGCCCCTTGCGGCAAAAGTTACAGGGCAAACGGGTTGGATTGGTGATCTGCGGTGCGAATATCGACGCCGTGACCTATCAGGCGCAACTGGCACGTGGTGTGCAGCATTATGCGGCGCTGATTGCGTCCTGATCTCAGGTAAATAAAAGACAAAGGAAACCTCATGTACGTCATCCAAGCGCCCGAACAGGCCAGCCTCGCAGTGCAGGGCACCAAGGATCGTTTTCCGATCCGCCGGATTTTCTGTGTGGGCCGCAACTACGAGGCCCACGCCCGCGAAATGGGCAAAGACCCGACCCGCGAAGCGCCGTTTTTCTTTACCAAACCCGCAGATGCCGCGGTTGATACCCCTTTCACGCTGCCCTATCCCAAGCTGACCGAAGATCTGCACCATGAAATAGAACTGGTGATCGCCATTGGCGAAGGTGGATCAGAGATTGCCGAAGCAGATGTTCAAAATCACCTTTGGGGCGCTGCTGTGGGTCTGGATATGACCCGCCGCGATCTTCAGGGCGAGGCCAAGAAAATGGGCCGCCCGTGGGATTGGGGCAAAGCCTTTGACAATTCTGCGCCGATTGGGGCGATCCTGCCGATCGCGCAGGTGCCCAGCATCGAGACAGGGCGCATCTGGCTGTCGGTGAATGGTGGGCTGCGGCAGGAAGCAGACCTGTCCGATCTGATCTGGTCGGTGCGTGAAACCGTGGCGATCCTGTCGCGCGCGATGGCATTGGCTGCGGGTGATCTGATCATGACAGGCACCCCTGCGGGTGTTGGTGCGGTAAAAACCGGTGATGTGATCACCGGAGGGGTGGAGGGCATCGGCACGCTTGAGGTCACGATTGGCCCACGTGCATGACCGATCTGACACTGCATAATTATTTCCGGTCTTCGACCTCGGTCCGGGTGCGGGCGGCGCTGAACCTCAAGGGGTTGGCCTATGAATATGTGGCGCTGGCCTTGCTCAAGGGCGAACAGGCCACTGCGCAACATCTGGCGCTGAACCCTTCGGGGTTGGTGCCGACATTGGTCACACCGCAGGGGCCGTTGCCGCAATCCATGGCGATCCTTGAATGGCTGGACGAGGTACACCCCGCACCGCCGTTGCTGCCCAGCGATGCTTGGGGGCGGGCGCGGGTGCGCAGCCTTGCCCAGATCGTGGCGGTGGATATCCATCCGGTGAACAACCTGCGCATCCTGCAACATCTGGAAGCCGAATTTGGCGTTGATGCGGCGGGCAAGGCGGCGTGGTTTCGCAAATGGGCCGAGGCAGGCATGCTGGCGCTGGAAACGCGATTGGCAGCAGAGCCGGAAACCGGCAGGTTCTGTCATGGGGACAAGGTGACGCTGGCCGATCTTTGTCTGTTTGCACAGGTGTTGAACAATGGCCGCTTTGGGGTCGATATGACGCCCTATCCGACCATCACGCGCATCCATGCGGCCTGTATGGCTATCCCTGCTTTGGCCAATGCCGCGCCGGATAACCAACCAGATGCGGTGTGATGTTCATCCCATCGGATGGGCCGTTGCAAAGTTGATCAATCGCTCGGCCACCGCGCCGGGCGCATCCCAATGCACCGAATGACCCGCATCAGGAATTGTGATCTGCGACACCCCTGAAATCGCGGCAAAAGCCTGTCTTCCTGCGGCTTCGGGGATCAGCAGATCGTCGCTGGCATAGATCACCTGCGTGGGGTTTTTGATGTCGCCAGCGCGGGTGCGCGGGCGAAAACCGCGCAACGCTTCGATCTGATGGGCCATGGCATCGGCGGTTTGGGCATGGGGATAGGCCATCACCGCATCAATCGCCATTTGGGTGTTCTGCGGGTCTTCGAAAAATCCGGCACGAAACACCCAAGGATACAGGGCGGCAAGCCAAAGTGCCTCACCCCCCTCGGCGCGGCGGATCGCCAGCAGGGTATCAAAGACATGCAGGGTGCGCGGCACCCGCACCGGCGCTGAGGCCAGAATGGCGAGCGATGTGATGGCGTTGCCCACCAGTCCTGACAGTTCCATCGCCATCAGCCCGCCCATGGAATGACCCGCGACATGATATCTGTCATAGCCGAGATGTTGCATCAGAGCCGCAGCATCCTGTGCCATTCGCCCGATACTGACCGGGGCATCCCAAGGGATTGTGCGCCCGGTGGTGCGGTTGTCCGGGCGGATCACGGTGAAATGCGCCGTCAGCAGCGGCACCAAGGCCCCCCAACTGCCCGCATCCCCCATCATCCCCGCCAGCAGCAAAAGCGGTGGGCCGCTGCCGTCGATTTCGTAATGCAGCGTGATGTCATTCAGGGCCAGATCAGGCATTCAGGGTTCTCCAGCAGGGTAAAAGATCGCCCTCGGCGGGTGTGGCTTCGTAAGCGGCGCGGGCAATGGCGCGGGCCAGACACAAGGATGCGGCATGACCGATCAACAGGCTGTCGCCTTCTGGCCCAGTGCCGGTGCTGAGGGCAAAAACCAGATCACCATCATGGGGGGTATGGGCCGGCACGGTGGCGCGGCCGATGCCATCATGGGCCGCGGTGGCAATGCGTTGACAGGCGGCCTTGGACAGTTTGGCATCGGTGGCGACAATGGCGATCGTGGTGTTTTCGCGTGCCGACATCGCCCGCATCTTGCGGCTGTCCATGTTCAGGCCCAGCCCCGATGCGGGATCACAGCCCAGCCCGCCGAATTCCGTGCCCATCTCAAACGGGGCCGCATAGAAATGCCGGTCGCCGGGGGTGGTGATCGCCCCCACCGGATTGGCCGCGACCAAAGCCCCGACAATACTGCCATCCGGCAGGACCAACGAGGCAGAGCCAAGCCCGCCTTTGACCATCGCCGACAGCGCCCCCGTGCCGGCCCCGACACTGCCCAGTTCAAAATCAGCGCTGGCCTCTTCAAATGCGGCACGGCCCAGGGCGCGATAGGGGTTTTCGGCCCAATCTTTGGCCCCGCCATTCAACAGGTCAAACAGGATCGCACCGGGCACCAGCGGGATCACCGCATCGCGCACCTGAAAGCCACGCCCGCAGGCCCGCAACCCGTCCACAACCCCCGAACAGGCATCCAGCCCATAGGCAGACCCGCCCGACAACACCAACGCATCAACCGCATCCACGGATTTATCCGGTGCCAGCAGATCGGTTTCGCGGGTGCCGGGGGCGCCGCCCATCACCTGCACCGAGGCCACAAAAGGCGCAGCGGCCGTCACCACGGTGCTGCCCGATTTCAACTGCTCGTCCTGTGCATTGCCCACCAACAGGCCGGGCACATCGGTGATCAGGTTTTTTGGTCCGGTTTTCATATGTTCTGCCTGTTGAAAGGATACATCGCGCCTAGCGCCCGACACGAAAGCTATAGCTGCCGCATTGCTGTGCGGCGCGGGGCGGGCCAAGGGTGATCTCGTGAATATCGTCACAACCTTCCAGACATTTTTGCCAGAACGCCATGCCATCGGGGGCATGTTTGGCAACACCCAACACCCAATCACCGCCCAATGCGCCAAAGATCATGGTGGCTGCCTCGGTGCCGATGCCCTGTTTGCGAAACGCCGGTTCGATAGTGAATTCCGCCAGTTCATGGCAACCGTCCGCGTGGTTCCAGACCAGCGCAAATCCGATCGGCCTGCCGTCCAGTTGGATCAGATAGGGATGGCGGCCTGTTTCGATCCAGTAGCGATCCAGCGCCGCGGAATAAAACAGCGGCCCATCGGGGAATATTTCGCTAAAATGACGTTTCGCCATGTTCTCCAGCACCGCACGATCCGGTTCTGCCACACGGCTCAGGGTGATTTTGCCACTCATGCGCCCTGCCCCTGTAAATCCGGCAACACCGGCGCGGCGGCGATCAGCGATTTTGTGTAGGCATGGGACGGGGATTCAAAGACCTGTTTGGTCGGTCCCTGTTCGACGATCTGACCGGATTTCATGACCAGCACATTGTCCGTCACGCTGCGCACCACCGCCAGATCATGTGAGATAAACAAATAGGTCAGATCGTATGCGCCGCAAAGATCAGCCAGCAGATCCAGGATTTGCGCGCGCACCGAGACATCCAGGGCGCTGACGGCTTCGTCAAACAGGATCAGATCGGGCCGGATGATCAAGGCGCGGGCAATGGCGATGCGCTGGCGCTGGCCACCGGAAAATTCATGGATGTATTTTCGGGCATCCTGCGGGGTCAGCCCCACGGCGGTCAGTGCCGCATCAATGGCGCGGCTGCGCGCGGCGCCTTGCGGGGGATCCGGCAACAGATGAAACGGTTCGGTGATCAGACGGTCCACGCGGTGGCGGGGGTTGAAACTGCCGAAGGGATCCTGAAACACCACCTGCATCTTGCGGCGCACCGCAAGGTTGGGGCGGGTGCCGGTGAACACGGCCTCGCCCTCCAGGGTGATACTGCCGGCCTGCACCTGTTCCAACCCCAGCAAGGCGCGGGTCAATGTGGATTTGCCACAGCCGGATTCACCGACCAACCCCAGCCGTTCACCACGTCGCAGGCTAAAGGACACGTCATTGACCGCCCGAAACTGACCGGGTTTGCCAAACAGGGTCTTGCGCGGCAGGCGGTAATCACGGCTGACGTTTTTGACCTCTAGCAGCGGCGCGGGCGGCGGGGCTTTTGGCAGGTTGACCTGATGGGCAGAGGCGTCAAACAGCATCTTGGTATAGGGGTGGCGCATGTCCCGCAGCAGGGATCGGGTATCGCCCTGTTCCACCACTTCGCCATTGCGCATGACGATGATCCGGTCGGCCATATCGGCGACCACCGCCAGATCATGGGTGATCATCATCAGCCCCATCCCGTCTTCCCGGGTCAGCTTTTTCAACAGATCCAGGATTTGCGCCTGTGTGGTGACATCGAGTGCGGTGGTGGGTTCATCGGCGATCAACAGACGCGGTTGCAGGGCAATCGCCATTGCGATCACCACGCGCTGGCGCTGGCCACCGCTGAGTTCATGGGGATAGCGCGACAATGGAAACCGGTCCTGGGGCAGGCCCACACGGGTCAGGGTCTCTGCGGCGCGGGTTTCGGCGGCGTGGCGGGGCACATCGGGGTGATGCACGCGGATGGTCTCAGACACCTGCCGCCCGATACTCTGAACCGGATTCAGCGCGGTCATCGGTTCTTGAAACACCATGCCGATGTCATTGCCGCGAATGGCGCACATCTGGGCTTCGCTGAGGTTGGTCAACGCCTGATCACCCAGCATGATACTGCCGCTCAGGCTGGTGCCTTTTGGCAAAAGCTGCATGGTGGCCAGCGCCGTCAGGGATTTGCCAGATCCGCTTTCGCCGGTGATTGCAACAATTTCACCCGGCGCAATGGCAAGGGTCACATCGCGCAGAATATCCAACGCATGAATCGACAGCGACAGATTGGTGATTTCCAACAGGTTCATGCGCGGCTCACCCGCAGGCGGGGATCAAGATAATCACGCAGCCCGTCGCCCATCAGGTTCAGCCCCAGCACCGTCAGGATGATCGCAAACCCCGGCACCAGCGCCATATGGGGGGCGATGCTGACCAGGGTTTGCGCATCCGCCAGCATCCGCCCCCATGACGGGGTTGGTGGCTGTGCGCCCAACCCGACATAGCTGAGGCCCGCCTCGGCCAGAATGCCTAGCGAAAACTGGATCGTGGCCTGAACGATTAACAGATTGGTCACATTGGGCAGGATATGTTCCGCCGAAATCCGCACCGCAGATTTCCCCGCGACCCGCGCCGCCAGAATAAATTCGCGCTGCCACAGCGACAGCGCCGCGCCACGGGTGATGCGGGCAAACACCGGAATGTTGAAAATACCGATGGCGATGATGGCATTCACGGCCCCGGCGCCAAAGATCGCAGTGATCAGAATGGCGATGACAAGGCTGGGAAAGGCAAAAACCAGATCATTGCCGCGCATGATCAATTCATCCAGCCATGTGCCCTGCCGCGCCGCCGCCCAAAGGCCCAAAGGCACACCCAGCCCCATGCCGATGCCCACCGCCACCAGCGCCACGGCAATCGAGGTGCGCGCGCCGACCATGATCATGCTCAGAATATCGCGTCCGAAATGATCACTGCCCAGCAGATGCAGGGCATTGGGGGGTTGCAATTTGCCGGCGATATCAAGGGCGCTGTGATCAAAAGGCGTCCAGACAAAGCTGATTAAAGCCGCGCAGACAAATACGGCCGTCAGAAAGCCGCCAAGCAGCAGATTGCGGGTCATGAGCGCGCCCTCAAACGTGGATCAACCGCAGCATAGGCCAGATCGACAAGGAAATTCACAGTGATCACGGAAAACACCAGCAGCATCACCACGGATTCCACCACAATCAGATCGCGGGCAGAGATGGATTGAAACACCAGACGCCCCAATCCCGGCAGGTAGAACACCTGTTCGATGATGATTGACCCGGCCAGTAAAAATGAAAACTGCAGGCCGATGATCGTCAGCACCGGAATAAGCGCATTGCGCAACCCGTGCCGCCACAGGGCCTGGCGTTCGCTCAGGCCTTTGGCACGGGCGGTCCGCATGAAATCTTCGCCCAATACATCCAGCAGCGATGAGCGCATCACCCGCGCAAGGATCGCCGCCTGTGGCAGCGCCAGCGCAATCGCAGGCAGGGTCAGCGCATGCAACCCTGTGAAAAACCCTTTGTCCCAGCCGACAAAACCACCCGCCGCGAACCAGCGCAGATTGATCGCAAACACCAGCACCAGCATCATCGCGAACCAGAAATTCGGCACCGCCACGCCGAGCTGTGTGGCCCCCATCACGGTGATATCGCCGGCCTTGCCACGCCGCGAGGCCGCATAGATGCCCGCCGGAAATGCCAAAACCGTACTGAGCGCCAACGCATAGAGCGCCAGGGGCAGCGACACCCACAGACGGCCGCGCACCATATCAATCACCGGTGTGCGATAGGTATAGGAGGTGCCGAAATCCCCCGATATCATCCCTGTGACCCATGTCAGATAGCGCTCCAGCTTGGGCACATCGAGGCCCAGTTCACTGCGCAGGGCGGCGAGGGTTTCGGGCTGGGCATTCATCCCCAACATAAAAGACGCCGGATCACCGGGGGCGATTTCAATCACTGAAAAGATCACAACCGACGCCACAGCAAGGCTGATAAACAGCGAAATCAGACGTTTGAGCGTATAGCGTATCATCGGCAAAAGGTTAGGCGCAGGAACGGCGAGGGTCCAGAGCACATTATTGGCTCAGGGCTGAATCTGCGTGGTGAGTGCGGGGCAAATCGTCTGTGGTTGCCAATTGGGTCTTGGGTGATGCCGTTTCTGTGAGCATCTAATATATTCAATAAAATTAGGGCGTTGCAGGTTTTTTAGGCCGTGCAAAAAAAACAACCAACCCAAATGCGGAACTTTATCACGCGGCTTCGGGTTGGGTTGTCGATGTTAACGAGTTTGGAGAGTAACAATGACAACGACGTTTAAAACACTTGCGATTGCTGGCCTTATGGGCGCTTTGACCGGTCCGGCATTTGCCGCAGGCCACATGAGCACCTCAATGACATGCGCTGAATGGAAAGCGCTGGGCGATGAGGACCAAATGAAGGTTGTACAGATGGCACTGGCCGAAATCGAAACCGGCGATGACGGCGAAAGCATGAACGACGATGCAACAGCCACAGAAACCGGTGAAGGCGTCAGCGCCGAAGCGGCAACCGATGCCGATGACGGCAGCGCAACAGGCGCCGAAGCAACGGCAAATGAATCAACACTGGATTCGGATGATCCAATGATGACTGACAGCGCGATGGCTGAATTCGAACGGGTCTGCAATGGCAATCTGGATGCCATGGTATCCGAGGCCGCGATCGGCATGGAAGGCACTCGCTAACCTGCCAGTGTGACAACATCAGGGGCACCTTTCGGGGTGCCCTTTTGCTGTGACCGCGTGCAATACCAAAAAGGCCCCCGCAGTGCAGGGGCCTTTTTATTATGGGTGGCTGGTTATTCGGCCCAGCTTACCCCTGTCAGGTCATTGGCCTGTGTCGGGGCATTGGCCCAAAGCCCGCGCAGCCCCGCCTTGGCAACCGACAGCGCCGCAAGCTGAAACAGATAGCCGTTCACATAATCGCTTGAGATGATGGTCTGGGCTTCACCCAGCATCTTGGTGCGCATGTCGGGGTCGGTGGTGCTGTTGAGTTTGGCCATCAACGCCTGAAAGTCAGGGTTGTCATACTGGAAATAGTAATCGGGATTGGCATAGATGCCGATGTCCATCGGTTCGGTATGGCTGACGATGGTCAGGCCAAAGTTCTTGCCTTTGAACACGGTTTCCAGCCACTGGGCCCATTCGACGTTGTTGATCTTGGCTTTGATACCCACAGCGGCCAGTTGGGCGGCGATGATTTCACCACCACGGCGCGCATAGGAGGGGGGCGGCAGATCAAGCGTGGTTTCAAACCCGTCGGGAAATCCGGCTTCGGCCAGCAGTTCCCTGGATTTGGCGGGGTCATAATTGCTCATGCCGGTCAGATCGACATAGGCGGGGTTATGCGGCGCAAAATGCGTGCCGATCGGCGTGCCATAGCCGAACATCGCCCCGTCAATGATCGCCTGACGGTCAATCGCATGGGCCACGGCCTCGCGGACTTTGACGTTGTCAAACGGCGGCATCTTGTTGTTGGTGGACAGGATGGTTTCGCCTTCGGTCGACCCGATCAACACCTGAAAGCGCGGGTCTGCCTCAAACTGTGGCAGGTTTTCAGGGGCTGGAAAGCCGCTAAAGACATCCACATCTTCGGCCATCATTGCCGCAAAAGCGGCTGTTGGGTCAGAAATGAATTTGAACGTGGCTTTTTCAAGCGCCGCAGGGTTGCCCCAGTAATCGGGGTTGCGGCTGAGTTCGATCTTGTCGCCCTGTGTCCAGCTGTCAAATTTGAACGCGCCGGTGCCAACGGGGGCCTGTTTGATGTTTTCGATGCTTTCGGGTGCGACAATCACCGCATCCCCCCAAGCAAGGTTGAACAGCATATTGCCGTTCTGTTCGGAGAGCTTGACCTCGACGGTCAGCGGATCAATGACATTGACCTCGGAAATGGCGGAAAACAGGCCTTTTTGCGCATTGGCGCTGTCTTCGGCATTGATCCGGTCAAGGCTGAATTTTACGTCTTCGGCATCCATTGTGGTGCCATCATGAAAGGTCACGCCGGAATGCAGCTTGAACGTATAGGTCAACCCGTCCTCAGAGATGGTCCATGATTCCGCCAAACCCGGCACCACTGATCCATCGCCCATAAAGCGGGTCAGCCCTTCAAAGACATTGGAATAAACCACGCTGTCAATCGCCCCTGCAGCCGCAGAAGTCGGATCAAGATGCGGCGGTTCAAGCTGCATCGCCAGCGTGATATCGTTTTTGGCCACGGCGCTGCCGGCCATCAGGGCGGCGGTACTTACGCCCAGCAGAATGGTGCGAAGGTGGAACATGGTGGTCTCCCGATTGATTATGCCCGAGTTTAACAAGAGAATCAGGGTACTGACCAGCTTTCCTTCGATTGGTTTGCCTTTGGCGGCAAGGGCGGGTAAGCACCTGCTTTTTTAACGGGCGGGGCGCGGTCATGTCATCCACATTAGGCATCGATTTCGGCACATCAAATTCGGCGGCTGGTTTCATGCGCAATGGCGCGCCGGTTCTGATTGATCTGGAAGCACAGGCACAGACCCTGCCAACGGCGGTTTTCTTTGATTTTGACACCCAGAAAATGCTGGTCGGGGAACAGGCCAGCCGTGCCTTGCTTGCGGGCGATGAAGGGCGGTATATGCGCGGCCTCAAAAGCCTGCTTGGCACCCGTTTGATGCGCGAAAGCCGGCTGTTGCTGGGCGAACGGCTGGATTTCATCGACATTGTTGCGCGGTTTCTGGCCGAGGTAAAACACCGTGCCGAAGCGGCCAGTGGCCAGACATTCGACCGTGCGCTGTCGGGGCGTCCGGTGCAATTTCACACAGCGGATGAAGCGCGCAATGCGCAGGCATTAACCGATCTGAGCGACGCCTATGCGCGGGCCGGATTTCGAGATGTGCGGTTTCTCAACGAACCAGAGGCAGCAGCGATTGCCAACCGCGCGGTGCTGACCGCCGGTGATCTGGGTCTGGTGGTGGATATTGGGGGCGGTACGTCGGATTTCACCCTGTTCCGGCAGGGCGCCGAGGGCGATATTGATATTCTCGCCAGCCATGGTGTGCGGGTGGGCGGCACCGATTTCGACCGCCGCTTGAGCATCGCCAAGGTGATGCCGCAACTGGGCATGGGCAGCGATATCCGCCATGCTTTCGGCAAGGATACCCATGTTGCACCAAACGCGATCTTTAACGATTTGGCGACATGGCAGAAAATCCCGTTTCTATATGCCGCCGACACCCGCCGCGCCGCACAGGAACTAACCAAATTCGCGGTCCATCCCAAGCGGTTGGCGCGGCTTGAAAAAGTCCTGGAAGAAGAACTGGGGCATGATCTGGCCTTTGCGGTTGAGGCGGGCAAGATCATGGCCAACACCCCGGATGTTGACCATCCGGTGATCCGTCTGGATATGTTGAAATCCGGCGCGACCCTGCCCTTGCCTACGGAATTCATGAACAGAAAACTGGCGGTCTATGCCGATCAGATTGGCACAGCGGCACTGGATACCCTGGCGATGGCGGATCTGCCTGCCTCGGCGGTGAACAGGCTGATCTTTGTGGGCGGGTCGGGCCTGATGGGCGTGGTTGAAAATGCCCTGCGTCAACGTCTGCCGGATGCGCGGATGCACCGCGGCGCGGCGATGACGGCGATTGTATCGGGGCTTGCCATCCGCTCTGCCACGGCCTTTGCGGATTAACCTTTGGGAAGCAGCAGGGTTTCCAATGCGGCCCCCATCACCTTGGCACTGTCGAGCATATCCTCAATGCCGATCCATTCATCGGGCTTATGCGCCAGTTCCAGAACACCGGGACCATAGGCAATGCAATTCTTGAGCTTGCCAATGCGGTCAATGTGTTTTTGATCATAGGTGCCGGGCGAGGCAACATATTCCGCAGGCCTGCCCAGCACATCTTCAATCGCTTTGGCCACAGTTTTGACCACCGGGGCCTGTTTGTCGGTCATGGAGGGCAGAACCGAATTCAATTCGGTGAGTTGATAGTCAAAATCGGCACGGGTTTCGCGCAGCCCTTCGAGCAGGGCAGTGACCTCATCCCGGACCTGATCCAGCGGCTCTTCGACCAGAAAACGCCGGTCAATCACAATGCGGCAGGAATCCGGCACGCAATGCGCGGGCAAGCCGGTGAAATCATCATCCTGTTCCTTTTGCCCGCCATGAATCGAATTGATGTTCATCGTTGATTGGCGCGCGCCGTCTGGCACCACGGGCATTTCGGTAAACCGCGCTGCCATTGCGGGAAACAATTTATCCTCGAATTCCGACAGGACCGCGCCCATGTGGCGCACCGCGCAATCGCCCAGAAACGGCATTGAGCCATGCGCGATCTCGCCTTTGGTTTCGATCTCGGCCCACCAGCCGCCGCGATGCCCCAGACAAATCCGGTCTTTGTTCAGCGGTTCGGGGATGATCACATGCTGCACATGTTCGGGATTGAAATAGCCCTGTTCGGCCAGATAGGCGACCCCGCCATATCCACCTGATTCTTCGTCCGCTGTGCCTGAAATTTCGATGGCGCCGCAGAATTCTGGATGGGTCTCGATAAAGGCTTCGGCGGCGATGATGGAGGCGGCCAATCCGCCCTTCATGTCACAGGTGCCGCGGCCATAAATCCTGCCGTCCGAGATTTCGGCGCCAAAGGGATCAAAGGTCCATCCCGCGCCCACTTCGACCACATCGGTGTGGCTGTTGAAATGCACACATTCACCCGCATGGCGGCCTGCGCGGCGGGCGATGATATTCCAGCGCGGGTATTTTTCGCTGTCACCGGGGGTGCCAAAAGCGCGGATCAATTGGGTGTCAAAGCCATGCGCAGACAGGCGTTTGTCCAGATATTCACAGATCAGACGGTAATCCTGCCCCGGCGGATTCAGCGTTGGAATGCGAATAAGATCCTGTGTCAGCGCGATCAGATCGTCACGCTTGGCGGTGATGGCAGAGGCAAGGGGTGTTGTCATACGGCCATGACACATCGGTTTGCAGGGGATGGCAAGCCCTGTCCTGTATGCGCTGTCCTGTGCCGGGTTTTCAGGCCGCGGCCTAGGGTAACATCCTCGGGGAAATCCTGATATGTCCGGAATTGCCCTGCGGATTGATCCGTGCGGCCCCGGCCACGTACCAGTGTTTTGTTTTGAGGTCCGCCATGCGCCACCATCGCCAACTCTCCCTTCCGATCCTTTGGCAGGCGTTCAGAAACAGCCTTGCCGGATTGGCCGAAAACAACCTTGCGTTGATCGCCGCAGGGGTGGCATTTTTTTCGATGCTGTCGTTGTTTCCGGCCTTGGCGGCGCTGATTGCCTTGCTGGGGTTGATTTCCGATCCGGTGGTGGTGGTGGCCCAACTCGAAGAAATGCGGGGATTGTTGCCCGATGATGTGTACCGGATCATCAATGCACAGGTGGTGTCTCTGGTGACCGCCAAGGCAGATACCCTGGGTTGGGCGGGATTGGTGTCACTGGGTTTTGCGCTGTGGTCGGCGCGGGCGGGGGTTGGCGCGATGATGACCGGGTTGAACAACGTCTATAACCGTCCGAACCGCAACACTGCACGGCATTACCTGCGCGCCCTTCTGGTCACATTGGCGATGGTCGCAGTGGGGATTGTGGCGCTGCTGACGCTGGTGGTTGTGCCAGTGGTTCTGGCGTTTTTCCCGCTGGGGTTTCTGGCAAATCTGGTGATTGACCTGTTGCGCTGGTCCACGGCGCTGGTGGTGTTGTTTGCGGGGGTCGGTCTGTTGTACCGGCACGGGCTGAACCGTCTGAATGCGCGGGTATCATGGGTGTCGCCGGGGGCGATTCTGGCGGTGTTTTCATGGATTGTGCTGTCGGTCGGGTTTTCGTTCTATGTGGCGAATTTCGGCAATTACAATCAGGTCTACGGGTCGATTGGTGCGGTGATCGCGATGCTGGTCTGGTTGTGGATCAGCAGTTTTCTGGTGCTTCTGGGGGCGTCGATCAATGCCCAGATCGAACGGATCACCCGGCAGCCCTGATCCCGTAAACGATTTCGTCACCTTTTCATGGGTTCAATGGGCGTGGCGGATTTGGCCAAATGAGGAACCCTGTTTATGATTGCGATAAAGGAATTTGCACCGCTGACGCTGGAAGTGCGGTTTGAGGGCAGGATTGCCCCGGATGATATCGAAAAACTGGAAAACCTGACCCATCCCTATCTTGTAGATGAAGGATCGGTGAATGCGGTGATTGACCTGTCCAAAGGGGCGGATCCACTGGTTGAAGACCCCCGGTGTCAAGCGCGGCTGCTGGCGCAGATGGATAAATTCGGCCGTGTGGCGCTGCTCGGCGGATCGCGGGCGCAGGGCCAGTTTGTGCAGGCAATTGAGGTGCTTATGCCGCCCGGACAGATGCATCAATTCGGTGCAAATGACCGCCAATCTGCCCGTGAATTTGCCGCTGGCACCCTTGATCCGGCCTTAGTCCACGGGGGCGAAGCTTTCGGCGCGGGCGCGGGCCCAACGGGTTTTGTTGCCTTGTAGATCCTCGGCTTTGTCATCCAGCAGGAATCCTTCGGGCATGTAGCCGTAAACCGCACTGCCTTCGACAACGCTGTTGTCGCCTTGTCGCATCATCAAATGCCGGGGCAGGAATTCATCCGGGTGATGCAGCCCCGCTGCGCCGGTCATTTCGGCCAATGCGGCCATTGTATTGCGGTGAAACCGTGCCACCCGTTCGCTTTTATGACCCACATCCAGTGCACGTTGGCGCAGCTTGTCCTGTGTCGCGACACCAACAGGGCAATGGTTGGTATGGCAGGCCTGTGCTTGAATGCAACCAATGGCAAACATGAACCCGCGCGCCGAATTGCACCAATCCGCCCCAAGCGCCAAGGCACGGGCGATGTCATAGGCATGCACAATCTTGCCCGCCGCGCCAATCTTGATCTGATCCCGCAGGCCCGCCCCGCGCAGGGTGTTATGCACAAAGGTTAACCCTTCGATCATCGGCATGCCCACATGGTTGGAAAATTCCACCGGCGCGGCACCGGTGCCGCCTTCGGCCCCGTCCACCACAATGAAATCAGGGGTGACGCCGGTCTTTAGCATGGCCTTGACCATACACATGAATTCACGGCGGTGCCCGATACACAGCTTGAACCCCACAGGTTTTCCGCCTGACAGATCCCGTAGTTTCGCAACAAATTCCATCATTTCGATCGGGGTGGAAAACGCCGAATGCGCGGCGGGGGAAATACAATCAACCCCCATCGGCACGCCACGTGCCTCTGATATTTCGGCGCTGATTTTTGAAGCGGGCAACATGCCGCCATGCCCCGGTTTTGCCCCTTGACTGAGCTTGAGTTCGATCATCTTGATCTGGTCCTGGGCGGCGGTGACGCGAAACTTTTCAGGGTCAAACCCGCCATCCGCCGCGCGGCACCCGAAATACCCCGAGGCCACCTGATAAATCAGGTCGCCGCCGCCCGCCTTGTGATAGCGGCTGACCGATCCTTCGCCGGTGTCATGGGCAAATCCACCGCGTTTCGCACCGGTGTTCAAGGCTTGAATGGCATTGGCGGACAGCGAGCCAAAGCTCATGGCGGAAATGTTATAGAGCGATGCGGAATAGGGTTGGCTGCAGTCCTTGCCGCCGATCACCGTGCGAAAATCAGGATCGGTGATATGCACGGGTTGCACCGAATGGGTGACCCAAGAATAGCCCGCCTCATAGACCCGCATTCTTGTGCCAAAGGGCCGCGCGTCTTCTTGGCCTTTGGCGCGTTGATAGACCAAGGACCGGTCATCGCGGCTAAAGGGTTCTTCGTCCTGATCCGATTCAATCAGATATTGCCGGATTTCGGGCCGGATGCCTTCAAAAAAGAACCGCATATGCCCCAGCACCGGATAATTGCGCAGGATCGAATGGCTGGGCTGGATGACATCGTAAATGCCCATGAGGGTCAGAACGACAAAAACGGTGAACGGCAGGGTGAACCAAACCGACCAGGAGAAAATCAGCACAAAACACAGCAGCGATAACAGCGCAGCACCGAGCAGGGGCATAAAGCGGGTCAGGTCTCTGGGGTCAGGCATCTGCAGCTCCGGTTGGTCGTGAAATTGCGGGTTTGGCCAGTTTGCCTTGTTTGTGCGCGCACGCAAGCACTTGCTATCTGTCGGGGCTTTGCCTTTTGTGTGCGGGCATACCCCAAACAGGAGAAACCCATGACCGCAGGCCCGTTATCGACATTGAAAGTGGTTGAATTTTCGGGCCTTGGCCCTGCGCCGTTGGCAGGGCAATTGCTGGCCGATCTGGGGGCCGAGGTTATTACCGTGGACCGCGCAATCCGCGCTGCTGATCCCACAGATGTGAACCGGCGCGGCAAAAAATCACTGGTGCTGGACCTGAAATCAACGGCCGGATTGGGGGCTGCG
The DNA here is from genome assembly GCA_047634585.1 of Sulfitobacter sp. Taxonomy (GTDB): domain Bacteria; phylum Pseudomonadota; class Alphaproteobacteria; order Rhodobacterales; family Rhodobacteraceae; genus Sulfitobacter. Next base: position 5,447 of record JBLIAN010000016.1, on the reverse strand, counting down.
CATCGGTTGATTGCCCGAAGTGATGTGTTGATCGAAGGGTTCCGCCCCGGTGTGATGGACCGTCTGGGGCTGGGGCCAACGGCATGCCGCGACACCCTGATCTATGCGCGGATGACCGGCTGGGGGCAGCAGGGGCCTTGGGCGCAGACCGCAGGCCATGACATCAATTATCTGGCTCTAACAGGGGCCTTGCATGCGATGGGTAGCGCCGGCGAGCCGCCTGTACCGCCATTGAACATGGTTGCCGATTATGGAGGCGGCACGATGTTTTTACTGTTCGGGATTCTAGCGGCGCTGTTTGAACGCGGAGTTTCAGGTAAAGGGCAGGTGGTGGATGCCGCGATGGTGGACGGGGTGCCCGCGATGATGGGTTTGATCCACGGGTTTCTTGCGCAGGGTTTCTGGGGCGAAACCCGTGGCGATAACTGGCTGGACGGGGGCGCACCGTTCTATCGGTGCTATACTTGCAAGGACGGAAAATTTGTCTCTGTTGGCGCGTTAGAGCCACAATTTTATGCGTTGCTTTTGGACAAACTGGGCTTGCCCGACAGCCTGCGTGCGCACCAGAACGACAGATCCACATGGCCCGCCCGTACCAAAGAATTTGCCGAGGTTTTTCAGCAAAAGGACCGTGATACATGGGCGGCGCATTTTGACGGAAGCGATGCCTGCGTTGCGCCTGTACTGACGTTTTCCGAAGCTGCGCAGCACCCGCATATGGCGGATCGCGGCAGTTTTGCGACGCTTAACGGTGTACAGCAATCCGCAGCAGCACCGCGGTTCAGCCGCAGCCGGCCCCGCCCCGTATCATCCCCCACTGGCGTGGGCGCCGATAGCGCCGATATTTTGGCGGATTTGGGATACAGCAGCAGCGAAATCGCGGCGCTCATGGCCTAAGGGCGGTCGGGTTATCTGAAGGCTGCCAGAGGACATCACCGCCCCTGACCACAGATAGGGATATCACCGGACCTCGGGATCAGCTATTCAGAGCCAATGAGCAACAGCACGACACAGCCGCCGTCACTGCCACTTGAGGATATCATCGTATGTCCGCAATGCGATGCGGTGTATCGGTTGCAGCGCCCCAAACACGGGGAACGTGCCCGCTGCCAGCGCTGTCACAAGGTGTTGATCGCGCCGCGCCGCAATGCCGGTCTGCATATCATTGCGGTGGCTTTTGCCGTGTTGTTTTTGATTGTCGGCGCTGCGGTGTTTCCGTTTCTGACGATTGATGCGGCGGGCAATAAAAACGCGGTGTCGATCCTTGATGCGGCTTTGGCGTTTTCCGGGGGGCCGATGGTGGCGCTGTCGCTTGCTACGGCCGCTTTGATCATCATTTTTCCACTGTTGCGGGTGTTGCTGACGCTGTATGTTTTGATCCCTGTGGTGCTGGATCGTCCGCCTGCCCCGCATGCGATCCGGGCCTTCCGCCTGTCCGAAGCAATGCGGCCCTGGTCGATGGCGGAAATATTTGCGATTGGCTGTGCGGTGGCTTTGGTGAAAGTGGCTGATCTGGCCCAGGTCGGGTTTGGTCCGGCGTTCTGGATGTTTGGTATTCTTGTTGTCCTTGTGATCGCGCAGGACAGCTTTTTGTGTAAATGGTCGGTATGGAACTCTCTGGAACATCCCAAAAGATCGTAAGCGCCCGTGACATGGGGATCGTGGCCTGCGCGCGCTGTGCCAAGGCGTGGCCGTTGGGCACGGCGCATTGCGGGCGGTGCGGGCATGTTCTGGTGTCGCGCGATCCGATGAGCCTGCAACGGGTCTGGGCCTATTGGTTGATGGGGCTGATTTGCTATATCCCGGCGAATATATTCCCGATGCTACTGACCAGAACCCTGTTCCAGACCAGCGAAAGCACGATCATCGGCGGCGCGGTTGATCTGGCCCAGCACGGCAACTTTGGCATTGCCGCGATTATTATCTTTGCCTCTGTGGTGATCCCCTTGGGAAAATTCTGGGCGGTGGCCTTTCTGGCGCTAAGTGTCAAAAAACGCTCGATGCTGTCCAAAGGCAAACGCCAGTTTTTATACGAGATCGTCGAATACATCGGCCGCTGGTCGATGATTGATATCTTTGTTGTTGCGATTTTGTCGGCTCTGGTGCAACTCAAGGCACTGGCGGCGATCCACCCCGGCACTGCAGCGATGTTTTTCGCACTGTCGGTTATATTTACGATGTTATCTGCTCAGGCCTTTGATTCCCGCATGATCTGGGATGTTCAGGCAAAAGAAAAGCCAACCAAAGATGAAGGCCCGATCAAGGATGAATGACGACCTGCCAGATGTGTCTCTGTCGCCCGCCCGCAAGGTTTTTCTCAGTGGCGCGTCGGTTATTTGGGTCATTCCGATCCTTGCGCTTTTTGTGGCGCTGGGGGTGGCGTGGCAATCGTATAATGACCGCGGGCCGCTGATCACCATTGAATTTGAAGCAGGCGCAGGCATTCAGGCAGGCGAAACCGAACTGAAATTCCGCGACGTGACCGTGGGTCTGGTTGAAAAGGTCGGGTTTACCGCCTCGCTTGAGAAAGTGTCGGCGCAAATCCGCGTGGACAAGGACGTGGCCCCCTATATTGATGCCGGATCGGTATTCTGGATTGTGCAACCCGAAGTCACCGCGCAGGGCATCACCGGATTAAGCACGGTCTTGAGCGGGGTGTATATCGAAGGGTCATGGGACGAACAGATCGGTCCGTTTGCCGACAGGTTTCAGGGCGCATCCGAAGCACCGCTGATCCGCCCCGGTCAGGCCGGGCTTGAGATCGCGTTTCGGACCGTGGGTAACGGGCAACTGACGGACAATGCCCCGATCCTGTATAAAGGCATCGAAGTCGGCCGTGTGGGCCGCGCCAAGATTGACCCGCGCCGCAATTATGCGGTTGTCGAGGCGTTGATTTTTGATGAACACCGTGGGCTGGTCAACAGTTCGACGCGGTTCTGGGATGCCTCGGGGTTCAGCGTCTCCATCGGGCCTGCGGGTGCCGAGATTGATTTTTCCTCGATCGCGACCCTGGTTGGCGGCGGGATTACCTTTGACACCTTTGTGTCTGGTGGCGACAGGGTACAAGACGGCACCGTGTTCGAAATTTTCCCGGACAAGGAAACCGCACGCAATTCGGTCTTTAATGCCTCTGAGGTGACCCCTCTGAAGTTGAGTGTGATCTTTGATGATAATATTTCCGGCTTGGTTGTTGGCGCCCCTGTCGAATTGAGCGGGCTCAAGATCGGTGAAGTCGAGGCGCTGTCAGGGATTGTCGATTATAACCAGTTTGGCGACAGCCGCGTGCGGTTGAATGTGAATCTGTCAATCCAGCCCGCGCGCCTGGGCCTGCCCGTGGATGTGAACGCTGCCAATGCGCTGACGTTTTTGCAAGAACGGGTCAGCAACGGCTTGCGGGCGCGCTTGGCTTCGGCCAGCCTGCTGACCGGCGGATTGAAGGTGGAATTGGTGATGGTGGAAGACGCGCCAACCGCACGTTTGGTGGAGACTGGCGATGCACCGCCTGTGTTGCCCACCACCTTTAGTGAAACCTCGGATGCCGCCGCCACGGTTGAAGGAGTGTTCACCCGCATCAACAACCTGCCGATCGAGGAATTGTTGAACAGCGCCATTTCGTTCCTGAATTCCGCCGAAGCCCTGGTCACCAACGAAGACCTGCGCGAAACCCCGCAAGACCTGCGGCTGTTGCTGGCTGAATTGCAGGGGCTGGTCTCCTCGGAGGACATGCGCAATATTCCGGTGACCTTGAACAGCACCCTGACCCGTATTGAAGCGCTGGTGGCGAAACTGGAACAGGACCGCATCGCCGAACGTCTGGGCAAAGCGCTTGACGGGGCGACAGCGGCGGCAAATTCAATCACCACATCGGTCGAAGGTGTGCCCGCCTTGATTGAACAGATCAACGCCATTGCCGCCAAGGCCGAAAAGCTGGATCTGGATCAACTGGTGAATGAATTGACCGAACTGACCCGTTCTGCCGAAGCGGTGCTGGGCACCGAAGATGCCGTTGCGCTGCCCGGATCGTTGAAACGCGCCTTGGATGAATTGAATTATACTTTGCAGGAATTGCGCAAAGGCGGGGCGATTGAAAACGTCAACCGTACCTTGGAATCGGCGCGCACCGCCGCTGACAGTATCGCGGTTTCTGCCAAAGACCTGCCCAATATCGTGGACCGTCTGACGCAATTGTTTGCACAGGCCAGCCGCACGATTGAAGGCTATAACAAAGGTGACGAAATCAGCCGCTCGGCGCAGGATACCCTGCGTGACATTCAAAAGGCGGCGGATGCGCTTGCATCTTTGGCGCGCAGCATTGAACGTAACCCCAATTCACTTTTGCTGGGACGCTGACATGATATTTCACCGCCGCGCTTTGATTTTATGCCTGACCTTGACGCTGGCCGCCTGTGGCAGCGCCGAACGCTTTGCCGTCAGCACGCCACCCGTCACGGAAAAACTGCGCATCGCATTTGCTTCGGTCGAGGTGCGCGATGTGTCCTTGCCCAGCTATGCCGCCGCAGATGAAATCCATCTCCAGGCCGCGGACGGGACGCTCAAAAGTTCGTCAGACGTTTTGTGGGCGGATGCGCCGGAACGGGCTGTGGCGCTGGAAATCAGCCAGAATCTGGCCAAGATGACCGGGCGGACAATTGCCTCTGAACCCTGGCCCTTTGAGGCCTTTCCCGCCGCTCGGCTTGAGCTGCGCTTTGCCGATCTGGTGGCCAGCAGCGCGGGCGTGTTCCGCACCTCTGGCCAGTATTTTGTCGCGGTCCGGGACGGCGGGCGTGAACGATCGGGCCTGTTTGACCTCAGCGTGTCTTTTGATCCCAAAGGCGGCCCCGGCGCCATTGCCCGCGCCCGTGGGCAATTGATCCTTGATCTGTCCCGCTTCATTGCCCTCAACGGATTGAAATAAGCCAGATCGCCTCGCGCTTTCCCTGCGGATGTTGCTGGGGGAAATTGCTGCTCTTCGGATTTGTTTCGGTGGTGCCGGGCGTTTCAACCCTGCTGCAACAGTTTGCCAGGTTTTGCACGGCCCAGGATCAGGTGCATATAGATGTCCATATAGTGATGTGCCTGTACATAAATCTATATGCGGTGACTGACGCAGGTGGGGTCGGCCCCGAGTCGTTTCCGGGGTCGGCACTGTGGATTTCCCAAAGGATGCAGGGAGGACAGCAAGCGAGTCTGTGGATAAACCCCGCCGGATCGCTGTTTCCCGGAGCGTAACAGAGATTTCGGCGCAAAATAGCCCATGAAAACGCGGCATTCACAGTGGCTTTGTGTTATAAACCATTGAAAATAAACAGTTTTCAAATTCCGTCGTAAAAACTTCATTTTTCTGATAGAAATCGCTTGCGGGTTTTGTTGAGTAACCTTAGAACCCCCTTTACCGGAGGGGCGGCGACGCTGACCGGGGCGCCAGACGGGCGGGTTGGACTGGAAAC
>JBLIAN010000015.1:0-78355 GCA_047634585.1 Sulfitobacter sp. | reverse complement strand
TGAGGCACATGATCGTCGATGGAAAACTCATAAAAAAGCGCGCCTTGCGCCTCTTGCTTTGGTCCCAACATCGTCAATCCCCTTGCATTCACAAGCAAATTGAATCAGTGGGAGACCCCCAAATCAAAAAGAGTTTTTCAACAGAATTGGCGAATAACGGTCTCATCTGGCAATGCCCAATCACCAGTCGGATCGAAAGGGGTTATTGCTGCGCTCGCGACATTCATGCTGCGGCCTCCCCTTGCAGAACATCGTTCCAATCGTGATCTTCAGGAGCGGGCATCAACGAAACATCCCAGCCAAGAGCATGGGCAGAGCGCGCAAGTGATGATGCTGCCGCGCGCCCCGCTTCATCACCATCACTGGCAATGATAAGCTGTCCGGGGCGTTTCGGCAGTGTGAGGCCCTTTATGCCGCTGGTGGACAATGCCGCCCAAACCACATGAGGGCCGCTGAGAAGGCCAGACAAGAGGCTCAAGCCCGTTTCAATGCCTTCACACACCACCAGAGGCCCAACGGCGTCAGACAAGCGCACCGCGCCGCCAGAACATGCGCCCAACATCATTTTGGCTGATTTTTCCAATCGCTGCCCATTCTTCGTGAAAAATGTCCTGTGGATGCCACCAGTCGGTGCAACATCTGAGACCATAGCTGCGCAGTATTGCCCGCTTGGCCCGTGATAGGCGTCTGGCAACCAGCGCAGTGTGTCAGGCAGGGCGCATGTGATGCCCCGCCCCCGCAGATACTGCTCGCCATGAGTGCCTAAGATTGGCTGGCCGTGGCCCCAAACACTGCGGGCACGGGCCTTGAGTTTCGCGGCCTGCTCTTTCCGTTCACGTTGCCCATTTGCCAAAGCCATCTGGTCAATCTCGACAGTGCCGGGGGTGATCCCCGACGCCATCAGAATGTCTTTGAAGTCGCAGCCGCTCTTTTTGCAGTGCAGCAACAACCTGTCGTCTTTGGCGCTGATCGTAAGCGCGTTATGATCCTTGCGGCGCGTTGGCTGGCAAACAGGGCAAGGTGCAACGCCGTAGCCGCCGTGCCACTTGCCGCCAAGGTCTGCGCTCAATTGTGCAGGGTTGATGGTGTTGGTCATCAGAACGACTCCCCGTAGTGCAGGCCCGCGATCAAACGGGCCTGAGTTGTCGTGAGGCCATAGAGGCGCATGAGGCGGGAGATATGGAGCGTTGTTGTCATCTTAGTTCACGCCCCCTTTGCCATCCGCCGCGACGGGGCCGAGATACTTCACTTGATTGTTGAGGGTGTAGGATTTGCGACCATTCGAAGGCGTCTTGGTTTCGGCGTGGATATCGCTGTCACCCTTGAGGCGAAAAACAATATCACCGATGCGGACTGTGGATGCGCAGAACAGTTCATTGAGGATCAACTGTCCACCACCTGACGCTTGCAAAGCGGTTTTAGCGCAGCAATGAAATCCAGCCATTGCCTAGACCTCCTCATCTTGAGAGTTGCTGAGCTTTTCGATTGCCGCACAAACTGCGCATTCCGAAAAATAGTTACTGCCACCAATTTTGACAGGCACGGGAAGTCGACCTGCAGCAATGTCTCGGTAGATGCTTGTGCGGCCTCGGCCACCGAGCATTTGCCGCAGTTGTTTCATAGTAAGATAACGCATTCCAAGTTACTCCAAGAGGGTTCATCGCGCCCCGACTTGGTTCGAAATATCTTCGCTCAAATAGGTGGGAAGATTCCGCCCACCCAATTATGTTAAATTGAGGAACTCAAGTTCGCCCTCCGAAAGTGGAGCAAAATTGATATCTGCAACCATTTCAATTTTCGGAGAAATTCTGACAGGCGACCAAGCTACGTAGTTTGAAACGACATTTGCATTAAAAAAGAGCTCAAAAGCACGTGAGAGGCCCAAAAACCTAAGTGTCTCACCGTTTTTGCCACCAAGATCATTGAGAAGTCCGGGTTCATATACTGCCGCTGCTTGAAGATGCGCAGTATTCTTGAATTTTGACCAATATTTTTTGACCTCTCTGATCGCAGTATCTTCGGATGCAAAGTCTCGTTCTTTCATGGAATTAAAAGCCACCAATCGGTATGCAGCGTTGAGTTTGGGTGGTTTTCCTGTAGCAGCTGCCAGTCGGCATAACTCACAGATCACGGTTCCGGTAAGAACTCGGTGCTTCACGAATTTATCAATATATTGCTTTTTTATCTCTGCACCAAAGCGGGTGAGGCCGTCCTCGTTGGCATCAGGATTGAGCAGATCTTCATTCAGCATACTTAAGTAGATGTGTTCTATAACCTTCGGATCTGGATCAGAAAGAGCCGCCAAAATCATGTAACCTGGGCGATGGATCCAATTACCGTCAGCTTCAAACAATCTTAGATAGGTGCTGGATGTTGCTGTCATGTTCCCGCCTCCTCACGATCAGCTTGTTGCGCAACGTTTCTCAGGCCGAAGACATTTGACTCCGCACGTTGTCCAGCAGGGCAATACATCTAACCAGAGCAATTTCACCCAAACCGGATTTGGGTAATATTTGGGGAATAAACATCAAGAAAGTCACAATTGTTTGTTTTAATTACCTAAAAATCTTACTTTGGTGCGGGTGAAGGGACTCGAACCCCCACGCCATAGGCGCCAGAACCTAAATCTGGTGCGTCTACCAATTCCGCCACACCCGCACGTGTTATCCATGACAACAGGCGGGTGAGTATCAAACCCCAACAGCATTGGCGAGGGGAAAAACATCCGAACATTAAGAAGATATTCGCATGTTTCCCCCATACCCTCAAAGCAGTCACAAACAGGCGGGTGGTGGCGATGGAATCGTGTTTTCAGGATCAGACCAAGGCGCAGGTGCTCTCTGCGGACACGCAGGCCCTCACGCCCTATCGCGACAGCGGTATTTTCAAAGGCACCCGCCTGTTGACGGCCGATGGCGACATGCCGGTTGAATATCTGTCCGACGCGGATCGCGTGATCACACGGGATCAGGGCATGTGTAAAATCCGGAACATCCGGCGGGTTTTCGGGCCTGTGCCCTGCGTGATGATCACGGCGGGGGCTTTGGGCGAGGGGCAGCCGACAGAAAACACCTTGCTGCCTGCCGGGCAGTTGGTGTTGATCCGCATAGCCCCGAAAGGGACGCGGTTTGGATTTCTTCCCGTGTTACTGCCTGTGGGCCAATTGGTGGATTACGGGGTGGCAGAACATGCCGGCATCGAGCGGCAGAATCTGTTTCAGATCACCTGCGACAAACCCCATATCCTGTATGTGCAGGGGCTGGAAATAGGCACGGCAGATGCGGCAAGCGCCAGAGCGGCAAAGGCAGCAGGCCCTGGCGGGTCGCAAAACAGGTGATCCGCGGCCCGTTGCAGCATCGGATACCGGGCCGGATACTGGGCCGGATACTGGGCCCAACATCAGGGGTGCCACTTAACGCGTTGAAATTCTTGGGATCAAGCAATGTTTGCTGAGCCAGGTTTTCTTTGAAAAATGCCCTAAAGCCCAAGCTGGCGAAACACTTTGGGCAATTCATCGGGCAAATCATCGGCGGTCAATCCGGGGCCAAAGTTCAGGGCCGCCTGCACATGCAGATAGACAGCGATTTCGGCCATTGTGATCAGATCGCCACTTCCCGCAGGTGCCGCCAGACCCGCGATCACCCCGGCCAGCACATCCCCTGCCCCTGCTGTTGCCAGCCAGGGCACCTGACGATCATAGGCGGCGGCATGCAGGCTGGCCCCGCCTTGGGGCGTTGCGATCACGGTATCGGACCCTTTGAGCAGAACCACACAGCCCGCCCGTGCCGCCGCTTTGCGCACCACATCAATCTTGGACAGCGCGCCGCGGTTTGGCAGCGACAGATCCGGGAACAAGCGGGCAAATTCGCCTTCATGCGGGGTCAGGATACAACGCGCATGACATTGTGTGAACAGGGTGTCCGGATCATTGGCAAAACTGCCCAAAGCATCGGCATCCAGCACCACGGCGGGGGCACGGCCATGACGCGCGCTGGCCTGTCTGGCCAGAACCTGTGCCACCAGATCACGGGTGCGCTCTGTCACCCCCAGGCCCGGACCGATGCAAAAGGCGCTGACCCGATCATCGGCGACATCGCCAAGCGGCGCGTCCTTGCGCAAGGCCCGCAGCATGATCGCATCCAGGCGGCAGGCGTTTTCCTGCACCGCCGCAGGGGGACAGACCAATGTCACCACCCCGGCGCCAACCCGCAGTGCAGCACGGGCGGCCAACCGCCCTGCCCCACCGCGCCCGACACCGCCCGCAAAAACCATGACATGCCCGTGTTCAAATTTATGGGCATTGTGCTGCGCCTTGGGAATATGGGCATTTGGCCAGACTTTGGCGGGCGGCTCCGATCCCGCAGTACAAGGCTCAATCAGGCGGATATGGTTCGGATCAGGGGCAGCCCCGAGAGCCGCAGTTGTCTGATCATGATCGTTCAGGCCAATATCCACCACGCATAACCGGCCGCAATATTGTGGCCCCTGCGCCAGATAATGCCCCGGTTTGGCGCGGTGGAATGTCACTGTCAGATCGGCCCGCTGCGCCCCTGCTGACAACGGCGTCACATCACCGGCCAACAGCATTCTGCCGGTATCAAGGTTCAAACCGGAGGGCGCATCCACCGCGACGTGCCGGATCACAGGTTTGCCCGCCCCGCGTTTTTCGCCAAGAACGCCAAACACCTCTGTCACCCCGACAGGCAAAGCCCGCGCCAATCCAATGCCAAAGAGCGCATCAATGATGATGTCCGGCTGTGGCGCGCCCCTGATTGCCTCAGCGGTCATAGCCTGCACCTGCCCCAGCCTGGCCCAGGTTTCATGGGCCGCCTTGGCATCTGCGGGCATCTTGTCAGGCGCACCAGATAAAAACACATCTATGTCCCAGCCCAAACCGCGCAACAGCCGCGCAATGACGAAACCATCACCGCCATTGTTCCCCGGCCCACAAAGGATCAGCGCACGCGTGCCTTGCCTGTCCAGGTCTGGCCATTGCGCCAGAACAGCATCCACCACGCCCTGCCCAGCCCGCGCCATCAGCCTCGCACCAGAAACGGCACCGCTGTCGATCGCCGCCTGTTCGACAGCCCGCATTTGGGCCGCTGTTCGGATTTCTGTCACCGTGATGGCTCCGATTCATTTTTGCCTGTTTTTTACGCGAGGTGCATCATTCTTGTGCAAAAAGCGTATTTTCCCGGCGTGGATTTGCCGCAACCTACAACAGCGCATGGATTCCCGACAGGTAAAATGAAATGAGACCATCAAGCGAAGTCATCCATAAAGGGCCATGCCATGAAAAAGATCGAAGCGATCATCAAACCGTTCAAACTGGACGAGGTGAAAGAAGCCCTTCAGGATGTGGGCGTTCAGGGCCTCTCCGTGATCGAAGTCAAAGGCTTTGGCCGTCAAAAAGGCCATACCGAACTTTATCGCGGTGCGGAATATGTCGTCGATTTCCTGCCCAAAGTGAAGGTCGAGGTTGTGCTGGATGACGATCAGGTCGACGCCGCCATTGAGGCCATTGTGGACGCCGCCAAAACAGAAAAAATCGGGGACGGCAAAATTTTTGTATCCCCCGTTGAACAGACAATCCGCATTCGTACCGGTGAAACCGGCTCGGACGCGCTGTAACCTTTCAATCCATCTTTCAAAATAGGTATCATCATGAACAACCAAGAGTTCCTGAAAAAGATCAAGGACGAAGACATCGAATATGTCGACATCCGCTTCACCGACACGCGCGGCAAACTGCAGCACGTCACCGTTGTGAACGATCTGGTAGACGAAGATTTCCTCGAAGAAGGCTTTATGTTTGACGGCTCCTCCATTGCGGGCTGGAAAAGCATTGAAGCGTCGGACATGAAACTGATGCCCGATGTCGCCAGCGCCTATGTTGATCCGTTCTATGCCGAAAAAACCATCTGTGTGCATTGCTCCATTGTGGAGCCGGACACCAATGAACCCTATGAGCGCGACCCGCGCGGCACCGCCCAGAAAGCCGAAGCCTATCTGAAGTCTTCGGGCATCGGCGATGTATCCTATTTCGGACCGGAAGCAGAATTCTTTCTGTTTGACGATGTGAAATTCTCAAACTCGATCAACAAGGTATCATACGAAGTTGATGCGTCTGACGCATCCTGGAATACCGACACTGATTACGAAATGGGCAATATGGGCCACCGTCCCGGTCTTAAGGGCGGCTATTTCCCTGTGAACCCAACAGACGAAGCCCAGGACCTGCGTGCAGAGATGCTTTCCACAATGAAGCGTCTGGGCATGAAAGTGGACAAACATCACCACGAAGTTGCGTCCTGCCAGCACGAATTGGGCCTGATCTTTGGCTCGCTGACAGAACAGGCGGACGAGCTGCAGAAATACAAATATGTGATCCACAACGTGGCCCACGCCTATGGTAAATCCGCGACCTTCATGCCCAAGCCGATCTACGGCGACAACGGGTCTGGCATGCATGTGAACATGTCGATCTGGAAAGACGGCAAGCCCTTGTTTGCAGGCGACAAATACGCCGATCTGTCCCAAGAAGCCCTGTGGTTCATCGGTGGCATCCTGTCCCACGCCAAATCGCTGAACGCCTTTACCAACCCGGCGACCAACAGTTACAAGCGTCTGATCCCCGGTTTCGAAGCCCCGGTTCTGCGCGCCTACTCCGCCCGCAACCGGTCGGGCTGTGTGCGTATTCCTTGGACAGAAAGCCCCAAAGCCAAGCGCGTAGAGGCCCGTTTCCCTGATCCGGCTGCAAACCCCTATCTGTGCTTTGCCGCCCTGTTGATGGCGGGTCTTGACGGGATCAAAAACAAGATTGATCCCGGTGAAGCGATGGACAAGAACCTCTATGACCTGCCTGCCGAAGAACTGGCCGGTATCCCGACGGTTTGTGGTTCCCTGCGCGAAGCGATGGAAGAACTGGAAGCCGACATGGACTACCTGCTGGCAGGTGACGTGTTCACCCGTGATCAGATTGAAGGCTACATCGAATTGAAGATGGAAGAAGTGCACAAATACGAGCACACACCCCACCCTGTCGAATTCGGCATGTATTACAGCGTCTAAGCGCTGGTCCATCTGGATTTACGATTTCGGGCGTCCCTTCGGGGGCGCCCTTTTTCATAAAAATGAGGGCAACAAACACCTGCCAGCCCCGCCTTTGCCGCAATGCTGCCGCATGGCCTTGCCATTGATCTGGAAAGCCAACAATTCGCGAGCAGACCATGGCAATCTCCAGCACGACCTTTACACAACGCATCGACCGGATCAGCAAACACCAGAATGGCCAGCAGGCCGTTGAAAGCTTTAGCAGCCCGCGCAATCAGGGCACCAGCCCGCGCCGGGCGCGGCTGAACACGCCGTTTTATGTGGGGGTTGGCATTTTGACATGTGGCACCGCCTATGCCTGGCTTGCCACCCGAGGTGACCCCCAATGGGCAGAACGGGTGATTGAATGGGCCTTTGGGTAAACAAGGCTGACAACAATCTACAGAGGTAACTCTTTGAACATTGCGTATTCCACGCTACCCTTCACGCGAGACAACGCGATTGTGGGGAAAAATGAATATTTTCAGAAACCTATTGCTCAGCGGCGCGATTTGCACCGGCTTTGCAACATCGGGCCTCGCCGCAACATGCGGAAATAACGCAAACGGGTTTAACAAATGGAAGGCCGAGTTTGCCACCAAAGCCAAATCCGCGGGGGTTGGCGCACGCGGGTTGGCGGCGCTGGCCAATGCCAGTTACGCAACCGGCACCATCCATGCCGATCGAAACCAGAAATCCTTTAGATACACGCTGTCAAAATTCATGCAGCTGCGTGGCGCAGACACGATTGTGGCGCAGGGCCGCAAACGCATGGCCCGCAATCCGGCGTTTTACCGCTCTCTTGAAAAGGTTTACGGCGTGCCAGCGGGGGTCTTGCTGGCCATTCATGGCATGGAGACCGCCTTTGGCGGGTTTATGGGCGATTCATCGGTGGTCTCTGCGATCACCACCTTGACCTATGATTGCCGCCGTTCGGCATTTTTCGAACCCCATGCCATCGGCGCGTTGCTGCTGGTGGATCAGGGCGCGATCACTTCGGACACCAAAGGCGCAAAACACGGCGAATTGGGCCATACCCAATTCCTGCCAGGAAATGCGTTGAAATACGGTGTGGATGCCAATGGCGATGGCCGCGTGGATTTTTACGACCAATCCGATGCTCTGGCCTCGACCGCGAATTTCCTGCGCCAGAAAGGCTGGACACCCGGCAAGGGCTATCAAGAAGGCCAAGCCAATTTCGAGGTGATCAAACAGTGGAATGCCGCGGGCGTCTATCAAAAGGCGATTGCGATCATGGGCGCGCGGATCGACGGATAGGCGATGATATGGCGCATTGGACAGGGTGTTCTGGAGACAGGGTGTTCTGGCGCTTTGCCGCAGGCCCCTTGCGCAGGATCACCCGGCGCCCTATATCGGCGCCAAGGGTCAGGCCCCTGCCATCCGCATTCGGTGAAGTCCTGAGATCGTTTTCAAACCTTCAATCTCGCTGATTGACGGGCAACGCGGATCCCCCTCACCCGATGCGAGTGCAGGAGCGTTTGATATGACAAACCCCATTCCATCCCGTGACGTGCTCAAGGCACAGGCCAAACGGCTGCGCAGTGACCTTGCGGCACGCGGTCAAAACATCAGCCACGCCGAGGCGCTGGAAACCATAGCCCATCAATGGGGCATGCGTGACTGGAACACCATCGCTGCCAAGGCCTCAAATGCCCATCCCGGCTGGGCACCCGGTCAACGGGTGTCAGGGCGCTATCTGGGCCATTGTTTTAAAGGCGAAGTCAAAGCTGCACGGCAATCTGCCAATGGCTATTGGTCACTGACCCTGCGGTTCGACGAAGCCGTGGATGTGGTGACGTCGGACTTGTTCAGCTCGTTTCGCCGTCAGGTGAACACCACGGTGAACAGCGCCGGACACTCACCGCAAAAAACCTCGGACGGGGTGCCGCATATGGTGCTGAATCCCGTCTAGGAACCGGTTCTTCAAAGGGCGGGCGCAGGTTTCGATCTGCGCCCGTCTTTGCGCACCACCCACGTGTGAATGGTAAAAATCACCGCATCGGTTTTTGGCATCCGAAGGATGCACTGGCGCTCCGAGCGCAGAAACCCTTGGTGGTCTCCGATGGATTTACGGCGCGGCTGGTGCAGATCGGCGTCCACATAGCCAAGCCTGTTATACCGCCACAAAGGTTTGCCCACCCGCACCCCGTCAAACATCCGCTGCACACGGCGGGCGATATTGGCATCATATTCCACCACGGGGATATGGATCTGCGTCAACGGACGACCGGCCTTTTCCGCCAATCGCCAACTGGCCGGAAAGCACAGAACCGCACCGGTCAGCACATGTTCATCCCCTTGTTTCTGCAGGATACAAATATCTTCCTGCACCAGATGGCCCAATGTCAAAAGCGGCTGGTCAAAATCGATCCTGATGCGGCGCTGATCGGGGCAGATCACGTGATCCGCGCCCACCACAAACCCCTTGTCGGGCAGGATCAACAAGGTCTGTTCCAGCACCTCTTGGGCGGCCGGCAATGCCTTGGGACCAAGCCACAGGACATCGGCGGTTTTTTGGGCCAGCAAATGCGCCTTATAGGCCAGCTGGGCATGATAGGCCTCATCCACCCGCAGCCAGTCATCGCTCTCGCAGGGGCCAACCCCCGGCAATTGGTTTTCAACGGCCTGCGGGGGCGGCAGGTGATCTTGCAATATCTCGTTCATCGGGCGCAGTGTAAAAAAACCGCCAGCCCTTGTCGTGCAAAAACGACACGGCACCCTGTCGGGAATCTGCAATCATGCCGCGTTTATTCAGGCAGTCTGGTGCTGACCCGCAAGGAGAGTGCCATGAACCAGCATTACCGCGATACCCGCAAGATTGATCCACGGCTTGGCAAGCAATTGGCAGACGGCAGCCCCAACGACAAGAACCGTGTCGAGATCGGCCCGCCCCTTTTGGCATTCGATGAATGGCAGGCCGCCGGATTGCAAATGCCCAACCTGGACAACATGCGGCGTTACCGCTGGGAACGGCTGACGCGCCATGTGGTGGAGCGCGGCTATGGCGGTTTGTTGATGTTTGACCCTTTGAACATCCGCTATGCCACCGACAGCACCAATATGCAGCTGTGGAACACCCATAATCCGTTCCGCGCCGTGTTGCTTTGTGCCGATGGCTATATGGTGATCTGGGATTATAAAAACTCGCCTTTCCTAAGTGAATTCAACCCCTTGGTGCGCGAACAACGGTCTGGTGCCGATTTGTTCTACTTTGATCGCGGTGACAAGGTGGATGTGGCGGCCGATGTTTTGTCAAACGAGATCCGCCAGTTGATCGCGGCCCACGGGGCGGGCAACAAACGTCTGGCGGTGGACAAGATCATGCTGCACGGGTTGCGCGCCCTGGAGGCACAGGGTTTTGAGATCATGGACGGCGAAGAAGTCACCGAGAAAAGCCGTTCCATCAAAGGGCCGGATGAAATTCTGGCGATGCGCTGTGCCTCACATGCCTGCGAAGTCGCGGTGCGCAAAATGGAAGATTTCGCCCGCGCCGAAGTGCCAAAGGGCCAGACCACTGAAGATGACATCTGGGCGGTGTTGCACGCTGAAAACATCAAACGCGGCGGTGAATGGATCGAAACCCGTCTGCTGACCTCGGGCCCGCGCACCAATCCGTGGTTTCAGGAATGTGGCCCGCGCGTGACCCAAGCCAATGAAATCATTGCCTTTGACACCGATCTGGTCGGCAGCTACGGCATCTGCGTCGATATTTCGCGCACCTGGTGGGTTGGTGATCAAAAACCCCGCGCCGATATGATCTATGCGATGCGACACGGGGTGGACCATATCCGGACCAACATGCAGATGCTCAAACCCGGTGTGATGATCCCTGAACTTTCGGCAGGCACCCATGTGCTGGATGCACAATATCAGGCGGGCAAATACGGCTGTTTGATGCACGGCGTAGGGTTGTGTGATGAATGGCCTTTGGTCGCCTATCCCGATCACGCGGTTGCCGGGGCCTATGAGTATCCGCTTGAGGCGGGGATGGTGCTCTGTGTCGAGGCCCTGGTGTCCCCCGAAGGCGGGGATTTCTCGATCAAACTGGAAGATCAGGTGCTGGTGACAGAAGACGGCTTCGAGAACCTGACGAAATATCCGTTTGATCCGGCCTTGATGGGGGAATGATGGTTCTGGACGACTGCCAAATCCGATCCCCCCGGCCACACGCCCCCCCCCGCCAAAGACCACTGGGTGGCGCTGCGCGGCGGCTCCGCCTTACGAGCGGACAGGGCTCGGTCTTATTGCCCCAGGGCCTGCCCCAGATCAGCAATCAAATCCCCCGCATCTTCAATCCCCACCGACAGGCGCAACAGGCCCTCGGGAATACCCGTATGCGGTTCGATGGTATGGCGATGCTCCACCAGGCTTTCGACCCCGCCCAGTGATGTTGCCCGCTGAAACAACTGCAACCGCCCCGTCGCCCGCAACGCGGCCTGTGCCCCGCCTTTGACAACAAAGGACAACAACCCGCCATAGCCCCCCGACATCTGGCGCGCCGCAATCGCATGGCCCGGATGATCCGGCAACCCCGGATACAGCACAGCTTCCACCTGCGGATGATCCAGCAGATACTCTGCCAAAGCCATAGCATTGCGTGACATTTCCCGCATCCGCAGCGGCAGCGTGCGCATGCCCCGCGTCAGCAACCATGCCTCCATCGGTCCCATTACCGCGCCTGCCTGATTGCGGTCATCGACAATCATCTGCCAGATCGGCGCATCCACCTGCCCTGTGGACAGCGACCCCGCCAGGACATCGGAATGGCCGTTGATGCCCTTGGTCGCCGAATGCATCACGATATCCGCGCCCAGCGCCAAGGGCTGGCTCAACACCGGCGAGGCCGCCGTGCTGTCCACCACCAGCTGCGCGTCCACCGCATGGGCAAACGCCGCCGCCTGCGCCACATCGGTGATCCGCAACCACGGGTTTGACGGGGTCTCGATCCAGACCAACGCAGGGCGATGTGCCTGACAGGCGGCGTTCAATGCCACCGGATCAGAGGCCTCGACCTCGATCAATGTAATGCCACGCCTTGTGCAGAAATCACGGATCCACCCGGTCGTGCCCCAGTAAATCTGGCTTTGCACCAAGACACAGGCACCATTTGGCACGGTGCGAAACACCGCCGCTGTCGCCGCCATCCCCGAAGGAAACAACAGACTTTGCGCCGCGCCTTCCAATTGGCTCAACAGGTTTTCCGCCACCAGGACGTTTTCATTATAAGAGCGCAGATAGATATGCCCCGCCTTGACCGGATCATACTTTTCATCGCGCACAAACGTTGTCGCCATATGCACGGCAGGCACCACACCCGCCGTATGGGCATCAGCAGCTCCGCCGGCATGGGCGGCAATGGTGGCAGGATGAAGGGCGGTTTTGCTAGGCTCGGCCACGGGCGGTCTCTTTCACGCTGAATGTTTCACCCTCTTGCTACACCCCGCCCGCCGCAGTGAAAACCCGTCTTGCGAGATCTGCCCGTTGCACAGGCCAATCCCCCGGCCACGCCGCCGCCGTGATCCCCTTGTTTTCTTTTTGGCCGTAAATATTTCGGGGGAATCGGTGCCCCGCACCGATGGGGGCTGGCCCCCTACTTTGTATACACGGCCTCGGAAATATCGCCGCCTTGCGCGACAAACCGCAGCCAATCACGCTTTTGCGCCACCTGATAACATGGCCACAGGTCACAGGTCACAGGTCACAGGGCGGCCTTTGGCTGCAATACCGCCAGAACAACCACGAAATGACGCATCCTGCGGGCTCCAGTCTTGTTCTCGGGTCTGGGGCAGTCTATTGCGCCTCAAACCCCGAAAACAGTCACAAAAGGTATCTGCCGATGATCCCCCGCTATTCCCGCCCCGAAATGGTTGCGATCTGGTCCCCCGAGACCAAATTCCGGATCTGGTACGAGATCGAAGCCCATGCCTGTGATGCGATGGCCGATATCGGGGTGATCCCCCGTGCCAATGCCGATGCGGTGTGGAAAGCCAAAGACGTTGAATTTGACGTGGCACGCATTGATGAAATCGAAGCCGTGACCAAACATGATGTCATCGCCTTTCTGACCCATCTTGCCGAACATGTAGGCAGCGACGAGGCACGTTTTGTGCATCAGGGCATGACGTCATCGGATGTGCTGGACACCTGTTTCAACGTGCAATTGACCCGCGCGGCTGATCTGCTGATTGCCGGTGTCCAAGGCCTGCTTGCCGCCTTGAAACGCCGCGCATTGGAACACAAAGACACAATACGCATCGGGCGCAGCCACGGCATTCACGCCGAACCCACCACAATGGGCCTGACCTTTGCGCGGTTCTATGCGGAAATGGACCGCAACCTGACCCGTCTGCGCACCGCACGCGATGAAATCGCCACCGGCGCCATTTCCGGCGCGGTTGGCACTTTCGCAAATATCGATCCGGCCGTTGAGGAACATGTCTGCGCCAAACTGGGCCTCAAGCCCGAACCGATCAGCACACAGGTGATCCCGCGCGACCGCCACGCCGCGTTTTTTGCCGCGCTTGGTGTTGTTGGTTCCTCCATCGAAAATGTCGCCACCGAAATCCGCCACATGCAGCGCACCGAAGTCCTCGAAGCCGAAGAATTTTTCTCGGCCGGTCAAAAAGGCTCTTCCGCGATGCCACACAAGCGCAATCCGGTATTGACCGAAAACCTCACAGGTCTGGCGCGTCTGGTGCGCATGGCTGTGGTCCCCGCAATGGAGAACGTGGCGCTTTGGCACGAGCGCGACATCTCGCACAGCTCGGTTGAGCGCAACATCGGCCCCGACACCACAATCACCCTCGATTTCGCCCTGTCACGCCTGACCTCGGTGATTGATAAACTGGTGGTCTATCCTGATAACATGCTGGCCAACATGAACAAATTCCGTGGTCTGGTGATGTCGCAACGGGTGCTTCTGGCCCTGACCCAAGCCGGGGTTAGCCGCGAAGACAGCTACAAGCTGGTGCAGCGCAACGCGATGAAGGTCTGGGAACAAGGCAAGGATTTCAAAACCGAACTCTTGGGGGATGCCGATGTTCTGAACTCCCTGAGCGCCGAGGAAATCGAAGAAAAATTCGACCTTGGCTATCACACCAAACATGTGGACACGATTTTCGCCCGCGTCTTTGGCGATTAAATATTGAGGGGGCGTTCAACGCCCCCTTTCGCTTCATTTGGCCGATAAACTCGACCCGGCCCTGAAAACATGGCACGCCCGGCGCCGGTATAACGGCAGGTTTCCGCAGGTTTTGGCCCCTGCCCAGCAGGTTCTTTGAAAAACCACCCACCTGGGGTATCCTTTTGCGATCCAGCAACAGGAGACACAGCATGTCGTTCAAGACCCTCGTGATTGCCCTTGCCTTGACTGGCCTTCCGACCCTTGGCCTTGCGATGGGCTGTTCCCACGGCACAGAGGAACAGGCCATGTCCTGCGCTGCGGGCACGGCCTTTGATCACGCCACCAACAGCTGTCTGCCCGTCAGCACCTGAACGCCGCCCGGCCAAATCTCGACACCCTGCCGCCCAATGGCGTGGCAGGCCCGTTTGCTTGCCGCCCCCTTTGTCATCCCGGTCACTGCCCCTGTGCATCACACAAACGTGAGCGCATAAAATCTTTGGCTGCCGTGTTTGCTATTCATGTTAGTTTCACCCAGACCGATCAGGAGTTTTTATGAAGTATTTTGTTATCGCATCCGCATTTGCCCTGCCACTTGGCCTTGCCAGCATGGGCTATGCCGCTGGCAGCAACGAAGAATCCGCCCCCGCCAAACCCAAATGCGAGGACGGGCAGGTCTATGACAAAAAGACCAAAACCTGCGTCAACGCCGAAGAAAGCCAACTCGACACTGATACCCTTTATGAAACCGTGCGCGAACTGGCCTATGCGGGGCGCTATCATGATGCGCAAACCGTGCTTGCCGCGATGCCCCAAGACGATGACCGCACCTTGACCTATCTGGGCTTTACCAACCGCAAAATGGGCAATGCCGATCTGGCCAATGCCTATTACACCCGCGCTTTGGTGGTTAATCCTGCCAATATCCTGGCACGCTCCTATATGGGGCAGGGTTTTGTCCAAGAGGGCCGCATTCCCGAAGCATTGGCGCAATTGCGCCTGATCCGCGATCACGGCGGCAGCGGCACCTGGGCCGAGGCCTCTTTGCGAAAATCCATTGCGGCGGGCCAGACCTACAATTATTGATTTCAGCCTTTTTTCACCTTTGCCTGTCACAGAGACCCCAAGGTTGCGGGGAACAGGCAAAGATGAACGATGTGGTGCCGATGAACAGTTTGACGTCGCTTCCTGTCTTTGACGGGGGCGGCGTTTCTGTTTCGCTCAGCCGTCGCGCAAAGGCGGCGATCATTGTGCGTCTGATGCTGAATGACGGGGCCGATATCCCGCTTGAGGATCTGCCGGATGAATTACAGGCCAGTCTGACCCATCAAATGGGCACCATGCGGGTGGTGGACCGTGACACATTGCTGGCCGTTGTCGAAGAATTCGCCAACGAGGTGGAAAAGATCGGCCTGTCGTTTCCTGCGGGCATTGCCGGTGCTTTGGACGCCCTTGATGGCAAGATCAGCCCCCATACCGCCGCGCGGTTGCGCAAGGAAGCGGGCGTGCGCCAATTTGGCAACCCGTGGAAACGGCTGGCGGAACTGGGCGCTGAGCGCCTGTTGCCTGCTCTCGAAAACGAAAGCATCGAAGTGGCTGCAGTGATGTTGTCCAAACTGCCGGTGGCCATGTCCGCCGAAATGCTGGGCAAATTACCCGGGCCACAGGCACGGCGCATTGCCTATGCGGTGTCCTTGACCGGGGCGGTGACGCCTGATGCCGTGGACAGGATCGGATTGTCGCTGGCCAGCCAGCTCGATGCACAACCCGCCAAGGCCTTTGACAGCGATCCCGTGGAACGGGTGGGTGCGATCCTGAATTCATCCACCAATCTGACCCGTGACGATGTGCTGACCGGGCTGGATGAAACCGATCAGGGATTTGCCAATGCGGTGCGCAAGGCGATCTTTACCTTTGCCAATATCCCCGCCCGCATCGCCCCGCGCGACATTCCCCGCATCCTGCGCGAGGTTGATCAGGCCAAGCTGGTGCTGGCCCTTGCCGGTGCCGAGGCAGGTGGTTTCGGGGCATCCAAAACCTTTATTCTGGAAAACATGTCAGGGCGCATGGCCGACCAGCTGCGCGAAGAGGTTGACGAGGCCGGCAAGGTCAAACCCGCCGATGTGGAGGCGGCGATGGCAGATATTGTCGATGCGATCCGCCAGATGGAACAGAACGGCGATCTGTTGCTGGTTGTCGAAGACGAAGACGACGACAGCTAGCAGCGCGCGTGACATGGCTTGTTGCTGCCCTATTGGCGGGATATGTCTGCCAAACCTGAACAGCACTTGAGGCCTATGTCCGATCCTGCCCCCCTTTCCCGAAACAACCCGCCGCTGCTGCGCAAACTGGCACATTACACCACCAATGCCATGATCGTCGCGGTGATCCGGCTGGCGCTGGCCCTGCCTTATGACATGCGGGTCCGCTTTGTGGGCTGGCTGGTGCAGCGCTGCATCGGGCCTGTGGCGGGGTATCGCAACCGTGCCTTGGACAATCTGGCAATGATCCTGCCGGAATTATCGCAACAAAAGCGCCGCGAAATCGCCGATGCCTGTCTGAACAATGTTGGCCGCAGCTTTATCGAAAATTATTCGGAACGTGATTTTCCGGTCAGAATGGCCGGGATCCCCCCCGAAGGCCCCGGTGTGATCCCCCTGCAAGAGGCCGCTGCCGCCAACCGCCCCGTCATTCTGGTGACGGGGCATTTCGGCAATTACGAGGCCACCCGCGCGGCTTTGGTGGCGCGGGGTTATGACATTGGCGGTCTCTACCGCGACATGAAGAACCCCTATTTCAACGCCCATTATGTAAAAACCATGGAGGCCTTTGGCGGGCCGGTGTTTGCGCAGGGGCGCAAAGGCACCGCCGGATTTGTGCGCCATCTAAAAGACGGCGGGCAATTGGTGCTGCTGTTTGACCAGCACGTGATAAATGCTCCGATCCTTGATTTTATGGGCGAACCGGCCCGTACCGCCCTGTCGGCGGCGGAACTGGCACTGCGTTATGATGCGCTGCTGATCCCGTTTTATGGCATTCGCCAAGCCGACGGCCTGTCGTTTCAGACTTTGCTCGAAGCGCCGGTGCCCCACAGCGATGCACATAGTATGACACAGGCGTTGAATGACAGTCTTGCCGCGCAGGTACGCGCCCGTCCCGAACAATGGTTCTGGGTCCACCGCCGCTGGCGCAGCCATGAACCTTGACCTGAAATTTGGGTAATTTTACGAAAACCGGCGTTTAACGCACTCTTGCCGCCGCCAGAATTGGCCCTGTATCCGCACTTTGGATGATCACAACTGTGGGCATGTCGCCTGTTACCGGCGCCGTCATGTCCAATGCCGCCGTGCCATCCCAATGTCCCAGCACGGTCCAACCCGTGACGATATTGGCGTAAGATACGGTTTTTCCCGCGTTTTCACCGCGTTTGATATGCGTGGTTTCAGAGGGCATGTAGCGCAGCAGATGCACGGTCATCTTGCCTTTGATCTTGCTCAATGCCTCTGCGGTGATGTGCAATGTGCCACCGGCGCGCGCCAGTGTCACCGCCACTTTCGGGCTTTGGCGGGCATGTTCGGCAATCGCTTTGGACAGCGCCATCGGTTTGGCCCCGACGATATCGGTCTGGCCCTGTACGATCATTTCCGGCGTATAGATAGACCGGCGGTGCCCCGCAGCCGCATAGGCGCGCTGCCGCTCGGCATGGGCGGGGGTGGCAAATGTATCTTTCCAGCCGATGTAATCCCAGTAATCTACATGCAGCGCCAGGGCGATCACATCCTCGCGTTCGGCCAGTTCATGCAGGATCTGATCCGCCGCCGGACAGGACGAACAGCCCTGCGAGGTATAAAGTTCAACCACAACGGGCGTGTCCTGGGCAAGCACAGGGCCGCCAAAGGCCATCATCGCCGCCAACAAAGAATATTTGAGAATTTTCATCTGATTCCATCACAACGCACAGGCATATACCGTATCTAAAGGTCTGGCCGTGAAATAACCAATCAAGGTTTCTTGAGACCGAATGTGATGCGCAGCCCAAAAATCCGGCAATTTCGGTACACCACGGTATACAAAATCGCTCAAATGCCATGAATAGTGGTTGAAACGCGCCCCGCCAACTGGCATTGAGACCCCAGCAACGCCACCCATCAGACCCCGAAGGGAGCCACTCCATGACAATTATCGTTGGTCAGGACACCGCCAAGACCCGCAAAACCATCACTGCGGGCGATCAGACAATTGCCTATTATTCCATTCCCGCCGCGCAGGACGCCGGCCTTGGTGATTTTTCCAAACTGCCCGCCGCCCTCAAGGTGGTGTTGGAAAACATGCTGCGCTTTGAAGACGGCAAGACCGTCACCGTGGATGACATCAAGGCCTTCGCTGAATGGGGTGCCAAAGGCGGCCAGAACCCGCGCGAGATCGCCTATCGCCCTGCCCGCGTGTTGATGCAGGATTTCACCGGCGTTCCGGCGGTGGTTGATTTGGCCGCGATGCGCGACGGTCTGGTGGCGCTGGGGGGGAATGCGGAAAAGATCAACCCGCTGAACCCCGTTGATCTGGTCATCGACCACTCGGTGATGATTGACGAATTTGGCAATCCACGGGCGTTCCAGATGAACGTGGACCGCGAATATGAACGCAACATGGAACGCTATACCTTCCTGAAATGGGGCCAAAAGGCGTTTAACAACTTCCGGGTTGTGCCTCCGGGCACCGGCATCTGCCATCAGGTCAATCTTGAATATCTGGCTCAAACTGTCTGGACCGACAAAGACCAGAACGGTGTTGATGTGGCCTATCCCGATACGCTGGTTGGCACCGACAGCCACACCACCATGGTCAACGGCATGGCCGTGCTGGGCTGGGGTGTGGGCGGCATTGAGGCCGAAGCCGCGATGCTGGGTCAGCCGATTTCGATGCTGATCCCCGAGGTTGTCGGGTTTGAGCTGACCGGCGCGATGATGGAAGGCACCACCGGCACCGATCTGGTGCTGAAGGTTGTGGAAATGCTGCGCGCCAAAGGTGTGGTTGGCAAATTTGTCGAATTTTACGGTGCGGGCCTTGATACGCTGCCACTGGCGGATCGCGCCACCATCGCCAACATGGCACCGGAATATGGCGCAACCTGCGGCTTCTTCCCGATTGATGGCGAAACCCTGCGCTACCTGCGCACCACGGGCCGCGACGAAGACCGCATTGCACTGGTCGAAGCCTATGCCAAGGAAAACGGCATGTGGCGCGGCGATGATTATGCGCCGGTCTATACCGATACATTGGCCCTTGATATGGGCACCATCGTACCGGCGATTTCCGGCCCGAAACGGCCACAGGATTACGTGGCCCTGACCACTGCCAAATCCGCCTTTGCCAAAGAAATGCAAGACACCTTCAAACGCCCGATGGGCAAGCAGGTTGCGGTAGACGGTGAAGATTACACATTGGAATCCGGCAAGGTTGTGATCGCCTCGATCACGTCCTGCACCAATACCTCCAACCCCTATGTGATGATCGGCGCGGGCCTTGTGGCGCGCAAAGCGGCGGCCCTGGGCCTGAACCGCAAACCCTGGGTCAAAACATCACTGGCACCGGGATCACAGGTGGTCAGCGCCTATCTTGAGGCCGCCAACCTGCAAGAAGACCTTGATAAAATCGGCTTTAACCTTGTTGGCTATGGCTGCACCACCTGCATCGGCAACTCTGGCCCGCTACAGCCCGAAATCAGCAAAGCCGTGAACGAAGGTGATCTGGTGGCGACATCGGTGCTGTCGGGCAACCGCAACTTTGAAGGCCGGATCAGCCCGGATGTGCGCGCCAATTATCTGGCCTCACCGCCGCTGGTTGTTGCCTATGCGCTGGCCGGCACCATGGACATCAACCTGGCCACCGATCCGATCGCCCAGACCCCCGAAGGCAAAGATGTCTACCTCAAGGACATCTGGCCCAGCACGCAAGAAGTGGCTGAACTGGTTGAACAAA
This sequence comes from Sulfitobacter sp., assembly GCA_047634585.1. GTDB lineage: Bacteria > Pseudomonadota > Alphaproteobacteria > Rhodobacterales > Rhodobacteraceae > Sulfitobacter. Next base: position 58,143 of record JBLIAN010000015.1, on the reverse strand, counting down.
CCGTCACCCGCGAGGCATTCCAGACCAAATACGCCGATGTGTTCAAAGGCGACGAAAAATGGCAGGCCGTCGAAACCACCGACAGCCAGACCTACGACTGGCCTGTGCAATCCACCTATGTTCAGAACCCGCCATACTTCCAGGGGATGAGCAAAGACCCCGGTGTGATCACCAACATCAACGGTGCCAAAGTTCTGGCAGTGCTGGGCGATATGATCACCACTGATCACATCTCGCCTGCCGGTTCCTTCAAGGCCGACACCCCCGCCGGTCAATATCTGACCGAACGTCAGGTGCCGGTGCGCGAATTCAACTCTTACGGGTCGCGCCGTGGCAACCACGAAGTGATGATGCGCGGCACTTTCGCCAACATCCGCATCAAGAACGAAATGCTGGATGGTGTTGAAGGCGGCTATACCAAAGGCCCCGATGGCGCACAGTCGTCGATCTTTGATGCCGCGATGGCGCATCAGGCCAACGGCACGCCGCTGGTGATCTTTGGCGGCGAACAATACGGCGCCGGGTCTTCGCGCGATTGGGCGGCCAAAGGCACAGCCCTGCTGGGCGTCAAAGCCGTGATCGCCGAAAGTTTTGAACGTATCCACCGCTCCAACCTTGTGGGTATGGGGGTGATCCCGTTCGAATTCACCAAAGGTGACAGCCGCAAATCGCTGGGCCTGACGGGTGATGAAACGGTTTCCATCTCGGGTCTGGACACGATCAAACCGCTGCAAGAAGTACCCTGCGCCATCACAATGGCCGATGGCACGGTGAAAGAGATCATGATCAAATGCCGGATCGATACGGCAATTGAGATCGAATACATCGAACATGGCGGCGTGCTGCATTATGTGCTGCGCGATCTGGCCAAAGCGGGCTAATCCTGCCATTCACCCCGTGAACAAACAAAGAGAGCGCCTTGATGCGCTCTCTTTTTTCTTGTGTTCTTAGGCATTCACAATACCAATGGTAGAATACCAATTGGGATTGATGATATTATGGAACTTTCAACACAGCAGCAAATTTTGGTTGAACAACGGCTTACAAACGAGAAAAAATCTGCCGGCGTCGCCTATCTACTTTGGTTTTTTCTATCTGGTCTGTCGGCACATCGATTTTATCTCGGCACGCCGGGGCTTGCCGCCGCGCAAATCGCCCTGCTGTGGGGAGGGCTGATTTTGAATGCTGTCTTTATCGGCATTCCTATGGTGATCGCCTTTGCAATCTGGTGGTGCGCGGACGCCTTCATGATCAACGGCCTGATCGAAAAAGATGCGCAAAACAAACGTATGCGCATCATCAACGAGGTCTCGCTCACGACACGATCAGAAGCCCCGGCCCAATAAACCTTGTTTTGCGACTTCAGTCGGCAAAATAAACTCTATCCTGCGCTCAGCGGTCTTGCGCGGCCCTCAGCGCCGGCAGAAACCGTTGCTCAAAATCGCTGCCCACCAGCGGCCCCGCATAGCGGAACAACACCTTGCCCGTGCCATCCAGAATAAAGGTTTCAGGTGGCGCGGTGACCCCCCAATCAATCGCGGTGCGGCCCTGCGGATCAAATCCAACCCCGACAAAGGGATTGCCATCATCCAGCAGATAGCCGGTGGCATTGGCCACCTGATCCTTGAAGTTGATCCCGATGATAGGCAGGCCCGATGCGGCGAGTTCCTTGAGCTTGGGATGTTCCGCACGACAGGGCGGGCACCAACTGGCCCAGAAATTCACCAAAACCACTTCCCCCGAGCGCAGCATGTCTGCCGTGACCGGGGGAAATCCCTCAAGCGATTTTTCCGGCACGCCGGGGGCTTGCTGCCCCACCAATGTGGACGGCAGACCTTCGGGATCATCACGGAACATGCCCACAGCGGCCAGTGCCACAAATCCGGCAAACACCACAGGCGGGGCCAGCATCAGCGGGCTGAACTTAGCCATGGGGCTTTACCTCGGCTTCGGCGGCTTTCAATGCAGCGCGCGCCGCGCGGCTCCGGCGCAGCGACAGGGCGATTAACGCGCCCAGCAACACCAAAGACACCGCATAGGCCGACAACACTTCGGCGGCATATTTTCCCAGTTCCGGCATCACGCCCCCCTGTCTGCCCGCGCCCGCAGGGCGGCGGCGCGGCGGATACGGATTTCGGTGCCGGTGCGATAGAGCACCAGCGCCATAAACAACAGGCCAAAGCCGACCATCGAAATCATCAACGGGATGAAAAACACATCATCCACGGTGCGCCCGCCTGTGGCCAGTGGCACCGAGGTGCCTTGGTGCAACCCTTGATTCCAGAATTTCACCGCATAGCGCGACAGCACCGCAAAGACCGATCCCACCAGACACAGCACCGAGGTGAGGTCAGCAGCGGTGTCGGGGTCTTCGATGGCTTCCCACAGGGCGATATAGCCCAGATAGAACAGAAACAGGATCAGAAACGAGGTCAGGCGCGGATCCCATGCCCACCATGTGCCCCACATCGGTTGCCCCCAGATTGCGCCGGTGATCAGGGCAATCAGGGTCATCACCACGCCCACAGGCGCGGCGGCCTTGGCGGCAAGGGCGCTGACATGATGGCGCCGCACCAGCCAGACCAGCGAGGTCACCAACATCATGAACCATGCATTGATCGCCATCAGGGCGGCGGGCACATGCAGATAGATGATCTTGACGGTTGATCCTTGGCGGTAATCATCCGGCGTGCCGAAAAACCCCCAGACCAGACCGATGGAGACACAAAGCGCGGCCATGCCCCATAACACGGGTTGCACCCGTTCAGAGAGCGCCAGAAACTTGACGGGATTTGCATATTGCCAAATGGACATAGGGGTATTTAACGCTCCGTTTCTATCCGCTCAATGCGCAAAGATGTGATCGGGTAAAGCGGGACAAAAAGACGCGCCTCATCGCAGGCCCATCCGCAACACCGCCGCACTGGCAAAAGGCATCAGCGCGATGGTGGCAAGGGTGATCCCCGCCAACATCACCAGCGGCGTTTCATAGCTCATGCCCAGTGATCCGCGCCGTGCCGCTTCGGCGCCAAAAATCAGTGTCGGCACATAAAGCGGCAGCACCAGCAAGGACAACAACAACCCCCCGCGTTTGATGCCCACGGTCAGCGCCGCCCCAAAGGTGCCGATCACCGACAATGCCGGTGTACCCAGCGCCAGCGCAGCCACCAGCGGTAAATAGCCCGCCACAGGCAGGTTCAACAACACCCCCAGCACCGGTGCGGCCAGCACCAGCGGCAATCCGGTGGTCAGCCAATGCGCCAAAGCCTTGATGCTGAGGGCCGCCTCAAGCGGCAGCGGGGCGCTCAACAACAGATCCAGCGTGCCATCCTCGTAATCCAGCGCCAGCAGGCGGTCCAAGGACAACAGACAGGCCAGCAGCGCCCCCAGCCACAGCACCCCCGCAGCAATCTTGCCCAGCAATGCGGGCTGCGGCCCGACACTGAACGGCACCAACACCGTGACAATCAGGAAAAACGCCAGCCCAAGGCCAAACCCGCCCCCTGCCCGCAGCGCCAGCCGCAGATCACGGATCAGCAAAGCCTTCATAAAAATGCCTCGTCGCTGGCACCGGCGCGGGTTGTGGCACCGGCGCGAAACCGGGTCAGATCCAACACCTCGGCCTCAATCCCCAGATCAATATGGGTCGCAATCAGGGCCGACCCGCCCTGTGCCAGATGCGCCCGAATGGCGGTGGCGAATTGACCAACGGCATCGAGATCCAGTGAAACAGTCGGTTCATCCAACACCCATAAGGGCCGTCCGGTGACCAGCAAACGCGCCAGCCCCAGCCGCCGCTTTTGCCCTGCAGACAGGGTGCCCGCCAGACGATCCGCCAGCGGGTGCAGGGCATAGGTCTCCAGCGCGGGGGAAATATCATCGCAGCCAAACACCTGCGCCCAAAACCGCAGATTTTCTGCCACGCTGAGCATCGCCTTCAACCCGTCGGCATGCCCGGCATAGGCAATGCGGTCTTCGGCACCGGTGATCCGGCCCGACAGCGGCCGCTGCAATCCGGCAATGGTGCGCAGTAATGTGGTCTTGCCCGCGCCATTCGGACCGCGCAGGACCAGCGCCGCCCCCGCCTGCACCGCAAAAGACAGGCCCGCCAGCACCGGCACACCGCCACGGGCAAGGGTCAGGTTAGAAACATGCAATTCCATGACGTTGGCCTATCCGATTGCAGGGCGCATCAAAAGCAGTCTTTGCATCCGCAGTCAGATCGGGATCAACGCCAGCGCAATGCGGCGGCCTTCGCTGAGCAGCACATTATAGGTCCGGCAAGCGGCCGGGGATGCCATCGGTTCGGCGGCAATCCCCAGTTCTTGCAGTTTTTGATCCAAAGCCTCGGGCAGATGCGCAATTTCGGCACCCGTCCCGACAAACAACACATCCACCTGCCCCTGCAAGGCCAGGAGCGGCGCAAGATCGTCAAACCCAGCCCAGCTTTGGCTGCCGGCGGGGCCGGTGATCACCGGCCCTTGAATAACCGCGCCGCCGATGCGGAAAAACCCCGGCCCATAGCCTTCGATGGGTTTGGAGTCATTAAATTCGATTTCATTTAGACGCATGGTTCATCCCGTCCAGATTGGCAGTCCCAGAATAGCAGAACAGAAAATCACCAGATAGGCCACTGTCCTGAACAGCCCAGAGGCATCGGGGTTAAACAACCGCGCCCCGATCATATTGGCGATCAAATTCGGCACGCCAATCAACAAGCCCAAAAAGAAAACCGGCCAGACCATCAGCCCGCTTAACCACAGCACCGGAAACAACACCAGATCAACCGCAAACAAATAGAGCATCAGATTGGCGCGGATCACTGACACCGGCAGGGCGCTGGCCATATACAGCATGATCACCGGCGGTCCGGGCATGCCGGCAAATCCGGTCATAAAGCCGCCCAAACCGCCCGTGCCAATCACCAGTCGCCGGGTCATAGCGCCGTGAAACCGCCAGCCCGTCACCAGCAGCGCCAGCAAGACCAGGACCAGCCCCGAAATCACCCATCCGAACAATTCCGGATCAAGCACTGTCAGAACCCACAGCCCGAATGGCAAGGCAATCACCGCGCCCAATATCAAACGGCCAATGTCGCGCGGCGCGCCTTGGCGCAGGGCGGCGGGCAGATTCGGCAACGGGCCGAATATTTCGGCGGCGGTCAGGAAAATCACGGCTTGCACAGGTGTCAACACCGAGGAAGCCACCGGCATGATGATCATGGCAGAGCCAAAGCCGGAAAAACCGCGTACGATTCCGGCCACAATCACCGCGCCCAGCAACCAGACCAGCCCTTCGGCTGATCCGGTCAGAAACACATCAGGCATCAATGTTGGCGTATTGGTTGCCGGCATTCACATCAGGTTTGGACCAATCGCGTTTGACCCCGAGATACAGCAGGATCGAAGACGCGACAAAGACCGACGAATAGGTGCCGACAATCACACCCCAGATCATCGCAAACACAAAGCCACGGATCACATCCCCGCCCAGCACAAACAGCGCAATCAGCGCCAGCAAGGTGGTGAAAGAGGTCATGAATGTCCGGCTCATGGTTTCATTGATCGACAGGTTCAAAATTTCGTTCAGGGGGCGCTTTTTGTATTTACGCAGGTTTTCCCGTACCCGGTCAAACACCACCACGGTATCGTTCAATGAATAGCCCACAATGGTCAGCAAGGCCGCGATGATCGCCAGATCAAACCGGATTTGCAGTTCGGAAAACACCCCGATGGTCAGCAAAACATCATGCACCAGCGCCAGCACCGCACCCACAGCAAACTGCCATTCAAAGCGCAGCCAGATGTAGATCAGAACCGCACCAATCGCCAGAATCACGGCAATAGAAGCGGTCTGGATCAATTCACCCGATACTTTCGGGCCTACCGATTCAACCGAGGTGAATTTGATGTCAGGGCGCACCTGCGCCAAGGCCGCTTCGACGGCGTCGATGGTTTCAACCGTCACTGCCTCTTGTTCGTCCTGGGCCTGAATGCGGATCATCGCCACGTTCTGATCATCGCGAAACGACGGATCGAACACTTCGGTGATGGTGATATCGCCCAGATTCAGCCCGTTCATCGCCCCGCGATATTCTGCAATATCAACGGGAAGCGGGCTTTCGGTGCGGATGGTTGTGCCGCCACGGAAATCGATGCCATAGTTCAGCCCCTGCATCATGAAGGACGCAAAGGCCACGATCATCATCAGTCCGGAAATACCCAACCAGAGTTTCCAGCGTTTGAAGAAATCGAAGCTCGAATCATCTTTGAACAATCGCAAACGCATATCAGACCTCAATTGTTTTCGGGCGGCGCATCTCGAACCAGATCACCACCATCAGGCGGGTGACAAAGATCGCGGTGAACACGGATGTGATGATGCCCAGACCCAGCGTGATGGCAAAGCCGCGCACAGGACCAGACCCCATAATGAACAGGATCAGGGCGGTGATCAGGGTGGTGATATTGGCATCCACAATCGCTGACAGCGCCTTTTCATAGCCAAGCGCAATCGCCCGCGCCGGTCCTTTGGCGGTTTTCAGTTCTTCGCGGATGCGTTCAAAGATCAGCACATTCGCATCCACCGCCATCCCCACGGTCAGGACGATCCCGGCAATCCCCGGCAGGGTCAGCGTGGCGCCGATCAGGCTGAGCAGGCCAAAGATCATCCCGACGTTGATGATCAGGGCGATATTGGCAAAAATCCCGAACAACCCGTAGCTAAGGAACATGAACACCAGCACCGCGACAAAGGCCACCATCGTGGCCACCTTGCCCGCGTCGATGCTGTCCTGGCCCAATTCCGGCCCGATGGTGCGTTCCTCAAGGAAATCCAGCCCCGCAGGCAAAGCACCGGCACGCAGCAGCACCGCGAGATTGGTGCTTTCTTCAAGGGTGAAATTGCCCGTGATAATCCCCGATCCGCCCGGAATATGGCTTTGGATCGTGGGGGCGCTGATCACTTCGTTATCCAGCACAATCGCAAAAGGCGATCCGATGTTTTCAGCAGTGTAATTGCCGAACTTGCGCGCGCCTGTGGTGTCAAACCGGAAGCTGACAGCCGGTGATCCGTTCTGGTCATAGCTGGGCTGGGCATCGACAAGTTCTTCGCCGGTGACAACAGGGGCGCTTTCGATGATGTAATAGGCACCATCACTATCCGCCGAGGGCAGCAATGTATTGCCGATCCCGGGATTGGCGTTGGCGTCCGATCCGCGGCTGACAACCGGATTAAAGGTCAGCTGCGCGGTGGTGCCGATGATCTGTTTCAATTCGGCGGCAGACCCGATGCCCGGCACCTGAATAAGAATGCGGTCGGTGCCCTGACGCTGGATTGTCGGTTCGCGGGTGCCCACCTCGTCAATCCGGCGGCGGATGATTTCCAGCGATTGCTGCATGGTGCGTTCATCTGTGGCCTGCTTTTCAGCATCCGACAGCGTCACGGTGATCACCCCCTCTGCCCCTGCCACATTGATGTCATTGGCCCCTGCCCCGCTGAGTGTGGTCACGGGACGTGCCAGATCGCGCACGATCTGCATGGCCTGCGCCATTTTGTCGGGATCATTCAACCGGACCCGCAATGCGCCTTCCGGCGCTTGCTGGCGGCGCACGGGTGTCAGGCTGCGCAGGGCATCGCGGACTTCGGGCCATTGGGCCTCCATCCGCGAGGCATAGACGTCATGCACCCGCACTTCGGCCAGCAAATGCGCCCCGCCGCGCAGATCAAGCCCCAGATTGACCAACCCTGTGGGCATCCAATCGGGCCAAAGCGCCTTTTGCGCCTCAAGTTCGGGGGTGGCCCCCGACAGCTCGATCGCCTTTACCGCATCGTTGTGCTGTTCTACGGGGCTGTAAAACGCGTTGGGCAGCGCCAACCACAGCCCGAAGGCACAGGTCAGCGCAATGACAATCCGTTTCCACAGATCAATCTGAAGCATAGGTCCGCCTTTTTATGTAGCGTCGTCTTTGGTGTAAGCCTTGTCAAAAGCGGTGGCTTATTTCGCCGGTTCGGTCTTGGACATGACAGTGGCGATGGTCGATTGCACAACCCGTACCTTGACGCCATCGGCCACTTCGACCTCGACTTCGCCGTCTTCCTTGACTTTGACAACCTTGCCGATGATGCCGCCTTGGGTCACCACCTGATCGCCGCGCCGCAGGCCTGCGACCATCGCCTGATGTTCCTTGGCTTTTTTCTGTTGCGGGCGGATCAACAGGAAATACATGATGCCGAAGATCAGGATCAGCGGGATGAATTGCTGGATGCCTTGCATGGGGGTGGTCCTTTTATCTGGTCTGAGGGCATGAAAACGCCCTGCTGCGAAGTTGCGCAGAACCTAAGCGCGGCAAGAGCGGGGCGCAAGGTGCAAAGCCCCAGAATTGGCTGGACTGTTCGGGCGGCGGCGTTAGTCTCGGATAAGTTGTGAAAGTGGATTGATGCTGCCTGATTTTGTGACCCTGCCGCTTGCGGCGCTGTTGATCCCGGCTGTTGTGCTGCTGGCGTTGATGCTGGACAGGATTCTGTTGCCAAAAGATGCCAGCGGGCTGTCACCGTTCAGACAGCTGATGCAGGCGCTTGGGGTCAAGAACTGGAACATCGTGCTGTTCGCGCTGCTGGCGTGTTTTTGGCTGACATTGTTTGGGTTGCTGTTTGCCGGTCTGATCGGGCTGGTCTATAGTGTCTTCAACGCCCCGCTTCCCACCTCTGACACAGTAACCGAATGGCGCTTTACGCTGGCCAAGCTGGTGGCGACCACCGGTGTGTTTGGCGTGGTGGTGGCCTTTCCCTTTACGATCATCCGTCTGAGGCTGATGCATCAACAGACCGAAACCGCCGCTGCCGCATTGATCAATGACAAGGTGAATGCCGCCGTCGATGACCTGCACGCGCAACGCCAGATCAGCAAATGGGATGACGACGAAAAAACCTATACCGACATCTGGGAGGATGACATCACCCGCCGCAATGGCGCCATTGACCGCCTCAAAGGGCTGGTGGCGGAAGAACCGGCGCTGCTGGACCGGGTGGACCGGATGTTAAGCGTCTATGTCAGGGAATTGTCACGGGAATACCCGCCCAAAAAACCCGAAGGGGACACACCCGAGGCGCTAAAAAAATGGGCGCGTAAATTAAAACCCGTCCGTTCCGATATGGAATATGCGGTACAGGCGCTGGCGGCGCTGACGCGCCCCGCCTTTCAAACAGGTGGGCGCAGATTGCCTGATCTGGCAGGGGCAAATTTGCAGGGTTTCAATATGGCAGGTCTGGACCTTGGCAATGCGGACCTGCGCGCGGCGAAACTGCAGGGCGCGGATCTTGGCCAGGCAAAATTGCAGGGCGCGTATCTTGGCCAGGCAAAATTGCAGGGCGCGTTTCTTGGCTGGGCAAAATTGCAGGGCGCGTATCTTGAAGGGGCAGAATTGCAGGGCGCGTATCTTGGCCAGGCAAAATTGCAGGGCGCGAATCTTGGCGGGGCAAAATTGCAGGGCGCGTATCTTGGCCAGGCAGAATTGCAGGGCGCGTTTCTTGGCGGGGCAAAATTGCAGGGCGCGTATCTTGGCGGGGCGGAATTTGATGCAGACACCTCCCTTGTTGCAGCTAATTTCCGAGGTGCTGCGCTGAGGGCGGTGGATTTTACCAATATACCAGAAATCACCCCCCATATCGAATTTGTCTTTGGCGATGACACGGTGATCCTGCCGCCCGACATTCCCGTCCCGGAGCGCTTCAGCGTCCACTATGAGACCCATGAGGATTACATCACCGCATGGCGCGCCTTTCAGCACAAGATCGGCCAGGATCCCGACGATCCCGAATAACATACAGGCTCACCTGCCCCCCGCACTCCCCACTACCGCTTTGCCGCACAATCCGGCATAACGCGGCCAGACGATTCACATCCAAGGACGCTTATCATGCATGACATCCGCGCCATCCGCGAAAATCCCGCCGCTTTTGACGCCGCCCTTGCGCGGCGCGGGGATGCGGCCCTGTCATCCGATGTGCTGGCGCTGGACGAGGCGCGGCGCACCAAGATTGCGGCGGCAGAAAATGCACAGGCCGAACAGAACAAGGCCAGCAAGCTGGTTGGCGCCGCCAAAGCCAAGGGCGATGACGCCGAATTTGAACGGCTGCGCGCATTGGTGTCTGACAAAAAGGCCGAAGTCGCCGCCATGCAAGGCGAAGCCCGCGATCTGGATGCACAGCTGAGCGATATGCTGGCCCGAATCCCCAATGCCCCTGCCGATGACGTGCCGCAGGGTGCGGATGAGAACGACAATGTCGAAATACGCCGTTGGGGCGACATTCCCGTCTTTGAGTTCAGCCCCAAGGAACATTACGACATTGCCGCCGTCACCCCGCATATGGATTTTGAAACGGCCGCCAAAACATCGGGGGCGCGGTTTGTGATGCTCAAGGGCGCGGTGGCACGGGTGCACCGGGCGCTGGCGCAGTTCATGCTGGATACCCATGTCGATGAAAACGGCCTGACCGAAGTCAACACCCCGGTGCTGGTGCGTGACGAGGCGATGTATGGCACCGACAAGCTGCCGAAATTTGGCGAAGACAGCTATCAGACCACCAATGGCTGGTGGCTGGTGCCGACCTCCGAAGTGCCGCTGACCTATTCGGCGGCGGATGCGGTGCTGGATGCGGCAGACCTGCCCAAACGCTATACTGCGCATACGCTGTGTTTCCGATCCGAAGCCGGCAGTGCCGGGCGCGATACCTCGGGCATGTTGCGCCAGCACCAGTTTGAAAAGGTCGAAATGGTCAGCGTCACCCATCCTGATGAAAGCGACAGCGAACAACAACGCATGCTGCGCTGTGCCGAGGATATTCTGGAACGGCTGGCCATCCCCTATCGCACGGTGATCCTGTGTAGCGGTGACATGGGGTTTGGCGCACGGCGCACCTATGACATCGAAGCATGGGTGCCGGGGCAGAATACCTATCGCGAGATTTCATCGGTCTCGACCACGGGTGATTTTCAGGCCCGCCGGATGAATGCCCGTTTCAAGCCAAAAGACGGCGGCAAACCGCAGTTTGTGCATACGTTGAACGGCTCGGGCCTTGCGGTGGGACGCTGTTTGATTGCGGTGCTGGAAAACGGCCAGCAGGCGGATGGATCGGTGACATTGCCTGCGGTTCTGGCGCCCTATCTGGGCGGCAAGACCACATTGGCAGCGGATGGCACGCTGGTCTGATTTCGGGTTGGCGTATGAAATCGGGTTTTGTGCCGGATATAAATGCCCGGCACAAAACATCCATCCCCACCGCCAAACCCGTTTGAAATTCAACAAACCTCGGCTAGCTTGATCACAGGGGCATCGCGCCCCCTGTGATCTGTCGATCCGAGGAAATATTATGTCCGGCCCCCTGCGCCCACTGGTTGCGGTTCTGGCGTTATTGCTAAGCCTGTCTTTCGCCGCCGCGCCCTTTCTTGTCAAAGATTTCGCGGGCTTTGACCCCAATCTATTCCCGATCCCGCAAGACAATCCGCCGGTGCAGCCTGCGGGCTATGCCTTTGGCATCTGGGGGCTGATTTATCTGTGGCTGGTGCTTGGCATGGCTTGGGGCATCTTGCGGGCGCTGCGGGATGGGCAATGGCATGACATGCGCCTGCCGCTGTGCCTGTCGCTGGCATTGGGCACCGGATGGCTGTCGGTGGCCCTGCTCAGCCCGATCTGGGCGGCGCTGCTGATCTGGCTGATGCTGCTTACGGCTTTGGCGGCGCTGTTTCTGGCACCGGTGAATGACCGCACATGGGCCGCTTGGCCTGTGGGGCTTTATGCGGGATGGCTGAGTGCGGCATCCTGCGTGTCACTGGGGCTGTTGGCGGCGGGCTATGGCTGGATGGATCAGACCACCGCCGCGCTGGTGTTTGTCGGATTGGCGATTGTGATCGGCGGGTTGGTGCAGGGTGCATTGGCGCGTGCGCCCACCTATGGCATCGCAGTGATCTGGGCCTTGGTGGCGTTGGTGGTGGCCAATATCAACAGCGCCCCGCTGGTGGCCTATGTGGCGGGGGGCGGTGCGCTGCTGCTGGTGTTGCCGACGCTCAAGGCGTTCCGGCGCGGGTGATCTGCCGGACCGCTATTTGATCCGGCACAACCGCCCTGTCGTTTACTCTTTGCGATGGCCACCGCCAAGGTGTTTGCGCAGTTTGGACGGCGGTGCCTTTTTGCGGCCCTTATAGGGGTTGGCATCGCTTTGGCCCCGCATCCACAGACGGATCGGGGTGCCCGGCATGTCAAAATCCACCCGCAGCCCGTTCACCAGATAGCGGCTATAGCTATCCGGCACTTTGTCAGGGTGGCTACACATCACCACAAACCCCGGCGGGCGGGTCTTGGCCTGTGTCATATAGCGCATCTTGATGCGTTTGCCTTGGGGCGCGGGGGGCGGATGCGCCTCCATCATACCGGCAAGCCAACGGTTCAACTGTGCGGTGGTCACACGCCGGTTCCAGATCTCATAGGCCCGCATGATGGCTTCGTGCAGACGGTCCATGCCCCTGCCCGTCTTGGCAGATACGGTGACCAACGGCGCGCCGCGCAGCTGTGGCAGCAGCCGCTCAAAGCTTTCCTTGAGGGTTTTCAGCTTGGCTTGGCGTTCGTCCTCAATATCCCATTTGTTCACCGCGATGATCACCGCGCGGCCTTCGCGTTCGGCCAGATCGGCAATCCGCAAATCCTGCTGTTCAAAGGGAATGTCGGCATCCAGCAACACCACGACAACTTCGGCAAATTTCACCGCCCGCAGGCCATCACTGACGCTGAGTTTTTCCAGCTTTTCCTGCACCTTGGCCTTTTTGCGCATCCCAGCGGTGTCAAAAATCCGCATCGGCACGCCGTTCCAATCGGTGCGCAGGGAAATCGCATCGCGGGTGATCCCTGCTTCGGGTCCGGTCAACAGGCGGTCTTCGCCCATGATCTGGTTGATCAAGGTCGATTTACCCGCATTCGGACGCCCGACAACCGCCACCTGCAAAGGTCTGGCATCGGTCGGCACCCTGACGGCATCGGCATCTTCGGCCTCGTCTTCGCTGAGGTCCACATCAATTTCCGGCGCGTCCTCGCTGGCGCGTTCGGCATATTCATCGGCCAGCGGCATCAATATGGTGTAGAGATCGTTCAAGCCTTCGCCATGTTCGGCAGACAGGCGGATCGGTTCACCAAGGCCCAGCGCATAGGCCTCCAGCACGCCCGCATCCGCCGCTTTGCCTTCGGCCTTGTTGGCGGCCAGAATGACATGCGCCGAGCGTTTGCGCAGGATTTCCGCAAATACCAGATCAGAAGGCGTGATCCCGACCCGGGCATCCACCATGAACAAACAGATGTCGGCCATATCCACCGCCCGTTCGGTCAGGCGGCGCATCCGGCCTTGCAGGCTGTCATCGGTGACTTCTTCCAGACCGGCCGTGTCAATCACGGTAAAGCGCAGATCCGCCAGCCGCGCCGCGCCTTCGCGCAGGTCGCGTGTCACACCGGGCTGGTCATCAACCAGCGCCAGACGTTTGCCAACAAGGCGGTTGAACAGCGTGGATTTGCCCACATTGGGGCGGCCCACGATGGCGAGTGTAAAGGACATTATTCAAGCTCCGGGCCAGTCAGGCCAAATCAAGCCTGCGCTTTAGACCATTTCGTGGTCAACGGAAAGCATGCAATTGGCCCTTGCGCGAGACAACGTATAATGTCCCCCCCGCCACAACCGGTGCGGTGGTCGCCCCATTCGGGATTGCAGTACTGCCAACAAGGCTGCCATCGGTGGGATCATAGCTGCGCATCTGGCCATCGTTTGAGACAACAATCACCCGACCGCCCGCAATGATCGGCCCATGATGGGCATAGACTTCGGATTGGCGTTTCGGTTTGGATTTCACAAAGTTGGGCAGTTGCACACCCCAGATACGGCTGCCGTCACTGGCATCCAGACGCACCAGTTCATTCAGATCGGTCAGGGCAAAAACACTGCCACCAGCGGGCCAGACCGGGCCAATGGCACCTTCCTGTGCGGTCCAGATCGGTTCGCCACTGCCCAGTTTCAGCGCCGACAGACGCCCTGACTGGTTGCCTGCATACACGTTATCGCCGGAAATCACCGGTGCCGATGTGATGTCGGAAATCGACGACAGCGCCCGACCGGGGCGTTTGCCAACCACAGAGCTGCTCCAGCGCGGCAGCCCGCCCTGACGGAACACCGCCTGTACCTCGCCCGACCCGTAGCCAAAGACCGCGTATTTATCGGTCAGCGCCGGCGCAGGTGCGCCCAGCACATTTTGCAGACTGGGCGTGCCGCCCGCCTGCCATTGAATACGCCCATCCGATTTGCGCAGCGCCCAACCGGTATCATCCCCGGCAGTCAGATAGACCAGATCGCCGTAAACCGTGGGCGTGCCCGATCCGGTGGCATCCAGATCCTGTGTCCAGCGCACCGCACCTGTCGAGGCCTCAAGTGCCGCCAAAACGCCATAGCCGACAGAGACATAAAGTGTATCCCCGTCAACAGCCATGCCACCGCCGGTGCCTTGGCCCTGCTTGTCTGCCGCAGGGGTCAGATCACGGGTCCACAGCGGCGCACCGGAGGTCGAGGTTGCATGCACAATCGAGGCCGCGTCCATCGTGAACACCCGGCCATCAGACACCACCGGTACAGCAGAGATGCGCAATTTGCGGCTGTCGCCCTGGCCGATGTTCGCGCTCCAGACCAGCTGCGGGGCGGTGCGCAGGGCCGGATTGTTGATGCGGTATGCCGGTGTGCCACCCGATTGCGCCCAACTGGCGTTGCTTGTGGCCCCTCCCAGGGCAATGGCGCGACTTTGATTGGGGGTCTCGTCGCGGATCAGGGTCGGGGCCGCCAGATCAGGATCACGCAATACCGCGCGCACATTCTCGCGCGGGCCCGCCAGATAGACTTCGTCCTTGCTGCAAGCACTCAAAACAAGAACACCTGCAAGGAGGCTGCCAATCACCGAATTGGCCGCAAAACGCTTTGGTTGACTCATGGCCCTGCTCACTTTTGTTTCGTCACACCGACGGCACCTGTGCCTGTCAGATCAATTCCCGCCTGTAGTGTCGCCGTTCCCGTCCGAACCGGACAAACCGTTCAATTCGGGATCGCCGCCCAATGCCACAATCACCTGTAGTGCCCGTTGTTGCAAGTCCGAGGTGATCTCGGCGTCTGTCAGAATGGATTGATAGCGCTCGATCGCCGCTTCCGGTGCACCGGTTTCGATATCAATCAGCGCCAGTTGCTCAACCGCCATCAGCCGCATCGCATTGCCCGGCTGTGCCAGCGCCTCAAAGGCCTGCCGGCGGTCCTCGGCGGGGGTGATACCCGCCTGCAAAGTCAGTGACTTGAACTGCGCCACCTCGCGATAGATCGCAGGCACTTCGCCGTTGATCGCCAAGGCATCAAGGGTGGCAATGGCAGCGGCGGGGTCTTCGGCCTGTTCCTGTTCTGCGGCCGTCATCAATTGCAGCACGGCGTCGCCGCGCGCCGATCCCGCCTCAATCGCCGACAATTGTGCAACACGGGCGTCACTTTCATTCTGCGACAAAGCCCCCAGCATCGCATCGCCCAAAGCTTCGGCGGCGGCGCGGGTTTGCGCCTTTTGGTATTCGTTCCATGCCGCGCCCCCGACAATCGCAAAGATCGCCACAACCGCAATCCAGCCATAGCGGCGCAGCAATTGGTAGAAACGATCGCGACGGACCTCTTCGTTGACTTCTTCGATGAAACTTTCGCTCTCGCTCATTCTGGCTGCCCCTGGCCTGCAATTTTGCCTCTCTTAACCTGCCTGATGAGGCAAGCCAAGTGCCTAGGGACATGCGTGGATCAAGCAACCTGTGCGACAGGTTGCACGATTCACCTGCCAAAAGTCACCCCGCCCCCGGCAGGATATCCGGCGCGCGGTGCAATTGCGCCTAAAATCCGGGCATCCTGAAACTGGAATACCCGTCAGAGCAGGCGTTTTACCTGCCTGAAACCGGCCCAAACACAGATATTTGCACCGAATGCGCCTGCAGCACAAAAAAACACAGCATCTAAACTGGTCTGTTTAGATAACATACCCTAAATAGTGCGCATGAACGCCCCTTTTTCCGGGTACGTCTGCTTTTGTGAGGCAATAGATGCGCATTTTTTCAATTCTGGCCGCTTTGGTCGTGACCGTCCTTTTGGCCATGTCAATCCTGGCCCGCCCGCAACTGATGTCCCTGCTGGGCATGGATGATGGCAGCGCTGCGGTGCAAGCCAGCGCCACCGAAGCGGCGGCCGATCTGGAAGCCTCGAAACATCAATCCCATCTGGTCAAGGTCATGGTCCGCAAAGTGACCGCGCAACAGGTGGACAGCGCCGTGATCCTGCGCGGCCAGACCGCCGCGGCGCGTCAGGTTGATGTGCGCTCTGAAACCTCGGCGGTGGTGGTGTCCGCCCCCCTGCGCAAAGGCGCCAGCGTAGAACAGGACCAGGCCATGTGCGTGTTGGATGCAGGCACCCGTGGGGCCGCCCTTGATGAGGCGCGTGCGCGGCTGGTCGAAGCCCGATCCCGCGTCCCCGAAGCCCAGGCCCGCGTCGAAGAAGCCCGCGCAAGGCTGGAAGAAGCCGAAATCAACCAGAACGCCGCCGCGCGGCTGATCCAGGAAGGGTTTGCCTCACAGACCCGCGTGGCCTCAGCCGATGCCAGCGTTGCCGCCGCCAAGGCAGGCGTCAGTTCCGCCACATCGGGCCTGACCGCCGCCAGGGCCAGTATCCAGAGTGCGACCGCTGCCGTGGCCAGCGCCGAAAAGGAAATCGACCGTCTGACCATCCGCGCCCCGTTTGGCGGGCTGCTGGAAAGTGACACCGCCGAATTGGGCAGCCTGCTGCAACCCGGTGCGCTCTGTGCGACCATCATCCAGCTGGATCCGATCAAACTGGTGGGCTTTGTCCCCGAAACCGAAGTGAACCGCGTGGTGCAAGGCGCGCGTGCCGGTGCGCAGCTGGCGGCGGGTGGCAAACAGGTCTTGGGCCAGGTGGTGTTTCTGTCGCGTTCCGCTGATCCCTCCACCCGGACGTTTCGCGTGGAAATCGACGTGCCGAATACCGATATGAGTATCAGTGACGGCCAGACCGCCGAGATCGCGATTTCCTCTGCGGGGGTCAAAGCGCATCTGCTGCCGCAATCGGCGCTGACCTTGAATGATGATGGCGCCCTTGGGGTGCGCACCATTGACGACACGGCGCTGGTGGCGTTTTCACCCGTTGAGATCATGCGCGATACGCCAAACGGCATCTGGGTGACGGGCCTGCCCGAAGTCGCCAATGTGATTGTCACCGGACAGGAATATGTGACCGCTGGCGTCACCGTTTCTCCGACCTGGGAGGAGCTGAGCCAATGACCGGTATCGTCGATTGGGCCGCCAATCGGGCGCGGATGGTTCTGGCCTTTATCCTGCTCAGCCTTGCTGTGGGCGCCTATTCCTATTCAACCCTGCCAAAAGAAGGCGAGCCGGACATTGAAATTCCGGCCTTGTTTGTTTCTGTCCCGTTTCCCGGCATTTCGGCGGCCGACAGTGAAACCCTGTTGGTCAAACCGATGGAAACCGAACTTTCGGATCTGGACGGGTTGAAAAAGATGTCCGGCACGGCGGCTGAGAACTATGCCGGTGTGGCGCTGGAATTCGAATTCGGCTGGGACAAGACCAAGATCATGGCGGATGTGCGCGACGCCATGTCCACCGCCGAGGCCAACTTCCCCGAAGGCGCGGAAAAATACACCATCAACGAAATCAACTTCTCCGAATTCCCGATCATCATTGTAAACCTCACCGGGCCGGTGCCGGAACGCACGATGGCCCGTGTGGCACGCGATTTGCAAGATGATCTGGAAGGTCTGGATGCGGTGCTTGAGGCCGGTCTGGCCGGGGACCGCGACGAGATGCTCGAAGTGCTGATCGACCCGCTGCGCCTGGAGGCCTATAACGTCACCGCGGGCGAATTGATCAATGTGGTGCAGAACAACAACCAATTGATCGCCGCCGGTGAAATCGAAAGCGCACAGGGGACATTTTCGGTTAAAATTCCGTCGTCATTCGATGACCCGCGCGATGTTTATGCCCTGCCCGTCAAAACCAACGGGGACCGCGTTGTGACACTGGGCGATCTGGCCCAAATCAACCTGACATTCGAAGACCGCAAAGGCACGGCGCGGTTTAACGGTGAAAAAACGCTGGCGCTGCAGGTGGTCAAACGCAAGGGGTTCAACCTGATCGACACCGCCGCCAAGGTCAAGGAAATCGTCGCGCAACGCAGCGCGGCATGGCCTGACGGTTTGCGCGCGGCAGTGACAGTCGGCACCTCCAATGATCAAAGCCGCATCGTAGACAGCATGGTGCAACAATTGTTGGGTTCGGTGTTTACCGCAGTGGCATTGGTGATGATCGTAGTGCTGGCCGCGCTGGGTATCCGCGCCGCGCTGCTGGTCGGTTTTGCCATTCCCACCTCTTTCCTGCTGTGTTTTGCCTTTCTTGCCTTGATGGGCATTTCGATCTCCAACATCGTGATGTTCGGTTTGATCCTTGCGGTGGGGATGCTGGTAGATGGTGCCATTGTGGTGGTCGAATACGCCGATGCCCGCCAACAAGAGGGCGTAGGCCCGATGCATGCCTATGTGGATGCCGCCAAGCGGATGTTCTGGCCGATCATTTCCTCGACGGCGACCACGCTTTGTGCGTTCCTGCCGATGCTGTTCTGGCCCGGTGTGCCCGGGGAATTCATGGGCATGTTGCCGGTGACGTTGATTTTCGTTTTGTCTGCCTCGCTGGTCGTGGCCTTGATCTACCTGCCCGTCATGGGTGGTGTCACCGGGCGTCTGGAACGCTGGATGGCAGACAAGATGGAAGCCATCGCTGGCCTGCGCTGGTATCTGCATTTTGTCTTGTTCCCACTAGCACTTGGGATGATCCTTGTGCCGCTGACGCTGATGCAACCGCTGTTCGGGGTGATCTCGGCCCGGTTTGCGGCGATGGATGGCATTGATCTGATCGGATCGGTTGTGCCGACCTTTGCGGTGGTGTTCCTGTGCATTGTGGCGCTCAGCGCGCTGGTCGCCGTCGGCCTGTCTGGCGCGATGATGGCCTTGCTTGCGTTTTTCGGGGCCTTCACCCGTCTGGGCCGTGGCGGGCGCTGGATCACGTCAAAACTGTTCCGCAAGCCCCCCGACAAGATCAACGCAGGGTATCGCCGCAATGGCTTTGGCCGGGTGATCGAATTTATTGCCGGCAATCCGGTGATGCCACTGGTGATGGCAGGCCTTGTGTTTATCTTTGTCGGCTCGGTGCTGATCTATTTTTCCAACAATTCCAAAGGTGTCGAATTCTTTGTGGAATCCGAACCGGAACAGGCCATCGTCTATGTGTTGGCGCGGGGCAATCTCAGCCTTGAAGAAAAAGACACGCTGCTGAAAAAGGCCGAGGACATTGTGCTGCAACACCCCGGCGTGCAGACAGCATTTTCCTTTGCCGGTGAAGGCGGGCTGAACAGCAATACCGGCGGCGCCGTGACCCCAAAGGACAGCATCGGACAGGTCCAGCTTGAAACCATCCCCTGGGAGGACCGGCCGAACCAAAGCTCGGTTTTGTTCACGTTGCCTTTGCTTGGCTACGAATTGCGCCGCGAAACCCAGGACCCGGCCTATGACGGCGATGTGATCATCGCCGAACTGACCGAACAGCTGGAAAACATCCCCGGTATCCGGGTTGAAATTCTGGCCCAGGCCCGTGGTCCGGCCTCTGGCAAACCTGTGCATCTGCGCCTGAAATCAGACAGCTATACCGATCTGATTGCCGCCACCGCCCTGACCCGTCAACATTTTGACGACACCGCTGGCCTGACCCTGATCGAAGACACCCGCCCGCTGCCCGGCATTGACTGGAAGATCGACGTCGATGTGCAAAAGGCAGGCCGTTATGGCGCGGATGTGCTGACAGTGGGGGCAATGGTGCAATTGGTCACCCGTGGTCTGTTGCTTGACACCATGCGCGTGGACAGTTCGGACGAGGAAATCGAAATCCGCGTGCGCCTGCCCGCCGAAGACCGTGTGCTAAGCACCCTTGATACCCTCAAGGTGCGCACCGCAGACGGGTTGATCCCCTTGAGCAATTTCATCACCCGCACACCGGTGCCGAAACTGGCCGAAATCAACCGTGTCGACCAAAAGCGCTATCTGGACGTCAAGGCCGATGTGGCGCCGGGATTGATGAAACTGGTCAAAGCGCATCACACAGACGGGGCCGAAGCCGCCCAGACCCTCGCCACCCTGCGCCCTGCGGGCAATGACGCGGATATCCACAGCCTTGATGACAGCGCCTATAAGATCACCCAAACCACCGAAGCGGCACGCGGTGTCGATCTTCAGGCGGGGTTGATATCCGGTGATTTGCGGCTGGTGCCAATCAACGCCAATGAACGGATTGCCGAAATTACCAAATGGCTGGACACCAAACCGCTGGGCCTTGGGGTCAGCTATGAATGGACCGGCGATCAGGAAGAACAGGCCGAAAGCCAGGCCTTCCTCAGCTCGGCTTTTACTGCCGCTTTGGGGTTGATGTTCATCATCCTGCTGGCGCAGTTCAATTCGTTTTACAATGCGGTGCTGGTGCTTTTGGCGGTGGTTCTGTCCACCACAGGCGTGTTGATCGGGATGTTGCTGATGGATCAGACCTTTAGCATCATCATGACCGGCACCGGGATTGTGGCGCTGGCGGGGATTGTGGTGAACAACAACATCATCCTGATTGATACGTTTCAGGAATATGAACGCTACATGCCGCGCATCGAAGCAATCATCCGCACCGCACAGGCGCGGATCAGGCCGGTTCTGCTGACCACGATCACCACAATGGCAGGGCTGGCCCCCATGATGTTCGGTCTCAGCCTGAACTTTGCCGATGGCGGCTATACCATCGACAGCCCCACTGCCCTGTGGTGGAAACAACTGGCGACGGCAGTGGTTTTCGGGCTTGGCATTGCCACGGTGCTGACGCTGGTCATTACGCCTTCGATGCTGGCCATTCGGGTCTGGGCGACAACCTATATCCGCTGGGTCGCACAATTGCTGGCAAAGATGTCGCTGGGCCGCGCCAGCCGCGCCGCCCAGGACTGGGCCTTGCAACGGGATGCACGGCGGATGAACACCCATGAGATTATCTGGGACGAGACCCCGCTTGACAGCGCCCCCCCGACGCCCGCCGCAAAACCCCTGCAAGCGGCGGAATAACCTGCGCAGACACCCGGGGCGCCGGCCAGTTGACTGATTGATCTGGTGATGATCACGTCACGGGCCGGCGTTTGTCTTGCCCGCGATACCGCCAAGCGCCAGACAGCGCATATCACGCGGGTCAGCTCCGGGGTCTGGGGCCTGTCTGGAGCCTCGGGTCTGGGGCCTCGGGTCTGGGGCCCAAGTCCGGTGTTCAGATCTGGCACACCTCTTTATCCCGGTCACAAAAACACGGCCCACAGGATGAAGCGTGCCCTGCGTCCTAATTTGGCCAAGTAAACCCAATCCCACAGCCGACGTCCGGAACACCATCTGCGGGGGGCCTTATAGCTCTTCGGCCTGCTGGCGATACCAAAGCTGCGCATACCGCCCGTCCTGCGCCAAAAGCGCCTCATGACGGCCTTGTTCAACCACCACGCCTTTTTCCAGCACGATGATCCGGTCGGCATCCGCTATGGTGCTCAGGCGATGCGCGATGGTCAGCACCGTGCGCCCCTGCCCTGCACGCATCAAGGCATCCTGAATACCGCGCTCGGTTTCACTGTCCAAGGCCGATGTCGCCTCGTCCAGCAACAGGATCGGCGGGTCTTTCAACAAGGTCCGCGCGATGCCGACCCGCTGTTTTTCGCCGCCCGACAGTTTCAGCCCGCGTTCGCCGACCGTGGTGTCATAGCCCTCTGGCAGACTGAGGATAAAGTCGTGGATCTGTGCATCTCTTGCGGCGGCTTCAACCTGTTCTTGCGTGGCACCGTCCTGCCCATAGGCGATGTTATAGCCAATCGTGTCGTTGAACAGCACCGTGTCCTGCGGCACCACGCCAATGGCACGGTGCAGGCTCAGTTGCGTGACATCGCGCACATCCTGCCCGTCGATTTTCAACGCGCCCGCATTCACATCATAAAACCGGAACAACAGCCGCCCGATGGTGGATTTCCCCGAACCGGTAGAGCCAACAATCGCCACCATTTCACCGGGTTTGGCCTCAATCGACACATCATTCAGAATCCGGCGGTCCGCGTCATAGCCAAAGACCACATTCTCAAGGGTGACATGGCCGCCGGTAACGTTCAGATCCGGCGCATTTTCACGATCGGAGATTTCAGCGGGCTGTTCCAACAGGCCAAACATCTGGCCCATGTCCACCAGCGCCTGACGGATTTCACGATAGACCGTACCAAGGAAATTCAGCGGCACGGTGATCTGTACCATATAGGCGTTGACCATGACAAAATCACCGACGGTCAGGCTGCCGTTTTGCACCCCGACGGCGGCCAGCACCATCACCCCGATCAAACCCGCCGTGATGATCAAGGATTGGCCAAAGTTCAGAAAAGCCAGCGAATAATTGGTCTTGATTGCCGCCTGTTCATAACCCGCCATCGCCGCGTCATAGCGCGCGGCCTCACGGCCTTCGGCGCCGAAATATTTCACGGTTTCATAGTTCAGCAGGCTGTCGATGGCCTTTTGATTGGCATCGGTGTCCTGATCGTTCATCTGGCGGCGCAGCTTTACCCGCCATTCGGTCACGGCAAAGGTGAACCAGACATAAAACGCAATCGTCACCGCAACGATGACCAGATACCAGATATCAAACAGGATCGTCAGGATCACCCCGATCAACAGCAGTTCAAGGATCAGCGGGCCGATGGAAAACAGCAAGAACCGCAGCAGGAATTCAACACCTTTGACCCCGCGTTCGATGATCCGTGACAACCCGCCGGTCTTGCGGGTGATGTGATAGCGCATCGAAAGCCGGTGAATATGTTCAAAGGTTTCCAGCGCCAGCATCCGCAAGGCCCGCTGGGCCACGCGGGCAAAGATTGCATCGCGCAATTGCTGGAATCCGACAGTCATCAACCGCGCCACGCCGTATGCCACGGTCAGGCCAATCGCCCCCAGTGCCAGCATCGGCACACCTTCGCCAGCCAATCCGTCCACCGCGCCTTTGTAAAACAGCGGCGTGGCGACCGAGATCAGTTTCGACACCACCAGCGCCACCATCGCCCAGACCACACGGTGTTTCACCCAAGGCATCTGGGCAGGCCACAGATAGGGCGCGACCTTGCGCAGCACCAAAAGCGCCGACTGGCGTTCCGCCTGATCGGCAAGTTCCGCGTCTGACAGGGGCTTTGGGGAGGTCGGTTTTTTGGCGTCGGTATCAGAAGTGGTATCAGCGGGCATAGGGGATCCAATTTGGGTTACAGCCTACATAAGCCGCAGACAGGCCAGTTGCCAGTGGTCGCGCCAAACTTCGCGAGGATGCAGGCCTTGCTGCCGCGCGTCCCGGGCTGGATGATCGCCCGCCCGCCTGCGCAGATGCAAATGAAAATCAATCTTAACTGATTGATTTTATTGACTTACTTATCCATCAACACTATCTACCCCAGATGAACGGCTTTCGATTTCAGTTGATGACCGGCGCATGCCCCCTGCGGGCAAGGCCGATCCGCGCCCGCCACCGCCCAAGGAACAATAATGTCTATGCTTTCGATCGCTATTCTTGCGCTCTCCATGTCGGTGGATGCCTTTGTCGCCTCGCTTGGCAAGGGCGCGATGTCACAACAGCCCAACATCCGCCACGCCCTGAAAACCGGGGCGGTTTTTGGCGCGGTTGAGGGCCTTGCTCCGCTGATCGGCTGGTCGGCGGGCCTTGCTGCAAGCCGTTATATCGCGGCGGTGGATCACTGGATCGCCTTTAGCCTGCTGGGCGCTGTGGGCCTGCGCATGGTGTTTCAGGCCTGGCAAGGACAGGTTGAAACCCACCATACCCCGTCACATTGGGCCCTGTTGATCGCCGCCATCGGCACATCGGTTGATGCGCTGGTGGTCGGGGTTTCGTTGGCATTCATTGATGTGAACATCGCGATTGTCGCGCTGGCCATTGGGCTGACAACATGGATCATGAGCACAACAGGCATGATCGCAGGGCGCTTTATCGGCCTGCGGTTTGGCCGCTTTGCCGAAGCCTTTGGTGGCTGCGCCCTGATCGGGCTGGGGACGCTGATCCTGGTTCAACATCTGACAGCCAGCTAGCGCCGCCCAGAATCAATCCGGCAGATCAAATATCTGACCGGGGTAAATCAGATCAGGATCACGGATTGCATCGCGGTTGGCCTCGAACACCCGCACATAAAGCAACCCGTCCCCATACCGATCCCGCGCTATCGCCCAGAGGGTTGCGCCCTTTTGCACGGTGATGGCTTTGATCGGGCCGTCCTGCCCCTTTGTCGCATTGGCCAGAACCCCTTGGGATTCGCGCTTGAACGGGGTTTCCAGACGGTGGGTGACGCTGCCATCTTCGGCGATGCCATCGACGCGCAGGGTATAGATGCCTGCGGCCACCTCTTGCAGCTCCCCTCCCCAACGCCCTGCATCGCTGACAGGGAAATCGGTCACAACGGCATTGTCCAGATAGACCCGCACGCTGCGGGTGTTGCCCAAGGCACGGCCGGACAACAACACCGCACCGCTATCGGAATAGCTGATGGTATCAAGCGCAACGCTGTTGTTGATCGCAGGCGGTGTAGGGGACAGCAGTTCCACGCCTTCGGCAGTGGATTTCAACAGGGCAATCTGTGCGGGCTTTTCTGGTGCCGGCTCCACCGGCGTTTCGGCCTGTGCAACCGCTTCGGCCTCTGTTGGGGCGCTTGGCTGTGCGGGGGCGGCAATCTGGGCCGGAGGCGATACTGCAGGCACCTGAGCTTCGGCTGCAGCCTGCACCTGCGGTTTTGTGCTTGGCGCGGGGGTATTTTCCGCCTCGGCCACAACATTTGCTTCAGAAGCAGCTTCCGCCGCGGTCTTGGCCACGGGGACCGCTGGCGTCACCGGATCGGCCTGCGCCTGCTCTTGGGCGGGCGCGGGGGGTGCTGTGCCGCGCGCCGCTGCCACATCATCGGTGGGCAATGGTGTCGGGATGTCTTCGGGCTGGGCCGCTTGCGCAATTTGCACGGCGGGTTCGGCTGTTGGGCCTGACGCCGCTGTGGCCTCTGCAACATCTGTCGCCGCCTCCGCCCGGGAAGGTTGGTCCGGCTCGGCTTCGGCAGTCGCCTGCGCCGTCTCGCCCACAGATACCTGTTTTTGATCACCGGGTTGCGGATCATCGCCAACAGTTGTTTCGGCCTGAACCTGCGGCGTATCCACGGCCACAGCCGCGGGCGCCTCGGCGACGGCTGCGGGCGCGGGCGGCGTGGCCTCGGCCAGTTGTACCGGAGCGGCAATCGGGGCCAATACAATCTCGGCCTCCGAGGCGGTTTCGCCGCCTGTGCGGTCCACGGCCAGCAAGGACAGGATATGGCCCTGCCCGTCCGGCGCAATCATCATCAGCGCGGCAAATTTGCCTGAACCGCTGGCGGTGGTTTTTGCAATCTCGATTCCGTCTTTCAAAATCAACACCTTTGCCCCCGGCGCGGCGCGCCCTGCAATCACCGTCATCCCGTCCGCGTCACGGCGGACCTCGTCAAATTCGGGTGCGATGGCCGCGGGCATGGCCGCGGCAGGGGTGGGTTCGGCCGTTTCCTCGGCCTGCGCGATGTCGGCAGAGGGGGCGGGGGCGGCTTTCACACCTGCGGCAGGATCATCCTTGGCTGTGGGATCTGTTACCGGATCAGCCGGTTTGGCGGCCTGCGGGGTTGCAGCAGTTTCCGCCTGCTTGGGCTGCACCAGGGCAACAGGTGTTGCGGGTGCGGCATCATCGCGGTTGCTCTGATACCAATATACGGCACCCGCGACCACCACACCAACAACACCTGCCGCTGTGATGGCAAAACTGCCACCAAAGCCGCCCCAAAACTTAGTCATGACTTTCTTCCCCCGAGGTTGAGCCTTTTTATCAAGCAGTCTAACAGGGGTCAAAACAGCGCTTTCATACGGTGCATTTTTTCAAATCAAAGAGGGTAAGATGGTTCAGAAATCTGTGTGCGTTTACTGTGGTTCGCGGCCCGGTGATGATCCGGCCTATACCCAAGATGCCGAGGTCATGGGCAAAGGGTTGGCCGGTGCGGGGCTGCGTCTGGTTTACGGGGCGGGCGATGTCGGGTTGATGGGCAGCGTTGCCCG
This sequence comes from Sulfitobacter sp., assembly GCA_047634585.1. Taxonomy (GTDB): domain Bacteria; phylum Pseudomonadota; class Alphaproteobacteria; order Rhodobacterales; family Rhodobacteraceae; genus Sulfitobacter. Next base: position 31,823 of record JBLIAN010000015.1, on the reverse strand, counting down.
CGCCGCGCAATCGGCGGGCGGCACCACCTTTGGCGTGATCCCGCAACACCTTGTGGATTGGGAGGTCGGAAAGACCGATTTAACCACCTATGTGGTCACCGAAACCATGCATGAGCGCAAGAAGGTCATGTTTATGAATTGCGATGCGGTTGTGGTGCTTCCCGGCGGTGCAGGGTCACTGGACGAGCTGTTTGAAGTACTCACATGGCGGCAATTGGGATTACATCAAAAACCAATATACCTTGTGAATACAAATGATTACTGGTCACCTTTGATGTCACTTTTCGAACATATCGTGGCGCGGGGCTTTGCGGATGCATCGCTTCTCGACTTTATGACGCTGACATCGGATGCGGAAGAAACCCTGCTGAAAATCCGGCAGGTTCTGGCCTAGGCCACCTTGTTGATCACCCCCCGGCGGCCCCTTGCACAACGCGGGATTCACACCGCGATACTGATAGAAAACCACCCCTGTGCAGCACCGGTTAGCGGGCTTCGGGGCGGTTTTATTTGCATCGGAAATATCGGCATTTCTGCGCTTTGGGCACAAGCCCCTCCCCGGCCCGCATCAGGCGTTTCACCTGTGCCCCCTCTGTAGAACGTCCCGCATCAAGACGTCGAAGAGCCGGACGAAACCTGTGGCGGGATTGTCACATTTGCACAGCCAAAAGGCGCAGGTTTTTTCGGTTTCGGGCGTCTGTCACAGCAGATACTGCCAAGCGCCGCTTGGCCCCCTACCTGCCCTCGGAAAACAAAACGCCCCGCAAGATGACCTGCGGGGCGTTTCAATTCAAATTCCGGTCAGGTTACAGGCGGCTTGCCACGTTTTCCCAGTTGACCAGATTATCAAGGAAGTTGCTCAGATAATCCGGGCGCGCATTGCGGAAATCGATGTAATAGGAATGTTCCCAGACATCACAGCCCAGCAGCGCCGTCTGACCAAAGCACAGCGGGTTCACGCCGTTTTCGGTCTTGGTGACCTTGAGGCCGCCATCACTGTCTTTGACCAGCCACGCCCAGCCAGACCCGAACTGGCCCGCGCCTGCGGCTTTGAAAGCGTCTTTCATCTTGTCGACGGAACCAAAGCTTTCGGTGATGGCTTTTTCAAGCGCGCCCGGCATGGCGTTGCCGGCAGGGCCCATCATTTCCCAGAACTGGTTGTGGTTCCACAGCTGGCTGATGTTGTTGAAAATACCGTTTTGCGCCACGGCATTTGCATCATAGGTGCCCTTGATGATCTCTTCGAGCGATTTATCCGCCCATTCGGTGCCTTCGATCGCCTTGTTGCCGTTCACGACATAGGCATTGTGGTGCTTGTCGTGGTGGAATTCGAGGGTTTCGGCGCTCATCCCTTTGGATGCAAGCGCGTCATGGGCGTAAGGAAGATCGGGAAGTGAAAAAGCCATGAGGTGGGCCTCCTGATTTGAAATTTCGTCCTACTCACATGGAGCGCCAAACCCGCCTGCGTCAAGGGTGGGCAGCGGCAAATCTTTGGCATTCCGGTGATTTCGGGCATTTTTCGCTTATTTGGTTTTGATCGTGCAAAGCCCTTTGGCCGAGAACCGTTGCGGATAGCCGACAGGTTTGGCAATGATCGAAACCGCCTTGGTTGCGGTGTTCAGATTGGCAATATACCGGAAAGTCGGGATGCGTTCGCCTCTGCCGGCTTCGGCATTGGCGATATTCCAAGTGATGCGCAATTTTTCGCCCTTTTTACGGGTTCTGGCGATCAATGGTTTTTGATAAAGCCAAAGAATAACACCATCAGTCACGCTGACATGCCCGGCGGCGTCGAAAGCAAAAGTCACCTTTGGGGACACCCATCCACGGGGGTGTTTGGTATTCATGTCGCATTCATAAAACACGCCAGCGCTTGCCGGAGCTGCCAAAAGAAGCGCGGCCCCAAAGGCTAAAGCGCGCAAGGAACTAAGGCTGGAAACCGCCATCATTTAACCCGCTTGCAGGTACCAGACCCGCTGATCACATTGTCATAGCCGTGGCGGCGGCCACTCAGGCTGAATTTGTTTTGTGCGGTGAACAATGTCACCTTGTAGGTGTTGATCCCCGTGCCCCCATTGGTTGCCTTCAGACCTTTGAGCGTCCATCGAAAAATAAATGACGTGTCAGATCGCTTGGACCATTCTACGGGGATTGGTTTTCCGTGTAGATGTTTGATCAAACCGTCAAGCGCCGTACCGACACCGGCCTTGGTGTCATAATCGAGGACAATTCGTTCAGGCACCCAGCCGCCCCTGCCGAAATTCTTTGTCTCGCAGTCATAGGTTTCCGCAGCCGCGGCCAGAGGAAGTGCCAGCGCAGCCGCAGCAAAGAGAAACCATTTCATATCATCATCTTTCGGTTGTGAACTTTGGGATGCATATCACTGCACACCGCAGGCACAACCAGAAAGTGAATAATGATGCCATCTGCCCGAAACCGGATAGGGGCCGTTGTTTTTATTCAGAAATGTCCAACCTCAGACCCCGGTTGGGCGGCGATGGACAAGAGATCAAACATATAGCGCGCCACAGAGCGGAAGCAGACAATCTGAAAGGTTTCCGCGTCCGGCATCCAAAAGGCCGCAGGCACCTGTGCCAGACGGCTGCGCCGGAACATGCCGGGGCTAAAGCGGTCTATCGCCAGATCAACCGGGGCCAGTTTCGCCATGACGTCGCGGGCCAGCGGGCCTTTGACCTCAAACACCGCGCGGGCGTCTGATACATTGGCCACCAGCGCATGTTTGCCCGACAGTGCCTCGGTCATCCGCGCCACGCTTGTTTGGGCATCGCCATAGGGGCACATCATCAACAGTTCATCCGGTGACATCCATGCCAGGCCGTTCAGCCCATCGGTTTTGCATGTGCGCTGCGCAGGAAATTCCACGCCTGTCTGTTTGGTGGCGAGCGTTTTCAGATACCCCGCCGACAGATCACCGCGCAGGGTGATCATGCCCAGGGGGCCAATCTCGCGGATCTCGGCGATGCCATTGGTGGCGCTGGCGTTTTTCAATGCTGTGACGGGCTCAGACATTCTGCTTTTCCCCTTCCTTGTCATAGAACACAGGGTCCACGATACGGGCGTTGTAAATCTTGCCATCGGTGCCGGGGAACTCAATAACCTCGCCCATGCGATCCGGGCCGTTCAACACCAGCCCCATCGCGATACCCTTGTTCAGGGTTGGCGAATGATAGGTTGATGTGACCCGCCCGATCACCGTGCGCTGGCCATTGGCATTGCGGCCTTCGCCCGTTGCATAGGCCCCGTCCGGCAGGGTGCTGCCATCGGTGGTTTCAAGGCCGACCAGCTTCCAACGGGTGGGATCGGTCATATGGCTGCGTTCCTGGGCACGTTTGCCAAGGTAGTCGTCTTTCTTTTTGGAAATCGCCCAGTGCAGCCCCAGATCCTGCGGGATCACCGTGCCGTCGGTTTCATCCCCGATCATGATAAAGCCCTTTTCAGCGCGCAGAATATGCAGACATTCGGTGCCATAGGGCATCGCGCCCAGATCATGCCCCGCCACCATCAGCGCATCCCAGAACGCCTGCCCGTGGCTGGCATCCACCGCGATCTCAAAAGACAATTCACCCGAGAACGAAATCCGGTAAATCCGCACCTTAAAGCCGCCCAGTTCACCATCGACCCATTCCATAAAGCCAAGCGCGTCTTTGGACACATCCATGCCGCCGAGTTTTTCAAGGCAGTGGCGGGCATTGGGGCCGACAACCGCCACTTGGGCATATTGTTCGGTGACATTGGCAACATAGACATCCCAATCCCACCATTCGGTTTGCAGCCATTCTTCCATGTGGCCATGGATGCTTTCTGCGCCGCCTGTGGTGGTGTGGCACAGCCATGTGTCCTCGTCGATGCGCGCCACAACGCCGTCATCAATCAGGAAACCGTTTTCGCTGCACATCAAGCCATAGCGACATTTACCGATCTTCAGGCTCGACATCATGTTGGTGTACATCATGTCCAGAAATTTGCCTGCGTCCGGCCCTTTGACGATGATCTTGCCAAGGGTAGAAGCATCCAGGAGGCCCATGTTGGTGCGGGTGTTGGTGACTTCGCGCATCACCGCGTCATGGGTGGTTTCGCTGCCACGTCTAAAGGCATAGGGGCGGCGCCATTGGCCGACAGGTTCAAATTCGGCGCCATTGCTTTCATGCCAGTCATGCATCGGGGTGCGGCGGATCGGCTGGAACACCGCGCCACGCGCTTCACCGCCAATAGAGGCCATGGAAATCGGGTGATAAGGCGGGCGGAAAGTGGTGGTGCCGACGGTCGGAATATCCGCATCCAGCGCCCCGGCAAGCGTGGCCAGCCCGTTGATATTGCTCAACTTGCCCTGATCCGTCGCCATGCCAAGCGTCGTATAGCGCTTGGCGTGTTCAACCGATACAAAGCCCTCTTGCGCGGCCAGCCGCACATCTGAAACCTTTACGTCGTTTTGATAATCCAGCCACACTTTTTCGCGCAGCTTGACCGACGCGCCCTGCGGCATCAGCCAGACAGGGGCCATCGGTGCCTCTTCGCGGCGCTCGGCATTTGGCGCGCTGGCATCCTTGGGCAATTTGAAGCCAAGGCTGGTCACAACCCCATCCGCCGCCGCATGGGCATCATGCAACACATCATCCAGCGGGAACATCCCAGAGGCCGCGCCCGCAGGGGTCACAAAACCCATGCCATCCGCGCCTTTCGGTGCATTGTCCAGATCAGGGCTAAAGCAGGCCAGCGCAGTATCCCAGCGCAGTTTGCCGCCACAATGGGACCACAGATGCACGACCGGCGACCACCCGCCCGACATCGCAACCGCATCACAGGCGATTTCTTCCAGGACCGCGCCTTCGCCAGCCTGCGCACAGATCGCCACACCAGTAACGCGCTTGCCGCCTTTGACCGACGATATGCCATGCCCCATCAGCACCCGAATGCCCAGCGCCTTGGCCTGTTGCATCACGGCGCTGTCTTGGGGCAGGACCCGCGCATCCAGAATGGCAGGCACATCAAGGCCCGCGTGTTTCAGCGCAATCGCCGTCAGATAGGCATTGTCGTTATTGGTGACAACAACGGTACGATCCCCAACCGACACCCCCCAGTTTACCACATAATCGCGCAGGGCAGCCGCCAGCATCACACCGGGAATGTCATTGCCGGCAAAGCTGAGCGGGCGTTCGATCGCGCCGGTGGCAGTGATCACATGCCCGGCCCGGATGCGCCACAACCGGTGACGCGGGCCACTGGCCGTTGGCGCATGATCGGTCAGGCGTTCATAGCCCAGCACATAGCCGTGATCATAAACCCCTGCCCCCATCGTGCGGCTGCGCATCTGGACGTTGTCCATTGCCTGCAGCTGCGCCACCAGATCGGCCACAAAGACATCCGTGGATTTGCCATCGACCGTGCCACCATCCACGGGCGCACGCCCGCCCCAGAATTCGTTCTGTTCCAGCAACAGCACTTTGGCCCCGCTCAGACCAGCAGTGCGCGCCGCCTCAAGCCCGGCCACGCCGCCGCCGATAACCAGAACATCACAGAAAGCATAAAAATGTTCGTAGGTGTCCACGTCCTGCGCTTTGGGCGCTTTGCCCAGACCGGCAGAATGGCGGATGATCGGTTCATAGACATGTTTCCACGCGGCGCGCGGGTACATGAACATTTTATAGTAAAACCCGGCGGGCAAGAACCGGCTCAGATGTTTGTTGATCGCGCCAACGTCAAATTCAAGGCTGGGCCAATGGTTCTGGCTGCTGGCTTGCAAGCCGTCGAACAATTCGGTGGTGGTGACACGCTGGTTGGGCTCGAATTTGCCCTCGGCGCCAAGGTTCACCAACCCATTGGGTTCTTCGGCCCCCGAGGCCACAACCCCGCGCGGGCGGTGGTATTTGAACGAACGGCCCATCAACATCTGGTCATTGGCCAGCAGCGCCGAGGCCAGTGTATCGCCCTCATAGCCGCGCATCTGTTTGCCGTTAAAGGTAAAATTCAGCGGCTTGGCGGTGTTCAGCAGGCGGCCACCTGTGGCAAGTCTGGTGCTCATGTGCGGGGCTCCTTGAAAGCGGAGAAATCAGAATGAAAACGGAAAAGGCGCGTGGCGGTCATGCGTTTGCATCCCCGGACCAGCCCGGACGGCGGTCTTCGATGACATCCAGAATTTCCTGTGGCGGGCTGTGGGTCTGGGCGGAATAGCTGCCAAAGACCTCAAGCGTGGTGGTGTCGCGGGCGGTGTGAAACCACTTGCCGCAGCCATTGTTGTGACGCCAGCGTTCGAAATGCACACCTTTGGGGTTGGCGCGCATGAACAGATAGCTTTCGAAATCAGCATCCGTTGATCCGGGGCCAAAGCGTTTGAGATGCGCCTCGCCACCTCCGTGAAATTCGGTTTCTTCTGCGGTGACACCGCAAACGGGACAGGTCAGGATCAGCATGGCGCGGCTCCGGGCATGGGAATTGGGCCGGAACGGACCAATAGGGATGAAAGAAACGGGAACGGATTTTGGCAGGCGTTGAGGGTAAACCAGCCTGCCAGCCGCGCAGGTTTGCGGGCTGTGCGTGTAAATTTCAGCGGGTCTGCGCGGCGATCAGTTGCTGTCTGATGTGGCCGACCCTGTGGGGATGCCATTCGGCGCTGACCCGTTGCCCAGCATTGCGATGCCGGCAACAAAGACTGCAAGCACCAGTAAGGCAATGACAAGCCCGCGTTTGGTGCCGCCGTGATGAATGGTTTCTCCAGCCATGATCCGATCTCCTGTGCTGATGCATTCAGGATGCCCGCAAATCGCGGTCTGGCAAGGATTTCATGGAAGGCCGGGTGTTTTGCGCCGGAAATGGCCGATCCGGCCCCAGTGGCATCTGTCGGGTGATCAACACTTTGGCCAGCGCCCGCAAGGGTACCGGCCAAAGCTGCATAGGATTGGCAAACAGTTGGTTTATTCGCTTGCAGCAGCGGCGCCCGCTGCGGCGCCCTCAACAGCGTCAGCCGCGCCTTTGACAGCGTCGCCCGCACCTTCGATGGTGATATTGACATCATCGCTGCCGCCGACATCCGCGTCGGTGTAGATGAAATAGCTGAGGATCGCGACAACCACGACCAGCGCACCAAGAATGAAACCAAGGCTGGTACCACTCGTGGTTGTGGTCGTTGTCGTGGTGTTACGTTCCGAAACGATCGGGTCGGGATGTGCCATTTTGCGTCTCCTTCGGGGTTGAGGTTCGCAAAGATAACGCCCGCCCCCCCGAAAAAGTTCCGTGTGCCGTGGTTTCGATCCTGAGGGGAACAGAGATGCCGCATCAGTGGGCCACACCTGCCGCCACGCTTTCATCAATAAAGCGGCCTTCCTGGAAACGGTTCAATCCGAAGGCCTCGGTCAGCGGTGAATGGCCTTTGGCCATCAGTTCGGCAAAGCCCCAGCCAGATCCCGGGATCGCCTTGAACCCGCCAGTGCCCCAGCCGCAGTTGATGAACACGCCGTCCACCGGTGTGGTGCTGAGGATCGGGGATCGGTCCCCCGTCACATCGACAATCCCGCCCCATTGGCGCAACATCTTCAGGCGGCTGACCATCGGGAAAGTTTCGATCAAGGCCCGCACGGTTTCTTCGATATGGTGGAAGGATCCGCGCTGGGTGTAATTGTTATAGCCGTCGGTGCCGCCGCCAATCACCATTTCGCCCTTGTCCGATTGCGACATATAGCCATGCACTGTGTTGGCCATGACCACCACATCCATGCAGGGTTTGATCGGTTCGGACACCAGGGCCTGCAAGGCCACCGATTCAATCGGCAGACGGAACCCCGCCATTTCGGCCAGATGGCCGGAATGGCCCGCAACCACCATGCCCAGCTTGTCACAATCAATATCGCCACGGTTGGTCGAAACCCCGACAACCTTGCCGTTTTCCTGGCGGATGCCGGTGACTTCGCATTTCTGGATCACATCCATGCCCATATCCGAACAGGCCCGCGCATAGCCCCAGGCCACGGCATCATGGCGCGCCGTGCCGCCACGGGCCTGCCACAAACCGCCCAGCACCGGATAACGCGGACCATCCAGATTGATGATCGGCACCAGTTCCTTGACTTTTTCGGGGCTGATGAATTCGGTTGTGACGCCTTGCAGCATATTGGCATGGGCGGTGCGTTGATAGCCGCGCACCTCATGTTCGGTCTGCGCCAGCATGATCACCCCACGCGGGCTGAACATCACATTATAGTTCAAATCCTGACTCATGGTTTCATACAGGGACCGGGCTTTTTCGTAGATCGCCGCTGAAGGATCTTGCAGGTAGTTGGAGCGGATGATCGTGGTATTGCGCCCGGTATTGCCGCCGCCCAGCCAGCCTTTTTCAAGGATCGCGACATTGGTGATGCCGAAATTCTTGCCCAGGTAATATGCCGTTGCCAAGCCGTGCCCACCGGCACCGATGATGATTGCATCATAATGTTTCTTGGGCTGCGCATCGCGCCACGCGCGGTTCCAGCCGGTGTGATGGCGCATCGCCTCGCGGGCCACGGCAAAAACGGAGTATTTTTTCATAGCGGTCTTCTCCGACAGGGAACCGGCAGCACGCAATGGCGCAGGTTTGGATTCGATGCCGTCAGGGACGGCTGGTTCTGTTCTGGAGATATACCCAGAAAAAAGGATACCCACCACGGCATTCCTTGTCAGATTTGCGACATGGGGGTGATTTGCCCTGTTGTTAATGTCGCAGATCACAGACAGGGCGAATTGTCCCCTTTTGTCACGCGCCCCCATTGATTAGGTGTGAAGGCGATAGAATCTGACAGGGCCGCATATGACTTTCTGGATCATCACCCTTGCAATGGCGACCTTGGTTGCGCTGCTGTTGACGCGCGCGGTGCTGCGTGGCGGCGCGGTGGCGCCGGTGGACGCCGCGGCGTACGATCTGAAAGTCTATCGTGATCAACTGGCAGAGGTGGAACGCGATGTGGCGCGGGGCGTGGTGCCAGCCGAAGATGCCGAACGGGTGAAAACCGAAATCTCGCGCCGGATATTGGCGGCTGACAGCGCCCGCAATGCCACAGCCACGACAGGCAGCGGGCCCAAACCCGTGGTCCTGGCGGGGATCGTGCTTTTGGTGGTGGCGGGCAGCTTTGCGCTTTATCTCAAAGTTGGCCAACCCGGCTATGGTGATCTGGCCTTGGCCGACCGGATTGCCTTTACCGATGACATGCGCAAGAACCGCCCCGATCAGCAACAGGCCGTGGCCGCGATGCCCCCCCTGCCCGACACCCCAGACCTCAGCCCGCGTTACGTCAAACTGATGCAACAGCTGCGCGACACCGTGGCCCAGCGCCCAGATGACCTGCAAGGCCAACTATTGCTGGCCCAAAACGAGGCCAGCATCGGCAATTTCACTGCCGCCATTGCTGCCCAGCGCCGCGTGATCGAAATCAAGGGCGCGGATGCCAGCCCTGCGGATATCACCGATTATGCGGAAATGATGGTGATGGCCGCAGGGGGCTATGTGTCGCCCGAGGCCGAAGCAGCCCTTCGCCAAGCCATCAATATGGATGAAAACGAGGGGCGCGCGCTCTATTATGTCGGGTTGATGATGGTCCAGAATGGCCGCCCCGACATCGCTTTCCGCATCTGGAACACCCTGCTGCGGCGCGGGCCGGAAGATGCGGCGTGGATCACCCCGATCAAGTCACAGATCATGGAAGTCGCGGCACTGGCGGGGGAATCGCGCTATGTAATGCCCGAAATCGGCACCGGCCCCACCGCCAAAGGCCCCAGCGCAGAAGACATTGAGTCTGCAGCACAGATGACGTCTGCGGAACGTATGGAGATGATTGGCGGCATGGTCGCGGGCCTGTCGGACCGGTTGGCAACGGACGGCGGCCCCCCTGCGGATTGGGCACGCTTGATCACGTCGCTGGGGGTCTTGGGCGAAAATGATCGGGCCCTGGCCATCTACACCAACGCCCTTGAGGTCTTTGCGGGCGATGCCGCGGCACTTGATATGATCCGCAGCGCCGGTAGTCAGGCAGGGGTTGCCGAATGATCTATGATGACATCAGCGAATTTGCTGCCGCCCTGCCGCCGATGCAGGCGCTTATCGGGCTTGATCTGGGGGAAAAAACCATTGGTGTTGCCGTCAGTGACAGCTTTCTCAGTGTCGCCTCGCCGCTGGAAACCGTGCGGCGCAAGAAATTCGGTCTGGATGCGGCACGGCTGACCGAAATCATCAAAGACCGCCGCATTGGCGGGCTGGTGCTGGGCCTGCCGCGCAATATGGATGGGTCCGAGGGGCCGCGCTGCCAATCCACCCGCGCTTTTGCTCGCAATTTTGCCCGCAATTTTGAAGACCTCACCCCGCTGCCGATCGGCTTTTGGGATGAACGCCTGTCCACGGTGGCGGCAGAACGCGCCCTGCTTGAGGCGGATACGACACGCAAACGTCGCGCCGAGGTGATTGATCATGTGGCGGCCGGGTATATCCTGCAAGGGGTGCTGGACCGTCTGGCGGTGCTGCGCAGGCAAGGAGACCACGCATGAGCGACGACATCTGGAAGCGCGACGAAGTCGAAAGCCCCTGTATCAAAATCTGTGTGGTACATCCCGAATCCCGCCTGTGCACCGGATGTCTGCGCTCGATTGACGAGATCGGCAGCTGGTCACGGATGAGCAGCGCGGAACGCAAAGAGGTTCTGGCGCAATTGCCCGCGCGCGCCGGGGCCTTTGGCAAACGCCGGGGCGGGCGCGCAGCACGACTGGCGCGGCGCAATTGATGCCCTGGGGGCCAGACCCTAGCTCTGGCCAGCGATCCGGAACAACAATTCAAAGGCGATGTTCGGATTCACCGCCCCGTCATAGCCCGACGGCGCATGGTTGCTGTTGGCGCCAAAGGCGGAAAGCCCGGCAAAACTGCGCGATTGGTGTTTGTTAAAGCGGCCCTGAAATCCAAAGGCCCGTCTGGTTTGACGGGGAGTGTTTTTGGCCCAATATGCCAAATTTCCCTGTGCGCCTGTCAGAATAATTTCCATGTCATATCGCCCTGATGCAGTGTTCTCAATTTGGCATCAGTATCGTTTCCGAAATGGCAACATTAAGGCGCACTCAAGGTCTTTGTTTGCACAATACCACCTGGACGGGAACAGCCTGGGCGCGAAAGATCAGCACCGTTCTATGGCGGCGACACCCATGCCGTGTCGGACACTTCGGGGCGGAAATAGGCGATCATCCGGCCTTCTGGGGGCGCGCTGTCGGTTGCGGCCCAGGGTCTGACACCATGCAACAGGTGGCGATGCAACAGCACCGCCTGCCCCGGTTCGATAACAACGGCAACGGGGGTGATGCTGTCAAACACCCTGCGCCGGGCGCTATGGTATACGTCGGTCAGATCACAGCGGCGCGGATCACCCGTGCCGATGCGGGTGCGAAATGCAGCGCCCATTACATGATGGCTGCGCGGCCAGACCATCAGCGGCGCAGCGGTGGCGTGGTTCAATGCCAGCCCCAGAATGAACCCGTGGGCTTCCTGCATATACCTGCGCCGATCCGCCCCGACCGGCAAAAGCCCGTCAACATGGGCCGCATAACGGCGGATGCGAAAGGCATGATTGGCCGCACTTTCGCCCGCGTCTTGCCGGGGGTATTCAGGATAAACAATGGAAAGCTGGGCGCGGTGCCACTGCGGCGGAGCCGTGACATATCCCTGCCACAGCCCGCGAAGCGGCACGTCATCAATCGCCCCATCCGGATCATTGGGCAGGGCATCCACGCCGACAAACCAGGTATCGCCGTGGCGCAGGTTCTGCGCCTGAACATCCGGGCGTGCGGCCCGTTCAACAGCCACCCGATGCGCGGCCTCGGCCCAACGCAATGTGGCTGGGTCGCGGTCAAAGACGATAAATCCCTGATCCGCGAGCGGAGTCACCAGCCCAGTGCCTTGCGCAGCATATTGACCGCCACCAGCACCAGAAACACCGCAAACACCCGTTTCAGGGGTTTCGGGTCCATCGCATGGGCCAGTTTCACCCCCAAGGGCGCGGTGATCAATGTCATGGCAATGATGATCCCGAAGGCCACCAGATTGACCGCACCGATGGTCAACGGCGGCTGGGCCCCGTGCATGTCAACAAACAGAAAGCCGATCACTGAGGGCACCGCGATCAACACGCCAAACCCTGCGGCGGTGGCGACGGCCTTGTGAATCGGCGTGTTGAACAGGCTCATCAGCGGCACCCCGAAACTGCCGCCACCAATGCCCATCAGCACCGACAGAAACCCGACAGCCGGGGACAATGCGGCGCGGGTTGCGCCTTTTGGCATCGCTTGGCCCAAACGCCAGTCCGCGCGGCCAAGGCCCATATACAGCCCGACAACCAGCGCCAGACAGCCAAAAATCGCCTGCAAGGTGCCGGAGCGCAGCTGCGACACCACCAGCATCCCGATCACCGCGCCAATCACGATCCCCGGCGCCCAACCGCGCAGAATCTGCCAATCCACCGCGCCCTTTTTGTTGTGGCTGTGGACCGAGCGCAGCGAGGTCACGATGATGGTTGCCAGCGAGGTTGCCAGACACATCTGCATCAGCTGCGGGCCATCATAGCCAAGCGTCTGGAAGGCAAAGAAAAACGCGGGGACCAGAACGATGCCACCCCCGACCCCTAACAGCCCTGCCAAGACACCGGCAAAGGCGCCAATCGCCATCAGCATCAGCGCCATTTCAACAAGCAACGTGGTTTCGGGCATCGGGACTCTCCTATGATTTTGGCTTGTGCTACACCGCTTCAGCGTGATCCGCCAGCGCTTCAAGCTGTGCAAGGGCCTCAAGCACCAGCGATGAATCCGCGCCGGTTTTGGACGCGCCTTCGGACAGCATCCGCCGCCATCCCCGCGCGCCCGGACGGCCCGTGAACAGGCCCATCATGTGACGGGTGATGTGATTTAACCGCCCACCGTCCTCCAGATGCGCGTCGATGTATGGCACCATGGCGCGCACTGCATCTTCGGCGCGGGTATCATCGCCTTTGCCAAAAATCAGACGGTCCGCTTGGCACAAAACATCGGCGGGGGCATGATAGGCGGTGCGCCCGATCATCACCCCGTCCAGCCCGCCGTCCAGAAACGCTTGGGCCTGATCCAGCGATGTGATGCCGCCGTTGACCGAAATATGCAGGTTCGGAAACAATTCTTTCATCCGGTGCACCAGCCCATAATCCAGAGGCGGAATATCGCGGTTTTCCTTGGGAGACAGCCCCTTGAGCCAGGCCTTGCGGGCATGCACGGTGACGCGGGTACAACCCGCCCCGACAATCCGCGCCAGAAACTCTGGCAGCACCTCTTCGGGGTCTTGATCATCCACGCCAATGCGGCATTTCACCGTAATTTCGACATCCACAGCCGCGCGCATCGCGCTGACACAGCGCGCCACCAGCGCGGGATGTTCCATCAACACCGCCCCGAAACAGCCCGATTGCACCCGATCGGACGGGCAGCCGACATTGAGGTTGATTTCATCATAGCCCGCCTCAGCCCCGATCCGCGCCGCCTCGGCCAGTTCCGCCGGATCAGACCCACCCAGCTGCAGCGCCACCGGATGTTCAGACGGGTCATGGGCCAACAAATGCAACGCCCCGCCCCGCACCAAAGCCGGAGAGGTGACCATTTCCGTATAAAGCAGGGTTTCGCGGCTTAAGAGACGGTGCAGAAACCGGCAGTGGCGGTCTGTCCAATCCATCATGGGTGCCACGGACAGGCGGGCGGCGCGGTTGATCTGCGCGGCTGTCATATCGGTGTGCTGTGCCATTGCGATGAAATCCCGTTTGCTATGCCGTGCGGCCCAACCATGAGGCCTGGCTGGGCAGTACCAAATCCCATAGGGGAATGGCCAGCCTTGCTGCGCTCTCAGGCCCCCAGTTCGGCCAAACGCCGTTCTTGACGTGCAATCAGGCGGTCCACTTCGATCTGCATCGCGGGGGTGATCCCCGCACCGGGTTTGCGCAGCGCGGCATTGGCAATCACCCCGCGTTTGGCCAAGGTGTATTTGCGGATCGCCAGGCCCAGACCGGGTTGTTGTTCAAAGCGCGCCAGCGGCAGATAGGCATCAAAGATATCCTGAGCGCGGTCAAATTCGCCCTGCGCCGACAGATTGGTGACCGAGACCATCATTTCCGGATAGGCAAATCCGGTCATCGCACCATCCGCGCCGCGCCGCATTTCTTCGGGCAGGAACGCCCCGCCGTTGCCGCAAAGAATCGAAATCCGGCGGTTCAGCACGCCGTCTTGGCGCAGATAGCTGATCTTTTCCAGACCGGGCCAGTCTTCGTGTTTCAGACAGACGCAATTGGGCAGGCTGTTGAAAATATCCGCGATCACCCCGGGCGAAATCTGCACCCCTGTGACCAGTGGAAAATCCTGCAGGACAAAGGGCACATCGCCAATCACCTCTGCGGCTTGGCTGTAGTAGCTGCGGATCTGGTCATCGGTGCGCAGGGACCCCGGCGGCGCGATCATCACGCCAGCGGCCCCTGCATCCATCACCGATCTGGTCAATCCATCAATCTGGGCAAATCCGGCGGCGGAGACGCCCACCACCACGGGCACGCGGCCCGCTACCCGCGCGAGGATGCGTGTCACCACGGCGGCGGATTCTTCAACCGTCAGCTTGGGGGCCTCGCCCATGATACCCAGCACCGTAAGACCGGTTGCCCCTGCCTCAAGGTAAAAATCCACCATGCGGTCACAGCTGTCCATGTCGATGCTGCCATCGGCGTGAAACGGGGTGACGGCAATCACATAGACCCCTTGGGCGGCTTCGCTTAATCTTGCGGTCATGGAATATTCCCCTTTTTCGGCAACTTAGACCGCTAACGCCCAAAGAATCCAGATCGGTATTCAAAGATCGGGCTTTGACGTGTTCCATTCCGCGATTTGCAAGGCCCCGGCCCGGTTTGATCGAATCAACGGCGCGGTTCAGGCCTGTATCTGGCGCGCGCGCCGGTTGCCAAACTGCGCAGATTCGCGTCACATTTCTTTTTTGAGCCTCGAAATTGTGCTGCGGCTTACGCCCAGAACACGGCTGACTTCGGCGGCGGATTTGCCCATTTTCAACAAGGCAAAGGCCTCTTGGCGCTGCTGTTCAGCCAGCTTTTGCGGACGCCCTGCCGAAACACCAAAGGTCTTGGGGCGGTTTTCCTCAATCCGGCTTTCGGCATCGGCCACCGCAATTTCAAAGTCTATGATGCCCCTGATCGTGTCGATGATAAGATCACCGCCTGCGGAACTGGTATCCGCCCAAGGCTCTGATATTGAACGAAAATGCGCGCCCTTTTTGCGAATTTTCTCCAACAGTTGCAGCAATTCAGGCGCGGAATTTGCAACCGACGCCAGCCGCGTGGCGACAACGGTATCGCCTTTGGACACTTCTTTCAGGAAATTTCTCAATGCTTTGTCCGGGTTTTCTGCCTCAAGAATGGAGTCTTTCCAGATTTTGTCACAGCCCTGCCGTTCAAGTTCACTGACCTGCAATTCGCTTTGATACCACTTGGCTGAAACACGGGCATACCCAATCTTCATTGTCTCAAACTCCGTCGCCGAAAACATCTTGACATTATGCACGGCATTCTGCACGAATTTTTGCACGGCATTATGCACGATCTTAAAACAACCGGTGCAAACGTGCAACCACACCAAAAGGGAAAGGATGGGGGAAATGAGCGAAGAACTCAAAATTGAACATCACGATCCAAGTCTTTACAATGAAGATTTGGCGCCAATTCCGGCGGAAAAACGTACATGGGGATGGTTTGAAATATTCAACGTCTGGGCAAATGATGTCCAGAGCCTGTTTGGATATACGCTGGCTGCATCCCTGTTTTTGTCATACGGGCTAAATGGTTGGACGGTTTTTGCCGCGATCATGGTCGCGGGTCTGTTTGTCATGTGGCTGGTCAACCTGATGGGGGAACCCAGCGTCAAATACGGCATCCCGTTTCCGGTGATGGCACGGGCCAGCATGGGGGTCAGAGGCGCGAATTTTCCGGCGGTTGTGCGCGCGATTGTCGCAATCTTCTGGTACGGGGCGCAGACCTATTTCGCCTCAACCGCGCTGTCCTTGCTTTTGTCTTCGATCATGGGCGGCAATGGCGATCCGGCGTTTTTGGGGATGAGCGGCATTGACTGGATTTCCTTCCTTGCGGTCTGGGCTTTCCAGATCTGGCTGTTCTGGAACGGCATTGAATGGATCACCAAATTTCTCAACTTTGCGGGGCCGTTTGTCTATGTTGTCATGATCATTCTGGCCGCGGTCATCTGGTACAAAGCCGGCAGCGGCTTGATGTCTGAAATGGGCACGATCTTTAAGGGCACGGGCGATTATGACGGCGGGTCTTTGTCAGCGTTCCTTGCCATTGTCGGCACGATGATCGCGTATTTTGCGGCGGTGGTGATCAACTACGGTGATTTCTCGCGTTTTGTGAAAACCCAAAAAGACATGAAAAAGGGTAACTTTACCGGCCTGCCCCTGAACATCGCGTTCTTTTCGATGATCGCCTTGATCGTGACGGCGGGCACTGTGGCAATCTGGGGGGAAGCGCTGACCAATCCGACCGATATCATCGCACGGGTGGATTCCCTGCCCCTGACCCTGGTTGCAGCGATCATGTTCTTTGCAGCAACCGTCGGGATCAATCTGGTGGCGAACTTTATCCCGCCAGCCTATGATCTTGCCAACCTGATGCCCAGCAAGATCAACTTTCGCATTGGCGGTTTGATCACCTCGGGCTTTGCCCTGATCATTGGCGGTCTCTGGGTTTCCACCATCAGCCAGATCGGCATTTTCAACTTTGTGAACACGCTCGGGGCGATCCTTGCGCCGGTCTATGGGATCATGATTGTTGATTATTACATGATCAAAAACGGCAAGCTGGACGTGCAGCAATTGTTCTCGGCGTCAGAGGACGGTGCCTATTACTATGACAACGGCTGGAACAAAAAGGCGATGGTTGCCTTTGCGCTTCCCGGTCTGTTTTCGGTGGCAACGGTCTGGCTGCCCGGCCTTGGTTTTCTGTCCGGTTTTTCATGGGTGATTGGGGCCGCATTGGGCGGGGCCGTTTATTTCATGATCACCAAGAAATAGTGACTTCATCCCCGCTGTAGCGGAAAGGGCGGGCCACGCGGCCCGCCCTGTTTTTATCAGCCAACCAACGACGGCAGCCACAGCACGATACCGGGGAATGCCACCAGCAGGGCAATGGTCACTGCATCCGCCAGAAAGAACGGCGTCACACCACGAAACACGTCCTGTACGGTCAGATCGTCGCGCACACCTGCCACAACAAAACAGTTCAGACCAATCGGCGGGGTGATCAGGCAGAATTCGGCCATTTTCACCACCAGAATACCAAACCAGATCGCACACATCGGACCGGACATGCCAAAGGCGCTGTCTGCCGCCGATACGGCCTCACCGCCATTCAAGGCCATCACCGCCGGATAAACCACAGGCAGGGTCAGCAGCAGCATGCCAATGGCATCCATGAACATGCCCAGCACCGCATAGGCCAGCAAAATACAGATCAGGATCAGCAAGGGCGCCATATGCAGCGAGGTGATCCATTCCGCAAAGGCATCGGGCAGGCCGGCAAAGCCAAGAAAACGCACATAGATCAGCACGCCCCAGATGATTGTGAAGATCATCACCGTCAGCTTGGCGGTTTCCAGCAGCGCCTCTTTCAACTGTCCCCAACGCATGCCGCGATACAGCGCCATCAGGAACACGATGAATGCGCCAACAGCACCGCCTTCGGTCGGGGTGCCCCACGCATCGCCAAAGGGATTGTAGACAAAGAAGATGATGATCACGACGACGGCCACAATCGGCAAGGCCGGTGGCAGCGATTCAAAGCGCTGGCGCCATGTAAATCCGGTGACAGGAGGGCCAACCGATTTGAACACCACAGCAATGCCGATGATCAGCAGGGCATAGACGATTGCCGAAAACGCACCGGGAATAAAACCGGCCAACAGCAATTTACCCACATCCTGTTCCACGATGATCGCATAGATCACAAGGATCGCAGACGGCGGGATCAACGAGGCCAAGGTGCCCCCCGCAGCCACAACGCCCGCAGCGAATTGCTTGTTGTACCCGATCTTGAGCATCTCGGGGATTGCGATACGGGCAAACACCGCCGCCGTGGCCACAGATGCGCCCGACACCGCGGCAAAACCTGCCGTGGCAAACACGGTAGACACCGCCAGCCCGCCCGGCACCCATGCAAACCAGCGTTTGCAGGCCTCGAACAATGCTGTTGTCAGCTTTGCATAATAGGCCAGATAGCCGATCATGATGAACACGGGGATCAACGACAACACCTGTGCGCTGACTTTGGAATGCGGTGTCAAACCCGCGATTTTCACGCTGATTTCCAAGGCTTTGCCAAAGCGATCAGGATCATAGTCAAAGCCGTTCCAGCGCAGCCAGAACAACCCGAGAAAGCCCGCCATCGCCGCAGCAAAAGCCACACGCATGCCCAGCACCACCAGCACCAGCATACCACCGGAAACCCAGAGGCCAATTTCAATAGGTTCCATCAATCTGCCCCTTCCATCGCATCGGCTTCGTGCATCGCCTGTTCCGCAACAGACAGGTTCAGCGGCACCGCAACAGGGTTTTCCAGCCCTAATACCAAGGCACGGCCATAGCCGACCGCCTGCAGAATCAGCCGCAGTGTCAGGACAAAAAACGCAACCGGGACAACCAGTTTGCTGGGCCAGATCGGAATTCCGATGTCAATTGAACTGTCGCGGCTGCACAAGGGTCTTGCACAGTCAAAAGACCGGTCAAAATGTTCCCATGCGCCCCATGTCAGCGCCAAGATCAGCACCAGCATCAACACAACAGTGGTCAGTTCGAAAAACCACAACAGCCGCCCCTTAAGAGCGCCCACCAGCATGTCCATGCGGATGTGGCTGCCATCACGTTGCACATAGGAAACCCCCATGATCGCGATGATCGGCATCGCCGCTTCGATGTAATCCACATATCCCGCCAATGGAGAGGCAAAAAACTTGCGGCCCAAAACCGAATAGGCTGCCAGAAACATCAGCGAAAAAATCGCCAATCCACTGAGCAGCGCACAAAATCGTTCAATGGGAAGCAGTGCGCGGTCGAGTTTGCTTAGGGTGCTGGAATCCTCCAGCACGGCAGCAGATCCTGCCATTGTCATACCCTCGGTAATTATTGGGAAATGCGCGCACCATACCGGCACCGCGACCCCGTTTCAGAATAGAAGAAGGGCGCGTGTACCCCACGCGCCCCTCAGGTTGATTTAGCTGCCGCTTTTCGCGTCGGCCAATGTTTTCACAACCAGATCATAGAGTTCCTGACCCGGCAGGCCCTGTGCTTCCATGTCTGCGATCCATGCCTTGCTGATCGGATCTGCCGCTTTGGCGCGGAATTCGGCCAGAACTTCGGGCGAGATCACAACTTTCTCGACACCTTTTTCTTCCAGAACCGCATCCCAACGCTTGAGCAATTCAGCATAGTTGGACAGGTAGAAATCCAGAGATTCATCAATCGAACCATCCAGCGCTTCGCGTTCTTTGTCGCTCAGTGCTTCATAGGCGTCGATGTTTACCACCACCGGGCAGTTCACGGTGCCGGGGTTCAGGTTCGCGGTCCACCAGTCGGCCTGATTGATCGTGCCAAAGCTGAGGTGCGCGTGCTGGGCAAAAGCCACCGTATCCACAACACCGGATTCCATCGCCTGATAGGCTTCGGTTGCGGTTACGGATGTCGGCACGGCGCCAACGGCCTCGAATGCCTGCCCCAGACCACCGGTTGCACGTACCCGCATGCCTTCGAAATCGGCCAGTTTGGTGCGCGGCGCACCGGTGCCAACAAGGTTGTACTGCGGCATCGGCGATGTCATCAACAGTTTTGCGTTCCACTGCGCCATTTCTTCGGTGGCGGCGGGATGCGCATAAACGGCTTTGGAGACAGCCACTTCCTGTTCAAGGTTTTCAACGCCGAGGAACGGCAGTTCCAGCACCGTCACAACACGGTTTTTGTCGCGGTGATAGCCCGCACAGAACTGCGCCATCTCGAAGGCGCCGATGGAAATACCGTCAAGGTTTTCACGGTTTTTGCTGAGGCCGCCATAGCTGACGTTCATGGTAAATTCGCCGTCGGTCTTTTCCGACACCAGCTCTGCCAGTTTTTCAATATGTTCGGTAAAGGCCCGGCGCTTGCCCCAAACGGACACATTCCATTCGGTCGCCGCAGCTTCGGTCACAAAAGCAAAGCTCAGGGCGCAGACGGCTGCGCCACTCATAAATTTGGTCATAGATGTTTCTCCCTTTTCGCGCACATGTCTTGAGTGCGCTTGCGCCAAAGGTATCTTGCGCAGCCCAAACTGCCAAGCCCGATCAATGAACATTGCAACTACTTTTTCAAAACACCGGGGTTTTGCAGATATTCCCCAAAGGTTGACGGCCCGGATTTACAACGTGTAAATTTTTCTGGAAAATAATTTACAGCGCCTGCGCTCCTCCGCAGATGCGTATTTCCTTCCGTCAAGAGGCCGCTATGATCCCCGCAGGAGGACGCGCATAAAGCCTTAGGGTTTTCGGCGCATAAGACGCGACAGCACCACCAAGGGAGGGGAATACCATGTCCGACACCGCCGCAAAGACCTATCCGCCATCTGCGGAAATGGCCGCCAACGCCCATGTCAACGCAGAGCGTTATACCCAGATGTATCAGGCCTCGATTGACGATCCTGACGGCTTTTGGCGCGAACAGGGGGCAAGGGTCGACTGGATCAAACCCTTTACACAGGTTCAGGACGTGGATTTCACCCTCGGCAATGTACATATCAACTGGTATGCGGACGGGGCGCTGAATGTTTCGGCCAATTGCATTGACCGCCATCTGGATACCCGTGGCGATCAAACCGCGATCATCTGGGAGCCCGACAGCCCCGAAGATGACGCCAAACATATCAGCTACCGCGCACTGCACGCCCAGACCTGTAAAATGGCCAATATCCTGTCCGATATGGGGGTAGGCAAAGGTGATCGTGTTATCATCTACATGCCGATGATCCCCGAAGCGGCCTATGCGATGCTGGCCTGCGCACGGATCGGCGCGATTCACTCCATTGTTTTCGCAGGATTTTCCCCCGATGCCTTGGCCGCCCGCGTAAATGGATCAGAGGCCAAAGTGGTGATCACAGCCGATTACGCCCCGCGCGGCGGGCGTGCGACACCGCTCAAGACCAATGCCGACAAGGCGCTGCTGCATTGCAAGGACAGCGTCAAACTGCTGGTGGTCAAACGCACCGGCGGTGAAACAACATGGACCGAAGGCCGCGATTTTGATTACAACGCTTTGGCGCAAACAGCGGCGGACAGTTTTGAACCCGTGGCGATGAACGCCGAAGATCCACTGTTCATCCTTTATACCTCTGGGTCCACGGGCCAGCCCAAAGGCGTTGTGCACAGCACCGGTGGCTATCTTGTCTATGCTGCGATGACCCATGAAATCACTTTTGATTACCATGATGGCGATGTTTATTGGTGCACCGCCGATGTGGGTTGGGTCACCGGGCACAGCTATATCGTCTATGGCCCGCTGGCCAATGGTGCGACCACCTTGATGTTTGAAGGGGTGCCAACCTTTCCCGATGCCAGCCGGTTCTGGCAGGTCTGCGAAAAGCACAAGGTCAATCAATTCTACACCGCCCCCACCGCCATTCGCGCGCTGATGGGTCAGGGCAATGATTTTGTCACCAAATGCGATCTGAGCAGCATCAAAGTGCTGGGCACAGTGGGCGAACCGATCAACCCCGAGGCCTGGAACTGGTACAACGATATTGTCGGCGGCGGGCGCTGTCCGATTGTCGATACATGGTGGCAGACCGAAACCGGCGGCCATTTGATGACCCCCCTGCCCGGCGCCCATGACATGAAGCCCGGCGCGGCGATGAAACCGTTTTTCGGCATCAAACCCGTGGTGCTGGACCCCACCAGTGCCGAAGAATTGCAAGGCAATCCCGCCGAGGGGGTTTTGTGCATCGCCAACAGCTGGCCCGGTCAGATGCGCAGTGTCTGGGGCGATCATGACCGCTTTGAAAAAACCTACTTCGCGGATTATCCGGGGTATTATTTCACCGGTGACGGCTGCAAACGCGATGCTGACGGCGATTACTGGATCACCGGACGGGTGGATGACGTGATCAATGTCTCCGGGCACCGGATGGGCACCGCCGAAGTGGAAAGCGCCTTGGTGGCCCATGCCAAAGTCGCCGAAGCAGCGGTTGTCGGCTATCCCCATGAAATCAAAGGTCAGGGCATCTATTGCTATGTCACCCTGATGGGCGGCGAAGAGCCCAGCGAAGAATTGCGCAAGGAACTGCGCGCATGGGTGCGCAGTGAAATCGGGCCGATTGCATCACCTGACCTGATCCAATGGGCACCGGGCCTGCCAAAAACCCGTTCCGGCAAAATCATGCGCCGGATCCTGCGCAAGATTGCCGAGAACGATTTCGGCGCATTGGGCGATACATCAACCCTGGCCGATCCATCGGTGGTGGATGATCTGGTCGAAAACCGGATGCACCGCTAAACGGTTGAGGGGCCGTTTTGGCCCCTCAGCTTGGCCCCAGGGCTCTCGTTTTGCGCTCCACTGACCCGTGATATTGACCTGCGCTGCGCGCGCGGGTCTATGCCCGATGTGACAGCATATCAGCGACATGGGCGACATCATCGGATTTAAGCGGTTTTGCGATGAAATCGCGCACCACGTCAAATTTCGCTGCGCGCGCACGGTTTTCCGGCGCGATTGCTGTGGTTAACATGACGACCACAAGCTTGGCAAAACTCGGGCCGATGCGTTTATGAGCGGCTTCCAGAAATTCGAACCCGTTCATGCGTGGCAGGTTGATATCCAGAAAAATCACGTCGATCTCCGGGTTTGACCTGTCTTCAAAATAGGCCAGCGCCTCGTCCGCGTATTGAAATCCAATAATCTCTTGCACCAGACCAGAACGTTTAAGAATGCGCTGATACATCAATTGATCAAAGGATTCATCATCAATGATCACCGCCCGCCGGATGCTGAAATCCGGGGGGTCATTCATCGCCGTGCGCAATAGCAGGCAAGGTCAGAATAAATGTTGCACCCGCGCCCAGCGTTGATTCAACCCGCAAACCACCACCGTGATTTACCGCAACCCTTTGACATAACGACAGACCGATGCCGGTGCCGGCAATGCTGTCTTTGGTGTGCAACCGCTGGAACAGACCAAAAATCTTTTTCTGGTCGTTTTTCGAAATGCCGATGCCATTGTCGGCAAAACTGATCCGGTGGCAATTGGTTTTGCGGTGCAGTTTACAAGCGATATCAACCTTTGGGGTGCGGCCTTTTGGCTGAAATTTCAGGGCGTTGCTGATCATGTTCTGGAACAGGATATGCAGCTGGGTTGAAATACCCTGTACCTGTGGCAAAGCCCCGACAGTGATCTGTGCCCCCGTGGTTTTGACGTCCCCATGCAGGGCCGCCACCACATTTGCGGCAATTGTGGCAAGGTCAACCGTCACAAGCCGGGGGTCTTCGCCAATCAGATGGGTGTATTCCAAGACATCGTCAATCTGGGTACGCATCCGCGCAACCGTTAGCTGCGCCATCCCCATCAGTTCGCGCGCATCATCCGACAGCTGCCCCTGCGTGGCAAAATCCAACTCTTCCAGAAGCAATTTGAGGGTATTTGTCGGCGCTTTCAGGTCATGAGATACGGAATAGGCAAAGGATTTCAGATCCGAATTGGCCAGTTCAGCGGCCTGTGAGGCCTCTCGTGCGTTTTCCTCGGATTGTTTTACTGCCGTCAAATCCGTATGCGCGCCCAGCATCCTGATCGGAGTTCCCGCCGCATCGCGGATCGCCAACCCGCGGCACCGCACCCATACCACCGATCCGTCGGCATGCCGATAGCGCACGATTTGATCATAGGGATGGTTGGCATCCGCACAATGCGCATTGAAATTTTCCAAAGCCGCGGCAAGATCATCCTCAAAGATAATATCCTGCCATTCCGCAGGGTTATGGGACTTGTTAGTGGGGTCAATGCCGAATAACTTCCAGAATTCCGGGCTCATCCATTCATTGTCAGGTTTTTCCAGATCCCAATACCAGACCCCGTCCAATGATCCCTGTTGCAGGAAAGTCCAGGTGCGTTCGTCCGACTGGATCAATTCGGTAAGTTCGGCCTTGAGGTAGTTGCGGTCTGTCATCACGTCCCCCGAAATTGACCGCGCAGCATCTAGAGCCGGCCAACATCGCAGAGCTATCGCGAAAAGTTTTATTTTGGGTAAACCCCCCAGATCAGAGCTGTTTTGCTGAAAATACCACTGAAATGCCGTATTTCGACCCTGCACATCCCGCATTCTCGCCCTAGATAGAAGATCGGAAAGTGAACCGTTTTGATCAGAAAAGGCGCAACATTTATGGCGCGTTATGGACAATTGCAGGCTGCCGTGGCACCGCTTGGCGCGATGGATGACGAGATGATCACATTCACCCCGGACAGGGGCGATGGCGCGGATTTGCGCCATGCTTTCGGGCGTTTTGGCACCGGCGTGACCGTGGTGACAGTGGACACGCCTGCGGGGCCGGTTGGCATGACCGCAAACAGCTTTTCGTCCATCTCGCTGGAGCCGGCGCTGGTGCTTTGGTCACCTGCCCTGCGCTCGCACCGTCATGATGCCTTTGTCAGCGCCCGCCATTTCTGCATTCATGTGCTGGCCCATGAACAACTGCCGATGGCCGATCATTTTGCCCGCAACGGCGACGGCTTTGACCACTTTGACTGGGCGCCTGACAGCCACGGCACCCCGCATCTGGCAGGCTGTCTTGCGGCGTTCCATTGTCAGATGTTTGCGGTGCATCCGGCAGGCGATCATTCGCTGGTTCTGGGTCAGATCACCGCAGTCACCGAACGGCGCAGCCCCGGTGCGGGGTTGATGTTTGATCAGGGCCGCTTTGGCCGGTTTGTGCCAAACGCCTGACCCGGCCTTAATAATCCTTCTCGAAAAACAGCCCCAGTCCGCCATTCCCGTCAGAGCCCACACTGCCTTTGGCCTTGAGGTTAGGCGTCAGGTCAAGGTTCAGCGACACATCCGCCGTGCCATCCGAGGCCGCCGTCACATCGGTATAGATGTTTTCGGAAATGTATTTGCCTGCCCGCACCGCCGTTGCGCCGCTGCTGGTCGTGGTCACATCAAAATCATCCAAGCCAAATCCGTCGCGCAGTTTTGAGATCACCCCGCCGCCGCCGCGCCCCGCAAGGGTGGCAACGGCGCTGGCCAGTTGCAGCGCCTGAAACGCGGAAATATCCGCGATATTGCGATCGAACAAAAGCTGCGCCAGCACTTCGTCCTGTGGCGCGTCTGGCGTCGCTTCAAAGGACACCTGCGGATCATTTGCCGGACCATCGACAATCACCCGTGCCGTGCCTGCCTTGGTGTCTGTCGAGGACACAAAGCGGATATAGGGGATCAAATCGCCAAGAAAGGTGATCGAGCCTTCGACAAGGTTGAATCGTTTGCCCAGGATATCCAGACGCCCGCGGATCAGATCAAAAGCCCCGGTTGAAATGATCCGGTTGGTGCTGCCCGTCAGCGACAGCCCGCCGCCCAGCTCCGCATCAAGCCCGCGCCCCCGCACAAAAATCCGGCGCGGCGCATTGATCTGCAGGTTCAGCCCAAACCCCGGCCCGCTGGCCGTGGTATTTACATCACCCGCACTGTTTTCATCGGCAATGCCCGCCTTGTTGCGGGTTGCCGCCACTTGGGCACCGCCCCCGATATGGGTGATCAGGGGAATATCGCCGATGCTGGTCATGCCGGTTGAGGGCACGCTGACATCGGTTTCGCCCACATCAATCTGACCGCTGATCTGGGCGCCACCCGTCAGCGGCCCGGCAAGACGCAAATCACCGCGCAGGGTGGTGCGGTAGAGTTTCGGATCAATCAGCACCAGATCCTGCAGCGCAATCTGCAAATCCGCAGGCAAGGCAGGCGTCAACACCACATTGCCGGCAACGCGCAGGCGACCGCCGTTCACTTCCTGGCCCTGAATATCAATATCCGCGCGGTTGTTGCCCAGACGGATCGACGCGGCGATGTCCTTGAGCGCGATACGCAGGTTGGGTGCGGACAGGGCCGCATCCGAGGTCTGGATGGTGCCGCTAAGCGAGGACAGCGCAGGCGCACCGTTGAGTGCCAGATCAAACCGCGCCAGCCCTTGCAGGTTGCGTGGTGAAATAAACGGGCGGCTCAGGCCCAGCGGCGCAGTGCCATTCAGGGTGGCGTTGATCTTGCCATCCTGGGTGAACACCCCGGCAAAGCGGGCTTGGGTTCCAGCCGGACCAGTGGCCGAGGTATCCACCTGCCAGCCGTTGCCTTGTTTGCGCGCAGTGCCCGTCAGATCAAGCGGGCCGTTCACCCTGTCCACCACTGCGCCGACATTGGGCATGGCAAGGGTGAAATCCACCGCCGCCCTTGGCCCCGTCACCACCCCTTGCACTGAGGCACGCGTGGCATAAGGCCCTGTTGCGTTTGTATTTACCGCCAAACCATCAGGGGTCTGGCGCAGCACACCTTTGGCCGCCAAGGGACCACTGACACCGGACACCAGCGGTTGAACATCGGGCACAGAAACATCAAAGTCCAGCGCCATATCCGGCCCTGTGGCCAATCCTGAAACCAGCGCTTTGGCCCCGTAGGGACCAGAGGCCGATGTGGTGATGAAAAACCCGTTTTCCTTTTGCCTCAGGGTGCCTTTGGCCGACAGGGGGCCACGCACATTCGGGACCAGCGGCTGCACATCAGGCACAGACAGATCAAAATCCAGCGCCATATCCGGCCCTGTGACCAAGCCAGACACCAGCGCCTTGGCCCCATAAGGGCCAGAGGCCGAGGTCTGAATGACAAATCCCTTGTCGGTCTGGCGCAAATTACCTTGAGCACGCAAAGGCCCAGATACATCAGGCACCACAGCGCCGATTTCGGGCAGCGCCAGATCAAAATTCAGATCAACCACAGGGGCGGCTTTGCCATTTACCTTGGCGCTCAATGCATAAGGCCCATCAGCCGTTGCATCCAGCGCCCAGCCCTCGCCGGATTGAACGGCCGTCAGCTCTGTGTGCAGTGGCCCGTGATATTCGGGCACGACCAACGCAATATCGGCCAGCGTCGCACGAAGGGTGGCGCGGCTGTCGCCGCTGCGCAATTCTGCATTTCCTGCCACTTCCAGTGCCGCATTTTTCAACGTCAGATCGCGCAGGAACGTACCGGTTTCATTGCGTTCTGCAGTGACTTTCAGATCGGTCCTGCCCGCCAGCAGCGCATCCGCCTGTGCAATGCCAAGGCGCAGATCCTGGGTCTGGCCCTGAATATCCAGATCGAACAATCCGCCCAAAGGCGTCACTGTGCCAGTCACGGCAAGGCGGCTTTTCCCGTGCAATTCCTGTCCTGCAAGGGCCGAAAAACGGCTGAGGTCAGCAGCATTTAACGCCAGATCAAGCCGGGTTTTGAAACCCGCCTCAAGGCCGCTGAGGGTCGCGGTGCCCGCCAGATCGTACTCCGTCCCCGTGAGGATCAGATCACTGATGCGGGTTGGTTGTTCTTGGGCATAGCTCAGATGCGCGGTGGTCTTGATCTGATCCCCCAAGGCTTTGGCGCTGGCGGGATCACTGAGCAATAAACCCTGCGCGGCCAAGGCCAGATCACCTTCAAAGGCGCGCAGCGCGCCTTGATCGCTTTGTAAGGTGCCGTTCAAGGTCAGGCGGGTTGTGTCGATCGTGGCGGCCGCGCTTGCCAGTGCCGTCACGTCAAAATCCGCGGTGATCGCATCCGCTTTGGCAGCGTCATACGCCACCTTGAGGGTGACAGCGCCCACTGTGGTGGCCTGCCCGCCCGTGGGCAACAAAATCGCGCTGCCGTCAGGATTGGCGATACTGCCGGAAATGTCGATCAACGTTGGCCATTTGTCTTTGTTCAGGGTGATCTTGCCCGACAGATCCGCAGATTGTGCCGCCAGTGAAAAGGCGCTGACCTCGACCGCACCATCGGCCTGTTGCAGGGCATCAAGGGTCAGTTTTACATCGGTGCCGAAAAATGCGCGATAGCGCGGGGCCAGCAGCGCGGTGATATCCCCGCCAATGTCAGCCTGAATGCGGCGGTCCGGGTGATCCGTAGACCGGCGCGGGGTTTCGCTGCCAAGGGTGATTTGCCCCGCCAGCCGTTCCTGCCCGTCCGTGGCGACCCGCACATCAGATTTGAAATCACTCAGCGGGCCGGTCCCCTGAACCGAAAGATCAACCGAGGGCTGATCGGGGATGTTGAGCAAACGCGCGGTGATGCCTTCGGGGCCTTCGGTCAATTTGAGCAGCAGATCAAGAATGTTATCGCTGCGGTTCAAACTGGCGCGCAGGGCAAATTCACCTTGTTTGCCATCACTGCGCCGCGCGGTGAAATCCACATCCGCCCCGGCATCATTAAGCCGCGCCGAGGCCGAAACCGCCAATTGCGCCGCTTCGCCCAACAGCGGCGCGCCGAGGTTGATCTGGTCCACCGAAAACGCAGCAATATCCACAGAGACCGGCAGGTCAGGCAGGCTGAACGGGGTGGCTTCGGCCTGTGGCAGTGCATTTTCATCGGGCAGTGGCAGGCGCGGAATGTCCAGCTTTGCGGCGGTCAGTTGGTCAACCTCAAGCCGCCCGCGCAGCAGCGCCGAGCGGGTCCAGACCAGCGTCACATCCTCAAGCGTCAGCCAGATGCCATCCTTGTCGGCAATGGTCATCCGATCAAACGAGGCCGAGGAACTGAGCGCGCCCTGAAAGCCATCAATACTGACAGTGCGGCCTGCCCCGCTGAGGGCATCCTGAATGCTGCGTGTCAGAAAACCTTTGTCTTCATCCTGCGCAACAGCCGCAGACAGGCTGAAAATCCAGATGAACACGGCGAAAAGGCTGGTTAGAATGCGCATTAGAAAGATTGCCCTATACCGATGTAAACCTGGACGTTTTTACCCGTGTCCGCGCCCGATGTCGGCACCGCCACATCCAGACGGATAGGCCCGATGCCCGTGCCATAGCGCAGCCCCAGACCGGCACCGGAATGCCATTCGCCCGACCCGTCATAAAATTGTTCCGCGCCGATATAGCCCATATCGGCAAATCCGACCACGCCGATGGTGTCGCTGACTTTCAACCGTGCTTCGGCAGAGAGCCCGACAAAACTGCGCCCGCCGACAACATTGCCACCCCCCAGATCAACGCCCAGGGTTTGATAGGGTTGGCCGCGCACGGTGCCGCCACCGCCGGAATAAAACAGGTAATCGGCAGGGGCTTTGCTCAGGTCCGGCCCATAGACCGATCCGATCTGGCCGCGCAGCGCAAAGGTGACAGGGCGCGCCGAGCCAAAGCTGCGGTAAATCCGGCCATCCACATAGGTCCGCACACCATTGTCTGATCCGCTGAGCGCGAGAAACGGTGTCACTGCGGCCTTGAGGTAATAGCCCGACGTCGCATCCAGACGGTCATCGCGGTAATCAAATTCGGCGCTCAGGGGCAGGGTCAAAAGCGTATATTGATTGGTGCCAAAGGCATCGCGGGTTTGCGCACGGCGCAGGCCCAGCCCAAGGGTATAGGTGCGTTCTTGGCTGGCGATCCGTTTGATGCCTGCCTCAAGGTCCAACTGGCGCGAGAAATAATTCACCTCGTCCAGTTGCGCGATGCTGGAGAGTGCATAAAAATCGGTATCCGCGCTAAAGGTTGCGGGGCGGTCAAACCGCGCGGACAGGCGATAATCCGTGCCGCCGGAACTGCCGCCGATGCCTTTGACCTCGCCGTCCAGACGCAGGGATTCTGCGCCGCCCAACAGATTGCGGTGCAGCCAGAACCCGCTCAGCGTCAGCCCCTCCTGAGATGAAACCTCGGCCCCGAAGCCAAAGCGGCGCGGCGCGGCTTCGCTGATTTGGGCAGTGATCGGCAGCGTGTCATTCGGGCCGATCATATCGGCCTCGATCAAAGCGGCGGAACTGAACGCGCCGGTGCGGCGCAACCGGCGTTGCGACAGCTTTAGATCTTCTGGGGAAAACACCTTGCCTTCGGGCAGGTCGGCGATTTCCAGAATGCGTGCGCTGCGCACCTTGCGGTTGCCTTTGACCTGCAAGGCACCAAAACGCAGTTTCGGCCCCGGCGCCAACCGAAGATCGGCGCTGATGGTTTTGTTCTGATGACGTGCCGTCAGGTTTTGGCTGGCCAATGCGGCCTTGGCATGGCCCTGCACACGCCAGCCCTCAATTCCGCTGGCGACGGTTTCTTTGAGCACCCCAAGGCGCGCCACCTGCCCTGATGCAAATCCGTCCGGCAGGTTTGTATTTGGGGCCAGAGGCGCAATCTGCGCCGCGTCAAAGCGAAACAGCGGGCCCGGCGTGACATTGATCACTGCGCGGGCCACTTGGCGGGGCGGCTGCACCGGCGGGATACCTGCCGCGTCTTTGCCATCCAGCGTGATTTTGAGAACAGGACCAAAATAACCGTTGTCATACAACACCGCAATCAAACGCCCGTAATCGGCTTGGGCGGCAGCGACCACTTCTTGCGGCGACGGCGCGGTTTCGGCCGTAGATTGTTCCATCAGCAGCGACGCGCCCGTCAGGCTTTGATACAGGTCGCCCTCTGTCGGAATGCCGGTGATCTGGACTTCGGCGGCATGAACAGGCGCCAGCGGGGTCCACAGGGAAACAGCGGCGATCAGAACGGCTGATCGGCCCATACTCAGAAACTTGGATATCACTCGCACGCAATCGCCCTTTGTTGCACCACCATGCCACGGTTTTCCGTGGTCAAACCTCAGTCAAAGCACCTAGGGCGATTTAGCGTGAATTCACCCCGCGCCGCAAACTGTCTCTGGGGGTGTCATGGCATTGTGAACACAAAATGTGCCAGAACAGGGGGATTCAGCGCGGTTTCACAGGGCGCAGGCGGAAAACCGCACAGCTGAGGGCGCGGATCAGGCGCGGGTCGGTCATTGCCCGACACAGGGCTGGCAAGAACCGAACCTTTCAAATCAGATTGCGTGATCCCTCACATGCCAAAGCCTTGCTTTGGCAGCGCCCCCCCACCGGGCGGGCGCGGCGGTGCCATTCGCGCGACAGCACCTTAAGACAGAGATCAGCAGCCCCCAAGCCCGGCGGCGGCGCGGGCCAAGGCGGTGATACCAGCCCAATCCTGTTTGGCGACCAGATCTTTTGGGGCCACCCAACTGCCCCCCGCACAGACCACATTGGCCAGCGACAGATATGTCCCCGCATTTTCGGGCGTAACACCGCCGGTCGGGCAAAAGCTGATCTGTGGCAGGGGCGCGCCGATGGCCTTGAGCGCAGCCGCGCCGCCAGAGGCCTCGGCGGGAAAGAATTTCATCATGTCATAGCCGCGCGCCAACAGCGCCATCGCTTCGCTTGCCGTGGCCGCACCGGGCAGCAAGGGCAGGTCATAGTCCTGACAAGCGGCCAACAATTCATCCGTGGCGCCGGGGGAAACGCCGAAGGTCGCGCCGGCCTCTTTGGCAGCGCGCACATCCGCGGGGGTGATCAACGTCCCTGCCCCGACATGGCCGCCTTGGACATCCGCCATCACGCGGATCGCCTCAAGCGCGGCAGGGGTGCGCAGGGTGACTTCAAGCGCGGGCAATCCACCCGCGACCAATGCCTTGGCCAAGGCGGCGGCGCTGTGCACATCATCAATCACCAGAACCGGCACAATCGGCGCCAGTTCGCAGATCGC
>JBLIAN010000014.1:0-84945 GCA_047634585.1 Sulfitobacter sp. | reverse complement strand
GAACCTCTGCGCTTTGCCGCGCGGTATCAGGCCGGCAAGGTGGCGGGCTATGTCGAAGACGCAGCTAAGATCGCGGGCCAGATTTCGGCGGCCTTTATAGCAGAAACGGCGCGTTGATCCGCAGGGCCAGGATCACAAAAATTTATCGCTCATATCGTAAATAACAATTGGCAGTGATTGCATGGTGGCGTCTAGGCTTGGTCAACTCATGTAGGTTGGACAAATGACTGAAAACGCGATTCGACTGGGTGTCGATATTGGTGGCACCTTTACCGATGTGGTTCTGGAAAAGAACGGCACGCCTTTTTCCATCAAGGTGCTGACCACCTATGCGGCCCCTGAAAACGCCATCATCGACGGTATGCATCAGGTCTGTGCCAAGGCAGGCGTAACCCCCGGGCAGATTGGCCAGATCATTCACGGCACCACGTTGGCCACCAATGCGCTGATTGAGCGGCGCGGGGCCAAGACGGCGCTGATCACCACGCAGGGGTTTCGCGATGTGATCGAAATGCGCACCGAAAGCCGCTTTGAACAATATGATCTGAACCTGAACCTGCCCGAACCCTTGTTGGCGCGCCAACAGCGTTACACGGTGGCAGAACGGGTGGATGCGCGGGGGCAGGTGCTGATCGCGCTGCACCGCGCCGATGTCGAAGCAGTGGTCGATGAGATCGCGCAGGCGGGTTATGACAGTGTTGCCATCGGGCTGATGCATTCCTACCTGAACGGCGATCACGAACGTATGGTTGCCGAGGTGGTGGCAGAAAAGATGCCGGACGCGATGGTGTCGCTGTCTTGTGAAGTGTCGCCGCAGATGCGTGAATATGAACGCTTCAACACTGTGGTTGCCAATGCCTATATCAAACCGTTGATGAAATCTTATCTGGGGCGGCTTGAAGGGCGGCTGCGCGCTGAGGGCGTGTCGTGCAACATCTTCCTGATGCATTCGGGTGGCGGGATCATCTCTATTGAAAACGCGGCGGAATTTCCGGTGCGCTTGGTTGAATCCGGTCCGGCGGGCGGGGCGGTTTTTGCCGCCCATATCGCGGCGCGGTACGGGCTGGAAAAAGTACTGTCTTTTGACATGGGCGGCACCACGGCCAAGATTTGCCTGATCAAGAACCAGACCCCGAAAACCAGCCGTGTATTTGAGGTGGCCCGCACCTATCGCTTCAAAAAAGGCTCGGGGATGCCGATCTCGATTCCGGTGATCGACATGGTGGAAATTGGCGCGGGCGGTGGCAGTCTGGCCCATGTGGACAGCATGCGCCAAATCCGCGTCGGGCCGGAAAGTGCAGGATCGGAACCCGGACCTGCCTGTTACGGGCGCGGTGGTGATCGCCCGGCGGTCACGGATGCCGATCTGGTGCTGGGCAAACTGGACCCGGATAACTTCGCGGGCGGGTCGATCAAACTGGAAACCGCCAGTTCGAGTGCCGCATTGACGCGTGTTCTGGGGGATGTGTTGGATATGGATGCCGCCACCGCCGCCTTTGGGCTGGCGGAAGTGGTGGATGAAAACATGGCCAATGCCGCACGGGTGCATGCGGTGGAAAACGGCGAAGACCTGAGTGAATACACCATGATCGCCTTTGGCGGCGCGGCGCCGCTGCATGCGGGGCGGCTGTGTGAAAAGCTGGGCGTGGACCGTCTGTTGGTGCCGTCGGGGGCGGGCGTTGGATCCGCGATCGGTTTCCTGCGCGCCCCGTTCAGTTTTGAGGCAAACCGGTCTGTCTATATGAAGCTATCCGATTTTGACGCGCCGAAAATTCAGGCGCTCTTGGGCGAATTGAAAACCGAGGCCATGGGATTTGTGCGCAATTGCGATGCGGATGCGCCGATCCTGTCGGAATTCAAAGTCTATATGCGCTATGCCGGGCAGGGCTGGGAAATCCCGATTGTGCTGAGTGAAGATCAGGCGATGACGCCGGATGCGGCCACCTTTGAGGCGCGGTTTGAAGAAGATTACGTCAAACTGTTTGGCCGCAAGGTGACAGGGCTGGACATCGAAATCACCGTCTGGTCGGTGAATGCCACAACCCCCCCTGAACAGGTTGCCAAAACCGCCTTGGCCAAACCAGCGGCGGCTGCCCCGGTTGCGGGGCGCCGGCAGATGTTTGATCCAGCCAAATCCGCCTATCTGGATGCCGCTGTGGTGCTGCGCGATGCGATGGGTGAGGGCAGTCACGTGGCTGGCCCTGCCATTATCACCGAGGATGAAACCACCATTATTATTCCCTCCAGCCGCAGGGCGATCCGCCAGACGGACGGCTGTATCGACGTCTGTGTGAAAGGCTAGAACAATGACCAAGCAACATTCGAATGTCGCCTATCAAGTGATGTGGAACCGCTTGATTTCGGTGGTTGAGGAACAGGCGCAGGCGCTGGTGCGCACGGCGTTTTCCACCTCGGTACGCGAAGCGGGCGATCTGTCGGCGGGGGTCTATGATACGCATGGTCAAATGCTGGCGCAGGCGGTCACCGGCACGCCGGGGCATGTGAATGCGATGGCAGATGCCGTGGCGCATTTCATCCGCCGGATCGGGCGGGAAAACATCATGGAGGGTGACGTTTACATCACCAATGACCCGTGGGAAGGCACCGGCCACCTGCATGACATCACGATGGTCACGCCGTCGTTTCACAGGGGTCTGCTGGTCGGGTTTTTTGCCTGTACGGCGCATATCGTCGATATTGGCGGGCGCGGTTTTGGCGCGGATGCGGCCAGTGTCTATGAAGAAGGGCTGTATATTCCGATCATGAAATTCGCCGCCGGCGGTGTGGTGGATGAAACCTTGGTGCGGATCATCCGGGGCAATGTGCGCGAGCCGGATCAATTGGTCGGGGATATTTTTGCCCTGACCACCTGTAACGAGATCGGCCATCGGCGGTTGGTCGAGATGATGCAGGAATTTGCGCTGGATGATCTGGACGGGATCGGCGGCTTTATCCTTGAAAATTCACGCCGTGCGACGCTGGAACGGATCAATGCCTTGCCACGCAAACAGGCCACGGGCGAAATGACGGTGGATGGTTTTGCCACGCCGATCACCCTGCGGGTCAAGCTGAGCATCGAAAAAGACCGGATCATTTCAGATTTCACCGGCACCACCGGGGTGGACAAAAAAGGCATCAACTGTCCGCTGGTCTATACCAAGGCCTATGCCTGTTATGCGTTGAAATGTGCGATTGCGCCGGAAATTCCCAATAATGCCGCGTCCTTGGCCCCGTTCGAGATCACCGCGCCGGAAAATACCATTGTCAATGCGGTGCATCCCGCGCCTGTGGCATTGCGCCATATCGTCGGGCATTTTGTGCCGGATACGGTTTATGATGCCTTGGACAAAATCCTGCCTGATATGGTGCCCGCCGAAGGCGCAGGATGCCTGTGCAATTTTCAAGTGTCCCTGCGCCCGCGCAGCGATGGCCCCGCCCCCAAAGACGCCCGCCGCGCCGAGGTGCTGACTTTTAATTCCGGCGGATCAGGGGCGCGGCCCGAACATGACGGGCTGAATGCCACGGCCTTCCCATCCGGTGTGATGACCATGCCCGTCGAGGCCACCGAACATGTCGGCCCGGTGATCATCTGGCGCAAGGAATTGCGCCCTGACAGCGGCGGCGCAGGCAAGCAGCGCGGCGGCCTCGGGCAATATATGGAAGTGGGCGCACAGGACGGTTATGAATTCGACATTCAGGCAATGTTTGATCGCGTGAACCACCCCGCACGGGGACGGCGCGGCGGCGGATCGGGTGCGCCAACCACCATCGCGCAGGATGATGGCAGCGCGATGAATGGCAAGGGCAAACAATTTGTCCCGCATGGCCGCAGGGTGATGATGGCCTTTCCCGGGGGGGCCGGATACGGCGATCCGTCCTTGCGTGATCCCGAACTGGTCAAACGTGATCTGGCGCGGGGCTATATCACCCCCGAAACCGCCGCCCGCGCGTACGGGCTAAGTGCACAAGACATTGCCGCCGTTGCAGCAGCGGTTCACAAAGGGGAAACATGGCCATGAGCATTCTGCAATCACCCGCGCATCAGGCCTATGATGTGGTGATCATCGGCGGCGCGATCATGGGATCATCGGCGGCTTGGTTCCTGGCCTCCAACCCTGATTTTCAAGGCCGCATCTTGGTGGTGGAACGCGACCCGAGCTATCAGAACTGTTCCACGATGCACACCAATTCCTGTATCAGACAGCAGTTTTCCACCAGCCTGAATGTGAAAGTGTCGCAATTCGCGGCTGATTTCATCAAGAATCTGCGCAACCATATGGGCGGTGATCCACGGGTGCCCGATCTGTCGATCCAAAGCTTTGGCTATATGTATCTGGCCGACAATGACGGTTTTGCAAATGTCCTGCGCGACAACCAGAAAATCCAGCACGCCGCCGGGGCCGCAACCCAGTTGATGACCCGTGATCAGATTGCGCAGGCCTATCCGTTCTACCAGTTGGATGACATTGTTCTGGGGTCGATCAACCTTGTCGATGAGGGGTATTGGGATGGCACAGCGGTGTTTGATACCCTGCGCCGTGCCGCGAGGGAACGTGGTGTGGAATACCTGCAAAACGAAGTGGTGGCGATTGGCAAAAACCCCGCTGGCACGCAGGTGGAAAATGTCACGCTTTCCTCGGGTGAGGTGATTTCCTGCGGGCAATTGTTGAATGCCTCTGGGCCCCGCGCCGCGCGGACCTGCGCGATGGCGGGCATCGACATTCCGGTAGAGCCGCGCAAGCGTTTTACCTGGATATTCGCGGCGGAAAAACCGCTGGATCAGGCGCTGCCGCTGACCATTGATCCCTCGGGCGTGCATTTCCGCGAAATCGGCGGCGGCACCTATATGGTGGGCGGTCATGCCGCGGTGGACCCTGCGGTGGATTTTGACGATTTCACCATGGATTTCTCGATCTGGGAAGATCACATCTGGCCGACACTGGCGACACGGGTGCCCCGGTTCGAAGCCATCAAAGTTCAAAGCGAATGGGCGGGGCATTACGCCTATAACACCTTTGACCAGAACGCGATTTTGGGGCCACATCCCGAGATCGGCAATTTCTATTTCATCAACGGATTTTCCGGTCACGGATTGCAACAATCCCCCGCCATGGGGCGCGGTGCCTCTGAAATCATGCTGTATGGTCACTACCGGACATTGGACCTGAGCGAATTCCATTATGATCGGGTCAGGCAGGGCCGCCCGGTCAGCGAAAGGGCCGTGATCTGATGCAGCTGACCCAGAATTCCTTTACCCATGCGCTTGCCGCGGGCCAGAAACAACTGGGCCTGTGGATCAGCTTGCTCAGCCCTTTTGCCGCCGAGGTCACGGCACCGTCGGGCTTTGACTGGGCGCTGATTGATATGGAACATTCCCCCAACGATTACTTTAGCGTTCTGGGGCAACTACAGGTCTTTGCCACCAGCCGGACCACGGCCATTGTGCGCCCTGAATGGAATGATCCGGTGATTGTGAAACGCCTGCTGGATCTGGGGGTGCCGGGGCTGTTGTTCCCGATGATCCAGAATGTCGAAGAGGCAGAAAAAGCCGTGGCCGCAACGCGCTATCCTCCCTTGGGGGTGCGCGGGGTGTCGGGCAATACACGGGCCAATAAATTTGGCCGCGTCACCGATTATTTTGACCGTATTTCGGATGAAACCACGGTTTTGCTGCAAATCGAAACCACAGCAGCGCTGGCCTGTGCCGAAGACATTGCCGGGGTTGACGGCGTCAGCGGGATTTTCTTTGGTCCGGCGGATATTGCAGCCGATATGGGCAAATTGGGCAAACCGATGGACGCCGAGGTCTGGGGCATGATCAAACCCGTCGCCCGGCGTCTGATCGCCAAAGGCATGCCCGTGGGCACATTGGTGTCTGATCCGGCTTTTGCCGCTGACCTGCTGAACGAGGGCTTTAGCTTTGTGGCCTGTGGCAGCGATTCCGGCCTTTTGGCCAAGGCCAGTGATGATCTGCTGGCCAGCGTTACCGCCAAATTGAAATAACCGCACTTCGGTGCCCGACTGAAGTTCCTTCAAGAAAGATCTCCTGATGAAAAAACTTGTCCTGACCGGTGCCGCCGGCCGTCTTGGTTCGCATCTGCGTGAACCGCTGAGCAAAATATGTGATGAACTGGTGTCCACCGATATCGTCGAGGGCATTGGCACGCTCTATGACGGCGAGGTTTATGAGCAGGGCGATCTGGCCAGCCTTGATGACATGCTGCGGGTGCTGGAAGGCGCGGATATGGTGGTGCATATGGGGGCCTATGCCGACGAAGGCCCGTTTGAAAAACTGCTGGGGCCGAATTTCATCGGGGCCTATAACATCTGGGAAGCCGCCCATCGCCATGGGCTGCGCCGGGTGGTCTATGCCAGTTCGATCCATGCAGTGGGGATGCATCCCAAGACCGATTTCATCGGTATTGATGCGCCGCATCGCCCTGATACTTTCTATGGTCTGGCCAAATGTTTTGCCGAAGACCTGGGCCGCATGTATTGGGACAAACGCGGGTTGGAAAGTGTGCATATGCGGATCCTGTCCTGCGCACAGGTTAACAATGCCCGCGCTTTGGGGTCCTGGCTGTCGTATGACGATCTGATCCAGCTGGTCCAGCGATCCATCGAAACCCCCGTCACCGGCTTTAGCGTGGTCTATGGCGTGTCCAACAACGACCGTGTGCCGGTGGACAACGCCAAGGCCTCTTTCCTTGGCTATCGCCCCAATGACAACGCCGAACAATATGCCGATGCGGTTTTGGCGGAAACGGGGGTGCTTGATCCGCAGGACGCAGGCAACATGTGCCACGGCGGCCCGTTTGCCGCGGTGGAACTGGGCAACAGCGGCGTGGCGTCCATGAACATCGTGGATGACAGTAAAAAGACCTGAGGTGCGGGATGTTCTGGGTGCAGGCGCTTGATGTGCAAGGTCAGAATACTTTGCCCTTCAGGTCTTCAATTGGCCCGAGCTGAAAAACCCGGCGTTCGCCCAAAATGCGGCGAAGGCCGGGAGGGAGCCCGTGTTGAGCGATGCTGCGCGTTGCACGAAGGGCTGCTTCCTATCAGATTTTGTTGCTCCTGCGCAGGCGGCTCATTGTGACCGGCGTGACGCCCAAATAGGAAGCAATCAACCTATGGGGAAAGATGTCTTCATAGCCCGGATATGTCTGGCGAAACCAAGTAAGCCGCTCAGCCCCACTAAGTGCGGCGAGACACCACTCTCGATCCACCTTCCGGCTCAATTCTTCCCGCAGAATACCGTTGGCCCAATTGCGGACCGGTTCAGCCGAAATCATCCAATTTGAAAGCACTTCACT
This sequence comes from Sulfitobacter sp., assembly GCA_047634585.1. GTDB lineage: Bacteria > Pseudomonadota > Alphaproteobacteria > Rhodobacterales > Rhodobacteraceae > Sulfitobacter. The sequence goes on along the minus strand of JBLIAN010000014.1, from coordinate 77,632 downwards.
GTCAATCCGTGCCAGCGCGGAATCGGTCATTGCCACAATGGATACAAGCGACAATCCGTTGCGTGTTCGAGCAATATTTGGCGTTACAACACAGGGGCCGACATAAAAACCGACGCAAATCTCTTTGCCGTCTTGGTCACAGATACTACTCGCCAGGCACCCTTTCAAAAGTATGAATTCATCTGTTTCGAATTGTTCCTGTCGGGTTAGGTGCGCCCCGTTTGTCAAGCGCTGCCGTTTCCAACCGGATAAAAAATCATCCGAGCAAGCCACGTCTGGCAGGTCAGATGACTGCATCAGGAAAGTCCGTAAATCCATCTTCGTGTGCCTTATCAAATGATAATGCGGGTGAAACCCTCTGCGGGCATATGTGACACAGGTCAGGGAGTTTACAAAATGACGAACAGAATTCTGTCAAAACACATTGGAATGATTGCCGTTGGTTCAGGTTTGATAGCTGCGTCTATCTATGTGCTGATGATAAGTGTCACCCTTGCTCATATCGAAGCGGTTTCGGGGCAGATCCCCTTCGACATGCGTCCGTCCGGCTATGGCCCGACTGAGGCAACGGCGCTTCTTGACGCGCTGGGAGTGGACGGGCGCGGTTATTATCTCAGTCGCCAGATCGCTTTGGACACCATTTATCCAGCAATGCTCGCGCTGACTATGGTTGCCGCGATCTGCTGGCTTGGACAACGCGTACCAAACAGGAAATTTGTCCGTTTTGGCATCGCCTTTTCGGTTGTTGGTGCCATGTTCGATTATGTCGAGAACTTTGGTATCATAGCGATGATCTGGAGCTGGCCAGAGGTCTCTGTTCCGCTTGTCTATGCCGCCAGCTCTGCCACGATACTCAAGTCCGTTTCGACAACCTTGGCTGTAATACTGGTCCTTTTGATGGGATTTAACTGGATACGGCTATCCAAAGCAGACCTTCACGCATAGCCAGGCACCGGCCGCTTTGTCCGCGCACCTGTCCTTGGCCAGTACCGCGTGCAAGGTCCGGTTCGGGTCAGAAATGCCCGAGGTTTGGGTCACTATTACTTGACGCGATGTGCTGACAAGAACCGGAAAAACCGCGCATCGCCCCCGGCACGGGCGCGGCGGAGATTCTGTCTGATCTACGCCATCGGCCATGACAGGGGGGTGGGGGCGCACATCCCCCACCACAGCGCAGCTATGCGCCGCTATTCATGCACCGTTGTCGCAAATTCCGACGAAAGGGTCACTTCGATCAATTCGCAATCTGCTGACGGATTCACAAATCGGGTCTTGAGAAACGGCGGCAGGACAAAGGCATCTCCGGCGACCAGATCATGGGATGTGCGGCCTTCGCTGTCGGCCTCCAATGTCAGACTGCCCTCTTTGACAAAGCCGAACAGAATGTCGGTGTTATGGCTGGTCCAGGCGGGGGGGGCGCTGTCGGTGTCTGCTGTCGGGCGGCTGACCTGCACCCCCGCCACTGATTGGGTGGCCGCGCCGATACCGGTATCGCGGGCCTCCCAGCCGGGCACGCGCCAAGGCAGCCATCTGGCCTGATCGGCGCGGTGGTGGATGAATTTGGTGCCATTCCAATCGCGATCAGGGTTCACCACCGCATTGGGCAATTCCATGTCATGATCAATGGTGGTCACATGTTCCGCCGGCACGCCGATTTCGATGACTTCGACATTGTCAGAGGCTTCCAGCACGCGGTGGCGGATTTGTGGCGGCTGGATCACGCAATTGCCCGCTTCAAGGATAAAAGGGGCGCCCTGATCCTCATATACCAGCTTTACCCAGCCGCGATAACAAAAGATCAGCTGAAACCCGACGATGTGGTAATGCACCATATCCGGCACCGGCCCGCCATCGGGAATACGGATGTGGCTGGCGATGATCGACCCGCCCAGACGGTCGGTGATCAGATCGCGATAGCGCATCCCCGCGCGGCCAATCACCCAGCTGTCACTGTCGGCCAGACGCCGCACCATAAAGGAATGGCGGGTTTCTGGGATCACCAAAGGCGGATTGGCATCCTGAAGGTCAACGCGGTTGCCATTGGGCGAGGTCAGCACCGTATCCGCGCCACCCAGTGCCGCCGGATCATCGCAATAGAGCACCACCTTGCCGGGCTGCACATCGGCATCGCGTTCCAGCCGCAAGCGCAGGCCGTGGCCGGACACAACCGCCACCGCCGGATCATCCGCCGGATAGATCGTCTCAAGGCGAAACCCGAGCTGGCCCAGAAAAAACGGCATTTCGGTTTTCAAATCCTGCACCGGCAGCACCAGTTCGGCCTTGCGAATGCTTTGGGGGGTGATTTTGGGATCGGCAGTCATGGGATAGGCCTTTCAGGAAGGATCAGGTCAGGGGGGATCTTGGGTCAGGTAGGATCGGGCCGGTCATCGCCCAGATCCGGTTCGGAAGAATTCACCACAAGGATGCGCGCGGCCGTGTCGTCCGCTGCCAGATAGGCATGGGGCATGCCCGCATCGAAATAGATGGAATCGCCGGTGTTCAGGCGCAAAGGCGCGTAATGGGCAGAATGCAGCACCAACGCCCCCTCCAGCACCAGCAGAAATTCTTCGCCGCTGTGTCCGGCCAATCCTCCAACCTGTTCCAGCGTTGTGGCGCTGACCAGATCAAGGGCGGGGTGCATTTTCTTGTTGGCCAGATCGGCCCCGAAAACCGTGGCCGAAAAACGGGCGGTGTCGATCTTGCGGCCTGCGCCTGCGCGTGAAACCGACCGGATACCGGTGCGGATCGGGCTGGCGGCGGGTTCATAAAAGGCAGTGATATCAACCTTTAATGCCTTGCTGAGGATGTACAGATTATGCGCCGAGACAAGGGTCTGGGCATTTTCGACCCGAGACAATGTAGCGTCCGAAATGCCGGTAAGCCGCGATAGATTTGCCAATGACAGCCCCTGTGCCATACGAAATTCCCGCAGGCGGGTGCCGATGCAAAGATCGGGGGCTTCGGGCGCTGTGGCTTCGGGGTGCGGCATCGGTTCCCTTCCGGTTTGGAAGGATTATTACAGATGTGTAATGAACCTGCAAGATTGAAAGTGACGCTATTGATTTTGCCGGTTGCGCATCATCTGGGCGATGGATTGCAGGATCACCGCATTGGTGTTGATGTCGGCATAGGTTTGCGTGGCCTTGCCGGTCTGTTGATAGATGCTGGAGGCAAAACCATTGCTGGTGCGGGCTTTTTCGCGCACATAATCGACCAGACGGTCACAATATTCATGGTTCTTGTATGCGGCCCAGAGATAGGCCCCCTTGGAACTGACCACCTGGTTTTTCTTGCGAAATTCCGGTGAACGGTGTTCGGGCAGGCTGGCAACGGTATCGGTGGCCCAGACCCGGCCCGGTGCGTCGAATTGCAGACCCTGATAGGTGAACCAGGGCTCATGATCTATCGGGCCTTCGGACACGCAGGTCAGGACACCGGTTTCGTCAAATTCCTCAAGCTGGGCGGCAAACAGCACCTCGGCAAGGTATTCCGATTCAGGCGACATGCCCAGTTCGAGGGCTTCTAGCAAAAGTGGCTCTGCCCCCATCGGGCCGATTTGCCCCGCGATTTCAAGCAGGGCAATGCGCCCGTCGGCTTCGCTTTTGCCGTCGAACACCTCATAGGGGGAACGCACCTCATGGCCCCAGGTGCGGAACGCCCAAGAAGCGTAATGGGCGCAGTGAGAGACATAGGTCGTGCTTTCGACGCCGTCAGTGACGTTATAGATCACCCCGTCCTTGATCACCTTGTCCAGATCCCATGATTGTACGGTGGATGCGGCGTGATCCTTGGTGGCGGCATGGGTGTCGAGATTGTAAAGCGCGGCCAACAGACGGCCCGCGTCACAGCCGTCGAAATCCTTGACGCCCCATTTGATCCGGTTGGTGACAATCCAGCCTTGTGGCAACAAACGCCCCTGTGATTTGCGCCCGGCGATATTGGGCAGGATTTTGCGCACCGCCGTTTGAAACGCGTCATCCGAGATCAGGAACAATTCATTTGCCGCGATCAACGCGTTGATCTGGCTGCCCACGTCCCACATTGTCACGGCTTCATGCAGCACCACACCATCTTCGGAAAAATTCACCGTGGCGGGGCACAGGCCGGTTTTGCGGTTGGTCCATTTTTCAAAATAGCCCCAAGCGGTTTTGGCATCCGCCATCAGCTGGGCCTGGCTTTGGCCGCCGTTTGGCGTGTCGGAGGAACGCGCCCGTCCGGCATAGGCCGAGGTGCGCCGGTAATGGGTCAGATAGGCATCGGTGGGCACAATGGAGCGGACATATTTCGGCAGGGTCACAGCTGTGGTGATGCCATCATCGGCAAGCGCCAAGAGCGCGGTTTTCAGGATTCTACGCTGGGGCGCGTTGCGCAGCACCTGATCTGAGATCAGGATGGCATAATCTTCGGTGCCAAAATCGCTGTTTTCCAGCCCGGCCAGCTGGGCAGGGTCTTGGATGATCTCGGCGGGGACGACGATGGTGTTTTCTGCGGTAATACCCGCAGCCTGCGCGGTGGCCAGCGGGCGAAAGGACACGCCGATGCCATAGGTATTGCGCGCTGCGTTCAGGGCGGCGGGGGTAAATGCATCCGATGCCATGTTGTAATCCTGCACAGGCAGGATCGGCAGGACTGCTTTGCTGCGTTGGATGTCGATCCAATAGCCGGTGCCGTCCGTGCCCAGCGGCCCGGCATCGACCGTCGCACCGAAACTGGACGGCAGGCCTGCATTCAGCAAATCCAGACGGAAATCTGTCAGGATCGCGCGCGCGACACTTGAAGACCCTTCTGAAGCCAGAAAATGCAGCGCCATCTTGCGGCGATAGCTATAGGCGTCGCGAAACTGGATGTCAGAGGCAAGGATCGGGCTGATCCATTCGTTGCCATCGGGATGCTGGGCATGTTGGGCAAATGCTGTGGCGTGGCGTTCGACCTCGGCCAATGTCATCACAGGCAGATCAGCGGCAGAAAGGTACAGCACCCGTTCCCCCGGCTGGGCAGGGCCGCTTTGCAGGTCTTGTACACTGGCGCTCAGGGCGACACGGGCACCGCCGATCAGCCGCACAATACCGTTTTCCCATGCTTCGGATTGAACAGGCTGTGTGGTTTCGGGGCGCATCAGCACATTGCGGATACCGCTGGTGCGCGCGCCGTTTGGCGGCTGGATATCGGCACGCATGTCACAAGCCACGGCACGGGGGCGGAAACCGATGGTCTGGCCTGCGGTATTGCCCCAGATCGCGTCAAACAGGTGCTGCTGGCCATCATAGGCAGATCGGGCCTGAAAATGCGCGGTCTGGGCGGCCAGATCCGGCAGCACGGGCAGCAGATCAATCAATCCCTGCACCTGTCCATGCAGCCTGCGCAGCACGCGGGATACTGCTGTGTCAGGGCGCAGATTGCCCGCAACGGGGTGATGGGTTTCCACGATACAGCTGACCGGCAGGCCTTGTTTCACAAAGGCATTCAGCAGTGCCGACAGGCGCGGTGCATCGGTTTGGGCGGTGATCCCGTCCAGCACCACAATCATATTGCGCGAAGTTGACAGCGCCGTGGCCATGCCGCCCTGGGCCATCAGGGCCAAGGGCAGGGCGCTGCTCCATTTCAGAAAGGTCCGGCGGTGCATCATGTCTGTCTCGTCTGGTCGAACTGAAAGCCCGCACGTTGCGCATGGCCCCATTTGGCAAGCGATCCGGTTGTGGCACGCCACATCGCGCGGATCACCGAGATATACAGCAACTGGCGGTAAAACAGCCGTTGCAGCGGGATAAGCCACAATAGACTGCGATCTTCTTTGGGGTCCAGTTTGAAGGCAAGGAACACGGTAATAAGTTCAAGCAACGGCAGGATCAGATAGGCCAGCAACAGGCTGGGCGGTACCGCGGTGGTGATCACAGGTTCGGTGCCATTGATCCAGCCAGAGACATAGCTGACCGCAAGGATGATCAGGAACAGATCGGCAATCGGGGCCAGAAGCGGCATCAGATAGCCAAAGATCGCCAGATCAGGCAGCGAAACCAGGCCCAGCCTGCGCCCTTCGATCACCGCGCCCAAATGTTTCCAGCCTGCCTGCATCATCCCCAGGGACCAGCGCAACCGCTGGGTCAGCAAGCCGCTTACCGTGGCTGGGGTTTCGGTTTTGGCGATAGCGCGTTCTTCATAGATCACCCGGTAGTTGGAGCGGATGATTGCCATGGTCATATCCGCATCTTCGGTCAGGGTTTCGGTGGAAAAGATACCGGCCTCCATCACGGCGGTGGTGCGCCATGCGCCGATGGCACCGGGCACAACGGTGATTGCGTTCAGATATTCCTTGGCGCGGCGTTCGATGCTTTGGGCGGTGATATATTCCAGCGCCTGCAAACGGGTCAGGATGCTGGTGCGGTTGCCCACCACCACACGGCCCGCCACCGCCCCGATTTCCGGATCGTTGAAATGCCCGGCCAACAGGCCGACCGCATCCGGCGCAATCTGTGAATCCGCATCAATACAGATCAATACATCGCTTTCGGTTTCAAACAACGCCCGGTTCAGTGCCGAGGATTTGCCGCCATTGGCCTGTGACAGCACCGTCACATTGGCGCGGTTCGCATAGGGCAGGGCTTTGGCATAGGTGTCATCGGTCGATCCGTCATCCACGACGATAATGTCGAAATAGGGATATTGCGATTGCAGCACCCGTTCGATGCAGGCCGCGATCACGTCTGCTTCGTTATAGGCGGGGATCACCACGGTGACGCTGGGGACGTCTTTGGCATAGCTGGGCATATGGCGTTTGCGTTTGGTGGTCAGCCACAGCAACAGCACTGCGCGCAACAACCCAAGGCCGAACACCGTCCAGAAGGTGATTTCCACCACCGACCAGCTGTTGCCAACTGCCTTGAAAGACACATTGCTGAAGGTTGATTTCAACCCGTCTACCTTTGGCATCAGGATTTCAGGGGTGGTGTCCAGAAATTCGGCAATGGAGGTAAATTCATAGCCCTTGTCGCGCAGGGTCTTGATCACAATCGGCAGGGCCGCAACGGTCTGGCTTTGATCGCCGCCGCCATCATGCAGCAAGACAATGCCGCCAGCGTTTTCTTCGACCTGTTTGATGATTTCAGCGGCCAGATCATGGGCGGTTACGGTCAGCCAGTCACGCGGCACCACATCCATGCCCGCGATGATATATCCGGCCTCTTCCAAAGGCAGCAGCGAGGCCACTTCTTTTGAGGTGATCGGACCACCGCTGCGCATATAGGGTTCGCGGTACAGGCGCATGCTGCGACCGGTAATGCCATTGACCAGCAATTGCACCGAATTCACCTCAACCGTGGCCCGGGAGGCAGAAATATCGTTCATATGCGGATGCCAATAGGTATGCGATCCCAGCTCGTGACCATCGGCAAGGATGCGTTCAATCAGATCAGGATTCTTGATCGCGTTATGGCCCAGCACAAAGAACGAGGCAGGTGTGTTGGTTTCCTTGAGGATATCCAGCGTTTCAGTGGTGTAATTGCGCACCGGACCATCATCAAAGGTCAGCACAACCTTGTTGGGTTGGCCGCGTCCATAAAGCCGCACCGAAGCCGCCCGCGCCATCCGTCCATAGGTGATGTCCATCACCTGATTGGTCTGCGGGTCGATCACCACGTCACGCTGGCCGACAATCGGCATCGACACAGGTGCCACAAACGGGCCTGCACCGATATGTTCGACATAGTTGGACAAGACCACGTTGCCCAGGGTGGCTGGATCCAGCGCCAGATCGAGGCGGGATTGATCCAGCACCGCCCAGATGCCCGGATCTTCATAGCCCAGACCCCAGATGCCGACACCGCGCACCTTGGTCTTTTTCAGCCACATCAGCTGATTATGGGCAGAGGCCGCATCCATGATCCAGCTGCGGTGCTGGCGGCCTTTGCCATCCACATAAACCGCCTGTGCCGCCCCGGCGGCGGGCATGAATACCGGTGTGACCTTGCTGTCGGCCAGGGCCGTGGTGATCTGTGCATAAGGCAGGGTTTCGGGCTTGGCGCGGCCAGATACCCAATCCACGGAAAAGGTGCCCAATGCGATCACCAGCTTGTCGGCGCTGATCAGTTTCTGAACCGTGGCAACCCGCTGTTCAAACCAGTCCCGTGCCGCCACAGGGCGCGGCGCAGAGCCAACCCAGGGTTCGTCAAAGCCTTTGACCATCACCAGATCAAGGAAATGATCGGCGAGACGCAGATTGTTGTCGCTGGCGGTCGCGGCGATCACAGCACAGGACCGCAGACCCAGATCTTCCATGCGCTTGCCAAAGGGACCAAGAATCTCGCCAAGGGCGACACCGGCTTTTTCTGACAATTGGCTGGCATCAAGACAAAGCCCCACCACCTTGTTGTCTTTGGCCAGATCCTGAGCAAAGCGTGACAGCGCCACCCCCACCGCACGTCGCCCCTTTGCGCTTTCCAGAAAACGCGCTGTTGCCGGATCAAATTGCAGGATGGGCAGAGTTTCAACCGCACCGGTCTGGTTGGCGACATAATCTTGCACCGCTTCGCGGGCGTCGTCGGCCAATCCGACAACATCCAGAGCATCGTTCTGGGTGCGCAGATCAAACCACATCGGCATCACCACATTGACGGTGTCACAGCTGTGATCCAACGCGCCTGCGGCTTCGGGCAGGTCGCTTGGGATCACGGCATAGATGCGCTGGGCGGTGGCGGCAGGGGCGGAAACATCCGGGGTCTTGCAGCGGTATTTCGCGGTTTCCTGCAAGGCATAGCGTTCAATCGCAGGCAGGGCCGATCCTGCATCGGGATGTGCATGATCGCCGTGGTTTACTGCGCCGGTCTGGTGAAACTCGCCTTTCAGTGTGATGATCTCGTCCGGCAGGGCAGCCCTGATGCCTTGGGTCGACACCAGCGAAATCGAAAATACCACAAGCCAGATCACCACAGCGGTAAACAGCGTCAGCGCCGAGATCAGAACGCGGGACCGGCGGCGGTTGCTGGGGTCCAGAAACACGCGATCCGATTTGCCGCGTGCTACGCGGGTTTCGGTATAGGAACGCGACAGGCGGCTCACCGCTGTGGTCCTTTAAGCGTGGTTACTGTTTGCATCATCTGGGCAGTGGCCTTTGGTCAACGTTTTGAAACCGGACAGACCCCTGTGATGCCAAGAAAGCACCGCCCGAAATCCGATAGCCCGATCCATTTGGTCTAGTTGGTTGCATTACCCCCAGGCACCGCCGCATTGGCGGGTCCGCGCTGGCAGTGCGCGCCGGATGTTTCTGGCCACCCTCCAGAAACACCCACTAGAATTTCGTCCCTGATCCACAGGAACCCTGTCAATCTTGAACGGAATGAGCTCAGTATATGTCTAAAATTGGGCGTGTCATCATACGGCACATTTATGCCCTGATTTGCCCTGCAATATGGCATCATTGTTTCGTGATGGCGGCTGATCTGCTCATAATCGGGTGATTATTCATGGCGAACTACGCCTAAGGTTGCTTTGGCATGGTAAGGGACATCTTTTGGGGGAAAGTTTTGCAAATTTGATACGTGATTCTGTCAAATTGGCTGCACCTGCGTCGGCGCTGGGTTTTCACACATAAACAATCGCTTAGCTGACCCGACTTGCGCTGTACCGGCGTGGGGCAAATAACCCTGGGTCGCGCAAACAGCGCCGAATATGCCTCTGCCTTTCCCGATGCCCTACGCTTGGGCCTGTCTGATTAACCGCTTGTTAGACTTACTCTCCGAGGTTTCCTCAGCACCCGAAAACGGCCGCTTGCGCTGCATCGGGCCCCAAGAAACAAAGAGGATCACTCAGATGCAGATCAAAAAAACCTGCCTGCAGGTCGCGGTGGCGCTTGGCCTGATGATGGGCGCAGGTGCCGCGCTTGCCGAACAGCAATTCACCGCTTTCCTGACTGGATACAGCTATTGGGACAACACGCCGCGCGGATCAACAGCGATTGCCAGACCGGTTGTGCATCGCGGGGCAGGCGGCACAGGCACCTACGCCGATCCGGTGACACTGGCGGTCGGGCATATCAAACGCGGCAGCCGCAGCATCATGGATTTTCCTGCGGGCACCCGTTTCTATTTCCCGCGTCTGCGCAAATACGCCATTGTCGAAGACCTCTGTGGCGATGGCAACACACCCCAGAACGGCCCCTGCCACAGCGGTTATAAAGGCTATGTCTGGCTGGATATCTACGTGGACGGGCGCCGTGCCGGAAATGGCGCGGCCAATCAATGTATGCGGCGGTTGACGGGCATCCAGCGGGTGCTGATCAACCCCAAACGTGGCCATCCTGTTGAAACAGGCGCGCTGACCGAAACCGGCTGTCGGGTCTATCGCTAAGCCCGGCTCCGGGAGGTGGGATTGCGCATAAAGACGGCCAGATCCGCAAAAGGTACCTGACCGTCTGATCCTGCCGCGAGTGTTTTAAACGATTTGCAACAACAGTTTGCGGGTGTTTTCTGCGGTCATTTCAATCGGGTTGCCGCCGGTGCTTGGGTCTTTCAAGGCACCTGCAACGATCCGGTCGATATCCGGGTTTTCGATGCCCATATCTGTCAAACGGCGCGGCACTTGAAACAGCGCGTTCATTTCATCGACAAAGGCACAGAACCCGTCAAACCCGCCCGCAATACCAAGGTAGTTCGCCGCATCGCCGAATTTTTCGCGGATCGCGGGGGCGTTGAATTGCAGCACCGCCGGCATACAGACCGCATTGGTGGTGCCGTGGTGCGTGTGATAGATCGCGCCAATCGGATGGGACAGCGCATGGATTGCACCCAGCCCCTTTTGAAACGCCGTTGCGCCCATTGCCGCGGCTGACATCATCTGCGCACGGGCCTCAATATCGCTGCCATCGGCATAGGCGCGCGGCAGGTAATCCTTGACCAGACGCATACCTTCGAGGGCCATGCCCTGCGACATCGGGTGGTAATGCGGCGATGAAAACGCCTCGACGCAATGGGCAAAGGCATCAAGCCCGGTCCCCGCCGTGATGAAACGCGGCATGCCGATGGTCAGCTCAGGGTCGCAAATCACCACGCTGGGCAGGAATTTAGGGTGGAAGATGATCTTTTTCTCTTTGGTCACCGAATTGGTGATCACCGATGCACGGCCCACTTCTGAGCCCGTGCCTGCGGTGGTCGGCACTGCCACAATCGGCGCAATCGCATCGGCATCCGCGCGGGTCCACCAATCCCCGATGTCTTCAAAATCCCACAGCGGGCGGGTTTGACCGGCAAGGAAGGCCACAAGTTTGCCCAGATCAAGGCCCGAGCCACCGCCAAAGGCAACCACACCGTCATGGCCCCCGTCGTTATAGGCTTTCACCCCCGCTGCGGCATTTTTCTCGTTCGGGTTCGGATCCACATCGGCAAAGAGCGCACGCCCCAGACCCGCCGCTTCCAGCAGATCAAGGGTGCGGGTTGTGATTTCCATTTCCGCAAGTCCACGGTCGGTGACCAGCAGCGGTTTTGACATGCCCGCCGCCTTGCAGGCATCGGCGATTTCGGAAATGCGCCCCGCGCCAAAACGGATTGCGGTGGGGTAGGACCAATTTGCAGTAAGCGTCATCGGATCAGGCTTTCTTCAGGTGATAGGATTTAGGGCGGGTCAGGTTGTGATAGCCGATGATCGACAGACCACCCCCCCGACCGGTGTCTTTACAGCCGGTCCAGCACAGACCGGGATCTAGGTAATCGGCGCGGTTCAAAAACACCGTGCCGGTTTCGATCTGATCGCCAATCGCTTCGGCGCGGGCTGCATCCCGTGTCCAGACCGAGGCGGTCAAGCCAAAGGTGCTGTCATTCATCAGCGCAATCGCTTCGGCGTCGTCTTTCACGGGCATGATGCCGACAACCGGGCCAAAGCTTTCTTCGCGCATCACCCGCATGTCATGGGTCACACCCGTCAGGATTTGCGGCATCAGATAGGCCCCGCCATCCTGTGGGAAATTGGCCGGATCAATATGGGCAGTTGCGCCCGCGGCCACGGCTTCGGCGGTTTGGGCGCGGACCTCGTCGGCGAAACGCGCCTGTGCCATCGGGCCAAGCGTGGTTTCAGGGTCCAATGGATTGCCCAATGTATAGGTGTTCACTATCGCCACGGCCTTGGCGACAAAGCTGTCGAACAGGTGTTCGGCAACATAGATCCGTTCGATCCCGCAGCAGCATTGCCCCGCATTGAACATCGCCCCGTCGATCAGGGTATCCACCGCCGCATCCAGATCGGCATCATCACAGACATAGCCGGGGTCTTTGCCGCCCAGTTCCAGCCCGATACCGGTAAAGGTGCCCGCAGCGGCGCGTTCAATTGCCTTGCCGCCGCCAACCGATCCGGTGAAATTTACAAAACCAAAGCTTTTGGCGCCAATCAGATCAGAGGTGGTCTGGTGATCCAGAAACACGTTCTGGAACACCGCTTCGGGAATGCCCGCAGCATGGAAGGCCTGCGCCAGACGTTCGCCCACCAGCGGCGTTTGCGAGGCATGTTTCAGCATCACGGTATTGCCTGCAATCAGGGCCGGGGCGACGGTGTTGATCGCGGTCATAAACGGATAGTTCCATGGCGCAATCACCAAAACCACCCCATGCGGCACCCGTTTGATGACCCGGCGAAAGGCGGCGCTGTCTTCCAATTCGATATCGGCCAGCGCGGTTTCGGCAATCTCGGCCATATAGGTGGCACGTTCGTTAAAGCCGCCAAATTCGCCACCATAGCGGATCGGGCGGCCCATCTGATGGGCGATTTCAGGGACGATCTGATCGTTCATTTCGCCAATTTTTGCGACCCCCGCCATGACCAGGGCCACCCGTTCGGCCAAAGGGCGCGCGGCCCAGTCAGCCCCGGCCGCTTTGGCGCGGGCCACGGCGGCCTGTGCGGCCTCGGCGCTGAGGGCAGGGCGTTCGGCATAGACCGACCCGTCGATGGGGGAAATGCAGGTGATGGTGCTCATTTTATGTCTCCGTAGAGGCGGGTTTGCCGCCGAGGATCAAGTCTTGAAAAGGCCGCTGTCAGCGCCTGATATGGTGGGGCAGGGCGGCCCGCCACGGCTTTACGCCCGTTCAAAGCCGCGGGCAATTTCCCAATCGGTCACCACGCGGTCGAATTCTTCCTGTTCCCATTCTGCGCAGCGGGTGTAGTGGTCAATCACATCATCGCCCATGGCATCGCGCAGGAATTTGGAACTGCGCAGGGTGACGGTTGCCGCGCGCAGGGTCTGGGGGATATCTGCCGCTTTGGCGTCTTCATAGACATCACCGGTGGTCGGGGCGGGCAGGGCCATTTTGTCTTCAATGCCTTTTATGCCAGCGGCCAGCATGGCGGCCTGCGCCAGATAGGGGTTCAAATCCGACCCGCCGATGCGGCATTCCACCCGTACAGCTTTGGTGCCCGCCCCACAGAGCCGGAAACCAGCGGTGCGGTTGTCCACCGACCAGACGGTTTTGGTGGGGGCGAACGTGCCTTTGGCAAAGCGTTTGTAGCTGTTCACATAGGGCGCGAGGAAAAAAGTGTAATCGGGGGAATAGGCGATCAGCCCTGCCATGTAGTGGCGCATCACGTCGGACATGCCCAGATCGGCGTCGGGATCAAAAAACGCGGCTTTGCCATCTTTCCACAAGGATTGATGCACATGGCTGGAACTGCCGACCTTGCTGTGGTGCCATTTGGGCAAGAAAGACGCGGCATGGCCGTGCTGCCACGAGATTTCCTTGATCGCGTGTTTGGCGATCGAATGGTAATCGGCGCAATCAAGGGCCGGGGAATAGCGGATGTTCAATTCTTCCTGACCGGCTTCGGCCTCGCCTTTGGAGTTTTCGATCGGCAGGCCTGCGTTGAACAGGTGGTTGCGGATCGGGCGCATCACGCCTTCTTCCTTGGTGGTCTGGAAAATGTGGTAATCTTCGTTATAGCCGCTGATCGGGGTCAGATCGCGAAAGCCGGATTTGCGGATCTCTTCATAGCTTTTTTCGAACAGGAAGAATTCCAGCTCGGTCGCCATCATCGCGTCAAAGCCCAGAGCCTCAAGGCGGGCAATCTGTTTTTTCAGGATCGCGCGGGGCGAATGGGGGACGGGCGCATGGGTGTGGTGGTCCAGCACATCACAGAGCACCATCGCAGTGCCATCAAGCCAGGGCACCGGACGGATCGTCGACAGGTCGGGCTGCATCACATAATCGCCATAGCCGCTTTGCCAAGAGGTCGAGGCATAGCCATCCGGCGTGGCCATCTCAAGATCGGTGGCCAGCAGGTAATTGCAGCAATGGGTTTGCGCATAAGATGTCTCAACGAAATTCACCGCGTGAAAGCGTTTGCCCATCAGGCGGCCCTGCATATCCACAAAACAGGCCAGCACGGTATCAATGCTGCCGTCTGAGACGCGGGCTTTCAGGTCGTCGAAGTTCATGTGATGCCTTTCAGTTTAAGACGCAGGGCGGGGAACATCCCCACCCTGCGAGGTATGTTTAGCCGTAGCGGTAGGGACGGCCCGCTTTGACCATGTCGGCGTTGTATTTCTTGAACACGTCGACCACGCGGCGTTTGACATCGCTTTCTGCGGCGATTTCTTCCCAGAACACCTGAGCGGCGGCTTCGACGGTTGCCCATTCATCATCAGGGATCGTGGTCAGCTGCATCTTGGATCCGTTGACGCGCAGGTTGGCCTCGCCGCCCCAATACCACCACTGGCGGTAATAATGTGACTGGTCACAGCAGACGCGGAACAATGTTTGCAGATCTTCAGGCAATTCGTTCCAACGGTCCATATTGGCAAAGAACGATCCTGCCCAAGCGCCGGAAATGTTGTTGGTCAGGAAATAATTGGTCACATCAGCCCAGCCAACGGTGTAATCCTCGGTGATGCCGGACCATGCGATGCCGTCAAGTTCACCGGTCTGAACCGCAACTTCGATGTCTTCCCACGGCAGGTTCACGGGAACCACGCCAAACTGGGTCAGGAAACGGCCAGCGGTCGGGAAGGTAAAGATGCGTTTGCCTTTCAGATCGGCAAGGCTGTTGACCGGGTCTTTGGTGGCAAAATGGCACGGATCCCAAGAACCGGCCGAGATGTGTTTGACGCCGACCTTGGAATATTCTTCGTCCCAGATTTCGTTCAGGCCGTATTGGTTGAACAATACCGGCACATCCAGTGAATAGCGCGACCCGAACGGGAAATAGCCGCCAAACACGGTGACTTCGGTCGGGGAGGCCATTGAATCGTCATCCGATTGCACGGCGTCAATGGTGCCGCGCTGCATGGCCTGGAACAATTCACCTGTCGGGACCAGCTGATCGGCATAGAACAATTCGATCTGCATGCGGTCACCCGCGATCTGGTTGAACATCTTGATGGCGGGGTCGATCACATGTTCAGCCAATGCCGCACCGGCATAGGTCTGCATGCGCCATTTGATGGTGCTTTGGGCCAGCGCGGGCGTGGCCAGCGCGGCCGGGGCGGCAACAGCGGCCCCTTGGATAAACTTACGTCTGGTTGTCATTGGTCGTTCTCCTTGTTGCAGGTTACGCCGGTTGATCCGGCTTGTGATTTTGTCATTTTCCGTAGACGACATCCGGCAGCCAGGTGGCCAATTGCGGAAAGATCATCACGAGGGTCAGCGCCAGCACCATCACCAGCACAAACGGGGTGATCGAGCCATAGATATCGCGCAAGGTGATCTCTGGCGGCGCCATGGCGCGCATCAAGAACAGGTTATAGCCGAAAGGCGGCGTCATATAGGCAATCTGTGTGGTGATCGTATAAAGGATACCATACCAGATCAGATCAAAGCCCAATTCCCCCACCAGCGGCACATATAGGGGCGCCACAATCACCAGCATCGCCGTGTCATCCAGAAACGTCCCCATGATGATAAAGCTAAGCTGCATCAGGATCAGGATCATCCACGGGCTGAGGTGCAATTGATCGGTGAACAGGTTTTCGATTGCCTTGACCGCGCCCAGCCCGTCAAACACCGCGCCAAAGGCCAGTGCCGCCAGAATGATCCACATGAACATACAGGTGATGCCCAGCGTATTGCGCACTGAATTTTCAAACACCTCTCGGGTCATCCGGCCTTTGAAAACCGCAGCGAAAAACGCTGCAAGCGCCCCGATGGCGGAACTTTCTACAAGGCTGGTCCAGCCGTTGACAAAAGGCACCATCATCACGGCAAAAATGATGATCGGCAGTAATCCGGCCCGCAGCAGGCGCAGTTTTTCGGCACGCGGCATGTCGCGGTCTTCGGCGCTCAGCACCGGACCCAAGGCGGGATTGAACCGGCAGCGGATGACGATATAGGCGATGAACATACCTGCCATCATCAATCCGGGCACAACCCCGGCCAGCCACAATTGTCCCACGGGCTGTCGCGCGATCATCGCGTAAAGCACCAGCACAACCGAAGGCGGCACAAGGATGCCCAAGGAGGACCCGGCCTGAATAACCCCGGTGACCATGCGTTTGTCATAGCCGCGTTTCAACAGTTCCGGCAGCGCGATGGTGGCGCCAATCGCCATACCCGCCACGCTGAGGCCGTTCATTGCGGAAATCAGCACCATCAGGCCAATTGTCCCGATCGCCAGCCCGCCGCGCAGCCCCCCCATCCAGACATGGAACATCTTGTAAAGATCGTCAGCAATTTTGCTTTCCGAAAGCACATAGCCCATGAAAATGAACATCGGCAGTGTCAGCAGCGGATACCATTTCATCAGCTTCATCGCGGCGGCAAAACCGATGTCATACCCGCCTTTGTCCCCCCACAGCAGCAGGGCGGCGACAACGGCAACAAAACCGATGGCCCCGAACACCCGCTGCCCCGTCAGCAGCATCAGCATCATGGTTGAAAACATCAACGTGGCGATTAATTCGTAAGGCATTAGATTTCTTCACCTTTCAGGCGCAGCACGTCTTTGCAGAATTCGGAAAGGCATTGCAGGATCATCAGGAAAAAACCGACAATCATCACGGTTTTGATCGGCCACATATAGGGACGCCACGCCGTGGACGAACGTTCAAGCCGCCCGATGTCTTCGCTGCCCGTCACCACGCCAAACAGATAAGTCAGCGGTTCGGTCTTCCAGTATCCCAGCGAATAGGCGGTGGAACTGATCGCACCATAGAGCAGCACCAGCAGATAAAAGATCAGCAGCATCACCGTGAACAGATCCATCCACGCCTTGCGCTGATCGCTCCAGTCGCCATACAGCAGGTCCATCCGCACGTTTGATCCCAGTTGCAGGGAATAGGGGCCGCCAAGGATGTAATAGCCCACCATCACAAACTGCGCCATTTCCAGCGTCCAGAGCGAGGGCAGGAAAAACGTCTTGCTGATCGAAGACCACAGCAGAATGCCCATCAAGGCAAAGATGCCATACATGCTGAAACGGCCGACACGATAGTTCAGCGCATCAACGCCTCTGATAAATCCGCGCATCATGCCCCGCATGTGACGGCCCCCTGTGCTTGGGTGCGGGCAAAAGCATCGGCGATCCAGTTTGCGATCATATCGGCCACCGCAGTCTGTTCATCGGGAGTGCGGATCAGATCATTTCGGATTTCCAGCATCACATTCATATGGCCTTGTGCAATCGCATGTTCGCGTAGGGTGTGGGTCACGCCGTGTTCCGGCCCGTATGGCGCATTGCGCAGCACCAGCGCATCAGTATGTGCGCCCGCTGTGTCCAGCATCGCATCGGCCATGCGGCTGTCGCGGTCATGTAACACGCCGATTTCCACAGCGCGGCTCTGGCCATGATAGATCGGGGTAAAGCTGTGGAGGGTGACAATCACCGGATTGCTGAGCTTGGCGATTGTATCTGACAGGGCGTCGCGGAACGGCGCGTAATAGGTTGCAATGCGCGCGGCGCGGTCGGCGTCGGACAGATCAGCATTGCCCGGAATTGCAAAGACCTCGCTTTGGGCTGGCATGGCATCGGGGGCCTCGGGCGGGCGGTTGCAATCATAAATCAACCGCGACACCGCGGCTGCTACCAAGGGCGCATTCAGTCGCTCAGACAAACGTCGCGCCACCGCCATTGCACCGGGATCCCAGGCAACATGGCTGGTCAAAGCATCGCCCGTCAGGCCAAGCCCTTGAAATTCAGGGGGAATGTAATGGGAGGCATGTTCGCACACCAAGATCACAGAAGACCCGCCAGCGGCATTCACCATCTGGACATTGTGATTTGCGTCTTGATTCTGTGTGTTGGTCATTGTGGTCCCCTGCGGTCAAACTGCTTGGGCCATAGGGCCGCTGTCAACTGAATTGTGAAAAATATATAACACCAAGGATTGTTTTGTTATATTATCAATCAAAAAGGAGGCAGCCATGTCTGATGCGCCACTGACAATCTCTGATCGCATCCAACGCAAGCTGGATGAACTGACCCGCGCGGAACGCCAATTGGCGCATTCGATACTGGAAAATTATCCGGCTTCCGGCTTGGGGCCACTGGCGTCTTTGGCCAAGGATGCCAATGTTTCAGTGCCCACCGTGGCGCGGATGGTGCAAAAACTGGGGTTCAAAGGATACCCCGATTTTCAGGCCGAACTGCGCGAGGAACTCAAGGCCAAGGCCAAAGACCCGATTGCCAAACATGACACATGGGCGGAAAATGTGCCCTCCGAACACATGCTTAACCGATTCACCGATGCGGTGATCGACAACATCCGCCACACCTTGGGCCAGATTGATCCGCAGGGGTTTGACGATGCCTGCGCCTTGGTCGCGGATACCACGCGCCATCTGTATATTGTTGGCGGGCGCATCACCCATACGCTGGCGGAATATCTGTTTTTGCACATGCAGGTGATCCGCCCCAAGATCACCCATATTCAATCCACCTCGAACACATGGCCGCATTACTTGTTGGATGTGAAAGAGGGCGATGTTTTTGTAATCTATGACGTGCGGCGCTATGAGAACAACACGCTTAAACTGGCGGAGATGGCCCATGCGCGGGGGGGCAAAGTGATCCTGTTCACCGATCAATGGCGATCCCCCGTGCATCATCTGGCCGATATCAGCCTGTCCAGCCGCATTGTGGTGCCCTCGGCATGGGACAGCGCGGCAACCACGATGTTGCTGACCGAAACCATGATTGCCGCTGTGCAGAACCTCAACTGGAGCGACACCAAGGAACGCATGGCAGATCTCGAAGAAATGTTCGACCAGACCCGCTTGTTTCGTAAATTCACTTAAGACTGGGTTTGTCGTTTCACCGCCAGCCGCCAGACAAAACTATTGAGCGATCAGGCGCGCGGGGGTTACCATTCATCCGCGCACCCCACCTTCTGACCCTGTGAGGATTTTCCGATGACCTATCCTGTTGATCTGTCCGTAAAGCCCGAAGTATCGGCGCATTTTGACAAAGCCACCAACACGATCACCTATATTGTCAAAGATCCCGCCAGCCGCCATTGTGCGATTATCGACAGCGTGATGGACATTGATTATGCTGCAGGGCGGATCACCTATGACCACGCCGATGCCTTGATCAAGGAAATCACCGATCATGGTCTGACACTGGACTGGATCATCGAAACCCATGTTCACGCGGATCACCTGAGCGCGGCACCCTATCTGCAGGAACGGCTGGGCGGCAAGATCGGGGTGGGCGAAAAGATATTGGTGATACAGGAAACCTTTGGCAAGATTTTCAATGAAGGCACCGAATTCCAACGCGACGGATCGCAATTTGATGCCTTGTTCAAGGATGGTGATACCTATCAGATCGGCAATATGCAGGGCTTTGCCATCTATACGCCCGGACATACGCCCGCCTGTATGGTGCATGTGATGGGCAATGCCGCCTTTGCGGGGGATACGTTGTTTATGCCCGATGGCGGATCGGCGCGGGCGGATTTTCCCGGTGGGGATGCGGGGCAATTATACGACAGCATTCAAAAGGTGCTGGCGCTGCCCGACGAGATGCGCCTGTTCATGTGCCATGATTACGGCCCAAATGATCGGGCGATCATGTGGGAAACCACGGTGGCAGAGCAAAAGGCCAGCAATATCCATGTGGGCGGCGGCAAAACCCGTGAAGAATTCATCCACTTTCGCACTGAACGCGACAAACAGCTGGCTGTGCCCAGCCTGATCATCCCGTCGTTGCAGGTCAACATGCGCGCCGGCGCGGTGCCCAAGGACAAAGACGGGCATATGGTGTTGAAAGTGCCGGTGAACGGGCTTTGACGGCGCGGTGATTACAAGATGATCTGATGTTCCTTTTGACCTTTGATGCCGGTTTGAACGGCAAAGGTCTGACCACCCTGGGGGTCGTTGACCCGCACCGAGGCCGAGGTCACATACAGCGTGCTCAGATCAGGACCACCGAAGGCAGGGCAGGTGACCTGACGGGCGGGAAAGGTGATTTCCGACAGGAAATTCCCCGCCGGATCATAGCGCGCCACCCGTGACGCCCCCCATTGTGCGTTCCAAAAACAGCCCTGTGCATCCACCACCGCCCCGTCGGGGTTCAGGCCTTCTTTGGTGACATCCAGAAACAATTCGGGGGTGCCTTTTGGCCAGCCTTGGGCATCCAGCGTTTGACGCATGACTTTGCGGCTGTGGGTATCGGTGAAATAGGCGGCATTGCCATCGGGGGTGAAACAGATCGCGTTGGATACGGAAATACCCTTGTATAGAAGCCGCAGCTCACCCTTGTAAAAGCGGTAGATCGCGCCAGCATCGGGTTCTGCGGATTTGCCCATTGTGCCAATCCACAATCCGCCCAACGGATCGGCACGGCCATCATTGGACCGGGTGACAGGGTTATCTTCTTCAAGCGCGACAATCTGTTTTTGCTGTCCGTTGGTCAGATCATAGGTGAACAGCCCCGCCGCGGATGCAATCAACAGATGATCCGCATCAATCCACCCTGCAGCCGAAACATGATCGTCAAACTGCCATTCCTCGGCCTGATCCCCGACGCGGGTCATCAGAGATTTGCGGAGGATATCAAACCAATACAATTGCTGGCGCTCGGGGTGCCACAGCGGCCCTTCGCCCAAGACACAGGCGCGGTCGTCAAAGACGTGAACATTACTCATGGGCGGGCCTCGTTGTTTGGATGGAATTCAGGGTCGGTCGGGTTTTTGGTCACGCTGTCATAAGCGGCCGTCAGGGCCAACAGCGTCAGATCGCTGCCCATGTGTTGGGGCGCGGTGATGCCCTGTGCCGCCAGCGCCTGTGCATAGATATCCGTCAGCGCCGGATCACCGATCAGGGCAATGTTCTGACCCAGCCAATAGGGTTTGCTTGCTGCGAGTTCGAGACCAATCAACAGGCCCATCAATCGGGCGCGGGCCAGATCGGGGGATTGGCCCTGTAACAGATGTTCGGCCCGCAGGGTGAACAGCTGCGCGGCAATGGCCTGTGGGCGTGACAGCGCGTCCGATATCGCCGCGCCAAAGGCGGCCGTGTCCCAACCGCTGCCGATGGCGCTGCGCAGACTGGAATATGTGGACAAAAGCCCAAAGATTTCACCGGTCATCGCGGTTTGAAAGCTGACAATTTCAGTGGCGCTGATATGGACCCATTTGCTGTGATCATCCGCCAGACAGATCACACCGTCAAAATCGGGGTTCTGGTGCAGAAAGCTGGCGATCTGGCTGGCTTCGCCCTGCAGCATATCGGCGGGGCGGTTCTGGCGCAGGGCGGGCAGGGCATAGAGGGCCACATCGGGATTTGAACAGGGCAAGCGCATTGCGGCGTCGCTGCGCGGCGGCGGGCAGGGCGTGGCAATTTCCCCGATCGGATAGCCGCTGACGATCACCACCAAGGGTCCGTGAACTTGCGCGCCGATCCGTTGCATCAAGGCAGATTCAAAACCATCGGCGGTTAATGCGCCTGCATCCAGATCCCAATGCAACGCCTGCGGGCCATCCGCCCGCATCCGCCATGCCCGCATCTGCGTGGCACGCCATTCTACACCGATCCATTCACCCGAGGCCATCATCCATCCTGTTCCCATCCTGCCCAACATCATGCGTGATCTGTCAAAGGGCAACGCCGCATTGTTCAACCTTAAGCGGCATCGCCCGGCTGTTCCAGACGGTCTATGAAAGCGCGCAGGGTTTCCAGATGATCGGGGGCGGTGATCTGTGAGCCGAGTTGATCAAATATCAGCCGTTGATGGCGGTCACAGAGCGCATCGGATTTCGTATAGGGCCGCGCCGCGCCAAAGCCGGCCTGCAACAGATCACCAAAACTGATCTGGCCGGTTCTGACCTTGCCGGTTTCAACAGCGCCAAGCCCGCCTTGATAATTGGCCCCGGTCACCGCGGCAGAATGCAGCCAGTTCAGGCAATTGATCGCGGTAAACGGGTCATTGACCCCCGGAGACATGGCGCGGGCAATCATTTCGACCAGTTGATTTACAATGAACAACAGATTCTGGCTTTCGGTCGGGCTATGGCCAAGGGCAAAACTTGCGTGCAGGTTCTCATGCGCCTCTGTCGGGATGTCAGCCCCCCAAATGCGCAGCACAATTGTGTCTTCGG
This sequence comes from Sulfitobacter sp., assembly GCA_047634585.1. Lineage (GTDB taxonomy): Bacteria > Pseudomonadota > Alphaproteobacteria > Rhodobacterales > Rhodobacteraceae > Sulfitobacter. The sequence continues at coordinate 55,134 of JBLIAN010000014.1, read as the reverse complement.
TCACAAATGTGCCCACCGGCAGGGGCACATCAATCAACAGGTCATGTTTTTGCGCCAGTGCGGCCAGCTGTTCCTTGTTCATGGTCTGGATATAGCCCGATTGCCCCAAGGTAAGGGTCCGGTCAGGATCGCCGCCGGGAAAGGTGACAGCCCCGCCCTGTTTGCCGGATTGATCCTTGATCAGTGCCTTGATGTCATGCACCAGCCGATTGCCCAAACCCGCGGTGATGTTGGAGACATTGATGGTTTCGGGAATGTGATGCACGAAATAGACCACGGTAAACACCGACACAAAGGTCAGCCCCAGCGCGATGAGGATCGACAGATGTGGCACAAACAGGCTGGTGGACAGGTCGGCCTCTGCACCGGTCGGGCTTTGGATCGCGCGGGTGATCAACAGGGCATAGACAAAGGTGGCCACCAGAATGCCGAGGCTCCATTGGTTGCCCCGGTCGCGCATGAAATTGCCGATCAGCCGCGGCCCGAAATTACCCGAGGCAAAGGACACCGCCACGATGGTCATGGAAAACATCACCCCTGCCACGCCAAACACCGATTGCGAAATGATCGACATCAAGGACCGCGCCCCATCGACCTGCGTGGCGCGCAGGGCTTTGGGCAATTCCATCGGCACCCACGCGGGGTTTTGATCCAGAAACAAGGTCAACTGGGCCAGAAGCACTGCCAGACAGATCAGCGAGCTTGGCAAAAACCAATAGCTGGCGCGGATGTCCTGGATCAGCTTGGCCAGCAAGGCGCGTTTTCCCATGTTCATTATCCTGATCTAGGGGCGGACGCGACGGCGTGCGCGATTGGGGGTATCATGGCCAAAGCCACCTGCGGTGCCAAGGGGCTGGGCAGCGGCCGGGGGCATCACAGGATCGGTCGCGGCGTGACCTTGGCGGTATCGGTTTGGGCCAACGCTGCCAATGCCTCCAGATCGCTGATCCGCAGCTCCCCCTCGGACCAATTGGCCAATTGCCGTTCGCGCAGGCTGGCAAGGGTTTTGTTGGTATGCACCAGCGACAATCCCAAAGCATCGGCCAGATCCTGTTGCCGGAAGGGCAGGGGCATCACATTGTTTTTCACCAGGCCAAGCCCCGCGCCGCGCAGGAATATCCGCACCAGGGCCCATGCGATGGCCTCGATTGCGCTGCGCTGGCCGACGGATGACAGGGCCTCGCCAAGAAAGTTTTCTTCGCTGGCGGCGATCCATGTCAGATCAAAGGCGCGTTCAGGGTGGTTTTTGAACAGGTTCCAAACCCCTGAGCGGTCAAAGACACAGAGCGTCATCTTGGTTGTGGCCTCAACCGCATGGCCCATTTCCCCCATTATGCCGGCCTGCATCCCGACAAAATCACCGGGAAAAACAAAGCTGACCACCTGCCGCCTGCCGTTGGGTAATGTCTTGTATCTAACGCCCATCCCCTCGAAAGCGGTGAAAAGCTGCGGGCTGTTGGAGCCTTCCATCAAAATCGGCGTGCCTGCCTCTACGACAAGCTCGCCAACCTTAAACTTCTGCATGAACTGGATTTCTTCTCTGGACATATCCTGAAACATCTGGCGCTGTCGCAGCAGGCAGTTCTCACATTTCTGGGCCAATTTATGCCACTCCCTATGTCACAGTTTAATGCAGCTGCAAAAAAAGCCGGTATACTGGCGGCGCAGCTTCTGGAAAAATACATGCACACGAAAATCATTATTGTACTCGCCGATCCGGTTGTCGCGATGGATCTCGCGCAAAGCCTCGAAGACAACGTACCCTCAGGGGGGGTGATTTCCTTTCCATCGCTGGCGGATGCCACCGATGCGCTGGTTGATCATGCGCCGGCCGCCTTGGCGGTTTTGGACATCCCGACCCGCGCATTGGAGGAACGTGATCCACGCGAGGCGGCCAATGGCATCGCGGCGCAGTTGATCTTGCTCAGTGATACGGTGGATGAATTGACAGTGCGCGACCCCGATCTGATCCTGTTGCCACGGACATTCACCACCGAAATGATCACCCAAGCGGTCACGATGATGAACGTCGGTCGCTAGCGGCGCCTGCCTGCATCCCGTATAAAAATGCCTGAAGCAGCGGCGGCGTGTCGCCGGTGGCGGCGGCTGGTGATGCTGTGCGGTCCTGGGCGGCATGGGGGGCGCTGGGCGTTTTGCTGCTGGCCAGTCCGAGCATGATCAGCCCGACACCGGCATAGACAGCGCCAATCACCGTGGCGGCCAACAAGCTGTCAAAAGCGCTGGCCAGATAGATCCATGCCGCAGCCGTCAGAAACCCCGCACCAACCAGAATGCACAGCAAGCCGGCGCTGATCACGCCGGCTTTGCGCGCCGCTTGGGCGGCGGAATGTTTTACCCTGGCAAACATCTTAGCGACGGCTGCTCATCATGCCGACAAGAAAGCCAACGCCAGCGGCAATGCCAAGTGCGGTGGCAGGCTGGGTTTTTACAAAATCTTCGGCTTGGTGCTGGGCATCTTTGGCGCGGTGACCCAGGGCATCCGCCGCGTCCAGACCTTTCTGGCGGGCAATTTCAACCTGATGCGCGGCGGCATCGCCGAGTTGGGATTTCTTGGCTTTGCCCAGTTCGGCGATTGATCCGGTGAGGGTGCTCAGATCATTGCGCAGGGTTTCGATCTGATCATTCAGATCAGCCACTGTCATTTCTTTTGCGGATCCATTGGTGCTGGCACGTGCCATGATACTTCTCCATTTTTGCTGCGTTTTTGGTCTCTGCAAACACAACAGATGATGGCGCATTTGGTTCCATGGAAAAGTGACTCCTTTTTATGGAACTTGTTTGAGGGGGTGGTGGTTGGATTGGCAGATGAACGTCGGATGCGGCGTATTGAAACCAGATCGAAAGGACCGAAACATGCTATCCTGGGCTCTCATATTTTTTATCGTCGCGATCATTGCGGCGGTGTTCGGATTTGGCGGCATCGCCAGCGCCTCTGCCGGCATTGCGCAAATCTTGTTCTTTATCTTTCTCGCGCTGTTTGCGGCCACGCTGATCATACGGGCGCTGCGGGGGATATCGCGCTAACTGTCCCTGCGGCATTGACGGGCATCCCATCAAAAAACCCCGCCCCTTGTCGGGCGGGGTTTTTCCGTCTGGTTGATCTGCTGATGGATCAGCCCAGCAGGGTCTCGGTCGAGGCAAAGAACATCGCCTGACTGACCGCCGATTGCACCTGTTCTTCTTTATAGGGTTTGGCAATCAGGAACGCAGGTTCGGGGCGGTCCCCCGTCAACAGCCGTTCCGGGAAGGCGGTGATAAAGATCACCGGCGTATCGCCCAGTTCTTTCAACAGGTCATTGACTGCATCAATGCCCGAAGAATTATCGGCCAGTTGGATGTCGGCAAGGATCAGATCGGGCTTGTCTGCGGTGCCCTTTTTCACCGCATCTGTGCGGGTGCGCCCCACGCCCGTTACCTTGTGCCCCAGGTCGCTGACAATCGCGCTGAGATCGGCGGCGATGATCGGTTCGTCCTCGATGATCAAAATCCGGCCAGAGGTGCTGTTTTCCATGTCCGCGCGGGCGGTCGAAATCAACAGGCGCGCTTCCTCGGCGTCGATGTTCATGATCAAGGCAATATCCGAGATCGAGAATTCCTCAATTGTGGAAAGCAACAGCGCCTCGCGGGTATTGGCCCCCAGCGTCGCCAGATGGGCCTGCGCTTTTCCCAGTGTCCCGGTGGCGGCGTCGACCACGGGTGCCCCTGTGCTGATCCAGATGGCGTGAAAACATTTGAACAGGCCGACCCTGATCGACAGGCCTTCCTCAAAGATGGATCTGTCCTGAAGGATCGCCTCAAGCGTGGCGACCGCGTAATTGTCACCGCTGGTTTGCGAACCGGTCAAGGCCCGCGCATAGCGGCGCAGATAAGGAAGCTGTTGTGCGATCTGACCAGAGAGATCAGATGTTCCTTGCGAATTCGACATTTTATTTTGCCTTTTTTCTATTTGTTACGGAACCAAACGCGGTGATGATGCGTTCGGTTCCGTTGGGTGATGACTTTTTCGAAAAAAAAGAGACCGTAAATAAGATGAAGAACAATAAGGCAAAAGACAACGATCGCATTTCAGATCTGATCGATCAGAACCTCAAGATGGTCTACTCGGACCTGGCAGAAGAGAAATTGCCGGATCGTTTCAAAGACTTACTTGATGTTCTTGCGGCACAAGATGTCGAGTTGAAGGACAAAAAATGAGTACCGAAGATCCAAGGAGTGAGCTGGTTGAACATCTTCCGGCCCTGAGGGCCTTTGCGCTGAGTCTGACTCGCAATGGGGCCACGGCCGATGACATGGTGCAAGATACCGTGGTCAAAGCATGGACAAACATCGACAAGTTCCAGGCCGGAACAAAAATGCGGGCCTGGTTGTTCACCATTCTGCGCAACACTTATTATTCCAGCCGTCGCAAGCTGAACCGTGAGGTTGCGGATGTGGATGGCGTGTTTACGGCCTCCTTGTCGGTGAAGCCGGACCATGACGGGCGGATGCAGCTAAGTGATTTCAAAAAGGCGTTTGAAACCCTGCCCGATGAACAGCGCGAGGCGTTGATCCTTGTGGGCGCATCGGGGTTTTCCTATGAGGAAGCCGCTGACATGTGCGGGGTTGCGGTGGGCACCGTGAAAAGCCGCGCCAATCGCGGGCGCGCGAAACTGACCGAATTGTTGCAGCTTGATGACGAGAGCCCGATGGAACTGACTGACAATGCCACGATGGCCGTGATTTCCGGTGCGGGTACAATTCCGCAGTGAAGATCGAAGACCCCCAACCGCAAGCATGGTACAAGAGTCTTAGGTTTCGGCTGGTTGCGATGATGTCATTGGCGATGCTGCCGATTGGCCTGATCGCGGTCAGCCAGACCCGAAGCGTGACCGAACAGGCCAGCCAGAATGCCGAACTGGCGTTGCTGGGGCTGACCGAACAGGCCGCCGCCGAAGAACGGCTGATCATCCAGCGTGCCTTTGGCCTTGCCGCAGGGATCGGGGCGTTTTTGCCCAAGTTGCCGGATGATCCGGCCACCTGTTCAACGCGGCTTGAACAGGTCGTGGAAAATGCCAGCCCCTTCACCTTTATCGGCTATCTGCCGGTTTCGGGGAAAATGGTGTGTTCCTCGGCGCTGCAGGAATTTGATTTTTCCGACAATGCCGATTTCGCTGACACTGTCGCCGCCGAAGCGCCGCGCATCGAGGTCAATTCCGGCGCAAGGGTGAATGAAGGATCGGTGATCAATATCTCCCAGCCGGTGTTTGACGACGACATCTTGTCGGGCTTTGTCACCATTTCGATTCCCCATACCGCGCTGGATGCTTTGGGCGATGACAGCGACCAGGAGGCGCTTGTCGATCTGTTGATTTTCAACAACGAGGGCGAAATTCTGAGTTCACGCAACGGCATTGAAACGGCGGTCACGCATTTGCCTTTGGGGGTCAACCTTGCGGGGTTTTCAGGCATGGAGGCCCAGACATTTTCGCGCCAAAGCGTCTATGGCAAGGAACGGATCTATGCGGTGGTGCCGATTGAAAACGGCCATATCTATGCACTGGGGGTTTGGGATCGCGAAAACGGCGTCTCGGATGAAATTCGCAAAATCCTGCCCACCAGCCTGTTTCCGGGATTGATGTGGGTGATCAGCCTTGCGGTGGCATTGTTTGCCATTCACCGGCTGGTGTCGCGTCACATCCTGAGCGTTGGCGCGCAGATGACCCGCTTTGCCGACAACCGCACCCTGTTGACCAATGAACGCACCGCCGAAATGCCCAGTGAATTGCAAAACATCCAGGCTTCGTTTCTGGCGATGGCACATTCGATCCTGCGCGACGAGGCGGAACTGGAAGATTCAGTGCGCCAGCAAAAGGTGCTGTTAAAAGAGGTGCATCACCGGGTGAAGAATAATCTTCAGCTGATTTCCTCGATCCTGAACATGCAAATCCGCGAGGCCGAACATGAGGACACCAAACGGGTGTTGCGCCGGATGCAGGACCGGGTGCTGAGCCTGGCCACTATCCACCGTGATCTCTATCAAACCAGCACAGGCGGCTTGGTCAATGTGGGTGAACTGGTGCGTGAAATCATCGACAGGTCGGTTGAAATTGCCTCACCTGATCCTGAAATATTGCGGGTCAGTGCGGATATTGATGATGTGATGCTCTATCCTGATCAGGCGGTGCCGATGTCGCTGCTGGCTTCAGAGGCCGCCACAAACGCGATGAAATATGTAGGTGAAACCGCAGGTGTGCAATCATGGGTATCGGTGTCCTTTAAACGCCATGACGATGACAGCTGTGTGTTTGAATTTGCCAATTCCGTGGGCGAAGACAACAGTGCCGAAAGCACCGGTATGGGGGCGAAATTGATCAATGCCTTTGCAATCCAGCTGGGTGCCGAGATCGAGATCGAACAGGACGCAGAAAACTACCGGATGATTGTCACCTTCGAGGCGGCGACCTTTGAACATGAACCGGCGGATTTCTGATCTTGCTGTGGCAGGCGAAACCGTGGCAGGCGAAACCTTCCCTTGGCGGTCATGATCCCCGCCAAGGGGATTGTGTTAATCAAATGATATATGCACATCGCCAAAGGCACCGAAATCCGTATGGATTTTGGTGCCTGACGGGCATTCAACCGGGCGGATGAAACTGCCTGACAGGACAATCTGCCCCGCTTGAATGCTTTGGCCATACTGCGCCATGCGCCGCGCCAGCCAGACCACGCTTTGCACCGGATCATTCAACACACCCGCGCCAAGGCCGGTCTCTTCGATCTCACCGTTACGAAACGCCATTGCCCCGACCCAGCGCAGATCAAAATCGTCTACCGCATGTTTTTGCGCCCCCAGCACAATCCCCGCATTGGCAGCATTGTCGCTGATTGTGTCAAACACCGTGCGGCTTTGTCCTGTTGCCGGATCAACCCGCTGAATGCGCGTGTCGAGAATTTCAATTGAGGGGGCAACATACTCTGTTGCTGCCAGAACGTCCTCGCGGGTCACATTGGCCCCGCCCAAGGGCGCTTTCAGTACAAAGGCAATCTCGGCTTCAATGCGCGGCTGGATAAACCGCCCCGCCGGCACCACGGCATTGTCTGCAAACAACATGTCATCAAACAGGATTCCGCTGTCGGGAATGTCGATGTTCAAGGCATATTGCATCGCTTTCGAGGTCAGCCCGATCTTCCAGCCGATCACCCTGCGCCCCGCCGCCAGTTTGGCGCGGTAGATTGCGTTCTGGATTTCATAGGCGTCATCCATGCCGATCTCGGGATGGCGCTGGGTCAACAGGCCGATCTGCTGGCCGGTACCCTCGGCCTTCAACAGATCAGCGGCGGCTTTGGCGTGCTCTTGCGGGGTCATATCTGTTCGTCCGCGATCCCGTTGCGCAGGGTGCCGATGCCGCCAACTTCGATTTCCACCACATCACCGGGTGTCAAATAGCGCGGTGGATCAAACCGTGCGCCCGCGCCTGTGGGGGTGCCGGTGACAATGATATCGCCCGGTTTCAGGGTCATAAACGTCGAAATATATTCGATTTCGCGGCGGATCGGGAACATCATCCGTGACAATACATCGTCTTGGCGTATCTCGCCATTCACCCGGGTGATGATGCGCGCCTCATCCAGTTGCGCAGCATCGGTGAAAGGCACCAGCCAGGGCCCCATCGCGCCGGAATTGTCCCAGTTCTTGCCTTGGGTCACATTGAATTTCGCATGGCGCACCCAATCGCGGATCGTGCCTTCGTTGCACAGGGTCAGGGCGGCGATGTGATCATAGGCATCTGCCTGGGCGATGCGGCGGCCGGCCTTGCCAATCACGATCGCGACTTCACCCTCATAATCCAGCGTATGATTTTCCGGCGGGCGCACCAGATTGCGCCCGTGGCCGGTAAATCCGCTGGCAAAACGTGGAAACAGCGACATGAAGTCAGGCTGGGCAGAGCCGTCTTTGTATTCGGCATTCCGGTCAGGGAAATTGACCCCGACACACAGGATGCGCTGCGCATTGGGCAGCACCATATCATATTCGAAATCCGTGTGGGTCACGGGTTTTCCTGCGGCAAGGGCGGTCAGTTGGTCAAGGGCGCCGGCTTGAATAACGTCCAGCAGGCTGGGCCAGTGGGGGCACTGCGGGCTGAGCGCGATCATGCCGTGATCGGTGACGGCCCCATAGAATTGCTGTCCGGCGGCGGTGTAGGTGGCAAAGTTCATGATATTTTCTTCCAGATTTCTTGAATGACATCCACGGCCATCATCACATCCGCGCGGGTGGTGTCGAATTGACCGACCTGAAAGCGGATGATCTTGCGCCCGTCAAAGGCGCCTTGGGTCAGATAGATCCGCCCGTCATCGTTCAATGCATCAACCAGCCGTTGCTGCATCGCGTCATCACCGGGGCAGCGAAAGGAAAACAGGCTGAGGATCGGTTCGGTGACAATTTCAAACCCGTCCAGGGCGCGCAACGCCTGGCAGACCTCGCCCGCCCATGTCACATGGTTGCGGATCCGGCTGCGCAGCCCCTCCAGCCCGTAAGACCGGATCAGAAACCAGATTTTCAGTGCCCGGAAACGGCGGCCCAGCGGAATTGTCCATTCCGAATAATTGACCACGTCAGCACCCGAAGTTTTAAGGTATTCAGGTTCGATTTTCAGGGTGTTCAGCTGCGCCGTGGGATCGGCCAGAAACTGCACCGAACAATCAAATTGTGCGCCCAGCCATTTGTGCGGGTTGAACACGATACTGTCAAACCCCGCCACATCGGCCCAGAAATCTTTGCGGAATTCGGGACAGATCATCGCCGCCCCCGCCCATGCGGCATCCAGATGGGTATAGAGGTTTTCCTCCTGCGCGATTTTCAGAACCGGACCCAATGTATCGCAGGCCCCGACACCGGTGCCGCCGGTGATGGCGATGATCCCCGCAGGAATATGCCCTGCGGCGCGGTCCTCGGTGATGGCCTGTTTCAGCGCAACGCAATCAATCGCGTGGCGTGGGCCATTGGTGGGTATTTTGACCAGATTGGCCTGACCGATGCCCGCAACCCAACAGGCGCGGTCAATCGAGGAATGCACCTGATCCGAACAATAAATCCGCAAATGACCCTTGTTGCAAAGGCCGTCGTTGTTGCCGGTGAAACCAGTGGCGCGTTCGCGCATTGTCAGCACCGCCGACAGGGTGGCCGACGAGGCGCTATCCTGGATCACGCCGGTATAGGGGGCGGGCAGGCCCAAGGCCTGACGCAGCCAATCCACCATGACGCCTTCCATTTCGGTGGCGGCAGGCGAGGTCTGCCACAACATGCATTGGGCGGCGATGGTGGTGACCAGCATTTCCGCCAGCATCGAGGGGGGCGCGGCATTGGCGGGGAAATAGGCAAAGAAACGCGGGTGCTGCCAATGGGTGATCCCCGGCATCACCACCCGTTCAAAATCTGCCATGATGTGATCCATCGCCTCGCCGCCCTCGGGTGGGGCGGCGGGCAATTGTACGCTGATGTCACCGGGATTGGTCTGGGCGCGCACCGGGCGGTCGCCCAATGTTTTGTGGTACTCACTTGCCCAATCGGTGATATGCTTGCCCCAATGGGCGAATTCGTCCCAATGCATGGTCTCTCCTATGGTGCGATGATCGGGCTGGCCGCCATGGCGCTGTCGCGTTGTTCAACCCCTGTAAAGCCTGTGCCATGTTCAAACCAGCTGCGCGGTGCGGCTGCGCCCCAAAGCGTCTGGCGCTGGGGATCGGTCAGATCCCATTTGATCGGTTCCAGATCGGGATCAACAGTTTGATAATCCGAACAGTAAATTTCGATGCGATGCCCGTCAGGGTCAAGGATATACAGGAAAAACGCATTCGAAATCCCGTGCCGCCCCGGACCGCGTTCAATATTGCCGACATATCCGGTGGTCGCCATCAGATCGAGCAGATCAATGATATTCAGCGGCGTCGGCACCCAAAACGCCACATGGTGCATCCGTGGCCCCGTGCCATTGGTAAAGGCCATGTCATGCACGCCGCCCTTGCGGTGCATCCATGCCGCCCAAAGTTTCTTGCTGTCTTCGTCCTCGGTATATTCCGTCACCCGAAAGCCGAAATCGCTGTAAAAGGCCACCGAGGCATCCACATCAGAACTGAAACAATTGAAGTGGTCAATGCGCAGGGGTTTCACCCCGCGATACAGCGCATATTTCTGATGGATCGGATCAAGGCGGTCCATCTTGTGATAAAACTCCAGCGGGATACCCATGTTATCCGAGGTCAGCAATGTGCGGCCCTGATAGGGGCGTTCGACCCAGGTGGTCGGGCGGCCTTTGGATTGGAAATAGGTTTCGGCCTTGTCCAGATCATCCTCGTCAAAGGTTTTAAAGCCCATGACCTCAACCGTGGCGGGCTGATCAGAGCGTTGCAGAATGATACAGTGATGACCGCGTTCTTCCATGGCGCGCAGATAGACATGGCTGTCGGTCTCATCTGTCACCTGCAGGCCAAGGATGTCGGTATAAAACACCTTGGAGGCGGCCAGATCTTTCACATTCAGACAGATATGGGACAGGCGGATGGTGTTGAAATCAGGGTATAGGTTTGGTGCGGGTACGGGCATTTTCGGCTCTCCTTACTGCGCACCAAGGCGCGTGATTTTATGCTGTCCGGTGGCAAAGCCGATGTGCTTTTGTTCCATATAGAAGTCAAAAGACCAATCGCCGCCGTCGCGCCCGATGCCGCTGGATTTGACCCCGCCAAACGGCGTTGGCAGATGGCGCACGTTTTCAGAATTCACCCAGATCATCCCCGCCTCAAGGCGATCCGTGAACCGCAGGGCCCGCGTCAGATCATTGGTCCAGACATATCCGGTCAACCCGTAGGGGGTGTCATTGGCGAGGTGCAGCGCCTCGTCTTCACTGCTGAACGGGATCGAGGTCAGCACCGGGCCGAATATTTCTTCGCGGGCAATGCGCATGTCATTGGTGGCATTGGTGAACAGGGTCGGGCGGATGAAATATCCGCTGTCGCCGAGGGTCTCGCCGCCAGCGGCGATTGTGGCGCCGTCCTGTCTGGCGATATCGAAATAGCGGGTCACCTTGTCGAAATGTTCCTGGGTGACCAACGGGCCGATTTCGCTGCTCGGATCCAGCGGATGACCGACTTTGATCCTATTGACCCGTTCCACCAGCCTGGCCTCGAATTCGGCGCGGATCGTGTCTTGGACCAACAGGCGCGAAGACGAGGTGCAGCGTTCGCCGTTGATTGAATAGATCATAAAGATCACCGCATCCAGGGCCCGGTCCAGATCGGCATCTTCAAAGACGATCACCGGGTTCTTGCCACCCAGTTCAAGGTGGTTGCGCTTTAGGGTGTCTGCGCCTTGTTTGGTGATCATACTGCCGGTGCGGCTTTCTCCGACAAAGGCGATGGCCTTGATCGCGGGGTGTTCACACAGGGCTTTGCCCGCTTCCTCGCCATAGCCGTTGACAGTGTTCAGCACACCGGGGGGCAGGCCCGCCTCTTCGGCGATTTCAACCAGCAGACGCGCCGTCAGCGGCGAGGCTTCCGCAGGTTTATGCACCACGCTACAGCCCGCCGCCAAGGCAGGGGCGATTTTCCAGGTGGACAACATAAACGGCGTGTTCCACGGGGTGATCACCCCGACAGGGCCAATCGGCACGCGGGTGGTGATGTTCATCAGCGTGGGGGATTTCAGGTGCTGCCCATCGCGGGCCTGTACAACCTGATCGGCAAAATAGCGAAAATTTTCGGCCCCGCGCAGGGCAGCTTTGGACATAAAGCGGATGGTCTGGCCGGTGTCCCAACATTCGCAAAAGGCGATTTCCTCGGCGCGGGCCTCGATGCCTTCCGCCACTTTGATCAGGATTTTGCGCCGCTCGGTGGCAGGCATGTCACGCCAGCCCGCAAAGGCCCCAGCGGCGGCTTTGGCGGCCCTGTCGATATCCGAGGCATCGCCACGGGCCACATCACAAATGCGGGATTTATCAACAGGGGAAGCATTTTCAAACGTCCCGCCTGATCCGGCGCTGTCTTGTCCGGCAATACGGTTTTGCACCCCATCGGTTTTGAACCGGCGCAAATAGCCCTGAAGTTTTTCGATGTTCTGATCAAGCACGCTCATTTAGGTTCCTCCAGATGGTCGCGGGTGGTGCCGTATTTCGGGGACAGCCCTGCATCAATGTCGCGCATTTCCGCAGACAGCGCGAGAGAGCGATGTGCCAGTACCGGGCCAAGGAATTCTTTCATGCAGGCGAAAATTTGTGCGACGGCGGCCTGTTTCACGGCCGGATCACGCCCCGCCCGCAGGCGGATCGACAGGTCGATAAACCCGTGTTTGGGATTGCCGTCCGCCATGGCATAATGATCCACACGCAGGGCCCGCACCCGAATGCCCGCCATCGGGAAAGTGTCAATCCGGGCCGCTTCGGCGCGGATCGCTTCGCACAGGGCGCTGATGTCAACGGCATCCTCAAGGTTGCCGGAATAATCAATCTGGAAATGCGGCATGGCGTATTCCTTAACATGTTAATAATTGCTATGTTAATTAAAACAACCTTGTGATGTCAAGTGTTAATCGGCAAGACAGGGGGCCGATTGCCCCATTCAAACAGAAGAAATCAAGCCTATGACGCGCAACCTGCCTTCGACTTCGCGGTCTCTTCCTATTGCGCTGATCCGCGCCCGTGAAGGGGTGATGGCCCCGATCCGCGAGATGCTGGCCGAAACCGGCATCACCGAACAGCAATGGCGGGTTTTGCGGGTCTTGGCGGAATATGGCCCGCAGGATGCCTCGACCCTGGCGGACCGTGCCAGCCTGTTGTTTCCCAGCCTCACCCGGATCGCGCAATCCATGCGGGGCAGGGGGCTGATCACCCAGACCCGAGATGAAAAAGACCGCCGCCGCCAGATGATCGCGATCACCGAGGCGGGGCAGAAAATCATTCAGGACAACGCTGATCATTCCAACCGCATTGTCAGCGGGTTCAAGGAAAAGCTGGGCGCGGCGCAATACGAGGAATTGCTGGATCTGCTGGCGCTTTTGGACCCTAACGCGCAATAAGCCCCGCCGCGCACCAATCATCAAAGACCGACAATGCAGTCTGCGCAAAAATATCGTCATTGATGTGGCCATCAATTTTGGTGATCTCGGCGGTGGCGGGGCAATGGGTTTCCAGCTCTGCGAAAAACGCAGCCAGCCCGGCGGGGTCATGCAGGTCAGCGCCGGCGCGGTCCCATTCCCCCAAACCCAATTGCGGCAGCAACACCGCCGTTGGCCCTGTGGCCTTGGCCAGCTGCGCACAATGGGCGCGGGCCACGGCTTTGCGCTCTTTTATGTTCAGCACAATCGAGGTCAGCAGGCGGTTATGGGCATGTTTGGGATGGTCCGCCCATTTGTCGGGGATCGCTTGCCAGCCAACAATATCGACCAGATCATAACAGCCCGGTGCAATCAGCTGCGGAATGCCCTTGCGCCCAGCATTGCTCAGACGGTCCGCCCCCGCCGAAATATTTGACCCATGCAGGTGATTGCCCAATTCCTGCGTGCAAAAATCAAAGACACAGGCAAAAGCCCCCTGCGCGGCAAGGTTTTCAAAGGCGCGCCCGCCCATGCCCGTGGCATGAAACACCGCCACTTCAAAGCCCCGGCTTTCCAAGGCCGGTTTTAGCGCCACCATATATTTCAGTGCCGATTTGCCCAAAGATGTCATGCCGATCAACGGCCTGTCGGACTTTGGCGGCGTGACCGCACGTGCCGCACCCAGCACCGCCCCTGCGGCCTGGGAAAGCGCCGCCTTGCACACCGAATTCAACCCATAAAGCCCGCCAGCCCAGAGGATCATCTGGGTATCCGCAGCCAGCCTTTCGGCGGGGATCAGCGGCGAAAACGATACCGTTGAAACGATATATTTCGGCACGCCAAGCGGTAGGGCCGCACAGACATCCAACGCCAGATCGGTGCCCATTGTGCCGCCGAGCACCACCATTGCATCAAATTTTCCAGCGGCGTAAAGCTGTGCACAGAGGGTCGCCGCACCTTTGGCCATGATCTGCATCGCGTGGTTTTCATCCCCCGACGCAATGGCCAGTTCAATGCTGCTGCCGCCCGCCTTTGCCACCTCATGTTTGCTATGATCCGCCGGGCGCGACGGATCACCCAAGACCGAGACATCCATGCTGATCACCCTGCCGCCCTGTGCGCGGATCACCTCTGCCATAAACGCCAGTTCGTCGTCTTTGGTGTCATAGGTGCCAATCACAAGAATGGTTTTGTCAGACATGGGGCGCCCCTTTCGTATCGTTTACAGCTTGATCCAAGCGGTTTTCAGATTGGTGTATTTGTCCAGGGCATGCAGGGATTTGTCATGCCCGTTGCCCGATTGCCCGACCCCGCCCAGCGGCACCGTGCCATCCGCGCCGCCATAGGTGTTGACATGCATCACCCCGGTGCGCACCGCATGGATCATCCGATGGGCGCGGGACAGATTTGAGGTCCAGACCGCCCCCGCAAGGCCGTAAACCGTTGCATTGGCAAGGCGAATTGCCCCGGCTTCATCGCTGAACCTTGTGACGGCCAGCACCGGGCCGAATACTTCTTGTTGGGACAGGGTGGCGTTTTGGGCCACTTCTGTGACCACGGTGGGGGCCATGTAAAAGCCGCCCGTGCCCTGCAAAACCCGTGCGCCGCCGGTCTGGACCTGCCCGCCCTCGGATTGCGCTTTTTGCACAAAATCGAGGTTTTGCAGCAATTGGCGTTCGGAATTGACCGCGCCGATGTCAATGCTCAGGTCCAGCGGATCACCGACCTGTAGTTTTTCGGCCGCGCGACAGACCGCGGCGACAAAATCATCGTGAATGGCGTCTTGCACCAACAGCCGCGCCCCCGCGACACAGACCTGCCCTGAATTGCGGAAAATGCCCATCGCCGCGATCTTGGCCGCTTCGTCCAAATCTGGGGCATCGACAAAGACGATGTTGGGGGATTTTCCGCCCAGTTCCAGATAAATCCGTTTGAGGTTCGAACGCGCGGCATATTCCAGCAACCGCCGCCCTGTTGGCCCTGATCCGGTGAACACGATGGCGTCTACCTCCATCGACAGGCCCATCGCCGCGCCGACCACCGCACCTTCGCCGGTGACAAGGTTCAACACCCCCGCGGGCAAACCTGCCTCATGGGCCAGTTCGACCAGACGGATCAGGGACAGCGAGGCGGTTTCAGGTGGTTTCACCACCACCGAATTGCCCATCGCCAAGGCCGGTCCAAGCTTCCAGGCGCCGATCATCAGCGGGAAATTCCACGGGATGATCGCGCCGACCACGCCCAGCGGTTCGCGGTGGATCAGCCCCAGAACCCCCTCTGCGGTCGGGGCGATTTCGCCATACACTTTGTCCAGGGCTTCGGCGTAGTACCGGATGGTGCCGGCGGCGGAATAGGGTTCTGCCTTGAGGGCCATGTTGATCTCGGTGCCATTGTCGCGCACCCCCAACACCGCCAGTTCCAGCGCGTTTGCCTCAATCAGATCGGCCCAGTTTGACAGGATTTTCTTGCGCTCTGGCGGGGCCATGCCTGCCCAGCGCCGATCCTCGAACGCGGCGCGGGCGGCGGCAATGGCAGAGTGCATATCTGCGGCGGTGCCTTTGGCGATCGTGGTTAGGGGCTGCCCGTCAATCGGGGATATTACCTGCATCACCGCCCCGTCCGAGGCGGGCTGGTGCCGGCCGTTGATGATGTGTTGCCCGGCTGTGACGGGCAAGGCGCGCAGGGCGTCTATTTTTGGCTGGTCCATTTGGGTCACCGTGTCTGTGTGTCGTGGATGTCGTGATCTTCATCGGGGCGATGGGCGCGGTATTCCTTGATCAGGGTGCGTAGATGCATCGCCAGAACCAGCAGGATCATTCCAAAAATCACCATCGCAATCGGGCGATCAATCATATCAAACGGGGTTTTGAGGCGGGGCAGCGACGAGCGCAGCTTGATCTCCATGATCCCGCCAAGGACCATACCAAGGATGATCGGCACAATCGGCAGGTTCAGCCGCTTCAGGATCATGCCCAAAACACCAAAGCCGGCGGCGATCATGCAATCACTTAGCGCATTGCGCAGCGAATAGACCCCGACAAAAGACAGGATCAGGATCAACATGCCCAGAAACCGTGTCGGCACCCGAATGATCCGCGTCAGCATATTGGTGGACACCATCAAAAACAGGATCACCAGCACATTCAGAATGATCAGCGCCAGATACAGCGCATACACCAGATCAAGGTTGTTCTGGAACAACTGCGGGCCGGGGATCACGTTATGCACATAAAACACCGACAACATCATCGCGGTCAGTGCCTCACCGGGAATGCCAAGCGCCAGCAGCGGGATCATCGCGGCGGCAGGCACGGCATTATTGGCAGCCTCAGAGGCGATCAGGCCTTCGGGGGATCCCTTGCCAAAGGCCGCAGGTGTCTTTGAGGTTTTCTGCGCGTAGGTATAGCTCATGAATTGGGCGGTGAATTCGCCCACACCGGGGATCATCCCCATCACCACGCCAAACCCGGCCGAGACAGTTGCCACACGTTTGTGTTGAAACAATTCCTTGAAACCCGCACTGAAACGCCCCTGCACAGGCTGTGCATCGGGGCTTTCATCCGGTGCGCCCAGCAGGAAAAACGCCTGGCTAAGCGCGAACAGGCCCAGCACCACCACGATCAGATTGATGCCGGAGCTCAGGAAGGTCATGCCAAAGGTATAGCGTTGGGTATAGGTGACCGCGTCCAGCCCGACGGTATTCAGGAATATCCCGAACATCGCCAGCATCCCCGCGGCAAAGACCTGTCCGCGATGGGCCAGTACCACCAGAATGATCCCCAGAAGCGCCGCGAGAAAAATCTCGCGGCTGCCGAACATCGGCGCGATAACCGCCAGAACCGGCGACAGAAGGATCAGGCAGATGATCCCGAAAATGCCACCCCAGAACGAGGCGCAATAGGCCAGCGATACGGCGCGATGCGCTTCGCCACGTTGGGTCATCGGGTAGCCGTCATAAGACGTCAGGGCATTCACCGCTGTCCCCGGTGTGTTGATCAACACCGCCGGGATCGCCCCGCCATACATGGAGGACCCGTAGATCCCCAACAGCATGGTCAGTCCGACAATCGGATCAAGCGAAAACGTGGCAGGCAGTAGAATGGCGATGGCCACCGCAGGGCCAACACCGGGGATGGCGCCAATGATCACCCCGCCGATGGACCCTACCAAAAGCGCAATCATCACGTCCCACCGGGCCAGCATTTCTGCGCCTGCGAAAAAGGTTTCCATCAAAAGATCCGCCTAGAAATAGGTTAACATGAACTGGCGCAGCCCATCGGGCAGCAGATTGTAAATTTGCCCCGAGGGCAGTTTCACCTGTAGGAATGTCTTGAACAACAGCACAATCGACAGCGCCGCAACCACCGCGCCGATCACAATAGCGCGGCTGGAATAGCCAAGGCGCAGGGTCAGGGCCAGCGCCAGAAAGACGGTTGCAGGCAGGTATCCCGCATAGGGCACCACAAAGGCATAGAGAATAAACCAGGCGGCATATTCAAGCGACGCCCCCCAGCGCGCAACCTCTTGCCAGCGTCCCTCAAGACGGTCTGACAGCGCCGACCCCAACAGATGCAAGGCCGCAAAACCCGACATCCCGATCAAAGACACCGCAGGCCAGAACATCGGCTGGGTGAACAGCTTGCCCCCCGCGCGATAGGTGGTCTGATCCATCAATTGCGACAACAGCAGCAGCGAAAAGATCAGGAACACCCAAGCAAAGACAATGTCACCGGGGCGGCGGTAGCGTTTGAACAACGCCTGCAAGGTTTTCGCCCGAGACATTGGAGTTCTCCTGTTGAGGGGGCCAAACAGCCGGACCGATATCAGGCCCGGCTGCCCGGTTGTATCAGATCAATTGCCCAGCACTTTGCCGATGTGATCCAATGTTTCAATGTCGGACCGGATTTGTTTTTCCACCGCATCGGCAGGTTGCCAATAGAGTGTTGCACCGGTTTCAGCAGCCAGTTTCTGGGCGCGTTCGGACATCACGGTTTTTTGGGCCACGGCGATGATCTTGTCCTGCACGTCTTGGGGGGTGCCTTTGCGCACAAACAATCCGTTCCACAAGGCGACGTTCAGATCGGGTGCCAGTTCGGCAACCGTTGGGGCATCCGGGGTCAGCGGGATACGTTCACTGCCGATCGAGGCCAGCACCTTGACGGTATCAAGGCAGGGCAGGATCAATTGCAGGGTGGTGTTGATCACATCCACATCGCCAGAGGCCAGCGTGTTGCAATCCAGCGCATCAAAGGCGGCATCAGCGGCGAATGAGAAACCCATTTCGCTGGCCAGTCCCAAGGTCACCTGTGTCGGCACCAAAGGCGCGCCGAAATGCCCCAACACCACATCATTTTCATTGGCATAGGCGGCAAGGCCGGCCATGTCGTCATAGGGGGCATCACCGCTTGTTGCGATGACAAAAGGATAGGTCAGAAAATTGCCCAGCGGCACAAAGGGATCGGGGTTCAATTCGGGAATGCCGATATGCGGACCGACCACTGGAATGGCGATGATAAACGATCCGATGGTATAGCCATCCGCAGGGGCCGTCGCGACAGAGACCGCACCCGGAAAGGGGCCGCCGCCGCCGCCGGGTTTGTTCACCACGGCTGCGGGCACGCCATATTCCGCCTGGAAATCTTCGGCGATCATCCGTGTGAGCACGTCCTCCAGATCGCCGGGGGGCCAGGGCACGACAAATTCAACGGGCTTTTCGGGGTATTCGGCAAAAGCAGCTGCAGCAAAAGCGGTGGCTGCAAGCGCTGTGACGCTCAGAGTCTTGGCAAGTTTACGCATCGGGTTCTCCCTTTGATCGGTTCATTTATTGAACCACTGTTGTGAAAAAAAGATTGCCTTGTTAAATTTAACCTGTCAAATGTTTTTGTGAAACTGCCCGATAAAAGGAGCGATACTGAATGTCCGTGGTGACCAAGGCGATTGAGCTTCTGGGCTATTTTTCGGCGCAAACCCCCGAAATCGGCCTGTCACAGCTGTGCCGCAGGGCGGGCCGCGACAAGGCAACCACCTATCGCTATCTGTCCAACCTCGAAGCGGCGGGTTTTGTCGAGCAGAACCCGCTGACCAAAGCCTATCGGATCGGACCCGCAGTTTTGCCTCTGGCGCAATTGCGCGAAGCCACTGTGCCGCGCCGTGCCGGTGCCCAAGCGGCGCTGCGCGATCTGGCCGAGGCCACGGGTGAAACATCGCATGTGGCGGTTCTGTCGGGCCATGCATTGCATGCGCTGGTGGATCACGAACCGACAGTACACAGCACCCGCGCGGTGATTGATCTGCGTATTTTGCCGTTGCATGCCACGGCATCGGGCAGCTGTGCCTTGGCCTTTGGGCCGGCGCATCTGATGGAGGCCGCCCACAGGGATCTGACGCAGTTTACCCCGCAGACCAATACCACGCAAAGCGCGCTGGAGGCTGCTGTTGCGCTGACCCGCGCCAGCGGGTTTGGCAATTCGGATCGCAGTCTGGAAACCGACATTCACGGCATTGCAGCGCCGGTGTTTGATCAAACCGGATTGTTTGCAGGCACTGTTGCGGTGGCCAGTGTCGCCAGCCGCCTGACCCCGCAATCCGCCCAAGACATCCGCCGCCATCTGATGCGCGCCAGCAAAGAAATCACCCGGAACTGGGGTGGCGAAATCCCCGCTTGGATCGACGCCCTTTGGCAGGCTTCGGTGCAAGAAACATCTTCTAAGGAACCTGCAGCATGAAAGATTCAAACTTTCTGAAAGAAAACAATGCACGGCATTTCTGGCATCCGATGACCTCGCCCGAGGACAGCCAGACCAACCCGCCCAAGATCATCACCGGATCGGAAGGGGTAAGGATAGAGGACATTGACGGCCATTCGGTGGTGGATGCGGTGGGCGGGTTGTGGAACGTCAATCTGGGCTATTCCTGCCAGCCCGTAAAAGACGCGATCACCGCCCAATTGGCGCAACTGCCATATTATTCCACCTTTCGCGGCACCACCAATGACGCCGTGATTGAACTGTCTTACGAACTGGCCGGGTTTTTCGCCCCCGACGGATTAAGCCGGGCGTTCTTTACCTCGGGTGGATCGGATTCTGTTGAAACGGCGCTGCGTCTGGCGCGACAATACCACAAGCTGCGCGGTGACCCGGGGCGGGTGAAATTCCTGAGCCTGAAAAAAGGCTATCACGGCACCCATATGGGCGCGGCCAGCGTCAACGGCAATGCCAATTTCCGCAGCGCCTATGAACCGCTGATGCCCGGATGTTTCCATATTCCCGCGCCCTATACCTATCGCAATCCGTTCAACGAAACCGATCCAGAGAAACTGGCGTTGCTCTGTGTCAAAGCCTTGGAAGACGAAATTGCCTTTCAGGGGGCAGGCACCATTGCCGCAATGATCATGGAGCCGATATTGGGCGCTGGCGGGGTGATCCCGCCGCACAAAAGCTTTGCCCCGATGGTGCGCGAGATTTGTGAGCGCAACGGGATTTTGCTGATCACTGATGAGGTTATTACCGCCTATGGCCGCACGGGGGCGTGGTCCGGGGCGCGGCTTTGGGGCATCAAGCCCGACATGATGTGTACCGCCAAAGCCATCACCAACGGGTTCTTTCCCTTTGGGGCGGTGATGATCGGGGACAAGATGATCGAGGCCTTTGAAAACAATTCCGCCGCCAAGATCGGCCATGGCTATACCTATTCGGGGCATCCTGTCGGGGCGGCGGCGGCCTTGGCCTGTCTGGCGGAAACCAAACGCCTGAATGTGGTGGAAAACGCAGCGGCGCGCGGCACGCAATTATACGAGGGCTGCAAGGCCCTGATGGCAAAATATGACATTATCGGCGATGTGCGCGGCGGGCACGGGTTGATGACGGCGATTGAAATGGTCAGTGACCGCGCGGCCAAGACACCGATGGATGGCGCAACCGCGCTCAGGGTTCAGGAAGCCGCCTATGACCATGGCGCGATGGTGCGGGTGTCGGGCCCGAATATCATCCTGTCGCCACCTCTGGTTCTGAGCGCCGAGGATACAAATGTGATCCTCAGCGCCCTGGATGCGGGGCTGGCTGCGGCCTGATCCCGGTCGAAAAGAAATGCTCCGACGCACTGGGCGCCGGAGCATATTTTCCCAAATCCTCGGGAAAATTCATCCGCTACGTCTGGGGGGAAACAGCGGATGAAACGGGGTGTCAGGCGTCCTGCTTGGGCAGATGCCCGAGTGTGACATCAAGGGTGACTTCGGCGCCTTTGCGCAGCACGATAACTTTTTGATCGGATTCAGGTGCGGTGCTGGCCACAACGCGGGGCAGGTCGCGCAATTCATCAATCGCGGTTCCGGCAAAGGACATGATGATGTCGCCGGCTTTGAACCCCGCTTTTTGCGCAGGGCTGTCCGGCTGGACCGCTTCGATCACCGCACCTTTGGGGGCATCATAGCCCAGAACCGCGGCGACTTCGTCACTCATTGGTTTGATCTGAACGCCCAACCAGCCACGATCAATCATGCCGTCATCGGCCAGATCGGCCACCACGTTTTGCACCATATCCGCAGGGACGGCAAAGCCGATGCCAACCGATCCGCCATCCGGGGAATAGATCGCGGTATTGACCCCGATCACCTCGCCCTGGGCGTTGAACAATGGGCCGCCGGAATTGCCACGGTTGATTGCCGCATCGGTCTGGATGAAATCATCAAACGGGCCGGAATGGATGTTGCGCGATGTGGCCGAAACGATCCCGGTGGTCACGGTGCCGCCAAGGCCAAAGGGGTTGCCCACGGCAATGGCTTCATCGCCAACGCGGATTGCACCGGAAGATCCGAATGCAACGGCGGGCAGGGATTCACCTGTCTCGATGCGCAGCAGGGCAATGTCGGTCATGGGATCGCTGCCGATCACCTTGGCGGGAAAGCTGCGCCCATCCGACAGTTTCACCTTTACCTCGGTGGCACCATCAATGACGTGGTTGTTGGTCACGATGTCGCCTTCGGGGCTGATGATAAAGCCCGATCCAACGCCCTGTGTCGGGGTGGATTGCGGCGGGAAGGGCAGTTTGCCACCGAACTGGCGCTGCAATTCATTCATCATTTCCGAATTGCCTGCTGCCGGTGTGGCTTTGGCGGTCACTTCGATAAAGACCACGCTGGGGGATACGGCTTCGACCAGATCGGCATAGCCGCCCGCGGGCACCGCCAAGGCGGCAGAGGGGGCAAGCGCGGCCAATCCTGTTGTGGCCACGGTTGCCGCCAGAAGTGCCGCAGTCAATGTGCTGCGGCCTTTGGGTGTAGGTGTATGTGTCATGAGGATATCTCCGGTTTCATGCGTTATGGCCTCAAGATCGGCACCCCAGATGAGATTTGGGTCTCGGGGGCTATACAGTTTTGTAATCTTGCGATTTGCGGGGTTGGGGCGGCAAAGCGCCGGAAATGCAGCGGCGGGCAAGATTACCAATCTGTAATCTGAGCCACAGGGGGGCGACATGCGGCATGTCCATCTGTGGATCAGCAGGCGACATGATGCCGCTTGCCCCAAAAGGAGAAATAACATGAAACGCAATCGTTTGTTCGCAGTGGCAACCACCGGATTGATCACCTTGACCGCCCTGTCCGGCGCGGCTTTTGCTGCCAATGACAATGAATCTGTAGACGCCAGTGAATTGCAGCAATTCCTGAAAGAGAACCCCGCGATGCATGATCTGATCGCCCCGGTTGAAGCCTCGACAGGTGGCAAGGTCATCGGCATGGAAATTGACGACGAGGCATCGGGTCAGGGGACACTGGTTGAAGTTGATGTGAAAATGGCAGATGGATCCGGCAAGGAATTCATGGTGAATGCCGATACCAAAATGATCAAGGCGCAGGGCGACGACCACGCGGCGCTGGATGATGGTGACGGTGACGGCGAAACCAATGATGATGCAGATTCAGGGCAAAGCAACTAAAGGTGCAGACCTGTTGCAATCAGGTGATACAATGCGGCCTATCAGGGGCCGCCTGTCAGGGGCGGCCCATCAGGGCCGCACCAAACACCAAAAAAGTGGAACCAGCTATGAAAATTCTGGTCATGGAAGATGACAAAACCACCGGCGAATATGTGGCGCATGGGCTGCGCGAAGAAGGCCATACCGTCGATCTGTTGGCCAATGGCCGTGACGGGTTGATCCAGGCCACCGCATCGGATTATGACATCCTGATTGTGGACCGGATGTTGCCGGAAATCGACGGTGTGTCGATTGTGAAAACCCTGCGCGGGGCCAAGAACCTGACGCCGGTGATTTTTCTGACTTCTCTGGGCGGGGTGGATGACCGGATTGACGGGTTGAACGCGGGCGGGGATGATTACCTGACCAAACCTTTTGCATTTGGCGAATTGTCTGCACGGGTGGCGGCATTGGCCCGCAGGCCGCAGTTGAAAGAACGCGAAAGCATGTTGACGGCGGGGGGATTGAGCATGGATTTGATCCGCCGCAAAGTGATCCGCGAAGGTGTCGAAATTGATCTGCTGCCCCGCGAATTTGCCCTTCTCGAACATCTGTTGCGCCGCAAGGGCCGCGTGCAGACCCGCACCATGTTGCTTGAGGCGGTCTGGGACATCAGTTTTGATCCGCAGACCAATGTGGTGGAAACCCATGTCAGCCGCCTGCGGGCCAAAGTTGACAAACCTTTCGAGACCGAATTGATCAAAACCATCCGTGGTTCCGGATACCGGATCGAAGAATGACCGCTTTGGGCGAAAGAACCCGCAGGCTGTGGCGCTCGACACCTTTGCGGCTGGCGGTGGCATTGGTGATCCTGTTCGCCTTTGTCAGCCTGATCAGCCTGGGTGCATCCTATCTGGTGATCCGCGATTCATTCAATCAAACGATGGAAACCGATTTACAGCAGGAACTGGCCGGGTTTCAGGCCGCACCCTCTGCCACGGCGGTGGCGCGTCTGATCACGGCCGAGGCCGCAGTGACCAAACCGGAACGGCGGATATTAAGCTATCTGGCGGCCGACGGGCGGCATTTCGGCAATGGTATTGTTGCGCAGTCCGGCAAGGGGTTTCGGGTGATTTCCCTGCCCGATGGCCAAGACCTGTCCGAACAGCCCTATCTTGCCCTGACGTCCGAACTTTATGGCGGGCAATTGACCATCGCCAACAGCCGGTCCCAGATCGAAGACCTTGGTGAATTGTTCCTGAATATCCTGTTGCTGAGCCTGCTGCCCACCACCGGCTTTGCCCTTGCCGCGGGGCTGGTGATTGCGCGGCGCAGTGGCCGCCGCATTGAGGCCATCGGCGGCACCCTGGAGCGCCTGACCGAAGGCGATCTGTCCGCGCGGGTGTCCAAGATGCAAGGCCATGCTGATGATCTGTCGATCATTGCCGCACAGGTGGACCGCATGGCATCTGCCCAACAATCTTCGGTCAATGCGCTGCGGCAGGTGTCGGCGGATATTGCCCATGATCTGAAAACCCCGATCCAGCGGGTGTCTGTTTTGTTGAACCGCGCCCGGGAAATGTCGGGCCTGCCCGATGACCTTGAGACCCTGCTGGATGAGGCCGGACAGGAAACCGCTGGCATTGTGGCGACTTTTCAATCGCTGTTGCAGATTGCCCAGATCGAAGGTGGTAGCCCGCGCAACCGGTTCAAACCCGTTGATCTGGGGGCGCTTGTCGCGACCTTTGTCGAAGTATACGAACCCAGCGCCGATGAGACAGGGCATCGCTTGCAGACCGAAATCACCGGCACATCACCCTGTATTGTTTCGGGGGAAAAAGGCTTGCTGGGGCAGGTGTTGGCCAATCTGATTGAAAACGCCCTGCGCCACACGCCCAAAGGATCGGCGATCAAAGTGGCGGTGGGGTTGGTGGACGGGCGGGTGCAGCTTTCAGTCTGTGACAGCGGCCCGGGCATTCCCCCACAGGAACGCCAGAACGTCTTGCGCCGCCTCTATCGGTTGGAAAGCAGCCGGACCACCACGGGAAACGGATTGGGCCTGAGTCTTGTTGCGGTGATTGGCGATCTGCACAACGCCGAATTGGAGCTGGATTCAAATGATCCGGGTCTGGTGGTGCGCCTGACCTTTCCCAAATCCGCCCAAGACAGCGCCTGAATTGTTTTTGGCCCTTGACCTTCCAGTTGCTGGAAGCCCCATGTAGGGGCAAGACAAGCAGCGAGGACGTATCATGGGGCGCGACAAAACACTGACATTCGGGGTGCAGGCACTGAGCTGTGCCTCTTGTGTCGGGCGGGTGGAAAAGGCGTTGCAGCGCCAACAAGGGGTGCAGCAGGCGCAGGTCAATCTGGCAGCGGAAACCGCGACCATCCATGTGAATGACAGCTTTGGCGCCCGTGAAACGGCGGCTGCGTTGAAGGCGGCAGGCTATCCTGCTCAGGTGCAGACCCATCGCTTTGCCATTGAAAACATGTCCTGTGCCTCTTGTGTGGGGCGTGTCGAAAGGGCGCTGGCAGCTGTTGCCGGTGTCCTGTCAGCCGATGTCAATCTGGCTAAGGAAGAGGCTTTTGTTCGGGTGCTGGGGGCATCGGTCTCGCCGTCGGATATTGCCGCTGTGGCCACAAATGCCGGGTATCGCGCCACCTTGATCGGTGATTCATCCGACACAAGCGCCACAGTGGATCGCAAAGCCGAGGAAGCCGCGCATCTAAAGCGGATGACGCTGATTGCAACGGTGCTGACCTTGCCGGTTTTTATCCTCGAAATGGGCGGCCACATGATCCCGGCGCTGCACCATTGGGTGATGAACACGCTGGGCGCAGGGGCCAGTTGGAGCGTGCAATTCGGGCTCAGCAGCCTTGTCATGCTCTGGCCCGGGCGGCAGTTTTACCTCAAAGGGTTTCCGGCCCTGTTGAAAGGCGCGCCGGATATGAATTCTCTGGTGGCGCTTGGGTCATCTGCGGCCTGGGGCTTTTCCACGGTGGCATTGTTTGCGCCCGCCGTGCTGCCCGCAGGCACACAGGCGGTGTATTTCGAAGCGGCGGCGGTGATTGTCACGCTGATCTTGCTGGGCCGCACCCTTGAGGCGCGGGCCAAAGGCCGCACAGGGCAGGCGATCCGCAGCTTGATCGGGTTGAAAGCCAAAACCGCACAGGTCGAACGCGACGGACAGCTGCGCGAACTGGCGGTGGATGACATCAAACTGGGCGATCTGATCCGCGTGCATCCCGGTGAAAAGGTTGCGGTGGACGGGATTGTTGTCAAAGGGGCGTCTTACGTTGATGAAAGCATGATCACGGGCGAACCGATCCCGGTGGAAAAAGCGACGGATTCCGAGCTGGTTGGCGGGACAATCAACGGGGCGGGGGCGCTGACCTTTCGCGCAACCAAGGTTGGCAGCGACACGATGCTGGCCCAGATCATCCGCATGGTCGAAGAGGCCCAAGGCGCGAAACTGCCAATTCAGGATTTGGTCAACCGCATCACGCTTTGGTTTGTACCTGCGGTGATTGGCGTGGCCTTGGTGACGTTTCTGACATGGCTGGTTGCAGGGCCTGATCCCGCGCTCGGGTTTGCATTGGTGGCGGCGGTCGCGGTGTTGATCATCGCCTGTCCCTGCGCGATGGGGCTGGCCACGCCGACGTCGATCATGGTCGGGACAGGGCGTGCGGCGGAACTTGGGGTATTGTTCCGGCGCGGCGATGCCTTGCAGGGGCTGGACGAGGTGACCACCGTTGCCTTGGACAAGACCGGCACCTTGACCCAAGGCCACCCTGCGCTGACCGATCTGGAGGTCACGGCGGGGTTTGAGCAAGACGAGGTGCTGCGCCTTGTCGCCGCTGTCGAAGCCCTGTCGGAACACCCGATTGCGGTGGCCGTTACCCGCCATGCCAAGGCCAAAAACCTGTCACTGGCTGCGGTAACGGATTTCACTTCGATCACCGGATATGGTGTCAGTGCTTTGGCCGACGGGCGCAGGGTGCTGATCGGCGCGGATCGGTTATTGGCCCGCGAAGGCGTCGCGCTGGGCGGTCTGGATCAAAGCGCACAGGCGCTGGGGCAAGATGGCAAAACCCCGCTCTTTGTGGCGATCGACGGACAGCTTGCTGCGGTGATTGCCGTGTCTGATCCGGTTAAACCCAATAGCGCTGCGGCGATTGCCGCCTTGCATGAGCTGGGGCTGAAGGTTGCGATGATCACCGGCGACAACAAGGCCACCGCACAGGCGATTGGCCTAACGCTGGGCATTGATACAATTGTCGCCGAGGTACTGCCGGAAGGCAAAGTTACGGCGCTCGAAAAACTGCAATCGGAGGGCGGTAAAGTGGCCTTTGTCGGGGACGGGATCAATGATGCCCCTGCCTTGGCCCGCGCCGATGTGGGCATTGCGATTGGCACAGGCACCGATGTGGCCATCGAAGCGGCGGATGTGGTGTTGATATCGGGGGATTTGCAAGGCGTGGTGAATGCGCTGCATGTCAGCCGCCACACCATGCGCAATATCCGGCAAAACCTGTTCTGGGCCTTTGGCTATAATGTGGTGCTGATCCCCGTGGCGGCAGGGGTATTCTATCCGCTGTTTGATCTGATGCTATCGCCGGCGCTGGCGGCGGGCGCGATGGCGTTATCAAGTGTTTTTGTTCTGTCCAATGCCTTGCGCCTGCGCTGGATCGGCCCGCCCAAAGGCCCGATACCGCCCTCAGACACGCCCGCAGAGATGCAATAGGAAGGGAAACAGATGAACATTGGTGACGCGTCCAAACGCGCGGGCCTGCCGGCCAAAACCATCCGCTATTACGAAGATATCGGTCTGGTGACACCGCTGCGTGATGCCAATGGCTATCGCAGCTTTCGCGACAGTGACATGCATAAACTGGCGTTTCTGGGCCGTGCGCGGGCTTTGGGTTTTACCATTGAGGATTGTCGCAATCTGCTGGCGCTTTGGGATGATCAGGACCGCGCCAGCGCCGATGTCCGTGCCATCGCCAAAGACCATCTGGCGCAGATCGAAAACAAGATTGCGGATTTACAGGCCATTCGAGACACCCTGACCCATCTGGTGCGGGAATGTGCCGGGGATGACCGCCCGGAGTGCCCGATCCTGGACCGGCTAAAAGAATTTCCCGCAGCTTAGGATCACGTATAAAATACAGGCAAACCGCTTGGTTCATGGGGTGGCGACAGCCAGGGCAGGCGCGTGGTGTGACTGTTTTTGCGAATATCGGCCTTTTCTGAAAATTTTGTTTGAGCGCTCAGATATAAATTGATAGCCTGGGCGAAACACACGGATGGTTACAGAAGGTATCGGCAGATGACGACAACTTCGCAGGCGGCACCCCCAGAGGATTGGGACCGGACAGGATTGCCAGCATGGAGCTTCTTCAGTGAAGAAATGCTGGCACTGGAAAAAGACGTGCTTTTCCGCAGTCATTGGCAGGCGGTGTGCCATGTGAATGATCTTCCCGATGCGGGCGATTTTATCACCCTTGATTTTGTCGGCGAACGGGCCTTGGTACTGCGCGGACAGGATGATGTCGTGCGGGCCTTTCATAACCTGTGCCGTCATCGTGGATCGCGGGTGGTGGCGGAATCATCGGGCACTTGCAAATCTGCGGTGATCTGTCCGTTTCATGGCTGGGCCTATAATCTTGACGGGACATTGCGCGGGGTGGCGCAGCCCGCCTCGTTGCCCAAGATGGATCCGGTCAAGATGGGGCTAAAGCCGCTGGAAATGGAGATCTGGAACGGCTTTGTGTTTGTGCGCTTCAAACCCGGCCCGCAGCCTTCGGTGGCCGAAGTGATGGCGCGGTTTGCGCCGGAGCTTGCGCAATATGACCTTGCGGATATGGTGCCGGATGGAAACGGCTTCTGGACCACCGAAATCGAGGCGAACTGGAAATGTGTGCGGGATGTAGACAACGAGGGCTATCATGTACCGATGGCACATCCCGGCCTTGCGGACCTGTTTGGCAAAAATTATTATGACGAACCTTTCCAACACGGCACGTCGCGGTCCTTTTCCAAGTTCCGTGACGGGGATGCACGGCTGTGGTCTGTGCAGAATTACAAAACCATTCTGGAGCCCCCCGCGCAGCTGGATGCGGATCATAAACATGCGTGGCTTTACCTCGGCATGTTCCCCAATCTGGTTTTCGGGCTCTATCCTGACAGTGTGATTTTCTATCACGAATTTCCACTGGCCAATGGCAAGACGATCCAGCGCGGTGCCACCTATCGTCACAAGGACGAAGACCGCCGGATGCGGTTGGCACGGTACCTCAGCATGCGGATTGACCGTTTGACCAGCAAAGAAGACGAACAATTGATCGAATGGACATGGGAGGCGGCGTTTTCCTCGGGCTATGACGGGGTGGTGCTGTCGGATCTGGAATACGGGGTGAAAACCTATCACGATGCCCTGCGGGTGTTGTTTCCGGTGCTGAAAGAAGACGAGCCGCCAACAGGCGGGTTGCAAACCCGCAACGCCGCGCTTTTGTCTGCCGAAACGCAGGTGGGGTGACGTGGCAAGATTCCTGAGCCGCGAAGACCGGCAGGGGCTGACCCTGATCGGCCTGCCGTTCGGGTATGCGCTGATCATGCTGGCAGCGCCTTTGGTGATGGTTGTGACCTTTAGTTTCTGGACCCAGAACTATCTGGACATCGACCGGACCCTGACATGGGCAAATTATGCCGAGGTCTTCAGCCAGCCGATCTATAAAACCCTGCTGTGGCGGTCCTTGCGGATTTCGCTGATTGTGACCTTTGCCACGGTGGTGCTGGCGTTTCCCGTGGCCTATTACCTGTCGTTTCATGTCAAACAGCACAAGGCGCTGTGGCTGTTTCTGATCACGGTGCCGTTCTGGACCAGCTATCTGTTGCGGGTGTTCCTGTGGAAGGTGATCCTTGGCTATAACGGGGTCTTGAACACCGCGCTGTTGCAGCTGGGCCTGATCGACGAGCCGCTGACTTTTATCCTTTATAACGCCAATGCGGTGGTGCTGACCCTTGCCCATGCCTGGGCGCCTTTTGCGATCCTGCCGATCTTTGTCGCCTTGGAAAAGATCGATCGTTCCCTGCTGGAAGCGGCAGAAGACCTGGGTGATGGGCCGTTCCGGCGTTTCTGGCGTGTGACATTTCCATTGGCGATCCCCGGTGTGGTGGCGGCAACCCTGATTGTGCTGATCCCGACAGTGGGGGATTTCATCACGCCCAAACTGGTGGGCGGCACCGACGGGCTGATGGTGGCGAATATGATCCAGATACAATTCGGCAAGGCCAATAACGCCCCGCTGGGTGCGGCGCTGGCGGTGACATCAATGGTGGTGGTGGCGCTGATCAGCATCGGCATTTACCTGATCGGCCGTAAAATCGGCGGAAAGGTGGCAAGGTGAGGCGCGCAATGTCCCCGAAATGGCTGACCATCTATGCGGTGACCTATATGGTTTTCCTCTATGCGCCGGTGATCCTGCTGCCGCTGTTTGCCTTTAATGACGCAACGATTATCGCCTTTCCGCTCAGTGGCTTCACCACACAGTGGTTCACGGTCCTCTGGACCACAGATGCGCTGCATCATGCTGTCGGCAATTCGGCACTTGTTGCCCTCAGCACGGCGATGGTCAGTACCTTTTTGGGGGCCTGCGCGGCGCGGGCCGCGGCGCGCTACCGGTTTCCGGCGCAAAAGGGCATTGTCGGCTTTATCATGCTGCCGCTGGTCCTGCCTGAGATCATCGTCGCGGTGTCGCTGATTGTGATGCTGATGCAACTGGGGCTGTCGCTGTCACTTTGGACGGTGGTGGCGGGGCATGTGTTGATCTGCACGCCGTTTTCCATTGCCATCCTGAGCTCGGCTTTTGCCGGGCTGGATCAAAGCCTCGAAGAGGCCTCCTTTGATCTGGGCGAAAGCCGCTGGGGTACTTTCCGGCGCATCACCCTGCCGCTGGTGATGCCGGGGGTGATTTCCAGTTTGCTGATCTGCTTTACGATCTCGCTGGATGAATTCATCATCGCATTTTTCCTGACCGGCACCGATGCCACCCTGCCGGTCTATATCTGGAGCCAGCTGCGCTTTCCCACCAAACTGCCCTCGGTGATGGCGCTGGGGACACTCCTGCTGGCGCTGTCTGTCGGGTTGCTGGTGGTGGCGGAATGGTTCCGGCGCCGGGCCGCGCGGCGTCAGGGCAAGAACACATCCTCAACGGAAGGTTTCGTATAAACATGTCAGGCCAGCGCCCCATTATCGAACTGCGCAATCTGCGCAAGAACTTTGGGTCTTTCGAGGCGCTCAAAGGCATCAATGCCGATATCCGCGAGGGCGAATTTTTCTCGCTGCTGGGGCCTTCGGGTTGTGGCAAAACCACGCTGCTGCGGATGATCGCAGGGTTCGAGCCACCTAGTTCGGGAACCATCACCATCGACGGTCAGGCGATGGATGGCATCGCCGCCAACCAGCGCCCCACCAATATGGTGTTTCAAAGCTATGCGATTTTTCCGCATCTCAGCGTCTCCGAAAATGTCGGCTATGGGTTGAAAACCAAAAAACTGCCCAAGGCGCAGATCACGCGCGAAGTGGACGAAGCGCTCGCGATGGTTGATCTGGCCGGATATGGCCGGCGCGCGGCGCATGAATTGTCGGGCGGTCAACGCCAGCGGGTCGCTTTGGCGCGGGCCTTGGTGATGCGCCCCAAGGTGATCTTGCTGGATGAGCCCCTGTCGGCACTGGACAAGAAACTGCGCGATCAAATGCAGGTGGAACTGCGGGAATTGCAAAAAACGCTGGGCATTACCTTTATTCTGGTGACCCATGATCAGGAAGAAGCCCTGATCATGTCGGACCGGATTGCGGTGATGTTTGAGGGCGAAATCGCACAGCTTGCCGCCCCCGAAGACCTGTACCGCCGCCCCGCAACCCAACGGGTTGCCTCGTTTATCGGGGTGATGAACTTTCTTGCGGCCTCGGTGACAACCACTGCTGATACGGGGGTCACCCTGGATATTTCCGCTTTGGGTCAGGTCACGCTGCCGTTTTCGGCGCTGCCCGAGGGTGTCAATCCTGCCGAGATCAACAAGGTCGGCATCCGGCCGGAAATGTTGACGCTGTTGTTCGATGCGGCTGACACCGCCGAAAACGAAGTCGCGGGCGAAGTCGTCAGCAGTGATTATTATGGTGATATGACCTATTACAGCGTGCTTTTGCCCGAACAGCAAGACCTGGTCACCATTTCGATGCGCAATACCGCAGGCCGCTCTATCGCCACGCCGGGAAGCCCGGTGAGGATCGGCTGGGGCGCGGAATCCGTGGTGGTGTTTGAATGATCGGTCAACCGGAAAAGACGCACCGCGACAGCCGCGCCGATCAGCCCCTTGATATTGCCGCGCTGGTCGCTGCGCATCAGCCGGGCTTTGCCTTGCAACAGGCGTTTTACCGGTCATCTGCGATCTTTGCCAAAGACATGGAAAATGTGTTCCATCAGGAATGGCAACTGGCCGGCCATCTGAGCGAAATCCCGAACGAGGGGGATTATTTCCTGTTCGAACTGCTGGCAGAAAGTATCATCATTGTGCGCGGCAAAGCGGGCAGGGTACGGGCGCTGGCCAATGTCTGTCGCCATCGCGGATCGCGGGTCTGTCTTGAACCGCGCGGCAACACCAGACGCTTTACCTGTCCCTATCACGCATGGGTGTTCAATCTGGACGGTAGCCTGTTCAGCGCAAGGATGCTGGATGAAAAACACGACCG
The DNA here is from genome assembly GCA_047634585.1 of Sulfitobacter sp. Lineage (GTDB taxonomy): Bacteria > Pseudomonadota > Alphaproteobacteria > Rhodobacterales > Rhodobacteraceae > Sulfitobacter. The sequence goes on along the minus strand of JBLIAN010000014.1, from coordinate 22,386 downwards.
CAGCACATTGGGCCTGAAACCCGTCGCCGTCGAGGTGTTTCATGGGCTGATCTATGTGTCGCTGTCAGAAAATCCCAGCAGTTTTGCCACCCTGCGCCGCGAGCTTGACCCGATCCTTGCACCTTTCGGGCTGGAGCGGACCAAAATTGCGCATCGCGAAAACTATCCAGTGGGGGCGAACTGGAAGCTGCTCGTCGAGAATTACAATGAATGTTATCATTGTACCGCGGCACATCCCGAATTTGCCCGCTCACATGTGATCCATATGGATGCTGATCGCGTGGCCCCCCTGAATGCCGAGATGGACACACGATCCAAATCTGCGGGTGTGCCGCGGGCCTATCTGGACCGGACCGGCGTGAAACGGCCCGATGGATCGCCGGATTATTCCTATAACCGCTATGCGCTTTTTGACGGGTTTCTGACAGGCAGCGCGGATGGCGCCGCGTTGGCACCCTTGCTGGGCGATCTCAGCGGATATGACAGCGGTGCCTCGGATGTCTATGTGGGTATCCTCAATCCGATGCTGGTCTATTGCGATCATGTGATGCTCTACCGGTTTGTCCCCGTGGACAAAGAGACCTCGATTCAGGAAATCATCTGGTTGGTGCATGAGGATGCACAGGCGGGGCGGGATTATGATCTGGAGCGTTTGAAGTGGCTCTGGGATGTGACAACCATTGCCGACAAGCAGATCATCGAAAACAACCAGCGGGGGGTGAATTCGAAATTTTACCAACCCGGACCGCTGGTGGACATGGAAAGCTTTACCCAGCGGTTCATCGAGGCCTATCTTGAAACCCTGACCTGAACAGGGGGCAAAATGCCAGCGCCGCAAGATCTGTATGACCAGACCCGTATCAGCTTTTCCGAAGCGCTCCGGGGCGCAGGATATCTTTCACCCGGCGGCCTCTGTGAACATCCAACGCCGCGCTGACAACAACGGGGCGTTGGATCTGGAAATGGAAAGCAGCGGTTAGAAACCGGCTTTGATCAGCTCGAACTCGGCAATCATTTTTTCACGGATTGCAGCGGGTACAGGGGCCTGCCACAGGGTATTGGCGCGGTGTGCCTCGGTGCTGTCAAGACCCACAGCGGCCAGATCATCACTGTTCATCGCTGCCATTGCCACAGCGTTACTGTGCCCGTATCCCCATGCCGAAACAAGGTATTCTGCGGTTTCTGGTTCCAGCCAGGCATTGATGAAATCATAGAATTTGTCTTCTGATCCTTCACCATCGGCCAGCCGTGTATAACCGCAAACCCAGCTGGATGACCCTTCATCCATGTTGCGGGTCATGCCGATCGGGTGACCTTCATAGCTCATGGTTGAAAAGGTTTCATTCCACGCCCAAGCCATCAGGACTTCGCCGCTTTGCATCAGCTGCGCCAGCGATGCACCATCCGCCCAATAGGCACGGACATTTGGATGTACCTTGCGCAAGAACGCCGAGGCGGCCTGAAATTGTTCATCCGTTGCCGAGGTCCAGTCTTTGACACCTGTCGCCAGAAACGCCAGCGCATAGGCGTCATCGACATTATCACCAATGGAAATGCGGCCTTGATATTTGGGGTCTGCAAAAACCTGAAGCGAGCCCAGATCAGCTTCGCTCAGCTTGTCGGTGTTATAGACAATCGCGGTATTGCCCCAATCCACCGGAACAAAGTAGTGATCGCCGTCTTTTTTGTAGGCGTCGATTTCGCTGAACGAGGCTTCCAGTTCATCCCAACGGGGGATGCGGCTGGTGTCGATGGGGGCCAGCAACCCGGCTTCGATCCATTTCGGGACGGATTGCGAACACGGATGTGCTGCATCCGCATGAAAGCCCGAGCGCAGTTTTTGAAAGGCTTCTTCCTCGTCGCCAAAAAATGCAAATGTCGGGCTGTCGCCGTATTTTTCGGTATAGGCTGAAAAGAACGCGGGGTCTTCGTATCCGGCCCAGTCAAAAACCGTCAGTTCCGCGTCATCAGCAACGGCAATGCTACCAGTGAGGGCCACAACGGCCATCGCGGCTGTAGCGGTCTTTTTGAAATTATACATTCATATCTCCCTGTTCGTTTTTAGGGTCTCGTTCCCCATTTTCAGAACAGGACCAGTCAAAAGTGTAACGGCATCTTGTATTGATACAAGGTTTAATTGAGCGCTCAAATAAGTTTGGGCCATGACGACATCCTAGGCCGCATGATGTGCCAGGTCGGCAGAGACCTTTTCCAACGCCTGTTCCAGAATATCGAACATCTCGTTGATTTCGGCTTTGGTGATGATCAGCGGCGGCGAGAAAACCGCCATGTTGATCAAGGGCCGCACCATCAGGCCGAGCGCTTCGCAGGCGGCATCTATCTGGGCACCCAAGGTGCGTTCGGCCTCAAGGTTTTCGGCCTTGCATTCGACACAGCCGAGCAAGCCCATGCCGCGCGCATCCCCGACAATGTCAAACCGCGCCAGCGCCTTGAGACGGTCCTGAAACAACGGTGTGACCGCACGCACATGCTCAAGAATGTTTTCGCGTTCAAAAATCTCGATGTTTTTCAGGGCCGCTGCACAGGACACCGGATGCGCCGAATAGGTATAGCCATTGGTAAAAGACGACGCCTCGCCGAGGCCGCTCATCTGTTCCATGACCCGATCCGAAATGATGCAGGCCCCCAAGGGCAGATAACCCGAGGTCAGCCCCTTGGCCGAGGTGATGATGTCGGGCACGATGCCAAACACCGATTCAGAGGCAAACCAATGCCCCAAGCGGCCAAACCCGGTGACAACTTCGTCAGAGATATACAGAATGTCATGGGCACGGCAAATTTCCCATGTGCGTTTGTGATAGCCTTCGGGGGGCACGATCACCCCGCCGGAACTGAGGATCGGTTCGGCAATGAACGCCCCGATCTTATCCGCACCAAGGTCTGCAATCGCCGCCTCAAGATCGGCAACCTTGGCATCGCACCATTGTGCCACACTCATGCCCTCGGGGCGGCGGTAGGGATTCACATCGGGCAGAAAATGCACCAGCCGCGTTTCAAAATCGAAATGGCTTTTGTCGCGTTCCTTGCCGGTGACGGAATGCGCCAGATAGGTAGAGCCGTGATAGCCTTTTTCGCGGGCAAGGATCATCTTTTTACCGGGCATGCCACGGCGGTTGTTGAGATATTGCATGGTGCGCAGGGCGGTATCCACGGCGGTTGAGCCACCCGTGGTAAAGAACACATTGTTCAAATCCCCCGGTGCCATATCTGCGATCTTTTTGGCCAGCACCGCCGAAGGTTCCGTGGCATTGGTAAAGGGCGACGTATAGGATAGTTTGATCACCTGATCGGCAATCGCATCGGCCATTTCGCGGCGTCCATAGCCGATCTGGCTGCACCACATGCCGCCGGGGCCGTCGATATAGCGTTTGCCCTGTGCATCCCAGAAATAGATGCCTTTGGCCGTATCCACCATCATATTGTCATAGCCGCGCCAATCATCCATCGCCGCCCAGGGGTGGATCTGATGTTTGCGGTCCCAATGCGTCATGGTTTCGGTGGACGGGGTGTTGGCACGGCTGTGCAGGGGGGGGCTTGCCTTGGTCATATCGGGCTCCGTATCTGTCTGTCTGGATCAAAAAGGCCGTGGCGGCGTGGCGCGCGCACGGTCATTGATGAAAAACGGTTTGTCTTGCAGGGTCACGGGGACCAGTCGTTTGTCCCATTGCCCTTCTTCGTTGACATAGATTTCAGCCCAGAGATCATCCTGGATGTCGATGCCATAAGGCGCTTTGAATTCGGCCAAAGCGATGTTGCGTTTGGTGGTGGGCGACCAGACACCAGAGGTCACAAAGCCAACCTCTTTTTTCTTGCGGTGATACAGCAAGGCCCCATCGGCGGGTTTGAAACCGGCAATGTCGATCTTGGCCAAAGCATAGCGTTGACCAGTGTCGCGCTGTTTCAACAAGGCGCGGCGGCCATTGAAATGGCCTTTGTCAAAATGCACCATCTTGCCAAAGCCCAGTTCAATCGGGCTGCGGCCCCGGTGCAGGCGCATCGCCCCATGCACGGGCTGGAAATCGACACCTGCGGCGATGAACCCCGCTTCGATCCGGCACAGGTTCAGCGCCTCAAAGCCGATGGCGCGCAGACCCCAATGATCCCCCGCCGCCCAGAGCCGATCCCAAAGTGCCAGCGCCTTGGATGCGGGCACCCAAAGCTCATAGCCCAGATCACCGGTAAATCCGGTGCGCGAAATCCAGATGTCCGGTTCTATCTCTTGCCAGTCAAAGGGTTTCATCGCTGCAACCGCCGCAAACCCCGCGTCTTTCAAAAGCGACCACGAGGTCGGCCCTTGCAGGGACAGGGCCGCGATACTGTCGCTTTCGTCGATAATTTTGACATCGAACCCCCATGCCGCATCCAGCAGCCATGTGAACATCGGTTCCTGGCAGCACAGGCGGAAATCCGTGGCGCTGAACCGGAACAGCGTGCCGTCATCAATCACCATGCCTTCTTCGTCACACCACATGACATAGCCGACCCGACCATCGCGGATTTTGCCAACATCACGGGTGACAAGACGATTCATCACTGCCAGCGCATCCGTCCCCGTCACCCGGTATTTATGCATCGGCGAAATATCAAACAGCGTGGTTTGATTGCGGATTGCGAAATATTCAAATTCAACGGTGTCCAGGACCAGCGGCGAGATATAGCCCGCCCAGCCGGTCCATGATTTGGCACGGCTCTGCGCGTTCAGACGTTTGTAAAACGGGGTTTCGATCAGCCCCATCTGCACATGTTTTATCTTTGCCATCAGCCCAGAACCCCGTCCTTGATCACCTGAAGCGCGGCATTCCGCCCCGCCGCGCCCATCACATCACCGCCCGGATGCGCCGAGGCCCCACAAAGATACACCCCCCCGACACCAAAGCCGTAGCGCGCCACAAGATTGGCAGGGCGCACCGACAGGATTTGATCAATGCCCATTTCGGCATGGTGCCAATGGCCCCCCGGCGCGCCGGTCAGGGTTTCGATATCCACGGGCGACAGCACCTGTGAGGCGGTGATCAGACCACCCAGGCCCGGCGCATAGGTTTCCAAGGTGTCCACCACGCGGTCCAACACTTCCGCGCGGGTTTTGTCGGTCCAGCCGCCGGTCAAACCATGCGGGATATAGCTGACCACCGCCGACAGGATATGGCGGCCATCCGCTGTCAGGCTCGGGTCGCTCAGGGTCGGGATCACGGCTTCGATCAGGGGATCTCGCGACATTTCACCGTATTTCGCCGGATTAAAGGCGCGCTCCACCGCTGTGGCAGAGGGGGCGACAATCAAACGTCCGGCCATTTGACCGGGTGTCAGGCCGGTGATGTTTGGCAGATCACGCAGCACCAGATTGACTTTGGCGGTGGTGCCTTTGTTGCGCAGGTTGCGCATCCGGCGGCTGGCTTCGACATCGAAATGATCGACGCCGGCATAGCGCATGGTCTGCATCGCACCGGTGCTGGACAGGACGGCATCGGTGTGGATGGTTGTGCCATCGCGCAGCACCACACCCTGCACGCTGTCTTCTGCAATCACCAGCTTGTCGATGTCGACACCCGTGCGTATCTCGACACCACGCTGGCGGGCTGTGGTTTCAAACCCGCCGATGACCGCCCCCATGCCACCGATCGGCAGGGAGGTTTGCCCGCCGTTGCCCAAACGATACATCAGCGAAAACACGGTTCCCGGTGACCGCGGCCCGGCATAGGCCCCCCGCACCGCATCCGCAGCACAGGCACCGGCCAAAGGGCCGTCCGCCATTTCATCAAGGATCAGATCATAGGCATTGGACAGGATCACCCGTAAAAATTCGCGCATGTCCTTTTTGCCCAGACGTTTCAGACCCCAGCCCAGCTTGCCAAGTGCTGCCAGTTCCTTGAGCGTGGTGGCATCAAAAAATCCGCCGGTCAGCGCCGGCGGCGGCGCATCCGACATCTGGCCCAAAAGGGCTGCGAATTTGCTGAGCCGTGCAAACAGCGCCGCATAGGCGGGGGCGTCGGGGTGGGCGCGGCCATCGGCAAAAACCGCACTGCCTTTGTCGATCACCACATGATTGCCCTCGGGGCACAGGGCAATTGTCGGCAGTGGTTTTGCGGTGATGTTCAGGCCCAGTTCCTTGGCCACGCGGGGATTGAGATTGTATAAAAGATGCGCGATTTCGGGCACTTTGGCCCCGTCCAGATCAATGGTTTTGGACATGCCGCCAATCTGGTCGGCGCGTTCGAGCACACAGACAGATTTGCCTTTGCCCGCCAATGTGGCGGCCGCCGCCAATCCATTGTGACCGGCACCAATCACCACGGCATCATATCGGGAGTCTGTCATAATATGCCCTTTCACGCGGCAAAGTCGGGCATGGATTTTCCCTTGCCGATGGTGCGCAGGATTTCACGCGCCGCATTGGCACCCGGTGCCGCCATCACGCCACCGCCGGGGTGGGCGGAAGAGCCGACAATATACATGCCGTCAATCGGCGTGTCGTATTGTGCATACCCCGGCACCGGTCGGTTGAAGAGCAACTGGTCAAAGGTCAATTCACCCTGAAAGATATTGCCTTCGGTCAGCCCGACTTCTTTTTCGATGTCCCAAGGGGTGCGGATTTCGGCATGCACCACACAATCGCGAATGTCGGGGCAGGCGGTTTCAAGCTTGTCAAAAACACTGTCGGCCAGCGCCTTGCGGGTGGCCTCTGTCCAGTTTTCGCCGCTGCGCTGGCCATCGACCTCAAGATCATAGGGCGCATATTGCACAAAGACCGTCATCATATGTTTGCCCGCAGGGGCCATTGTCGGGTCAATCTGGCTGGGGATCAGCATATCGAAATAAGGATCTTTTGAGAAATGCCCGTCTTTCCAATCGTCATAGGCGCGTTCAAGTTCATTCAGTGAGGTTGAACAATGCATGTCGCCGCGCAGGAAGGTGGCCCCTGCGGGGGCAGCAGGGAACGCCGGCAGCCGGTCCAGCGCGATGTTCAATTTGGCCGAAGACCCGCGAATTTTGAACCGTTCAACAGCACGGGTGAAATCTTCGGGCAGATCGGCGCGGTCGGTATGGGTGAGAAAAGTCCGTTTGACATCCATGTTGGAGGCCACAATCGGTGCGTGATATTCATCGCCGTTTTCCAGCGCCACACCGGTGATCTTGTCATTTCTGACCACGAATTGCGCGACGCCCGCGCCTTTGATGATCTCGCCGCCAGCCTCTTCAAAAGCGGCGCCCAATGCGGCAGAAATTGCCCCCATGCCGCCGCGCGCAAAACCCCAGGCGCCAATCGCCCCGTCCACATCACCCATGTAATGGTGCAACAAAACATAGGCGGTGCCGGGGGAATAGACCCCCAATCCCGTGCCGATGATCCCGGAACCCGCGATATGGGCTTTGATCAGGTCACTTTCGAAATATTCATCCAGAAAATCACCGATCGACATGGTCCAGAACCGCAGGGTTTCCCCCAGTTCCTTTGCGCCAAGCCCGTGCGCCTGTTTGACCAGAAACAACAATTCAGACAGATCGCGGGGTTTCAGCGATGTCGGGTCCGGCGCATTACGCAGCAAAAAGGGCCGGATGAACCGGCACTGCCGGATCACCGCTTGGCTGAACCGGTCATAGGCATCGGCATCGCGCGGGTTGTGGCGGGCCAGCTCGCGGCGCAGCGCGTCATGATCCGACAGATAGGCAAAATAATCGCCCTGGGGTGTAAAGGTCGCGCCGCCCTCATAGGGGATGACCTGCAGGCCGAAGCGTGGCAATTCCAGATCGCGCACGATCTCGCGGCGCAGCAGGGAACAGACATAGGAACAATTGGAATAGGTCCAGCCGTCAATCAAAGACCGGCTGACCGCCGCACCGCCGATCCAGTCGTTTTTTTCAATCACCAGCGTCTTGAGGCCAGCCTTGGCCAGATAACAGGCGGTTGTCAGGCCGTTATGGCCCGCGCCGGCAACGATGGCATCATATGTGTCGTGTTTTCCCAAAGCGCATCCCCATCTCTTGAGACAAGTCTAACGCGCAGGGCGGGTGCGGTAAAGTTCTTTGAGCGCTCAAATAAACTTTTTTGCGGCTGACATGCTTGCATGATTATGTGACAACACTAGAAACCAGACGGAAAGACCCAGAAGTGAGCGCCAAACCTTCCCCGCAACGCCCCCGCAAAGAGCGCAAGGAAAACGCCGATATGCGGCGCACGCAATTGCTTGAGGCAACGCGCCGGTCGATTGTAGCAAACGGGCTGGCCAAAACAACGCTTGCCACCGTCGCCGCCGAAGCCGGATTGTCGCAGGGTGTTGCGGTTTTCTATTTCAAATCCAAGACCGGGCTTTTGACCGAAACCCTGCGTGACCAGTATCTGCGCTATGATCAGAACTGGAAGAAAATGCTTGAAAATGCGGGGGATGATCCGCTGGAACAGGTCATGGCGATGATCAAGGCGGATTTTTCCAGCTCTATCTGCAGCCCTGACAGCCTTGCCCTGTGGTTTGCCTTTTGGGGGGAAGAAAAATACACCCCGCAATATGCAGAAATCTCGTCGGAATTTGATCTGTCCCGCCGTGAGGTGATGCGCGGCATTTGTGACAAGCTGATGCGCGCGGCCCCGGGATTAAGCAGTGATGATGTGTCTGACTGGATCGAGAACGTGTCAGACGGGTATTGGCAGAAATTACATCTGTTTCCCGAAAGCACCAGCCCCAAGACCGCCACAGCAGCGACGTTTCGATTGCTTGCACAGCTGTTGCCGGGCCATGCCGAGCGGATTCTAAAAGGCTAGTCGCTGCTGGAAAACCGCGCCGGAACAGGGCGCGCTTTTCCGGCTTTGCGGCCACGCGATTCGATGAAATCGAACATATTTTTGCCTTATTTCACCTGTTGGACGGCAGCGAATGTTGCCGGATTCCAGACGATCCAGCGGTTCACGCGGTATTGGCCTCAGGAATTATTCAATAAAGGCGAAAATGTGTCCCATTTGTGGAATCCGTTTGAAACGCTTGGGATTCCCCACAATGCTTGGTGGTGCAACTCTGGGGAAAAAGCATGCGAACCATCGAAAAACCAACGATATCATCGGCTCTGCTAGGCCTGAATGCATATCAACAGGCCACGGGGCAACGTCGTGATCCCGGGCGAGTCCCGCATCCGGCGCAGGCAAAGCCTGCAAGCAACAGCTATCGGTCTGTGCGTTCCAAACAATCCACCAAGGAAATCAAGATTTCGGTGCTGAAATCGCTGCAGGCCCAGTCCAATTCCGGTCTTGTGAAAATGCGCGATGTGTCTTCCGCATTGGATGCTCTGCTCAGGAATGGCTGACCCATGGGCGCGGTCTATGAGGCTTTTCTCAAACTTGGCGCCCTGACCCGCGACACCAGGGCCGGTGCGGAGCTGGATATCCTCGCGCGGCATATGCAGAGCCTGTGAGACAGTGATCTGGAGGAACAGCCGATCTAAGATTTCGCATGCCATGGGGGCATTGCGGGGCAGGGCGTCAGAACATGAACAATGACATGCTGGACAGCGCCACCGCCGGAACAAAGGTGATCAGCAAAAGCACCGCGATAAAGACCATAAAAAACGGCGTGACACCGCGATAGATATCCCCGGTCTTCATGCCAAGCACCGATTGGGCGACAAAAATATTGATCCCGAATGGCGGGGTAAAAAGCCCGACAGCAAGGTTCAGTGTCATGATGATACCAAAATGCACCTTGTCGATGCCAAGCACGTCAACAACGGGGATCAACACCGGGGTCAGCAACAAAATTGCCGACATCGGGTCCATGAAACATCCCCAGACCAGCAGCAGAATATTCACGGCAATCAGGAATTGCCACGGCGTGACATTCATGGATGAAATCCATTCGACAATGGTTTGCGGCACCTGATTGACGGTAAGCAGCCAGGAAAACAGCCCGGCGGCGGCAACCACGACCATCAGCTGCGCGGTGAACAGCACTGTCGATTTGGCGCAATCCAGGATGTCGCGCCAGCCCAGTTCGCGAAACACAAACAGGGTGACAATGATCGAATAGACACAGGCAACTGCTGCGGCCTCTGTCGGGGAAAACACGCCACCGTAAATTCCGCCCAAGACAATAACAGGCGCCCCCAACGCCCAGACGGCACGGGTTGTCGCATGGAAAAACCCGGACAATGTCGGGCGGATGGCGGTTCCGAATCCGCCAAAATACGCCCGCGCCATAATGAAAACCGCCAGCACCAATGCCAGCAACAGCCCCGGCAGCACCCCCGCTGCATAGAGCCGCGGAATCGAGGTTTCGGAAGATGCGCCATAGACAATCATCGGGATGGACGGGGGAATAATGATGCCGATCGCACTGACGGATGTCACCATGCCGGCGGAAAAACTGGGGGGATATTGATCTTTGGTCATCGCCGGATGCATCACCTTGCCCACCGAGGCAACAGCGGCGGCGCTTGATCCGGAAATCGCGCCAAAAACCGTGGCGGTTCCAACAGTGGTCACGCCCAGTGATCCGGGCAACCCGCCCACAATCGAGCGGACAAAATCCACCAGCCGCACAGAGACAGTGCCGCGCGACATCAGTTCTCCGGCAAAGATAAAATACGGCACCGCCAACAAGCCGTTGGTGTTGAGCGACCCAAACAGGTTCTGATGCACCGCCGTCAGCGGCACATTCATGAACAGCGCCAGCGCCACGGTTGAACTGCTCAGCAGCACAACAAAAATCGGAAACCCCATGACCAGCATCAACAGGGGAAGCAAGGCGAGGGTAAAAGTCATTGATCAACGCCTTTTGCAGCAGCAGGGCCAAAGGCAGCATTTTTGCCGCCAAGGATACGGATCAACCGTGCCGCTGCGATCACGGCAAGACAGCCAAGCGAAAGGGTGACGCTGGCATGAATGATCCAGACCGGAATGCGGGCACCATCGCTGCGCATGCCAAACTTGAGCAACCGCCCGACATACCCCCAGGACAACCACGCGCTCCAGCCACAGATCAGCATGATCACCAGTTGATGCAGCGCACCAAGACGGTTTTGCCATGCTTCGGGCAGGGCTTCGGCAATGATGCCCATGCGAATTTCCATGCCCCGCCACGCGCAGATGATCGCCCCCAGCCATGCCATGCCAATCATCGCAAAGACGGTGATTTCGTCCGCCCAAAGCACCGAGGTGTCAAAAACATAACGGCTGACCACATTCCAGATGCTCAGCGCCACCATGGCAAGCAAAACCAGCCCAAGCAGAACCAGCAATGCCTCGGTGGCATGATCTACGATACGACGCATTGGTAATTCCTATCCGTGGCTGGTCGGGGGCGTGGCTGGTCGGGGGCGTGGCCAGAGGCGGGGCCGGGGATTGCGCCCCGGCCTTTGGTTTAACGGGCCGCTTGTGCTGCGGCTTTGAGAGTATCGTAATCGGCCTGCATCTGGGCGTCCTGTGCGACGACCTCTTCGACCACTTTCACTGTGCGTTGCAAAAGTGCCTCGGTTTCGGAGTCTGAAAATACATTCAGATTGCCGCCCTGTTTCTGCCAGACCCCGTTCAAGGTGGCCGCGCCACTGTCGAGCTTGGCGGCAAAAGCTTCATTGGCATTTACTGCACCGTTGCGAATTATTTCTTCAAGGTCAGGCCCGACCATTGCCAGAAAATCACGGGAAACGATGCCGCCGATGATCGCAAATTTGCCGGGCATATAGACCGATTCCTTGGCGACATCGGCAAATTTGAATCCGACCGACACCGGCATGTTCAGCAATGTGCCATCAATGGTGCCGGTCTGGATGCCGGGCAATACATCGCCCAATGGCATGGCCACCGGCGAGACACCAAGTGTTTCAAGGGGTTTGTTGACCAAGGCCGTGGCGCCGCCGGTGCGCATTTTCAAGCCTTGAAAATCGGTGATCTGGGTCACTGGTTTGGTGGTGACAACATTGGCCTGACCGCTGGTCAGGATGAAAAGCGGCTCCACATTCGCGTTCTTACCCAGTTCACGCATCATTGCACGGACCGAAGGATCAGACAGGGTCTTGAGCGCATGATGTTCGTCATCAAAGATGCCGATGGCATCGAAAATCTGGAACCTTGGGTCAAGGCCGGTAAGAAACCCGATTGCAGGGGTGCTCATTTCGATGGTGCCCATTGCCACACCTTCGACCGTGGCGGGGATTGGGCCAAGCTGGCTGGACGGGTACATCTGCACATCAATGCGCCCGCCTGATTTTGCCTCGACATCCGCCTCAAAGGCCGCAAACCATGCGGACAGCGGGTCAATCTCGGTAATCGGTGCGGGCGAGGAAATCTTCATCACGAAGTCCGCCGCAAAGGATACACTCGGGGCTGTTGTGGCCAGTAAACCAGCGGCCAATATCGCTGCAGTGCCAAATTTGAAATTCATGTCGTCCTCCCTGACGGTATGTTCCGTGTCACAGCCCGAATCTGGTCACTGTGCCGGTTTCTTTCACGAGAATAGAAGCGGGCAGCAATTCAAGTTAGATGTGAATTAAATCGAAGCGATACCGGAATGATATCGAAAGATCTGTGTGCCGCTGCCCTGGCGGCGTGGGGTTATCCCCGCGCCAGATCAAAGGCAAAATCGACGTTCCAGGCGCTGAGCTGTGCGGGATCCCATTGTCTGGGGCGCATCGGCATATGTTCATGCCAAGGGCGCGGGGCGCAGATGCCAAGTTCTGGTATGAACACATCCATATCGGAATAAAGCTCAATCATCACATTATCGGGGTCTTTGTGGTAGGCGGCCAGATTGTGCCCCGCTGTGTGGCGTGACGGCCCCCATTTGGTATCAATGCCCGCTGCGGTCAGTTTGTCTGCGGCCAGCACATGCGCAGCACTTTCACGCAATTGATAGGCGATGTGGTGCACCATGGATGGCGGGGCTTTGATAATATTGATCACATGGTGTTCCGCGCTGCAGGTCATAAAGGTGGCCAGCCCTTCAATCCAGTCGGTTGTGTAAAAGCCCAGTATTTCGCTGTAAAATGTCACCAGCTTTTCTGCATCGGGGCTTACCAGTGCAACATGGCCCAGTGACAGCGGCGAAATCCCCGACGTGTTAAACCCCGGTGCGGGAGTTTCGATACTGTCATAGAAATGGTGGATATGGCCCGCAACATCGACTTCGATCAGGCCCTTTACGCCGGGCTGTGAATCCGATCTGTGCTTGGGCGTCAGACCGTGGTCTTTTAGGGTTTTGGCAAAATCCACCACATCAACATCCGGGCAAAGCTGGTATCCCGTACGCAGCAATCCCCCCGCGTCCGAGGGGGTTAGAATGATGTCATGGTGGTGATAGCCGATGCTCAGATAGTGATTGCCCTCCGCATCGCTGTCCACCTCCCGTGTGCCAAGCGTATTGACGTAATAGTCTTTCGTGCGCGCCAGATCTGCGGTTCCAAGCGCGACATACCCAAGTTCAAAGACCTTTGGCATTCTATTCCTCCCTGAATTTCTGCACCCTTTGCCTTCGCGCAAGGGCGATACTGACTTCGGTATATCGGAGGCCGAATTTCATGTTAGATGTTAGAACAAACCCAGTGATACCGAATTGTGATCAGGATCTTTGCCATGAAATTCAATCAACTTCGTGATTTTGCGGCAGTGGCGGAAATAGGCAGCCTGCGCGGTGCGTCCCGCGCGCTGGGGTTGGCGCAGCCTGCCATCACCCGTAGCATCCGCGAATTGGAACATTCACTGGGGGCACAATTGTTCATCCGCGAGGCGCGTGGTGTGCGTCTGACCCCGATTGGCGAAACCTTCCGGCTGCGGGCGGTGTCGATCCTCGGGGATATCCGGCGCGCCCAAGAGGCGGTGAGCCAGCAACAGGAGTCAATCGAAGGCCAGTTGGTTGTGGGGCTGTCGGTGGCTGCGCATCTGGGTATTGCCAGCGACGTGATGCCCGCCTTTCACCGCCGCTATCCCAAGGTGCGGCTGCGGTTGATCGAAGGATTTTTGCCAACGCTGGAAAGTGACCTCAAGACCGGGCTTGTCGATCTCTATGTCGGACCGGTGTTTGACGGCACCGAAACACCGGACTTGCAGATAACCCGGCTGTTTGACAATGAACGGGTGGTGGTGGCACGCAAAGGCCACCCGATGAAAGACGCAGGCAGCCTTGCCGAACTGGTGGGGGAAACATGGGTCACCACGTCAATTACCCATGATGCCGAAGACGAATTGAACATTGTGTTCCGGCTGCATGGTCTGCCTGAACCCACGCTTGGCGGGCAGGCGCAATCGGCCTTGTCGATCCTGACGATGTTGTTGAATTCCGATATGCTGGCGATGATGCCGGTGCAATGGGTGGAATTCCCGATCCTGAAAGAATGGCTTGAACCGATCAATCTGGCCGAGACATTTTCCGCGCCGCCGATTGTACTGGTGCATAAGCCGGGGCTTGGGCTGACACCGGCGGGGGAATATTTTGCCCATCTTGTGCAGCGCGCAGCGGTGAAACAAATCGATCAATGATAGGCAAACGGTATCACTGGAACAAAACTGCAATCTGACTAAATCACTCGGCGCGCCTTAGGGTTCTATCACGTCGCGGAGGAGAGAGATGGTGCAGCAGATAGAAACTCAGGTCCTGATCATCGGGGCCGGACCTTGCGGTCTGATGTTGGCCAATGAATTGGGCCAGCGTGGCATCGACGCCATCGTTGTCGATCAAAAAGCAAGCGTGGCGCAGGCCCCGCAGGCCAATGCCACCCAGGCCCGCACAATGGAACATTACCGGCGGCTGGGTCTTGCCGAAGAAATCCGCGCCCAGGGCCTACCGGCGGATTATCCGACCGATGTTGCCTATTTCACCACCCTCGCCGGTCACGAGATCGGCCGCCATAAAATGCCGTCTTCGGGCAGGGCAGGTGCATTTGTGCGCGAAAACGCGCATATCTGGAACGCTGCCGAAATGCCCCACCGCATTCCCCAAAGCCTTGTTGAACAAACGCTTTGGCGCCATGCCACCGGCCATGAAAACATTGCGGTCCGGTTTGATATGCAGGTCACAGGTTTCGAAGATGACGGGCAGGGCGTGAGCGCCCGGATCAAACATACCAAGACCGGTGAAACAACAATGATCCGCGCCAGTTATATGTTTGCCGCAGACGGGGCGCAAAGCCCGACACGGCGGTCGCTGGGCATCCGGCATGGTGGCGGTGATGCCGCAGAACGCGATTTTATGGGCGGGCGGATGTTGTCGGTCTATGTTGATGCGCCGACGTTCTATGACGAACTGGATGTGCCGAAAGCATGGATGTATTGGGCCTTCAATCGGCGCAGGCGCGGGATTATTGCCGCGACAGATGGCCTGCGGACCTTTTCATTCGGCACCCAATTGCGCCCCGGCGAGGATGGCGAAACCATGAGCCTGAAAGAAGCGGGCGCATTGTTCACCCAAGCGGTCGGGCGCGACATCCCCCATACGGTCAAGGGCATCGCAAATTGGACTGCGGGCCGCGCCTTAGTGGCTGATAAATTCCAATCCGGCCGGGTGATGATGGGCGGTGATGCGGTGCATATTTTCACTCCCACAGGGGGCATGGGGTATAATACCGCAATCGAGGATGCCGTGAACGCAGGTTGGAAACTGGCCGCTGTGCTAAAAGGGCAGGCCGCGCCTGCCTTGCTTGACAGCTATGAGGCCGAACGCCGCCCGGTCGCGTTTCGCAATACGGCATTTGCCTTGCGCTTTGCCGATTCAGTCGGGCTTTTTGCGCCGTCGCCCGCAATCGAAGACACCAGCGCGGCGGGCGATTTTGCGCGCAAACGCGCGGGAAGCTATCTTGCCGAACACGGGCGCAATGAATTCACGATCCCCGGTTTCACCCTCGGGGCGCGGTATGATACGTCGCCGGTCATCTGGCCGGAACAATCGCTCACGCCGCCAGACGCGCCCTCGGTCTATGTGCCCAGCGCCAAACCGGGCGGGCGGGCGCCCCATCTATGGCTCGAAGACGGGTCTTCCCTGTTTGATAATTTCGGGTTCGAATGGACATTGTTGTGTCTGGATTCGCAAGCGGCGGCCAGCCTGACCGCATTTGTAGATGCCGCAGAGCGCCGTCATCTGCCGCTCAAGGTTCTTGATCTCAAGGACAACGGGATTGCGGCTGATTTTTATCAGGCCGCATATGCGCTGATCCGCCCCGATCAGGTGGTGGCCTGGCGCGGGGCATTGTCTGATACAAACGCCGATGCCGTGCTGGATCTGGTCACGGCGCGGGTTGAGGAAAAGATCATCGAGAATGCCTAGGGCCGGTTCAGACCCGTAAAAGGCAAAGGGTGCAGCATGGTGCTGCACCCTTTGCCACGACGTCATATGAAACTGCGCCTGATCATCCAATGAACCTGCTGCGGACAGGGGCCAATCCCTTTGTCGGATCAGGCCTTTATGGCCCGCACGATCAAACGGTGCAGCCCGCGCAGGGTGTTGTGAGGGCGGCGTTCTTCTTGAACAATTTCAAAACGTGACACGCGGTCGATCAAGGTCTTGAGAATCACCGTGATCTCCAACTTGGCCAGATGCATGCCCGCGCAGGTATGTGTCCCATATCCAAAGCCAAGCTGGTCACGGGGGTTGCGGGTGATGTCAAACCTGTCTGCCCCGGGATAGTGGGTTTCATCGCGATTGGCGCAGGCAAATAACATCAGCGCCCGCGCGCCTTGCTTCAGGGTCACATCACCGATCTGGTGATCGCAGGTCAGATAGCGTGAAAACGCCCGGATCGGTGATTCAAGGCGCACCACTTCGTTGATCGCACTGGGGATCAGATCGGGCGCGGCGCGCAATTTGTCCCATTGATCGGGGTGATTGGCAAAAAGCCAGATTGCGGAACTGGTCGCGTTGATCGTTGTATCAAGGGCAGGCGCAACATAGCCCATCATCATTGAACGGGCCTGGGCTTCGGCGATCACACCGCGTTCTGCCGCCTCGAACAAGGCGGATCCCCAACTGTCGGGGGTCAGACCTGCGGGGTTGATGCCACGGGTATAGACCGCGGCTTCCTGTGCGATTTGCATCCCGTCAAGGGTGCGCTGGCTGCTGAGCGGGCCAAAGGCATCAAAGGAGGCCGCCGCCCAGTCAAGCATGTGTTTACGGCCGTCTTCGGGCAGACCGACAAGTTCACTGACCACATTGATCGGCAGGTGATGGGCAAGGTCCACAACCGCGTCAAAGCGGTCTTGTTGCACCAGTTTATCCACTTGGCGATTGGCCAGTTCTTCCATCCGGGTTTGCAGGGTGCCGATGGCCTTTGGCATCAGCGGGCGCGCAAAGACACGGCGCATGTCCTGATGTTCCGGGTCATCGGTACATAGGATATTGCCCGCAAAAGCCGTGTTCATCGGTTCATTCATCATACAGCCGCGTGCCGATGAAAACACCTGTGGATTGGCCAAAGCAGCGCGGACCTCGGCATGCCGTGTAATTGCCCAGCCGTCATGTTGCGACAACCAGACCGCTGGCCCCAGATCGCGCAGCTGCCGATAGGTCGGGTAGGGGTTCAGAACAACGTCGTCAGACCAGAAATCACCATGATATTCCGGCGCCGTATCTACTTTGTCTAAAGCCATCCTGAGGGTCTCCTCTTGGTGAAAACTGGTGCCTGCGCGACACCACCGGCGGGTGCGGCTGCCGGTTTGCCCGCCGCGGTTTGATTATTTCTGGTCCTTGACCGGATTGGACAGGGTGCCGATCTGGTCGATGATGACCTCACAGGTGTCACCGTCCTTCATCCACAGCGGCGGTTTGCGCCCCGCCCCGACACCCGCAGGGGTGCCCGTGACAATCACGTCACCGGGTTCAAGTGTCATGAATTCACTACAGATCGACACGATCTGTGCGACCGAAAACACCATATCGTCAATCATTGCCTCTTGGACAACTTTGCCATTCAGCACAGTCTGAAGTTTGAGACCCAGACAGCCTTTGGGCAGGGCATCTGCGGTGATAAACCAAGGGCCAAAGGCACCGGTCCCGTCAAAGTTTTTACCTGCGGTCCATTGTGGCGATTTGAACTGGTAATCACGGATAGAGGCATCATTAAAGATCGAATATCCCGCAATATGATCCAGTGCATCGGCCTCGGAAACAAAACGGGCGCGTTTGCCGATGATAGCGACAAGTTCCCCTTCGTAATCCAGTTGATCCGAAACCGCAGGGCGCACAATCGCCGCGCCATGGCCGATCAGGCTTGAGTTGAAGCGCCCGAAAAGTGTCGGATATGCAGGTTGCTCAAAGCCGCTTTCGGCAGAATGATCGCGATAGTTAAGGCCCACACAGACAATTTTTTCAGGCTGTGAAATCGGCGGCAGGGCTTTGACATGCGCGGGATCAACAATGTTGCCCTTACCCAAGGCCTGCGCCGCGGTATTCAGCGCATCGCCCCCTTTACGGATCAGGCCCAGCAGATCACCGGGATATTCGGGATCAGTGGCGGCCAGACCTTTGAAGACACCATCGGTTTCGATGGCCAGTCCCTGGGTTTCGTCGGTCGCAAATGCGAAAAATTTCATGGCAGGTTCCTTTGTTCAATCGAGGCTAGGGCGGGGAATCTTGGTAGTCAAGTATAATATATTATATATGATATAATGGTTTTTATAGAGCGGGTGCCGGGGCCTTGGAAGGCCGCCAAGGACATTTCCCCTCTTGCCTGCCCGCTCTTGCCTGCCCAGTTTTTCTTGCCCTGTCGCTGCGCCGATGGGGGGTGTTTCAAGGGATTATGCTCAGGCGTTGTCTTGGTCGGCTTCATAATTGTGAACAAAATCCTCAGGGATCTCCGGCCCCCAGAGATAGATTGAATCTTCGGGCGGGTAATCGCCGGCATCCCAATCATGATCGACAGGAATATAATCAATGTCGGCGGAATATTCCGAATAGCTGCCCCAAGGGTCTTTGACGTAGTGAAAGTAATTCGACCCCAGTACATGCCGCCCAAGCCCCCACCCTTTTTGAAACCCCTTATCGGCCATCTGCGCTGCGCCAATGCCGATTTCGTTCACGCCCCCGACATCCCAACTACAATGATGCAAACCGGGCGCGGATGATTTGGCAAAGGCGATAAGATGGTGATCTGACCCGTGAATACCATGCATGAAACAGATACCATCCCCCGACCGATCAGAAAGCCGCAATCCCAAGGTACGGGAATAGAACGCGATGGCCTCTGGCACCGAAGGGGTAAAAACCAGCAAATGCGCCAAACGATGCGGGCGTACTTGCGGCGCTTTGGACCGCTGGACAGATCCCATCTGACCGGCCGGAACAGAGGTTGTGATAAAGGCCGATTTATCGTCAGGCGATGTTTTTTCGGCGATCTTGACTTCGATCAACACGCCAAACGGATCATAGAACCAGATTCCGTTGCTGTCCCAGCCACGCGGGGCGTCCATCAGCTTGACCCCTTCGGCTTCGATCCGCTTTTTGATGGGGTCGAAATCTTCTTCAAAGACCGCAAAGCTGAGATTGTTCAGACGTTTGCGTTTGTCTTCGCCCAGTGATGCCCAGCGGTGGTCAGAACCAAAGGTAAAAAGCCCCAATCCCTGACCTTCTTCGCGCACGTCGAGACCAAAGGATGTATAGAAATCCTGTGCGATTTTCAAATCGGGGACGACCATATTGAAGGTGTCCATTGAATGAATGCCAAGTTCGCCGGGGCGTTTGGTTATCCCGACCTTGCCGGTGATCGCTGTCATGGAGTCCTCCTCAGGGTTTATTCACGTCGTTGTGGCGGTTTCCTGTCAGTATCTGCCCATCCAAAGCCGGATGTCAGCGGGCAGAGCGGCAGCTGCCCGCGCTGGCTGTCAGCGTGCGGATCGCCGGTTTATTGATCTTGGGTAGCGCGGCATAATCTATCTGTCAAATTATAATATATTATCTTGATGAAGTGCCGCCAGCCGTGGGATCTCTGAAAAGCTGTTCTGGAGTGGCGAAAGATCGGGCGCGCCTCCATTTCACAATTTCATCGGATATTTGAAAATCCAAAGGTGGTATTCTGTGTGTATACGCCCCGAAGTTTCACGAATTCAAACCTGCCTGACAGACAGCGCGCCTTTGAAGGGAATGCAGGTAAACGTCTGATCATCTTTGGGTTGTCTTGCTGATACCTCAAAACACCCAGGGTTATCCCATTGAGATTAAAAAATAAATTTTTGCAGCAGGATCGTTTCTCTGCCTAGGTTACAGTGTTTTTGCGCCTAATTTTCGCCATGATTGTCGGCGACGAGGGGCACCAAGTCAGTTTTGTTACGAGGTATGGTTTAATGATGACGATTGTTTCCTGCATCACCGTCCAACATGATCTAAGTCTGGTCCTGTTGGCCGGTCTGCTGTGTGTTTTCGGCAGTTGGGTCACATCGCGGCTTTTCATTCATACCCGGAACAGAACCCTCGGGCGGGTCACCCCTTGGTTGTTATTGACGGCGGCAACGGCTGGTGTTTCGATTTGGGGAACGCATTTTGTTGCCATGCTGGGATACCGCCCCGACGCCCCGGTCAGTTTCGGTGTGCCGCTCACGCTGGGGTCACTGGTGATTGCGGTGCTGGGCAGTGCCTTTGGGATTATGTTCGCGGCACGCGGCAAGATGCGGTCTGCGTCATTGATTGGCGGTGCCATTCTTGGCCTGACAATTGCCGCGATGCATTATGCGGGGATGATTGCCTATCGGGTCCAAGGTGTGGTGTTTTGGGATGAGGGATATTTGATCGCCTCGATCCTGCTGTCGGTCGTGTTTTCTGCGGTTGCTTTGTATTTTGGCAGCAAAGCCAAGCGCTTGGGGGAATTAAAGATGACGCTGGCCCTGACCCTGGGCATTGTCACCCTGCATTTTACGGGCATGACAGCATTCACCGTCGAGCCGCTTGATATTTTGGGCGATTACGTCAACCCCGAAGCCTTTAAAACGCTGGCGGTGGCGGTTGCCGCTGCGGCGGTTTTGATCGTGTTTGGCGGGTTTCTGAGCTACGCTGTTGAAAACCGCATTCGATTGGAAAACATCGCGGAACTGACCGAGGCCCGCAACAAGGCGCAAAGCGCCAGCCGCGCCAAATCGGAATTCATCAGCGTGCTAAGCCATGAACTTAGAACACCGCTGTCGATTGTTCTGGGCTATGCGAGCATCCTGTCAAAATTAAAGGAAATCCACGCGAAATCGGAAAGCCAGACCGACGATCCTGCCAATATTCCCCCGAACCCGATGGGCGATCAGGCTGAACTTTTTGGTCAGAAAATCTCGTTTGCCGCCAACCATCTTTTGACGCTGATCAATGAAATCCTTGATTACACCAATATGGAACTGGATGACGCCAAGCTGACGCGCAGTTCTTTTCCGCTTCAGGACTTGCTTCAAGAGATCGAGGATCAATTTGCGGCCCCCGCCGAGGAAAAATCAATTTCATTGCACCTGGCCTGTGACGACATCATCGCCTTTGCCGATCGGGGCCGCTATGCGCAGATTTTGACCAACCTTGTCGGTAATGCGCTCAAATTCTCGAATTCAAAAGACATTTACCTGCGCGCCCATTTTGCGGGTGAGGGCTTTGCCTTCGAGGTTGAGGACAACGGACGTGGCATCCCCGAAGCGGATCACGAGCGGATTTTCCAGGCGTTCCAGCAACTAGAGACTGCGGACAAACGATTGGAAGGCGGCACCGGGCTGGGCCTCGCGATTTGCAAAAGGCTTGCCATCGCCCACGGTGGCGATGTTTCTGTCGCGAGCATCCTTGGCAGTGGCACGACCTTCACGGTCTCCATGCCGGCAAGCGCGCTGGACCAGGCGGCGCCGGGTCGTGCCTTGCATGCCCGGCAGACCGGGCTCAGGATGGCCGGGTAACCGGCAATATTTTCACGATCGGGCATTCATCCGATCGACACAAATACCGGTCGTGATCGAACGCCAGTTTCTGAGCTGCCCTCGTTTCCTGGCGGCCGTTCTTTCACCATTGCGACAAGAAGTGGTCCTGCTTTTTCGACCAGTTTGCAGCCTTGTTAAGATGGATCAGGGTTTCACTTCAGGCTGCTAATTTCATTGGTTCTGTTTTGTTGGCGTATACCTCATCGGGGGTCAATAACCCGTGCGTCGAATGGGGGCGCTCCGAGTTGTAGTAGGTTGTAGCTTGCCGATCCGATCAAGCGCCTCGCAGGCGATCTTGGATTTGGTTGAGGTCCAAAAATCATGGAAGTCGCGCCGCAGATGCGCCCAGCAAGCCGCTTCGCGTAAACGCGACACGCCCCCAGCCTCAGGCAGGTAAAGCTTGGCATAACTGTAGATTTCCACGCGGAAGTGAGCCGGGTTTTCCATCGAGAAGTGAGCCACCTTTAGGTTATGTTTCAGGTTTCAGGCTTGGGTCAAGATATCATTGCCCTCCCTCTGTTTCCGCGCCGCGACGG
>JBLIAN010000013.1:0-85477 GCA_047634585.1 Sulfitobacter sp. | reverse complement strand
TGTTCCGTTTACTCTGCCGACAAAAACTTCGTCGTGGCCATCGGGCCATGCCAGCACCAAGGTGGCGCAAAAACGGGCGCGGCGCGGGTGCGGCGCGTTTTTGTCTTCGAGCAGTCTATGGGTCTTGGTCATTGCCATGACGAAATCACGACCGTTCGGGGTTTCGGCCCAATCTGCGGTATAGACGCCGGGGGCATCGTTGAGCGCCTGAACCTCGATCCCTGAATCATCGGAAAGCGCGGGCAAGCCTGTGGCCTGTGCGGCGGCATGGGCCTTGATCCGCGCATTTCCGACAAAGGTGGTTTCGGTTTCTTCGGGTTCGGGCAGATTCAGGTCTGCCGCGCCCGTCACAGAAATGCCGCGCGGTGCAAACAACTGCTGCATCTCTGCCAGTTTGCCCGCGTTATGGGTGGCAATCAGAATGCGGCTTTCTGTGAATTTACGTGTCACGCGGTGGCGGCCTTTTGGATTGCGACCAGTTCGGACACACCTTTTTCAGCGAGATCCATCAAATTGTTCATCTGATCACGGGTATAGGTTGATCCTTCGGCGCTCATCTGGACCTCGATCAGTTGCTTTGATCCGGTCATGATAAAGTTGCCGTCAACGCCGGCTTCGGAATCTTCTGGGTAATCCAGATCCATCACCGGTTGCCCCGCATAGATGCCACAGCTGATTGCGGCAACCGGATCAACCAAAGGATCGGTAATGACATCGCCCGCTTTCATCAGTTTGTTCACCGCCAGCCGCAGGGCGATCCAGCCACCGGTGATTGACGCGCAGCGGGTGCCGCCATCGGCTTGCAATACATCACAATCTACGGTGATTTGGCGTTCGCCAAGCGCAACACGGTCCACGCCCGCCCGCAGGGACCGGCCAATCAGGCGTTGGATTTCAACAGTACGTCCGCCCTGTTTGCCGGTGGTTGCTTCACGGCGCATGCGGGTGTTGGTGGCGCGGGGCAACATGCCGTATTCGGCGGTGACCCAGCCCAGACCCGACCCTTTGATAAACGGCGGCACGCGGTCTTCGATGGTGGCGGTACATAACACATGGGTGTCGCCGACTTTGATCAGGGCCGATCCTTCGGCATGTTTGGTAAAGCCCACTTCAACAGAGACAGGGCGCATTTCATCGAGTTTCCGGCCAGAAGGACGCATGTTTTATTCCTTTTCAGTTTGCCAAGGGGATAGCGCCCGAGCGCCACATTATGCAACCCCGATTGACGTTTGCCTCTCCTGCACCTTTACTTGTTAGGATATAGGAATGCAGATGACCGGAACCTCAAATTTACTCAAAGAAATGAATGACCGCTCTCGCGAGGTGTTTCGCAGGGTGGTCGAAGGCTATCTGGCCAGTGGTGATCCGGTTGGATCGCGCACCCTGACCCGTGATTTCAGTGAAAAAGTCAGTGCGGCGACCATCCGTAATGTGATGCAGGATCTGGAATATCTGGGTGTTCTGGGATCACCCCATGTCAGTGCAGGGCGGATTCCGACGCAACTGGGATTGCGGATGTTCGTTGACGGGATGATCGAGCTGGGAGATCCCACAGAGGTAGACCGCGAAAAGATCGACGCGACCTTGGGGGATAATGCCGCCGATGTTGGCGGGCTGTTGGATCGCGTTGGTTCGGCGCTTTCTGGTGTGACGCAGGGTGCCTCTTTGGTGTTGACGCCCAAACACGAGGCCCCGATCAAACATATCGAATTTGTGTCACTGTCCCAAGAGCGGGCCCTGGTGGTGTTGGTGTTTTCCGATGGTCATGTGGAAAACCGGCTTTTTAATCCGCCACCGGGACAAACGCCCAGTTCCATGCGGGAGGCGGCGAATTTTCTGAATGCCTTGGTCGAGGGGAAAACCATCGGCGAATTGCAACGCAGTATTGCCAAGGAAATTTCCCAGCGGCGGCAGGAAATTGACAGCCTTGCCCGGCAATTGGTGGAAAGCGGTCTGGCGCTTTGGCAGGGTGAGGATGCCCAGACCGAACGTTTGATTGTGCGCGGGCGGTCGAATCTGCTGGGGCTTGATCCCGAAGCCGAAGACCTGCAGCGGATCCGAAGCCTGTTTGACGATCTGGAACGCAAGCGGGACATCGCCGAATTCCTTGATCTGGCCGAGGGTGGCGACGGTGTGCGCATTTTTATTGGCTCAGAGAACAAACTTTTCTCACTTTCGGGTTCCTCTCTGGTGGTTTCCCCTTATATGAACGCTGATCGAAAGGTGATTGGAGCGGTCGGTGTTATCGGCCCCACGCGCCTGAACTATGGACGTATCGTGCCGATTGTGAATTACACGGCGCAACTGGTTGGGAAACTTGTATCCGACCGGAGTTAGAGGTGAAAAATGGCAGAGCCCAAGGAAAACGATTTTCTCGACGACATCGAACAGGCAATGGCAGAGGAATATGCCGAAGAAAATGCCGAGATCGACGACGAGGCACTGGAACTGGATCAATTGCGTGCAGAGCGGGATCAGCTGAAAGACCGCTTTATGCGGGCGCTGGCGGATGCTGAAAATGCCCGCAAACGATCAGACAAGGACCGCCGCGAAGCAGAAAATTATGGCGGCTCGAAACTGGCCCGCGACATGCTGCCGGTCTATGACAACATGAAACGTGCGCTTGAAGCAGCGACCGATGAACAGCGCGCTGTATCGGGCCCGTTGTTGGAAGGTGTTGATCTGACAATGCGCGAATTGTTGAACGTGTTCAAGAAACACGGGATCGAAGTGATTTCGCCGGAAGTTGGTGAACGCTTTGATCCACAGCATCATCAAGCGATGTTCGAAGCGCCCGTGCCCGGCACCAAGGCGGGTGATATCATTCAGGTCGCTGCTGAGGGATTCATGTTGCATGACCGTTTGTTGCGCCCCGCGCAGGTTGGCGTTTCCTCGCAACCCGCAGGATAAGGGTATCTTGCCTTCGGCGAGAATATTTAGAGCCAAAAAGAAAGCAAGAGGTGGTCAGTCTTTGACCGCCTCTTTCAGTTTGTAGAGCAGATCAAGTGCTTCACGCGGGGTTAATTCATCGGGGATGATCTTGCGCAGCCGGTCTTCGACCTCGGAGTTTTGCACCGGTTTCGGGGTAGGGACAGGGGGGGCGGAAAACAGCGGCAAATCATCAATCAGGGTTTTCTGTTTTGCACCGCCTTCACGTTCGCCTTTTTCCAGGGCCTCAAGTACCACCCGCGCCCGGGCAATCACCGCATCGGGCAGGCCGGCCAGTTGCGCCACCTGCACCCCGTAAGACCGATCCGCGGCACCCTTGCGGACCTCATGCAGAAATATCACTTCGCCTTCCCATTCCTTCACCGTGACCGTGGCGTTACCGACCCCAGGCAGCTTGCCCGAAAGCGCGGTCATTTCGTGATAATGGGTGGCAAACAATGCGCGGGCGCGGTTGACGTCATGCAGGTGTTCCAATGTCGCCCAGGCGATGGATAGGCCGTCATAAGTGGCGGTGCCGCGCCCGATTTCATCGAGGATCACCAGGGCGCGGTCATCTGCCTGATTGAGGATCGCTGCGGTTTCGACCATTTCGACCATAAAGGTGGAACGTCCCCGCGCCAGATCATCAGAGGCGCCAACCCTGCTGAACAATTGGCTGATCAGGCCAATATGGGCGGTTTTGGCCGGCACAAAACTGCCCATTTGTGCCATTAGGGCGATCAGGGCATTCTGGCGCAGGAAGGTGGATTTACCTGCCATGTTCGGACCGGTCAGCAGCCAGATCTTGGCCGCTGTCGCATCGGCGCTGAGGTCACAATCATTGGCAATGAAGGGATCGCCGGATTGCTGGGCAAGGGCATGTTCCACGACCGGATGCCGCCCGCCGGTGATGTCAAAGGCACGGCTGTTGTCGACCGTCGGGCGGGCCCAGTTTTCTGCCTGCGCCAAATCGGCAAGCGAACTGGCCAGATCAATTTCACCGAGGCCGCTGGCGGTGACGCCAATCGGGCCAGCCGATTCCAGAATAGCGGATTTCAGCATTTCATAGAGCCGCTTTTCGATCTCAAGGGCATGGTTGCCGGCGTTGAGGATTTTGGTTTCCATCTCTGAAAGTTCAACGGTGGTGAACCGCACCTGATTGGCGGTGGTTTGGCGATGGATAAAGGTTTCGGAAAGCGGTGCAGAAAGCATTTTTTCCGCATGGGTTGAGGTGACTTCGATGAAATAGCCAAGCACATTGTTGTGTTTGATTTTCAGAGTCGAAATACCTGTGTTAGAGACGAATTCCTGTTGCATCTGCGCGATGACAGAGCGCCCTTGATCCCGGAGTTGGCGCGCCTCGTCCAGTTCATCGTGATAGCCTTTGGCAATGAATCCGCCATCACGGGCCATTAATGGCGGTTCTGCAACAAGTGCAGTATCAAGCAGGTCAATGAGGCGTTCCTGTCCGGTAAGCCCTGTATGGGCATCGCCGAGCAGGGCGGGCAGATCTGATCCGGTTAACAGGTCTGATAACAGGGCGGCTTGGGATAATCCGTTCCGGATTCCGGCCAGATCACGCGGTCCGCCACGATCCAGAGACAGGCGTGACAAGGCGCGGTCAAGGTCAGGCACTTTGCGCAGGTGATCCCGGATATCCTGGGTCAGGCGGGTGTGATCAAAACAGAATGAAATGGCATCCAGACGGGCAGTAATTGTCTCTAACGAGCGTGACGGGCTTGAAATCCGGCGTTCCAACAGGCGGGCACCCGTGGCGGTGCAGCTGCGGTCCATGATCGAGAGCAGCGATCCGGCGCGTCCGCCGTTCATGCTGTGGGTCAATTCCAGATTGCGCCGAGTGGCGGCATCAATTTGCACACTGCGGGCTTCGCTTTCTTTTTGGGGCGGGCGCAGGAGGGGTAATTTGCCTTTTTGGGTGATCTCCAGATATTCGATCAAAGCCCCCATTGCGGAAACTTCAGCGCGGGTGAAACTGCCAAAGGCATCCAGCGTGGCAATGCCAAACAGGGTGCAAATGCGTTTTTCAGCGGCGGTACTGTCAAAAGCGGATCGGGCGATACCTGTGAGGGCCAGTCCAAAATCAGAGACTAAATTGTGCATTTCAGGCTCTTTTGCTTCTGAAACGATCAATTCTGATGGGGCGAGCCGCGCCAGTTCAGGGCCAAGGCGCACCGCTGGCAGGGGCATCACATGAAAGGCCCCTGTCGAGATATCGACCCATGCCAAAGCAGAGGCATCGCGGACCTCTGCAAAAGCGGCAAGGTAATTGTGCCGGCGTGCCTCAAGCAGGGATTCTTCGGTCAGCGTGCCGGGGGTGACAAGGCGCACCACATCGCGTTTGACCACAGATTTATGGCCTCGTTTTTTGGCTTCGGCCGGGCTTTCCATTTGTTCACAGACGGCGACCCGAAAACCCTTGCGGATCAGAGTCAACAGATAGCCTTCGGCGGCATGGACCGGGACGCCACACATGGGAATATCATGACCTGCATGTTTGCCGCGTTTGGTGAGGGCAATATCAAGCGCCTCGGCCGCCGCCACGGCATCATCAAAGAACATCTCGTAGAAATCGCCCATGCGGTAAAACAGCAGCGCGTCACCATAGCCTGATTTCAATTCGAGATATTGCGCCATCATCGGCGTTACTTTTTCTTCGCTCACTGATTTTCCCCTGCTCTTGCCTGTCTGTACAAAACCCTGCCGCCTGAGGAAAGAGCCGGAGCGAAAGCTGCCATATGATTGAACGCCTGCGCATTCGTGGCTATGACTTGTGAAACAGCGGAGAGCCAGCCCAGTGACAAAGAATAGAATTACCGACGAAGAGGCGCTTGCCTTCCACCTTGAACCAAGCCCCGGCAAGTTCGAGATTTCTGCAACCGTGCCGATGACAACGCAGCGTGATTTGAGCCTTGCCTATTCCCCCGGAGTTGCGGTGCCCTGCGAGGCGATCGCGGCAAACCCCGAGACCGCCTATGATTACACCAACAAGGGCAATCTTGTTGCGGTGATTTCCAACGGCACGGCGGTTCTGGGGCTGGGCAATCTGGGGGCGCTGGCCTCCAAGCCGGTGATGGAAGGCAAGGCGGTGCTGTTCAAACGGTTCGCGGATGTGAATTCCATTGATATAGAGCTGGACACCGAAGACACCGAAGCCTTTATCAATGCTTGTAAATTGATGGGGCCGACATTCGGCGGGATCAATCTGGAAGACATCAAAGCGCCGGAATGTTTCATTATCGAACAGCGTCTGAAAGAAGAGATGGATATCCCGGTCTTTCATGATGATCAGCATGGGACTGCGGTGATCTGTGCGGCAGGTCTGATCAATGCGCTGCATATTTCCGGCAAAAAGATCGAAGACGTAAAGATCGTTCTGAACGGGGCAGGGGCGGCGGGCATTGCCTGTTTGGAGCTGCTCAAGTCGATGGGCGCAAAACACGACAATTGCATCATGTGTGACACCAAGGGCGTGATCTATCAGGGCCGCACCGAAGGCATGAACCAGTGGAAATCTGCCCATGCGGCCAATACCAAGCTGCGCACACTGGATGAGGCAATGAAGGATGCGGATGTGTTTCTGGGTGTGTCGGTCAAAGGGGCCGTGACCCCCGATATGGTTGCCAGTATGGCGGATAATCCGGTGATTTTCGCGATGGCAAACCCCGATCCGGAGATCACCCCAGAAGAAGCCCATGAGGTGCGGATGGATGCCATCGTCGCCACCGGACGCAGCGATTACCCCAATCAGGTAAACAATGTTCTGGGCTTTCCCTATCTGTTCAGAGGGGCCCTGGACATTCATGCCCGTGCCATCAATGACGAGATGAAGATCGCTTGTGCCCATGCGCTGGCCAATCTGGCGCGTGAAGATGTGCCTGATGAAGTGGCGGTGGCCTATGGCAAGACCCTGAGTTTCGGGCGCGATTACATCATCCCCACGCCGTTTGACCCGCGTTTGATCCACCGCATTCCACCCGCCGTGGCGCGGGCGGGCATGGATACCGGCGCGGCGCGGCGTCCGATCATTGACATGGATGCCTATGAGCTGAGCCTGAAATCACGGATGGATCCAACCGCCAATATCCTGCGTGGCATCAATGCCCGTGCGCGCAAAAATCAGGCGCGGATGATCTTTGCCGAAGGCGATGACCCTCGGGTGCTGCGGGCGGCGGTGAATTATCAACGCTCGGGTCTGGGCAAGGCTTTGGTTGTGGGCCGCGCCGATGATGTGAAGGCCAAATTGCACGCCACAGGGATGGAAGATGCGGTGCGCGAGCTGGAGGTGATCAACGCTGCCAACACCACGCATTTGGACGCGTACAAGGATTTCCTCTATGGCCGTTTGCAGCGGCGCGGGTTTGACAGAAAAGACATTCACCGTCTGGCCGCGCGGGATCGGCATGTGTTTGGGGCTTTGATGCTGGCGCATGGGCATGGCGATGGATTGGTGACCGGGGCAACCCGCAAATCGGCGCATGTTCTGGAACGGGTCAATCATGTGTTTGAAGCCAATGCCGAACATGGTGCGGCGGGGTTCACGGCGATCCTGAACAAGGGGCGCATGGTGTTTATCGCGGATACATTGGTGCATGAATGGCCCGATGAACATGACCTGGCGAATATCGCGGAAAGCGGCGCACGGGTCGCGCGGCATCTGGGCATGGAGCCACGGGTGGCTTTTGTCAGCTTTTCAACCTTTGGATATCCGGTGTCGGAACGCGCTGAAAAGATGCATCTGGCCCCGACTGTCCTGGATGCCCGTGGTGTAGATTTCGAATACGAAGGCGAGATGACTGTTGATGTGGCGTTGAACACCGCAGCACAGGCCAATTATCCGTTTTCCCGGCTGACTGGCCCGGCGAATATTCTGGTGGTGCCTGCGCGGCATTCGGCCAGTATTTCGGTCAAGCTGATGCAGGAAATGGCGGGGGCAACTGTGATCGGGCCGATCCTGACAGGGTTGGATCAATCCATCCAGATCTGTTCCACCAATGCCACTGCCAATGACATCCTGAACATGGCAATCCTTGCCGCTTGTAAGGTCGGCAAATGATCTGGAATCTCGGCTCTATCAATGCGGATAACTTTTATCAGGTGCCGCATCAGCCAGAGCCGGGGGAGACTTTGGCCGCGACGGGGTTCACCCGTGGTCTGGGCGGCAAAGGCGCGAATATGTCGGTTGCGGCGGCGCGCGGCGCGGCGCGGGTGGTGCATATCGGGGCGATTGGCGTGGATGGTATCTGGGCCAGGGACCGTTTGTTGGAATATGGTGTTGATACGCAACATATTTCAATGGGCGAGGTCGCGACCGGCCATGCCAACATTTGTGTCGATCCGCAGGGGGAAAACAGCATTGTGTTGTTTCCGGGGGCCAATCATGCCGTGACGGACCAAATGATTGGTGCTGCCTTGGCCGAAGCATCCCCTGGTGATTTTCTGTTGATGCAGAACGAAACCTCGGGACAGGATTTTGCTGTTGATACCGCCAGAACATTGGGCATGCGCGTGGCCTATGCTGCGGCGCCCTTTTCTGCGACGCAGGTTTTGGCCCTGATGGGCAAGGTTGATTTGTTGGTCCTGAACGAAGTTGAGGCCGCACAATTACATCAGGCCACGGGGCAGGAATTAACAGAACTTGCCATCGCAGATGTCATCGTGACTTTGGGCGGGCGGGGCTGTAAATGGGTGTCTAACACGCACAATAGTGTCGAAAATTTTCCGGCCTACACTGTGACGCCTGTGGATACCACCGGGGCCGGAGATACCTTTACCGGTTATCTGGTCGCGGGGCTGGATCGCGGTTTTTCGATGGCGGCGGCGATTGATCTGGCGATGCGCGCAGGGGCCTTGATGGTGGCGCGCCACGGTACCGCAGATGTGATCCCCGATCTGAAAGAGATTCAGAATCACCCGTTTTCCTAATGCGCAAATGCCGCTGCAGATCCCCAAAGCTGTTTCACACGCTGGTCCCTGCCGCAACCTTTGCGATAGCGTTTGTAGGCGGTTGATTTTTTGACCCCGATGCCAACGCTGCTAAAGGCCAGACGGTCACTGCTTTTGTAATAATCCTGATGATAGGCCTCGGCAGGGGTGAAGGGAGCGGCATCCAGTATCGGGGTGACAACAGTTTGTCCCAGATCGCTTTGGGCTTCTGCTTTGGCCTGTTCAGCGGCGGCTTTCTGCGCGGGTCCGTCAGCAAAAACAGCCGAACGATAACTGTCGCCGCGATCGCAGAATTGCCCACCCGCGTCTGTGACATCAATCGAGCGGAAAAACAGCGCCAACAGGTGATCACGGTTCACCACGGCGGGATCAAATCTGATTTGCACCGCTTCGTAATGGCCTGTGCCACCGGCGCTGACCTGTTTATAGGTCGGATTGGCGGTTTTCCCCCCGGTAAAGCCTGAGACCGCTTCGCTGACGCCTTTGACAGATTCAAAATCGGATTCAACGCACCAGAAACATCCGCCAGCCACGGTGAGGGTTTCCAGCTCTGCTGCTTGGGCATCGGGGGCTTTGGCGCAAATCCCGATCAGGATAAGGGCGGCAAGGGTGATGGATTTCAGATTCGATAGGCGGGTCATGATGGCTCCTGCTTTTTTGCGAGGCTGCGCTTGTGGGTGACCCATTGCAAGCGGTCGCGGTGCCAAGTCACGCGGTGGTGATGGCATTTTACCGCTTGGCAGTCCGGGCCAAGGTTTCTAGCCTCACCGCTCTAGGTAGCAGGCGGAAAGAACAGGAATATTTATGCGCATTGCAATGTGGTCGGGGCCACGCAACCTCAGTACGGCGATGATGTATAGTTTCGGCGCGCGGTCTGATTTTGCAGTGAGGGATGAACCGTTTTATGCGGCCTATCTGGCGGCCACGGGCCACGATCACCCGATGGCAGCGCAGATTATACAGGCCCATGATACCGATCCTCAGGTGATTGCACAGGGCTGTTTGGAACAGGGCGCGCCGCATATCTATATGAAACATATGCCACATCACATGTTGGATGGTTTCCCGATGCACTGGGCGCAGGGCTGTGTGAATATCCATTTGATCCGCCATCCGGCGCGGGTGATCGCCAGTTATGCGGCGAAACGCGAATCCCCGACACTGGATGACATCGGATTTGTGCAGCAGGCGCATTTGTTTGATGACATTGGCGGGCTGGTGATCGACAGCACAGATATCCGCGCCGATCCCGAAGGCATGTTACGCAAACTTTGTGCGGCAATTGATCTGCGGTTTGATCCGGCGATGTTACATTGGCCCGCTGGCCCCCGCGCCGAAGACGGTATCTGGGCCGCGCATTGGTACGGGGCGGTGCATCACTCCACCGGATTTGCAGGTGCCGAAGGGCCCTTGCCCGAGATTGACGATGATTTGCAGCCGGTTCTGGCGCAGGCATTGCCCTATTACCAAAAGCTCTGGCAGCGCCGGATGAAATAAAATTTGCTGTTTTGAAACTTCGGGCTTTTCCCTGCGTGACTGCAATATCTTTAACAAGGGAGATGACCATGAAGTATCTATTGAATTCCGCTGTCGCACTGACCCTTTCCGCTGGTGTTGCTTTTGCTGCCGCCCATGCCACACCGATGGTCGAAGCCGCCGATCAAGACGTTTCAAACGGCGTTGTAAGCGCTGAAAAAGTTGTTGCCGGTGAAAACGGCTGGCTGGTGGTGCACCGCACAAATGCCGACATGAAGCCCGGTCCGGTGGTGGGCTATGCGCCCCTGCGCGCGGGTGAAAACATGGATGTTGCCGCGATTCTGCAAGAAGACGTGAAATCCGGTGATATGCTGATGTTGATGGTACATGCCGAAAAAGGCGGCATGAAAACCGGCGTGTTTGAATACACCTTGGGCGCCAAAGAAGACGGCCCAATCAAACCCGACGGCAATCTTGTGATGAAAGTTGTCATGGCCAAGTAAAGAAATACCCCCACACACCCAGGTGTGCGGGGGTATTTTGGGAGACTCTGCCCGATCCTGAAAAGGGTCGGGTTTTTGTTACTTGAACCGTTTGTCGCGGGCGGCCAGCAGCTTCAGGCGCAGGGCGTTCAGCTGGATAAATCCGGCGGCGTCTTTCTGATCATAGGCACCGGCATCATCTTCAAAGGTCACATGGGCCTCGGAATACAGCGAATGTTCCGACCAACGGCCCACAGTGCGCACATGGCCTTTGTACAGCTTCAGGCGCACGGTGCCGGTTACATGGGTCTGGCTGGCGTCGATTGCGGCCTGCAACATGCTGCGTTCGGGGCTGAACCAAAAGCCGTTATAGATCAGTTCGGCATATTGCGGCATCAGCTGATCCTTGAGGTGCATCGCACCGCGGTCCATCGTGATCGATTCAATGCCCCGATGCGCTTCAAGCAGCAGCGTACCGCCGGGGGTTTCATAAATCCCGCGGGATTTCATCCCGACAAAGCGCCCCTCAACCAGATCAAGACGGCCACAGCCGTGTTTGCCACCCAATTCGTTCAGCTTGGTCAGGATCGTTGCGGGGGACATGGCCACGCCATCAATCGAAACCGCATCACCGCGTTCAAAGCCGACTTCGATATATTCCGGGGTATCGGGCGCGTCCTCCGGGCTGACGGTGCGCTGGTAGACATATTCGGGCGCATCTACGGCCGGATCTTCCAGAACCTTCCCTTCGGAGGACGTGTGCAGCAGGTTTGCATCCACACTGAACGGTGCTTCGCCGCGTTTGTCCTTGGCGATCGGAATCTGGTTTTGCTCGGCGAAATCAATCAGTTTGGTACGGCTTGTCAGATCCCACTCACGCCAGGGTGCAATCACCTTGATGTTCGGGTTCAGCGCATAGGCGGCCAGTTCGAAACGCACCTGATCATTGCCTTTGCCGGTGGCGCCGTGGGCGATGGCATCGGCACCGGTTTCTTCGGCGATTTCGACCAGACGTTTGGAAATCAGCGGACGCGCGATGGAGGTGCCCAGCAGATACAGCCCCTCATACACCGCATTGGCGCGGAACATCGGAAACACAAAATCGCGCACAAATTCTTCGCGCACGTCTTCGATGTAGATCTCGGAAGCGCCCATCAGCTCGGCTTTGGCGCGGGCTGGTTCAAGCTCTTCTCCCTGACCCAGATCGGCGGTAAAGGTTACAACCTCACAGCCATATTCCGTTTGCAGCCACTTGAGAATGATCGAGGTATCAAGCCCACCGGAATAGGCGAGCACAACTTTTTTAGGCGCGGACATGAAAATTTCCTTTCGAGTTCGACACGGGGCCTACCGTTTTTTCTGGGGGCGGGCAAGATATGGGTCCGTTGACCTGCGTCAATTGCCGCCCTATCGACATAAAAGACAGGCAAGGGCGGTGCAATGACAGAGAATTTTCAAGCGATGGCAACCTTGGCAGCGGCCAAGATGCGGCAGGTGTTTCCCGAGACCCCCTTGATGCGCAATGAATTGCTGTCAGAACGCTTTGACGCGGATATCTGGCTCAAGCGCGAAGACCTCAGCCCGGTGCGGTCTTACAAATTGCGCGGGGCGTTTAATGCGATGCGCAAAGTGATCCCGGATCAGGCGATGTTTGTCTGTGCCTCGGCGGGCAATCACGCACAGGGGGTGGCGTTCATGTGCAAACATTTCAATGTGCGCGGCGTGGTGTTCATGCCGGTGACAACCCCCGAACAGAAAATTCTAAAAACACGAATGTTTGGCGGCGATTTTGTCGAAGTCCGGCTGGTGGGCGATTATTTTGACGAAACCCTTCGCGCGGCGCAGGCATTCTGCAGCCAGCAGGGCGCGCATTTTCTGTCACCCTTTGATGATGAGGATGTGATCGAAGGGCAGGCTTCGGTCGCCGTCGAGATCGAGCAGCAATTGGGCGGATTGCCCGATCACATTATTCTGCCGGTCGGCGGGGGCGGATTGTCGGCAGGGGTTGTCGGGTATTTCGGCGATGCGGTGCAGTATACATTTGTGGAACCCTCCGGCGCCAAAAGCCTTGCGGCGGCAGTGGCCGAAGGCGAACCGGTTGATGTTTCACCGATCAATTCCTTTGTGGACGGGGCGGCGGTTGCCAAAATCGGCATGCGCACCTTTGCGCGGCTCAAGGGGATCAACCCTTCAGATGTGATTGACCTGAAAGAAGACCGGATTTGCCACACCATCGTTGAAATGCTGAATGTTGAAGGCATTGTTTTGGAACCTGCCGGTGCGATGGCGATCGAGGCGCTGGGCGAGGTGGCGGATCAGATCAAAGGCAAAACCGTGGTCTGTGTGACCTCGGGCGGGAATTTCGATTTTGAACGTCTGCCCGAAGTCAAAGAACGTGCACAGCGTTTTGCGGGGCTCAAGAAATATTTTATCCTGCGTTTGCCGCAACGCCCCGGCGCGCTGCGGGATTTTCTTGATACACTTGGCCCGCATGACAATATCACACGATTCGAGTATATGAAGAAATCCGCCCGCAATTTCGGATCGGTCCTGATCGGGATTGAAACCGATGCACCGCAGAATTTTCCGGCGATGTTCGCGCGGATCGAGGCGGGCGGCTTCACCTATACCGATATCACCAATGATGAGACACTTGCGCAGTTTGTGATCTAGGGGCCGGTATGAAATTTGGGGGAAAACCCGTGGTGATCGCGGGTGCGGGCAGAGGTGGTTCCGCTTTCTCCGGTTCTGCCGGTTTGGAATGCGCAGCCAAACATAACATGCATGCCGCAGCGCCGTCAGACAGAAGAAAACCTAACTGGCAGTCCACATTACGAATGACGATCTGACGTTGGGGCGGTAAGATCTGAATGCAATGGAAAATATGCGGTTCGAAACACAGGAACGGACAGGGGATACGATTGGCGAAGTCGCCTATCGGCGGATCCGTTCGCATATCGTCAACGGCCAGCTTTTGCCTGACGGTAAACTGAAGCTGGAGCACATGAGGGAAGTGTATGGTGCCAGCGTCACAACCCTACGCGAGATCCTGAATCGCCTCGCGGTCGAGGAATTGGTCACGGCAGAGGGCCAGCGGGGCTTTCGTGTCGCTAAGGCAAGCGGAGCGGAGTTTCAGGAGCTTGCGGCGCTTCGAACGCTGCTTGAAACCCATGCCTTGCGAGCATCGATCACGCACGGCGACATCGACTGGGCCGCTTCGGTCGTGGCAGCACATTACAAACTTTCGGTGGCCGAGCAGGATCTGATCACCTCCAAGCAAGGCGCGGTGGATCAATGGGTGTCCTGCGACTGGGGGTTTCACCATGCGACCATTGCGGCCTGTGGTCAGCCGGTGTTGCTGAAAACCCATGCGTCGATCTTCGACAGGTTTGCGCGTTATCACATGCTGGCGATGAATTTTCGGGGGCAGGGCGTCGTTGATGACCACACCGCGTTGCGCGATCTGGTGATCGCGCGCGATGCTGAAGGTGCCGTTGCCCTATTGACGCACCACATTCAAAGCGGGTTTGACCACGTTATGGGCATCGGGCGTTTTGAGTGAGCCGGCGAGGTTACAGACCCCCGCGCCGCTAAGATCCACCTGTTTATCGTTGCCGCGTATCAAGGCGCGCCTCTGTCCACGCGGCATCCTGTGCGGTGGCGGTGTGCGCCAATGCATAATGCCCAACGACCACATCGCCCGGCACGCCTAGCTTGCGGAAACTCTCGGTATCCAGATGCGCGGTGGCTGCGTGCTGCAGCGGCGAAGGATCATGGGCCGTCAGCAGCACCAGCCAGGGCATCGGATGGTCTGGGCCGCGCAAGGATTGTTCATGCGTCATCGGGGGTGGGGCAGCGGGACGCAGCAGGAGAACACTGATAATGCCGGGCATTGCAGCGATAGAGGTAAGGACGTCACTGGAAAGTCCGTCGACAAGAGACGTTGTGCGGTGGCTGTCGGGGGTGAACCGCAAGGCCATTGCCGCGGATCCAAGGCCGATACCGTAACTTTGTATGATCTCACAGAACCCCCGGGTCATGCCGCGAAACCTTGGCATCATTTCGCGGGTCCATGGTGTCGGAGCGTTCAGCCGGTCAAGGTAGCCCTCGGATGTGGCGACAGAGACGTCGCTGACCTCGTAGGTGATGAGGTATCTTGGCGTTCCTGTCGTC
This sequence comes from Sulfitobacter sp., assembly GCA_047634585.1. GTDB lineage: Bacteria > Pseudomonadota > Alphaproteobacteria > Rhodobacterales > Rhodobacteraceae > Sulfitobacter. Next base: position 70,454 of record JBLIAN010000013.1, on the reverse strand, counting down.
GCGACCCAACGTGTGGCGCGCAGAAACCCGGGAACCGAGAGTCGCTCGTGAAAATGCTGATTGCTGTGCCAATCATCATGATCGGCGGTGTTTCCTTCGAAATCATAGAAAAGCACCATCATCGCGTCGCTTGAAAGTGCCATGATCAGTCTCCCTGATCCAGTTGATCTGCCTTAATCCTGCGCTCTGGCCAGTTCGGCCAGCTTGCGGATTGCAAAATCATAGCCCCTGATGCCAAAGCCCTCGATCTTTGCGCTGGCTGCTTTGGACACATAAGACAGGTGACGGAACCCGTCGCGACGAAACAAGGGCGAGATGTGGACCTCAATTATGGGTGCATCATAGATCAGCAAGCTGTCCAGAATGGCGATCGAGGTCGAGGTGAAGCCGGCGGGGTTGATCAATAGACCCGCCGTTTTTCCACGCCCTTGTTTGATCCAGCCCATGATTTCAGCTTCGCTGTCGCTTTGCCGGAAGTCGATCCTTACGCCCTCTTCCTCGGCGGTGCGTTGGCAGAGCGCTTCGACGTCGGCAAGCGTATCGTGGCCATAGACTTCGGGCTGGCGGGTGCCCAGCATATCAAGGTTTGGGCCGTTGATAATCAGGATCGTTTTCATCAGGGATACTCCGGTGTTTGTCATCCCTTGTATCCGTACAGTCGTGGCAGCCACAGAACGAGGTCGGGAACAAAGGTGATGATCGCAAGACCTGCGATCATGATTGCGAGAAAAGGCAAAAGGTGGCGGATCGTGTCTCGGATCGGTGACCGGGTGATGGATGTCACCACGAACAGCAACAAACCGTAGGGGGGCGTCGCCAGCCCGATCATGGTGTTGACCACCACGATCACGCCGAAATGCACCGGATCGACGCCAAGCGCCACTGCGGTTGGCAGGAAAATCGGGACAATCACCAACAGGATGGCGTTCGCCTCAAGCAGGCAGCCCAGCAATAACAGGAGCAAGTTCACCATGAGCAGGAAAGACACGAAGGTCAGTTCGCGGTCACCAAGCGCGTCACGGATGACATTGGGCACCTGTTCGATGGTCACGACATAGTTGAACGCCAGGGCACCTGCGATCAGGAAACCCACGCTTGCAGTCGAGCGCGCGCTGTTGCGCACAGTCTCGTAAGCGGTGCGCAAAGATACCGAGCGATAAAATACCGTAGAAACGAGGAAGGCATAAAGAGCAGCCAGTGCGGCGGCCTCGGTGGGTGTCGTTACGCCGCCATAGATGCCAACCAGCAAGATCACTGGCATCAAGAGGGCGGGAAAGGCCCGCATTGTAATCCGGGGCAGTTCGCGAAGCGGAACAGGATCATCAATCGGATAGTCATGGATGCGCGCCTGCCATGCGTTCATCACCATAAGCAATACGCCGAGGATGAGACCGGGGACGACACCCGCGAGGAACAGGAACCCGATGGACGTGTCCGACACCAACGCAAATAAAACCATCGGGATCGAAGGGGGAATGATCGGGCCGATGATAGCCGAGGCAGCGGTGATTGCACCGGCATAGGCGCCGGGGTATTTTCCGTCCTTGGTCATCAGGTTGATGATGATCCGCCCCATGCCAACTGCATCCGCAATGGCCGATCCAGACATGCCGGAGAAGATCAACGAGGAAACCACATTCACGTGGCCCAACCCGCCGCGAAAACGACCGACCAGGGCGCGGCAGAAATCGAGGAGCCGGTCCGACAGCGACCCGACGTTCATCAGATCGGCCGCAAAGATGAACAGCGGGATCGCCAGCAGGACATAAGAGCCGTAGAGCCCGGTCAGCATTTGTTCGAAGGCGATGGACATGTCCTGGCCCTGCAACAGCAGGTAAAAGACGGAGGATGCCAGCATCGCGTGTCCAATTGGTAGCCCGATGACGGCCGTTATGATGATGACAGCCACACAGGCCCCGAATTCCCAGCTCATTCGGTGAAATCCTTGCGTGTTGCGGTGTCGCCCCCAACTTCCGGCGCGTCACGCCCGGCAAAGGATGTGCCCAAGATCCAGAGGTAGCGCAGGATCGAGACAACCGAGAATACCAGCGCGATAGAATAGACCCAATTGAAGCGGATATCGAGGTAGGAGGTTTTCTGGATTTTCATGAAAGTCACGAAGTCCCATAGGGCAGGCAGCGACCAGGTGTAGATGCCGACCAGAAAAACCGAAAACACGATGCGGAACCACCTGCGCAATTCTGGAGACACACCGCCATAGAGAATGTCGAACCGAATCTCATCTTCTTCACGGGCCGAAACGGATTGCCCCCAGAGCAGAATCCAGAGCCATGCAATCACACAGACCTCAACGGTCCAGCCGACCGGGCTGTTCATGACATAGCGCATGAACACCTGAATGATGAAACTAAGGAACATCGCAGCAAGCAGAACCGCAGGGACTGCTTCGGCCAGCGTGCGTGCCAGATTTGAGATACGGGCTGAGGTCATCACTTTTTTCCGTTAGGTCGAGTGGCCCACACAGGCAGGCCACTCAATTTCGAAATGCAGATGGTGCTTATTTCGACAGAGCGTTGATCGCTTCGATCATGCCATCCGGCCAGCTTTGCGCGAACTCGGACTCGAGGTACTTCTGTTGTGCGTAATCGCGGAAGGCGATCCGGTCAGGTTCATAGACCTTCAGCCCCTCGTCCTTGAAGAACTGCACAAGTTCCGCTTCTCGATCAAGGTGGCGCTGCGTGCTTTTGTCGATAGCCGTATCGACTGCCGATTGCAGCGCTTCCTGTTGTTCGGGCGTAAAGCCATTCCAAAGCTCGGTATTGATCGCCAAGACATCGAAACCGACAAGGTGACCTGTCAGGACGATCTGCTTCGTCACTTCATAGAACTTCATGTTGTAATCGTTGGGCAGCGGATTATCCTGCCCGTCAATTGCGCCAGTCTGGAGTGCTGTATAGACCTCTGCATAGGCCAGCGGTGTCGGGTTCGCACCGATGGATTCACCCAAAAACTGCCATGCGTCGCCGCCCGGCATCCGCAATGTAACGCCGTTGAGATCCTCTGGCTTCATCACCTCTTTCTCGGGGGCAAGGTTCACCTGCCGCGTGCCAAAGTACACGGGTGCCAGCACGTGGATTCCGGCGTCTTCCGTCATCTGGAGAAGCTGTGCGCCAACGTCGCTGTTAAAGGTGGCCTTTAGGTGTGCCGCGTCGCTGAAAAGATAGGCGGAGGTCACGATGGACCATTCGGGGATCTGCTCGGCGATACTTTGCGGAGCAATCAGCCCCATTTCGAGATTGCCACGCTGGATCGAGGTAAGTTCCGTACCCTGTTTGACCAATGTGGCGCCGTTGAACACCTGCATGTCGAAGTGATCCGACACCGCTTCGGCAATCTCAGCGAAGGCTTCAGCGCGGATATCATTCTCGGATACGACCGAGCTGAGGCGCAAGGTCGGTTTGTCCTGCGCGAACGCCGATCCCGCAAAGCCCGTGAGTGCAGTAGTGGCAGCAATTGTGGCCGCGATAGCGGTCCGGCGGGTAAAATGTGTCATTTGTCTCCTCCCTTATGACGGCGGCCTGAAGTGGCCAATCTTCCACGAGTGTTTATAGTATATAATATAAAATGTCCTACATTTTCTCTTTGTCTTGGGTCGTTCAGGGTATGGGCATCCCCTTTGGCCTCTGAAACCGCTTCTGGGCGGCAATCCGGATGGGCGCATTTGGTGCGCCATAGCCCGAATAATTGCCACGCCGCGCGACAACTTTAACGAACATCTGCCCGGCGAAAGGCTGCGAACACAGTTGGAAGAATTCTCCGTCTCATCCGCGTCATACAGAATATTCTCGGCCCGCATGCGCGCCATCGTGTCAGGCTCGATATCGAATCGCGCGGCCAGATCGTCAAAGTAGGTGGGCGAAATGGGCAAAACTGGAAAACCGGCGGCACGCAAAGCCTTGGCGGTGGCGAAAATATCATCGGTGGCCAGCGCAATGTGCCGAACTGTTGCCCCCGGTCCCCGGGCCAGAAACGAAGAACCTGCCAGGGTGCGATGCGTTTCAGCCCCGTTCAGCGAGATGCGGAATCTGTCATCATCGGGGATACCCGTCGATGACACGTGCGCCTTCCCAAAGCCCTGCGACGACCTTGGCCTCGGCCATCTGCTGGAAGACGTCCGCTTGCAATCGCGGATGGACCAGATCAATGCGCGCGACTGGACCCTGCCGCTTATCGCTGAAATCGTCGCGTCGCGCCCCTATGACGAGATGCTTCAGATCATGGAGGACAACGATCTTCTCTTTGCGCCAGTTTCGCGGCCCGCCGAGATGTATGATGATCCGCATGTAAACAGGCCCGGCGGCCTCTTCACGTCGCATTACTCTGACAAGAAGGACTTCCGCGCTCCGGCGTTGCCCGTCGAATTGAACGGACGCCCGATCGTTTCTGACAACGTCGATGTCCCCTCCGTTGGCGCGCACAACGCCGAGATCCTGGGCGCGCTCAAGGTGGAGGCGGCGGAATGACCACGGCCGACGTCCGCAAAATCTATCCGACCGACCAGATCGCTATCCGCGAAGTGGGTTTGCGCGACGGGTTGCAGTTGACGAAGTCTTGGCCCTCGACCGCGCAGAAAGTGGCCTGGATCGACAGCGATTATGCCGCAGGGGTGCGTTACTTCGAGGTCGGCTCGTTCTTGCCGGCAGACAAGGTGCCTCGCTTTGCCGACGTCCGCGACGTGGTTTCCGCAGTGAACCGGCATGGCAACGCCCACGGGGTTGCATTGGCGCTGAACCAACGCGGTGCAATGGACGCGCTTGAAACGGCGGTTGGCGAGATCACGGTCGTGATTTCCGCCAGCCAGGCACACAACGAGGCCAATGTGCGCCGCACGCAGGAGCAAAGCCTTGCCGAAATTGCCAATGTGGTGAAACTGCGTAACGAGGCTGGCAAAAAGACGATCATCAATGCCGGGATCGCAATGTCCTTTGGCTGTTCGCTGTCCGGCCCGGTTGCCGAGGATGATGTGATGCGCATGGTCGACCGCTGCTTTGAGGCAGGCGTCGATATGGTGGGTCTTGCTGACACGGTAGGTTTTGCAGGGCCACGGCAGATCTCATCGCTGTGCGGTCGGATGACCCAAAGGCTCGGTGACCTGCCTTTTGTGATCCACCTGCATGATACGCGCGGAATGGGCATTGCGAATGCCGGGGCTGCGCTCGATGCGGGCTGCCGCGTTTTTGATGCCTCGCTTGCTGGCCTGGGTGGCTGTCCGTTTGCCCCGGGGGCGACCGGAAATGTGGTCTTGGAGGACTTGATCTTCTTGGCGGAGACCAAGGGTTTCGCCACCGGGATCGACGTAGGAAAACTCATCGAAACGCGTTCCATTCTAGCAGATGCACTGCCGGAAGAGACGCTGTATGGCGCATTGGCAAAAGCCGGAGCCCCGACAACCCTGGACTGGCAAGCGCCCGCAGCCTGACCGCCTCATAGCTGCTAAGGACGCGGTGAAAAATGCCCCGATCCACATAAAACGAAACGACAAATGGGAGGAACCTAAAAATGAAATTTACATATCTGTCTACCGCTCTTGGTACGATTCTTGCTCTCGGTGGTGCGGCCTCGGCGAGCGCTGAAACTGCGATGCGTTGCAGCCACCAGCTGCCGCCGGCGCACAATATCGCAAAAGACATCGACCGCTGGGCAGCCGAAGTCGAAACGCTGTCGCAGGGCGAGATCGACGTGCAGATTTTTGGCGCTGACAGCCTGGTTGGCGCGGGCGAAAATATCGTTGCCACCGCGAAGGGCGACATTGAATGCGCCTTCTCGGTCCAGTTCCAGTGGGGCAAGACCCTGCCGATCATGACGGTGACCACCGCGCCCTATGCCTTTTCCGACATCAACATCTGGCGCAACTGGGACGGCTCGGCAGCGGCCAACCTTCTGGAAGACAAACTGCGCACAAAAGGCGTCGAAAACGTGGTTTGGCTGTTCCAGACAAACAGTTCCGTGTTCACGTCGAATGGCAAGTATCTAACAGCACCCGGTGATTTCACGAGCATGAAGATTCGCGGTCTCACCCCTGCCTTTGATGCCGGTCTCGCGGCGCTGGGCGCATCACCAACGCCGCTTCCGGGTTCCGAAGTTTATCAGGCGCTGGCCACAGGTGTTATCGATGGTGCGATGACAGGCACTGATGCAGCAGTTTCGCGGAAGTACTATGAGGTGCAGGATCACTTTGTCGTCGCACCGGTCATTTCGGTATTCTTTCACGGCTACGTGAATCCGGATTTCTATGCCGGTCTGTCGGATACCGCCAAGGCGGCTCTCGACAAGGCGGGCAAGGAGGCAGCCGTCTGGGCTGTTGAAACAGCCGAGGTTGGACTGGCGGCAGCTCCGGGCGCGCTTGAGTCCAAAGGCGTGAACGTCCACATTGCTTCGGATGACGAGAACGCTGCGTTGGAAGCTGTCATGCGTCCTGCCTTCGATGATGCTTTCCAGGCCAGCGATGCCGACAGCGTCAAGCTGCTCGGACTGATAGACCAGCTTCGTTCCGGCTCCTAGAGCGATGTCGGGCCCAGTTAAAAAGAGTGAGGCGACTTCGGTCGCCTCCTTGCCAGAGCGCCTTCTGACACTGATTGTCCGGCTTGGTGGGGCAATCAGCACGCTCCTTATCCTCATCGCGCTGGCGCTGACCACTTACTCGGTTTTCATGCGCTACGTGATTGGGCATCCGCCAGTCTGGATCGATCAATTGGTCGGCTATATCCTGGTGGCACTTGTCATGTTCGGTGTCGCCGAGGCCTATCGGCGCGGCAATCACATTGCCATTGATCTGTTGACTGGAAACCTTTCCGGGCGGATGGACAGGTTGCGCCAGATATGGAGCGATCTTTGCGTCTTTCACGTCCGGCTCAATCGAGATCGAAAGCTGGATCCCGCAATTGCCGCTTCTGGTCGGTGGCTTGCTGTTGGGGCTGTTTGCGATTGCGCGCCTCTTTGGTCACATCTTTCGGGGGATGGGCAAATGACTGCGGTGCTGATCTTTGCCGGACTGATCCTGATGCTGTTGACGGGTGCCCCGATCTTTGCAGCCCTCGGTCTCACCGCAACAGCGATCCTTCTGATTTTCGAGGGTGGTGTAGGTTCGGTTGCGGACACCGTGTTCGCACATCTCAACAAGCCGATCCTGACCACGATCCCGCTGTTCGTCTTCATGGCGCAGGTCATGATCCGCGCCAAGGTCATCGACGATCTGTACGAAATGGCACATACGCTGATTGGCCATATCCGCGGCGGTCTGGGTGTTGCCACGGTCATGGCTTGCACGATCTTCGCGGCGATTTCGGGATCGTCCGTCGCAACCGCGCTGTCCATCGGTTCCAGCGCCATTCCGCAAATGCAACGCTTTGGCTACCCTCGAAAGGAAGCCCTTGGCGTGGTTGCCGCGGGCGGCACTCTGGGGATCCTGATCCCGCCGTCCGGTCCGATGATCCTTTACGCCATCGTTTCGGAAGCGTCGATCGGCGCGCTCTTTCTCGCTGGGATTATCCCAGGTATCCTGTTGGCCCTGTTGTTTGCCGCCTATTCGATGTTCAGCGCGGCGCGGCGCGGTGACAAAAGCCCTCCCTATGCCGGGGCCGCCAGGATCCTGCGTGCGCTTCGGAAATCAATCTGGGCCGTGATGGCCCCGCCAGTTGTCATGGGTGGTATCTACCTCGGTATTTTTACGGCCGCAGAAGCGGCAGCCGCCGGGTCGATCTATGCGCTTTTTGTTGCCGTTCTTGCCTACCGTAATTTCGGGCTGCGGGATCTTTGGGAATGCGCTTACGAATCGATGCGTACTTCGATGATGGTGTTCATGATCATTGCCGGTGCGGCGATGTTTGGCCATGCAATCACAATTATCCGGCTCCCCGTCGGTGTGACGGAGATGGTATCGCAGATGGGTCTTGGTCCGCTTGGGTTCATGGTGATCGTGATGGCGATGATCTTTGTGATGGGCATGTTCTTTGAATCGATTGCTATCATCCTGATCACGACACCTATTTTGCTGCCAACGATGATCGCGCTGGACATTGATCTTGTCTGGTATGGCGTGCTGCTGATGATTAACCTCGAGCTTGCAATGATCACTCCGCCGGTCGGAATGAATCTCTTCGTGATAAAGGGCATCACCGATGCACCGTTGTCCGAAGTTGTTCGAGGGGCATTTCCCTACGTGCTCCTGATGATTCTCGGGCTGTTCATGCTGCTGATGGTACCTGGGCTTGCGACCTGGTTGCCTTACTCGGCTGGCTTTGGTCGATGACTGCAGGCGGGCAGGCAAGCATCCGAGCGAACCAGCGGACAATGACCCAGAGGAAAATGGTCCAGAGGACAATGACACTGTGCCAAAATGGTGGTGCTGGCACAGTGTGGCGGCGTTGTGAATGCAGAGCGGCATAAATGCGATCCAGACAGTAAGTCGCGTCTACGCAGGGGCGGATCGTTCTCGCGATCCCCTCTTCGGATGCGATCCTGCCGGCCACGGCCATATCCGCCGTATCGCGCAGACCCGACATGAAGCCGCTGCGGGGTCAGACAACAAGAGCGATGATCCGGGGCGGAAACCGGTGGCGCTTGTCGCTGGTTTTAATGTCTGCATCGACACGGCCTAAGATCAGATCAATGAACCAGCAACCTTAGCCCCGTTAATGTGACAGCACCTGCTGGGCAGATCGGCGAGGAACCTGATTTTCGAAGCCTGATAGATGGCAAGAATTGGATCAAGACGGATCTGGTCTGCTTGCCCATTTGCGGCCAAGGTTTCGCCGATCTGGCAGAGATCGGACAATTCGTGAAACCCAAGGGTGAGGGCACTGCCTTTGAGGAAATGCAGTTCTTCTTCAAGAGTGGTTGGATCAGGCGAGGATGCCAGGTGATTTATGACGGTCTCTGCTTCCTCCAGAAACAGGGTTACGACCTCGTCAAAGCTGTCGGCGCCAACCTCTTCTCGCAAAGTTTTGATTCGGGTCCAGTCAATCATTGCCCCTCCTGATTGGTGATGATCGCAAGTAGGGCTTAATAACTCCTTTCACGATTGTTTGTCCGAGTATGCCGAGCATGGCTAATTACAAACAATTTGAAGCTTCATGACCTCTTAACCTTCCTCCCCTTAAAAGGCCGCAATCTTCACTTTGTGTCGGGGGCCTATGCTTCAGGATATATCCACATCCACCGGTCTTGGGCCGGGTGTTCAACAGGCGCTTGCCAGGGTGGTTCTGGTTGTGGATGACAGCCGCCTGCAACGGCGCATTCTGACAGCGTCGCTGGTGCAATGGGGGTATGACGTAAGAGAGGCGGGCAGCGGCGAAGAGGCGCTGGAAATCTGTCAGGACCGGATGCCTGATCTGATCATAAGTGACTGGATGATGCCGGGCATGTCCGGGTTGGAATTTTGCGCGGTTTTTCGCAATCTGCAACACGACAGCTATGCCTATTTTATTCTGTTGACCTCAAAAAGCGAAAAGGCCGAAGTTGCCAAAGGCCTGGATTCAGGGGCCGATGATTTTCTGACCAAACCGGTGAATACGGATGAACTGCGGGCGCGGATCATGGCCGGCGAACGGATCATCGACATGCAGCGGGCGCTGTCTGATTCCAACCGCATGATCAACGCCACATTGGATGAATTGCAACGGCTTTATGATTCGCTGGACCGTGACCTGCTAGAGGCGAAAAAACTGCAGCAATCCCTGTTGCCGAAACGCGCCCGCCGGTTTGATCAAGGGCGGCTGTCCTTGATGCTGCGCTCCAGTGGCCATGTCGGTGGCGATCTGGTGGGGTTTTATCCGGTGAACGACCGTGAACTCGGGTTGTTTGCCATTGACGTCTCTGGTCACGGGATCAGTTCGGCGCTGATGACGGCGCGACTGGCGGGCTATTTGTCGGCCACTGCGCCGGATCAGAACATCGCGCTGCAGCGACAGGGCGATGGTGCCTATGGCTTGCGCCCACCCGCCGAGGTGATTGCGGATTTGAATGATCTGGTGCTCGGTGAGATGGAAACAGAACATTACTTTACCCTGATACTGGCCAACATCGATCTGTTCACCGGCAACGTGGTGATCGCCCAGGCCGGGCATCCGCATCCTGTCATCCAGCGCAAATCCGGTGTGATCGAACAATGCGGCACAGGGGGATTTCCTGTGGGGTTGATGCAGGGTGTTGGCTTTGATCAATTTGACATCGAATTGCAAGCGGGGGATCGGCTGTTGATCCTGTCGGACGGGGTGACAGAATGCCCTGACATGGCAGGAAATTTGCTGGATGAAAGCGGTCTGGCCGACATTTTGGGGCGGCTTGCGGAAATCCGCGATGCCCCGCTGCTTGAGGCATTGTTGTGGGAATTGTCAGAATATGCGGGCAGTGATGAATTCCCCGATGATGTCTCGGGGATCTTGTTTGAATATGACGGTCAGGTTTTGCCCAGATAGCGCGCCAAAAACATCCGGTCGCCTGCATTGCCAAGGGCGCAAACCGCCTCGTCCCCGGACAGCACCAGCGTGGTGTGATCCGGTTCAATCGGCCTTGCGATCTGGCGCACCGGATGGGCGACATAGACATGGCAAATCTTTTCTGCCCAAAGATCATATTCGGGCATATACACATAGCGGCGGAAGGCCCCCAAACGGCGCGGGCGGGCGATGCGCCAGCCGATTTCCTCCAGAACCTCGCGGTGCAGAGCCTGAAGCGGCGATTCGCCGGGATCAATACCACCGCCGGGCAATTGCACATCAACCCGGGGTGTGATCTGCGCCGTCATCAAAAACCGCCCCTGCAGGGGCAAAATCGCATAGGCTCCGGGGCGCGGGCGATAGGTCTTGTCTGGGCGGGGCGTGTCGCCCATCCGTCGAATCATCATTGTCCCCTTTTGCGTGCCCCCTTTATCCTTGGGTTGCCGCCCCTATATAGACGCGGTATGCCAAGCGGCCCCCGATAAGGAAACCCTATGACTTCTCTGAACCAGCCTCCACATCAGATCGCATGGGACGACAGCGTTCTGCCGTTTCAGCTGGATCATGCTGACATTCGCGGCCGCGTTGCGCGGCTGGACGGGGTGCTTGACGGCATCCTCAGCCAACATGATTATCCGCCGCAGGTTGAAGCGCTGGTTGCCGAGATGGCCTTGTTGACCGCGCTGATTGGCCAGACCATCAAACTGCGCTGGAAATTGTCCCTGCAAGTGCAGTCAAACGGGCCAGTGCGGATGATTGCGACCGATTATTACGGCCCTGATGCCGAAGGTGGTTCGGCGCGAATTCGGGCCTATGCCAGCTATGATGCTGATCGGTTGAGCGAAGGTGCGCCAATTGATCAGGTGGGCGAGGGATATTTTGCTGTGATGATCGACCAAGGTCAGGGCATGACCCCTTATCAGGGCATCACACCCTTGACGGGCGCATCATTGGCCACCTGCGCAGAGGCATATTTTGCCCAGTCCGAACAATTGCCAACACGGTTTTCCCTAAGCTTTGGCCGCTCTTCCGGCCCGAATGTCGCGGAACATTGGCGCGCGGGCGGTGTGATGTTGCAACATATGCCCAAAGCATCGCCTTTTGCGGCCTCGGGTGAGGGCAGCGGCGAGGTTTTGAGCGCCGAGGCGCTGGTCACTGGCGAAGAGGGTGAAAACTGGAATCGCGTCAACATCTTGCTGGATACGGTAGAGGATCTGGAGCTGATCGGCCCCAGCGTGCCGCCGACCGATCTGTTGCTGCGATTGTTTCACGAGGAACAACCGCGGGTCTTTGATGCCCAGGCCGTGCGTTTTGGCTGTACTTGTTCGGAAGACCGGGTGCGCCAAAGCCTGTCGATCTATTCGGCCAAAGATATATCCACAATGACCACCGATGACGGGCGCGTGACAGCGGATTGCCAGTTCTGCGGGGCGCATTACGATCTTGATCCGGCCAGTGTCGGCTTTGAGGCAAATCCAGAAAGTGACTGACCGGATTGATTCCATTCGGGCGGCGCTGGCGCGAAACAGCACGCCGTCGTCCGATTTTGATCTGAACCCCGGTGTGGTGCTGCCCGCGGGGCGTGTCTTGCGCCCGGCGGGTGTTTTGGCCCCGATCATCCAGCGCAACGGGCGGCTTGAACTGCTGTTGACCAAGCGGTCTTCGGCGCTGAAACATCATCCGGGACAGATCGCCTTTCCCGGTGGCAAGCAAGAGGACAGCGATGCAGATGTGATCGCCGCCGCCCTGCGCGAAGCGGAGGAAGAAATCGGCCTGCCGCGTGACAATGTCGAGGTTTTGGGAGTCCTGCCTTGCCATGAAACCGTGACCAGCTTTGATGTGACCCCGGTTATCGGCTTTGTCAGAGACGCATTCGAGATCAAACCAGAACCCGGCGAGGTCGATGAAGTGTTTGCCGTGCCTGTGGATCATGTGCTGAACCCCGACAATTATCTGGTGCAATCGCGGCGTTGGCGCGGATCGCGGCGGCATTATTTTGTTGTGCCCTACGGACCCTATTACATCTGGGGCGCAACCGCGCGTATGTTGCGGGCATGGTCCGATTTGATGACATTGTGATTCCGGCTACGACACGCTGGCTTGCCGATACAGACGCGCAAGCGGTGTGTCAGGCTATTCGTGCGGGCGGGCATGCGATTTATTTTGTCGGCGGTTGTGTGCGCAATGCCCTGTTGGGCTTGGCGGATAGTGATGTGGATATGGCCACCGACGCCCTGCCCGAACAGGTGATGACGCTGGCCAGAGCGGCGGGGCTCAAGCCGATCCCGACCGGCATTGATCACGGTACAATCACGGTTGTTGCAGGGGGCAAACCTTTTGAAATAACCACGTTTCGCCGCGATATAGAGACAGATGGCCGTCGTGCGGTGGTGGCGTTTTCCAAAGATATTCATGATGATGCCCGCCGTCGTGATTTTACCATGAACGCGCTTTATGCCGATCCGCAGGGGCAGGTCATTGACCCGCTGAAGGGCCTGCCGGATCTGATGGCGCGCAGGGTGCGGTTTATCGAAGACCCTGATGCACGTATTCGCGAGGATTACCTGCGTATTCTGCGGTTCTTCCGGTTTTCGGCGTGGTTTGGCGATCAGCAACACGGCTTTGACGGTGATGCACTGGCGGCAATTTCGGTCAATACCTCAGGGTTAGAGACACTATCGGCGGAACGTATCGGGCAGGAAATGACCAAACTGCTGTCTGCTGGTGATCCGTCCCCTGCCGTTGCGGTGATGCGCCAGACCGGGGTTTTATCGACGGTGTTGCCCGGATCTGATGATCGCTGGCTGGCGGTCTTGGTGCATCTCGAAGGCAGCACCGGAAGTGCCCCGGATTGGATTACCCGTTTGGCGATTCTGGGTGGGGAGAATGCCCCGGCGCGTCTGCGGTTAAGTAAATCGTCGGCCAAACAGCTATTGTTGTTAAGGGATATCGGTTTTGCAGGCCCGCCATTGGCAGAACTGGCCTATCGTCATGGTGCCGATCTGGCGCGACAGGTGATGTTGATGCGTGCGGCTTTTGCGGAACAACCAGCGGATATCTCCGAGTTAGAGACAATTTCAACGGCAGCGCAGGCCAAGTTTCCGATCAAGGCCGCAGATTTGATGCCGGCGTTTTCCGGCCCTGATTTGGGCAAACGATTGGCCGTGCTTGAACAGGCTTGGATCACGTCCGGCTTTGCATATACCGCCGATGAGTTGCTGAATCTGCCCTGACGCCTCGACAGAGTGGCGCGAAGTGTCTATGCAAATGCATATGAACACGGACGATGCAAAATGTATCGCGGGATCTGGTTGAGCTGAGGCTCCTTTCATCGCGTATTTCAGTCAGCGCCGCAAACAGGCGCTGGTCATTTGCATTTTTTCCGAGGTTTTATTCCTATGTTCCGTTTTTTTGAAAACCTTGTTGATCCCTATGTTGATCACCCCGAACGCGATACACCGCCGCAACAGCTTTGGCCGTTTTTGTGGGAGTATTCCCAGCCGTTCAAACGGGTGTTTTTGATCACGGCCCTGTTGTCGATCGTGGTGGCCGCGATCGAGATCGGGTTGATCTATTACATGGGTCGGGTTGTTGATCTGTTGGGGGGGGATCGGGCGCAATTATGGGCGGATTATGGGACTGAACTGATCCTGGTTGCCCTGTTTGTTGTTCTGATCCGGCCTGCGGTACAGGGGCTGGATGTGTTGTTGTTGAACAATGCGATCATGCCGAATTTTGGCACTTTGATCCGCTGGCGCGCCCATAAACAGGTGTTGCGCCAATCGGTTGGCTGGTTTGAAAACGATTTTGCCGGACGCATTGCCAACCGGATCATGCAAACACCGCCCGCGGCAGGCGAAGTTGTCTTTCAGGTGTTTGATGCGATTTCCTATTCGCTGGCCTATCTGATCGGCGCGGCGATCCTGCTGACAGCCTCTGATTGGCGTTTGTTGATGCCGCTGCTCGGCTGGTTTGTGCTCTACGGGTTTCTGGTGCGCTGGACCCTGCGCCATGTTGGGCCAGCGTCCAAAGCCGCCTCTGATGCGCGCTCGGCGGTGACGGGGCGCGTTGTGGATGCCTATACCAATGTGCATTCGGTCAAGATGTTTGCCCATCATGACCTTGAGCTGGATTTTGCCAAAGAAGCCATCGAAGAAGCGCGGCGCACCTTTCAGAAAGAGATGCGGATTTTCACCATCATGGATGTCTATCTGGTGGCGTTAAACGGATTGTTGATTGTCGGCATTGTCGGCTGGGCCTTGTGGCTGTGGTCGATGGGCGAGGCCAGCGTGGGCGTTGTTGCGGCGGCTGCGGCACTGACCCTGCGGCTGAACGCCATGACCGGATGGATCATGTGGGCCTTGTCGTCGTTCTTTCGTCAGCTTGGCGTGGTTGCCGAAGGCATGGAAACCATCGCACAGCCGATTTTGCTGGTGGATGAAACAAATGCAAAACCGCTGCAGCTGACCCAGGGCCAGATCGAAATGCGGGGGCTGACCCATCATTACGGGCGGGCCTCTGGCGGGTTGCAGGGCCTTGATCTGGTGATCAAACCGGGTGAACGGATTGGATTGATCGGGCGCTCGGGCGCGGGAAAATCTACTTTGGTTAAATTGCTGCTGCGGTTTTACGAGGCCGAGGGCGGGCAGATTTTGATTGATGGTCAGGACATCACCAAAGTGACCCAAGACAGCCTGCGCCGCCATACGGGGATGGTGCAACAAGACAGTGCGCTGCTGCATCGTTCCGTGCGCGAAAACATTCTATATGGCCGTCCCGAGGCCAGTGAGAAAGAAATGATCGCCGCCGCCAAACAGGCGCAAGCGCATGAATTTATTCTGGAACTGTCTGATCCAGAAGGGCGGCATGGCTATGATGCGCGGGTCGGGGAACGCGGCGTGAAACTTTCGGGTGGTCAACGGCAACGCATCACGCTGGCACGGGTGATCCTCAAGGATGCGCCGATCCTGCTGCTGGACGAGGCGACCTCGGCTTTGGACAGCGAAGTCGAGGCGGCGATTCAGGAAACCCTGTACGGGATGATGGCCGGAAAAACCGTGATCGCGATTGCACATCGCCTGTCCACCATTGCCGAAATGGACCGGATTGTGGTGCTGGATCAGGGGCGGATTGTCGAGGAAGGACCGCATGACGCGCTTTTGGCGCGGGGTGGCCTATATGCAGACTTCTGGACCCGCCAATCGGGTGGTTTCCTGCAACTGGATGAGGGCACATGAAGATTTCCGACTGGATCAACCCGTTCAGCCCTGCTGACGGGCCGCCGCCGCGCACGCTGGGGGCGTTTATGCGCTGGTGCCTGTCCGGGGCTTGGCCGGTGCTGTGGTTGGCGGCGTTTCTGTCGGCTGCGGCTGGCGTGATGGAGGCCGGCACCGCATGGATTTTGGGCAAGGTTATCGACGCCACGGTGCGCGCCGGACCCGACGTGTTTTTTGACGGGCGCAATCTGGCGCTGATCCTTGGCGCGATCGGGTTTTTTCTGGTGTTGCGGCCGATGCTGTTCGCTTTGTCCTCGGCTTCCAATGCGATCATGGTGCAGCCGAATGTGAATCCGCTGGTGTTGTCACGGCTGCATCGCTGGACATTGGGCCAGAATGTCGGGTTTTTTGATGATGATTTTGCCGGTCGGATTGCGCAAAAACAGATGCAGGCAGCGCGGGCGGTGACCGAAGTGGCCTCGGAACTGATCAATGTGGTGGCGTTTGCGCTGGCGTCTTTGGTGGGGTCTTTTGCGTTGCTGATCGCGATTGATTGGCGGGTTGCTGTCGGGTTTATGCTGTGGCTGGTGTTGTATCTGGCGGTGATCAACTGGTTCCTGCCACGGGTGCGCAAACGTGCAGCTGGGCGGGCAGGGGCACGCGCGATGGTGTCGGGGCAGGTGGTGGATACGATCACCAATATCAAGACCGTCAAACTTTTCGCCCATGCCGATTTTGAGGACCGCGCCGCGCTGGGCGCGATGAAAACCTTTCGCCAGCGGGCGCTGGAATTTGGCTATCTTGCGGCCGGATTTCGCCTGACCCTGATGAGCCTCGCAGGGTTGCTGCCGGTTTTGTTGCTGGGCGGTACACTGCTGCTGTGGCAGCGCGGTATGGCCACCGAGGGCGATATTGTTGCCTCGGGCGCCATCGCAATCCGCATTGCCCAGATGACGGGCTGGGTCAGTTTCACCTTGATGGCGATCTATTCCAATGTGGGTGAGGTCGAGGATGGTATGAACACCCTGACACCGCCTGTGCGACTGGAGGATCACCCCAAGGCACAGTCTCTAAATGCGGTTCAGGGACGGATCGAGATGCGTGATCTCGGCTTTGCCTATGGGCGCGAGGCAGGCGGGGTGGAGCGGATCAATCTAACCGTGGAAACCGGCGAAAAACTGGGGATCGTCGGGGCTTCTGGAGCGGGGAAATCGACGTTGGTTTCGTTGCTTCTTAGGCTCTATGACGCGGAACAGGGTCACATATTGATTGATGAGCAAAACCTGAAAAATGTGACCCAAGAAAGCCTGCGCCGTAACATCGGGATGGTGACGCAGGAAACCGCGATGTTCAACAGATCGGCGCGCGACAACATTATTTACGGGCGTCCCGACGCCACCGAAGACGAGATCATCGCCGCCGCCAAAAGTGCCGAAGCGCATGAGTTTATTCTGGAGCTTGAAGATCACCGGGGCCGGCGCGGATACGCGGCGCATCTGGGTGAACGTGGTGTCAAATTGTCCGGTGGCCAGCGCCAGCGCATCGCCTTGGCGCGGGCAATCCTGAAAGACGCGCCAATCCTGATACTTGACGAGGCGACCTCGGCCTTGGACAGCGAGGTGGAGGCTGCGATTCAAACCGCCTTGTCGCGGGTGATGGAGGGCAAAACCGTCTTGGCCATCGCGCACCGTTTGTCCACCCTGACAGAGATGGACAGGATCATCGTGATGGATGCTGGACAGGTGGTTGAAACGGGCAGTCATGCGGCATTGTTGGCACAAGACGGGCTTTATGCGCGGTATTGGAAACGCCAGTCCGGTGGGTTTCTGGATGTGAAGGCCGCTGAATAGGGCTTTTGCCGCAGGGCTGGGCAGGCTAAGGCGGGGCATGACAGAACATCACATTCTCAGATTAGGCCATCATGGCGATGGTATTGCCGATGGGCCGCTATATGCGCCACTGACCCTGCCGGGCGAAGTTGTCACGGGGGATATCGACGGGCAGGCGTTGCGCAACATGCGTATTGTCACCCCGTCCGAGCATCGGGTTTCGGCACCCTGTCGCCATTTCAAATCCTGTGGCGGCTGCCAGTTGCAGCACGCGTCGGATGAATTTGTGGCAGACTGGAAGCTGGCTGTGGTCAAAAATGCGCTTGATGCCCACGGGTTAGAGACTGTTTTCAGGCCAATCATCACCTCGCCCGCCCAATCACGGCGGCGCGCAGGTTTTGCGGCCAAACGCACCAAGAACGGTGCGATGTCGGGGTTTTACGGGCGCGGATCTGACGTGTTGATCGAAATTCCCGATTGCAAACTTGTCACGCCCGAGGTTTTGGCAGGCAGGGCGGTTGCCGAGGAATTGGCAGTGATCGGGACCAGCCGCAAGGCGCCGCTTTCTGTGACCGTGACGGAGTCAAAGAACGGTCTGGACGTGGCGGTTGAAAACGGCAAGGCCCTGGACGGACCACTGCGGCAGGAATTGGCGATGTTGTGCGAGCGCCGCGCCCTGGCCCGGCTTAGCTGGGATGGCGAAGTGATTGCCATGCGCCATGCCCCCGCGCAACGGTTCGGCAATGTCGATGTGACGCCGCCGCCGGGTACGTTTTTGCAGGCCACCAAACATGGCGAAGCTGCGCTGCTGGCGGCGGTGAAAGAAGGTGTTGGCGATGCCGAACGGATCGCCGATCTGTTTGCGGGCTGCGGCACATTTGCCCTGCCACTGGCGCAATCGGCGCGGGTTCATGCGGTGGAGGGCGAGGCCGAGATGACCGCGGCATTGGATCAGGGCTGGCGCAGGGCCGCGGGGCTGAAACCCGTGACAACCGAAGCACGGGATTTGTACCGCCGTCCCTTGCTGCCCGACGAGATGGCCAAACTGGATGCGGTTGTCCTGGACCCGCCGCGCGCGGGGGCGGAACGGCAAGTGGCCGAGATCATCACCTCACAGGTGCCAAGGGTTGCCTATGTCTCGTGTAATCCTGTCAGTTTTGCCCGTGACGCCCAAGCGATGGTGGCCGCAGGGTATGTGTTGAACTGGGTGCAGGTGGTGGATCAATTCCGCTGGTCATCCCATGTTGAACTGGCGGCCAGCCTGACCCTGGAGGCGCCAAGGCGCGGACAATTGCCGAAGCTGACCCTGTCCGGACAATGAGCGCCAATCACGGCTTTTTGACTGCGGCTTTTTCCGGTATATGCTAGCGCCATAACAAGGGCCCAAAGTGGCCCGGCAGAGTAGGCAGTACCGGATGAAACGCAGATCCTTGATTCTTGGGGCAACCGCGCTTGTCACGCTTGGGGCGTGCAGCAGCAGTAAATTCAAACGCTATAACGGCCCCGAAGTGACCTATGTGGTGGTGAACAAAGCCAGTCGGCGCATGATGCTGTTGCATCATGATCGGGTTCTGGAAGATTATGAAATCAAGCTGGGATTTGCCCCGGTTGGCCATAAACAGATCGAAGGTGACGGGCGCACCCCCGAAGGTATTTACCTGATCGACCGGCGCAATCCCAACAGTTCGTTTCACCTGTCGCTGGGGATTTCATACCCCAACAATACCGACCGCGCCTTTGCTAAATCTCTGGGGAAACCGCCGGGCGGGGATATCTTTATTCACGGGCAGAAATCCCCGTTGAAAAAGGACAAGGGCGATTGGACCTGGGGCTGTATTTCGGTGACCAACAAACAGATCGAAGACATCTATGCGATGGTCGGAGATGGCACCCCGATCCAGATTAACCCGTAACTTTGGGGGGTTACCCTAGTTCGCCATCACCAGCGTCCACCAGAGTTTGCCACCTGATTCCTGATGCCATGCGAAACCCATGTTGCGGGCTTCGGGGGCCATGATCACGCGGCGCGTATCGGTTTGATCCATCCAGGCGGCAAGGGTTTCCAGCTCTGATTCGTAGGTTTCCGAAATGGTTTCACCGACCAGGTGCCCCGTATAGCCAACGCGGTTGATCCGGTCGATCGGCGAGGACCCGTCAGAGCCAAAGTGCCACGGGCGGTTTTGACGCGACATGTCTTTGGAGTGGGTGGCAGCAGCGGCGTTCAGTTTTGAATCCAGCTCCACGGGCGCGCGCCCCGCAGCACTGCGCAGCGCATTCACCGAATCAAGCATCCGAAACGGAATTTTTCCTGCATCACCGCGGTTGACGCGATATACTTTGGGCAGCGGCTTGCCGTCTGTGCCGATGGTGGGCCCGACAGGCGCGCAGGCCGAAAGGGAAATGGCAAGCGCCATCAAAACAGATAGGATACGGATCATAGCGCAGCTCCAGCCGAAAGGTGTTTTCCTCTCCTACCTTGGCTTGCGTTGCAGTTCAAACGCACATCAGCGTGAGTCTGCCGGATGTTGCCTGTTTGATTTGATACTGCGTCTTTCGCGCCATATATGTCTAAACAAAAGCCAAAATTGCCCAATGAGGGAGACAGACCATGTCTGACAAACGATTTTCAAACGGTGGCCGCCGTGCGTTTCTGGCCGGAAGTGCTGCTATGCTGGCCACGCCCGCATTGGCCCAAGACACATCATCGGTCAATTCCGCCGACACCACGGAAAATGAACGCGATGTGACCGAAACCGTGCGGCGCAACATTTCCAGCTTTCGCACATTGGAATGGCAGCCCTATTTCGACAACACCAAGAACGGCGCGATTCTTGTCGATATTGACAGCCGCGCGGTGCATTTCTGGTCCGAAGACCAGAGCATCTATAAATTATACCCTTCCAGCGTGCCGCTGACCGATGATCTGACCCGCCGAGGCCGGACAAAGGTGGTGCAAAAGGTTGACGGGCCAAGCTGGCGACCGACCCCATCAATGTTGAAGCGCAATCCAGAATGGCCTGCGTTTATCGGCCCCGGCCCGGAAAACCCGCTTGGCACCCATGCGCTTTACCTCAGCTGGACCTATTACCGCATTCACGGCACTCATGATACGCGCAAGATCGGGCGTAAATCATCCAATGGCTGTATCGGCCTTTATAACGAGCATATTGCCGAGCTTTTCGGGATGACCAAAGTAGGCACTCAAGTGTTGCTAATTTGACGACATCGCGCTGATTATAAGCTGTTTATGCGCAATCCGGGTTTGCAACTCGCTGTATATGTTGTTTAGACAGAACTACGAGGTAAGTCTTGGGTGCGTGACCGCACGTGATGTGGCACGCCTTTTCTGGAGGTTATGTTATGAAAAAACTCGTTCTCGCCGCTGCACTGACAGCTGCCGCATCGACCGCATATGCTGGTTCGCTTGCAGACCCGATCATCGAAGCACCTGTCGTTGTTGAAGAAGCTTCTGGCTCTTCTTCCGGCATCCTGCTGCCGCTGATCCTGCTGGCAGTAGTTGCTGCGGCTGTTGCTGCCGATTAATCGGTATCGACGACCAAAATGAAAAAGGCGGTGCTTTGGCGCCGCCTTTTTTGCGTTTCGGGTAGATGACATGCGGGGCGGTCGCGCCATTGGCCCGCGCAGGGCCAAGGCCGATCAGTCCAGCCAGCCGCGCAGGTTTTCAGTGATGGTATTGGTCAGCGCGGTGATGTGCAGATCATCATCATTCAGGCAGGGAATATAGGTGAAAGCCTCGCCGCCCGCCGCCTCAAAGCTTTCTTTGATCTCTTCGTTGATTTCTTCCAGCGTTTCGATGCAATCGGCGGAAAACGCAGGCGCGCAGATGGCGATGTTTTTGGTGCCTGCTTGGGCCTGCCGCGCGACCTCTTCTACGGTATAGGGCTGCAACCAGTCTTCGGGGCCGAATTTCGATTGGAAGGTGGTCATGATTTCGGTATCCGCCCAGCCCAGCCGTTCCTTGAGCAGCCGCGTGGTTTTCTGACATTGGCAATGATAGGGATCGCCTTCCATCAGATAACGGATCGGTACGCCGTGATAGGAACAGATCAACAGATCGGGTTTTTTCGGGGCAGCGGCATAGCTGCGTTCGATGGATTTTGCCAAGGCCTCGATGTAATCGGGACGATCGAAATAGGGTTCGACGACGCGGGCGACCGGTTGCCACTTTTCCTTGGCCAATGCGGCGAAAAACGCATCACAGGCGGTGGCGGATGTGGCACCGGCGTATTGTGGATAAAGCGGGAAAAACAAGATCTTGGTGCATCCTGCTTTGGTCATGGCGTTGACTTTGGACTGGGTTGAAGGATTGCCATAGCGCATGCAGAAATCAACCATCACATCATCGCCGTAACGGGCTTTCATGGCGGTTTTGATTTTGGCGGTCTGGGCCTTGGTGATGGTCATCAACGGGCTTTCGCCCTCGGCGTGGTTCCAGATTGATTTATACGCCGCCCCCGAGGTGAAGGGCCGTTTGCTCAGAATCACCAGTTGCAGCAGCGGCTGCCAAAGCCAGGGTGAATAATCAATCACCCGCTGATCTGACAGAAATTCCCCCAGATAGCGCCGCATGGACCAATAATCATAATTGTCCGGCGTCCCCAGATTGGCCAGCAACACACCGGTTTTTTGGCGGGGCAAAGCGGGGTGATCGGCATTGGCATGTGGCGGGCGCGCAGGCTGCATGAATGATCTCCTCAAAACATTGTTGAGGGTCAAATAGCGGCTTTGGGCACGGGGTCAAATAGGCAGTTTTGTCTCATCTGTGTGCAATGCTTCGGCAAGCCGCTGTTGCGCGGAACCGGGGCGCAGGGGTTTGGGCTGGCTTTCGTCCGGGGCCCACCCGGTGAGAAAGATCAATTCAAAGGTTGCTGTGATGCCGCCATTGCCCGACGGAAAATGTTCCTGATAGAGGTCAGCGGCGGTTTCAAGCACCCTACGGCCAGTTGCGCGGCGCAAACGGCCGGTCAGCGCATTGGTTTCACCCATTGCCCGCAGATCACGCATCAGATGCCATGCGTCTTTGTATTCCACCTGCAGCGCTAGATTGTCGGCGACGGGCAGGGCGAAACCGGCGCGTTGCAGCAAGGCGCCCATATCGCGTAATTCACCCATTGGTGCGATTCGCGGCGACATGCCCCCCGTGACCTGTGCCTCGGCCTGGCCCAGACAGGCGCGCAATTCATGCAGAGTCTGCCCGCCAAACGCCGCAGAAAGGAACAATCCGTCCGGGCGCAGGGCGCGGCGGCATTGAATGATCTGGCCGACCGGATCATTGGCCCAATGCAGCCCCATAGCATGCACCACCAGATCACAGCTGCCGGCTTCAAGCGCCAGAACATCACGATCCGCTGTGATCGTCATATCCGGCAGGCGTTTTGACCAGAAATCGGAGAATCCGCTGACCAATGCTTTGTTGCTAAACGGCTTATTAACCAGTTGCAGGCGATCTTCGATCTCATCCGCTGCGGTTTCATGCAAGAACATCCCGTCCTGTGTCGCGCGGGCGCGGTGCAGGTGCAGGGCGGATAAATCGGTCAGGGCAGGATTCTGGGTCATCCGAGGTAGATATGACGTTGACGGACAGACTTCAAACCGGGTTGAACACCCTTTATCCGCCACGGTGTCTGGCCTGTGGTGATGTCGTTGACGGTGATTTCGGGCTTTGCGGTGTCTGTTGGCGCGATACCGCTTTTGTGGGCGGGTCGATTTGTGACACTTGCGGTGTGCCGCTGCCCGGGGCGGCGCAGGGTGATACACTACATTGTGATGCCTGCCTGCAAACGCCGCGCCCGTGGGATAGGGGCCGTGCGGCGGTGTTGTATCGTAACACGGGGCGCAAACTGGTGCTGGCGTTGAAACATGGGGATCGGCAGGAAATTGCGCGACCCGCCGGATTATGGATGGCCAATGCAATCAAAGGGCTGGTGCCGGAACAGACCCTGATCGCGCCGGTCCCGCTGCATTGGCAGCGGATGATCCAGCGGCGCTATAATCAATCTGCCTTGCTGGCCAGGGCTTTGGCAGAACGCACGGGGCTGTCATGGTCACCGGATGTGTTGCAGCGGCTGCGCCGGACCCGCAGGTTGGACGGGATGGACCGCGAGGCGCGCTATAAAACCTTGCAGGGGGCGATCCGCGTGCATCCACGGCGGCGGCATCGGTTGATCGGGCGTCCGGTGTTGCTGGTGGATGATGTGATGACCACGGGGGCGACGCTGACGGCGGCCACTTTGGCCTGTCATGCCGCTGGATCAGGGCCGGTATGCGTGGTAACACTGGCGCGGGTCGCCAAAGACACCTAAATTCCCCTCAACAGTTACGTTGAAAGGGACCGGTTCATGAAAACCGTCGAAATCTATACTTCTCCGCTTTGCGGGTTTTGCCACGCTGCCAAACGGTTGTTGAACCACAAGGGTGTCAGCTTTGCCGAAGTGGATGTGCTGGCCAATCCTGATCGCAAGGCCGAAATGGTGAA
Source organism: Sulfitobacter sp. (assembly GCA_047634585.1). GTDB lineage: Bacteria > Pseudomonadota > Alphaproteobacteria > Rhodobacterales > Rhodobacteraceae > Sulfitobacter. The sequence continues at coordinate 46,456 of JBLIAN010000013.1, read as the reverse complement.
ACGCGCCAATGGCGGGCGCAGCGTACCGCAGATTTTCATTGGTGATATCCATGTGGGCGGATCGGATGAACTACATGCGCTGGAACGGGCAGGCAAGCTTGATTCACTGTTGCAAGCCGGATGAAAGCCGCCGTTTTACAGCTGAATGTCACGGATGACCCGGCAGCGAACCTGCCGGTGACTGTGGGGCTGTTGCGCGATGCGGTGGCGCAGGGGGCGGAATTTGTCCTGACCCCTGAAGTGACAAATTGTGTATCGACCAGCCGCAGCTATCAACAGGACGTCTTGCAAAGCCAAGAGGCGGATCAAACCCTCAAGGCGCTGCGCGAGGAGGCCGCAAATGCGGGCATCTGGCTGTTGATCGGGTCACTGGGGATCAAAACCGATGATCCGGACGGGCGTTTTGCCAACCGCAGCTTTCTGATCGGGCCGCAGGGGGAAATTGCCGCCACATATGACAAGATTCATATGTTTGACGTACAGATCAATGAGGTCGAAACCTACCGTGAATCTGCGGGCTATCGCCCCGGTGATCGCGCGGTGGTGGTGGATACACCCTTTGCCCGAATTGGGCTAAGTATATGCTATGATATGCGTTTTCCGATGCTGTATAAGGCGCTGGGCGATGCGGGGGCGCGGATCATCACTGTGCCTGCGGCCTTTTCCCCGGTGACGGGGGCGGCGCATTGGCATGCCTTGCTGCGGGCGCGGGCGATTGAAACCGGATGTTTCGTGATTGCCCCTGCCCAAACCGGCACCCATGCCAGCGCATCCCATAAAACCCGCGATACTTTTGGGCATTCTTTGGTGGTTTCGCCTTGGGGTGAGGTGATTCTTGATGCCGGAGACCGGCCCGGCGTTTACATCTTTGATCTGGATATGGAACAAGGAGAAGCAGCCCGGCGCAGGGTGCCCAGCCTTGCCAATGCCCGTGCGTTTCAGCCCCCCGATCCGGTAGAAAAATGACCCAGACCAAAAACGCCCTCGCCATCCTCTTGTTCAGCGAACTGCTTGCGGCGGATCATGCGGTGCGGGGAAGCCTGACAAAAATCCTGCCCAAAGGCATGGAAATTTCGCATTTTTCGGTGCTGAACGTGCTGGCCTTCAAAGGCGAGGAAAGCACCCCCGCAAAACTGGCCGAGCGGTTTAACGTGACCCGTGGAGCGATGACCAACACGTTGAACAAACTGCAGTGGGCCGGATATATCCATGTGCGCCCTGATTGGGATGATGCGCGGCGCAAGATTGTCCAGATCAGCCCTGCAGGGCGTCAAGCGCGCGATGATGCCTTTGCCGCGATCACGCCGATCATCACCAGGGTCGTGGATGATCTGGGCGAAGATCAGGCCCGCGCCGCCCTGCCGATCCTGCGCGGTATCCGCAAACAACTGGCTTGAGGGCCGAGCCTAGCTTGGTTTGATACTCGCGGTCACGTAATTGACGCTTAAGTCCCGGTCAGACAGCCGCCAAGACCACGATATCGGATTAAAAACAAATCCCTTGCGGTCTACCGGGCTGACACCGGATTGGCCCAGCAGATCAAACAGTTCATCCGGCGTGATGAATTTTGACCATTCATGGGTGCCTTTGGGCAACCAGCGCATGACATGTTCCGCCCCGACAATCGCCATCATAAAGGATTTAGGGTTGCGGTTGATGGTTGAACAGATGTGCAGCCCGCCGGATTTCAGCAGATCATGACAGGCGGTCAGATAGTCAATCGGCGATGCAACATGTTCAACCACCTCCATGTTCAGCACCACATCGAATTGTTCGCCGGATACCGCCATCGCTTCGGCGGTGGTGTGTCGATAGTCAATCTTCAGTCCCGATTGCGCGGCATGGACCTGTGCCACCGGAATATTGCCGGCGGCGGCATCGGCCCCCACCACATCGGCCCCCAATCGCGCCATTGGTTCGGCCAGCAATCCCCCGCCACAGCCGATATCAAGGATTCGCAAACCCTTGAACGGTGCGGGCGATTTCAGGTCACGGTCGAATTCGCCGGCAATCTGGCTGGTGATATAATCCAGCCGACAGGGGTTCAACATATGTAAGGGTTTGAATTTACCATTCAAATCCCACCATTCCGCCGCCATCGCTTCGAATTTCGCGATCTCTGACGGGTCAACTGTTGTTTGAGGCGTTTGCATTTCACGCTCCCTATGCTCTTGTGCTTTGAAAGACTATATAGGGCCGTGATGGACAAGTATCCCGACCAAAAGCGCGCAGTGCAGTATCTTTATCCGCCTGTTGATCCGTTTGATCAGCGGATGCTGGCGGTTGGCCAGGGACATCAGATTTATATCGAGCAATGCGGCAATCCTGACGGCATTCCCGTTGTTGTGTTGCATGGCGGGCCGGGGGGCGGATGCAGCCCCTCGATGCGGCGCTATTTCGATCCGGCGGTCTATCGGGTGATCCTGTTTGATCAGCGCGGCTGCGGGCGCTCGCGGCCCCATGCATCGGTTACGGATAACACCACATGGCATCTGGTGGCGGATATCGAATTGATTCGCGCCACCTTGGAAATTCCTGCCTGGATCGTTTTTGGCGGGTCATGGGGGGCAACGCTGTCGTTGATCTATGCGCAGACCCACCCCGAAGCCGTGCGCCATCTGGTGTTGCGCGGTGTGTTCCTGATGACCCAGGCCGAGCTGGATTGGTTTTATGGCGGTGGCGCTGGCAAATTCTGGCCCGAGGTCTGGGCGCGGTTTGTCGAATTGATCCCGGCAGAAGAACGTGACGATTTTATTGGGGCCTATCATCGGCGGCTGTTTTCCGGCGATGTGCAGGTCGAGCGAAAATATGGTCGCGCCTGGGCTGCATGGGAAAATGCGCTGGCCTCGATCCATTCCTCAGGCAGCGTGCATGAAGGCCCTGCCGATTATGCGCGGGCCTTTGCGCGGCTGGAAAACCACTATTTCACCCATGCGGGGTTTCTGGAATTCGAGGGTCAGATTCTGGCGCATATGGACCGGATCAAACATATCCCGGGCACGATTGTGCAGGGGCGCTATGATATGATCTGCCCACCAACCAGTGCCTATGCCTTGTCCGAACGCTGGCCCGAGGGCGAATTAATCATGGTGCGCAATGCCGGGCATGCGCTGTCCGAACCGGGGATAAGTGCGGAACTGGTGCGTGCGATGGACCGGATTGCGGCGCAATGACCCGTGACACCCGGCATATTGATCGACGCGCGCTGTTCACCAGTGCCACGGCGGCGGCGCTTTTGGCGGCGTCCGGGGTGTCGGCGGGCCTGCCAAAACGCGGCGGGCGGTTGCGCATGGCCCTATCGGGCGCAGCGCGCAGCGACAGTTGGACGGCGGGGGAAGGCCTGTTCATGCAGGTGGCGCGCCAAGGCATGGTGTTTGATACATTGACCGAAGTGGCCGCTGACGGGACGTTGCGTGCGGAACTGGCGGTAAACTGGCGCAGCAGTGCCGATGCGCAGCATTGGGTTTTTGATTTGCGGCAGGCTGTGATGTTTCATGACGGTACAATGCTGGGGGCCAAGGATGTGGTGCGCAGCTTGCAACCGCATTTTGGGGATCAGGCGGTGATCCGTGCGCAGGGCCGACATGCGGTGCAGATTTTCTTGGCACAGCCGGACGCGGGATTGCCCCTGTTGCTGGCGCAGCCCGATCATGTGATTCGCCCCGCCCATGCGCCAGAGGCCGGCATCGGCACCGGATTGTATCAGGTTAAGCGGTTTGTGGCCGGACAGCATTTGCTGACCAAACGGGTTGCCAGCCATTACAAAGACGGCAGTGCCGGATGGTTTGACGAGGTTGAAGTGACCTCGATTCCGTCCGAGACGGTGCGCGGTCAGGCGCTGGGCGAATACCTTGTGGATGCCGCAGACCTGCATGATGCCAGCAGCTTGGCTGATTTTGCAGATATCGCCTTGTTGCCCAACAGCCGTTTGCCGACGCAAGCGGTGTCAACTGATCTGGCACAGCCCGCGCAAATCAGCCAATTACGCCCGCTGGACAATCTACGCGCGGCGGAACGCTGGTGGTTTGCCTAGAGCGGGCTTGCAGTTTGCGCGTCAGGGGCCTATATCACCCTCAATAGCGGTGCGTTCGGGTCCAAACCAAACGCTCCACCGAAACCTGTACCGGGCCGCGCGCCCGTTTTTTTGTGTCTAACGCCAAGCGAGATCATGACAAACGACCTAATTGCCAAAGCAGCCATTGACCGCCGCATGGCCGAGATCATCACACCGGTGATCGAGGATCTGGGGTTTGAACTGGTGCGCGTGCGCCTGATGAGCGGCAAACTTACGACGCTGCAAATCATGTGTGACAAACCCGAAGGCGGGATCGAAGTTGACGACCTGAGTGAGATCACACAGGCGATTGGCGCGATTCTGGATGTTGAAGACCCGATTGTGGAAGAATACACCCTTGAAGTGTCCTCCCCCGGGATCGACCGCCCCCTGACCCGTCTCAAAGATTTCGACATGTTCGAAGGCTATGAAGCCAAGATCGAAACCGAAGAATTGATTGACGGGCGCCGCCGTTTCAAAGGCCAATTGGCCGGGATTGATGGTAACGAAGTGCTGATCAATGTCGAAGAAGGGACCATCGGTCTTGAATTCGGCTGGCTGTCGGATGCCAAACTGGTGCTGACCGATGATCTGATTAAAGAAATGCTGCGCCAGCGTAAGGCGTCAGGTGCAATTGACGAAACCCAATTCGATGAGATCCAGACCGATGAGTCTGCTGAGGGAGAAGACTAATGGCCATTACATCCGCCAACCAGCTTGAGCTGCTTCAAACCGCCGAGGCGGTTGCCCGCGAAAAGATGATTGATCCCGTTCTGGTGATCGAAGCAATGGAAGAATCGCTCGCCCGTGCTGCCAAGTCGCGCTATGGCGCTGAAATGGACATTCGCGTGGCCATCGACCGCAAGACCGGCCGCGCCACATTCACCCGCGTGCGCACCGTGGTCGAGGATGAAGAGCTTGAGAATTATCAGGCGGAATTTACGGTTGATCAGGCCAAGCAGTATATGGAAAACCCTGTTGTTGGCGACACCTACGTCGAAGAGGTGCCGCCCGTGGAAATGGGCCGGATCGCGGCGCAATCTGCCAAACAGGTGATCTTGCAAAAGGTCCGTGAAGCCGAACGTGACCGCCAGTACGAAGAATTCAAAGACCGCGCCGGCACGATCATCAACGGTCTGGTCAAGCGCGAAGAATACGGCAACGTTATCGTGGATGTGGGGGCTGGTGAAGCAATCCTGCGGCGCAACGAAAAAATCGGCCGTGAAAGCTATCGCCCGAATGACCGTATCCGCGTGTACATCAAGGATGTGCGCCGTGAACAGCGCGGGCCGCAGATTTTCCTGAGCCGCACAGCGCCGGAATTCATGGCGGAATTGTTCAAAATGGAAGTGCCCGAAATTTATGACGGCATCATCGAGATCAAGGCGGTTGCCCGTGATCCCGGCTCGCGCGCGAAAATCGCGGTGATTTCATATGACAATTCGATTGACCCCGTTGGTGCCTGTGTGGGCATGCGCGGCAGCCGTGTTCAGGCGGTTGTGAACGAATTGCAGGGTGAAAAGATCGACATCATTCCATGGAATGAAGATCAGCCAACCTTCCTTGTGAACGCGTTGCAGCCTGCAGAAGTGTCCAAAGTTGTTCTCGACGAAGAAGCCGGTAAAATCGAAGTTGTCGTGCCCGAAGAACAGCTGAGCCTTGCGATTGGCCGCCGTGGCCAAAACGTGCGTCTGGCCAGCCAGCTGACCGGTCTGGACATTGACATCATGACCGAAGAACAGGAAAGCCAGCGCCGTCAGGCCGAATTTGAACTGCGCACCAAGCTGTTCATGGACAATCTTGATCTGGATGAGTTCTTTGCGCAGTTGCTGGTGTCCGAAGGGTTTACCAACCTCGAAGAAGTCGCCTATGTCGAAGTGGACGAATTGTTGGTCATTGATGGTGTGGACGAAGACACCGCCAGCGAACTGCAGGCCCGTGCCCGTGATGTGCTTGAGGCGCAGAACAAAGCGGCGCTGGAAAACGCCCGCGCACTGGGTGTCGAGGACAGCCTTATTGAATTTGAGGGGCTGACACCCCAAATGATTGAGGCCCTTGCCAAAGACGACGTGAAAACGCTCGAAGATTTCGCAACCTGTGCGGATTGGGAACTGGCGGGGGGCTGGACCACTGTGAATGGCGAACGTGTCAAAGACGATGGCGTCTTGGAAACCTTCGATATGTCGCTTGAGGATGCACAAAAGATGATTATGACGGCCCGCGTCTTGTTGGGTTGGGTTGATCCTGCCGAACTGGAAGCTGAAGCTTCCGGCGAAGACGAGGGCGACGACATGAGCGAGGAGGCCGAGGCCTGATCGCAGGCCTCGGAGGTTCGTGATGGGTCGCGGTGGCGTTCCTAAAGACCGGCAGGACGGTCCAGATCGCAAGTGCATTGCCACGGGCGAAGTGCAGCCAAAATATGGGTTGGTGCGCTTTGTTGTGGGGCCGGATGCGCAGATCGTGCCGGATATTCTTGGCAAATTGCCAGGGCGGGGGATTTATGTTGCGGCGGATCGTGCCGCGATTGATCTTGCCGAAAAGAAAAAGCTGTTCTCGCGGGCGGCAAAGCTGCAGGTCACTGTCCAAGAGGGACTGGCCGATGAAGTGGAGCGGCAGTTGGCGCGGCGGGTTGTCGATCTGATTTCGCTGCAACGCAAGTCGGGCAAGGCGGTCGCGGGATACGAAAAGGTCAAAAGCTGGCTTCAGACCGAAGAGGCTGAAGTTCTGGTGCAGGCGGCAGATGGTTCGGGGCGCGGTAAATCGAAACTGAGCACCCCACACTACGGCCATTACATCGGCTGGCTGACTGCGGATGAATTGGGTTTGGCTTTCGGTCGCCAAACTGTGATACATGGGGCGCTCGCCTCTGGCGGACTCACTCAACGTGTTGTAGAGGAAGCCCAAAGACTTAAAGGCGTGCGCATAAACGAGGCTGGCAAGGGCCAGCCGAAAGGATAGACGAGCTTCATGAGCGATAGTGACGGCAAAAAAACATTGGGTCTGCGCGGCAGCGCACGTCCGGGCAACGTAAAGCAAAGCTTTAGCCACGGGCGGACCAAGAACGTCGTGGTCGAAACCAAACGCAAGCGTGTTGTGGTGCCCAAGCCGGGTGGCGCAAAGGCAGGCGCAGGGGGTTCGCCGATCGGTGATCCTTCCAAACGTCCTGCGGGCATCACGGATGCAGAAATGGCACGCCGGTTAAAGGCGGTTCAGGCAGCAAAAGCGCGCGAGGTCGAAGACGCCGCCGCACGTGAAGCCGAAGAAAAGGCCCGCGCGGAAGACCGCGAACGCCGCCGCGCCGAAATCGAGGCCAAAGAAAAGGCCGAGCGCGAACACGAAGAAAGCCTCAAGGCAAAAGCTGAGGAAGACGCACGTCGCCAACGTGAAGCCGAAGCGGCGGCGCAGGCTGCTGCGGCGGCCCCGGCTGCTGCGCCTGCGGCGCCTCGCGCCGCGGTCAACAAGGCCGCGCCTGCCGCGACCCCACGTAAAACCGAACGTGACCGCGAAGAGACCAACAAGAAAAACCGTGGGGGCGACAGCCGTCGTTCCGGCAAGCTGACCCTCAATCAGGCGCTGGCCGGTGGTGAAGGCGGTCGTCAGCGGTCTATGGCGCAGATGAAGCGGAAACAGGAACGCGCACGCCAAAAGGCGATGGGCGGCAATGTTGAACGCGAAAAGATCATTCGTGACGTGCAGTTGCCTCCGGCGATTGTGGTTTCCGAACTGGCAAACCGTATGGCCGAACGTGTTGGCGAGGTTGTCAAAGCCTTGATGACCAACGGCATGATGGTGACCCAGAATGAAACCATTGATGCGGATACAGCGGAACTGATCATCGAAGAATTCGGTCACAAGGTTGTCCGCGTTTCCGATGCTGACGTCGAAGACGTGATCAAGGAAATCGAAGATGATCCTGCCGATCTGGTGGGCCGTCCGCCGGTGATCACGATCATGGGCCACGTTGACCACGGTAAAACATCGCTTCTGGATGCGATCCGCAACGCCAAGGTTGTTGCCGGTGAAGCAGGCGGGATCACCCAGCACATCGGTGCCTATCAGGTCAAAGCCGACAATGGTGCGATTCTTTCTTTCCTTGATACGCCCGGTCACGCGGCCTTTACCTCCATGCGGTCGCGTGGGGCACAGGTGACGGATATCGTGGTGCTGGTTGTTGCGGCGGATGACGCTGTGATGCCCCAGACCATCGAGGCGATTAACCACGCCAAAGCGGCCAAGGTGCCGATGATTGTGGCGATCAACAAAATCGACAAACCTGCGGCGAACCCCGACAAAGTGCGGACCGATCTGCTGCAGCACGAAGTGATTGTTGAAAAAATGTCCGGTGATGTGCAAGACGTCGAAGTCTCGGCCACCACGGGTCAGGGGCTGGACCAACTGCTTGAAGCGATTGCGCTGCAGGCGGAGATTCTGGAACTCAAAGCCAACCCGAATCGCGCTGCTGTTGGCGCCGTGATCGAAGCACAGCTTGACGTGGGCCGTGGCCCGGTGGCGACAGTTCTGGTTCAGAACGGTACGCTGCGTCAGGGCGATATCTTTGTTGTAGGTGAACAATACGGTAAAGTTCGTGCGCTGATTGATGATCAGGGCAACCGCGTCAAAGAAGCCGGACCATCGGTTCCTGTAGAGGTTCTGGGCCTGAACGGCACACCCGAAGCAGGTGACGTGTTGAACGTGACCAGCACCGAAGCACAGGCGCGTGAAATCGCGGATTACCGTGCAAGCGCCGCCAAAGACAAACGTGCAGCGGCAGGTGCGGCGACAACGCTGGAACAGCTGATGGCAAATGCCAAGGCCAACGAAGACGTCAGCGAACTGCCGATCCTTCTGAAGGCTGACGTGCAGGGCTCTGCCGAAGCGATTGTTCAGGCGATGGAAAAAATCGGCAACGACGAGGTGCGCGTGCGCGTCCTGCACTCTGGTGTCGGCGCGATCACGGAAACCGATGTTGGCCTTGCCGAAGCATCCGGTGCGCCGATCATGGGCTTTAACGTGCGTGCAAACGCATCGGCCCGCAACACAGCCAACCAAAAAGGCGTGGAAATCCGTTATTATTCGGTGATCTATGACCTTGTGGATGATGTGAAAGCGGCGGCTTCCGGCCTGCTTAGCAATGAGATCAAAGAGACCTTTATTGGCTATGCGAATATCAAAGAGGTCTTCAAGGTGACGGGTGTTGGTAAGGTTGCCGGCTGTCTGGTGACCGAAGGTGTGGCACGCCGTTCTGCGGGTGTGCGTTTGCTGCGCGACAACGTCGTGATCCACGAAGGCACACTGAAAACCCTCAAGCGTTTCAAGGATGAAGTGCCCGAGGTTCAGTCTGGTCAGGAATGCGGTATGGCCTTTGAAAACTACGACGACATTCGTCCGAATGATGTGATCGAGATTTTCGAGCGCGAAGAAGTGACCCGCACACTGGCGTGATCTTTGATCATAGAAATAGAAAAAGGGGCTGCGGTGACGCGGCCCCTTTTTCGTTGTGTGATGTACCGCTTAGTTTTTGCGGCTGACGGGTTTGCCGGAATAGACGATGTCGTCCACTTTGACGGCGATGTGACCATCGGGCATGTCTTTTACAAACACCCCCTGCACGGACACACAGGACCCCAATGTAATTGTGCGCAGCATTTTCTTTCCCCAAAAGAATACATCACATTCTAGTGAACAATTCTTAAAATGCCAGATGATTGTCTCTGAGTTTAGGGGATTTTGACAACTTTCAGCGGGTTACCCGGTCAAAGCCAGTCACGCAGGATCGGAATCAGCGGAACATCAGCCGCAGGCATCGGGTAATTGCGCAGATCATTGGCGCGCACCCATTTGAGCGTCTGGTTTTCCTTTGGCATTGGCGTGCCGTCCCATTTGCGGCAGGCAAACAGCGGCATCACCAAATGAAAATCATCATAGCTGTGGCTGGCAAAGGTCAGCGGCGCAAGACAGGAGTGCCATGTGTTGATGCCCAGTTCTTCGTGCAATTCCCGGATCAAGGCGGCCTCGGGGGTTTCGCCCGGTTCCACCTTGCCACCGGGAAATTCCCACAGACCTGCCATTGATTTGCCTTCGGGGCGTTGGGCCAGCAACACCCGCCCGTCCACGTCAATCAGGGCAACAGCCGACACCAGCACCAGTTTCACGAACGGTAATCCGCGTTGATTTCAATATAGCCGTGGGTCAAATCGCAGGTCCAGACAGTAGAAGCACCGGTGCCAATGCCCAGATCAACGCCGATGACCACATGATCACCCTTCATATGCGCGGCGGCCTTTTCTTCGGAATAATCAGGGCTGCGCCAGCCGTCCTTGGCAACGTCGGTATCGCCAAACCGGATTGCCAGCAGATCGCGATCTGCGGCGGCGCCGGATTTCCCGATGGCCATCACAACGCGGCCCCAATTGGGGTCTTCACCTGCAATGGCGGTCTTAATCAGCGGAGAATTGGCAATTGCCATCGCATGGATCTTGGCATCGGCATCACTGGCGGCACCTGTTACGGCGATTTCAACAAATTTTGTTGCGCCTTCGCCGTCTTTGACCACCTGATGTGCCAGATCCAGCATCAATTCATGCAAGGCCTGTTTGAACGCCGCACAATCGGACATATCCACACCAGAGGCCCCCGTGGCGGCCATGATCAGGCTGTCAGAGGTCGATGTGTCGCTGTCCACAGTGATGCAGTTAAAAGTGCTGTCAGCATATTCTGACACCATGCTTTGCAGGCTGGCCTGGTCTATTCTGGCGTCGGTAAAGAGATAGACCAGCATGGTCGCCATATCCGGCGCGATCATGCCCGATCCTTTGGCAATGCCCGCGATTTTTACCGTTTCGCCATTTTCCGTGACGGTGGCCGAGGCCCCTTTTGGAAACGTATCGGTGGTCATGATCGCCTTGGCGGCGGCGGCAATGCCACCTGCGTCCAGTTTCGCGGTCAGATCCTTGAGCGATGCGGTGACCCTGTCATGAGGCAAGGGTTCGCCGATCACACCGGTAGAGGAGGTGAAAACGCGGCTTTGCGGGATGTGACAGACATCCGCGACAGCAGCGGTGATCGCTTGTACGCTTTGCACACCATAACGGCCGGTAAAGGCATTGGCATTGCCGGAATTCACCAGAATCGCGGCGCCTGTATCCGAGGCACCGCCAATTTTTTCCTGACAATCCAGAACCGGGGCCGCGCGGGTGGCAGAGCGGGTGAAAACCCCTGCAATGCTGCTGCCCGGCACCAGTTCTGCCAACATCACATCGGTGCGTCCCTGATAGCGCACACCCGCCGCCGTGGTGGCAAAGCGGACGCCGTCAATCACCGGAAGGTCGGGGAATTTCGCAGGGGCAAGCGGGGAGACAGATGTGATGTTCGCCATGATTTATTGCAGCCATTCAATGTTTTTCAGGACAGTTGGATCAATCCCCTCGGCGGCACTGCGATCGACGTCTGCGGCCTCGGTGATTTCTTCGATGCTGGTTTGTACACGGGTCTGGCGGATTTGCAGTTCCAGTTCCTCGCGCACAGTGTCCAGCGCCGGCGCTTCGGTTTTGCGGGTTTCATTCAATTTGATCACATGCCAGCCAAACTGGGTTTCGACTGGATCGGAAATTGCACCGTCCTCAAGCCCGACAACTGCCGTTTCAAACGCCGGCACCATCATGCCTTTGCCAAACCAGCCTAGGGAACCACCGCCGGGGCCAGAGGGGCCGGTGGATTTTTCTTTGGCCAATTCGGCAAAATCCGCGCCTTCGTCCAGTTGGGCCTTGATGGCCTCTGCTTCTTCCTTGGTTTCGACCAGAATATGCGACGCATTGTATTCATCGCCCTGTTCGCCAGAGGTATATTGTTCGTCATAGGCAGTTTTTACCGCCTCTTCGTCGACGGGGCCCGCCATGACGGTTTCGATTACTTCGCCAGCGGTCAGTGAACGGCGTTCATTTTCCAGCGACAGTGTGACGCGGGCCGGCAGGGTGCCATCAAATGTATCTGCCAGCGCGGTTTGTTGAATCAACTGGTCCAGAATGCCTTTGAACAGCACTTCATCAGGAAGCTGTTGATATTGTTCGGGCAGACCTGCGCGGGCGATAATCATGTGGCCCACAGTGATATCTGTGCCGTTAACAGTGGCCACAACAGTATCCAACCGGGTTTCCTCCTGTGCGGCTGCAGGAAGTGCGAGACACAGTGAAAGCGCCATAGAGGTTAGAAAAGTGCGTGGTTTTTGCATGGAATATCCTATCGTTGGCCCCTCAAGAGGGGCTGCTACATTGACAGTGTTTGGTGCTGCCCTTACATCGCCCTATGGGCGCCGTTCAGACGCCCCTACACCCATCTATCTATGGGCAGACTGGGCGCTCGGCAAGCAGATCGGCGCCAGAGATCACAACTTCGGCTGGAGAACACATGCTGGGTATCGGAACAATCGCCAAAAAGGTCTTTGGCACACCAAATGACCGCAAAATCAAGGCGACGCGCCCGCTGGTGGCACAGATCAACGCGCTGGAGCCGGACATCGAGAAACTGAGCGATCAGGGTCTCAAGGATAAAACCGCCGAACTGGCGAAACGCGCCAAAGACGGTGAAAACCTTGATGCCCTGCTGCCCGAAGCCTTTGCAAACTGCCGTGAGGCGGCGCGCCGCACCCTGGGTATTCGCGCCTTTGACACCCAGATGCTGGCGGCAATTTTCCTGCATCAGGGCAATATTTCCGAACAGAAGACCGGTGAAGGTAAAACCCTGACCGCCGCATTGGCCGCCTATCTGAATGCGCTGACGGGCGAGGGGGTGCATATTGTCACGGTCAACGAATATCTGGTGCAACGTGATGCCGATTGGATGGGCAAGGTGTTTGCCGCCCTTGGTATGACCACGGGTGCCGCGGTGTCACAGATGCCCGAGCCAGACAAACGTGCCGCCTATGATTGCGACATTACTTATGCCACCAACAACGAGTTGGGTTTTGATTATCTGCGCGATAACATGAAATCCAACCTTGGCGATATCCTGCAAAAACAGCACCATTTTGCGATTGTGGATGAGGTTGACAGCATTCTGATCGACGAAGCGCGGACACCGCTGATCATCTCTGGCCCTGCGCAGGACCGGTCGGAAATGTATGTGACGATCAATGAATTGATCCCGCTGGTGCAGCCCGAACATTACGATCTGGACGAGAAAACCAAGAACGTGACCTTTACCGATGACGGGAACGAATTCCTTGAAGAACAGCTGCATGAACGTGGGCTGCTTGAGGAGGGTCAGACATTGTATGATCCCGAAAGCACCACCATCGTCCATCACGTCAATCAGGGGTTGCGGGCGCATGTGCTGTTTTTGAAAGACCGCGATTATATCGTGCGCGACGGCGAGGTCATGTTGATCGACGAATTCACCGGCCGGATGATGCAGGGGCGTCGTCTGTCGGATGGTTTGCATCAGGCAATCGAAGCCAAAGAAGGCACCAAGATCCAGCCAGAGAATGTTACCTTGGCCTCTGTGACCTTCCAGAACTACTTCCGGCTGTATGACAAATTGGCGGGCATGACCGGTACAGCCTTGACCGAAGCCGAAGAATTTGCCGAAATCTACGGGCTCGGCGTTGTCGAAGTGCCGACCAATGTGCCGATTGCGCGGGTGGACGAGGACGATGCCGTTTACCGCACCGCTAAAGAAAAATACGAAGCGATGATCGAACGGGTTAAAGAGGCCAACGCAAAGGGCCAGCCTTGCCTTGTCGGGACCACCTCAATTGAGAAATCCGAACAGCTGAGTGTGATGCTCACGGCGGCAGGAATTCAGCACAATGTTCTGAACGCCCGCCAGCACGAACAAGAAGCCCAGATCATTGCCGATGCCGGTAAGTTCGGCGCGGTGACGATCGCCACCAACATGGCGGGCCGGGGCACCGATATTCAACTGGGCGGCAACGTCGATCTCAAGGCGCTTGAGGCCTTGGATGCGGACCCAGAGGCAGATCCTGCCGAAATCCGCGCCCGGATTGAAGCGGAACATGCCGACGAAAAGAAAAAGGTGCTTGCGGCCGGCGGGCTGCATGTTCTGGCCTCTGAACGCCACGAAAGCCGCCGGATTGATAACCAGTTGCGCGGCCGTTCCGGCCGTCAGGGCGATCCGGGGCGCACGTCATTTTTCCTGTCTCTCGAAGACGATCTGATGCGGATTTTCGGGTCTGAACGGCTTGAAAAGGTACTGACCACATTGGGCCTGAAAGAAGGCGAAGCGATCATTCACCCTTGGGTCAACAAATCGCTTGAGCGCGCCCAGGCCAAGGTCGAAGGCCGCAATTTTGACATCCGCAAGCAGCTGTTGAAATTCGATGATGTGATGAACGAACAGCGCAAGGTCATCTTTGGCCAGCGCCGCGACATCATGGAAGCCGAAGACCTGAACGAGATTGTTACGGACATGCGCCACCAGGTGATTGATGATCTGATCGACACCTATATGCCGCCCAAAACCTATGCCGATCAATGGGACAGTGAGGGCTTTCGTGCAGGGGTGATCGAACATCTGAACATCGACCTGCCGATGGTGGCATGGTGCGAAGAAGAAGGCGTGGATGACGAGGTGATCCGCGACCGCCTGATCGAAGCGACAGACACATTGATGGCCGGCAAAGCCGACGTGTTTGGCGAAGAGAACATGCGAAACATCGAAAAACAGCTGTTGTTGCAGGCGATTGACGGCAAATGGCGTGACCACCTGATGACGCTGGAACACCTGCGTTCTGTGGTCGGGTTCCGGGGCTATGCCCAGCGTGATCCGTTGAATGAATATAAAAACGAATCCTTTCAGTTGTTTGAAACCATGCTGGACAGCCTGCGCCAGGACGTGACCCAGAAACTCGCACAGATTCAACCGATGTCGGATGATGAACGTGAGGCAATGATGCAGGAAATGGCTGCGCGTCAAAAAGCCATGGATGCAGCGGCCGCTGCGGGCCGGGAACAGGGCGGTGCGATCGAGGAAGGCTTTGTCGAGGATGATCCATCGACCTGGGGCAATCCGGCGCGCAACGACATCTGCCCCTGTGGATCGGGTAAGAAATTCAAACATTGTCACGGGCGGCTGGTCTAAACAACCTGCCCCCTAAATGCCCCATTGTGTACGCATACAGGTCATAAGCTGGCCCTGATTACCTGCGAACTTGCCATGGAATGATTCCGCTGAAAGGGACAGTTTCCATGTTGCTGGCATTTGTGACGCAGAAAAAGGGTATCGTGACCGCCGTGGGCACTTTGTTGTGCGCGCTGGGTATCGGTTTTGTCATGCAAAGCTCTGATACCGCGCAGCACCGCTATGGCGTGTCGGAGGGGACAAATACCGATGTGCCGATGGTCAAAGGCGCCGATGCGGGCAATGCGCTTTTGGATGTGCAATCCATCACGCTGACCTCGGCAGATTTCAACAATACCATCGCCGTGCCAGCCCCTGACATGAAAGTGGTCAAGGCCTCGGCACCGCAAAGCATGCCGCCGGTGCCGGATGTTCCCGAGGCCGAAGTCACCGGTTCCTGCGCGGTGTCCGCCTTTGCCGAACCGATTGCCGCCGCGATGGTCAAACTCTCTATGGAAGCGCCCTGCCTGCCTAATGAACGGGTGACGATCCACCACAACGGTATGATCTTTACCGAAACCACCACATTCAACGGCACCTTGGATTTGACTGTGCCTGCTTTGGCGAAAGATGCGGTGTTTGTGCTGGCGTTTTCCAATGGCGACGGCGCAGTGGCCCAGACCCTGGTCGAAGACCTTGGTGAATACGACCGTTCGGTGTTGCAGTGGAAAGGCAATGCAGGATTTCAGATTCACGCCCGCGAATTTGGTGCGGGGTACGGGGATGCCGGCCATCTGTGGGAATCCTCACCCGGTGCCATCGCTGATGCGGTCACTGGAAATGGCGGCGTGATGGCGCGCTATGGTGATGTGAATGCGGCTGACCCGTTGCTTGCCGAGGTTTACAGCTTTCCTGTGGATGCAAATGGCCGCTCCGGCACTGTCGCAATGAGCGTGGAGGCGGAAATCACCGCCACCAATTGTGGGCTGGAAATTGAGGCGCAATCGCTTGAGCTGCTGGGGGATGAATCGATCAAAACCCAGAACCTGACACTGGATGTGCCCGAATGCGATGCGATTGGCGGCTTTCTGGTGTTGAATAATTTGCTCGCAGACCTGAAGATTGCTGCCAAGTAACGCAGCACCAGAGGTCTTATGTCGGGATTGAAATTTGCGGCGGCTTTCGCCGCATTTTTTATGCTATCTGTGCCGCCGCTCTGGGCGCAGGATGTGCTGCTGACCTCGCGGGACGGCAAGGTCGAACTCAGCGGCACCCTGTCGGGCTTTGACGGTGAGTTTTACCGCCTCCAGACCGAATATGGCGAATTGACGGTAGATGGCTCGGGGGTGCTGTGCAGTGGGCCCGGCTGCCCGAACCTGCAAGATTTTATCGCCGAGGTGCAGCTGTCCGGCTCCGCGACAATGGGCGCGGTCCTGATGCCAGCCCTGATAGAGGCCTATGCCCAGCGACGGGGGTATGATGTGGCGCGCGAGGTGATCGACGCCACGGGGTTTGACCTGTTGTTGCACCGCAGGGACACCGGAAAACTGGCGGCGCGTTTTGGCTTTCGCGCCAGCAACGCCGATGAAGGTTTTGCCGATCTGCTGGCCGATGAAGCCGATATTGTGATGTCCCTGCGTGAAATCCGGAAAGACGAACGCATCAATGCCCGCGAGGCTGGCATGGGTGATCTGACCGGGCCAAATCGCAGCAGGGTTCTGGCCTTGGACGCGGTGGTGCCTGTGGTGTCGCCCAGCAATCCGGTCAAGGAAATCTCGCCTTTGGTACTGGCGCAGGTTTTTGCAGGCGAGATTGGCAATTGGCAAGAATTGGGGGGGGCGGATGCGCCGATTGATCTGCATCTGCCCGAGGCCTCAAGCGGGCTTAGTCAGGCGATCATAGATCAGGTGATGACCCCTGTGGGGCTGGATCTGAGCGATCAAATCACCCGCCATGCCCTGCCCGCGGGGATTGCCGGGGCCGTGGCCAAGGATAGTTTCGCGATTGGCATCACCAGCTATGCAGAACGGCGGGACACGCAGGTTTTGACCCTCGGTGGCACCTGCGGGTTTTTTCTGGATGCGGCGCGGCGCACGATCAAAACCGAAGATTACCCTCTGACGGCGCCGATGTTCCTGTATTTCCCTGCCCGCCGCTTGCCCTTGATTGCCCGTGAGTTTCTGGCTTTTACCCGCGGTCCGGCCGCGCAGAACGTGATCCGCCGCGCAGGGTTTGTCGATCAGCGCCCCGAAGAAATTCCGGTTGATGAGCAGGGCAACCGTTTTGCCAATGCGATCACCGTTGCCGGGCCGGAAACCACGCTGGAGGAATTGCAGCGCATGACCGCAACCCTGACCCCGATGGCGCGTCTGACCACATCGTTCAGGTTCGAGGCCGGATCAATCCGGCTTGATGCGCAATCGCGGTCAAACGTGCAACAACTGGCGCGGGCGCTGGAGCAGGGCGAATATGACGCCCGCCAATTGATGTTTGTCGGGTTCAGCGACGGGCAGGGGGCGGCCAAAGCGAACCGCGACATCGCCCTGCGCCGCGCCGAAGCGGTGTTACGGGCGGTCAGCGCAGCGGCAATCACCGCCAATCTGGAACGGGTTAAACTGGGGGTCGATGCCTTTGGCGAGGCTTTGCCGATGGCCTGTGACGATACCGCATGGGGACGGCAGGCCAACCGTCGGGTCGAAGTCTGGGTGCGGTAACAAGGGCGTTGGTTGGCGTCGGACAATATGCCCGGCCTACAGGTATCCTTCCGCACGCAGGCTGAGTTCACGTGATTTCCCGATGATCAGGTGATCATGTAATGTCAGTCCCAGCGCGCTGCAGATCATGTCAATTTGTTGGGTCATGTCGATGTCAGCACTGGATGGGGTGGGATCACCGGAGGGGTGATTGTGGATCAGGATCAGCGCCGACGCATTGAGTTCAAGCGCCCGTTTGGCGACCTCTCTGGGATAGACAGGCACATGATCCACGGTGCCCTTGCCCTGTTCCTCATCCGCGATCAGGATATTCTTGCGGTCCAGATACAGCACCCGAAATTGTTCGGTTTCGCGATGTGCCATGCTGATCTGGCAATAGTCCAGCAGGGCGTCCCAGCTGGATAAAACATGTTGTTTCAACACTTTGGCACGGGCCAGCCGCAGTGCCGCGGCTTCGACAATTTTCAATTCGGTGATCACCGCCTCACCGACACCGGAAATGTCGCGCAGCCGTGCATCGGATGCGGTAATGACGCGGTTGAAATCACCGAAATGATCCATCAGGGCGCGGGCCAGCGGTTTTACATCACGCCGTGGAATCGCGCGGAACAACAGCAATTCAAGCATTTCATAATCAGGCAAGGCCGCCGCGCCGCCCTCACGGAACCGCGCCCGCAGGCGTTGTCGATGATCAGCAATATAAGAAGGTTGTTTGCCCGCAATCGGCAGGGCGGTGGCGGCCTCGTCCATCAGGAAGGGCAGCGGTTGTTCGGCAAAAGAGCTGCGGTGCTGGGCCATAGAGCCAAGTTGGCGCAACCGGGTTAGTAAATCGTTAATTGGGAAGCGGGATGGGGGTATCCCCCCATCCACCACATTATCCCTTCATCGAATCCCAGAAAGATTTGACGCTTGAGAAAAAGCTGCTGCTTTCGGGGTTGTTTTCCGACGACAGGTTTTCAAATTCCTTAAGCAGTTCTTTCTGCTTTGAGGTCAGGTTGACCGGTGTTTCCACAGCCAGTTCGATGATCATATCGCCTACGGCCTTGCTGCGCAGGGCGGGCATGCCTTTGCTGCGCAGACGCATCTGGCGGCCTGATTGGCTGCCTGACGGGATCTGCACGCGGCCTCGGCCCCCGTCGATTGTGGGCACTTCGATCGTGCCCCCAAGGGCGGCCGTGCTCATGGATACAGGCACACGGCAGAACAGGTTTGCACCGTCACGTTCAAACAGATCGTGTTCCTGCACTTCGATAAAGATATACAGATCGCCCGACGGACCACCGCGCATGCCTGCTTCGCCTTCGCCAGCAAGGCGGATGCGCGTGCCGGTTTCGACGCCTGCCGGGATGTTCACGGCCAATGTGCGGTCTTTTTCAACACGGCCCGCGCCCCGGCAGGTTTTGCAGGGGTTTTTGATGATCTGGCCCATGCCCGAACAGGTTGGACAGCCGCGTTCAACGGTAAAGAACCCCTGTTGCGCACGCACTTTGCCCATGCCCGAGCAGGTGGGGCAGGTTGTGGGCTCTGCACCGCCTTCGGCACCGGAACCTTCGCAGCTGCCGCAGGCAACCGAGGTTGGAACGTTGATGGATTTTTGCAACCCCGAGAATGATTCCTCTAGGGAAATCCGCAAGTTATAGCGCAGGTCAGATCCGCGAGCGGCACGTCGCCCCCCCCCGCCGCCGCCGCGTTGACCCATAAAATCGCCAAAAAGATCGTCAAACACGTCCGAGAAAGCCGAGGAAAAATCACCCTGACCGCCGCCGAACCCACCACCGGGACGGCCACCGCCGCCGCCTTCAAATGCGGCATGACCATAGCGGTCATAAGCGGCCTTTTTTTCGGGGTTTTTCAGTACATCATGGGCTTCGTTTGCCTCTTTGAACTGCGCCTCGGCATCGGGATTGTCGGCATTCCGGTCCGGATGCAATTCTTTGGCTTTCTTGCGATAGCCCTTTTTAATCTCATCGGCAGAGGCCCCTTTGGCGACGCCAAGTACCTCATAATAATCACGTTTTGCCATAGATTAATGTCCTTTTGCTGGAACACGAAAGGCCGGCCCGTCTGATCGGACCGGCCCTATCGTGGGTTCAGCGCATACGCTTACGCGCGTTTATCGTCGTCCAGATCTTCGAATTCGGCATCCACGATGTCGTCATCGCCACCCTGCGCTGCATCTGCTGCCTGGGCCATGTCGTCGTCGCCGTCTTCCTGTGCGGCCTTATAGATGGCCTCGCCCAGTTTCATGGCAGCTTCGGTCACGTTCTGAATGCCGGATTTGATCTTTTCGACATTTTCGGTTTCAAGTTCATCCTTGAGCGCGGCAATGGCAAGTTCGATCGCTTCAACAGTGGTCGGGTCAACTTTGTCGGAATGCTCTTCCACCGATTTTTCTGTCGAATGGATCAGGCTTTCCGCCTGGTTTTTCGCTTCGATCAGGCTGCGGCGTTCTTTGTCCGCCTCGGCGTTTTCTTCGGCGTCTTTGACCATTTTATCGATATCCGCATCCGACAGACCACCGGAGGCTTGGATGGTGATCTTTTGCTCTTTGCCGGTCCCTTTGTCGAGTGCACCCACCGCAACGATACCATTGGCATCAATGTCAAAGGTCACTTCGATCTGCGGCATGCCACGGGGGGCAGGCGGGATGTTTTCAAGGTTGAAGGCACCGAGGATCTTGTTGTCGGCGGCCATCTCGCGTTCGCCCTGGAAGACACGGATTGTCACGGCGTTCTGGTTGTCTTCGGCGGTTGAAAACACCTGAGATTTCTTTGTCGGGATCGTTGTGTTGCGGTCAATCAGACGGGTGAACACGCCGCCAAGGGTTTCAATCCCCAAGGAAAGCGGGGTCACATCCAGCAGAACAACGTCTTTTACGTCGCCTTGCAAAACACCGGCCTGAATTGCCGCGCCCAGCGCCACAACTTCGTCAGGGTTCACACCCTTGTGGGGCTCTTTGCCAAAGAATTTGGTCACTTCTTCGACAACGCGGGGCATGCGTGTCATACCGCCGACAAGCACAACTTCGTCGATGTCGGAGGCGGACAGGCCCGCATCTTTCAACGCTGCGGCGCAGGGTTTCATCGAGGCTTTGATCAGATCACCAACAAGGCTTTCCAGCTTTGCGCGGGTCAGTTTCATCACCATGTGCAGCGGTGATCCGTCTTTGCCCATCGAGATAAACGGCTGGTTGATTTCGGTCTGGTTGGCGCTGGAGAGTTCGATCTTGGCTTTTTCGGCCGCTTCTTTCAGACGCTGCAGCGCCATTTTGTCTTTGGTCAGATCAACGCTGTGTTCTTTTTTGAACTCGCCCGCGAGGTAGTTGACGATGCGCATGTCAAAGTCTTCACCGCCGAGGAACGTATCACCGTTGGTCGATTTTACTTCGAACAGCCCGTCGTCGATCTCAAGGATGGTCACATCGAAAGTACCACCACCAAGGTCATAGACCGCGATGGTTTGGGTGTTCTCTTTGTCCAGACCATAGGCCAGCGCAGCCGCGGTAGGTTCGTTGATGATTCGCAGCACTTCGAGACCGGCAATTTTACCGGCGTCTTTGGTGGCCTGACGCTGGGCGTCGTTGAAATATGCCGGAACGGTGATCACCGCTTGGGTCACTTCTTCGCCAAGATAGCTTTCTGCGGTTTCCTTCATCTTGCCCAGAATAAAGGCCGAGATTTGCGAAGGAGAATATTTTTCGCCATGCGCTTGGATCCACGCATCGCCATTGCCGCCATCAATCACGTTGAAAGGCAGGTTTTTCTTGTCTTTGGCAAGATCGGCATCGTCGTTGCGACGGCCAATCAGGCGTTTCACACCAAAAATCGTGTTGTCCGGGTTTGTAACAGCCTGCCGCTTTGCGGGCTGACCAACCAGACGTTCGTCGTCGGTAAAGGCGACGATAGATGGTGTTGTACGTGCGCCCTCGGCGTTTTCGATCACGCGGGGCTGGCTGCCGTCCATGATGGCGATGCAGCTGTTGGTGGTTCCAAGGTCAATACCAATTACTTTGGCCATGTTTTCGATCCCTCATTTTATTCAAGGCGATGACACGAGGCATGAGGCCCGTTTCGGCACCTCTGCTCCGATCTGGTGAGACTGAAAGCAGCTCTGCCCTCAGCGGTTCGGTGGGTATATAAGGAGCGCAAAAGACCCCTGCAACCATTGCAAAGCCTTTGAGGCAGGGAATCTGCATGGATTTTTGCAAAGAACGTGGTGAACAGGACCGATATGACACATTTGCGGATCAGAGGCGTGGATATCCACAAGGGGTTTTTGGCGCCTGACCTGCAGCAGGCCTTGGTGGAAACCATACGCGCGCTGGCCCAAAAGGCCCCGTTTTTCCGCCCCGAGACACCTTTTGGCAAACCAATGTCGGTGCGGATGACGGCGGCGGGTGATTTTGGCTGGTTCAGTGACAAAAGCGGCTACAGATATCTGCCACAGCATCCAGACGGGACGGCATGGCCGGCGATTCCCGATGCTGTGCTGGATATTTGGGACCAGATCACCGGATTAACGCGGCGGCCTGAGTGCTGTTTGGTCAATTATTACGGGGCAGATGCCAAGATGGGCCTGCACCAAGACCGCGATGAGGCCAGTTTCGAATGGCCGGTTGTCTCGGTGTCATTGGGAGATGATGCGCTGTTTCGCATTGGCACTACGGCACGGGGCGGCAAGACCGAATCAATCTGGTTGCAGTCGGGGGATGTTGTGGTGCTGGGCGGCGCGGCGCGGTTGGCCTATCACGGGGTGGACCGGTTGCGGGCAGGCAGTTCAACATTGCTGCCCAGGGGCGGGCGGATCAATCTGACCTTACGGGTGGTGCGCTAGGCGGTTTTCACACACCGGAATGGAATTTTCAAAATTCCGGCGCCCGCCGGTTAACGGCGTGCATTCCAGCTGAGCGAGGCATGTTTGCGGGTGTAGAATTCGCCCATCAACCCGATCATCAGCAACACCATGCCAACCCAGATCGGGTATTCCCAATTGCTGTAGCGCGGGTTGTAATTGATGAACACAAAGCCGCGTGCCTGATCAATACAGTGAAACAGCGGATTCCAATCGAACATCGCCAGCATGAAACCGGGCAGGGTATTGGCGACAAACATCTTGCCAGAGGCAATCATATTGGCGCGCTGGTAAACGGTGGTGAAAATGCCCGTGATACCGGGAAACCAGGGTTTGATGGCCAGCACCACAAGGCCCAGCGCACAGCCGGTGAACCAGGCAATCAACAGCATGCCATAGGCCGCCACCGGATGTTCGATCTCAAGCGGTTTATAGGCAACGTGATAGCCAAACAGGATGGTGAACAGCGACAGCGTTTGAATATAAAGTGCCCCCAGCGCCGCAGAGGTGATCGAGATGATTGTCGTCATGGGCGCATGCTGCATCATGGCGCTGGCGGGCCCTTCGGAGCCGGCAACCGCACTGAGGGATTTTGTATGGGTCAGATACAGGAAAATGCCAGACATGATATAAAGCAGGAAATCGCCCCGCAGCGCAGAGGATTTCATGCCAAGGATCGAGAACATGATAAAGAAGGCCGCAACAAACATCATCGCCTGAGAGACATTGATAAAAATCGCCATAAAGGCATTATTGTGCTGCTTGCGCACCGAGCGCACGACAGAATGATAGACCAGTTCAGCCAGAGAAATGGCCGAGGCAAGGCTGCCCTTGGGTTTGCGGGTGGACTGGAACATGCGCTGCTGTCCTCTGCTCGATATCTCTTTGCACGGAATTCTTGCTGTTCCGTTACCCGCGCAGCATAAGGGGATACTCCCAACTAATCAACGAAAGCCGAAGAGGGCGCCCTGATGGATTATGACAAGCTGGTAAATGTGATGCGCAGGCTCTCGCTGGAGGCAGGGGACAAGATCATGGAAATTTACGGGCGCGATGATTTTGAGGTGAAATCCAAATCAGACGACAGCCCCGTCACCGCCGCAGATGAAGCGGCAGATGCGATCATTTCAGCGGGCCTGCGGGCGGCGTTCCCCGATGTGGCGCTGGTGACCGAAGAACAGGCCGCGACCCATGGGGTATCGGCCGATACATTTCTGATTGTTGATCCCTTGGATGGCACCAAAGAATTCATCCACCGGCGCGGCGATTTCACGGTCAACATTGCCTTGGTCGAAAATGG
Source organism: Sulfitobacter sp. (assembly GCA_047634585.1). Classification (GTDB taxonomy): domain Bacteria; phylum Pseudomonadota; class Alphaproteobacteria; order Rhodobacterales; family Rhodobacteraceae; genus Sulfitobacter. Next base: position 22,464 of record JBLIAN010000013.1, on the reverse strand, counting down.
TGTGCCAACCCGCGGCGTTGTTTACGCGCCTGCGCGATCGCGGATGTTTTTCACCTTGGCAGAGGGGCAATCTGTCGAAGAAACCGGCGCTTTGGACAAAGCGACAATGGGCGTAGTCACCCCGATCAACGTGGCCAAATCCGACAATGCGGCGCTGATGGTGGTGGCTTCCAAATCGCACCGTGATGCGGCAACGGATGATTACATTGCCAACTACAATGTGCGCGACATGACCAGCGCCGGCTCCTCCTTGAAATTTTGTCTGGTGGCGACAGGCGAGGCGGATCTCTATCCCCGTTTGGGCCGGACAATGGAATGGGATACCGCGGCGGGTCATGCGGTGTTGAACGGGGCAGGGGGTGCGGTGGTGCGCCATGATGATCTGACCCCGCTGACCTATGGCAAAGCCGGTTTTGCCAATCCGTTTTTCATCGCCCATGCGGCCAATGTCGCATTGAAATCCGCCTGATGTCTGTTCTGATCGTCATCCCCGCGCGATTTGCTTCTACCCGCTATCCCGGAAAACCCTTGGTGGCGCTCAAAGGTGCCAGTGGCCAATCCCAAAGCCTGATTGAACGTTCCTGGCGCGCCGCCTGTGCGGTGGGCGGGGTAGATCGTGTGGTGGTTGCCACAGATGATGACCGGATCAAAGCCGCGGCTCAGGCTTTTGGCGCAGAGGTTGTGATGACCTCAAGCACCTGTGTGAACGGCACCGAACGCTGCGCCGAGGCCCATAACGCGCTGGGGGGAGGGTATGACATTGTGGTGAACCTTCAAGGTGATGCGCCTCTGACACCGCATTGGTTTGTCGAGGGGTTGATCGAGGGGTTGGAAACCGCCCCGAATGCCGAAATTGCAACGCCGGTTTTGCGTTGTGATGGTGCCGCGCTGAACAGTCTTTTGGCGGATCGTAAGGCCGGTCGGGTGGGTGGCACCACTGCGGTGTTTGCAGCAGACAATCATGCGCTGTATTTTTCCAAGGAAGTGGTGCCTTTCACCTCGAAAATCTACGCCGATGCAGACCCGACACCGGTTTTCCATCATGTCGGGGTCTATGCCTATCGCCCCGATGCTTTGGCCGCCTATCCGTCATGGACAACCGGCCCATTGGAACAGCTGGAAGGGCTGGAACAGCTGCGGTTTATGGAAAACGGACGTGCCGTGCTTTGTGTTGAGGTCGAGGCCAAAGGCCGCGCGTTCTGGGAATTGAACAACCCCGAAGATGTGCCAAAGATCGAAGCGATGATGGCGCAGATGGGCCTTGAATGACCCAGATACCGGTCAGCGTTGTCATTGTCAGCAGAGGCAGGCCTGACGCGCTGAAACGGTGTTTGCTGGGGGTGTCCCAGCTGCAATATGAATGTTTCGAAGTGGTGGTGGTTGCCGATCCGCAGGGGATCGCAGCACTGGATGAAACGGATTTCGGCGCGGCGATCAAACAGGTGCCGTTTGATCAGGCCAATATTTCAGCGGCACGCAATCTGGGCCTGACCCATGCTGCTGGGGAATTCATCGCGTTTATAGATGATGATGCAGTGCCCGAACCGGAATGGTTGCGGTATTTGATGCAGCCCGCAAGACAGGCGGATATCGCGGCGCTGGGCGGCTATGTGCGCGGGCGCAACGGGATTTCCTTTCAATGGCAGGCACGCGGGATCAATCCTTTGGGTGTCTGCTATGACCTTGATCTTGATCCGTTACAGGCCAGCGTGCTGCACCCGCCCAAAGGCCATGCGGTAAAGACCGAAGGCACCAATATGGCATTTCGCCGGGATATGTTGATCGCGCTGGGCGGGTTTGATCCGGCGTTTCATTATTTTCTTGATGAAACCGATGTGAACATGCGGCTGGCACAGGCGGGGCATGCCACGGCGCTTGTGCCCTTGGCCGAGGTGCATCACGGCTTTGCCGCCAATGCGATTCGAAAATCCGACAGGGTGCCCCGTGATCTGTTTGAAATCGGGGCAAGCTGGGCGGTGTTCCAGCGCAAACACCTGCCCAAGCCGGACCATGCAGCGCAATGGCAAGGCCTGCGCCATGAAGAACGCCAGCGGTTGTTGCGGCATCTGGTCAGTGGCGGTTTGGAACCGCGCGATGTGCGGCGATTGATGCGCGGACTGGATGCCGGATATGCCGCTGGCCAGCAGCGTGATATCCTCCCGAATGTGGTACCAGATCGTCCGTTGCGCGCATTTCACCGCTTTCCTGCACCGCGCAGACCCGGCATTTTTCTGCCGGCACGGCCCCTGAATTTCAAAAAAACCTATGGAAAGGCGGTGCAAAGGGTGAAAAGCGGCGAAAATGTCACCATGTTGTCCCTGTCATTCTCCGCAGTGTTTCATAAGGTTTTATTTACCAAAGACGGGGTATGGCTGCAAAAAGGTGGTGTTTTTGGAAAATCGGATCGAAAGGCGCCTTTGGTCCGGTTGACATCAAGATCACGACGGCTTGAAAACGAACGGAGCCGCGTTGCCAGACAGCGTGGTTTGCGCGCAGACTAAAGAAAATGGCGCATAAAGTCGCCGAAGGCATGTTTTGGCCCAGTTTTTGCCAAAATTTGAATCAACACTGGCACGGTATAAGCTTCGGCAACTGAGCATTAGGAAACGCAATGCGTAAAAAAGTGACAAAAGCGATCTTTCCGGTTGCTGGCATGGGCACCCGGTTTTTACCGGCAACCAAATCTGTTCCCAAGGAAATAATGACCTTGGTGGACCGCCCATTGATCCAATACGCCATTGATGAAGCCCGTGCCGCGGGCATCAAGGAATTCATTTTTGTAACCTCGCGCGGCAAAGGGGCGCTTGAGGATTATTTTGACCACGCGCCCCAGCTTGAGCAGGAATTGCGCCGGAAAAACAAAACCGAACTTTTGAAAACACTGAAGAACACCAATATGGAAAGCGGCGCGATTGCCTATATCCGTCAGCATCGTGCGCTGGGTCTGGGGCATGCTGTCTGGTGTGCGCGGCGATTGATCGGCGATGAACCCTTTGCGGTGATCCTGCCGGATGATGTGATTGCGGCGGACAAGCCCTGTTTGCAACAGATGGTCGAAGCCTATGCCGAAACCGGTGGCAATATGGTTGCCGCGATGGAGGTCGAACCCGCGCGTTCCTCGTCTTACGGGATGCTGGATGTGTCTGATGACATGGGGCAATTGGTCAAGGTCAAAGGCATGGTCGAAAAACCCAAAGCCGAAGAGGCGCCCTCCAACCTTGCGGTGATTGGCCGGTATATCCTGTCGCCAAGCGTGTTGAAAAACCTCAATGATATCAAATCCGGTTCCGGCGGTGAAATCCAGCTGACCGATGCAATTGCCAAAGATATCGAACAGGACCGCAATGTTTACGGCTATCGTTTCCGCGGTCAGCGGTTTGATTGCGGGTCGAAATCCGGCTTTCTGCAGGCCACAGTGGCTTTTGGTCTGGCGCGGGATGACCTGCGGGATGATCTGCGCAACTATCTGCACAGCGTGATGCAAATCGACAGGGCCGCGCAGTAAGTAACACCGCCGGGGGGCATGAGGCATGGATAAGGTTCTGGTGACCGGTGGCGCGGGCTATATCGGATCACATGCCTGTAAGGCGTTGAAAGCCGCAGGATTTATTCCCGTTACCTATGATAATCTGGTCACCGGTTGGCAGGATGCGGTGAAATTCGGCCCCTTTGAACAAGGTGACTTGCTGGACCGTGACCGCCTTGATGCGGTGTTTGCGGCCCATACTCCTGTTGCCGTGATGCATTTTGCCGCGCTCAGCCAAGTCGGAGAAAGCATGCAACAGCCCGGATTGTATTGGCGCAACAATGTCACCGGATCGCTGAACCTGATCGAAGCCGCCGTTGCGGCAGGGTGTTCACAATTTGTGTTTTCTTCGACCTGCGCCACCTACGGCGATCAGGACAATGTGGTGCTGGATGAAAACAGCGCTCAACAGCCGATCAATGCCTATGGCGCGTCCAAACGTGCAATCGAGAACATGCTGCGCGATTTCGAGGTCGCGCAGGGGCTGCGCCATGTGATTTTCCGGTATTTTAATGTGGCAGGTGCCGATCCAGAGGCCGAAGTGGGTGAATTCCACCAACCCGAAACCCATCTGGTGCCGCTGATGCTGGATGCAATTGCCGGAAAACGCGAGGGGCTGACGATTTTCGGCACCGATTACGACACCCCCGATGGCACCTGTATTCGCGATTATGTGCATGTTTGCGATCTGGTTGATGCCCATGTTCTGGGGCTGCGCTGGTTGGCGGAAGGCAAGGGCAGCCGGGTGTTCAACCTTGGTACCGGTCGGGGGTTTTCGGTGCGTGAAGTGCTGGATCACTGCCGAGATGTGACCAATCGTGCGGTGCCCTATGTCGAAGGGGCCCGCAGGGCGGGTGATTGCACCAAGCTGGTTTCAGGATCACAGCGCGCCGAGGTCGAGCTGGGCTGGACCCCCCGGCGATCGACCCTCAAGGACATGATTTCGGATGCGTGGAGATGGCACCAGACCGGCCATTACGACACCTGATATGGGGCGTGCCCGTCTGCTTGATCTGACGCGCAGCTTGCGGCGGGCAGGGCGGATGGCCACGGGGATCGACCGCGTGGAACGCGCCTATCTGCGGCGGTTTTTACACGATGATATTCCGGTGTTTGGCCTGATCCGTACGCCTTTTGGCTATCTGCTGCTGGATCGGCGCGGAATGGCCGGTTTCCTTGAACGGCTGGACGGGGCTGTGCCGTGGGGCAGGGGGGATTTTCGATCCGGTATGCTGCCTGGCCGCACGGTACAACTGCGCCGGGCAGAAAGCGATTTGCGGCGGTTGGCCAGTGCCCGTGCGACGCGGCATAGAATACAAGCCATGCTGGCCGCGGCGCTGCCTGAACCCTATGATTATTTCAATGTCGGCCACAGCAATATCACGGATCGGGTGATGCAGGCGGTCAAAGCCACGGGCGGGCAGGTGTTTGCGCTGGTGCATGATGTTATTCCACTGGAATTCCCGCAGTTTCAGAGACCCGAAACCATCAAACCCTTCCGCGCCAAAATCCGGCTTTTGCAAAAACACGCGGATCGGCTGATCTATAATTCCGAGGACACCAAAAACCGCGCTGAAAAACAGCTGCAGGTCTGGGGGACGCTGCCGCAGGGCGTCGTGGCGCATCTGGGGGTTGATCCGGCCACGGCGGATGCAGATCAACTGCCGGGAAACCTGAAAATGACCCGCCCGTATTTTGTCTGTGTCGGCACCATAGAACCCCGCAAGAACCACGGGTTTCTTCTGGATATCTGGGACGAGATGGGCGTGAATGCGCCGCCTTTGATCCTCTGTGGGTCGCGGGGTTGGAATAATGCTGCCGTCTTTGACCGGCTCGATCATTTTTCGGTACAGAGCCAGATACAAGAGGTGAATAACCTGCCCGATCCGGCGCTTTCAGCCTTGGTTCAGGGCGCGGCGGGCAGTTTGTTCCCGAGCCACACAGAGGGCTTTGGGCTGCCACCCTTGGAGGCGCTGCAGTTGGGATCGCGTGTTTTATGCAACGATTTGCCGGTTCTGCGCGAAGTTTTAGGGGGTGCCGCCAATTTCATACCTGTTTCTGAACCCGCTTTATGGGTAAGAAACATTAAGAAATGGGAACAAAATCAGCCAAACGCGCAACATCAAGACCAAAATTTCATTTCAATTCCGACATGGGATGAACATTTCAAGACCGTGTTAAGGTTAAGATGATACCGCGTTAAGAGAGCTGTTATTCCCAAAGGTAGAGGGCGGTTTTTGGGCATATTCCAGTCATATCGGCTACGGCTTCAACGTAAGCGATGGCGTCTGCGCGCGATCCGCAAGCGGGGGGAGCTAAAGCGCATCGCGGACCGGACCAGCCAAATCCGGCCCGATGATATTTTGCTGTTCTGTACCCAGCGCAATGAAGCGGTGCGTCTGCCGTATTTTCTGGAATATTACCGCGACATGGGAGTCGGGCATTTCTTTTTTGTCGACAATGACAGCACCGATGGATCTGCGGATTACCTTGCAGATCAACCGGATTGTTCGGTCTGGCGCACGGGGGCGAGCTATAAACGCGCGCGCTTTGGCATGGACTGGATCAATCATCTGTTGATGAAACATGCGCATGGCCATTGGGCGCTGACCGTCGATCCTGACGAATTTCTGGTCTATCCGTTTTGTGACACCCGGCCGTTGCGTGCCCTGACCGATTGGCTGGATGCCTCTTCGATCAAATCGTTTTCGGCGATGCTTTTGGACATGTACCCAAAGGGGCGTCTAGACGAAGAACCCTATTATGCGGGCCAGAACCCGATGGAAATTGCAGCGTGGTTCGACAGTGGCAATTATTCGATGTCGCGCAACCCGTCATTCACCAACCTGTGGATTCAAGGCGGCCCGCGCGCGCGGGTGTTTTTCAAGGAAACCCCTGAAAAAGCCCCTGCGCTGAACAAGGTGCCTCTGGTCAAATGGGACAAACGCTATGCCTATGTCAGTTCCACGCATATGTTGCTGCCGCGCGGGTTGAACCAAGTCTATGATGAATGGGGTGGCGAAAAAGCCTCGGGTGCGCTGTTGCATGCAAAATTTCTGGATACTTTTGGCGCCAAAGCCCAAGAGGAGCTGAGCCGTAACCAGCATTATGCAGGGTCGGTCGAATATATCACTTATGCGCAGGAACTTGAGGAAAATCCCCAGCTGTGGTGCAAATGGTCCGAAAGATACATCAACTGGCGACAGCTTGAAATTCTGGGTCTGATGTCCAAAGGAAACTGGGCATGAGCGTGGGGATTGTCATGCTGGTGCACACCGCACTGGGCCGTGCAGAACAGGTGGCACGGCACTGGGCGGCGGCGGGATGTCCGGTGGTGATCCATGTCGACAAAAGCGTCGCGCGCAAAACTTATGATGATTTTGTTAAATCCCTAAGCAGCCTGCCCGATGTCAGTTTTTGTGGCCGCTACCGGTGTGAATGGGGCACTTGGGGCATAGTTGCGGCGTCTCAGGCGGGATCTGAACAACTGCTGGCGCTGCATCCCGAGGTGCGCCATGTCTTTCTGGCCTCCGGGTCTTGTTTGCCTTTGCGTCCGGTGCAGGAATTGGTCGATTACCTTGCGGATCGGCCCCATACGGATTTCATCGAAAGCGCGACAACCGCCGATGTGCCTTGGACAGTGGGCGGTCTGGATGCAGAACGGTTCACCCTCCGGTTTCCTGTGTCATGGAAGCGGCATCGTTATCTATTTGATAAAATTGTTGAATTTCAGCGCCGTTTCAACATGCACCGGGATATGCCCAATGGCATCGTGCCGCATATGGGGTCGCAATGGTGGTGTCTGTCGCGGCGTACCTTGTCTGCGATCCTGCAAGATCCCGAGCGGCCGGTTTATGACAGGTTTTTCAAACAGGTCTGGATACCTGATGAATCCTATTTTCAAACGCTGGCACGGCAATATGCAACACGGATAGAAAGCCGGTCCTTGACCCTGTCCAAATTCGATTTTCAGGGTAAACCGCATATTTTCTATGATGATCACCTGCAATTGCTGCGGCGGTCTGATTGTTTTGTGGCGCGCAAAATCTGGCCCCATGCGGATCGGTTGTACGAGGCGTTCCTGACCGATGCGGCGGGGGCGATGAAAAAGACCGAACCAAACCCCGGCAAGATCGACAGAATATTCTCGAAGGCGGTGGAGCGGCGCACCCGCGGGCGATCAGGCCTCTATATGCAAAGCAGATTCCCGAATGAAGACTGGGAAAACGGGGTGACAGCCGCGCCCTATTCGATGTTTCAGGGGTTTTCCGAATTGTTCGAGGATTTCGAGCCGTGGTTGGGCAAGGCCACCAATGCGCGGGTCCACGGCCATCTTTTTGCCAAGGACCGCGTGCATTTCGGGGATGGCCAAACCGCGCTGAACGGGGCCTTGTCAGATACCGCAACCCTGCGCGATTACAACAGCAAGGCGTTTTTGACCAATCTGATCTGGAACACCCGTGGCGAACGCCAGTGTTTTCAGTTTGGCCCTGATGACAATCAGGAAGTGAACTGGCGCATCGCCAAAGATCCCAATGCGCAGGTGTCGGTGATCACCGGCGCTTGGGCGGTGCCCTTGTTCGGATCCAATATGGATTTTGCCGAGATTCGCAGCATTGCCGCCAGACTGCAAAAGATTGAAAGCGACCATATTGATATCCTGCGGTCCCCCTATGCCAAGGCGCGGGTGCGGATTTGGACAATGGCGGAATTCATCGAAGCACCGATGGAGCCGTTGCAGGGTATTCTGGATGAAATCGGGCGCAGCACTCTGCGGCGTTTGGCCGAAGCACCCAAAATGGTGGATCTGTCGGGTTTTGGTCAATTTCTGCAAAACCTCAAAAATCAGGGCATGCATCCCTATTTGATGGGGGATTTCCCGGTGGATCATTATATCTCCGAACCGGCCAAAACCCCGCAGAAACCCTATCTGGTGCGGTGATCTATGACGGGTAGATTTAACAGTTTTGTGATCTTTGCCGAGATGCGCACTGGATCGAATTTTCTGGAAACCAATCTGAATGCCATTGACGGTATTTCCTGTCACGGCGAGGCGTTTAATCCGCATTTTCTGGGGTATCCATCCAATGAGCCGATTCTTGGTGTTGATCTGCAGGCCCGCGATCGTGACCCGCATATCGTGCTGAACGCGCTGCGGAATGGGGGGGCGGGCATCCACGGGTTCCGGTACTTTCATGACCATGATCCGCGGGTCTTTGAGGCGGTGATTGGGGATGAAACCTGTGCCAAGATCATCCTGACCCGCAATCCCGTGGAAAGCTATGTCAGCTGGAAAATCGCGCAGGCGACAGGGCAGTGGAAACTGACCGATGTGAAAGCCCGTAAATCGGGCCTTGCAGAATTTGATGCAGATGAATTTGAACGCCACCTTGAAGCCTTGCAACAGTTTCAGATCACCCTGTTGAAACAGTTGCAAACCAGCGGTCAAACCGCATTTTATGTAGCGTACGAAGATTTACAGAACATCGACGTGATGAATGGCATCGCCAGATTTCTGGGGGTCGAGACCCGCCTTGACGGGTTGGACACCAGCCTGAAGAAACAAAACCCAAGCCCGATTTCAGCAAAGGTGCGCAATTACGAGGATATGTTGTTCAGCCTTGCAGGCATGGACCGGTTTGATCTGACCCGCACCCCGAATTTTGAACCGCGCCGTGGGCCGAATGTGCCGTCCTATGTGGCGGCTGCCGAGGCACCGCTGCTGTATCTGCCGCTGCGGTCCGGCCCGCAGGCCGGGGTGCTGGCCTGGCTGGCCGCTTTGGATGGTGTTTCCGAAACAGACCTTATCACCAAGATGAGCCAAAAGGATTTGCGGCACTGGAAGCGCAACCATGAACAGCACCGCAGTTTCACCATTCTGCGCCATCCTGTTGCCCGCGCCCATGATGCGTTTTGCCGGCATATCCTGAGCACAGGAAAAGGCAGTTACACACACCTGCGCCAGACGTTGATGCGGCGCTACAATATGCCGCTGCCCGCCGAGGGACCGGATGCAAGCTATGATCTGGCGGCACATCGTGCGGCCTTTGGGGCGTTCTTGGGCTTTCTCAAGGCCAACCTCGCCGGACAGACCGCGATTCGTGTGGACGCTGCATGGTGTACGCAGGCGCAGGCTTTGGCGGGTTTTGGTGAATTCTGCCTGCCGGACCGGGTGATCCGCGAGGCGGATGCGCCGCGTGAACTGGCTGAACTGGCGCGGGCGGTCGGGATTGAGGCAATGCCTGCGCTGCCAATCCCTGCGGCCGATCAGCCGTTTGATTTGGCAGATGTTTATGACGAAGACATCGAAACGCGCGCTGCGGATGCCTATCAACGCGATTATATGATGTTCGGGTTTGGCCGCTGGGCCTAAATAGGTCTCGAAAGACCGGATTCAGTTTTTTCGATAGCGCGACAGGCCGCGCCACCGGTGATCACGCGGCCTGAACGGCATTTTCTTCGGTCAGGATTGTATAAAGCGTGGTGGCATCCGGATTGGAGCGCAGTTTGCTGCAAATGGCGGTATCACGCAGGGTGCGCGATACCAAGGCCAGTGCTTTGAGGTGTTCAACACCTGCATCTTCGGGGGCAAACAGCGCAAAGGCCACATCGACCGGCTGTCGGTCAACCGATGAAAAATCAATCGGTTTGTCGAGCAAAACAAAAGCGCCGACAACTTCGTCCAGGCCATCCATCCGTGCATGGGGCAAAGCGACGCCATGCCCCACACCTGTTGGTCCCAGAGATTCGCGTGCAATCAGGGCTTCGACAACTTGATTGGCATTCAGCCCATAGGCGGAATGAACCAGATCACCGATGTCCTGCATCAGCCGTTTTTTGCTTGAGGCCGAGGTCAGCACTTTGACGGCCTCGGGTTTCAACAATTTTGCAAACTGCATTAACACGCTCTGCTCTCTTGACGGGAATGAACCGCCTAAACCGTTATGTCGGATCAATCCAGCCGATGTTGCCATCTTCGCGGCGGTACACCACGTTAATTCTGTCTTCACCCTCTTTACGAAACACCAACACGGGTGCGCCTGCCAATTCCATTTGCATAACCGCTTCACCGACAGACAAGTTTGCAATCTTGGTCTGCATTTCGGCAACGATCATGGGTTGGAGAGTTTCAGGTTCCTGTGCGTCTGAATCGCTTTCTGAGGCGAGGATATAGGAGGAAGCACCAAAAAGTTCAACCGGCTGTGCGCGGTCTTTGTGGTGATCTTTCAGGCGTCGTTTATAGCGTCTGAGCTGTTTCTCCATTTTTGCGTTACAGGCATCAAATGCACCGTAAATTTCATTGTTCGATGCTTTGGCAGATGCGGTGAGGCCTGTTGAAAGGTGAACGGTCGCTTCGCAGACAAATTCGTGACCGGACTTGGAGAAGATAACCTGGGCATCGGTTGGACGCTCAGCATATTTCTTGACCGCTTCCCCCAGTTCTTCTTTGACGTGAACCTGAAGCGCGTCTCCGATGTCGATCTGTTTGCCGCTGATTTGGTACCGCATACATTCTCCTTTTTATATATTTCATCAGGCATCGCCAAACGGACCACGGGCGTGGGGTGTTGAGGATGTCTAGATGCGGAAATCTGGCCCTGCGTTTAGCTTAATACTGTGCGTGCCTTGGGAATAAGGCCGATGCAGGATGAAACAGGAACGCAGTGTTGCCATGGGTTAATCATGGCAAAAACAATTGGCCTAAGTCAATCAAAAGCAATGCACAGTTTGGCGGAAAAACTCTGATCAACTTAACGCGATTTTAAGAGATACGGAAATTATCACCCAGATAGACGCGGCGCACATTTTCGTTTTGCACGACTTCTTCGGGGGTGCCAGACATCAAAACCCGGCCTTCGTGCAAGATATAGGCGCGATCCACAATTTCCAATGTTTCCCGCACGTTATGATCTGTTACCAACACGCCAATGCCCCGGTTTTTCAGATCGGCAACCAGATGCCGGATGTCCCCGACAGAGATCGGATCAACCCCGGCAAAGGGTTCATCCAGCAGCAGGTATTTCGGATTGGCGGCAAGGCAACGGGCGATTTCAACACGGCGTCTTTCGCCCCCGGACAGGGCCAGCGCAGGGGCGCGGCGCAGGTGTTCTATGGAAAATTCCGACAGCAATTCCTCAAGCCGTTCGCGGCGCTGGTGGCGCAGCGGCAGCGAAATATCAAGAATCGCACTGATGTTATCCTGCACCGAAAGTCCGCGAAAAATGCTCATTTCCTGGGGCAGATATCCGATGCCAAGCTGGGCACGGCGGTACATCGGCAGGGTGGTGACATCGCGACCATCCACGGTGACGGTGCCGCCTTCGGGGGTGACAAGGCCCGCAACCGAATAAAATGTCGTGGTTTTTCCAGATCCGTTCGGGCCCAGCAGCGCCACAACTTCGCCCCGGCCCAGATGCATGGAGAAATCGCGAATCACGATTTTTTTGCGATAGGATTTGCGCAGATGTTCGATCCGCAGACCGGGGGTGCCATGTGCCACTGTCAATTCGGGTGAAGACATCAGTTGTCGCCGCCCGCCTGAATGATGGTTTTGACACGTCCGGTCATCTGGGCGGTGCCGTCTTCAAGGCGGATGTTCATTTTGTCCGCACTCAGGGCATTTGGCCCCTGATCCAGCAAAACATTCCCGCTCATCACAATTGTACCGTCATCAATGCTGTAATCGGCGCGGTCGGCCTCAGCGGCATCAGGGCCCGATACCAAGGTCACACCACCTGTGGCCTCAAGCCGCGCAATGCCTTTGTTTTCAGCGCGATAGACCACCAGTACCCGTGGCGCGGAAAGCCGCATTTCACCCTGCGCGATCAAAACATTGCCGCTAAAAACCGCAACGCCGGTGTCCTGATCCACCGACAGGTTATCGGCCGTGACTTCAACAGGTTGATTGGTGTCTTGGCGGATTGTGCCAAAGGCCACATTGGCACCCTGTGCAAAAGCGGGCAGGGTCTGGAGCATAAAAAACAGGGAAAGCAGGAAAATTCGCATCATAAACACTTTGACTATTCTTTGGTGACTTTGGGCGTGTATATCAGCTTCACGCCATTTGTGAAAATCAATTGGGCGGGCCCGCCTTGCCGGGGGGAGGACAGAACCATACTGCCTGCAGACAACGCCCCGACAGGCCCGTCGGCATCCACTGGACCGGGGGAATGCAAATTCAAACCCGTCATCTGGGCCGACAGTAAATCGCTGGTGATCCGGTATCCTGTGGACGTGGTGATCACCACATCTCCTTCCAGTTCAACATGGTCTTGTGCAAGGTTGAATTGCCCGTCTGTGGCGTTCAGCGAAATATGCGTCCCACTGGCAAGGTCCAGCGCGACATCGACCAATTCGGCGCGATTGACGCCCTTGTCAGACAGTGATGTTTTCAGGGATTGCGCCGAAAAGGCGATCTGGTCGCCGTTTGCCGTGATGCCGGTGTAGAACGGGCCGGTGACCTGCTGATCCCTTAGCCGATCCTGTATCTCTTTGTCTGCAAAGGGAATTACCGCCTCCGGGTCAACCTCGCGTGACAATAGAAACAGGGTGGACAGCAGGGCAAGCGCCATCAGCGGGAACACCACCTTGAGCAGGGACACCAGCCGGGTATAGCGGTCTGCCTGCATGGCTGATTACCCCAGCCCGACGCGCAGGCAATCATGGATATGCAACAGGCCCACCGGCATGTTCGGCGCCTCTGGGTCCACCACCAACAGACAGGTGATCTTGCGGTCATTCATCAGGCCGACGGCTTTTTCTGCAAGGGCGTCCGGGGCGATTGTCACTGGATGTGCTGTCATCACATCGCGGGCTTTCAAGGCCAGCAAACCGTCCATATGGCGGCTAAGATCGCCGTTGGTGATGATTCCCTGCAAGGCGCCATCGGTGTTGATCACGCCGGTTACGCCGAATCCCTTGCCGCTGATTTCGATCAAGGCATCTGCCATTGTGGCGTTGTCCTGCACCAATGGAATCGCCCCCCCCACATGCATCAGATCCGCAACACGGCTGAGCAGCGCCCCCAATTTTCCACCGGGATGGAAATCGCGGAAATGTTCGGCGGTGAAATCACGGTTTTCCATCAAGGCCACGGCAAGCGCATCACCCATCGCCAAGGTCATCGTGGTGGAAGAAGTGGGCACAACACCGGTGCCGCAGGCTTCGCCCAATTGTGGCAACAGTAACAAAACATCACTTTGACTGCCAAGGCTGCTGTCGGCGCGGCTGGTCAATCCGATCAGCGGAATCCCGAAGCGGCGCGAATAGATGATCAGATTGCCAAGTTCGGGCGCCTCACCGGAATTGGAGATCGCCAGCACCACATCATCACGGGTGATCATACCCAGATCGCCATGGCTGGCCTCGGCGGGATGCACAAATTGTGCCGGCGTGCCGGTGCTGGCCAGCGTGGCGGCAATTTTATTGGCGATATGGCCGGATTTGCCGATGCCCGATACAATCACCCGGCCTTTGGTGGCTTTCAGCAGGTCAATTGCGTCGCGAAAGCGATCATCAAGGCTGTCTGCCAAAGTGATCAGCGCCTCCGCTTCGGCGCGAATCACACGCCGGGCCGTATCAAGGAAAGGTGTTGTCATGCGTGTGCAAAAATATCCGTTTCGGGCCAGCCTTCGAGATCAAGCCGGGCGCGCATCGGCAGGAAATCAAAACAGGCCTGGGCAATTTCGCTGCGGCCTTCACGGGCAAGTCGTTTGTCCAGCTCATCGCGCAACCGGTGCAGATACAAAACATCCGACGCGGCATAATCAATCTGGGCCTGGGTCAGTTTCGCACTGCCCCAGTCGCTGGATTGTTGCTGTTTGGAAATGTCGATCTGCAGCAGTTCTTGCAGCAATTTCGCCAGCCCGTGCCGATCCGTATAGGTGCGGATCAACCGGCTTGCGATTTTGGTGCAATAGACCGGTGCGGTGGTTGCACCAAAGGCGTTCAGCATTGCGGCGATGTCAAATCGGCCAAAGTGAAACAGCTTGAGCACCGCGGGATTTTCCAGCAGTGCACAGAGGTTGGGGGCTTCGGTCTGGCCTTTGGCAACCTGCACCAGATGGGCATTGCCGTCACCGCCCGAAAGCTGGACCACACACAGGCGATCGCGATGCGGGTTCAGCCCCATGGTTTCGCAGTCAATGGCCACAATCGGACCCAGATCAAGGTCGTCGGGCAGATCATTCTGATAGAGATAATTTGTCATGCCTCATCCTATACCGTGGTTATATGACGGGTGAAAGCGCGGGATTTCGCGGCGGGTCAGGCGTTGGCTGATTGCTGCCCGATCCGGGGTGGATCAGGGCGCGGAAATTGATCCAGCAATTGTACCACTTGTCGATGGCAGGGGTGTCCGGGCCAGTCATCGGGCAACAGGGCGCGCGGCAGCGGCGGATGGCGCAACACCAAGCGCCGCCAGTTATGAACAATCAAACAGCGCAGCACGGCAACCTCGACCGGGGAAAGCGCGGGAATTTCGGCAAGGTCACGGGTGAGCGCGCTCAAGGCCAGATCAAGCCGGGCATAATCTTCGCGTAAACCTGCTGGCGCGGCCTCGCGGCGCAGCCATTCCGGCACCTCAGCGCCCCTCAACGCCAAAGCCCCGACCGGTGCTGTGATCCCAACAGGGCCAAGATAGGCACGGGTTGTGAGGGCGGTAAAGCCAAGCGCGGTCATATCCACCGTATTTTGCGCATCGGAATTTTCCACCAACACCAATTGCCACTGATCCGGTATCGCATCAGGGGCGGCATAGATGCGCGGGCTGGCGATGGCGCTTTCGGCGCGGCCTTTTGCGGTCAGGCTGTGCTGGCGGATACGCCCCGATTTTGCCGAGGTGATCCAGCCGTCATTGCGCAAACGGTGCAAGGCGACCCGCGCCGCTTCGGGTTTGATTTGCAGGCTGGCCATGATCGCAGACAGCACCGGCCCGTCGATCCTGTCGCCTTCGCCCTGCGCCAGATCGCCAAACAGGCTGATCATCAGCGACCAGACCCGCTGCCCGCCCAATGCCCTCAGAGGGGCAGTGCTATCAATAAACCGATCAGAATGCATTCATGGTCAGCAGTTCGTATTCTGCCACGGCCTCTTGGTTCTGGTTGCTGAGCGTCACATGCCAGCGCACCTCGCCGTAGTCATCATTGCGCGGGGTTTTGTGTTTTACGCTCAGACGCACTTTGATGCTGTCGCCCGCCTGCACGGGGGCCATAAAGCGCAGATTGTCCAATCCTGTGTTGGCCAGAACCGGGCCGGGATCGGGCTGCACGAACAGGCCTGCCGCAAAACTCAGCAGCAAATAACCATGCGCCACCCGTCCGGGAAAGAACGGATTGGCCTTGGCCGCGGCATCATCCATATGGGCGTAAAACGTATCGCCAGTGAAATGTGCAAAGGTTTCAATGTCTTCCAGCGTGACTTCGCGGGTGCCGGAATAAAATGTCTCGCCCAGATCCAGCGCGCTATAGCTGCGGGTAAACGGATGGGCACGGTCGGTAATTTCCTGCGCATTCGGCACCCATTGTTGGCCAATTGCGGTCAGAATGTCGGGGCTGCCCTGGATCGCTGTGCGTTGCATGTAGTGCATGACGCCACGAATACCGCCCAGTTCCTCGCCGCCGCCGGCACGTCCGGGGCCACCATGCACCATATGGGGCAGGGGCGATCCATGGCCTGTGGCCTCGGTCATAGAGATGCGGTTGTTGAAATATAGCCGCCCGTGGAACGCGCCTGCGCCCAAGGCAACGTCGCGCGCCACATCGCCATCATTGGTGATCACCGAGGCAACCAGCGATCCCTTGCCTTTGTTCAACAAGGATATCGCATGGGGTAGGTCGCGGTAGGGCATGATGGTGGACACGGGGCCAAAGGCCTCGGTGTCATGCACACGTTCTGCCAGATCGGGTGCGGCGCAATGAAACAACATCGGCGGCACAAAGGCGCCTTTGTCTTTATCGGCGCCTTCAACGCCAAAATCATCAGGGTTGCCAAAGACCCGCTCGGCTTCGGCCCCGATCAGGGCGGCTTTTTCCAGAACATCGCGTTTCTGACTGGCGGATACCAGCGCCCCCATGCGGGTGGTTTCCAGACGTGGATCACCGATATTGACCTTGGCCAGACGCGCCGACAAGGCCGCAATCACCGCGTCGATCTGCGCATCGGGCACCATGATCCGGCGAATGGCGGTGCATTTCTGCCCTGCTTTCGCGGTCATTTCGCGTTGGACTTCTTTGACAAACAGATCAAATTCAGGCGTGCCCTGCACGGCATCCGGCCCCAGAACCGAGGCATTGAGGCTGTCTTGCTCGGAGGCAAAGCGCACCGAGCGGTCCATCAAGAACGGATTGCGCCGTAATTTGAGTGCGGTATCCGCAGAACCGGTGAAGGCCACAGCATCCTGACATTCCAGATGATCAAGCATATCGCCCAAACCACCGCTGACCAATTGCAGCGCCCCGTCGGGCAGCAGACCGGAGCCAAGCATCATCCGCACGCAGGCTTCGGTCACGTAACAGGTCGCGGTGGCGGGTTTTACGATGGCAGGCACGCCCGCCAACAGGGTCGGGGCCAGTTTTTCCAACATCCCCCAGACCGGAAAGTTGAACGCATTGATATGCACCGCGACACCCTGCAAAGGTGTGCAGATGTGGCGGCCCATAAAATGCCCATCGCGGCCCAATTGCTCGGGGGGGCCATCCAGATAGACATGCCCGTCCGGCATTTCACGCCGCCCTTTGGAGGCAAAAACCATCATCGTGCCGATGCCGCCATCCACGTCGATCTTGTGGTCACTTAGTGTGGCACCGGTGTCATAGCTGAGATCATACAGGGTCTGACGCTGCTCGCGCAGATTCAGCGCCAGCGCCTTGAGCATCCGCGCGCGGTCATGAAAGGTCATTTTGCGCAGGGCAACCCCGCCAACCTCACGGGCATACGACACCATGGATTGCACATCCAGGGCATCATTGCCCGCCTGGGCGATCACCTCGCCGGTGATGGCCGAGGCGATGGGACGCGCCCCTGTTCCGGGGGTGATCCACTGACCGGCGGCAAAGCTTTGGACGTTGCGCATGATAATTCCTTAGTGCGTGTCGTAATCAATAACGAGCGTATCGGTCAGCGGATAGGATTGGCAGGACAGCGCATAACCGCGTTCGACCTCGTGATCCTCAAGCGCGTGGTTCGATAACATTTCGACCTCGCCCTCGACCACCTTGCACATGCAGGTTGAACAGACTCCCGCCTTGCAGGCAAAGGGTGCATCCAGCGCATTTTCCAGCGCCGCTTCCAGAACCGATTGACCCTTTTTCATCGTGAAGCTGCGCTGGGCCCCTTCCATGATAAAGGTAACCTCGGTGCCTGCCTGACCCGCGCTGCGTTTGGCCATTTCCTGTTTGGCAAGCTGGCCTTGCTGGCTTTCGCTGAACAGTTCGAATTTGATCTGATCAGGCTCTAAACCATGGGTTTGTAACGCATCAGAGATTGCCAGCATCATCGGTTCGGGGCCGCAGATAAACGCGGTATCAATCGAAGTGACGTCGATCCACTGTTTGAACAATTGCGCACATTTGTCCTGATCCACACGGCCTGTGAACAGGTCGATGTCCTGACCGGATTCCAGCATGTGAATGATCGTCAGGCGGCCCATGTAATGGTTTTTGAGATCCTCCAGTTCCTCGCGGAACATGATCGTGTTCACGGCGCGGTTGGCATAGACCAGCGTGAAGGTCGAATGTGGCTCGCGTTTCAGTACGGTTTTGAGGATCGACAGCACCGGCGTGATGCCGGACCCGCCTGCAAAGCCAAGGTAGTTCTTGCCGATATCAGGCTCTAATGCGGTGAAAAAACGGCCTTGAGGGGGCATGGCGTGCAATGTGTCACCGACCTTGAGATCAACATTGGCAAATGTTGAAAACGCCCCGCCGTCCACCCGTTTGATGCCGACCTGCAGTTTGCCATCGTCCAACCCGGCACAGATCGAATAGTTGCGGCGCAGTTCTGTGCCGTCAAAATCCTGACGGAAGGTCAGATATTGGCCTTGGATAAAATCAAAGGCGTCAGGGTTTTCAGGGCGCAGTGTCAGCACCACCGCATCGCGGATCGTGTGGTGGATATCAGTCACTGTTAACGGGTGAAACTGGCTCATGATGCGCTTGGCCTCATATACATTTGAAATAATCGAAGGGTTCAAGACAGCTTTGGCAGCGCCATTGTGCCTTGCAGGGGGTCGATCCGAATTGGCTGATCCGTTCGACCTGTGTTGATTTGCATTGCGGGCAATGTTGCGGGCCGCCTGCGGGTTGTGGCGGCGCGATACCGTATTCTTCCAGCTTGGCGCGGCCACCCTCGGACAGCCAATCGGTGGTCCAAGCGGGCGATAATTGCCTTTTTAGAGCCAGTTTTTCAATCCCGTGATCGCGTAGGGCGGATTCGATATCCAGATTGATGATCCTGGTGGCGGGACAGCCCGAATAGGTCGGGGTGACCGTGACCTCAAGCGTATCACCCTGCCATTGCACATCGCGGATGATCCCGAGATCGGTGAGGGAAATCACTGGAATCTCGGGGTCGGGAACGGCGGCAAGCCAACCCCAAACAGTCTCTAATGCAGGTCTTTCGCTTACCATGTCGCATCCGGATAGGCACGCTGGAGCCATTGCATCTGGGTCAACATATGGCCCAGATGTTCGCTGTGCCGCTGGCCGGATTTACCGCCTTTATGGGCAAAATCATCGGCTGGTTTGCTAAGGGTGGCTGCACCAAGAACCGTGTCGAGATAGGCATCATATCCATCCCGCAGGCTGGCCGGATCAGGGCCGATACCGGCCTCGACCATCGCCTGATCCACCGCATCCGAAACGAACATTTCGCCGACATAGGGCCACATGCGATCCAAGGCCGCCTGCATCCGTTTATGGCTTTCTTCGGTGCCATCGCCAAGACCGATCACCGTGTCGGCGGCGCGTTCCAGATGATAGGTCACTTCCTTGGCCGATTTTTCGGCAATCGCCGCGATCTGATCATCGGTTGACGATTGCAGCGCTTTGAGTTGTGCCAGATGCCATGCATCAAACAGGAACTGGCGCATCATCGTCTGGCCAAAATCACCATTGGGTTGTTCCACAAGCAACAGGTTGCGGAAATCCCAGACATCGCGGTGAAAGGCCAATGCATCGGCATCGTGCCCTTTGCCTTCGACGTCGCCAGCGAGGCCAAGCCAAAGCTGGGTCTGGCCGATCAGATCAAGCGCGGTATTGGCCAGCGCGATGTCTTCTTCGAGCACCGGCGCGACACCGCACCATTCCGAAATGCGATGGCCCAATACCAAGGTGCTGTCACCCATCCGGCACAGGTATTCAAACAACGGGTCGCTCACATTGCACCTACTTCGTCGGGAATGTCGAAGAACGTCGGATGGCGGTACACCTTGGCGTTGGAGGGTTCATAGAGCGATCCCTTTTCTTCGGGCGACGAGGCGGCGATATGGGTGGCTTCGACGGCCCAGATGCTGACGCCTTCGTTTCGACGGGTATAGACATCGCGGGCGTTCTTGATCGCCATTTGCGCATCAGCAGCATGCAAGCTGCCGACATGACGGTGGCTCAGCCCGTGCTGACCACGGATAAAGATTTCCCAAAGCGGCCATTCGTTGTGGCGGGCAGGGCCGTGATCGGCGGCTTTGGTGTCGGAATAGGGGCTGGTTTCTGGGCTGCTCATCGGGTTACTCCGCTGCGAGTTGTGTTGCGCGTTTTTTGGCGGCATGGGCCAACAGACCCTCGCGCACCCAACGCCCGTCATCCCAAGCCTTGTTACGGGCTTCCAGACGTTCGGTGTTGCACGGGCCATTGCCCTTCAGCACATCAAAGAATTCATTCCAATCAGGTTGGCTAAAGTCGTAATGGCCGGTTTCTGCGTTCAGTTTGAGATGTTCATCCGGCACTGTCAGACCCAGATATTCGGCCTGTGGCACGGTTTGATCGACAAATTTCTGGCGCAGCTCGTCATTGGAATTCATCTTGATTTTCCAGGCCAGCGATTGTGCCGAATGCACCGATTCAGCATCGGAGGGGCCGAACATCATCAGGGAGGGATACCAGAAGCGGTTCAAGGCATCCTGCGCCATTTTGCGCTGTGCCTCACTGCCCTTGGCCATCTTCATCATGATGTCATAGCCCTGGCGCTGGTGAAAAGATTCCTCTTTGCAGATCCGCACCATCGCGCGGGCATAGGGGCCATAAGAGGTGCGTTGCAGGGGCACCTGATTCATGATCGCCGCACCATCAACCAACCAGCCAACGGCGCCCATATCAGCCCAGGTCAGGGTCGGATAATTGAAGATCGAGGAATATTTCATCTTGCCCGACAGCAGGTCGCGGGTCAGTTGATCGCGGCTGACCCCCAGCGTTTCAGCGGCGCAATACAGATACAACCCATGCCCCGCCTCATCCTGTACCTTGGCCAGCAGGATCGCCTTGCGTTCCAGTGTCGGCGCACGGGTGATCCAGTTGCCTTCGGGCAATTGGCCAACGATTTCGGAATGCGCATGCTGGCCGATCTGGCGGATCAGGGTCTTGCGATAGCCTTCGGGCATCCAGTCTTTTGGCTCGATCTTGCCGCCCGCGTTGATCCGCTCCTGAAAGGCGCGTTCGACCGGATCCATTTCATCAAGGGATTTGACCCCTTCACCGGTAGATTTGATCATCTGTGCATACATCGTTCAGATCCTTTCCAGACTGGGCGGTTTGTTCAGACGCGCTCAAGAATAAGCGCGACACCTTGGCCGACACCCACACACATGGTGCACAGAGCATAGCGCCCCTGGGTGCGTTTCAATTGCAATGCGGCGGTCATCACCAGCCGCGCACCGGACATGCCCAGCGGGTGACCAATGGCAATCGCGCCACCGTTTGCGTTTACATGGGGCGCATCATCTGCCACGCCCAAAGCCCGCAAGGTGGCAATGCCTTGACTTGCAAAGGCTTCGTTCAATTCTATCACATCCATCTGTTCAATGGTGAGTCCGGCCCGCGCCAGCACCTTTTGACAGGCGGGAATTGGCCCGATTCCCATCACGCGGGGTTCAACACCTGCCGCCGACATCGCCACAACACGGGCAATGGGGGTGAGATTGTGTTCTTTGGCCGCTTGTTCAGAGGCGATCAACATTGCCGCCGCACCATCATTGACACCAGAGGCATTGCCCGCTGTTACCGTCAGGTCCGCGCCGTTGATGCCGCGCAATTTACCCAGCCGTTCAGCGGTGGTGTCAGGGCGCGGGTGTTCGTCACGGTCCACCACAATGGTATCACCTTTGCGTTGGGGGATGCTCACCGGGGTGATTTCCTCGGCAAAGACACCTGCCGCATCCGCCGCCGCCCAGCGGGCCTGACTGCGCAGGGCAAAAGCATCCTGATCGGCGCGGTTCACCTCATGGTCTGCGGCAACGTTATCAGCGGTCTGCGGCATTGAATCGACGCCATATTGCGCCTTCATTCTGGGGTTCACAAAGCGCCAGCCGATGGTGGTGTCATAGACCGCATTGCCCCGCGAAAACGCGGTTTCGGCCTTGGGCATCACAAAGGGGGCGCGGGTCATGCTTTCAACGCCGCCTGCAATTGCCAGATCCATATCGCCGGCGCGAATGGCCCGCGCCGCAGCGCCGACAGCATCCATGCCAGAGGCACAAAGCCGGTTGATCGTCGAGCCGGGAACATCAACGGGAAGCCCCGCCAGCAAGGCCGCCATCCGCGCCACATTGCGGTTGTCCTCGCCTGCCTGATTGGCGCAGCCATAGATCACGTCATCAACTTTTGCCCAATCCACATCCGGATTGCGCGCCATCAAAGCCGCGATCGGCACCGCCGCCAGATCATCGGCCCGCACCGAAGCCAAAGCCCCGCCAAACCGTCCAATTGGTGTACGCTGCGCGTCACAAATAA
>JBLIAN010000012.1:0-97717 GCA_047634585.1 Sulfitobacter sp. | reverse complement strand
ACTCATAAAAAAGCGCGCCTTGCGCCTCTTGCTTTGGTCCCAACATCGTCAATCCCCTTGCATTCACAAGCAAATTGAATCAGTGGGAGACCCCCAAATCAAGAAGAGTTTTTCAACAGAATTAGCCGATTTCAACACTCTCGCGGATGTTGCATCCACCGGAAGTTGCAGCTCATGTCCAACAGATTAGGATATCTGTTGAGTTAAACTGCGGCAATTTCACGTCGGGGATGCTGAAATTTAGATTTCTTCTTCTTTTCAGACAAAGACGGCCAATGTCGTTGCCGATGCAGCTTGCATGAGGTGAGACACGATATGAAAAAAGCTACTGACATCGAAGCATACGCAGCCTTGGACTTTGAAGCATCAAGTCTTACGCCGCAGAGTTGGCCAATAGAAATTGGCCTGTCTTGGCTGAAGAATGGGGGCGTTCAAACCTGGACCTCGTTGATCCGGCCCGCGGCGCGTTGGAGCTTTTCCGATTGGTCAACGCAGAGTGGTGCCGTTCATCGCATTGTGTTCGAAGATTTACTCGACGCACCTACTGTATCGGCGGTCGTCGAAGATTTGCTCCCTCTCCTGGAAGGAAAAATACCTGTGTCCGATGCGCCGGAGTTCGACCGGCGCTGGCTCTCACGGTTACTACGCGCGAGCGGGCACGCGGCCATGCCGAAGATTGAAGACTATCACGACGTATCCTTTGCACAGTTTTCCGGTTTCGCGCTCGATATGCTCTACGAAAACCTTGAAAGGCATCCCGCCCCACACCGTGCGGGGCCGGATAGCGCCCGGCTCGTCAAAGCCTGGCGAAAAGCTCAGCAATACTGAAATTTGAGGCGCGGCTCACTGCGCGATCTTTCACACGAAAAGTGCTTCGTCCTCGAGCAAAAGGGCCAATGTAGTCGTCGGTAGCAGCCATTGATCAGCATGCCGAGAAAAGGACAGCGCGCCGATATTTGGAATGGTGTTGGGGATGAATTGATAAGGAGGATCGGAGCATTCTTGTGCATCCAAAAGAGCACAATGAGCTGCGTGGCGTTTTTTGCGGCAGGGCGCTAACGGGCCAACCTAAGCGAAGAAACAGGTTGACGTAACGTAATCGTCTTTCCGTTGCGAGAAGGTTGAACGCAAATTCTCGTTACGGACCGAAGCTTAAAGTCTCCAGCAGAGCAGCAGCCGGAACCGGAAACCGTTTAAGGAGCCCAAACTTCATGGCTAAAGACACTTTCGCTTCACAGCAGTCAATTTCAGCAATCGACGCACTTCGTGCAAAATATATCACGACGGCGCGCGACCAAATCTTCGAAACACACTTGGATAGGCAGTTCCAACGCGACGCCGTGGGGCAATTGATCGCAAAGCCTCGTAAATACACTGCGACCGGGGATACACATGGCGTGATTTTGATCGAAGGAGCCGGAGGAGGTAAGACATCCCTGGTTCATCATGTACTGAACAACCATCCGGCTTTGCAGAGCGATGATACTACGTGCAAGCCATCGGTTGGGGTGCGCGTTCCGAGTCCTGCGACGCTTAAGAGCCTCGGCCTCGAGATCTTGCGTGAAACCGGTTATCCAAGCGTCTCAAATGCACGCAAAGAATGGGATATTTGGTCGCTTGTACGCATTCGATTGAAGTTGCTCGGAACCATCGTTCTCTGGATTGATGAGGCGCATGATCTCTTCCGGGCGGGAAAGGCGATAGAAGACATCCTGAAGATGTTGAAGTCGATCATGCAGGGGGAGGGTGCCGTGATCCTTGTTCTGACCGGAGTTGATAAGCTTTGGGAGATGGCATCTTACGATGATCAGGTGAAACGCCGCTATTCCAAGGTTACCTTGCCGGAAATTTCAGCCTCAACACACGACAAGATGTTTCGCGGGATCATCAAGGCATTCTGCGAAAAAGTTGAACTGGCTGCGCCTAATGAAAATGATTTGATCGACCGTCTCGTGTACGCCAGTCGTGGCCGGTTCGGTCGGTGCATCGAGAACATTCATGCAGCGCTGGAGGTGGCTATTCTGAATGGCGACACAGCACTCACCCTTCAGCATTTTGCCGAGTCATGGGGAATGAATGAGGGTGTCGTCCCGGGCAAAAATGTTTTCTTGGCACCGCGTTGGGCGGAAATCGATCTCGCCCAGCTTCATAAGCCGCTTTGAGGGAGACATCGACATGACTGTACTGTTCCCTCAACTGGCGTTCGAAAAAGATGAATCCCTACTGGGGTTTGCCGCTCGCCTTGCAGCATTTCATGCTGACAATCGCACAGGGCCTTTTCTGCGCGATATGAACATCAAGATTTCTGACCTTGCTCGCGGTCAGGAAGATGCGATCAACCAATTGGCAGTTTGCTCCGGTGTGCCAACTCATGACCTGGTGGCCAACGTGCCACGCGGCCTCGGACATCGCGGTTATGAGCTGCGTGGTGAGGTGGTGTCGTCCGAATTTCTTACTTCTCCTCACACCGTGTTTTGCCCAGCTTGCTTGGCTGAAGATGATCGAGCATCCGGAGGCGTGACGCAATTTCGCCGCCATGTCTGGTACTGGCAGGTGCGCGGAATTCGGACTTGCATTGTGCACGGCCTTCCGCTGATGAGCAGGAAAGGTGGTTCTTATAGCGACCAATTTCACGAGCTTGCAATTGTGGTGCCTGAGACTGGCGAGAGCCTTGAAGATTTGGTGCCCAAACGAGATCCGCGCCCGATTTCGCCACTGCAGAACTATATATTAGGACGGCTCAATGGAGTGCAGGGGCCAAAATGGCTTGATGCCGAAGGGCTTGAGCAAAGTGTTCATGCTTGTGAAATGCTCGGCGTCCTCTTGGCATACGGTGCGACACCGAACCTGAACGAACTTACCGAAGATGACCGGGATCACGCTGGGGCCGTAGGTTTTCGCTACGCGGCGCAGGGTGAGGTCGGCATTCGTCAGGCGCTGACCGAAGTTCAGCAATCCTTCAAATACAACGGGAGCAATGCAGGGGGACAAAAAGTATTTGGGCGTCTGTATCAGTGGTTAGCCCAGTCGCGCTCGAAAAAGGACCCTGGAGACATCAAGAGAATACTGCGTGAGCATATCTTCGATACGATGCCGGTTCCGACAAATGGCATTGTCCTGGGAGAAAAGCTCTCCGCGCGCCGTCTCCATACCTGCGCATCGCTGGCTCGTGAAACCGGGGTCGATCCGCGGACGCTGCACGGGATGCTTATGGCGAAAAGGCTGCTGCCGGAGGGTGCGTCAGAAGCGGATTATCATGTTTTTGATAGTGCAGCTGGCTTGGAAATCGCTCATTCGATGGGCCGTCTTGTTCCGGTGACCCAAGTTCCGAAGGCTCTTTCATGCACGCGCCCATTGGTAGATCAGCTTCTTTCCGAGCGGATATTGACACCTGTTGTTTCCGAACTGTCTCATGCTCCAGGTCGCACGAAAAAGAGCATCGATACACTCGAAATTGATCAGCTTCTTCGCAGCATTGAGCAACGATCCATGCCCGTTTCGGAACTGCCTGCCGGAATGGTCGACCTTGCGACTGCCGCCATGAAATCGAAAGCGCCCGCCGTAGAGATCGTCCATCTCATACTCGGAGGGTTTCTTTCCAATGTAGTCAGCGTTGAGGGCGCTGCGGGGTTTGCCGCGATTCACGTTGATCCCAACGAAACCAGGGATGCCATCGCCCGAATATTGGTGGGCCTTTCGCCAGAGGAAGCTTTCATCCGCCTGGGAATTCCCTTTCCCTCAGGGTGGGAGTTGGTAAACGCATCGCCGGATCACGTCCACCTGCCCACGATTGATATTCACGCTGAACAGGGAAACCACGTTATCCGCAGGATCCGCGTCAAAGACGTTGATGCCTTTCTCGCCGAATATACGACGGAAAAACGGATTGGGAGTGCGCTGGGAATTGGCGTCCGAGATTTGAAAGGTCTGATGAAGGCCGCCAGAGCGAAGCCAATCTGTTCGAAGACCGAGATCGGAGTTCGCATTTTCAGACGGATAGATCTGCCGGCACAATTTCAAGTGTAGATTTCCAAAACAAAATCATGAAAAGTAATAGGCCACCCTTTCGGGTGGCCTATTTTTTTGCGATCTGGATATCGGTGCTCTCCACGTTTTCTGCGGCTAAATTGGATGGCCATTCTTAAGTTGTGAAATGGCCGTTTTCGCCGCCGCGGCTGATTTCGACCTTACATAAATCAATAGCTTACGATTGTTGAGTGGCCAAAAGTAGGTTGTCTTCATAGTTGTTCTGACCACCAATTAGTGGCCACCGGCCGGGTTAGAATGGCCAATTTGCAAGCATAAGAAGTCTATCGGGCGGAAACGCCCGATTTTCTTGTTTTTAGCCCCTGAAGCATGAACCCAAGGTTCGATTCTGTCCCAAGGGATATGGTGCGGCAGGGATGCCATCTAAAACTGAATTAGAAGAAATTTCTGTCCAGTTTCGAATTTTCCAGAACGGGGCGGCAGGGCAGGGCACGGTAAGCTCATTGCTCCTCGATGGATGTGATGGACCTGTCGCGCTTTCGTGCCGCCCCATTGTGCATCAACAACATCTCATGCGTCTACAACGGGTATAGGGATGGAAGCTGCGTCGATGGCGTGGCGTGCATCCGGGCCATGTCCGGTGTCCGGTGACCACCCAACAAGGTATTTCCCGCCAAAATCTGCCTTTGTCAGGGCCAATACCCGGGTTTTCAGCAAATCATCGCGGAAATATGAGAATTCAGTCAGTATACAACGGTATACTGTGGACGGGAGCAGAACCATCGGATATGGAGCGGACAACTCCCATATATGAGGTTCCCAATGTCAGATATCATCTACACCAAAGTGGACGAAGCGCCTGAACTGGCTTCTGCGTCTTTCCTGCCGATCATCCAGAAATTTGCCGCCGCTGCGGGGGTTTCTGTCGGGACCAAAGACATCAGCCTTGCGGGCCGTATCCTGTCGACCTTCCCCGAGCATCTGAGCGCGGATCAGCGTCAATCTGACGATCTGGCAGACTTGGGTCAATTGGTGAAAACCCCGGACGCCAATGTGATCAAACTGCCGAATATTTCCGCCTCTGTGCCACAGTTGGTTGCGGCTGTGAAAGAATTGCAAGGGCAGGGCTATGCGCTGCCGGATTATCCCGAAGTGCCTGCAACGGATGCAGAAAAAGCCATCCGCGCAAAATATGACACGCTCAAGGGGTCGGCGGTGAACCCCGTGCTGCGCGAGGGCAATTCCGACCGCCGCGCCGCCAAAGCCGTGAAAAGCTTTGCCCAGAACAACCCGCACCGCATGGGCGATTGGGCCGCTGACAGCAAAACCCGCGTGGCCGCGATGTCGGGGGGGGATTTCTTTTCCAACGAGGTTTCGGCCACATTGAGCAAAGATTCCACCGCCAGAATCGTGCTGGAAACCGCAGCAGGCGAAACCGTTTTGAAAGACGCGGTCAGCTATCCGGCGGGCACGGTTGTTGATGCAACCTTCATGAGCGCCGCCGCGCTGGATGCCTTTCTGGCCGACGAGATCAACAAGACCAAAACCGAAGGCACGTTGTTTTCGCTGCACATGAAAGCCACGATGATGAAAGTGTCTGACCCGATCATCTTTGGTCATGCGGTCAAGGCTTTTCTTGCACCCGTGTTCGAGGCCCATGGCGATACGATGGCCAAGCTGGGCGTGAACCCGAATTCCGGTCTGGGGGATCTGTTGGCACGGGTCAAAGACAATGCCGCGATCATGGCCGATATTGAGGCCTGCATGGCGGCGCGCCCGCCGATGTATATGGTTGATTCCGACAAAGGCATCACCAATCTGCATGTTCCGTCAGATGTGATCATTGATGCCTCAATGCCAGCGCTGATCCGCGCGGGCGGCAAGGGGTGGGGGCCGGATGGTGCTGAATCAGACGCCAATTGTGTGATCCCGGACAATTCCTATGCGCCCGTCTATGATGAATCGATCAAATTCTTTAAGGAAAATGGCAAGCTGAACCCTGCCACAGCGGGCACTGTTCAGAACGTCGGCCTGATGGCGCAAAAAGCCGAAGAATACGGATCGCACCCGACCACCTTTGAAATCCCTGCCGCGGGCACCGTGAAAATGATTCTTGAGGATGGCACCGTGCTGCACAGCCATGCGGTTGAAGCGGGGGATATCTGGCGGTCTGCTTCGGCGCGCAAGGCCCCGATCGAAGATTGGGTGAGCCTGGCGATTGACCGTCAAAAGGCCGAAGGCTGCCGCGCGATTTTCTGGCTCGATGCCAACCGCGCCCATGATGCGGAATTGATCGCCTATGTAAAACCGATCCTTGAAGCCAAAGGTGTCGCTGACAAATTCGAAATCATGGCCCCGCGCGCGGCCACCCGCGCCTCGTTGGAAACCATCACCAAAGGCGAGAACACCATCGCGATTACCGGCAATGTGCTGCGGGATTATCTGACGGATCTGTTCCCGATCCTTGAACTGGCGACCTCGGCCAAGATGTTGTCGATTGTCAAATTGATGAACGGCGGCGGCCTGTTTGAAACCGGCGCGGGTGGCTCTGCGCCCAAACATGTTCAACAACTGGCCGAACAAAACCACCTGCGTTGGGACAGCCTTGGCGAATTCTGCGCCTTGGGCGAAAGCCTGACCTTTCTTGCCGATGCCAAAGGTAACGAAAAGGCCCGCGTGCTGGGGGCTGCGGTTGATGCCGCAACGCAGGGCATTCTGGACAATGGCCATTCACCGTCCCGCAAGGGGGGGGAACCCGACAACCGTGACAGCCACTATTGGTTTGCCCGTTTCTGGGCCGAAGCCCTGGCGGCGCAATCCCAGGATGCCGATCTGGCCGCGCATTTTGCCCCGATTGCCACGGCCCTGGCTGAAAACGAAGCGAAAATCACCGCTGAACTGGCGGCTGCCCAAGGGCCAGCGGTTGATCTGGGCGGCTATTTTCACACCGATGCGGCCAAAACCGCAAAAGTGATGCGTCCTTCCGCGACGTTGAATGCAATCATCGGGTAATCCGGGCGACAGTAAAAATAGGGCCGCAAAAATAGGGCCGCGTGTTTGTCAAAACACGCGGCCTTTTTGCCACCAGCGGCAGGGTGAATACCGGATTGAAATCGCCCGTGCGCCGGGCCGTGGACATACAGCGCGTGCCGTTGAAAACCTGCCCGGCAGGCCTTCCGGCTTATGCAGTCGGGTTTTCAGCCAGCGCCTTGCGCACCGTAAAAAGAAACTCTTCGGGTTTGATCGGTTTTTCCATCTTGAGAACCGGCATGTCCTTGAAAGCATCATATTGTTCAAGCTGCCGTACCCTTGCACTGAGCAGAATGACCGGCAGCTGTGCCGCGCCTGTAATTTCCTGCAACTTGCTGACAAATTCGAGGCCACCCATGTTGGGCATTTCGATATCGCAGATGATCAAGTCCGGCAAATTTTGCCCCATCAGTGCAAGCGCATCCCCGGCAGTATAACATGACCGCACTTTGAACGAGGGGTCCATCGCAAGAATCCGCTGGATCAGGTCGCAAAACACCGGGTCATCGTCAATATGGAGAATGCGGGTAGTCATGTCGTGTGAACCTCTGAACTGCTGCACTGCCTCAACACCGTTCCAGACGGGTGATGCCCCGGTTTACGGAACGATCAGTGACAAGTGATGGCGTGCTGTTATCGGCTATCTACCAGATTTGGAAGTATTTTTTACTTATAATGCGGCGGGTTACCGCGCAGCGGCGTAAAACATCCGGTTTAGGTTGTATTTCAGATTTTTATCACAATCTAGCGGCTGTGTTATTGTGACGCAAGGCGATGCAATTGCGCTGGCGTATCTGTCAAACCTGAGCTAGCTCAATCTCATGTCTGCGCTGTTGATCCGTTTCTCCAAACTCTGCCTTGTCGTGACCTTTGTCGTGGCATTGCTGGCGCTTGGTTTTGGCCATCGCAGCGGCGCGTTGACCTTGGATGCCGATCTTGAGGCCTATCTGTTGTCCGGCGGCGCGGCGTCGGGGCTGTGCGGCGATGTTGATGATCCCGCCTCCGGCCCTGCAAAAGAGTGTACCGCCTGCCGGTTGATTGCCAGCACCGATCTGGTGGCGCCAATGGCCACCTTGCCGGTTGCGATCCGTCTTGTGCAGGTCACGCAGATGCTGGCCCTGGCGCAGATGCGCCATCACGCCGCGCCGCTTGACCCTGCCAAACAAACCCGCGCCCCGCCTTCACGCCTGATCTGACCGTTTTTTAGATCAACACCCCGCTGGATTGGCGGGTTTTCAAGGCTTGGAGCTTTCAAAATGACCACCCTCACCACCAATGCGCCGCAGCACGCGGGCGCAGAAAAATTCTATTTCGCCGCTTGGCGCTGGCATTTCTATGCGGGCCTCATTGTGATCCCTTTTCTGATGACCTTGGCCGTGACCGGCATGGCGATGCTCTGGATTGCCTGGATTGATGGCCGTGACGGGGAACGCACCGCAGTTGTTGCGCAAGAGATATCCGCGCCCTTGTCACAACAGGCCGATGCCGCCGTCGCCGCCATACCTGATGGGGTGCTGATCCAATATGTTGCCCCGCGCAGTGCCGATGTTGCGGCGCTGTTTCGGGTGGATCAGGGGGGCGATGCCACGATGGTGGCGGTCGATCCTTACAGCGCACAGGTGATTGACACCTTTGCGCGCCGCAGTGGCTGGTATGATTTTGTTGATGGGATCCACAGTGATCTGATGCTGGGGGTCACGGGCGACCGGATGATCGAAACCGCCGCTTCGCTGGCCTTGGTGCTGGTGGCCACGGGGCTGTATATGTGGTGGCCGCGTCAGGGCGGATTGCGGCGGGCCTTTGTGCCGACCCTGTCCAAAGGCCGCGGGCTGTGGAAATCCCTGCATGGGGTGGTTGGCATCTGGCTGTCACTGTTTTTGGTGTTTTTCCTGATTTCCGGCCTGTCATGGGCGGGTGTCTGGGGCGGAAAGTTTGTGCAAGCCTGGAGCCAATTTCCGGCGGAAAAATGGGATGCGGTGCCCCTGTCCGATGACATCCACGCCAAGATGAACCATGCGCGGCGCGAAGTGCCCTGGGCGCTGGAACTAACCCCGATGCCCGCCTCCGGCAGCAGCGCCGGCAGTGACGGGATCAACGCGCCATTGGTGACATTGAACAGCGTCGATGCCTTTGCCCGCGAGATCGGATTCGAGGGCCGCTATCAATTGAACCTGCCGTCAGGGGACAGTGGCGTCTGGACCCTGAGCCGCGATTCAATGAACACCGACAGCACCGATCCGATGTCGGACCGTACCGTGCATATTGACCAATACACCGGCAATATCCTCGCGGATGTGCGCTATGCGGATTATGGGCTGGCGGGCAAGGCAATGGCTGTGGGCATCGCGCTGCATATGGGCACCTTGGGTCTCTGGAGCGTACTGGCCAATACGCTGGTCTGTCTGTCGGTGCTGTTTCTCTGTGTGTCGTCGCTGGTGCTGTGGTGGAAACGCCGCCCTGCCGGGGTGAACCGCCTTGCCGCGCCGCCGCTGCCCAAAGAAATGCCGATCTGGCAGGGCGCGGCATGGGTCGGGATCGGGGTTTCCATGGCCTTTCCGATGGCGGGTATCGCCTTTTTGGTGGTGTTGGCCGTTGACAGCCTGATCTTGTCGCGGCTGCCACAGCTGCGCCGTGCCTTGACCTGAGGCGATTGGGGGCGCGCAGCCTTGGGATGGCGCGTCATTCCCGCCGCGTTTGCAGGCGTTTTGGCGATCCTGCTCTTGACTTCTTGACCCTCAAACGGTGTAGGTGCGCACAGTTTTTCCGCCCACCGAAAGGGACCCGACATGCATGCCTATCGCAGCCATTCCTGTGCTGATCTGAACATCGAAAACAAAGGTGACACTGTACGCCTTTCCGGTTGGGTGCATCGTGTGCGCGATCATGGCGGCATCCTGTTCATCGACCTGCGCGATCACTACGGCATCACTCAGGTGCTTTGTGATCCAGACAGCCCTGCCTTCAGCGATGTTGAAAAGCTGCGCTCGGAATGGTGCATCCGCATTGACGGCGAAGTCAAAGCCCGCGATGCGAGCCTGATCAACGCCAATCTGCCCACCGGCGAAATCGAAGTGTTCATCCGCGATGTCGAAGTGCTGGGCTCGGCCGCTGAGCTGCCGTTGATGGTGTTTGGCGATCAGGAATACCCCGAAGAAACCCGCCTGCGCTATCGCTACCTCGATCTGCGCCGCGAAAAGATGCAGGCAAATATGATCCTGCGCTCGGATGTTGTCAGCTCTATCCGCAAACGCATGTGGGACCGGAAATTCAAGGAATTCCAAACCCCGATCATCACCGCTTCCTCCCCCGAAGGCGCGCGCGATTTTCTGGTGCCCTCGCGCCTGCATCCGGGTAAATTCTATGCGCTGCCACAGGCCCCCCAGCAGTTCAAACAGCTGTTGATGGTGTCGGGGTTTGACAAATATTTCCAGATTGCCCCGTGTTTCCGCGACGAAGACCCGCGTGCAGACCGTTCACCAACCGATTTTTACCAGCTTGACCTCGAAATGTCCTTTGTCACCCAGCAGGATGTTTTTGACACCATCCAGCCCGTGATCGCCGGCATTTTCGAGGAATTCGGCGGCGGGCGTAAGGTTGATGAAACATGGGAACAGATTTCCTATAAAGACGCGGCACTTTGGTATGGCTCGGACAAACCCGACCTGCGCAACCCGATCAAAATGCAGGTGGTCTCGGATCATTTTGCGGGCTCGGGTTTTGCGATCTTTGCCAAGCTGCTGGAACAGGAAGGCACCGAAGTCCGCGCCATTCCCGCCCCGACAGGCGGGTCGCGCAAATTCTGTGACCGGATGAATGTCTTTGCCCAGAAAGAAGGCCTGCCCGGCATGGGCTATATCTTCTGGCGTGAAAAAACCGCCGATGCGGTGGCGCAGGAATTGGGCATCACCGTGAAAGAAGCCCAAGCCAAGCTGAAATCCGGCGAAGTCGAAGGCGGCATGGAAGCGGCCGGCCCACTGGCCAAGAACATCGGCCCCGAACGCACCGAAGCGATCCGTCAGCAATTGGGTCTGAACGTCGGGGATGCGGCCTTTTTCCTTGGGGGCAAACCCAAAGCCTTTGAAAGCGTTGCAGGGCGCGCGCGCAACGTCATCGGCGAAGAACTGGGCCTGACCGACAAAAATCGTTTTGCCTTTGCCTGGATCGTGGATTTCCCGATTTACGAAAAAGACGAAACCACCGGCAAGATTGATTTTGAACATAACCCGTTCTCGATGCCCCAAGGCGGCATGGATGCCCTGATGGGGGATCCGCTCAAGGTGCTGGGCTATCAATATGATCTGGCCTGTAACGGCTATGAACTGGTCTCTGGCGCGATCCGGAACCACCGCCCCGAAATCATGTTCAAAGCCTTTGAAATTGCCGGGTACGGCGAAGAAGAAGTGCGCAAGCGTTTTGGTGGCATGGTCAATGCCTTCCAATACGGCGCCCCGCCACACGGCGGCTGCGCGGCAGGCATTGACCGGATTGTGATGTTGTTGGCCGATGAACAGAACATCCGCGAAGTGATCCTGTTCCCGATGAACCAGCGCGCCGAAGACCTGATGATGAACGCGCCCAGCGATCCGACCTCGGATCAGTTGATGGAACTGGGCCTGCGGGTGATCCCGCAGGAGTGATCCAGCACATATTTTCGATAAAGGGCCGCAGCGATGCGGCCCTTTGCGTTTCAGGATCGGGTGGGTTTCAAAAGCGGGGGATCAGTCTTCCAGACTGTCCGCGCGCTTTTTCTCGATCAGCCCGCGTTCCTGTTCCTTGCGTTCCTCAAAGCGTTTGCCGAAATCCGCGTTATGTTCCGCGCCGATGGTTTCACGGGCACGGGCAAAGACGTCGTTTTCTTCTTCGTCGATGTGATGCTCGTAATCGTGTTTGAGCGTCTTCAACTTGGTCAGCCACGCGGGCGACGACATATCCATTGCGTTCAATTCTTCCATCAGATCATCCAGTTGCTGATGTTCATGCACCGAATGGCGGGCTGAATCCTGTCCCCAAGTTTCCGAGATCAGTTTTGAATAAAAGGTCTCTTCCTCGGCGGCGGCATGGGATTTCACATCGTGGTAAAAGGTTTGCCAAGCGGTCTCGCGGCGGCCGGAATCGCCGCTGCTGTCCGCCAGTTGCTCCAAAAGATCGCGGTGAAGATCATGGTCGGCTTTGATTGCGTCATAAATTGAGGGCATGTAATATCCTTTCCTGTGCTGGCAATTCAACGCATTGTGCCGCCAAGGGTTCCCGAATGGCCGCAGATCAAAACAATTAGAGAAAAATAAACCGACAAAGCGCTATGGTGAGAGGCGCGGTTTTGAAAAGGGAATGCAGGTGGGTTTCAGCCCTGAATTGGCAGAACATCGGTTTGGCTATGGCCTGTCGCCGCAGATTGCCGCGCCACCATCGAGGCTGGCGATGCTGGCGGCGCTGGCAGGGCCGGATCATATCGCACAGGCATATCCGATCCCCGATTTTCGCACGGTGCAGGATCGCATCACCCATATCCGCCGCTTTTCTGCTTTTGCCCGTGAAAACCCCGATACAACAGCGGGCAAAGACGCCGCTAAAACCGCCAAACGTGCCCGGCGCGCCCTGGCGCAGGACAACCAGACATGGTTTGCCACTGCCTTGCTGCGCCGGATCGAAACCCGCGATGGGCTTCGTGAACGGCTGGTGGCGTTCTGGGGCGATCATTTCACCGCGCAGGGCAAAAACGGCTTGCTGCGCAAAACCGGCTCGGCCTATCTCGAAGAGGCGGTGCGCCCGCATTTGAACGCAGATTTTGCCACGCTGCTGACCGCCTGTGTGACCCATCCGTTGATGCTGCATTATCTGGATCAAAACACGTCGGCAGGGCCAAACAGCCGCGCCGCCCGGCGTCAGGACAGGCGGCGGGGACTGAATGAAAACCTTGC
Source organism: Sulfitobacter sp. (assembly GCA_047634585.1). Lineage (GTDB taxonomy): Bacteria > Pseudomonadota > Alphaproteobacteria > Rhodobacterales > Rhodobacteraceae > Sulfitobacter. The sequence continues at coordinate 84,782 of JBLIAN010000012.1, read as the reverse complement.
CCGCGAGGTGCTGGAATTGCACACATTGGGGGTGGATGGCCCCTATGGACAGGGGGATGTGCGCCAATTGGCGGAACTGTTGACCGGCCTGGCGGCGACCCGCAACTATGGCTTCAAATTCAGGCGCAACATGGCCGAACCCGGCGGCGAAACGGTGCTGGGCAAGACCTATGACAGCGCTGCCAGCCTTGCGCCGATCCGTGCGGTCCTGTCCGATCTGGCCCGCCATCCGGCCACCGCCGATCACATCGCGCGCAAACTGGCGGTGCATTTTATCTCGGATCAACCCTCGCCGGATCTGGTGGCGCATATCCGTGCGGCCTATCTGGCCAGTGATGGCACCCTGTCAGAATGTTATGCCGCCCTGCTGGATCATCCCGATGCATGGGCGATGCCCGCCCGCAACATCCGCCCGCCCGAAGAATTCATTTCGGCGTCCCTGCGGGCCTTGGCAATCGGCCCTGCGGCGCTGGATGCGCTGCGGCCTGCGCAGCTGCGGCAGATGTTTTTGATCCCGCTGCGCCTGATGGGGCAGGATTGGCAACACCCCGCAGGGCCGGATGGCTGGCCCGAAGCCGACAACGCATGGATCACCCCCCAAGGCATCGCCGCGCGGCTGGAATGGGCCGTAAACATCCCCGCCCGCCTGCGCGCCGATCTTCCGGACCCGCGGGTCTTTGTGCAGGCTGTTCTGGGGCCAAACCCGCCGCCCGAGGTGGTCTTTGCCGCCCAAGCTGCCGAAACCCGCAGCGATGCAATCGGGCTGATCCTGTGTTCTCCAGCGTTCCAAAGGCGATGATCAAATGACCCAGCCCCCCCTGTCACGACGTCATCTGCTGGCCCGTGCGGGCCTGATCGGCTGTTCGCTTGCCGCCAGCCCGCTGTTGACCCCGCTGACCTTTGCCTCTGCGCCGTGGGACGGGCGGCTGGTGGTGATCATCCTGCGCGGTGGCATGGACGGGCTGGATGTCGTGCGCCCGGTTGGCGATCCTGATTTTGCCGCCCTGCGCCCGACATTGGCCAAAGGCGCGGCACCGCTTAACCTTGACGGGTTCTTTGGCCTGCATCCGGCTCTGGCCGATTTGATGCCGCTCTGGCAGCGCGGTGAATTGGGTTTTGTGCAGGCCGTTTCCACGCCGTACCGTGACAAGCGCAGCCATTTTGACGGGCAGGATCTGCTTGAGGCAGGCACCCAGACCTTGCAGGGTGCCCCGCGGGATGGCTGGCTGAACCGGATGTTGCAGGAAATGCCGACTGTAACAGCCCAAACCGCCTATGGTATCGGGCAAAGCCCGCTGAGGCTGTTGGACGGCGCGGCCGAGGTGGCGCATTGGGCACCGGATGCCGCCCTGCGGCTGAGCCCGCAAGCCCTGCAGCTGGCCGAACTGGTGATGGAAAAAGACCCCGCGATGCAGGCCGCACTGGCCCAGGCACAGCTGTTATCCACAACAAAAGACCCATCCGGCAAAGGCGGCGCGGCGCATCTGCATATCGCCCGATTTGCCGCCCAACGCCTGCGTGGCCCCGCCCGCATCGCGGCGTTTTCGATCAATGGCTGGGACACCCATCGCGCACAGGCCCGCAGCCTGCCACAGGGTTTGCGGCACTTGTCGGACACCATTGTTACCCTGAAAAACGATCTGGGCGCAGAAATCTGGGGCAAAACTGCCGTGGTGGCGATCACCGAATTTGGCCGCACCGCGCGTGAAAATGGCACCGGCGGCACCGATCACGGCACCGCCGGAGCGATGGTGATGGCGGGCGGTGCGATACGCGGCGGGCGGATTTATGGCCAGTGGCCGGGATTGGGCGAACATGACCTCTATCAGGGGCGTGACCTGATGCCGACAGGGGATGTGCGCGCGCCGGTGGCATGGATCATGCGCGGGCTGGCCGGGCTTTCGACATCGGCTTTGAATGAAAAGGTGTTTCCGGGGTTGGAGATGGGATCAGACCCGCAAATCTTGCGCTGATCAGGGGTTAGAACAAGCGACTGCCGGTGATTACATAGCTGCCCCATTGCGCCGCCAGCCCGTTTTCCCCCGCCTGAACAGAGGCAAGGATCACCACCGCCAGCCCCACAACGCCGGCGGTAAAAACGATCCAGTCAAAGCTGACCAGATGCGCGGGTTTGCGAAGATGCTTTTTGTCGGCTTTTTGTGTCATCTGATCCTCTTGGCAAACCATCGCGCGGCAAGCACAGGCTGGCATGGCAATATGGCGAGATTATGCGCGCCTTATGCGGGATTTGCGGCGTTTGGGGCAATTTTCGAAATAGCTGATACCGGGGATACCTCGAAGGGGGTATTTTTTGCGAAAATGCGATCGTGCGAATCAAACACTGATTATGGGCTTGGCCTTGCGCGATCCTGCGCCTAACCTGCTCAAATGAGTGATGGAATAAATCTTGACGAGAGCCTCGGCGCGATTGTGCCGGATTGGGCTGTGCCGGTTGCCCCAAAAGGTGATCTGCTAAAGGGGCGTTATGCCGAAATGGTGCCTTTGTCCGCCGAAGCCCATGCCGCGTTGTTGTTTCGCTGTTATCAGGGGCAGGATCACGTTTGGGATTACATGCCCTACGGCCCGTTTTCGTCTGCCTCGCAATATCACCGCTGGGTGCGCGATCACGAAGCCAAGCCGGACCCGTTTTTCTATGCGATCCGTAATCTGGAAACCGGCGCATGGGAAGGCGTCGCCAGCTTTTTGCGGGTCTCGCCGGAAATGGGCAGTATCGAAGTCGGCCATATCTGTTACAGCCCCGCCTTGCAGCGCACCCGTGCCGCAACCGAGGCAATGTATCTGATGATGAAATGGGCGTTCGAGGCGGGTTATCGGCGCTATGAATGGAAATGCAACGCCCTGAACGCCGGATCGCGCCGCGCCGCACAGCGGCTGGGCTTTAGCTATGAAGGTGTGTTCCGTCAGGCAGCGGTTGTCAAAGGCCGCAACCGTGACACCGCCTGGTTTGCGGCCATCGACAGCGAATGGCCCGCGTTGAAAGAAGCCTTTGATGCATGGCTGTCACCGGCGAATTTTGATGGCGCCGGCAAACAGATTGAACGCCTTGGTGATTTGACCCGTCTGGTGCGGGTGTCTGCTGATCCGGCCGTGTGACCGGTTGGCCAAATGCTATATCGCCAGCCGATCCGACAACCTTGATTGGATCAGGCCAGCAATGCGCGCGGTATCGGCTGTTGCGCTGCGCCCCATTGCCCGCTCGCGTGCCAGAGCCTTGGCCGCGGCCTCAAGGCGTGCATCACCTGCGGCACCCGCCACCCCCGTCAGGAATTGCGCAACATAATCCAGCGCATGCCCATTGGGCGTGTCTTCCAGAATGTCGGCGACATGGGCAATATCATCGCGATAGGCAATGCGGTCGGGTTCCACCGCAGTATGATCCACGGCGCGCGGTCCCATCGGCCGCTGGTCAAAGGGCAAAAGCGACAGGATTTTTTCCTGAAACGGGGCCAGTGCCACAACCGGTTTGGCCATAAACCCATGCGCACCCGCTGTCATTGCCATGGGTTCCAGTTCGGGATCACCGGACATGGCAAGGATTCCCCCGATCCCCGGTTGGGACTCTGCCAGTTCAGCAATCAGATCAAGCCCGCTGCCATCGGGCAGGCCCAGATCGACAATGATCACCGAGGGGCGATACACCCGCAGATGCCGCCGTGCCGAGCGCAGACAATCCGCCCGCCTGATCCGCGCACCCGAATGCAGGCACAACAGGCGCAGCGCCTCACAGGCAAAACGGCTGTCTTCGACCACCAATACTGTCAGGCCCAATAAGGGACGCGCAGCAGTCGGGGCGGGAATTGCCGCTGTAAAAGGGTCGATGCTATCCATGCTGGCCTCCATATTGATCTGAGAATCTATGGTTACGCACCGTTGGCTAATGACGGGTTAACGTGCCGCATTGCTCTTGTGCTGCGCAGCGCCCATAACACGCAAAACCCTAGACCAAGGATCGTGAAATGATTGGACGCCTGAACCACGTTGCCATTGCTGTGCCTGATCTTGAGGCCGCAGCAGATCAATACCGCACGGCACTGGGGGCAAATGTCGGTGCGCCGCAGGATGAACCGGATCACGGGGTCACGGTGATCTTTATTGAATTGCCCAACACCAAGATCGAATTGCTTTATCCTTTGGGGGACAACAGCCCGATCCAGGGGTTTCTCGACAAAAACCCCTCTGGCGGCATCCACCACATTTGTTACGAAGTCGATGACATCCTTGCCGCGCGCGATCACCTGCTTGCTACCGGGGCGCGGGTGCTGGGCGGCGGAGACCCGAAAATCGGCGCTCATGGCAAACCCGTGCTGTTCCTGCATCCCAAGGATTTCAACGGCGCATTGGTCGAACTGGAGCAGGTGTAATCATGGGGATCACGTCGGGAATTGTATTGTTTGTGGTGATCTGGGCGATGGCCTTTATGGTTGCCCTGCCGATCCGGGTGCAGACACAGGGGGATTTGAAAAACATCGTGCCGGGCACCCATGCGGGCGCGCCGGAACATCACCACCTCAAGAAAAAGGCACTCTGGTCCTTGCTGGTGGCGGTGGTGATCTGGGGCATGGTGGCCACAGTCATCCTGTCGGAATGGATCAGCGTTGCCGATGTGGAAGGCTGGTTCAGGGCTGGCGACTGGTAAGGCGATGAAACAGATGCGTAAAGGTCGCCGCGCCTAGGATCGGAATCACCAGATTAAGCAGCGGCACCGACAGCGGGATCGCCATCAATATGCCCGCAATCCAGATGCTGCCCATATGCCGACGCCGCAGCTTTTTCGCGCCGGCGCGGCCGATGCGGCGGGTTGCGGCCATGGTGAAATATTCCCGCCCCAGCAAGAATCCGTTCAACCCCCAAAAGATGAACAGGGCGGCAGGGGCGAAAAACACATAGAGCAGGATCGCCAGCAGATTCGCGCCCATCAGCACCCCCAGAAAATTCACCGTATCGCGCAGGGCGTCGCCAAACGGCACGGGCGTTGTGGCGGGTAAGTTGGGGTAATGTTCGGCCTCCACCGCAGTGGCGACGTCATCCAGAAACATGGAGGTAATCGCCGAGGCCACAGGGATCATCAGGAACATCGACAGGAACGCCAGCAAAAACGCCGATCCCCAGGACAGGAAATCCCCCACCCACGTGACCTCGCCGATGATCGGCAGCCAAACCTGTTCAGGGGTCAGCATATTCACCAGCCAGGAAAACCCCGCCGTCGCCCCCACCAGCAAGGCCAGCGACAGCGCAATGCCGATCACAAAAACCCGCCGGAACCGCGGGTCGATCAATTGCCCCAGCGCCAGAAAAAATGAATTGAAGATCAGTGCGATAGCCATGTGGTGATGCTTTCGATGTCAGGGCGCGGGCGTTCGGGTGGGGCAGATGTTTCAGTGCCGATGTGGATGATCCCGGCAATGCGTTCGTGGTCTTCCAGCGCCAGCCCCTGTTGCATAAATCCGCGATCATGGGACGGCCAACCCGACAGCCAGTTCGCGCCCCAGCCCGCCGCCAGCGCCGCGTTCAGCAAGGCAAGACAGACCGCCCCCGCAGAATAGGTCTGTTCCAGTGGCGGCACTTTTTCCGATGGTTTTTGCACTTCGACAACCACCACCGCCAGACCGCCCTGATCAAACTGGCCGCGCCCTTTGGTGATCTGTTCGGGGGGCAGGGCCAGTGCCGCACCACAGCTTTGCACCACCTCGGCCAACCGCGCCATCGCCGCAGACTCCAGAATGACAAACCGCCAGGGTTCCAGCTTGCCATGATCAGGGGTGCGGGCAGCGGCGGTCAACAGGGGCAACAAATCCGCACGCGCGGGCAGGGGGGCACCCAATGTTTTGGAGGGCCGCGACCGGCGGGTCAGCAGAAATTCAAATGCTTCGGGGTTTGGTTTTGGCATCGGGTCTCACAGGTCCAGGTGGTGCGCCATTTTGTCGATCGACTGGCGCAGGAAAGTCTCAAATTCGCCGGAGGGCTGACGGGCGGCAAAGGCCTTTGCCATCGGATCAGGCGCCGTAATGGCGCTGCCTGCCAATGCGGCGATGGTGGCATGGCCACAGAACGGCACATAGGCTTCGGAATAGCCGCCCTCATGCACCAGCACCAGTTTCCCGTCACACAGCCGCGCGGCGGTATCCTTGATGCGGGTGGTCATCCCGGCAAAGGTGGCCGCAGTGGCCTGCATCCGTGCCAATGGATCAACACTTGAGGCATCATAGCCGCAGGCGACAATGATCATATCGGGTTGAAAGGCCTCGATCGCGGGGATTGCCACCCGATCCATCGCATGCAGATAGGCACTATGGCCCGATCCCGCATGCAGGGGCAAATTGATCGCATATCCGTTGCCCGCACCGGTGCCGCGATCCGTCAACGCCCCGGAATGCATCGGATAATTACCCTCTTGGTGCATCGAAATTGTCAACACGTCATCGCGGTTATAAAAGATCGATTCCGTGCCATTGCCGTGATGCACATCCCAATCCAGCACCGCCACCCGTTTGACCAGCCCCTTGGCTCTGGCGGATTCAATCGCGATGGCGATATTGGCCAACAGGCAAAATCCCATCGGCGCATCGGCAGTACAATGATGCCCCGGCGGACGCGACAGCGCATAGGCGTTTTGCATTTTACCCGCTGCGACATCTTCAACCGCTGCGATGGCCAGCCCGGCGGATAAGGCGGCGATTTCAAATCCGCCTTGGGCAAAGGGGGCGTGATGGCCGATCTCGCCGCCGCCCGCATCGGACAGGGTTTTGAAGGCCTCCAGATAGCTGTCGGGATGCACCCGCGCCAAAGCCTCACGCGGGGCTTCATCCGCGCCGCGCAGTTCCAGATCACCAATCAATCCGGTGACCTGCATCAGGTTTTTCAAGCGCCGCTTGGTTTCGGGGTTTTCCGGTAATCCCCCGGCGGCCAGTGGCTGTACCAAGCCCCCCAAAGGCAGGGTCAGCGCGTAATTGCCGCCCGCATGCCAGAAACACCGTTCATCCCAATAAAATCCCGTGGCCATGTTCACCCCCGCCGTGCTGCTTTGGCGCGAAACTGGCAGTGCGGCAGCAGATTGTCCATCGCCCTATTCCGCTTCGTCCAAAAGCGCCTGCACATCCAGCGGGCTGTTGACCATCGCAATGGCGCCCTGCGCATCACGGGGCCAGTCGGCCGCGGGGCGGTCACGGTAGATTTCAACACCATTGCCATCCGGATCTCGTAGATACAGCGCCTCGCTGACGCCGTGATCGGCGGCCCCGTCAAGCGTAATACCCGCTGCCACAACCCGTTTCAACACGCCCGCCAAGGCGGCGCGATCAGGATAGAGAAACGCCGCATGGTAAAGCCCCGTATGGCCCGCTGGCGGCGGGGGTGCGCCTTTGCTTTCCCATGTGTTCAGCCCGATATGGTGGTGATACCCCCCCGCCCCCAGAAATGCGGCCTGATTGCCGTATTTCACCGTCAGATCAAAGCCGAGGATGTCACGATAAAAACCGATCGCCCGATCAAGGTCCGCCACCTTGAGATGGACATGGCCGATGCTGGCATGTGCTGTCATGTTGATCTCCTGTTCTGGGCTCAAGATGGGGCGCGCAGGGGCGTTTGAACAGGGTCGAAAGCGCAGGGAGGCTGTGCGCAGATGCGGCATGTCGGTTTAAGGCGGCCTTCTGGGGTGGCACGCATTGGCGGCTGCTGGGGCGGCTGTTGGGGCGGCTGTTGGGGCGGGCGCTGCCCGGCGGTGCTGCGGCCAACGGCCCAGCTCAGAAACCGGGAGCCCCCGCATTCCCCTTGCCCGCAGGGCTCACCCCACCATGCCGATGATCTCATAGGTCTTTTTCAGGATCGGCGCGGTGATCTCGCGGGCTTGTTCTGCGCCTTTGGCCAGAATGCGGTCGATCTCGGCGGTGTCGGCCATCAGACGGGCCATTTCTGTTGAAATCGGGGCCATCTTGGCGACGGCCAGTTCCGCCAGCTGCGGTTTGAACGTGCCAAACTGCTGACCACCGACATCGGCCAAAACCTGATCCACGCTTTGGTCATTCAGCGCGGCATAGATGTTGACCAGATTGCGCGCCTCCGGGCGATGTTCCAGACCCGCAGCTTCCGAGGGCAGGGCGTCGGCATCGGTCTTGGCCTTGCGGATTTTCTTGGCAATAGCATCGGCGGTATCGGTCATATTGATGCGGCTGGCATCGGATGGATCGGATTTCGACATCTTTTTGGACCCGTCGCGCAGGGACATCACGCGCGTCGCGGCGCCTTCGATCACCGGTTCGGTGATCGGAAAGAAATCAACGCCATAATCATGGTTGAACTTGGCCGCAATGTCGCGGGTCAGCTCAAGGTGCTGTTTCTGGTCTTCGCCCACAGGCACATGGGTGGCATGGTAGATCAGGATATCAGCGGCCATCAATGCGGGATAGGCAAACAGACCCAAAGACGCGGCCTCGGCATTTTTGCCAGCCTTGTCTTTCCACTGGGTCATGCGGCCCATCCAGCCCATGCGCGCCACACAATTGAAAATCCACGCCAGTTGCGCATGTTCGGGCACCTGGCTTTGATTGATCAGAATGGATTTTTCAGGGCTGATGCCCGATGCGATAAACCCTGCTGCCAGCTCACGGGTGCTGTGGCGCAGTTTTTCGGGGTCTTGCCATACGGTGATCGCATGCATGTCCACCATACAATAGACCGTCTGGACCTCCTGTTCCTGCATCCGCACAAAGCCCTGAATCGCGCCCAGATAATTGCCCAGATGCAGATCACCGGAGGGCTGAATGCCGGAAAATACGCGCGGGGTGAAATTCGGTTCGGACATCAGGCACCTCTGGGCTGGATTTGGCGGTTGTCACGGCTTACTCATGGGCGCGAACCCCGTCAAGGAGCGCCCATGCAAGACCCTGAAATCCAACCGCCCGTAAACCCGCTGCCGCCTGCGGTTATTCTGATGTTTCTGGCCATCGCGGGGGTCGAAGCGGGCCTGTCGCTGGGCGAGGCGGGGCTGATCGGCGGCCCCGGTGCGGTGGGCTGGCGGCTGGCTCTGGTGCGCGATTACGGATTTTCCGGCCAGATTTTCGACTGGATGCTGGCCAATGGCCAATGGCCGCTGTCCCAGGTGCAACGCCTTGTGACCTATCCGTTTATCCATATGGGTTTTAGCCAGGGGTTGTTTGCCATGGTGCTGTTGTTGGCGCTGGGCAAAATGGTGGCCGAGGTCATGGGGCAGATCGCCTTTGTGGTGATCTTTGTCCTGTCGGGGGTTGGCGGGGCGATTGCCTATGGGCTGTTGTTGAATGATCCCGCATGGCTGACCGGATCTTATCCCAGTGCCTATGGGCTGATCGGCGGCTATTCCTTTGTGATGTGGCGTCACCTTGCCGGGCAGGGCAGCCAGCAATTGCGCGCGTTTTCGCTGATTGGCATCCTGATGGGGATACAGCTGCTATGGGGGGTGTTTTTTGAAACAGGCACGCTCTGGGTGGCGGAACTGGCCGGATTTTTCTGTGGGTTCGGGCTTAGCTTTCTGTTGGCGCCGGGGGAATGGGCGCGGTTGCGGGCCAAACTGCAGCGCCGCTAGGGGCAGGTCGTGCATCATTGATGCGATGCAGGGCGCGCGAAGGGCTGATGAGCGGACGAAGCGCTATTTCGCTGCGACTGCGCCAATGGCTGCTATGAGCGTTCCATAGTTCGGAATCGGCTTAAGATAGCGAAGCGGCCCATCTCAAAACGTCCTTCAAGAGGACACGAACGCCCTTATCTGGAACAACCCAGTCGGCCTTGGATTCTTTAACCCAAGGTGATCCTGGATCAGTCTCGCTATCCGCTAAGAGTTTCTCGCAGGACATGACTAATTCCCGCACGACTTGATCACCGTATCGCACGGCGAAACTTTCATAGATTTCGGCGGTGCCATGTCAGTCAACCCTTGGATAGATGTGATAATGATAAATCCATCCGGCGCAATAGGTTGCGCGCAACCCGGCCATCGCTGCATCTTGCGTGAATGCCCGGTTTACCGCTTTGGGTTCATTGATGAGGCAAGGCTCAAAGCGATCTGGCGTTGCCCGCTAGCCACGCCGCAACGCGCCTTTGAATTCGGACAGCCGGAACGCCCCGATCTTCTGGCCCGTGCCGAAATAGCTGGCGGCGCCCAGGGCGATCAGCACCAGCAGCGCCAGACCGCGCCACCACGGCAGGCCCAGAAACGGCTGTAGCACCGCATTGCCAACCCAAAGTGCGATGCCCATCACCACAGAGGCCGCGATGATCCGCCAGATGCGTTTGTGAAACCGCCTGTCAAACCGTGCCGCAACCCCATAGCGGCGTACCCCGATGGCGAGACAGGCAAACATCGCCCATCCTGCAAATGTTGTGGCGATCGCGGGGGCAATCCAGCCGACAAACGGGGCCAGCCCAAAGGCCAACCCGGCATTGATCACCATCGCCACCAGCGCAAAATAGAACGGGCGGCGGGTGTCTTCGCGGGCGAAATACAGCGGTTGCAGGATTTTTTGCAAGACAAAGGCGGGCAGGCCCAGCCCATAGATCATCACTGCCGTGGCAATGGCTGCAGTGTCATCCATATCCGAGGCACCACGTTCAAACAGCACCCGCACCAGACTGCCGGGAATAACCATCAGCGCCACCGCCGAAGGAATGGTCAGGGCCAGTGAAATCTCGGCGGCGCGGCTGAGGGTATAATGTGCGCCGTCTTCGTCGTTGGCGCGCAACCGCCGCGCCAGATCGGGCAACAAGACCACCCCCACGGCAATCCCGACCACGCCCAAAGGCAGTTGATACAGGCGATCCGCCGCAAACAGCCATGACACGGCGCTGTCATATTGGCTGGCGACCAATTGACCCACCACCAGATTGATCTGCATGACACCCGAGGCCAACGCGGCAGGCAGGGCCACGGTGATCATTGCTTTCATATCCGGTGTCCAGTGCGGGCGCGAAAACCGCAGGGGAAATCCCGCTGCTGCTGCCGCACGCCATGTCAGTGCCAGTTGCGCCACACCGGCCAGCGGGATCGACCAGATCAACCAGTCAATCACTGCGCCCCCGGTCACCGCGCCAATGATCATCGCGGTGATCACAAAGATATTCAGCAACACCGGCGCCGCCGCCGCCACGGCAAAGCGCCCTGTCGCGTTCAGGATACCGGAAAACAGCGCCGACAGGGACATGCACAGAATGTAGGGAAAGGCGATGCGCCCATAGCCCACCGTCATGTCAAACCGCGCATTCCCGACAAAACCTTCGGCCGTCAGCCAGACCAGCACGGGCATGAACACCATGCCAATCCCGGTCAGCAGCGTCACCACCAGCGCCAGCCCGTTAAAGGCATCGCGGGCAAAGATGCCCGCGCCCTCACCAGCTTCCAGACGTTTGGCAAACATCGGCACAAAGGCCGCGTTAAACGCGCCCTCGGCAAAGAAACGCCGGAACATATTGGGCAGGCGAAAGGCGGCGACAAAGGCATCCATCACCGGGCCGGGGCCGATCAGCGACAGCAACAGCACCTCGCGGGCAAACCCCAAAACACGGCTGAGCAGGGTCCAGACCCCGACAGTGAAAAAGCCGGACATCAGGCGGATGGGTTTCATATGCAGCACACCTTGGCGATGGGAACGCGGCAGCATTACCGCGCCGGGCAAAGGCGTGCAACGTGATCTCGTGTAACGCTGCACGTCTGGCCTTAAGTCTGGGCGCGTTCCACCCCTTCGGTGATGGCTTGGCGCAGACGTTTTTCCAACATCTTTTGCTTGCCCTCAGAGTAATATTTCAACCCGAACATATCCTTGACGTAAAAGGTATCGACCACCTGTTCGCCATAGGTCGCGATCACCGCATTGGCGATATAGACGTTGGCATCCGCCAGGGTGCGTGCCAGATCATATAACAGGCCGGGGCGGTCGCGGGTGTCCACCTCGATGATTGTATAGATTTCGGACCCTTCGTTATCAAAGGTGACATGGGTCGGCACCCGAAAGGCCTTTTCGCGTTTCTTGACCTTGTCACGGGATTTCAGCGCTTCGCGGGCCACCACTTCGCCATGCAGGGTGCGTTCGATCATCTTGCGCAGGCGCGGCAGGCGCGCAGCCTCATAGGCATTGCCATCCGCATCCTGTAGCCAAAAGGCATCGGTCACAAAGCCGTCTTTGGTGGTGTAGCTGCGGGCATCCACGACATTGGCCCCCAACAGCGCCAAAGCCCCGGCAAGGCGCGAAAAGATACCGGGATGATCGGGCATCACAAAACAGGCGCGTGTGGCATCGCGATCCTCGTCCGGGTGCAGATCAATACGCACCACGTCTTCGCCAATGTCGCGCAGCAATTCGGCAAAGGCGATATGTGCCGTGACATGCAGACCTTGCCAATAGGGGTCATAATGCCGCCCGGTTTCCAGTTGCAGCGCCTTGCGCGGCCATTCCGACAGGGCCTCGCGCAGGGCTTTTTTGGCCTCGGCACCGCGGTTGGCACGGTTGAGGTCTTCCAAGCCGGTCACAAGCGCGCGCTGGGTCTGGTTATACAACCCGCGCAGCAGAACCGCCTTCCAGTTGTTCCATGTGTTGGGGCCAACGCCGCGAATGTCACAGACCGTCAGCACGCACAGCAGATCAAGCCGCTTGACCGTGCGTACCGCCTTGGCAAAATCGCGCACCGTGCGCGGATCGGCGATGTCGCGTTTCTGCGCCATATCCGACATCAACAGGTGATAGCGCACCAGCCATTCAACCGTGTCGACCTCGTCCTGTTTCAAACCCAGACGCGGCGCAACCTTGCGCACGATCTGCGCCCCGAGGATCGAATGATCCTCGGACCGGCCTTTGCCGATGTCATGCAGCAACAGCGCAATATAGATCACCTTGCGGTTCACACCCTGTTTCAGGATCGACGAGGCAATCGGCAGTTCTTCGACCAGTTCACCGCGTTCGATCCGCGCAAGGTTGGCAATACACTGGATCGTGTGTTCATCCACCGTATAGGAATGATACATATTGAATTGCATCATCGCGACGATGGGTTCGAATTCAGGGATAAAAGCGGCCAGCACCCCCAGTTCGTTCATCCGCCGCAGGGCGCGTTCGGGATTGCCGTGTTTGAGCAGCAAATCCTGAAAAATCCGCTGTGCTTCGGGTTCGTTGCGCATCCCGTCATCAATCAAGGACAGGTTCGCCTGAATAAGCCGCATCGCATCGGGGTGGATCAACATCCCGGTGCGCAGGGCTTCTTCGAAAATCCGCAGCAGGTTCAATTTGTCGGTCAGAAACACCGCATCATCAATGATCGCAATGCGGTTGTGCACCACCTGATAGCCATCGCGAATACGCGGACGGCGGCGGAATATCCGTTCCAGCAACGGTTCGGCTTTCAGGTGGATCGCTTCCAATCCGGTCAGGAAGATACGGGTCAGATCACCCACCGCTGTGGCATGGCGGAAATAGGCCTGCATGAACACTTCAACCGCCCGACGCCCTGTGGTGTCTTCATAGCCCATCGCCTGTGCCACCTGCACCTGCATGTCAAAGGTCAATTGTTCGGTGGCGCGCCCGGTCAGCAAATGCAGATGCCCGCGCACCGCCCATAGAAATTCTTCGGCGGCACGGAAGGTTTCGAATTCGTCATCGTGAAACACGCCTTTGTCCACCAGCGCGGCAATGGTTTCGACATCATAGATAAACTTGGCAATCCAGAACAGCGAATGCAGATCGCGCAGCCCGCCTTTGCCCTCTTTGACATTGGGTTCGACGACATAGCGCTGACCCTGTTTGATATGGCGCTGGTCGCGTTCGTCCAGCTTGGCCTCGATAAAGGCGCGGCCTTTGCCGGAAAACAATTCTTTGGCCAGAGTGTCATGCAGGTTCTGGGCAAGTGCCAGATCCCCCGAGATAAAGCGCTGTTCCAACAGCGCCGTCTGGATCGTGTAATCCTCGCTGCCCAAGCGCAGGCAGTCAGAGATGCTGCGCGTGGCATGCCCGACCTTCAGCTTCAGATCCCACAGAATATACAGCAGGCTTTCGATTACGCTCTCGGTCCAGGCCGTGGCTTTGTAGGGGATCAGGAACAACAGATCGACATCCGAATAGGGGGCCATCTCCCCCCTGCCATAGCCGCCAACCCCGATCACCGACAGGCGTTCGCCTTCGGTTGGATTGGGCTTGGGATGCAAAATCTGCGCACAGACAAACAAGGTGGATTTGACCAGATGGTCGGTCAGATAGGTATAGGCCCGCGTCATGCCCCGCGCATCAAACGGCGTGGTGGCGAAAGCGTCGGCAATGCGGCTGCGCCCCTGTTTCTGGGCGTCGCGCAGAATGGCCACAGTGGCGCTGCGCTGGGCGGCGCTGTCTTTGTCGGCACAGGCCTGTTTCAGGGCGGCGGTCACGGCGGCAGCATCAAAGATGCTTTGGGGATCACAAATCAGGCGCAATGGTGTCACTGCGCCTGATGTCGGATTAAAGTGCGATGTATCGGTCAATTCAGAATCCGGCGCCGCCAAAGGATTGCGGGGCGTTTTCGATCACGACAACCTTCTTGTCACGGATCGTGGCAACCGCCAGCCCGCGCTCGTTTGTTCCATTGTCGCCCAGACGGAAAATCCCCGTTGCCCCGCGAAAGCCCGCGCCCTGGGTCAAAGATGCCCCTGTCAACGCGGTGGATTTACCGGATTTGGCCAAGGCCCCGACAGCGGCAATCCCGTCAAACGCCAGCCCGGCCAAAGGATGTGGCCCCGATCCGTAAGCCGCAGAATAGCGCTGGCGGAAGGCATCCGCGGCCGCAGGATCGGGCAGGGTAAACCAGCCGCCCTGCACGCCGGGCAGGTCCAGTGTCTGTTGCGGAATGTCCCAGCGCGTCAGCCCGATATATTGGGTGTTGCTGGCCGTGACGCCCGCTTCGGGCAGCAATTGTGCAAACAACGGCAGGGCGCTGGCGGAAGAGGTGGTCAGGAACAGCGCATTGGCCCCTGATCTGTCCATCGCGGCCTTGACCCGTGGCACTGCGCCGATCACGGATTCCTGGCTCAAGGCGTAATCAACCGACCCCGAAAGCGTTGCCCCATTGGATGTTATCGCTTGCTGGATCGCGTCACGGCCCAATTGTCCGGCAACATCCTGCCCGTGCAGAATGACGATGCGGTCCTTGCCATTGCGTTTGCCAAAGCGCACCAGCCGGTTTGCGGTATCGCCAAAGGTCTGCCCCAGAATAAAGACATTGCCCCCCGCGATTGTCGGGTTGTTTGAGAAGGACAGCACATTCACGCCCTGTTTGGCCACCGCCAGCCCGGCGGCATTTGCGGCTTCGCCATAGACCGGCCCCAGAATGATTTTGGCCCCGTCCTTTACCGCCAATGTCGCGGCACTGGCGGCCTGCGTGGCATTGCCCGCCGTGCCGTAGATCCGCAGATCAATCTCGACGCCCCCCAGATCACGCATCGCCAGACGCGCCGCGTTTTCAAGGTTCTGCGCCAGCAATTCATCACTTGAGGACCCCCCGCGCGGCACCAGCAAGGCCACTGGCACAGGGGCAGAGGCATCAATCGTGGCCCCGCCGGAACCGGCCATTCCCCCCATCATCGCCGGATCACAGGCGGCCAAAAGCAAGGCAAAAAACGGCAATAACAAAAGCCGCAGCTGCTTGCGGCAGGTCTCAAAAAAAGCAATCATTCTAAACTCTCTCCCCCGGTGGTAGGACGGCGCGTGGGCGCAAACAAATTGGCGTGCCACAATCATAGACTGTGCGAAAGGCGGGTCCAGCGTGAATTACCAAAAGACACCTTTATCGGCGGGTTTGTATTTTGTCGGGGTGCCGATCGGCACGGCGCGCGACATCACGCTCAGGGCCCTGGACGTGCTGGCCTCTGCGGATGTGCTGGCCGCAGAAGACACGCGGAGCCTGCGCCGGTTGCTGGAAATTCATGGCGTGCCGCTGGCGGAGCGGCGTATTCAGGCGCTGCATGATCACAGCGGCAGCGGCATTCAGGACAAGCTGATCACCTTGATCAAAGAGGGTAAATCGGTGGTCTATGCCTCTGAGGCGGGGATGCCGCTGATTGCCGATCCGGGGTTTGAACTGGCCCGCGCCGCTGCACAGGAAGGCGTGATGCTGACCTGCGCCCCGGGCCCTTCGGCGGTGCTGACGGCGCTGGCGCTGGGTGGATTGCCGACGGATGCATTCTTCTTTGCGGGGTTTTTGCCCAATGCCAAAGCGGCGCGGTGCAAGGCACTTGAAGCGCTGCGCGATATCCCCGCAACATTGGTTTTTTACGAATCGCCCAAACGGCTCGGGGCGATGTTGCGCGACGCAGCACAGGTGCTGGGCGCAGACCGCCCCGCCGCCATGTGCCGTGAGTTAACCAAGAAATTCGAAGAGGTGCAGCGTGATAGCCTTGCCGCTTTGGCCGACCGCTATGAAGGCAACGCGCCCAAAGGCGAAGTTGTGGTGCTGGTTGACCGCAGCCGTTCAGAGGTTGTTAATCCCTTGGACCTAGAAACAGATCTGCGGCAGGCCTTGTCGGATATGTCCATGCGCGATGCTGTGGATTTGGTGGCGCAGGCCCATGCACTGCCGCGCAGGCAGGTCTATCAGGCCGCTTTGGCCTTGGGAAAGGAAAATACGTGACCCCAGCACCCCGTCAGCTCCCAGCACCCTGTCAGCCCCGAACATCCCTACAGCCCCGAACATCCCGACAGCACCGTGGCGCAGGTGCCTATCAATCTGGTTTGGCGGCGGAAAACCGCATTGCCCAAGATTATGAACGCCGCGGTTTCGCGCTGGCCCGCCGCCGGTGGCGTGGATCTGGCGGTGAGATTGATTTGATCCTGCGCGATGGCAACGGGTTGATTTTTGTCGAAGTAAAACAAAGCCGCGATTTTGACTGTGCCGCCGAAAGCCTGACCCGGCGCCAGATGCACCGAATCTGCACCAGCGCCGCAGAATTCATTGGCCATGAACCTTCTGGCAGCTTGACCGAGGTGCGTTTTGACGTGGCTTTGGTCAACGGCAGGGGCGAAACCCAGATCATCGAAAACGCCTTTGGTCTGGGCTGACCCATTGCACCAGCCCCCTTCCTGCGCCATCTAAGAGGGAACGCAGTAAGGATAAGCCCATGAAAATCGCCTTTCAGATGGACCCGATCGGGGACGTGAACATCAACGCGGACAGCAGTTTCCGGTTGGCCGAAGAAGCCCAGGCCCGCGGGCACAGCCTGTTCTTTTACACCCCCGATCATCTGGCCTATCAAGAAGGGCGGATCACCGCGAAGGGGCATGAATTTACCGTGCAGCGTGTGCAGGGTGATCATGCCCGGCTTGGCCCCGAGATCGAAGTCGATCTGGCCGGTTATGATGTTGTCTGGCTGCGCCAAGACCCGCCTTTCGACATGCATTATATCACCTCGACGCATCTGCTGGATCGGCTGAAAGCCACCACATTGGTGGTCAATGATCCGTTCTGGGTGCGCAATTATCCCGAAAAACTGTTGGTTCTGGACTTCCCGGACCTGACTCCGCCCACCACCATCGCCCGTGATCTGGACACCATCAAAGCTTTCAAAGCCAAACATCATGATGTGATTCTCAAGCCGCTTTATGGCAATGGCGGTGCCGGGGTGTTCCGGCTGGATGCGCAAGACCGTAATCTGTCGTCCTTGCATGAATTGTTCACCGGATTTTCGCGCGAACCGTTGATTGTGCAGAAATTCCTGCCGGCGGTATCCAAAGGCGACAAACGGGTGATCCTCGTGGACGGAGAACCCGTTGGCGCGATCAACCGCGTGCCTGCGGCCGGGGAAACCCGCTCCAACATGCATGTGGGGGGGCGCCCCGAAAAAATCGGCCTGACCGCGCGGGACAAAGAAATTTGTGCCGCCATCGGCCCCTTGCTCAGGGAAAAGGGCCAGGTCTTTGTCGGCATTGATGTGATTGGCGATTACCTGACCGAAATCAACGTGACCTCGCCCACTGGCATTCAGGAACTTGAACGTTTTGACGGTGTGAACATTGCCGCCAAAATCTGGGAGGCCATCGAGGCCAAGCGCGGATGAGCCTGCGCCGAAACTTGCTGAACCTCTGGCTGCGGCGGGTCGAAAAACCCGCCATGGCCCGCGCCAAAACCCCTGAGAAACTGCGCGATGCCTTTGAAGCCAAAGCCAGAATGCTGTTTCATGCGCCGCGGGGCAGCCGCCAGATCTGGCACCGGCACGATCACAGGGCGGGCAGCTTGGACATGCTGGATATCCTGCCCCAAAAAACAACCACGACAACGGTGATCCTGTATATTCATGGCGGTGCGTTTGTCTTTGGCAGCCCGCGCACCCATGCGGCGATGATCGCGCAACTGGGCCATCGTTTGGGCGCGCGGGCGGTCTTGCCACGTTATCGATTGGCCCCTGAATCCGCTTTTCCTGCCGCGCTTGAGGATCTGGGCCATGCGTGGGACGCGTTGTTGGGCCAGGGCCTCGCGCCGCATCAGATCGTCTTGGGCGGTGACAGTGCAGGCGGCGCTTTGGCGCTGGCCTTTCTCGGACAGCTTTGCGCGCAAAAGGCCGCGATGCCGGTGGGCGTTTTCTGTTTTTCGCCGCTCACCGATATGGCCCACGGCGGCGAAAGTTTTCGCACAAACGCGCAACGCGAGGCGGTGTTACCTGCACATCGGGCGCAGGAATTGGGGCAGATGTATTTGAACGGGCAGGATGTGGATGATCCCCGCGTCAGCCCGATCAAGGCGGATTTTCACGGTGCCTGTCCGGTCTGGCTGACCGTTGGCGATACCGAAATCCTGCGCGATGATTCCCGTTTGATGGCCGCGCATCTGGAAAATGCGGGGGTCTCGGTACACTTTGATGAAAAGCAGGACCTGCCCCATGTCTGGCCGATTTTCCACAATATCCTTCCCGAAGCGCGGCAAAGCCTGGATGATCTGGCGGTCTGGATCAGGGCGTTGCCGCCGCCGCCAGTCGAAAGCTGATTGCCTCGGCGATATGGGGTTTGCGCACATTTTCTGATCCGTCGAGATCAGCAATGGTTCGGGCGACGCGGATCACCCGATGATAGCCGCGCGCCGACAGGTTGAACCGTTCTGCGGCTTTGATCAACAGGGCGCCTGCGTCCCGGTCCGGCGTGGCGATTTCGGCCAACATGTCGCCCTGTGCATCGGCATTGACCAGCATCCCGTCCTTGCCCGCGAAACGCGCCGCCTGCACCTGCCGCGCCAGGGCGACGCGGGCGGCGACAGCGGCAGAACTTTCCCCGCTTGCGGGCAGATCAAGATCGGTAAAGGCCACAGGCGGCACATCCACGCGCAGATCAAAACGGTCCATCAGCGGGCCGGAAATCCGGCCAAGGTAATCCTCGCCACATTGCGGCACCCGCGCACAGGCCCGCGCCGGATCGCTGAGATAGCCGCATTTGCACGGGTTGGCAGCGGCCACCAGCATGAATTTGCAGGGATATTTCACATGGGCATTGGCGCGTGCAATCATCACCTCGCCGGTTTCGATCGGTTGGCGCAGGGTTTCCAAGACCATGCGCGGAAATTCGGGAAATTCATCCATGAACAAAACGCCATTATGGGCAAGGCTGACTTCGCCGGGTTTGGCCCGCCGCCCGCCGCCGATGATCGCTGCCATTGACGCGGTGTGATGGGGTTCGCGAAACGGGCGGGCGCGGGAAATGCCGCCTTCGTCCAGCAACCCGGCGAGCGAATGAATCATTGAGGTTTGCAAGGCTTCGGCCGGGGTCAGCGGTGGCAGGATCGAGGGCAGGCGCGCTGCCAGCATGCTTTTGCCCGATCCCGGTGTGCCGACAAACATCAAGTGATGCCGCCCCGCAGCAGCGATTTCCAAGGCGCGTTTGGCGCGTTCCTGTCCTTTGACATCGGCCAGATCACGCCCCTGCGGCAGGTCGGGCACTTCGCCGGGTTCGGCGGGGGCCAGCGGGGTCTGTCCGGTGTAATGGCGCACCACATCGCTCAATGTCTGGGCCGCGATGACCTGTGCATTGCCCACCCAGGCCGCTTCGGCCCCTGATCCGGCGGGGCACAGCAGGCCGCGGTTCTGTTCGGCGGCGGCCATTGCGGCGGGCAAGGCCCCCACCACCGGCACCAATGTGCCGTCCAGCGACAATTCCCCAAGGGCAACGATGTTCTGGGTCACATCATCAGGCAGGATATCAAGTGCCGCGAGCAGGGCCAAGGCAATGGGCAGGTCAAAATGGCTGCCTTCCTTGGGCAGATCCGCGGGGCTGAGATTCACGGTGATGCGTTTTGAAGGCAGGGCAATCGCCATCGAGGTCAGGGCCGTGCGCACCCGATCACGGGCTTCTGACACGGTTTTGTCGGGCAGGCCAACGATGGAAAAGGCTGGCAGGCCTGCGGTCACGGCGCATTGGACCTCGACCATGCGGGCCTCAACCCCTTGAAACGCCACAGTATAGGCGCGTGAAACCATGTTCACCCCTTTCCGCTATGGTTAAGGGGTAGGCAAGCTGTGTTGAGGAATGGTTAATTCCGGTCCCCGCGGGGACAATGGGTGGGGTTTATCCGGGGACGGGCCAAGGTTTGACCGGCACGCCCATGTCATAGGGAAAGGGATCATAGGTCACTTTCTGACCTTCGGCGCGCCATGTCTTAAAGGCGGGGTCGCTGATGGTCAGATCGCAATAGGCGCGGGTTTCGGCGCTGACCGGCAGGTCATATCCGATGATCCGCGCACAGATTGGCGCGTAAAACACATCCGCCAGACTGTAGCGCCCCAAAAGCCAGGGGCCGCCGTCTTTGCGGGTGTCCCTGGCGTGGCGCCAAAGCTGTTCCAGGCGATCAAGGTCTTTGCGCACCGCATCCGACACGGCAAACCCGTCATTCACATGCTGCAATTGCATCGGGCAGGCATCGCGCAGGGCGCCAAACCCGGCTGTCATCGCAGCACTTAACCACCGCGCAGTGGCGCGATCTGCGGCATCTTCGGGCCACATGCCCGCATCGGGATGCCGTTCCGCCAGCGTTTCGGCCATGGCAAGGGTTTCCCCGACAATGGTCCCCTCGGGGCAGCGCAGCACCGGCACCAAAGTGGCAGGGGCCAGCGGGGCCAGTTCCCGTGCCATTGTGCCGCTGTACAGGCCCAACAGATGGCTGCGGTAGGGCAGGTTGAATTTTTCCAACATCAGCCAGCCCCGCAAGGACCAGCTGGAGAAGGTGCGATCGCCGATGTATAGCTCATATGTCATAAGTGCAGATTAACGCCGGAT
The DNA here is from genome assembly GCA_047634585.1 of Sulfitobacter sp. Classification (GTDB taxonomy): domain Bacteria; phylum Pseudomonadota; class Alphaproteobacteria; order Rhodobacterales; family Rhodobacteraceae; genus Sulfitobacter. Next base: position 63,534 of record JBLIAN010000012.1, on the reverse strand, counting down.
TTTTTGATCTGGCAATCGCTGTTCCGTGGCGGGCCCCATCACGGAAGATGATTGATCTGGCCGACCTGCCAAACACCCGCGTCATGGGATAGGCGGGTCACCGACAGGTTGTCGATCTTATGGGCCATCGCGGCATCGGGCGCGACACCAAGGGCGCGCTGCACCTGGGTCAGGATCACCCCGAAATGCGCCACCGCGATGATATGTTGATCGGGATGGCGCAAGTTGATGGCATCGACAATGCGGTTCACCCGCGCCGCCGCTTGGTTCCAGCTTTCCCCGTCGGGGGCGATGACATCACCGGGGGTTTCCCAATAGGCGCGCGACAGATCGGGATCCCGGGCTGCCACATCGGCAAAATGCATCCCGTCCCAGCGGCCAAAATCCAATTCACGCAGATCAAAAGCCTGTGGCAGGCGCATGCGGTCCGGGTGGTGCAGCACATCCGCCGTGGCGCTGGCGCGGCTGAGGTCGGATGAAATCAGCAACGCAGGGGCAGGCAGATGTGCGCTCAGGCGGGCAATCTGGGCTGTATCAGACAGATCGGCAGGCACATCGCGCCAGCCAACAAAGGTTTTTTCATGGGTCGGGCCGTGGCGCACCCAATGCCAGATTGTCATGGCAATTGCCCTTTCAAGACCTGCGGCAGGCCCACCGTCACCTGCACCACCAAATCGGCCTGTGCGGCCAAGGCAATGTTCAGCCGCCCCTGTGCCTCGCGGAATTGTCGGGCCAGCGGGTTTTCCGGCACGATGCCTTGGCCCACTTCATTGGATACGATGACCCAAGGGGCGGCGCATTGCGCCAATTGATCCAGCAAGACCACCTGTGCCTGTGCCAGATCGTGCCGGGCCATCATCTGATTGCTGAGCCACATGGTGGCGCAGTCGATCAGCACGGTCTGATCGGCGCCAAGACCGGCCAAGGCTGGCCCCAGATCCAATGGCGCTTCGCGCGTGGTCCAGCGGGAATCGCGTCGATTTTGGTGAATTTTCACTTTGGCGGCGGTTTCGACATCAAAGATTTGCCCCGTGGCCAGATAAACCATTGGGCGGGCGTCGCTTTTCAGAAAATCCTCGGCCCAGACGGATTTGCCCGAGGCCGCGCCGCCTAGCACGAAAGACGATTGTGGCAACATTTTTTCTACCTAGAAATGAACCAAACCCGGTGCTCATGCGTATCTTTCTCAAAGGTAAACCACAAGGTGGACCATTGTTTTAGGGGAGTTGGATCAATGACATTGCAATCGGCACAGGAATTTTCCCTGACGCGAACCGCCATGAAAGCCGAGCTTCTGGATGCGGAAACCGAGCTGCAGCTGGCTTATGCCTGGCGCGATCACCGGGACGAGGCGGCGCTGCACCGGTTGATCACGGCCTATATGCGGCTGGCGATTTCAATGGCGGGCAAATTCAAACGCTATGGCGCGCCGATGAACGATTTGATCCAGGAAGCGGGTTTGGGATTGATGAAAGCGGCTGATAAATTCGACCCAGATCGCGGTGTGCGGTTTTCGACCTATGCAATCTGGTGGATCAAGGCCAGCATTCAGGACCATGTGATGCGCAATTGGTCGATGGTGCGCACCGGATCGACGTCCTCGCAGAAATCATTGTTTTTCAACATGCGCCGCGTGCAGGCGCGGCTGGAACGGGTGGCATCCGCGCAGGGCGAAACCCTGGACCGTCACCAGATGCGGCAGATGATCTCGACCGAGATTGGCGTGCCCTTGCATGATGTTGAAATGATGGAAGGGCGGTTGTCGGGATCTGACTTTTCGCTCAATGCCACCCAATCCAGCGAGGACGAAGGCCGCGAATGGATCGACACATTGGTTGATGACAGCGCCCAAGCCGCCGAAACGGTTGCCGATCAACATGACACCGCGCAATTGCGCCAATGGTTGCTGGTGGCGATGGACGATTTGACCGACCGCGAACAATTCATCCTGCGCGAACGCAAATTGCGCGACAAACCGCGCACCCTGGAAAGCCTCGGGGATGAATTGAGCCTGTCCAAGGAACGGGTGCGCCAGCTTGAGGCGGCGGCCTTTGGCAAGATGCGCAAATCCCTTGAGGGGCAAAGCCAGGAGATCAGGTATTTTCTGAATTGATCCTGTCGCCTTACTGGGGCTGGCAGATTGCCGCCCTGAGCCTTATGGTCCTGTCTCAAACGGGTCAGGAAAGGACGCATCATGCTGGCAGGCAAACATATTCTGCTGATCGTCGGGGGGGGCATTGCCGCCTTCAAATCGCTTGATCTGATCCGGCGCTTGCGCGAACGCGGCGCCGATGTGACCCCGGTGTTGACCCGCGCCGGCGAGGAATTTGTCACCCCGTTGTCGGTCTCTGCTCTGGCGGGGCACAAAGTGTTTCGCGATCTGTTCGATTTGGGCGATGAGGCCGAAATGGGCCATATTCAATTGTCGCGTGTTGCCGATCTGGTGGTGGTCGCCCCTGCCACGGCGGATTTGATGGCCAAGATGGCGCAGGGCCATGCCAATGATCTGGCGTCAACTTTGCTGTTGGCCACGGATACGCCGGTTTTGATGGCCCCGGCGATGAATGTGCGGATGTGGGATCACGCCGCCACCCAGCGCAACCTTGCCACGTTGAAGGCCGATGGCATTGGTGTGGTCGGCCCGAATGAAGGCGATATGGCCTGTGGTGAATACGGGCCGGGGCGGATGGCGGAACCTCTGGAAATTGTCGCCGCGATTGAAGCGCAGCTGGGCGACGGGCCGCTCAAGGGCAAGCGCATTCTGGTGACATCCGGCCCGACCCATGAACCGATTGATCCGGTGCGCTATATTGCCAACCGGTCCTCCGGTGCGCAGGGCAGTGCCATCGGGCGGGCCTTGGCGGCGCTGGGCGCTGAGGTGATCTTTGTCACCGGTCCGGCGGATGTGCCGCCGCCGGCAGGGGTGAAGGTGGTCAAGGTGCAGACCGCCCAAGAGATGTTGCACGCGGTGCAGGACGCCCTGCCGGTGGACGCGGGGGTCTTTGCTGCTGCGGTTGCGGATTGGCGTGTCGAAGGCGCCAGCGCGCGCAAGTTGAAGAAATCCAAAGACGGGCTGCCGGTGTTGGGCTTTGCCGAAAATCCCGACATTTTGAAAACCATCAGCCAATTGTCGACAGGCCGCCCGCCCTTGATGGTGGGGTTTGCGGCGGAAACCAATGACGTGATCGAACATGCCACCGCCAAACGCCTGCGCAAGGGCTGTGACTGGATTGTCGCCAATGATGTATCCCCCGCAACCGGCATCATGGGCGGCAGTGAAAACGCGGTGACGTTGATTTCGCAGGCAGGGGCGGAAAGCTGGCCGCGCATGGCCAAAGACGCCGTTGCCCGCAAGCTGGCGGCGCGGATTGCGGATGCGATTTCCGGTTAAGCGCAGGTCAGGGGGCATTGGGTGATTACGATTAAATTTGTCTGGGCTGAGGGTGCGGATCAAACGCTGGGCTTGCCGTCCTATGCAACCACGGGCGCGGCGGGGGCCGATCTCAGGGCCAATCTGCCTGCGGGTCCGGTGATTTTGCCGCCTTTGGGGCGGGCGTTGATTTCAACCGGATTGCAAATGGAAATTCCGCAAGGCTTTGAAGTGCAGGTCCGGCCACGATCGGGGCTGGCGCTGAAACACGGGATCACCCTGCCCAACAGCCCCGGCACCATTGACAGCGATTATCGCGGTGTGTTGGGGGTGATCTTGCTGAACGCGGGGGCGGAAGATTTTGAGGTGACACATGGCATGCGGATTGCACAGATGGTGATTGCGCCGGTGGTGCAGGCAGGGTTCACGCTGGCCGTTGATCTGGATGAGACAGGGCGGGGCAGCGGCGGTTTTGGCTCGACAGGGGTGAACTGATGCTGCTGGTGGTATTGTTGGCCGCGCTGATCTGGTTTGGCGGCGGGTTTCTGGAGGTGCCAAAGGCCATGCGCCAGATTCTGCTGGCGCTGTTGTTTGTGGCGGTGCTGGGCATTCAGCTGGGTTTCCCCGAGGGGCATCATCTGCGCGTGATCACCGGCGGGTCTGCGGCGCTTTGGCTGATTTTGGCGGGCTGTGCCCTGCTGGTGCTGGGCTATCGTGCCATTCTGCGGCATCTGCGTGCGCGCGCCACCCCCGTGCAAACACCCCAGCCCGAGGTCACGCCATCACGCAGCTTTAGCGACACCGAATTGAACCGCTATGCCCGTCACATCGTGTTGCGCGAAATTGGCGGGGCAGGGCAGAAGGCATTGAAAAACGCCAAGGTTCTGGTGATCGGTGCAGGCGGGCTTGGGGCACCTGCCCTGCAATATCTGGCCGCGGCAGGGGTGGGCACCATCGGGGTGATTGACGATGATCTGGTCGAAAATGCCAATCTGCAACGGCAGGTCATTCACAAGGACGCCGCAATCGGCACCCCGAAAGTGTTTTCCGCCCAGGCCGAAATGCAGGCGCAAAACCCCTTTGTCACGGTGCGCCCCTATCACCGACGATTGACCGATGACATCGCGCCCGGCTTGTTTGCCGAATATGATCTGGTGCTGGATGGCACTGATAATTTCGAAACCCGCTATCTGGTGAACCGGATTTGTGTCGCTGAAAAGACCCCGCTGATTTCCGGTGCATTAAGCCAATGGGAAGGCCAGTTGAGCGTCTTTGATCCGGCGATGGGCGCGCCCTGTTATCAATGTATTTTCCCCCAAGCGCCGGCGCCGCATCTCGCGCCCAGCTGTGCCGAGGCGGGGGTGATCGGCCCCTTGCCGGGGGTGATCGGCGCGATGATGGCGGTGGAGGCGGTTAAACTGATCACCGGCGCGGGCACGCCCGCACGTGGTCAGATGGTGATCTATGATGCGCTGTTTGGCGAAAACCGCAGCATCAGACTGGCGCGGCGCGAAGATTGCCAGACCTGTGGCAGTGCGGCGGTCAAGATATAGGCAGGGCTGGGTGAGGGGGCCTGGCTTGGCACGCGCCTGATCGCACAGAACCTACCCGCCACAAAACCCATCCGCCCCGGCGCGATCGCAGATTTCAGCCTGCCTGATGCCCTGCACCGATTGTAACCTGCGGGTCTGCGCCTTAGCTTGAGCGCAAAGGAGATCCGCATGAACAACCCGCTATTGCAAGATTGGGACGGGGCTTTTGGCCTTGCGCCGTTTGACATCATTTCCGACGGGGATTTTGCCCCCGCGCTGGACGCGGCGCTGGCCGAACACCGCGCCGAGGTTGACGCGATAGCCGCCAACCCCGCGACGCCGGATTTCGCCAATACGGTGGAGGCGCTGGAAGCTGCTGGCGGGGCGCTGGACAAGGTGTTGGGCGCTTTTTTCACCGTGGCAGGGGCCGATAGCAATCCGGCACGCGAAGAATTGCAGCGCAACTTTTCACCACTGTTGGCGGCGCATTTTTCCGAGATTTCCGGCAATAAGGCCTTGTTTGCGCGGGTTGCGGCGCTTTGGGATGCGCGGGAAAAACTGACGCTGGGCGCGGAACAGGCAAGGGTGCTGATGTTGACGCATCGTGGTTTTGTGCGGGCGGGGGCGGCGCTGCAGGGGGCCGAGGAAACCCGCATGAAAGAAATCAAGGCGCGGTTGGCGGTGCTGGGCACCCGGTTCACCCAGAATTTGCTGGCCGATGAACGCAGCTGGTGTATGGCATTGGCCGAGGAAGACCTGATCGGCCTGCCCGATTTTGTCGTTGATGCGGCCCGTGCGGCGGGGGGAGAAAAAGGCGCAGACGGGCCGGTTGTGACCCTGTCGCGGTCGCTGATCGTGCCGTTTTTGCAATTTTCGCCACGCCGTGACCTGCGCGAGATCGCCTTTCGCGCATGGGAGGCCCGCGGCGCCAATGGTGGCGATACCGACAACCGCTTGATTGCCGCCGAAACGCTGGCGCTGCGCGAGGAACGCGCCAATCTGTTGGGCTATGACACTTTTGCCGCCTACAAGCTGGAAACCGAAATGGCCAAGACGCCAGAAGCGGTGCGCAGCCTGTTGATGGCGGTTTGGGAACCCGCCAAACGACAGGCCAATGCCGATGCCGAAGTTTTGACCGCGATGATGCACGCGGATGGCGTGAATGCGGATCTTGCCCCGTGGGACTGGCGTTATTATGCGCAAAAGCGCCGCGCAGTTGAACATGATCTGGATGAGGCCGCGTTGAAACCGTATTTCCAGCTGGACCGGATGATCGACGCGGCATTTTCCTGTGCCACCCGTCTGTTCGGGTTGCAGTTTGCGCCGCTTGATGTGCCGCTTTACCATCCGGATTGCCGCGCATGGGAGGTGACCCGCAAGGGCGAACATGTGGCGGTGTTTATCGGGGATTATTTTGCACGCGGGTCAAAGCGATCCGGCGCGTGGTGTTCTGCGATGCGTGCACAGGCGAAATTTCCCAAAGTGCAAAGCCCCGTGGTGATGAATGTCTGCAACTTTGCCAAATCCGATCCGGCGCTGTTGTCGTATGACGATGCGCGGACCCTGTTTCACGAATTTGGTCATGCGCTGCACCAGATGTTGTCGGATGTGACCTATGAAAGCGTCAGCGGCACCTCGGTGGCGCGTGATTTCGTCGAACTGCCCAGCCAGCTGTATGAACATTGGCTGGAGGTGCCTGAGGTCTTGGGTGAATTTGCCACCCATGCCAAAACCGGCGCGGCGATGCCGCCTGAATTGCTGCAAAAGGTTCTGGGCGCTGCGACCTTTGATATGGGGTTCCAGACGGTTGAATATGTCGCCTCGGCCTTGGTTGATCTGGCATTCCATGATGGCGCGGCAATGGCGGATCCGATGGCGAAACAGGCCGAGGTTCTTGAGACATTGGGCATGCCCGCGGCGATCCGTATGCGCCATGCCACGCCCCAGTTTGCCCATGTGTTTTCGGGGGACGGGTATTCCAGCGGCTATTACAGCTATATGTGGTCCGAAGTGATGGATGCCGATGCGTTTGAGGCCTTTGAGGAGGCCGGCAGCGCCTTTGATCCCGAACGTGCGGCGGCCTTGGAACAGCATATTCTATCGAGGGGCGGCAGTCAGGACGCGGCGGAATTATATGTGGCCTTCCGTGGGCGGTTGCCGGGGGTTGAAGCCCTGTTGAAAGGGCGCGGACTGGCAGCGTAAAGCAACAGGGACCATCCAAGGATGGTCCCTTTGCGGGTTTCAGTACCCGAGGTTTCGGTCCACCAGATTGAGAAACGGCTCTCCGGCTTCGCCACGGCGGATGTTTTCAACAACCGCTTCCGAGGCGGTAAGCGCACGGGTTTCCGCGGCAAGATGCGGCGTGACCGTCACCTGTGGATGTGCCCAATAGGGATCATCCTGCGGCAGGGGTTCGGTGCGAAATACATCCAGCGTGGCATGGGCGATCTGCCCTGTATCCAGTGCAGCCAGCAGCGCAGAATCGTCAATCAACGGCCCCCGACCGGGGTTGATGACAAAAGCGCCACGCGGCATCAGCGCCAGACTGCGCGCATTAAGGGTGTTTTCGGTGGCGGGGGTGTCGGGCAGCAGCAGCACCGCAATCTCGGCCCGTGCCAATGCGGCATCAAGCCCGCTGTCGCCATGATGACAGGTGACACCGTCGATGTCCTTGGGGCTGCGTGACCAGCCGGACACGATAAATCCAAGCCCCAGCAAGGTTTGTGCCACCGCCTGGCCCAAGGCGCCAAGGCCAAGGATCACCACGGAGCGTTCCTGCGCAAGTGGCGGGGTGCGCGGCTGCCAATCCTGATCGCTGCGCAGGATATCGGTGTCAATGCCCAGGTGATAGCGCATCACATGGCCCGTGACCCATTCCACCATGCCCTTGGTCAGCCCCGGATCAACCATCCGCGCCAGCGGGATTTTCAGGGTGTCATTGCCCACCACATTTTCAACACCCGCCCAGAGGTTCAGCACCGCTTTGGCGCGGGTATAGGGGGCGAAATCCTGCAGATCGCTGTTCGGGGCATAGACAATATAATCCACGTCCCCGGCAGGTAGATCGGGGGCCAGACGGGCGCGGATGCCTGCCTTGTCCAATGCGGTTTTCAGCGGGGTTTCATAGGTTTCCCAACGCTCGGGGCGCGCTGCGAACAGGATATTGACACTCATGGATTACCTCGGTCTGTGAACATGTGCAGATTGCACCAACCCAAAGGCCAACAGCAGCACCAGCATCGCTGAGCCGCCATAGCTGACCAGGGGCAGGGGCACACCAACCACGGGGGCCAGCCCCATCACCATGGACATGTTTACCGCAAAGAACAAAAAGAAATTCAACGCGATACCCAGTGTGAGCAGGGATGAAAACCGGTCTTTGTTGACCAGTGCGGTGGCGATGCAAAAGATGATGATCAGCGCATAAAGGCTGAGCAGGGACACCCCGCCAACAAAGCCGAATTCCTCGGCCAGGGTGGTGAAAATGAAATCGGTGTGTTTTTCGGGCAGGAAATTCAGCCGCGACTGGGTGCCCTGCATATAGCCGCGCCCGGTCCAGCCGCCAGATCCCAAGGCGATTTTGGATTGGGTGATGTGATAGCCCGCCCCCAGCGGATCGGCCGAGGGATCAAGAAAGGTATCAATGCGCCGGTATTGATAATCGTTCAGCAATTGCCAGGGGGTGCCACGCGATTGAAACACCGCTGTGACCAATCCCACGCCAGAGGCAATCACCGCGGCGAAATAGGCCCAATGCACACCTGCCAGAAACATCAGCCCGCCCCCTGCTGTCAACAACAGGATCGAGGTGCCAAGATCGGGTTGCTTGAGCACCAGCGCCGTGGGCACACAGATGATCAGCAGCGGCAGCAACACCCAGAACGGGCGCGAGACTTTTTTCGCGGGCAACCAGTCATAATAGGCCGCGAGAAACATCACCAACGTGATTTTCATCAATTCCGAGGGCTGTAGATCCATGAAACCCAGATCAATCCAGCGCTGCGAGCCTTTGCGCGATTCGCCAAACAAGGCCACGGCAAACAGCAAGAACAGCGACACCCCATAGGCAAGGCCGGACAGGTTGCGCCACAGCCAGATCGGCACAAAGGCAACCCCGAACATGACCACCAGCCCCAGCGCAAAGCGTTTGATCTGGGGTTCGGCCCAGGGTGAAAAAGATCCGCCGGCCACGGAATAGAGCATCAAAAACCCGATGCCACAGACCGAGGCCAACAGCAACGCCAAAGCCCAGTTCAGGAACAACACCTTGCGCAGCCCGGTGGGGACGGATTTGACGGAATGTTCAAGATAGCTCATGCCTGATCCTTGCCGTCGATATTGGCTTGGGGCTGGACCTCGCGCAGCTGTTGTTGCTGGAGGCGGATGCGTTCGCGATCCCCTGTGGGATAGGCCTCAAGGGGCGGTTCCCCGCCTGCCAGTGCCTGCAACATTACATCCCGTGCAATCGGCGCCGCAGCGGCGGAGCCCCCACCGCCATGTTCCACCAGCACCGAGGCCGCATAGCGCGGTTTGTCAAAGGGGGCGAAACAGACAAACAGGGCGTGATCGCGGCGGTTCCAGGGCAGGTCTTCGTTGCGGGTAACACCGCGGGCGCGTTCGGCAGCGGTGATGTTGCGCACCTGACTGGTGCCGGTTTTTCCTGCCATGCGCATGCCATCGGCGATGATGCGCGAGCGATACGAGGTGCCGCGCCGGTCATTGACGACATCATACATGGCGCGGCGCATTTTGCTCAGGTTGTTTTCGTTCATGCCCAGTGACGCGCCGCCGCCCAGCGGCTGTTCGACACCGTCAATGGATTTGATCAGGCGCGGTGTCACTTCGCGGCCCGTGGCGATGCGGGCAGTCATCACCGCCAGTTGCAGGGGCGAGGCCAGCGTAAAGCCCTGTCCGATAGAGGCGTTGACCGTATCCCCGATCACCCAATCCGCCCCGCGTGCGCTGCGTTTCCAGTCTTTGGTCGGGGTCAGCCCGGATGAGACCGAAGACAGCGGCAGATCATGTTTGAACCCCATACCAAAGCGGTTGGCCATCGCGCTGATTTTTTCGATCCCGACCTTGAGCGCCAGATCGTAATAATAAACGTCACAGGATTGCTTGAGCGAATTGTCCAGATCAACCCAGCCGTGGCCCGCACGTTTCCAGCAGTGGAACCTGCGGTCGGCGACTTCCAGATAGCCGGGGCAATAGGCGGTGTCATCGGGGCCGATCAGACCTTCTTCGAGGGCGGCCATCGCAACAACCATTTTGAAGGTTGATCCGGGGGGATAGCTGCCTTGTACGGTTTTATTGACCAGCGGGCGGTATTGCGATTGCAACAGCGGGTTGTAATCCGCCGAGGAAATACCGCCGATAAACAGGTTCGGATCATAGCTGGGGGCAGAGGCATTTGCGACCAGATCGCCGGTTTCGCAATCAATGATCACCACGGCGGCTGAGTTTTCGCCAAGCCGTGCCTGCACATAACCTTGCAATTGCGCGTCAATGGTCAGCTGCAAATCCGCGCCCGACTGGCCTTCGCGCCGCGCCAGTTCACGCATCACCCGTCCGGTGGCATTGACCTCGACCTGTTTGGTGCCGGCACTGCCGCGCAACAGGTCTTCGACACGGGCTTCGACGTTGATTTTGCCGATCTGGAAGCGCGGAATGCGCAGCACCTGATCGGGGTCTTCCAATGCATCAAGGTCGGCCTGGCTGACGCGGCCGACACGGCCCACCACATGGGCGAAATGCGATCCGCGCGGATAGACCCGTGTCAGGCCGACCTCGGGGGTGATGCCGGGCAGGGCCGGAGCATTGACGCTGACCTTGCTGACATCATCCCAGCTGACATCATCAACGATGGTCACCGGCAGGAACGGCGCCGAGCGTTTGATTTCGGCCAGCACCCTGTCGCGCACGTCGGGATCAATGGTGATGACCCGTGACAGACGCTCAAGCACCTGTTCCACATCCCCTGCGTCTTCGCGCACGATGACAATCCGGTAGGACGGGACGTTCTGTGCCAGCCGCACCCCGTTGCGGTCAAAAATTTCGCCGCGCGCAGGGGGGATCAGGCGGATGTTGATGCGGTTTTCTTCGGCCAGCAGGCGGAACTGATCGGCCTGATCCACCTGCAGATAATGCATTCTTGCGCCCAAGCCGCCCATGAACAGCAATTGCGCGCCGCCCAGCAACGCGGCGCGGCGGGTCAGTTTGCCATGGCTGGCGTCATTTTCGGCGCGGTTGCGTCTCATGCGTGTTTTCCTGTCTTAGACCCGTTGCCCATGGGCATCCAGTTCACCCGGCGCGGTTTTGCGCACCCGCATCACCCAATGGGTGATTGCCACGATCAGCGGATAGAATAGCAGGGTCATGCCCAGTTCGGAAAGGGTCAGCGGCCAGCGCGGCAAATCCACCAGCGCCAAGGCCAGAAACAGGCGGTTTGCCGCCATGATGACAATCATCACAACCCCCACGGTCAGCCATTCCACCGGAAAACTGGCATCGCGCAATCCGCGCCCGCGCCCCTTGAGGTTCTCACAGCCCACCAGCGCCAGCAAAGCCCAAAGGCCGGGCGGGCGCTGCAACAACATATCAGACAGCAAAAACACCAGGGCCAGCGCCAAAGCAGGCACATATTCAGGGCGGCGCAGCGCCCATGCACAGGCAAATCCCAGCACCAGATCCGGCCCTGCCCAACGGCTGGGTGTGGTGTCCAGCGGCAACAGATGGAAAAACAGGATCAACAGCGCCAGCAGCACAAACGCCGCCCGCATCAGCCATAATCGGGTTTGGGACTGGTCGTTCATGGTTTTACATCAGGGGATGTCGGGTCTGTGGCGGGCAGGGGTCCGTCCGGGGTGATGACATGGGCGGTGTCGGATACTTTTTCATTGCCGTGATGGCGCAGCACCCGCAGATATTCGAGGCGCTCGTAATCCGCGGCCAGCCGCACCCGCAACCGTCCGCCCGGATCGGCCGCAACCTGACCAATCAGCAATCCGGCAGGAAACACCCCGCCATCGCCCGAGCTGATCACGCGATCACCGGGGCGGACCAGATCGGGGCTTTCCAGAAAATCCACCGGAGGGGCGGCGCTGTTGTCACCTGCCACAATGGCCCGCTGGCCCGAGGGCTGGATGATCGCGGGGATGTGGCTTGAGGTATCGGTCAGCAGGATCACCCGCGCGGTGTTTTTCGCGACGCCGGAAATCCGCCCGACCAGCCCGATCCCGTCCATCGTGGCCCAGCCATCCACCAGCCCGTCGCGCGCGCCGACATTCAGCAAGACAGACTGGCGGAAAGGCGAACCGGAATCTGCCATCACCACGCCGGTGATAAAGGTCAGCCTTGGATCAAGGCGGACATTGTTGAGGTCCAGCAGCCGTGCATTTTCCTGTTCCAGTTGCAGCGCCGCTTCTTTCCATGCCTGCATCTGGCGCAATTCGCTGCGCAGTTCGAGGTTCTGTTCGGTCAGCCGTTGATAGCTTTGAAAATCCCGCAGCAGGTTGATCGTGCCCGTAACCGGCACCATCGCCCATTCCATATTCGGCACCAGCCGGTCGGTGATCTGGGCGCGAAAGCGTTCGACGCGCGGGCTGTCGATGCGCCACAACAGGAATACTGCCGCCAGCACCAGCACCAGCACAACCAGCAGCAACCGGCGCAGCGGGCCGGTGTAATCACTGGACTGGGATCGGTCTTTGGCCATGGGGGTGCATGCTCCTGACCGGTGTTTCGGGTTGCGTTACTTTAGCCGTGATCAGCTGTCGTAGTCGATGGCGTGGCGCAGCAGTTTTTCATACTCAAGCGCCTTTCCGGTGCCAAGGGCCACACAATTCAGGGATTCATCGGCAATCGAAACCGCGAGGCCGGTCTGTTCGCGCAGGGCCAGATCAAGATCCCCCAGCAAGGCGCCGCCCCCGGTCAGCATCACCCCGCGATCAACAATATCTGCGGCCAGATCGGGCGGGGTGGTTTCCAGCGCGGTCATCACCGCCTCGCAGATCTGTTGCACGGGTTCGGCCAGGGCTTCGGCAATCTGGGCCTGTGTGACTTCGATTTCTTTGGGCACACCGTTCAACAGGTCACGCCCGCGAATTTGCATCGAGGTGCCGCGCCCGTCATCGGGCATCCGTGCGGTGCCGATCGAGGTCTTGATCCGTTCGGCTGTGGTTTCCCCGACCAGCAGGTTTTGCTGGCGGCGCAGGTAGCTGATGATCGCCTCATCCATGCGGTCGCCACCGACGCGCACCGAACGGGCGTAAACAATATCCCCCAGTGACAGTACGGCCACTTCGGTGGTGCCGCCGCCGATATCGACAACCATGTTGCCGGTTGGATCGGTGATCGGCATGCCCGCACCGATGGCCGCTGCAATCGGTTCGGCAATCAGGCCGGCGCGGCGCGCACCTGCGGACAACACCGACTGGCGGATTGCGCGTTTTTCAACTGGGGTCGCGCCATGGGGCACACAGACAATGATTTTGGGCTTTGAGAAGGTCGAGCGTTTGTGGACCTTGCGGATGAAATGTTTGATCATTTCTTCGGCGGTGTCGAAATCGGCAATCACGCCCTCGCGCATCGGGCGAATCGCTTCGATGGAGCCGGGGGTGCGGCCCAGCATCAGTTTTGCATCTTCGCCCACAGCCAGCACTTTTTTCACGCCGTCTTTGATGTGATAGGCGACAACGGATGGTTCTGACAGGACGATCCCCCGGCCTTTGACGTAGACCAGCGTGTTTGCGGTGCCCAGATCAATCGCCATATCGGATGAAAACAGGCCACGGAGGTTTCCAAAGATACTCATGAGGTAATTCGCCTTGCTTAATCAATGAGGCCCGCACCACCAAAAGTGGCAGGCTAGGGGTTCTTATAGGCCTGCAAAGGGTTGGATTAAAGGGGGTTGAGCAAGACATTCGGCATCTTGTCGCTTGTACTCTATATTGACTGAAAATCAGATCAGAACGGAGGGTGATTCATGAAGAAAATCCAAAGCCTCGGGGTGCATCACATCACCCTGACCGGTGCGGACCGGGCCAGCAGCATCGACTTTTGGGAGGGGGTTCTGGGGATGCCGTTTATCTTTGACCAGCCCAATCTGGACAATCCCGACGAGGGGCATCTTTACTTTGATCCCGGTGACGGGCGGTTGATCACGATTTTCACCAATGAGGCCCGCAAACCTGTTCATAAACGCACGCCAACCGATCCGGGCTGTGTGCATCACATCGCCTTTGAGGTGGACCGCGCCATGTTCGATCAGGCGATTGAACGGCTGGAGGACCGCGGCATCGGCCATTCCGGGGTCAAGGACCGCGGATTTATGCATTCGATCTATTTCAAAGACCCGCTGGGCCTGTTGGTTGAACTGGCCTGTTATGCGTTTATTCCGCCGCGCGGGATCAGCCATGCCGAGGTGATGCTGGAGGCGCATAAGCTGCGGGTGGCGCGCGGCGCCCATGCGATCGAGCGCGAACATCTGGCCGATGCGGCGGTGATGATTGTGGAACGCACGCAACGATCATTGAGCATGGATCGTGGCGCGCGCAATCCCTATCGGTAGGTCGGACAATATTGTCCGACCTACCGGGGAAGTCTCCGGGCAAAGGTGGTGGATTTATCCGAACAGGGGGTGGGTTTTGCCCACCCCGATCCGATCAACCCACCCCGATCAACCCACGTCTTTGTAATTGATCTCGCGTTTGTCGGTGCCGCCTTTTTCGCGGCGCACCAACAGACGGTTGAGCGCGTGAATATAGGCCCGCACCGAGGCCACCACCGTATCGGTATCCGCCGATTGGCCGGTGACAATGCGCCCGTCTTCTTCCATGCGCACCGAAACCGTTGCCTGTGCATCGGTGCCTTCGGTCACGGCATGGACCTGATACAACTGCAACCGCGCATCATTGGGCACCAGGGCTTTGACGCAGTTGAACGCCGCATCCACGGGGCCATCGCCGGTCTGTTCGGTGGATAATTCCGTGCCGTTCACATCCAGCACCATCCGCGCCTGATTTGGCCCTTCGGTGCCACAGACCACATGCATGGAGGTCAGTTTGATCTGGTCCGCCTCGCTGTCGGTCGCGGTGCGCATCAGCGCAATCAGGTCATCGTCATAGACTTCCTTTTTGCGATCCGCCAATTCCTTGAACCGGACAAACACATCCTTGAGCTGGTTATCGCCCAGTTCAAATCCGAGGTTTTCAAGTTTGGAACGCAGCGCCGCACGGCCCGAATGTTTGCCCATCACGATGTTGGTTTCGGTCAGGCCTACGTCTTCGGGACGCATGATTTCAAAGGTTTCAGCGTTTTTGAGCATGCCATCCTGATGGATGCCGCTTTCATGGGCAAAGGCGTTTTTGCCGACAATCGCCTTGTTGAACTGCACGGCAAATCCCGACACCGCCGCGACGCGGCGCGAGATGTTCATGATCTTGGTGCTGTCCACACCGGTCTGGAACGGCATGATGTCATTGCGCACTTTCAGCGCCATCACCACTTCCTCCAGCGCCGTATTGCCCGCCCGTTCGCCAAGACCGTTGATTGTGCATTCGATCTGGCGCGCGCCTGCTTCAACCGCTGCAAGGCTGTTGGCGGTCGCCATGCCAAGGTCGTTATGGCAATGGGTGGCAAAGATGATTTCATCCGCGCCGGGCACATTTTCAAGCAGTTTTCTGATCAGATCGGCGCTTTCGCGCGGCGCGGTATAGCCGACCGTATCGGGGATGTTGATGGTGGTGGCACCGGCTTTGATGGCGATGTCGACCACACGATAAAGGTAATCCAGTTCGGTGCGCGTGGCATCCATCGGGGACCATTGCACATTGTCACACAGATTGCGGGCATGGGTTACCGTGTCATGGATGCGCTCGGCCATTTCGTCCATTGTCAGGTTCGGAATCGCGCGGTGCAGGGGCGAGGTGCCGATAAACGTGTGGATGCGTGGCTGTGGCGCGTGTTTCACGGCCTCCCAGCAGCGGTCGATGTCGCCGATTTGCGCACGGGCCAAGCCACAGATCACGCTGTTTTTTGACAGGCGGGCAATTTCGCTGACCGCGTTGAAATCGCCTTCGGAGGCGATGGGAAAGCCGGCTTCGATGATATCGACGCCCATTTCGTCCAGAAGCCCGGCGATTTCGATCTTTTCGGCGTGGGTCATCGTGGCGCCGGGAGATTGCTCGCCGTCGCGCAGGGTGGTGTCAAAAATCAAGACGCGGTCTTGTTCGGATGTATTTGTCATGTCTGAAATCTTTCTTGTCTGCTGTGTAATCCTTGGCGCGCGACACATCCCTCTGAGCGGGCGCGCCGGGATGGCACGCTCAGAGGCGGATTAGCAGCAGCAGGTTTGCACGCAGCACGGCCGCGCCGAAGCGTGGCAGGGTCGTGATATGGGCGGCGTGTGTCATGGGGGTATTTATACCGCTGCATTTTCAAATGGGAAGGGGGTGATTGATCTTTGTTGTGCTGCCTTTGGCAGGCGCTTTTCAGGCGTTTATTCTGCCAAATAAAGCGGTGTGGGAAAGACGCGCAGCTGTCTGGTCACGGGCCATGATCAAACGCTGATCCTCGGGCAATGCTGGCGAGACTGCCGGCAACGGCAGGGGCCGGGCGGGGCCGCCGGTGCCGTGGTGAACACCCGCCCTTTGATGCCGCTTTAGTCGGCTTCGCTTTTTTGCAGGTAATCCAGCAGTTTTTCACGCACTGCATCGGGCCAGGGGATTGACGTGTGTTTGTCCAGATCGCTGGCCGCCAGCACCTGTGTGCTGTTCCAGCGTTTTTCCGCCCCACAGCTGATTTCGTGTTTGACGGTAACAGAAGACCGCCCCACCTTTACCACCCGCAGATCAAAGGTCAGGGTTTCGCCAAACAGCGACGGGATCGAGAAATCGCAGGTCAGATGCACCGTGGGCGTGCCCCAGCGTTCCTTCCAGATGATTTCATGCCAGGGAAAGCCGATATGCGCCCAGAATTCTTCGTTCACGCCATTGAGCAGGTTCAGATAGGACGGGAAATAGGCGGTGCCGGAAATATCGCAATCGCCAAAGCGCAATTCACGATCGGTGACAAAAATCTTGCCCATGGCGGCGGCTCCTTTTTGGGTATGAACCGCACTGCTTTAGCGTGAAACAGCCGCCTTGGGCAATATTTTTGCCAGATCAGGTGTTTGCCGGATCAGCCGTGGCTGGCGCGGCTGTCATCGGGGGCTTGATCGCGTTCGTTCAGCCCGTAATCACGGATCACATGGGCAATGCGCAGGTGATAATCGCTGAAAATTCCGCCGCGCCCACGCGCCTGCGCCTTGCGGTGGGTGGCCAGTTTGCGCCAGTCCTGAACGGCCTGTTCATCGCGAAAGAACGACAGTGACAGCAATTTGTCAGGGTTGCTGAGGCTCTGGAACCGCTCAACCGAGATGAACCCGTCCACCTGATCGACCAGCGGTTTCATTTCGGCGGCAATGTCCAGATATTCATCGCGGCGGTCGGGGTCGGGCAGGACTTCAAAAATAACGGCAATCATTCGGGGGCTCCTTCTGGGGTCGAGACCAGCTTGAGAAAGGTACGGTCTTCGCGCAACAGGAATTTTTCCGCTTGCGCAAAAGCATAGTTTTCGCGTCCCAATGGATCATCATTCAGGCGCGCGCGATAGGCCTCATAGGCGGCGAGGCTGGGAATGTTGTAAATGCCATAGGCCAAGGTGCTGGATCCCTCGTGCGGGGCGTAATAGCCGATCAGATCGGCACCACAGCGCGGGATCGCCCGGCCCCAGTTGCGGGCGTATTGTTCAAAAGCGGTTTTTTTGGTCGGGTCGATCTGGTATTTGATGATACAGGTCAGCATGGGGTTTCCTTTGTTGCTGAGACTGGTTTAGCGGATTGATCGGCGGTAATGCTTCGACTAGGGTCGAAGTATGAAACATGGCCCTGACATATCCCGCATTGCAGCGCTGATCGGTGATCCGGCCCGCGCCAATATCCTGACGGCATTGATGAGCGGCAAGGCCCTGACCGCCACCGAACTGGCCGGAGAGGCGGGCGTGACCCTGCAAACCACCAGCGCGCATTTGGCCAAGTTGCAGGATGCCGGGATGATATCGTGCCGCAAATCGGGGCGGCACAAATATTTCACCCTGGGCGGGGATGAGGTGGCACATGCGCTGGAGGCCCTGATGGGGCTGGCCGCAGGGGCCGGGCATCTGCGCACCCGCACCGGCCCGAAAGACGCGGCATTGCGCGAGGCGCGGGTTTGTTACAGCCATCTGGCGGGGGCCAAGGGCATCGCATTGTATCAGGGCTTGCTGGCGCGGGGGCTGATCCTTGAAGCAGGGGAAACAGTGACCCTGACAGCGGCAGGCGAGGTTTTTTTGACGGAATTCGGTGTCGATCTGGCCGGTCTCAGACGCCGTAAAACCCCGCTGTGCCGGTCCTGTCTGGATTGGAGCGCCCGCCAGACCCATTTGGCGGGCAGTGTGGGGCGGGCTTTGTTAAGTCAGATGCAGGTCTTGGGCTGGGCCAAACGGGTGGAAGGCACGCGGGTCGTGGCCTTTACCCCGAAGGGTGAAAAGGCCTTTGCCCGGATGTTTCTGCCCTAAAGCCGCTTTAAAACTGCCCTGCAGATTTAAGCCGTTCAATGCCATAGCGCAGGTATTCGGTGCGCAGGCTGTGGCCGCCGGAGAACAAACAGAACTCCAGGATTTCACCGGCAGGGTTGCTGCGGTTCTGGCAGCGCAGGCCGCCGCTGTTGCGCGGTGTCTCGGGGCCAAAATGACCAAAGTTCTGATACATCGACAGCGCCTCTGCGACCTTGCCCTGTGTGGTTTGGCCAATTGCACGGCCCGCCAGCGGCACAGTCTTATCCGCATCGCCATGAATATGCACAATGCTGGTGGCGGGCGGCACGCAGGTGTCGGGCGGTTTGAGCCAGAAAGTGCCGGAAACCGGAATGAACCCGGCGAAATTGGCCGGATGCGAACAGGCAAGGTTCCAGACCATCATGCCCCCTGCGGAAAACCCTGCGGCGATGATGCGGCGATGATCCATCGGGAAACGGCGGGCGGCATCGGCGATCACCGCGTCGAAATAGGCAAATTCCGCCGCGCCTGTGCTGTCAAAGGTGCGCGGGCCATAGGGCAAATCCCATGTGCCGTTGACACCCTGTGCGGCAATCAGCGCCAGACCGGCATCAGAAACCATGCGCCGCAGTGATCCGTTGCGCATCACCCCTGCCGCCGAACCGCGATAGCCATGCACCCAGACCAAAGCGCCCACAGGCGTGGTGCCGTCATGGCCTTCGGGCATGGCGATCCGGTAAAGCCGATCCGCCAAAGGGCAGTCACTGTCAGCCCCGCAGGCACCGGCGGGGCCGGCGAGCAGCATCAGCAAGGCGATCAGGATACGCATGGGACAACCATGTCAGCCGGTTTGGCAATGCTCAATTCACATCCTTGTGGGCGCGTGCGTTCAGGATGGGTCACGCCAGCGGTTCACCATCGGATAGCGCCGGTCCAGCCAGAACGCGCCTTTGGTCAGGCGCGGGCCGGGGGCGGATTGAAAGCGTTTGTATTCCGAAATATAGATCAGATGTTCGACCTTTTTGGCGATGGCGCGGTCAAATCCTGCGGCGGTGCAATCCTGGATGGATCCATCCTGATCGACCAGAATATCAAGGATCGCATCCAGCACCGGATAATCCGGCAGGCTGTCGCTGTCTTTTTGATCGTCGCGCAATTCGGCGGTGGGTGGTTTGGTGATGATATTGTCCGGGATCATGACACCCGCCGGCCCCATCATCCAGTCACGGTGGTTTGCATTGCGCCAGCGGCAGGTTTCAAAGACGCGGGTTTTATACAGGTCTTTGATCGGGTTATAGCCGCCGGCCATATCGCCATAGATGGTTGCATAGCCTACGGCGACCTCGGATTTATTACCCGTGCTCAGCAGCATTTCACCAAATTTATTGGACAGGGCCATCAACAGCAGGCCGCGCAGGCGTGACTGGATGTTTTCTTCGGTCAGGTCCGGTTTTGTGTCTTCAAACAGCGGGGCCAGCGTGTTGGTGATCGCGCCGCGGCTTTCGGCAATCGGGATGTAATCATAGCGACAGCCCAGGGCCTCTGCGACGGCTTGGGCATCGGCAAGCGAGGTTTCGGAGGTGTATTCAGAGGGCAGCATCACGCAGCGCACGTTATCCGCCCCCAACGCATCCACCGCGATGGTGGCCACAATCGCGCTGTCGATCCCGCCAGACAGGCCCAGCAAGACCTTTTTAAATCCGGTTTTACGCAGGTAATCGCGCAGGCCGATGACCATGACGCGGTAATCCTGTTCCCATGCGTCGGGCATCACGGCCAGTTCTTGTTGCACCACCCGCCAGCCTTCGGGGCTGCGTTCCAGATCGACATGGGTGATCTGGGTCTCAAATGCGGGCAATTGCATCGCCAGCTGGCCGCCGGGGTTGAGCGCAAAAGACGCGCCGTCAAACACCTGATCATCCTGCCCCCCGGTCATGTTGAGATAGATCAGCGGCAGGCCGGTTTCGACCACCCGCGCCACCATCATATTCATGCGGGTGTCCATTTTATCGCGGTAATAGGGGGATCCATTTGGCACCAGCAGGAATTCAGCGCCGGTTTCTTCCAGGGTTTCGGCCACATCAGGGTGCCATGCGTCCTCGCAAATCGGTGATCCGATGCGGGTGTTGCCCACGGCATACGGCCCGCCCAGCGGACCGGAATCAAAGATGCGCACCTCGTCAAACACCGTTTCATTGGGCAGGTTGTGTTTCAGGGTGCGGCTGGCGATTTTGCCGTTTTTGAGGATCAGATAGGCGTTGTACAAGGCCGCGCCTTCGGCCCAGGGCGCACCGATGGCCAGCGCAGGCCCATCGGCACAATCGGCGGCGAGCGCCTCAATATGTTTCATCACATCCAGTTGAAAGGCGTGTTTCATCACCAGATCCTGAGCATTATAGCCGGTGATGAACATTTCAGGCAGGGCAACCAGATCGGCCCCTGCAGCCTTGCCTTTGGCCCATGCGTCACGGGCGAGGGCGGCATTGCCTGCCAAATCACCGACGGTCGGGTTCAATTGACCCAAAGTGATACGAAACCGATCTGCCATGTTGTGCCCCGACTAGAAAACCTGACCTGTGATGTAGCAGATCACCAGCGGGGGAAAAGCCCATATGCGCCTGAAAGCGGGCGCTCGGCGCGGTGGCGGGCGTTCAAAGGCCCCAAGATCATCCGCCAGCCGGTGAAAGCGCTGTTGATCCTCGCAAACATTGTGATCCGAGGAACCCGAGAGTGGCCAATAAACAGCGCTTGATCCGGGCGATACTTTGATCTGCCCTTTGCGCAGCCTTGCGAGGGGGATCACGGCGTATCAGGCCCCGATTTGGAAAAGACGATTGCCCCCTTAGCTGTCAATGCTTAGGCTGGCCTGCAAAGGCCGCAGGGGGTGTGGCCGATCTTTTCAGACGCATACCCGCGTGAACAACAGGTAGGCCTATGTTGCTTCGATCCTTGATGCTTTGTGTTTTTTTACTGCCCGTGTCTATGGCTGTGTCTATGGCTGTGGCCGTGCCCGCGCTAGCGCAGGATGAACAGGTTTCGACCAAACAATACGAAGACGGCGGCCTGTATGAGGGCAGTTTCCGGGGGGGGCTGCAGCATGGGCAGGGCACTTATAAACTGCCCAATGGCTATGAATATTCCGGCACTTGGGAAGATGGCGAAATCAAAGGCGAAGGCGTGGCGCGCTTTCCCAATGGATCGGTCTATGAAGGCAATTTCGCCAAGGGCAAGCCGGATGGCTTTGGCAAAATCACCTTTGCCGATGGCGGCACCTACGAGGGTGAATGGGAGGCGGGCGCCATCATGGGGCAGGGCGTGGCGCTTTATGCCAATGGCGTGCGCTATGAGGGGCAGTTCCGCAATGCCAAACACCACGGCAAAGGCGTGATGCAAAGCCCCGGTGGCTATGAATACAAGGGCGATTGGGTCGATGGTGAAAAACACGGCATCGGTACGATCACCTATCCCGACGGGGCGGTCTATGACGGGGACATCAAGCAAGGCATGCGCGATGGCACGGGGGCGCTGGAAATGCCGGACGGGTTGACCTATGTGGGCGCGTGGAAAGACGGGCAGATTGATGGCACCGGCACGCTGACCCAAGCCAATGGCGATGTCTATGAAGGCACGCTGGTCGCGGGCCGCCGCGAGGGCCAAGGCAAGGTCACCTACAAGAACGGCGATATCTACGAGGGCGCCTTCAGCGATGACCGCCGCGAGGGTCAGGGCACGTTTACCGGCGCGGATGGCTATATTTACACCGGATCATGGGTGGCGGGCCAGATCGAGGGCAGCGGTACGGTGACCTATCCTGACGGGTCGGTCTACACCGGATCGTTCCGCAATGATCTGGCCGATGGCGCGGGCAAGATCACCTATCCTGACGGCTCCACCTATGAGGGGGCTTGGCAGGGCGGTGTGATCGAGGGGCAGGGGCGCGCGACCTATCCCAACGGCGTGGTCTATGACGGCATGTTCAAAAACGCCCGCAATGAGGGTCAGGGCGTGATGACCTATGCGGACGGCTATAAATACGACGGCGAATGGAAAGACGGCCAGCGCCACGGCACAGGCACCGCGACCTATCCTGATGGCACGGTCTATACAGGCCAGTTCGACATGGGCCAGCGCCACGGCACCGGCAAGATCACCATGCCCAGTGGTTTCATCTACGAAGGCCAGTGGCAGGCAGGCGAGATCGACGGGCAGGGCCGCGCGACCTATGCCAATGGCGATACCTATGAGGGCACCTTCAAGGCGGGCAAGCGCCAAGGCGCAGGCACCATGCGCTATGCGACGGGTGAAGAGGCCGCAGGTGATTGGGACAACGGGGCGCTAAAAGAAGGCGGTTGAGGGGCCGGGAATGCCGGCGGGTATCCGGTTTGGGAGAGTAAAATTGATCAGGTTCCCGGATTTTTGAAGTATCCGGTTTCTGAAACGGTGACCGCGCCGCGCTGCAAGGGGTGAGGCGGCGCAGCTTGAGGCGCTTTTTCAACAGGTGGCGTGCGGGCCGCAGTTGCGCCACCGGGTTCGCGCCGTGCCGTGCAAGGCCAAGCTGTCGATCCACATCCTGCCCGTTAATGCGGATTTTCGCGGTATACGGGGCCCGCCTTGCAAGTACAGCAGCGGCACATTCTGTCTCTCGCTGAGCGGGCTGGCGGATGCGCACAGGGATGTTCTGGCCGAATTGATCCGTGCGGGGCTGGAGGATCCGGGAAAACGCTGGCCAATCACCGCCAGCTGACGGGTTTACTGGACAATTCCCCGCCTCTGTGACAGGTCACCGATGCGATAGGAGATTACCAGATGTCGAGCCAAACCGTTACCCGATTTGCCCCTTCCCCCACGGGATATATCCATGTGGGCAACCTGCGCACCGCGCTGATGAATTACCTGATTGCCCGCAAGGCAGGGGGGACATTCATTCTGCGGATCGACGACACCGATCCCGAGCGCAGCAAAGAAGAATATGTTGATGCGATCAAAGATGACCTGACATGGTTGGGTCTGCATTGGGACCGCGTCGAGCGCCAGTCGGAACGTCTGGATCGGTATCAGGCGGCGGCAGATGAACTGCGTGCCAAGGGCCGGTTCTATGAGGCCTTCGAGACCCCGACCGAACTGGACCTCAAGCGCAAGAAACAGCTGAACATGGGCAAGCCGCCGGTCTATGACCGTGCTGCGCTGGCCCTTTCAGATGCTGAAAAGACCGCCCTGCGCGCCGATCGCGGTGACGGGGTCTGGCGTTTCAAGCTGGATCAGGAACGGATCGAGTGGAAAGACGGCATTCTGGGCGATATTTCGATTGATGCGGCCTCGGTTTCCGATCCGGTGCTGATCCGGGGTGACGGGCAGATCCTGTATACTTTGGCCAGCGTTGTCGATGACACCGACATGGGTGTCACCCATGTGGTGCGCGGATCGGACCATGTGACCAACACCGCCACGCAGATCCAGATCATGCAGGCGCTGGGCACTGGCGATGTGCCGAATTTCGCCCATCATTCGCTGTTGACCGGCCCGCAGGGCGAAGCCCTGTCCAAACGTCTGGGCACCCTGTCGCTGCGGGATCTGCGCGCCGATGGTATCCAGCCTTATGCCTTGCTCAGCCTGATGGCGCGGTTGGGCTCGTCTGATCCGGTTGAGCTGCGCACGGACATGCAAAGCCTGATTGACGGTTTTGACATCAATCATTTCGGGTCGGCCCCGACAAAATTCGATGTGCAGGATCTGTTCCCGCTGACCGGACGTTATTTGCAACAGCTGCCCTTGGCGGATGTGGCGGATGACATTGCGGCGCTGGGGGTTCCGGCGGATCAGGCCGCGCAATTCTGGGCCGTCACCCATGAGAACATTCAAACCCTCAAGGATCTTGAAGGGTGGTGGGCGATGTTCCGTGATGGTGCCGATCCGGTGATCGAAGACGGCGACGGTGCATTCATCACCCAAGCCATGTCGATGCTGCCCGAGATGCCGTTTGACACCACCACATGGTCAAGCTGGACCGCTGCTGTAAAAGAAGCAACCGGGCGCAAGGGGCGCGGTTTGTTCCGGCCTTTACGTCTGGCATTGACAGGGCAGGAACACGGGCCGGAAATGGCCGCTGTGATGCCCTTGTTGCAGGTGATCAAGGCCCGTGGATGACAGCGGGGCCGGTGATGTATTCTCCGGCCTGATGCCTAATATCCTGCGCAATCCGTTCCGGCGGGCGCGCAGGAACTAGTCAAAGGCGAGGGGCGTCTGATGGCCCTGTTTCACTGGCGTGGATAGACGGTTCAGGTGATGATCCACCAAGGCGGTTTCCGCCGCTGTCAGGGTTTGGTGGCGCGGATAGCTCGGGGTGGCGCGGTCATCAAAAACCGGGGTGTCCCAGCCCTGCGTGGTGTCAAAGAAGCGGCTGACGCCCGCTGTGCCGAATTCATGCAAGAACCCCTGCACCACAACATCCAGATAGCTGAGCAGGATGCCGTGTTCCCCTGCGGCAACCATGTTGTCGGGCGAGACCACATAATGCGCGATGTCGGGTTGATCTGGGATCGGGTGGGTGACGGACAGGCCTGAATGATGCCGGTGATAGCCGGTTTCGCGCAGGTCCAGCGCCGACCAATCCGCCGCAGGCACTGCCGCGACCAACCCGTCGATGCTGCAGTTTTTGTCGGGCACCACCGTCAGATAGACAATGTCACGCAGGCGGGTGCGCACCCATGCGCGGCGCCAGCCGTTCAACCGGGCGGGATGGGCATCGGGATAGGTATGGGTTTTGCGATTCACGAGGCTGCCGTAGCCAAAGAAATAGGGGGTCATATGGGGCCTCTGTGCAGGGGTTTGGCGCAGACAACACCGATTGGATTGAGAACACAAGTACGCTTGACGCAATGGTATGCGGCGGCATACCTATAGCCATCCGTCATGGGAGAATCGGCCAGTGCCGATGCCGAAGGAGCAACCGCCCCGGAAACTCTCAGGCACCAAGGACCGTGGCGGACAGACGACACTCTGGAGAGTGGTGCCATGAGGCACCCGCCGAAGGGATAACGATCTCAGGCGAAAGGACAGAGGGGGCATCCTGCAGCGCATGTCGCGGTGCAGCGGTGCCGGTTGGTCTTTTTCGACATCCGGATGCATAGGGGGACGAACCGGATGAGCGCACTAGAACGCACACCTTTATACGATCTGCATGTGGAACTGGGCGCCAAGATGGTGCCTTTTGCGGGCTATGAGATGCCTGTGCAATATCCACTGGGGGTGATGAAAGAACATCAGCACACCCGCAGTGCCACCGGCCTGTTTGATGTCAGCCACATGGGGCAGGTGATCCTGTCCGGTGCCTCATGGGAAGCGGTGGCGCTGGCGTTTGAAACGCTGGTGCCGATGGATGTGCTGGGCCTTGAGGATGGCCGCCAGCGTTATGGGTTGTTCACCAATGCCGCAGGCGGGATCGAGGATGATCTGATGTTTGCGCGGCGCGGGGATGATCTGTTTGTGGTGGTCAATGCTGCCTGTAAACACGCCGATATTGCCCGGATGCGCGCCGCGCTTGAACCCGGGATTACCGTCACCGCCCTGCCGGATCGTGCCTTGATTGCCCTGCAGGGGCCCGGTGCCGAAGCCGCGCTTGGCGCAATGGATGGCGCGGCGGCGGCGATGACCTTTATGGATGTGCGTGATCTGACGCTGGAAGGTATTGCGGTCTGGGCGTCGCGATCAGGCTATACCGGCGAGGACGGCTATGAGATTTCGGTGCCAAATGCGCAGGCCGGGGCGCTGGCCCGTGCCTTGCTGGCGATCGACGGGGTTGAGGCGATTGGCCTTGGTGCCCGCGATTCCCTGCGCCTTGAGGCGGGTTTGTGTCTCTATGGGCATGACATTGACAGCGCCACCAATCCGGTTGAAGGCGCATTGAGCTGGGCGGTGCAAAAGCTGCGCCGTGCGGGCGGGGCACGCGCGGGCGGTTTTGTCGGGGCGGATGCGGTGTTGGCGGCCTTTGAGAACGGCGCGGCACGCAAGCGGGTGGGGCTGCTGCCCGAAGGCCGCGCTCCGATGCGCGAGGGCGTTGAAATCTATAATGCACCAAGCGGTGGTTCACAGGTGGGCAGTGTCACATCGGGTGGATTTGGCCCGACCTTTGGTGGGCCGGTCGCCATGGGCTATGTCGCCACGCAGCACAGCCAGACCGGCACGGCACTTTGGGGTGAGGTACGGGGCAAACGCCTGCCTGTGTCCATTGCCAAACTGCCGTTTGTCACGGCAAAGTTCAAAAGATAATCAACAAGGGAAACGACAATGAAATTTACCGAAGAACATGAATGGCTGCGCGTTGAGGGTGACGAAGTGGTTGTGGGCATCACCATCCATGCCGCCGAGCAGCTGGGCGATGTGGTGTTTGTGGAACTGCCCGAAGTTGGCACCACCGTCAGCAAAGACGACGAAGTTGTGGTGATTGAATCGGTCAAGGCGGCCTCGGATATTCTGGCCCCGATTGACGGCGAAATCACCGAAGTGAACAGCGTGCTGACCGACAATCCCGGCATGGTCAATGATGACCCGCAGGGCGAGGCGTGGTTTTTCAAGCTCAAGGCCAGCGATGTTTCGCAGATGGACGAGTTTATGGATGAAGCGGGTTACCAGAGTTTCATCGGATAAGGCCTGCGGCCCGCCGGGGATGCCTCCGGCGGGAATATTTTTAGCCAGAAAGAAAAGGGCGGGTGCCATGACCTTTAAGCCTACCGATTATCTGCCGTATGATTTTGCCAACCGCCGCCACATCGGCCCCTCGCCAGACGAAATGGCAACGATGCTGGATACGGTCGGGGCGCTGTCGCTGGATGCGTTGATTGATGACACCCTGCCCGGCGGGATCCGCATGAAAGGCGCGCTGAAGTTCGGCAAGGCGATGTCAGAGCGCGAGGTGCTGGAGCACATGCGCATTACCGCCTCCAAGAACAAGGTGCTGACCAGTCTGATCGGGCAGGGCTATCACGGCACGGTGACGCCGCCCGCGATCCAGCGTAATATTCTGGAAAATCCCGCATGGTACACCGCTTATACGCCGTATCAGCCGGAGATTTCCCAAGGCCGGCTTGAGGCCTTGTTGAACTTTCAAACCATGGTCAGTGATCTGACCGGGCTGGACGTGGCCAATGCGTCGCTGCTGGATGAGGCCACCGCCTGTGCCGAAGCGATGACGATGGCGCAGCGCATGTCCAAAACCAAGCTTAGCGCGTTTTTTGTCGACCGGGATTGTCACCCCCAGAACATCGCCGTGATGCAGACCCGCGCCGCGCCTTTGGGCATCGAGATCATCATCGGGGATCCGGACAAGATGGAAGCCGACAAGGTTTTTGGTGCGATTTTCCAATATCCGGGCACCTATGGCCATGTGCGCGATTTCACCGCGCATATTGCCGCGCTGCATGACAACAAGGGTGTCGGGATTATCGCGGCTGATCCTTTGTCGCTGACGCTGTTGAAAGAACCTGCCGAAATGGGCGCGGATATTGCGGTGGGATCGACCCAGCGTTTTGGCGTGCCCGAAGGCTATGGTGGGCCGCATGCCGCCTATATGGCCTGCAAGGATGCGATGAAACGCGCCATGCCGGGGCGGATTGTCGGGGTGTCGATTGATGCCCATGGCAACCGTGCCTACCGGTTGTCGCTGCAGACCCGCGAACAGCATATCCGCCGTGAAAAGGCCACCTCGAATGTCTGTACCGCGCAGGCGCTGCTGGCGGTGATGGCGTCGATGTATGCGGTGTTCCACGGGCCCAAGGGGCTCAAGGCGATTGCCCAGCGGATTCACCGCAAGAGCGTGCGTCTGGCCAAGGGGCTGGAGGCGGCGGGGTTCAAGGTTGATCCGGGGTCGTTCTTTGACACGATCACCGTGGATGTGGGGCCATTGCAGGCGGCGGTGATGAAATCGGCGGTGGATGAGGGGATCAACCTGCGCCGTGTCGGGGAAACCCGTGTCGGGATCACCATGGATGAACGCTGTCGTCCGGCCACAATCGAGGCGGTCTGGCGGGCCTTTGGCATCACCAAATCCGACGATGATTTCACCCCGGATTACCGGGTGCCGGATGCGATGCTGCGCACCAGCGATTATCTGACCCATCCGATTTTCCACATGAACCGCGCCGAAACCGAGATGATGCGGTATATGCGGCGTCTGGCGGACCGCGATCTGGCGCTGGATCGGGCGATGATCCCGCTGGGGTCTTGCACAATGAAGCTGAATTCGGCGGCGGAAATGATGCCGGTGAGCTGGCGTGAATTTTCGCTGATCCACCCTTTTGTGCCTGCGGATCAGGCGCTGGGCTATCAGGAAATGATCGACGATCTGTCCTCGAAACTATGTGACATCACCGGCTATGATGCGATTTCCATGCAGCCCAATTCGGGTGCGCAGGGTGAATATGCGGGTCTGTTGACCATTGCCGCCTATCACCGTGCCAGTGGT
The DNA here is from genome assembly GCA_047634585.1 of Sulfitobacter sp. Taxonomy (GTDB): domain Bacteria; phylum Pseudomonadota; class Alphaproteobacteria; order Rhodobacterales; family Rhodobacteraceae; genus Sulfitobacter. The sequence goes on along the minus strand of JBLIAN010000012.1, from coordinate 34,604 downwards.
GCAGGCCATCGCAATATCTGTCTGATCCCGATGAGCGCCCATGGCACCAATCCGGCTTCGGCACAGATGGTGGGTTGGAAGGTTGTGCCGATCAAATCGGCGGCAAACGGTGATATTGATCTGGAAGATTTCCGCGCCAAGGCCGCATTGCACGGCGAAAACCTTGCCGGATGTATGATCACCTATCCCTCCACCCACGGCGTGTTCGAGGAAACCGTGACCGAGGTGACCAAAATCACCCATGAATTTGGCGGGCAGGTCTATATCGACGGGGCCAATATGAACGCCATGGTGGGCCTGTCCCGCCCCGGTGATCTGGGCGGCGATGTCAGCCACCTCAATTTGCACAAGACCTTTTGCATTCCCCACGGCGGCGGTGGACCGGGCATGGGGCCGATCGGGGTGAAATCACATTTGATCCCGCATCTGCCCGGCCATCCGAATGAAGGCGGTGCGGCGGTATCGGCGGCGCCTTTCGGGTCGCCTTCGTTGTTGCCGATCTCATGGGCCTATTGCCTGATGATGGGCGGTGACGGGCTTACCCAAGCCACGCGGGTGGCGATCCTGAATGCCAATTACATCGCGAAACGCCTCGAAGGGGCCTATGACGTGTTGTACAAAGGGCCGACAGGGCGGGTGGCGCATGAATGTATTCTTGATGTGCGGCCGTTCGAGGATTCCGCAGGGGTGACAGTGGATGACATTGCCAAACGCCTGATTGATTGTGGTTTCCATGCGCCAACCATGTCTTGGCCGGTGGCGGGGACGCTGATGGTGGAACCCACAGAATCAGAAAACAAAGCCGAGCTGGACCGTTTTTGCGAGGCGATGCTGGCGATCCGTGCCGAGATTGACGCGATTGAGAAAGGCGAGATGCCGCGCGAGAACAACCCGTTGAAAAACGCGCCGCATACGGTTGAAGATCTGGTGCTGGAATGGGGCGAGCGGCCCTATACCCGCGAACAGGGGTGTTTCCCGCCCGGTGCATTTCGGGTCGATAAATACTGGCCGCCGGTCAATCGTGTGGACAATGTGTTCGGGGATCGCAACCTGATCTGCACCTGCCCGCCAATGGAAGATTATGCCGACGCGGCAGAGTGATCTGACCGGAGGATGACCCAAAAGGCGGGGTTACGGCCCCGCCTTTTTCGCGAGAAAATCAAACACTTTGCGCAGTTTGTTCCAAGTTGTGCGGTCTGGCGCGACCAGCATATGCCCGGTGTGGCGTGCTGCCGAATAGGGGCCACCGTCCAGCATTTCCACATGTGCGCCGGCCTGTGCGCAGATCAACGCCCCTGCGGCATGATCCCAAGGCAACAGTTTTTCGGTGAGCAGGAAATCAACATGGCCTTGGGCAATCATCCGGTATTCCTGTGCGGAACAGCGCAGCGACTGGATGCAGGCAAAACCGGGGATGCTGGCGGCCAGCAGGCGCTGTTTGTCGCGCGAAAACAGGTTGATCGGGATGTAGCCCGACAGATTTTCCACGGGTTTGCCCATGCTGACCTTCAGGGCGTTGCTGGCCCCGTTGGCCTTTTGAAATTGTGCAGATCCGGCGTGGTGATCGGCAATCGCCCAATCATCGGCCAAAGGATCATAGATCAGCCCGAATATGGGTTTGCCATATTGCGTGACCGCCAGAATGACCCCGAACAGCGCCAGCCCACGGGCAAAATTCCAGGTGCCGTCGATGGGATCAATGACAAAGGCCAAGGGCGCATCACCGAGTTTGTCCAGCAGCGCAGGGGTGCTGGCCACCGCTTCTTCGCCAACAATCAGCGCCGTGGGAAAGGCGATCCTGAGGGCGCGGGTGATCAGGGCCTCGGCGTCGATATCGGCGCGGGTCACCAGGTCATCGGCCCGTGATTTGACTGCAATGTCGCCTGCCTCAAGGGCGCGGAAACGCGGCAGGATTTCCGCCTTGGCGGCGCGGCGGATGATGTTCAGCACATGCTGCTGCCGGGCGGGGCTGATCGGATCAGGCAAAGGGGCAGGCAGGTCTGGGGTCATGATCGTCCTGTTGGTTATTCGCGGGCGCGCAGCACCTGTGCGGGGCGGGCATTGAGGGCGCGCAGGGCAAAGCCCAAACCCGCCAGCACCGTCGCCGCCACACCGCCTGTGATGATCATCAGGGCCGAAGGCCAGATGATTGTAAAGTCCGTTTCCATCACAAACCGGCTGACCGCCCAGCCGCCCATCACGCCGGCAAGCAGTGCGACAGCACCGGCGAACAGGCCCAGCAGCGCCGCCCTCAGCATGAAACTGGCGGCAATGGCGCGGCGCGGGGCCCCGAGGGTTTTCAGCAGTGCCGCCTCATAGGTGCGGGCCTGTGCGCCTGCGGCAGCGGCCCCGATCAAGACCAGAAATCCGGTCAGCAAGGTGGCCATCGCGCCATAGGATGTGGCCGCGGCCAACCCTGTCAGCACCGCCGAGACCCGGTCAATTGCATCGCGCACCCGAATGGCGGTGATATTGGGGTATGTGCTGGCCAGATCGCGCAGGATCGCGGCTTCGGCCTGTTCATCGGCATAGACGGTTGAAATATAGGTATGCGGTGCGCCGGACAGCGCGGCGGGATTCATCGTCAGCACAAATCCGATGCCGGCGGTGGAAAAATCCACTTCCTGAAAGCTGGCGATGGTGCCGGTGATGTCGCGGCCCAAGACATTGATGGTCAAGGTGTCTCCGAGGCTGAGCCCGATTTCTTCGGCTTCTTCGGTGGCAAAGCTGATCAGCGGCGGGCCGGTGTAATCTTTGGGCCACCATTCCCCGGCGGTCAGGCGGGCATCCTTGCGCGGTGCGGCGGCATAGGTCAGGCCGCGATCCCCGCGCACCACCCAGTGATCGCCGGCGACCTCTTGGGCGGGCTGGCCGTTTATCTTGGTGATCACGCCGCGCAGCATCGGGGCGCTGTCGATGCGGCTGACGGCGGGGTCGTTTTTCAAGCGGTCGGTATAGCCGTCGATCTGGTCTTTCTGGATATCGACAAAGAAATAGGAGGGTGCAACATCGGGCAGATTGCCGGAAATCGCTTTGCGCAGGTTGCCATCAATCTGGCCCACGGCGGCCAGCACCGACAGGCCAAGACCCAGTGACAGCACCACAGCGCCCGCGCCTTCGCCTTGACCGCTGATGGCGGACAAGGCCCAGCGCAGGCGCGGGCGCCCGCGCGCCAGAGGCGCGGCGCGGCGCGCCAGCCCGCGGATCAATCCCGCCGCCAGCACCAGCAAAATCAGGGCCCCCGCGATGCCGCCCAAGGTCCAGAGCGTCAGCCGCCAAGATCCGTTGAACCAGCCCGCAAGGCCAATCAGCAGCGCAACCAGCAGGGCAATCACCAGCAGATACCGGGGCGCGGGCAGGCGGCGTGCGCCCTGCCATGCATCACGAAACAGGGTGGCGGCACGCACATCTTCGCTGCGCGCCAAGGGCCAGAGCGTGAACACCAGCGCGGTCAGCAAGCCGTAAACCGCCGCCTCGATCAGTGGCATCGGATAGATCGCAAAGGCCGCAGGGATCGGCAGGCGGGCAGCGATCAGCGGCGACAGCAGCAAAGGCGCCATGCCGCCAAGCACCACGCCAATGGCAACGCCAACCAGCGACAGCAGCCCGATTTGAATGAAATAGGTTTGAAAAATTGTCGCACGGTCCGCGCCCAAGGCCCGCAGGGTGGCGATCACACCGGTTTTGCCATCAAGATAGGACCGCACCGCCGCGGAGACCCCAACACCGCCGACCGCAAGGCCGGACAGGCCCACCAGCACCAGAAACGCGCCCAGCCGTTCCACAAAACGCGCCACGCCGGGGGCGCCGTTGCGCGAATCTGTCCAGCGCATGCCACTGTTTTCAAAGTGATCTTGCGCCGCGGTCTTGAGGGCTTCGAGATCGGTCCCGGCGGGCAGGGTGATGCGGTATTTGCTGTTGTACAATGTGCCGGGCCCGAGCAGGCCAGAGCCCTGCAGGGCATCACGGCGCAGCAAGGTGCGCGGGCCAAGCGAAAAACCACTGGCGGCGCTGTCCGGTTCGCGCAGGATCAGGGCGCTGAGGCGGTAGTCTTTGCTGCCCAGTTTGAACCGATCCCCGACGCTGAGGCCCAAACGATCCGACAGGGCGCGTTCCATCACCGCGCCGGAAATCCCGTCCTGATCATCCAAGGCTTGTGCCAATGGCATCGCGGGATCAAGCAGCATCGTGCCGACCAGCGGATAGGCGGCATCGACGCCTTTGATCTGGGTCAGGGCGCGGTCATCCCCGACCACGGCCATAGAGCGGAATTCGACAATTTCAGAGACATCGGTGGCGCGGGCTTTGATCCATGCCTGTTCTTCGGGACGGGCAAAACGATAGGTGAAATCCAGTTCGGCGGCACCGCCCAGCAGGGCCGCACCTTCGCGGTGCAGACCTGCCTCGATCGCCGCGCGTACCGATCCGACCGCAGCAATTGCTGCCACACCAAGGGCAAGACAGGCCAGAAACAACCGAAAGCCTGTCAAGCCGCCACGCATTTCGCGGCGGGCAAACCGCGCAGCCAAAGACAGGCTCATGCGATCTTTCCGTCCGCCAGTGAAATGGACCGGTCACAGCGTTGCGCCAATGCCGGATCATGGGTGACCAACACCAATGTCGCGCCATAGCTGTCGCGCATTTCAAACAGCAAATCCATGATGGCGCTGCCATTGCTGCTGTCGAGATTGCCGGTGGGTTCATCGGCCAACAGAATTGCCGGGCGCGGCGCACAGGCCCGCGCCAGCGCCACACGTTGCTGTTCGCCCCCTGACAATTGCGCCGGGTAATGGTGAATGCGATGGCCCAGACCCACGGCAGCCAGCGCGGCTTCGGCTTCGGCAAAGGCGTCTTTGTGGCCGGAGATTTCCAGCGGTGTTGCGACATTTTCAAGGGCGGTCATGGTCGGGATCAGGTGGAAGGATTGAAACACAATGCCCATGCGCCCCTGCCGGAACCGCGCCAGCGCGTCTTCGTCCATCGTGCTAAGATCATGGCCAAGCGCCGAAATGCTGCCGCTTGTGGCCTGTTCCAGCCCGCCCATCACCATCAAAAGCGATGATTTTCCCGATCCCGAGGGGCCAATCAGGGCCAAACTTTCGCCGCTGTGGACCTTCAGGGAAATTCCGCGCAGGATATCGACCTGTCCGGCATTGCCCTTGAGAGAAAAAGCCACATCTTGAAGCTGGAACACGGGGTCTGTCATGGGGCCGCCTTTGATTGGGTATCAGCTGGATATGGAGGTCAGATCGAAATGCGCAAGGTGATGATTGGAATTGTGTTGAGTTTGGCTGGGGCGGCACAGGCAGATGAAGTGGTGATTGCCGCTTTGGGCGATAGTTTGACCCAAGGCTACGGTTTGCCTGTGGAACAGGGCTTTGTGCCGCAATTACAGGCATGGTTAACATCACAGGGTGCGGATGTGCGGCTGATCAATGCGGGGGTGTCGGGTGACACCACGGCAGGCGGGCGCGCGCGGGTTGATTGGACGCTGACGCCGGATGTGGACGGGATGATTGTGGCATTGGGGGGCAATGATGTGCTGCGGGGGTTGCCGCCCGAACAGGCACGCAGCAATCTGAGCGGTATTTTGCAGACCGCGCAAACGGCCGATGTCGAGGTGCTGTTGATCGGGATGCAGGCGCCGGGCAATTACGGCGCGGATTATAAGACCGATTTCGAAGCGATCTATCCCGATCTGGCAGAAGAATATCACAGTCTTTACCTGAACAGTTTTTTTGCGGGGTTGAGCGCGGGGGGCGAACCTGTTGATCCCAATGCCCTGCGGGACTTGTTTCAGGCGGACGGTATTCATCCCAATGCCGCGGGGGTCAAAAAGGTGGTGGCACGGATCGGGCCGGAGGTTCTGGCATTGATTGAAAAGATCACGCAGGGCTAGGCCGGGATCGCCAAGATGCCGGGATCAGCCGCCCCATCCTGCGATGATGGCGTCAGCCGCCGGTTTCCCCCGCTTTTCCACCGTGGGAATCCGCTTTTTCGGGGGCTTACCCCCCACAAACGTGCATGTTTTGCGGACTGTCGGCAGATATTGACGGCGGCCTTGCGGGCTTTGGGCAGGGTCTGGATCAAATTCATGCATTGGAATTAGGCAGATGGCGCAGGATTTGGTGGATTTCCGGCACTCAGACCCACGCCAAGGCGCAGAATGAAAATTCTCGGCCAAAAATAATTTTACCAGTTGATAAAAAAATGAATCCATGTGACCGTTTTGGAAAGTCAGGTCTTTCAGGGGTGCATCAGATGTCATCAGACGTGTTCGAAGAAGGGATCAAATCAGGCCGATTGGATCCACAAAGTTACGAGGCGCAGTTTTCGGATTTGCATCCGCCGCTGGCCGCGCATGAGGCATTGGTCGCTGCGGACCGCTGTTATTTCTGTCATGACGCGCCGTGCATCACGGCCTGCCCCACGGACATCGACATTCCGCTGTTCATCCGCCAGATCGCCACAGGCACGCCGGATGCGGCCGCCAAAACGATCCTGAGCCAGAACATCATGGGCGGCATGTGTGCGCGGGTTTGCCCGACAGAAACTCTTTGCGAAGAGGCCTGTGTGCGCGAGTTGGCCGAAGGCAAACCGGTGTTGATCGGGCAATTGCAGCGCTATGCCACCGATCATTTGCAAGAACAGGGCAAACATCCGTTTGAACGCGCTGCGGCGACGGGCAAGACGGTGGCGGTTGTCGGCGCGGGGCCTTCGGGCCTGTCGGCGGCGCATCGTCTGGCGATGCTGGGGCATGATGTCGTGGTGCATGACGCCCGCGCCAAACCGGGCGGTTTGAACGAATACGGGATTGCCGCCTATAAAACCCCGAATGGGTTTGCGCAGGGTGAGGTTGACTGGCTGCTGAAAATTGGCGGGATCACCCTGAAACACGAGGTGTCGCTGGGCAATGGCATTACCCTGCAAGGATTGCGCGACAGTTTTGATGCGGTGTTCCTTGGTATTGGCCTTGGCGGTGTGAATGCGCTGGGCGCAGAGGGCGAAGCCAAGGACGGCGTCAGCGATGCTGTCGATTTCATTGCGGATCTGCGTCAGGCCAGCGACATGGGTGCCGTGCCGATTGGCCGTGATGTGGTGGTGATCGGGGGTGGGATGACCGCGGTGGATGCTGCCGTTCAGGCCAAATTGTTGGGGGCGTTGAATGTGACCTTGGTGTACCGTCGCGGGCGCGACCGGATGAACGCCAGCGGCTTTGAACAGGATTTGGCCGCGTCGAAAGGCGTGCGGATTGTTACCCATGCGGTGCCTGTTGCGGTGCTTGGCAATGGCGCGGTGCGCGAGATCGAATTTGAATATGTCGATGATGCGATGAACGGCACGGGTCAAAAGCTGCGATTGGCGGCGGATCAGGTGTTCAAGGCGATTGGCCAGACGTTGCAAGGCGGTGATCTGCCGGCGCTGGAAGGCCGCAAGATCAAGGTTGATGCGGCGGGGCGGACCTCTGTTGAAGGCGTCTGGGCGGGTGGTGATTGCGCCAGTGGCGGTGATGATCTGACCGTGACGGCCGTTGCCGAAGGCCGCGATGCGGCGATGGATATTCATGGGGTGTTGGTGGGGTAACGCCCACCCTAAGGAGTTTGAAAAATGGCTGATCTAACAAGCAACTTTATCGGGATCAAATCCCCCAATCCGTTCTGGCTGGCCTCTGCGCCGCCGACGGACAAATCTTATAACGTGCGCCGTGCCTTTGATGCGGGCTGGGGCGGTGTGGTGTGGAAAACACTGGGGCTGGACCCGCATGTGGTGAATGTGAACGGGCCGCGATATGGCGCGATCTATGGCGCGGACCGGCGGTTGCTGGGGTTGAACAACATCGAATTGATCACCGACCGCCCGTTGCAGACCAATCTTGATGAAATCAAGGTGGTCAAACGCGATTATCCGGCGCAGGCAATGATTGTATCCTTGATGGTGCCTTGCGAGGAAGAACCCTGGAAGATGATCCTGCCACGGGTCGAGGAAACCGGCGCGGACGGGGTTGAGCTGAACTTTGGTTGCCCCCACGGGATGTCGGAACGCGGCATGGGATCTGCTGTGGGGCAGGTGCCGGAATATATCGAAATGGTCACCCGCTGGGTCAAGGCCAACACGCGGATGCCGGTGATTGTCAAACTGACACCCAACATCACCGATGTGCGCAAACCCGCCGAGGCCGCCAAACGGGGCGGGGCCGATGCGGTTTCTTTGATCAACACGATCAATTCGATCACCAGTGTTGATCTGGATCTGTTTGCCCCCGAACCGACAATCGACGGCAAAGGCGCACATGGCGGCTATTGCGGGCCGGCGGTCAAACCGATTGCCTTGAACATGGTGGCGGAAATTGCCCGTGATCCAGAATTGCAGGGCCTGCCGATCAGCGGCATCGGCGGCGTGACAACCTGGCGCGATGCGGCGGAATTTCTGGCGCTGGGGGCGGGCAATGTTCAGGTCTGCACCGCGGTGATGACCTATGGATTCAAGATCGTGCAGGAAATGATTTCCGGTCTGAGCGATTACATGGACAGCAAGGGCATGACATCGGTGGACGAGATTGTTGGCCGTGCGGTGCCCAATGTCACCAACTGGAACCAGTTGAATCTGAACTATGTTGCCAAGGCCGAGATCAACCAAGACCTGTGCATTTCCTGTGGCCGCTGTTTTGCCGCCTGCGAAGACACGTCGCATCAGGCAATTGCCATGTCAGAGGATCGCACCTTTAGCGTGATCGACGAAGAATGCGTGGCCTGTAACCTCTGCGTGAATGTCTGCCCTGTTGAGGATTGTATCAGCATGGTGCCGATGACGCCGGGTGAAACCGATCCGCGCACAGGCAAGGTTGTCCAGTCGGACTATGCCAACTGGACCACACACCCCAACAACCCCGGCGCCACTGCGGCAGAATAAGTCAGGCTCCTCCCAACCTGTCGGCCTCAGGCCCTTTTTAGAAAGGGCGAGGTTGGCAGCGGGTCGGGCATTTCGACTTTGGGCAGGTTTGCACCGGGCAGCGGGGTGATGCTGTCCTTTTGGGTTTGGGCGGCGACAACCGAATCCCGCGTGGCGTCAGCCGGGCGCGATAATGGGCTGTTGATCCGGCTGCGGATCAGGGCGGCGGTGCTGCTTTGATTGCTGGTGCCACTGCTGCCTGATCCTGAAAATCCGGTGCTGTTTCCGGCGGCGCGCCCTTGGGCCAGCCCCTGTGCGGGGGCAAGCGGTTGCAGCGGTAAGGATTCCGTGCCCAATCCCGGCGGCGGTGCCGGTGAGACAAACGGATTTGAAAGTAAGATAGAACTCATGCTGTGCTCCGATCTCATAAAGAGGAGCCCGCCACCCGCAGCATCTTTGCGCCAAATTTGTGAACGGCTGGTTAAGCGTCGTGGCGAAAGCGGTTTTTGGTTAATCCTTGAGCGGCGGGAGTGTCAGCATCTTGCGGAACAGTGATTGCAGGTGGGTTGACGCGCTGTCATAGGCATCCACGCCGCTGCCCAGCAGGGTCTCCACCTGGGCTTCGAAATCTGCGTAATGCTGGGTGGTGGCCCAGATCGAAAACAACAAATGTCGCGGGTCAATCGCGGGCAGGCGTCCGGCGTTGATCCAGCCAGAAATCAACGCGCATTTTTCATCAAATAACGGTTTCAGATGGGCCTGCAATTGTGGCCCCATGCGCGGCGCACCCTGCAGGATTTCATTGGCAAACAGCCTGCTTTCGCGGGGCAATTCGCGGGTCATGTCCAGTTTGCGCTGCACATAGGCCAGGATTTCCTGCATCGGGTCGCCTTGGGCATCCATTTCGACAAGGGGATCAAGCCATGTTTCCATCAGCTGGCTGAGCAGGGTGACATGGATGTCTTCCTTGCCGTTGAAATAATACAGAATATTGGGTTTGCTTAACCCGGCCTCGGTGGCGATCTGATCCAGTGTCGCACCGCGATAGCCATGTCGGGAAAACACCTCGAGTGCGGCATCCAGAATCACACGGCGGTTGCGCATTTGGATGCGGCTTGGTTTTTTTGTCTCGGGCAACGCGTCGATTTCCTTGTTCCTGCCGCGAAATGAGGCATGTTACCCCTATACGGGTCTGCTTGGCAAAACCAGTTCTTGACAGACAACAAGCGAACCGTAATCGTGTATTTACCAAATGGTAAAAATTTTACGATGACCGACCAAGGAGCCCGCTGATGCCAGCCCCCGGAGAGAACCTGAAAATTAATCCAGACCGGCTGTGGGACAGCCTGATGGAAATGGCCCAGATCGGCCCCGGTGTTGCAGGCGGCAACAACCGCCAGACCCTGACCGATGAAGATGGCGAAGGCCGCGCCCTGTTCCAGAAATGGTGCGAAGCGGCGGGATGTGCGATGGGCTTGGATCAGATGGGCAATATGTTTGCCCGCCGCGAAGGGGCCGATCCGGATGCCTTGCCGGTTTATGTCGGATCACATTTGGACACCCAGCCCACGGGCGGTAAATATGACGGTGTTTTGGGGGTGCTGGGTGGATTGGAAATCCTGCGCACGCTGAATGATCTGGGGATCAAGACCAAACACCCGATTGTGGTGACCAATTTCACCAATGAAGAAGGCACAAGATATGCCCCTGCGATGCTGTCTTCGGGGGTGTTCGCGGGCATTCACACCCAGGATTGGGCCTATGAGCGCGAAGATGCGGAAGGCAAGAAATTCGGCGACGAATTAAAACGCATCGGCTGGCGCGGCGACGAAGAAGTGGGCGCCCGCAAAATGCATGCCTTCTTTGAGTTACACATTGAACAGGGGCCGATTCTGGAAGCCGAAGGCAAGGATATCGGTGTTGTCACCCATGGTCAGGGCCTGTCATGGACCCAGATCACCCTTCAGGGCAAAGACAGCCACACCGGATCAACGCCAATGCCGATGCGCAAGAACGCCGGCTTGGGCATGGCGCGGATATTGGAAAAGGTCGATGAAATTGCCTGGTCCCATGCGCCCCATGCGGTGGGCGCGGCGGGGCATATTGATGTCTATCCCAATTCGCGCAACGTGATCCCCGGCAAGGTGGTGTTTACGGTTGATTTCCGGTCCCCGGATCTGAGCGTGATCGAAGACATGGAAGCGCGGCTGCGGGCCGAGGGCCAGAAGATCGCCGATGAGATGGGATTGGGCATCGAATTTGAAAAGGTTGGCGGTTTTGATCCGGTGGCTTTTGACACCGGCTGTGTCACGGCAGTGCGTAACGCGGCAGAGCGGTTGGGCTATTCGCATATGAACCTGATTTCAGGGGCGGGACATGATGCCTGCTGGGTCAATCGGGTCGCCCCCACGGCGATGGTGATGTGCCCCTGTGTGGACGGGCTGAGCCATAACGAAGCCGAAGAGATTTCCAAGGAATGGGCGATGGCGGGCGCGGATGTCTTGCTGCATGCCGTGGTGGAGACAGCGGAGGTTGTGGGGTGAAACGCGCCGATTTTTCCAAAAAAATCGGGATGGAATTTTTGAAAATTCCAACGGGCGCATGATTGCACCCGCGCTTGGCATTGCAGAGCGGATTGATCTGTTGCTGGACGCAGAGGTGGCCGAAGCCTTGGCGGGGCATGATCTGGTGTTTGCCAGAACCGCCGGGGATTTTGAAAAAAACCGCCGCCGCCCGCGTGAAATTCTGGTGAACTTTTCCGGTGGCATGACCCAAAAATGCTGGTCTGTGAGCCGTGGGGATGGCACCTATCGGGTGGTGTATCTGCCCAGAGCGGGGTATTTTTCGCTTTGTGTGGAAAGCGATTTCGGTCCACTGGACATCGGGGTGCACGGGCCGGCACTGGGGTGTTTTGGATCGGTCTAGAATTGGGATCTGCCGTTGCTGATTGGGCCTGACCCAAGGGGACAATCGCAGAGCATGCCCGAGTATTTAAGGCCAAAAAGAGATGAATGCAGGAGAGATGACATGAGCAAGGTGATCAAAGGTGGCATGGTTTGCACCGCAGACCGGACATGGAAAGCGGATGTATTGATCGAGGGGGAGTTGATCAAGCAGATCGGCGAGGATCTGGTCGGGGATGAATATATTGATGCGGCCGGGGCCTATGTGATTCCCGGCGGGATTGATCCCCATACCCATCTGGAAATGCCGTTTATGGGCACCACCGCCGCCGAGACCTTTGAGACCGGGACTTGGGCTGCGGCTTGTGGCGGAACCACGATGGTGGTGGATTTCTGTCTGCCCGGCGCGGATGGATCAATCAAGAATGCAATCAACGAATGGCACCGCAAATCCGCGCCGCAGATTTGTTCGGATGTCGGTTATCACATGGCGATCACCGGCTGGGATGAAAATGTCTTTAACGAAATGAAAGACGCCGTTGAGATGGGTGTCAATTCTTTCAAGCATTTCATGGCCTATAAAGGCGCTTTGATGATCGAGGACGACGAGATGTTCGCGAGTTTCAAGCGCTGTGCGGAACTGGGCGCATTGCCGATGGTGCATGCGGAAAACGGCGATCTGGTTGCCGAGTTGCAGCAGAAGTATTTTGATCTTGGCATCACCGGGCCAGAGGGCCATGCCTATTCGCGCCCGCCCGAGTTGGAAGGCGAAGCCGCCAACCGCGCCATCACCATTGCCGATACCGCAGGGGTGCCTTTGTATATTGTGCATGTGTCCTGTGAACAGACCCACGAGGCGATCCGCCGTGCCCGCCAAAAGGGCATGCGGGTTTACGGTGAGCCGTTGATCCAGTTCCTGACTTTGGACGAAAGCGAATATTTCAACAAGGATTGGGATCATGCCGCGCGGCGGGTCATGTCGCCGCCGTTCCGCAGCAAGGACCATCAGGATTCGCTTTGGGCCGGGCTTCAGGCCGGATCGTTGCAGGTGGTGGCCACGGATCATGCCGCGTTCAACACCGATCAGAAACGTGCGGGCCGCAATGATTTCCGCATCATTCCCAATGGTTCGAACGGGCTTGAGGAACGTTTGGCGGTATTGTGGACCGAGGGTGTGGAAACCGGCCGCCTGACGCCAAATGAATTTGTCGCGGCGACCTCGACCAATGTGGCAAAGATTTTGAACATCTACCCGCGCAAAGGCGCGATTGTTGAAGGGGCAGATGCCGATATCGTGGTCTGGGATCCCAAGATCACCAAGACGATCAGCCCTGCCAATCATCACTCGATACTCGATTACAACGTGTTCGAGGGATTCGAGGTCACCGCGCAAAGCCGCTATACCCTGAGCCGGGGCGAGGTGATCTGGGCATGGGGGCAGAACAGCCAGCCGCAACCGGGACGGGGCAAGTTTATTCCGCGTCCGGCCTTCCCCAGTGCCAATGTGGCGCTGTCAAAATGGAAAGCCCTGACCAGCCCGAAAATGATCAAACGCGATCCGTTGAACATTCCGGCGGGGATTTGACCAAACCAAGCATGCGACCATGCCAGCCAGATCTGGCGGGCATGACCAGAAGGGAACAGACGTGACAACAAATCAGAGCGTGATCAGCGCCAAGAACCTAGACCTGACTTTCCAGACCAATGACGGGCCGGTGCATGCGTTGAAAGACGTGAATCTGGAGATTGGCGCGGGGGAGTTTGTGAGCTTTATCGGCCCTTCGGGCTGTGGCAAGACCACTTTTCTGCGGGTCATGGCCGATCTGGAACAGCCCACGGGCGGCAGTGTGACGGTGAACGGGGTCAGCCCTGAACAGGCGCGGCGCAATCGGGCCTATGGCTATGTATTTCAGGCGGCGGGGTTGTATCCCTGGCGCACGATTGGCGGCAATATCCGTCTGCCGCTCGAGATCATGGGCGTGCCCAAGGCCGAACAGGCCGAACGGGTGGCGCGGGTGCTGGAGCTGGTGGAACTGGCGGGATTTGAAAAGAAATTCCCCTGGCAATTGTCCGGCGGCATGCAGCAGCGGGCCAGTATTGCCCGCGCTTTGAGTTTTGATGCAGATATTCTGTTGATGGATGAACCGTTCGGCGCCTTGGACGAGATTGTCCGCGATCACCTGAACGAACAATTGCTAAAGCTTTGGGCGCGGACCCAAAAGACCATTGCCTTTGTAACCCATTCGATCCCCGAAGCCGTCTATCTGAGCAGCAAGATTGTGGTGATGTCCCCGCGTCCGGGGCGGATCACCGATGTGATCGACAGCCCGCTGCCCAAGGAGCGGCCTTTGGAAATTCGCGATTCACCCGAATTTCTGGACGTGGCGCATCGGGTGCGGGAAGGTTTGCGCGCGGGGCATCAGGATGAGTGAGCCTTGCTGCGATCCGCGCGTTCGGATGAGTTTATTTGGCCAGATGAAGCAGGGGGGCGGCGCATGAGGCGTTCTGTTGTGCCGATTTTGACAGTGATCGGGTTTTTACTGTTGCTGTGGTATGGTGCGGCGGTGAAATTGAACGCGCCTTGGGCCTATGACAAGGCCACGCGCTCTGGTGAGGTTCTGACATTTTCGACGCTGGTGGCGGATACATGGGCACAGGAAAAACCCAAGCTGCCAGCACCGCATCAAGTGGCGGCCGAGCTTTGGAAAACCACGGTCGAGAAAAAGATCACTTCCAAGCGGTCACTGATCTATCATTCATGGGTGACGTTGAGTGCGACATTGTTGGGGTTTGTCATGGGCACCGGTCTGGGCATTCTGTTGGCGGTCGGGATTGTGTACAACCGCACAATGGACATGAGCGTGATGCCCTGGGTCATTGCATCCCAGACCATTCCGATTTTGGCGATTGCGCCGATGATCATTGTGGTGCTGAACGCGGTGGGCATTTCCGGCCTGCTGCCCAAGGCGATGATTTCGATGTATCTGTCGTTTTTCCCTGTGGTGGTTGGCATGGTCAAAGGTCTGCGCAGCCCGGACCAGATGCAATTGGACCAGATGCGCACCTGGTTTGCCAGCAAGGCCCAGACGTTCTGGAAGCTGCGTTTGCCGGCCTCGATGCCGTATTTGTTTACCTCGCTCAAGATCGGCATGGCAGCGTCGCTGGTCGGGGCGATTGTGGGTGAATTGCCCACAGGCGCGGTGGCGGGCCTTGGGGCGCGGTTGTTGGCGGGCAGTTATTACGGGCAGACGATCCAGATTTGGTCAGCTTTGTTGATGGCGGCGGCACTGGCAGCGGCGCTGGTCGGGCTCATCGGGATTGTGCAGCGGGTCACGCTGAAACGGATGGGGATGGCATGATGGCATGGTTGGGTTTTGCCGTTCTGGCATGGGTTTTGGGCTGGTCGTTGAATGTCTGGTTGTCGCGGCAGCCACCATCACGGATCACGGCACTGGCGTCTCCGATCATTTTTGGTCTGACCCTGATTGCGGTCTGGGAAGGTGTGGTGAACGGGTTTGAGATCAATCAGGTGCTGTTGCCCGCGCCCAGTGTGATCGCGGTCAGATTTGTTGCCTCCACGCATATCCTCTGGGTTGATTTTGTGCAGACTGTGCTGAAAGGCGCGATGTCGGGCTATGTCATCGGCTGTGGATCGGCGTTTTTGATTGCGGTGGCGATTGACCGGTTTCCGTTTTTGCAGCGCGGGCTTTTGCCGGTGGGGAATTTTGTCGCCGCCTTGCCGGTTATTGGCATGGCGCCGATTCTGGTAATGTGGTTCGGCTTTGACTGGCAATCCAAAGCGGCGGTTGTGGTGGTTATGGTGTTTTTCCCGATGTTGGTGAACACCGTGCAGGGATTGCAGGCCAGCGACAGCATGCAACGCGATCTGATGCGGACCTATGCGGCGGGCTATTGGAAGACATTGTTCAAGCTGCGGCTGCCTGCGGCGATGCCCTTTGTGTTCAACGGGTTAAAGATTGGCACAACCCTTGCGCTGATCGGCGCGATTGTTGCTGAATTTTTCGGCTCTCCGGTGCGGGGCATGGGGTTTCGTATTTCTACATCGGTGGGACAGCTTGCGCTTGATCTTGTCTGGGCAGAGATTGTGGTGGCGGCGATCGCCGGATCGGCCTTTTATGGGGTGATGGCGCTGATCGAGAAACGCATGACATTCTGGCATCCGAGCCAACGAAATTAACAACGATAAGACGACCAACCAAGAGGGAGATAACAAAATGAAAACATTTACAAAACTGGCCGCCGGTGCGGCACTGGGGCTTTGGGGCAGCATGGCCCAAGCGGCGGATGATGTGACGTTGCAATTGAAATGGGTCACACAGGCGCAGTTCGCGGGCTATTACGTCGCCTTGGACAAGGGGTTTTATGACGAAGAAGGCCTGAACGTCACCATCAAACCCGGCGGCCCCGACATTGCCCCGACACAGGTTCTGGCCGGTGGCGGCGCGGATGTGACGGTGGATTGGATGCCTTCGGCGTTGTCTGCCCGTGAAAAAGGCCTGCCGATGGTCAATATCGCCCAGCCGTTCAAAAGCTCGGGGATGATGTTGACCTGCCGTAAGGACGCGGGCATTGCCACCACCGATGATTTCAAAGGCAAGACTTTGGGCGTTTGGTTCTTTGGCAACGAATTCCCGTTCCTGAGCTGGATGAGCAAACTGGAGATTCCGACCGATGGCAGTGCCGAGGGCGTGACCGTCCTCAAGCAGGGCTTTAACGTCGATCCGCTGTTGCAAAAGCAGGCGGCCTGCGTGTCCACCATGACCTATAATGAATATTGGCAGGTGATTGATGCAGGGCTGACAGCGGATGATCTGCAGGTTTTCAAATATGAAGATCAGGGTGTTGCCACCTTGGAAGACGGTTTGTACGTCCTGGAAGACAAGCTGTCCGATCCTGCCTTTGAAGACAAAATGGTGCGGTTTGTCCGCGCGTCGATGAAAGGCTGGAAATACGCCGAGACACATCCTGATGAGGCGGCTGAAATTGTGCTGGATAACGATGCATCCGGCGCACAGACCGAAAAGCACCAGAAACGGATGATGGCCGAAGTTGCCAAACTGACTTCGGGCAGCAATGGCGCGCTGGATGAGGCGGATTATGCCCGCACTGTCGCATCGCTGTTGTCAGGCGGGTCTGATCCGGTGATCTCAAAAGAGCCAGTCGGCGCTTGGACCCATCAGATCACCGACAAAGCCTTGAACTAAATCAAGGTCATGAGATGTTGAAGGGGGCCGGTGCACTGCGCCGGCCCTTTTTCTTGCACCGCGAAACGACAAAGGACCGGCGCAGTGCCGGCCCTTGATCAAATCTAAAGCGATTGTGGTTTAAAGAACCGTCACAACCGTGCCGATTGGCACCCGTTCATACAGATCCTTCACATGTTCGTTCATCATGCGGATACAGCCATTGGACACAGAGCGCCCGATTGAATTGGGCTGTGTGGTGCCGTGGATGCGGAAATAGGTGTCTTTGCCATTCTGGAACAGATAGAGCGCCCGCGCGCCCAAGGGGTTGCCGGGGCCGCCGGGCTGGGCGTCGGTGTTGCCGACAAACCGTTTGTAGGTTTTAGGTTCGCGTTCGATCATTTCGTCCGTGGGGCGCCAGGTGGGCCATTCCTTTTTCACCGCAATCGTGGCGGTGCCGGTGAATTCAAGCCCTGCTTTGCCAACCCCGACGCCATAGCGGATCGCCTTGCCGGGGGCGGTGACGAAATACAGGTAATGGCTGCGCGGCAGGATCAACAGCTGACCGGTCTGGTATTGCTGTTTGATCCGGACCTCTTGCGGGGTCGGATCATAGGCGGCGGATTGGGCTGCGGCCAATCGGGGTAGGGCGGCGGCAGCCAATGTGCTGGCAAGGAATGTGCGGCGGCGCATGTGTCGCTCCAGTATCGGATGAAATCAGATTTATTGTCGCACTCTAATCCGGGTTGGCAACCCTGAGGCAATAAAAAACCGGCTTGTTGTTGCCAACAAGCCGGTCAATTTCGCGTGTGGGCAATGAAATGCCCGAGGCCCTTAGGCCAGAGCGATGTTTGTTGCGCTTTCGCGGCCGTCACGGCCTGCTTCAACGTCAAACGTCACTTTTTGGTTGTCGGCCAGACCGGTCAGGCCTGCGCGCTCAACAGCAGAAATGTGAACGAAAACGTCCTTGCTGCCGCCATCGGGTGCGATAAAGCCGAAGCCTTTTGTTGTGTTGAACCATTTTACGGTGCCAGTGGCCATATCCGTAGTCTCCATTTTAGATGCCATCCGCGTAATTGCGATGGCCCGGCTCTGTTGGTCTGGATCGAAACTGAGCGCCGTGAAAGGAGACAGGGGTCGAAATAGAATAACGTATGCAGGACGCTATATGACATCTTGAACAGATTCGCACAAGTAGGCGCATCAATCGGGGCGAAAGCCTGCCGATTGTGCGGCTTTCGCAGGAATGTTGCCACATTCTTTGCATGATTGGATGTGCAATCTGTTGTTTTTATGGACGAAAGAAACGCAGGTGCCAAGGCCGCTACCAAACAATTGTCTAAAATCAGTCGCAATATTGCCCGGCATCTCGGGATAATTTGATGGATGAGTAAAGGTGCGTGCCGATGGGGAAGGGACGGACATGATGATGAAGAGGAAGAAAAATGCGCATTCTTGCGGTTGATGACGATCCGATTATCCTTGATCTGCTTAAGGGGTCTTTGACGGCACATGATCAATATGAGTTGATGTGTAGTGCCAGCGCCGAACAGGCGTTGCAAACGGTCGCGGCCGAGACAGTACCAATCGACTGTTTTCTGCTGGATATTATGCTGCCGGGTGTCGACGGGATCGAACTATGTGACCGGATCCGAAAGTTACGCCAGTATCGTACGACGCCGATCATCATGATCACCGCCAGCCGTGATCCTGAACTGATGGGCCGTGCCTTTGAGGCAGGCGCCACCGATTTCATCTCAAAACCATTGGACGGTGTGGAATTGGGCGCGCGGATCAACAGTGCGGCGATGTTGAATGACAGCCTGCACCGCGAACGCGAGGCCCAGCACACGCTGGCCGAACTGAGCGAGAAACTGAAAATCCGCTTTGAGGAACCGTTGCAGATTGACGCCCAAGGTGTGACCGATCTGTTGACCCTTGAAAATGATCTGCTGCGGATGCCTGTGGGCGTCTATGCGATGAACCTCGTGGCGATTGACGTAATGGGCCTGCGCGGCGTGTTGCGTGCTGTGGGCGGCCCCGGTTTCCGGTATAATCTGGAACAGGTTGCCGAGGCGGCCAAAGAGGCCTTTGAAGGGCGGGCCTGGAAAATGGGCTATGCCGGCAGTGGCCGTTTCATGGCCGTTGTTTTGGGGCGCAAACGCTTGAACCTTGAAATCCTGCGCGAGAACATCAGCGATGCTTTGTCGGCCCGCTGGAACAGCAATGCCAGCGGCAATCCGGTGCCGCCCTCCTTGCAGATCTCGTCTCTGACGGATCAGCGCCTGTGGTCGGCATTGTCTGCCAGCAACAAGCTGCGCGAACATCTGGACCGCACCGATATGATGCAAGGCCTTGCCCAAGAGCGCGAGAGTGAATTGTTTGAACGGCTGGATGACGTCAGCATCTAAAGCGTGATCAAACGATCAAGGCAAAAAGGGGCATGATATGATCATGCCCCTTTTTTATGGGTTGCTCGTTCGGACAGGCCAGAACCTGCCCGAGAGATCAACGGTCTTTACCGCACGAATTTCTTGTGCTTCAGGCGCTTGGGCTCAAGCGCATCGGCCCCAAGCCGGCGCTTTTTGTCTTCTTCGTAGTCTTCGAAGTTGCCCTCGAACCATTCCACATGGGCCTCGCCTTCAAAGGCAAGGATATGGGTGCAAATCCGGTCAAGGAAGAAACGGTCGTGGGAAATCACCACGGCACAGCCTGCGAAATCCACCAGCGCGTCTTCGAGGGCACGCAGGGTTTCCACGTCCAGATCATTGGTCGGTTCGTCAAGCAGCAGCACGTTGCCGCCTTCCTTGAGCAGACGCGCCATATGCACACGGTTGCGTTCACCGCCCGACAGGTTGCCGACTTTCTTTTGCTGGTCGCCGCCCTTGAAGTTGAAAGACGAACAATAGGCCCGCGAGTTGACCTCGGCATCGCCCAGTTTGATCAATTCGGCACCGCCGGTGATCGCCTGCCATACGGTGTCATCGCCCTGCAAATCATCGCGGGATTGATCCACATAGGACAGATCAACGGTATCGCCGTATTCAATGGTGCCTGCGTCGGGTTTTTCCTGCCCGGTCAGCATCTTGAACAGGGTCGATTTCCCCGCGCCGTTGGGGCCGATCACCCCGACAATGCCGCCGGGGGGCAGATCAAAGGTCAGACCTTCGACCAGCAGCTTGTCGCCCATCGCTTTGCTCAGGCCTGCCACCTCGATCACCTTGTTGCCAAGGCGCGGACCATTGGGAATGACGATCTGGGCGCGGGACAGTTTTTCGCGCTCGGATGAATCCGCCATTTCATTATAGGCGTTGATCCGGGCCTTGGATTTGGCTTGGCGGGCTTTGGCGCCCTGACGCATCCATTCCAATTCGCGTTCCAGTGTCTTTTGTTTGGATTTGTCCTCGCGGGCCTCTTGGGACAGGCGCTTTGCTTTCTGTTCGAGCCAGTCGGAGTAATTGCCCTCGTTCGGGATACCCTTGCCGCGGTCCAGTTCCAGAATCCAGCTGGTGATGTCATCCAGAAAATAACGGTCGTGGGTGACGATCAGGATGGTACCTTTGTAAGCCATCAGGTGCTGTTGCAGCCATGCGATGGTTTCAGCATCAAGGTGGTTGGTCGGTTCGTCCAAGAGCAGCATATCGGGTGCTTCAAGCAGCAGTTTGCACAGCGCCACGCGGCGGGCTTCACCGCCCGACAGGCTTGCTACATTTGCATCATCGGGGGGGCAGCGCAGGGCCTCCATCGACACGTCAATCTGCGAATCCAGATCCCATAGATCCTGCGCGTCGATGTCGTCTTGCAGCTTGGCCATCTCATCGGCGGTTTCATCCGAATAATTCATCGCCAGTTCGTTATACCGATCAAGGATCGCTTTTTTGCCGGCGACACCCAGCATGACGTTTTCACGCACGCTCAGGGTTTCATCCAGTTTCGGTTCCTGCGGCAGATAGCCGACTTTTGCGCCTTCTGCGGCCCATGCTTCACCGGTGAAATCCTTGTCGAGCCCGGCCATGATCTTGAGCAGGGTGGATTTACCGGCGCCGTTGACGCCGACAACACCGATTTTTACACCGGGAAGAAAATTGAGGTGGATATTTTCAAAGGTCTTTTTACCACCCGGATAGGTCTTTGAGACGCCGGACATGTGATAAACGAATTGATAGGCGGCCATGAGGGATTCCTGTCTGGTCTAATGTGGATTCAGACCGCAATATCGCGCGGATGGGGCAAGATCAACGCAGACATGTCGGGGGGGCCAATGCGATGGCCCGTGGCGGGGGCAATATGTGCTTTGGCGTGAGGGATTGGTCTGATCTGGCGCGCGTGCCCTTTCGCGGACAGCGCGCGCCATCGAGGCCAGCGTTAAACTGCAGCAAAATGCGGATTAGATTGACAAAACGCTGCAAAGCCCGTTGAACCGCAAAGGGAATTCTGGGGGATCGTCTGCGTGCGCCATCACTATCCATATGCCGCACCGGGACAGGTTGTGGGGCTTTTGGGCGGATCATTTGATCCGGCCCATGCGGGCCATGCCGATATCACCCGCGAGGCGCTCAAACGCTTTGGGTTGGATCAGGTCTGGTGGCTGGTCAGCCCCGGCAACCCGCTTAAGGCACAGGGGCCAGCGGCGCTTGAGTTGCGCATGGCGCGCGCGGCTGAGGTGATGCGGCACCCAAAGGTACAGATCACCGACATCGAAGCCAAACTCGGCACCCGCTATACCGCACAGACCCTGGCGAAATTACGCCAGATCTATCCGCAGGTGCGGTTTGTCTGGCTGATGGGGGCGGATAATCTGGCACAGTTCCATCTGTGGCAGGATTGGCAACAGATCGCCCAGACCGTGCCTTTGGGGGTACTTGCCCGCCCCGGCCAACGGATTTCGGCGCGGATGAGCCGTACTGCTGCGCTTTATGCGCCTTACCGGATTTCAGGGCGGCAATCGCAGATGTTGGGCCATGCCGACGCGCCCGCGTGGTGTTTTGTGAATGTGCCGATGAATGATGCCTCATCCACGGAAATCCGGGCGCGGGGCGATTGGTCAGCGTAGCCGCGCAGAGGCCAATCCGGCCCCGACGATCACCGTCAGTCCCGCCCATGTATAGGCGTCGGGCAGGCTGTTGAACAAAAGCCAGCCCAGAACCACCGCTGCGATCAATTGGAAATAGACCAGCGGCGCAAGTCGGGTCGCCGGGGCCAGCGCATAGGCATAAAGCAACAACAGGTTGCCGAACATCGAAAAACCCGCTGAGGCCAAGGTGAAACCGGCCACCGCAGGGGTGAGTTCAGGCCGGGCAAAGAGGCCGAAGGGCAAAAGCAGGGTCGTGCTGATTGCCAGTTGGCTAAAGACCAGCGCCATCGGCGTTCCGGTATGGGACAACCAGCGCGACATGGTCAGGAACGCCCCGTAAAACAGACCTGCGCAGACCGCCCAAAGCACATCTGCATTGCCCCCTGTGCCGGGACGGACCACCAGGATTACCCCGGCAAAACCCAGCAGGATCAACAGGCTGCGCAGGGGGATGACCTGTTCGCGCAAGAAAAGGACCGCCAGAATATAGCTGAACATCGGGCCAATGAAAAACGCCGCAAAGACGGTGGCGATGTCCACGGTTTGCAGGGCGAACTGGATGCAGGTGATCCCGCAACACAGCATCGCGGCACGCAGCCAGATCCGCCAGTCCCGAAACAGGGCCAAGCTGCCTTTGGGCAGAAACGGCACGACCAACAGGGTGCCAATGGCAAACCGCGACCACGCCACAAAGACCGGATCAACCCCCAGAACCGAGCTTAGGAATTTGCCCGAACTGTCCCCTGCGGGGATCAGGGACATGGCGACAAACATGATCAAAACGGCGCGCTGCATAGGGGCGCTTAGCATGGGGTCGCAGGATTGAAAATCTGCGAATGTGCTTCTTGTGAAGGGCTGCGCGTTGCGGTTTAACACGGGTATGGGCAATATGTTTTCACGTCGGATGTTTCTGGGGTCGGCTGCGGCCTTTGGTGGTGTCGGTGCTGCGGCAGTTGCGGCCCCGCCTGCGGTGTCTTTGCGGCCGCGTTTGCGCGGCGGGGATTTTCACAAGCGCGGCGTATCGGCGGCACAAGAGATCATTCAGACGGCGAAGTTATCGGGCAAGGTGGCCTTTGCCGTTGCGGATGCGCAAACCGGTGAGTGGCTTGAACAGGAAAACGAAACCAGCGGATGCGCCCCCGCCAGCGTGACCAAAGCCATCACCGCGCTTTATGCCTTGGAAACGCTGGGGGCCGCGCATCGTTTCGAGACCCGTCTTTGCACCACGGGCGGGATCAAGAATGGCGAGGTGCAGGGCGATCTGGTGCTGGTGGGTGGTGGCGATCCGACATTGGACACCGATGGATTGGCCGAGATCGCCGCACAGATGAAAGCGGCGGGTATTATTGGCGTCAAAGGCGGCTTTAAAATCTATGACGCGGCGCTGCCGGTGTTGCGCGAAATTGATCCCGAGCAGCCCGATCAGGTGGGGTATAACCCGGCGGTGTCGGGCTTTGCCCTGAATTACAACCGCGTGCATTTCGAGTGGAAGCGCGCCAGCAAGGGCTATGACATCACAATGGAGGGGCGCAGCGCCAGATATCGCCCCGCTGTGGCGATGGCCGCCATGCAGATACGGGATCGCCGCGCCCCGATTTACACCTATGAAGACCGCGACGGACGCGACAATTGGACCGTGGCAAGGGCGGCGCTGGGCAAGAACGGCGCGCGGTGGCTGCCGGTGCGCAAACCCGGTTTATATGTTGGCGATGTTTTCGCAACGCTGGCAGGAGCACAGGGGATCAGGCTGCGCAAACCGCAGGTCATTGCGGCATTGCCCGAGGGGGACACGCTGGTGCGCCACCAAAGCGGGCCATTGTTGGGGATTTTACAGGAGATGTTGAAATATTCCAACAATCTGACCGCCGAAATGGTCGGTCTGGCCGCGACCGGCAAACGCAGCGGCAAAGCGGCAGATTTGCGCAGTTCGGCGGCGGAAATGAACCGCTGGGCGGTCACGGCCTTGGGGATGAGGGTGCCGAAACTGGTGGATCATTCGGGGCTGGGCGATGCCAGCACAGTGACGGCACAGGATATGGCGCGGGCCCTGGTCAAGGTTCAGGCCTCGCCGCTGCGCGGGATTTTGAAACCTTTCGGGATGCGCGATGCCAAAGGCCGCCCGATCAAGGATCATCCGATCAAGGTGGATGCCAAAACCGGCACGTTGAATTTTGTTTCGGGTTTGGCGGGGTATCTGACCGCTGCGGATGGGCGCGTCATGGCCTTTGCGATTTTTGCCATAGATGAAAAGGCGCGGGCCAAAATCCGCCCCGAAGACCGTGAACGCGCCCCCGGCGCACGGACATGGAACCGCCGCGCCAAAAATGTGCAACAGGGGCTGATTGAACGATGGGGCGTTCTGTATGGATCATAGGTGATTCGCCGGCGCAGCCATACTCAAGCCCGCCAGCGGGAATTCCGGCGCAAAAGCGGACCCTAGATCAGATGCCGCGCCCGTGCGCCCCGTTCAATTGCGGCGGCATGCAACCTGTCGATATTCAGCTCATAGCGGATTTCCTCGAGCAGGCGCAGTTCGGTTTCTTCCAAGGTGCCATCTGCCGCTGCCACATCACAGGCCAAGGCATAGGCGGTTTCATACAAGCGTTCGGGCAGACCGTCACGGATCAGGCCAAACAGCGCATCTAGCCCGTCTTCTTGATCAAAAAGGTCAAAAACCGTTTTGCTGATCACGCTCAGGCGGTCGATGTCAAATTCCGAAAAGATCGGCAAAAGGTTCACCGCGGCCTGAATTTTGATCAGTTCGGTGGTGCCGACATTTTCGTCCGAGGCCGAGACAGCCACCATCAGCGCCACAAGGCAATCCTGGGGGGTAAGGGGGGAAGGAAGTGTATCCTGCATCGCGTGGCATCCTGTGAAAGGTCATGTTGCAGCGCAGAATATTGACGCATCCCCGGTGACGCAATAGGAAGACCCGCAGTCCTGCACAAAGGGTTCAGGGCCAAATGAGATGGATGACAACACATGTCCGAGATGCGTGACGCGGCAATGACAAGCAAAGCCTGGCCTTTTGAAGAAGCGCGTCGGGTGCTTAAACGCTATCAGAAGGCGCCCCCCGAAAAGGGTTTTGTGCTGTTTGAAACCGGATACGGGCCATCGGGCCTGCCCCATATTGGCACCTTCGGCGAAGTGCTGCGCACCACGATGATCAAACGCGCCTTTGAAGAAATTTCCGACATCCCGACCAAGCTGATCTGTTTTTCCGATGATCTGGACGGGATGCGCAAGGTGCCGGGCAATGTGCCACAACAGGACATGCTGGCCGAACATATGCACAAGCCGCTGACGGTGGTGCCCGATCCGTTTGGCACCTACGAAAGCTTTGGTCATCATAACAACGCCATGCTGCGACGGTTTCTTGATACTTTCGGCTTTGAGTATGATTTCTATTCGGCGCGCGAATTTTACAAATCCGGTCAGTTTGATGCGATCTTGTTGCGTGCGGCGGAAAAGTACGACGAGATCATGGCGGTGATGTTGAAATCCCTGCGCGAAGAGCGCCGCCAGACCTATTCGATCTTTCTGCCGATCCATCCCGAAACCGGACGGGTGATGTATGTGCCGATGAAAGAGGTCAACGCCAAGGACGGCACGATTACTTTTGATGATCCTGACGGCAACGAGATGACCCTGCCGGTGACCGGCGGCAACGTAAAGCTGCAATGGAAACCGGATTTTGGTGCGCGCTGGGCGGCGCTGGATGTCGATTTTGAAATGTACGGCAAGGAACACGCCACCAATACCGCAATCTATGACCGGATTTGCGAAATTCTGGGCGGCAAGAAACCCGAACATTTCAGCTATGAATTGTTTCTTGATGAAAATGGCCAGAAGATTTCAAAATCATCGGGCAATGGCATTTCGATTGACCAATGGCTGACCTATGCCAGCACCGAAAGTCTCTCGTATTTTATGTATCTCAAGCCCAAGACCGCCAAGCGGATGCATTTTGATGTGATCCCCAAAGCGGTGGATGAATATCACCAGCAGTTGCGGGCCTACGAGACCCAAGATGCCAAGGCGCGGATGAACAATCCGGTCTGGCATATTCACGGGGGCAATGTGCCGACCTCGGATATGGTGGTGCCATTTTCGATGCTGCTGAACCTTGCCTCGGTGTCCAGCGCCGAAGACAAATCCCAGCTTTGGGGTTTTATCCAGCGCTATGCACCGGACGCCACGCCGGAAACCAATCCGGGTATGGATGCGGCGGCAGGCCATGCGGTGGCCTATTACAATGATTTTGTGAAGCCGAACAAAACCTTCCGTGCGCCCAGCGATCTGGAACGCGCGGCATTGGAAGAACTGCGCGAGATCCTCAAGACATGGGATGGCGGGCTGGATGCCGAAGCCTTGCAAAGCATGGTCTTTGCGGTGGGCAAGCCACGGTTTGAACCGCTGCGCGACTGGTTTACCGCGCTGTATGAAGTTTTGCTGGGGGCCAGCCAGGGGCCACGTTTCGGCGGGTTTATCGCGCTTTATGGTGTCGATGAAACCGTCGCCCTGATTGAAGATGCCCTGGCGGGCAAGCTGACCAAGGGCTGAAACTCTTGCCCTGTTGCTGCCGTGACTTAGGTTTAGTCATGACAGCACAGGGAGCGAGACAAATGCAACGCAGGATGTTGACCGTGTTAGGGGGGCTGGTTTTATCGGCCCTTTTGGCGTTTGGGGCCACGGCCCAGCAATCGGAAATCGAAGACACCATCAACCAGCAATTTGAGGCGTTTAAGGCCGATGATTTTGATCAGGCGTTTTCCTATGCCACGCCAAATCTGCAAAAGCTGTTCCAATCCCCCGAGAATTTTCAACGTATGGTGACCAAAGGATATCCGATGGTTACCCGCCCCGCCGAGGTGCGCTATCTTGAGAACAAGCAGATCGGGGCGACGTTTTTGCAAAAAGTCCAGATCACCGATGCCAAGGGATTTACCCATATCCTGTTGTATCAAATGGAGCTGACAGAGGCAGGCTGGCGCATTGGCGGTGTGCGGATTTTGGGGGCAGGGGGTGCAACGGCCTGAGGGGCTTTGCCACGCGGGTCCTGTTGCTGCTGCGCCGTGCGATGGGTGACAAAGCGTTTAACCGACATTGGATATTTCCCTGAGCCGACCCGGCACGCGCCCGGGTGGTGCGGCAATCAGGTGGGCTGCGATCTTTGATCAGCGGCCCCTAAGAAAGGGAATATTCCATGAACAAGGCGATAACCGAAGGTTTGGTGCTGACCCCACCGCCCTATGTCAACGGGCTGGATGTTTATTCAGGTGGCGATGGTACGCCGGGGTCTGATACCTATGAAAATGACCCGAACGCCTTGTTTGTGCCTGCGGATCAGGATTTTGGCGGGGCGCTTGAACTGCTGAAAACCCAGAACACCCAAAGCCTGCGCTCTATGGGGCAGACCCCGATCCTGCCCGGATGTTATTTGCAGATCCGCACGCGGATCAAGGCAATCAGTGGTAATCTGCCTTCGGTGCGGATTGCCGGATATCCCGCGCGGGGGAATGGCAGCCGCGTGACGGGCTTGACCGAATTTTCCATTGAAACGGCGCTGACCGATTATGGTGAGGTGGTTGAAGTAAGCGCCATTGTCGGCACGGGCACCCGCGGCGGTGTCGATATGCCCTGGGGAATGGAGCCCGTTTATGGGCATTTCGGGATTGATCTGACCGGGCCAAACGGCGGGATTGTGCGGGTTGATGATATCATCATCGAAGACATCACAGCGGTGTTCCTGCGCGATATGATATCGCAGGTGGATGTCACGGATTATGGCGCGATCGGGGATGGCAGCACCGATAATACGCTGGCCTTTGAGGCGGCAAATGCAGCGGCGGCAGGGCGCATGGTGTTTGTGCCAGCAGGGGTTTACCACCTTGAAAATGATGTGACTTTTGACACTCAGGTGAAATTCGAAGGCCGGATCACCATGCCGGTAGAAGCCAAGCTGATGTTGCAGCGCAATTTTGATCTGCCCAATTACATCGAAGCCTTTGAAGACGAGGAACTGGCGTTTCGCAAGGCGTTTCAGGCCTTGTTGAACAATGCCGATCACGAAACGCTGGATCTGGGCGGGCGCAAGGTCAATGTCACCGAACCCCTGGACATGCAGGCGGCGGTGCCGGACCGTGACAGCTATGCCACGCGCCGGGTGATCCGCAACGGCCAGTTGGAAGCGGCAAGTTCATCCGCTTGGGACACCGAGGTGGTGATGTCACAGGCGCATTATGATGCGGGCAATAACCGGACCCTGACCAATGTGGCGAATGTGGCCAATATTCCCATCGGGGCTTTGGTCGAAGGCGCGGGCGTGGGGCGCGAGATCTATGTCGAGGCCCGAAACGTGGCGACCCAACAAATCACCCTGAACCAGCCGCTGTATGATGCGCAAGGCACGCAGAATTTCACTTTTCGGCGGTTCAAATATCTGGTCGATTTCAGCGGCTTTAACCAACTGAGCAAATTTGTCATGGCTGATATCGAATTTCAGTGCAGTGACCGCTGTAGCGGCATCATGCTGGCGTTGTCTGGCATTGCCTTTCATCTGCGGGATTGTTTTATCAGCCGTCCGATGGACCGCGGAATGACCTCTGCGTCGACGGGCTGTCAGGGGATGTTGGTGGACCGCTGCCAGTTCCTGTCCTCGGAAGATGCGCTGGATGTGCCGAACCGCAAGACCATCGGGTTCAACACCAATGCCAATGACGTGAAAATCCGCGACAACCGTGCCACCAAATTCCGCCATTTCGGAGTGGTTGCCGGGGCCAATAGCATCATCACCGGCAATCATTTCTTTCAAGGCGATTCCGTGGCCGAAGGGGTGCGATCAGCGGGGCTGATCCTTGCCAATACCCATGTCAGCAGCATCATTTCGGGCAATTACATCGACAATTGCTTCATTGAATGGAGCAATGAACATGATGCGGCACCGGAATTTAACACCGAATATTCCTTTAGTGCGCTCAGCATCACGGACAATGTGTTCCTGTCCGGCGAGGTGGCACCCTGGTTCAGCTACATCATTGTGAAACCCCATGGCGCGGGGCATTTCCTGAGCGGTGTGACGATCACCGGCAACCGCTTTCGCAGTTTGAACGGTGCCATTGATCGGGTGGATCGGGTGGATACCAGCTTTGCCGATCTGGACATGTCACGCTGCAAGAATGTGGTGATGACAGGCAATTCGTTTCACGCGGTGGCCCTGCCTGTGGAAAATCCAGCCCATGTGGTGTTTGACCAGAACCAGCCGTCAAATGCCTGGGATATTGATGCCGCCGCCTATCTGCCGTTTTCGGGGCAGGCCTTGCAGGTGGATGCGGTGATGCCTTTTGGCCCGATCCGTAATGAATTCAACGTGCGCCAATACGACATGCCCTATGTGGATTTGGCCCAGGGCGCGGACAAGGATCATGTGCAAGTGGTCTGGCCGGCCCCGGTGAAGGGGAAGGTGCAGGCGCTGGTGCGAATGGACACACGTTAGGCGGTTAAAATTCCCGCCACAGGCCGATCTTGATCTGGTTGGGGCGGCTGTTGCCTATTGGGCTCTGGACGCCCAATTGGATCTGGAACTTGGTGAATTTGGGTTTCAACACCAGTGACGGCGCGACGGTGGCAAAGCTGTTGCCGTCGCTATGGCCAAGGTTGATCTCGAAAATGCCGGTAATCGCGTCGCTCAGGTTCAGGCCGATTGTGCCGTCAACCTTGGCTTTTCGGGCGCGGGTTTTCAGATCCAGAATAACCGATCCATCCAAGGTCACCCAGCCGCTTTTGTCACCCATTGCAATGCCCCGCCCCCATGTCAGCCCTGCTTTTATGCGGGGGTGGGTGCCATAGCTGCCCCATGCCGCGCCCATCCCAAGCTCATAGGCGAATTTGCTTTGCCTGTCGGTGGGGCCTAAGGCACGGCGGAAAAACAGCACGGCGCGGCCCTCATCGCCGCTGTGCAAGCTGGCAGAAAGATTTAGATCAAACCCGAGGGTGGTTTGCCCGGTCAGGCCATATTCCAGATAGGTGCTGCTGTTGATGTCACGGTTGCGGGTCATGCCCACAGAGGTTGAGGAAAACACCGCACCATCCTCGCGCAGCCAAGGTCCGGCCGGCACGGGCGGGGCGATAATCAAAACGAACAGGGCAATCAGCAGATACAGACGCATAGGGCCTCCTGCTGTCAGCTTTGCTTGGTTTGGTTAACAAATGCTTACGCCTGGCGGGTGCAGGGGGGGGCGGTCACAAAAAAGACCCGAGGCGATCTGCCTCGGGCCTTTCATCCGATCTGGTGGTTGTTTAGACCCGCACAGAGCCACCGCGCGGACCGGCGATCAGCCAGACAATCAACCCGACCAGCGGCAAGAGCAGGATGCCCAAGGTCCACAGGATTTTGCTGAGGCTCGAAGCGCCGGATGTGATCACTTGGTAAATCGCATAGATGTCGGCGATCAAAATAATCAGGCCAAAAAGTCCATATTCCATTGTTTCTCTCCGTTCGTGGTTTGCACTTTCATTGCTGATCTAACCCTTCACAAAGAATTTGGTTCCATGCCGCTTTATCTGCCGCGGTTGCGTTTGACCCCACCATGCATACCACCACGGCCCATGGTGCTGCGCCCCGATGCCTTGGTGGCATCCTGAACCGCCTTGTCCACGGCAAATTGCCGCGCCATCGGATCATCCGCGATGGCAAGGTCTACGGCCTCCAGGCGTTTCACCTCGTCGCGCAGGCGGGCGGCCTCTTCGAATTCCAGGTTCTCGGCGGCTTTGCGCATGTCATGGCGCAGACCTTCCAGCACCGTCTGCATGTTGCTGCCTGCCAGTTTCTTGTCGATCTGGGTGGTGACGCGGGATTGATCGGTGTCGCCCTTGTAGAGACCTGCCAGAATGTCATCGACGTTCTTTTTCACTGTGGCGGGGGTGATCCCGTGTTCGACATTATAAGCAAGCTGTTTGGCGCGGCGGCGGTCGGTTTCGCCCATCGCACGTTCCATTGATCCGGTGATCCGGTCAGCATACATGATCACCCGGCCATCGGCATTGCGCGCGGCGCGGCCGATGGTCTGGATCAGGGATGTTTCGGAGCGCAGGAAACCTTCTTTGTCAGCGTCCAGAATCGCCACCAAGCCGCATTCGGGGATGTCCAGGCCTTCGCGCAGCAGGTTGATCCCGATCAGCACATCAAACGCCCCGAGCCGCAGGTCGCGCAGGATTTCGATGCGTTCGATGGTGTCAATGTCGCTGTGCATATAGCGCACGCGAATACCCTGTTCGTGCATATATTCGGTCAGATCTTCGGCCATGCGTTTGGTCAGGGTGGTACATAAAGTACGATACCCGTCAGCCGCGACCTTGCGTACCTCATCCAGCAGATCATCCACCTGCATGTCTACCGGGCGGATTTCGATTTGTGGATCAATCAGGCCGGTGGGGCGGATCACCTGTTCGGTGAATACACCACCGGTCTGTTCCATTTCCCATGCCGCAGGGGTGGCCGACACAAACACCGATTGCGGGCGCATCGCATCCCATTCCTCGAATTTCAGCGGCCGGTTGTCCATACAGGACGGCAGGCGGAACCCGTGTTCGGACAGCGTGAATTTACGGCGGTAATCGCCTTTGTACATGCCGCCGATCTGCGGCACCGACACATGGGATTCATCAGCAAATACAATCGCATGATCGGGAATGAATTCAAACAGGGTGGGGGGCGGTTCACCGGGGGCACGGCCCGTCAGATACCGTGAATAGTTTTCGATGCCGTTGCACACGCCCGTGGCTTCCAGCATCTCAAGGTCGAAATTCGTGCGCTGCTCAAGGCGCTGGGCCTCAAGCAGTTTGCCCTCTGCCACCATTTGATCCAGCCGCATGCGCAGTTCTTTCTTGATGCCGATCAAGGCCTGCGACATCGTCGGTTTCGGCGTCACATAGTGGCTGTTGGCATAGACCCTGATCTGCTCGAACGTATCGGTTTTTTCCCCGGTCAGCGGGTCAAACTCCGTGATGCTTTCCAGTTCCTCGCCAAAGAACGACAACCGCCAGGCTCGGTCATCCAGGTGCGCCGGAAAGATCTCAAGTGAATCGCCGCGGACCCGGAATGATCCGCGCTGAAAGGCCGCATCATTGCGCTTGTATTGCTGGGCCACCAGATCAGAGATCACCTGCCGCTGGTCATAGCTTTCGCCGGCTTTCAGATCCTGCGTCATCGCGCCATAGGTTTCGACCGACCCGATGCCATAGATACAGGACACCGAGGCGACAATGATCACATCATCACGTTCCAGCAACGCCCGCGTGGCCGAGTGGCGCATGCGGTCGATCTGTTCGTTGATCTGCGATTCCTTTTCAATGTAGGTGTCGGACCGGGCCACATAGGCCTCGGGCTGGTAATAATCATAAAAGCTGACAAAATATTCCACCGCGTTGTCGGGGAAAAACCCTTTGAATTCGCCATATAACTGGGCGGCCAAGGTTTTGTTCGGGGCAAGGATGATCGCGGGGCGCTGGGTTTCTTCGATCACTTTGGCCATTGTAAAGGTCTTGCCCGTGCCGGTGGCCCCCAGCAGCACTTGATTGCGCTCTCCTTGGTGAATGCCGCTGGTCAATTCCTTGATCGCTGTGGGTTGATCGCCAGCGGGGTCAAATTCCGTCACCAGTTTGAAGGCGCGCCCGCCTTCCAATTTGGTCCGGCCGCGCACATCAGGGGCCGGATTCGCCATCATCGGCATGCCATCGGGGCTGCCGCTGGATTTATCGGTCTGGGCATAGGGCATCGGGCGCTCCTGAAAGGGTGAATGCCATAGGTGCGCTCTTTTGCCCGAGGATCAAGGGGGCAAGGTGGTTTGCTGCCAGAATCTGACAGCTGCACAGGCGGTGAAAGGTATTTTATCTTGATTCTGGGCCCTATGGCCGGGCCCCGTGTCGCAATTGCGCGGCTCTCCCTTGCCCCGTGGCGCGGAATATCGGATAAGTCGCCAACGCAGCCAGCAACAAAGAGACCGATATGCGCGCACGCATCTATCAACCCGCCCGCACCGCAATGTCCTCGGGCACCGCCAAAACCCGTGTTTGGTTGCTGGAATTTGCAGCCTCCCAAGCGCGTGAAGTGGACCCGTTGATGGGCTGGACCTCGTCCTCGGACACCCAGTCACAGGTGCGGTTGCAGTTTGCCACCAAAGAAGACGCTCAGGAATATGCCCGCGACCACGGCATTGATGCGCAGGTGCAAGACCCGCACAAGCGCAAACCCAATATCCGCGCCGGCGGCTATGGTGAGAATTTCGCCACCGGTCGCCGTGGGGCCTGGACCCACTGATAAATCTGTCCGGGCCTGTGATTTAACGGTGTTGAAGCGCGCTTTGCTGTTTTGCTTTGATGCGCCACAGGTCTGAAAATGACCGATGATCGGCCTTGCCATCACCTGTCTGATGATGGACAAACGCCCCCAGCGGCTCCGTAGCTCAACTGGATAGAGCACGAATAACCCCCTGCCAGCTACCAAGTGTTCGGAAGCCACTCGAACCAATCGGTTTTTTAGGTGGGATGCATACCATGTCGACACCAAGTCCTGAGCCATCAGCTTGACACCGCTTGGAACTTGGATAGAAGAACAAAGAGTTCGCCCACGTAATTCAACTGGATAGAATATCCGACTTCTAATCGGGCTGTTGGGGGTTCGAGTCCTCCCGTGGGCGCCATTTTTGACTGGTAAGCAAGCCGGACCGGTTTACTGAGTCGGAAAACATCAGCTCAGAGTTTTCGCAACAAACGTCATAACCAGCCATTCGTGCGGCAACTTACAGTCGATGGCTTTCTTCCACACACGCGTCAACTACTTGAAGAATGTCGTTGGCTATGCAGCCTATGGCGCGGCAAAGTACAATGAGCTCAACGACATCAATTCGGCGTTCACCGCTTTCAATCCTTGCGATCAGAGATTGATGGCATCGCAGTTTTTTTGCCAGATCAATCTGAGTCAGGCCAGCAGCCTGTCTTTCCGAAATAAGTTTCTTGCAGAGCGCTTCCTGCCCTGAACTTCGGATGGTGCCTGACAAATTGGTGTTCCTTATTGACGAGGAAGCACTAATCCGTGAAAGAGAATTATCTAAAATTCAGATAATTGTGGAGCCCTACAATGCACAGCCAAGGTGGAAAAAACGACGTGTTGATCCGTGCAGCTTTAGCTGCCCGCCACGCGCGCGATCACGAACTCGAAAAAAGGTTGCTCGACCCATCTCTGGTCGAGTTGTTCAACGCAATTCTTGATCATGCATTTTTGTTGCCGCTCATGGAGTTGAAATTGAACCACTGCACATCATTCCAAGGGGGGCAGATATTAGCACAACAAAATCTGGCTCATCCTTATTGCTTCAGCAGTGTGACACCGCGGTTCTTTGGTAAAACATTTGACCTGCCCCCCGAGGCTCCCTCATTCATAACGAGAGTTTGCGGGTTTGGATTTCATATTGTTCATCGTCAGTTTGGGCAAGCGCGTCGTGCGCGGAGCCCTCAAGTTGCTCAAGCGCTCGGCGC
>JBLIAN010000011.1:0-109386 GCA_047634585.1 Sulfitobacter sp. | reverse complement strand
GGTGATTTCTGGGTCAAGGATGAAGACATGATCGCGGCATGGGGGCCGGATGTGGGGCTGGCGTTGCTGACTTTTGTAACCTCGACATCGTCGCACCGCTGTGATCTGGAAACATTGCTGGCGCATGGGCGCAAGATGGGATCGCTGGTTGGGGTGGATTTGACCCAAGGCATCGGGATTTTGCCATTTTCGCTCACTGATTTTCCGGTGGATTTTGTGCTGTCCACAACGCTGAAATGGCTATGTGGCACGCCCGGTGCCGGGATCATCCAGATGCGGGAAGGCCTGTTAACAACAGTCAAACCAGAGCTGCGCGGCTGGTTTTCGCAGGATAATCCGTTTTCATGGGATCTGGATGCCTTTGATTATGCCCCCGATGCGCGGCGGTTTGAACATGGCACGCCTTCGGTTCTGGCCTGCGTCGGATCGGTGCCGGCGTTGCAATGGCATGCGGGGCAGGGGGAGCTTTTGGCGCATAACCGCACATTGACAAAAGCGGTGATCGCGCAGGCGGCAGAGATCGGTTTGACGCTGGCCAGCCCTGCGGAAGAAAAACACCGGGGCGGTTCTGTGATGTTGAACCTGCCTGAAACCATCGACACCACGGCGCTGGTGAATGGGTTGCGGGCGGCGCGGGTGCATGTGGATTGCCGTGGGCGCATCCTGCGGGTTTCACCGGGGGCGGTGACAGAGATGCGCCATGTGGAACGCTTGTTTTCCAGTCTCAAAACCTATGTTTAGAGGCTGGAAATGGATCATTTAAGACCGTTGAAAAATCGCTGCATCCGGTCCATTGCATCGGTCAAGATATCCATTTCTGCACAGCCGAAACAGACCCGCAGATGCCCTTCGCCCGCCGCGCCATAAAAGCTGCCTGCTTCGACAACAACGCCGGTTTGATCCAGCAATTGATCGGCGCAGTCTTGGGCGCTGAGGCCGGTCGCGGAAATATCGGGGAAGGCATAGATTGTGCCTTGGACCGCGGCACAGGTGACATTCGGCATCTGGTTAAGCCGCGACACCACCAGATCACGCCGCGCGCGATCACGGGCAACCATTCCGGCCAGCACTGCCGGATCACCGGTTAATGCGGCCAGCGCGCCATGTTGCACAAAGGTGTTCACATGGGTCACCTCATTGGTGGTGATTTTCATCATCGGCCCGATTAGAGACTGATCTGCGGCGATATAGCCCAGGCGCCAGCCATCCATTGCATAGGCTTTGGTAAAGGCGAACATGGTAATGGTGCGTTGCTTCATCCCCGGCAGGGAGGCGATGGAAACATGCGTGGCAGCATCATAGGTGATCTCTTCGTAGACTTCATCAGAGAGCACAAGCAGATCATGTTCCTGGGCCAGATCGGCAATGATCTGAAGCTCGGCGCGGGAATAGACGCGCCCGGTCGGATTGCAAGGATTGATCAGCGCGATCACTTTGGTTGCGGCGGTGATATGTGGCTCTATCAAGGCGCGATCTATCGAAAAACCATTGGCGGCATCCAAGGGTGCAATGGTCACTTTGGCGCCGGCCAGTTCCGCTTTGCCGATGTGTTGCGGGTAATAAGGCGCGAGCAACAGCGCCTCATCCCCGGCATCGAGATAGGCCATGAAGGCGGCAAAGGAGGCCTGGGTCAGACCATTGGTCACGATCACCTCATCGGCGGACAGATCAAGCGCGTTCTGGCGGCGCAGTTTTTCCGCGATGGCGGCGCGCAATTCTGGGATACCTTGCAGATCGGAATAATGCACCTGCCCGGCCTGCAAAGCGGCGATGGTTGCATCTTTGATGTGTTGGGGTGTGTCCTCGGCGGGCATGCCCAGTTCAAGATGGATCAAATCGCCGGACATCTGCACGGCTTTGGCAAACATGCCGAAATTCTTGGGTGAGGTATCGGTGATCCGGCGGGCAGGGCGGATGGGCATGGGCATTCCTTGCAAGACAAATTATATGCGTTTACATTTATTTCTGCCTAACCTGCGGGCGCGGCGATGGCCAGAAAAAAGGAAAAGATCATGGGTAAGATTGCGGTTGTAACGGGGGCTGCGGGCGGCATGGGGCAGGCGATTGTTGCCCGGCTGATCCAGGACGGCCTGACGGTGGTGGGGCTTGATCTGGATGAGACCAAACTGAACGAGATGGCGCAGATTGCCGGTTTTGAGGGCATCAATACCGATCTGACCGACGCTTCTGCCATTGCTGTGGCCTTTGAACGGATCGCCGCACGCCATGGCGGTGTGGATGCCTTGGTGAACAATGCGGGCACCTGTTTCATGTCGGAATTTCCCGATATCCCCGCGGCCGAGTTCGAGAAACAGATGGCGTTGAATTTTTCGGGTGCCTTTCATTGCTGTCAGGCGGCGGTGAAATTGATGATGGGGCGCGCGGGGGTACGCAAGATCGTCAACATCAGTTCAAATGGTGCTTATAATTTTGATGCGTTTGATCCGCCGCATTATCGGGCGTCCAAGGCGGCGCTGGACACGTTGACCAAGGATCTGGCGCGGCGGTTTGCGCGGGACAAAATCGCAGTGAATTCGATTGCGCCCGCGATGACCGAAACGCCGCTGTTTGATGTGGTGAGTGCCGAGGTTCTGGCCGAAGCCATTGCCCAGATGCCCCACGGGCGGGCGATGCAGCCCTCGGAAATTGCCGCCTGGGTCGGGTTTTTGATCTCGCCAGCGGGGGATGTGTCCAGCGGCAATGTGATTATTCTCAATCAGGGCCGCGATGTGCGGTAACGGACAGAATTTTAACGAAAGGCGCAAGAGGGCCGTTTCAGGGTCGTAATTTGCGCGGTTTACTTTCGGAATTTTTCAAATTCCGAAAGATTTTCAAAGAGAAAATCAACGCTTATTCAAACCAGTGCGGTGATTTTTTCAGGTCGGGCCATTGTTCGGGGCTGTGGCCATAGATCACCAAAGCCTGCCGTTGGGCGGCCCGTTTCATCAAACGGTCCCCGTGATAGATCGCCTGATCAACATCCCATGACCCCGCAAATTTTTCGGCTATTTCCGAAAACCGGCTGATCGCATCCGAGGTCAATAAGACCCAGCCGGTTTGCGGCAATTGCACCATGAACGCCAGCTGTCCGGGGGCATGGCCGGGGCAATGCAGCACCTCGAACCCGGTGCCCAGATCCATATCTTCGCTCACCAGATGATAGCTGCGGTCAGGCCAGTCCATCACCTGTTTGCCGGACCAATACAGCGGGCGGGGCAGGGCGCGTTCGGCGGCGGAAATCAGGATCGGCGCATCGGGGTATCCGGCCATATCGCCGACATGATCAATATGGGTGTGGCTTTGGATCATCAGGGTGACATCGGATTTCGCCAGCCCGAGTTTGGCAAGCTGCGGGCCGGGCATGTTTTCGGGGGTCACGGACAGCACCCGACCAAAACCGCCCAGATTGTCCTCGGCGGTGGCGGCATCGGCATCAATGGCGTATTTTTCGGGAAACCCACTGTCGATCAACACCACTTCGCCGGCATCCGTTTCGATGACAAACCCGCAAATGCCGATGGTGCGCGGCCCGGCGTGAACCTCGAACAGCCCGTAATCCAGCACGGCAAGGCGTTTCGGTTTGCCCTTTAGGCTAACTTGGTTTTTCATGTGGATGATCCCCTTTTGAGGGCAATAAACAAAGGCCGCGCGATGAAAGTCAAGATACACACCCTGTTTCAATATTTGCTGGAAACAACCGATGCGGCGCCAGAGGCGATTGTCGGGTTTTCACTGGCGGAATCGCCGAAACTGGGTGATTTTCTGGCGGATCTTGATCCGGCGCTGGCACTGGATTGGAACAACAGGGATTTTCGCGGCTTGCCGGAATTGCGCGATCATGTGCTGGGGCAGGCGGGGTTAACCGGTATTTGTGTGCCCCAGGACGTGTTGATCACCGCAGGCGCCGCCGAGGCAAATTATCTGGCAATCATGCAATTGCTAGACCCCGAAGACGAGATTGTCATCGAAACACCGGGATGGCCGCAGGCCGAGGTGCTGGCCAAGGCGATCGGCGCCAAGGTTGTCAAAGTCGAACGGCAGGAAAAGGACGGCTGGCACCTGCCGTTGGACCGCGTTGCAGAAGTGGTAACCCCCAAAACCAAGATGATTTTCATCACCAATCCCAACAATCCCACGGGTGATTTACTGTCTGCGGATGACCTGGCTGATCTGGTGCGCATCGCGGATCGGGTTGGGGCATGGTTGCTGGTGGACGAGGTTTACGCCGGGCTGGAATGGGCTGCAGACCGCGCGCCTTCGGTGGCGGGCCTTTATGCACGGGGCATCACCACGGGATCGGTCAGCAAGGCCTTGGGGTTGCAGGGCCTGCGCACCGGATGGTTGATCTGTCCTGATCCGACATTGGTCATGGATGCGGTGATCCTGCGCGAAAATGCCTCAGAGATCATGAACATCATGGGCGAGGTGATTGCAGAAATCGCATTGCGTCCGGCGCGTTATGCCACGGCTCTTGAAAAAGCCCGTGATGAAGGCGCGGCCAACCTTGCTATCATGGATGCCTGGGTGACGGCGCAGGCGGGGGTGTCTTGGGTGAAACCACGGGCGGGGCTGATTGGATTGGGGCGGCTGCCCGAGGGGGTAGACAGCGATGATTTTGCCAAACAATTGTTGGCCGCGCCGTATCGGACCTTTCTGTTGCCGGGCAGTGCCTATGCGCAGCCAAACCATATCCGGCTGGGTGTGGGTGGCGGTGCTGCGGTGAACCTGATGGAAGGGTTGGAGCGGCTGGCGCAGGCATTGGCGGATTGACCGCTTTCCAGGTTTTTTCACGGGTTGATTTACCTGGTGCGCCGCGCCCTTGACTGTCCGCAGATCCTGGCCGGAAAAGCGGGGATCAGGCTGCGCCGTTCCTGCGGGGTCAGCGCAGACCATCCTCGCCTTTGATATCCGCCGCCGCCAGCCCCCCGGCGCGGTGGTGAATTCGTGCGCCTGTGGTCATCACCAGCACCAGCATCATTTCAGTGGCGCGGGGGGCGTCATTCATGCCGACTTCCATCGTATCAAAATGGCTGCGCACATAAGAGGCGTTGATATGGGTGGTCGGCACATCCAGCCGTGCCCCGACACCGCCGATTTTTTTGGTCGAGGGCACAATGGCGTTGGAATTGTCCAGCAGGGCGCGCATCGCATAGCCGCCGGGCCCATGCCACAACGCGCCATGTTCGACCTCGCCTGCCGCACCGATGATGGCGCCTTTGCCATAGCCTTCGATCTGGTCGGCACCGCCCAGCATCTCGACCAGCGATTGCGCCATCGACAGGCCCAGCGGTTTGAGATTTTCCATAAACGGCTGGATATCCGGTACGAAACGCCCCGCAAAGGGATTTTCGATCACCGCCATCATGGCAGCACGTTTCAGGGATTTGGCAGGCGCGGGGCCGCCTTCGTGAAAGATTTCTTCAATCACGCGGCTGGTTTTGCGCAGGATGACGTCAGGCATGTTCAGCGGTCCTTTGGCTGAGGGTGAAGGGCAGGGCGCGGGGGGCTGTCCCCTTGCACGAAAGGTGCCGCCGCAAAAATGCGCCGTTGTTGGATCAGAGTGTCGGCGCGTTGCAGAGCATGTTCAAGGGCAACAGGCCACAACAGCGAGCTTTGACGTCCTGCGCATTCGGAAAATGGGGATCGCGGTGACGCGATATGCATGCCGCGCCTCCACAGAACTAGAGCCGTAAAGCCCCCGCCTCTCTGGGCAGGATTCCCTTTACGTCAAACACCACAGCGCCCTGCTTGCCGTAGCCCGCAATGCTGTCTTCATCCAGGAACACTTTATGCGCCACGGCCACAATCACGCTATCATAGGCCTGAGCATCCGGTTTGCGCGTCATCGCCAGCCCGTATTCGCGCTGCGCCTCATCAGCGTCTACCCAAGGGTCATAGACATCAACCTCGATCCCGTAGCTTTTCAGTTCCTGGATAATATCGACAACGCGGGTGTTACGCAGGTCGGGGCAATTTTCCTTGAAAGCCAGCCCCATGACCAGTGCCCGCGCATTCTTTACCGGAATATCCTGCGCGATCATCTCGCGGATAGTGCGGCCGACCACATAGCGGCCCATGCTGTCATTGATGCGACGCCCGGCAAGGACAACTTCGGGATGGTAGCCCACAGATTGCGCCTTTTGCGTCAGGTAATAGGGATCAACACCGATGCAGTGTCCGCCAACCAGCCCGGGGCGGAAAGGCTGGAAGTTCCATTTGGTTCCCGCCGCATCCAGCACGTCTTGGGTGTCGATATCGAGCTTGTTGAAAATCAGCGCCAGTTCGTTCACCAGTGCGATGTTGACGTCGCGCTGGGTGTTCTCGATGACTTTTGCTGCCTCAGCGACGCGAATCGAAGGGGCCTTATGCGTGCCGGCGGTGATGATTGATGCATAAAGGGCATCAACCTTGTTGGCGATTTCGGGCGTTGAACCAGAAGTTACCTTGACGATATCGGGCAAGCGGTGCGTCTTGTCCGCGGGGTTGATACGTTCAGGGGAATAGCCCGCAAAGAAATCTTTATTGAATTTCAATCCAGAGGTTTTTTCCAGCACCGGCACGCAGTCTTCTTCGGTCGCACCCGGGTAAACCGTGGATTCATAGATCACGATATCATCGCGTTTCAGAACTTTGCCGATGGTTTCGGAGGCCTTAAGCAAGGGTGTCAGATCTGGGCGTTTGTGAACGTCAATCGGCGTGGGCACAGTAACAATGAAGATTGTGCATTCCGCAAGATCGGTAAGGCGATCGGTAAAAGAAAGATGCCTGGCTTCTGCCAGCTCTGTCGCGTCCACCTCCAGCGTGGTGTCTTTGCCAAGGCGCAATCCAGCAATCCGCGCAGGGTTGATATCGAATCCAATCACCTTGCGCTGTTTGCCAAACTCAACCGCCAGAGGCAGGCCAACATAGCCCAGGCCGATGACGGCAATGGGGGCATCTTTCAGGGTCGGCATCGCTAACTCCTCGTTCAAAACCTATTTGGCAAAACCTATTTGGCAAAACCTACTTGTCGTAATACGCGCGGAACCACGCGACAAACTCCCGAATGCCTTCCCTGATGCCGGTCTGCGGCCTATGGCCCGTCAGGGTTTGCAAAAGGTCCGCATTGGCCCAGGTGGCGGGCACATCGCCCATCTGCATGGGCATGTAGTTACGGATCGCCTTTTGACCAAGCTCCTCTTCGATCGCATCGACAAAATCAAGCAGGCGCACCTTGTCGGAGTTCCCTATGTTAACGATCCGGTAGGGGGCAACAGGTGACAAGCTGTCGCCGGTGGGCACTTCGCGGTTGACGGGGCGCACTGGGGGCGTGTCGATCAACAGACGGATGCCGCGCACCAGATCGGTGACATAGGTAAAGTCGCGATACATGTCACCGTGATTGTAGATATCAATCGGCCGTCCATCGAGTATCGCGTCAACGAATTTGAACAATGCCAGATCGGGCCGCCCATAAGGGCCATAGACCGTGAAAAAGCGGAACATCGTTGTCGGCAGATCCCAGAGGTGGGCGTATGAATGCGCCATGCTTTCATTCGCTTTCTTGGTTGCTGCATAAAAGGTGAGGGCGGTGTCGGCCTTTTCGGTCTCGATGAAAGGCATTTCCTCGTTGGCCCCGTAGACCGAAGAGGTAGAGGCCATAAGGAGATGATCGACTTTCAGGCTGCGGGCTGCTTCCATCACGTTGAAGGTGCCGATAATGTTGCTGTCAAGATAGGCGCGCGGGTTTTCGAGAGAGTAGCGAACGCCAGCCTGTGCGGCGAGGTGGACAATCACATCGGGGGCGAAATCGACAGCGGCCTGCGTGACCAATGCATCGTCTTCAAGCATGCCTTCGGTCATGGAAAATTGCGGATTCTGCAGTAGCATCTGATGCCGGCGCTGTTTTAGCGTGACGTCATAATAATCGGTCATGCCGTCAAAACCGTGGACCCGGAAACCTTCGGCCAGCAGGGTGCGCGCCAAGTGGAAGCCGATGAAGCCTGCGGTGCCAGTAATGAAGACTTTTCTCATGGGGTTGGTTCCTCGCTTCGGGCTTTGCAGATGGGATTAGCCCAGAACCCTTGCAGACGAAAGGGAGAGCGGGGTTTGAGTGCGGGCTAAAGTTCACAACTGTGAACACTTGGCCGCGCGTTCGGGTGTCGGAAATTCACCGCTGGATGCCAGCCCTGCACGATGGTGCCGGACAGGGAAAGCATGACAATCATGTCGGGCTTTCGCAAACATCACACGCCAGAGCCCCGCCTGTCGTCAAGGATTTCAATACGGTAAATTACAGCCTCTGGATCAGGTCGGTCGGGATGTGTTGTAATAGATTTGCATTTGGGCGGGCGGCTGACGTAAGCCTCGAAGATGCTTAAACTCGATCACATCGATTTCCAGATCCTGCGTGTCCTGTCGCAAACCGGCCGGATTTCCAAAGCTGCCCTTGCACAAAAGGTGGGGCTGTCGTCGTCGCCATGTTGGGAACGGTTGCGTCGGTTGGAGGAATCCGGTCTGATTGCAGGCTATCGTGCCGAAATCAACCTGCGCCAACTGCCCGGTGTGGTGACAGTTTTTGTCACCATCGAGCTTGAATCCCACAGGGTTGCGCGGTTTCAGTCCTTTGAGCGTAGCGTCATAAAATATCCTGAAATTACCGGATGCTGGGCCGTTGGTGGTGGCTATGATTATCTGATCCAGGTGGTCGCCTCAAGCATCGAAGCCTATCAGGAACTGATTGAAATGGTCTTGGGCGAAACCGCGGATGTGGCACGCTATTATTCCTATGTGGTG
Organism: Sulfitobacter sp.; assembly: GCA_047634585.1. Taxonomy (GTDB): domain Bacteria; phylum Pseudomonadota; class Alphaproteobacteria; order Rhodobacterales; family Rhodobacteraceae; genus Sulfitobacter. Next base: position 100,611 of record JBLIAN010000011.1, on the reverse strand, counting down.
ACCAAAACCGTGCGCCGCCCCGGCCCACCGATACATTTGTTCGCGGATGACGCAGACGATTCATCTGGAAAGCCGTGATTTTTTTGCGTTTTCTTCTGTCGTAACGGGTAAGTTTGGTCACATCTTCTGTGACAAATCCCTAGGGTCGGCCGCAAAGCAGCAAAGAGCCCGGAAATGCGATCACCACAGAATGACCGAACACTGGCACCCTTTGACAGCGAAACACATGTGAACGCAGGCGCACCGATCCGTTTTGGTGGCGTAAACAATCGGGCCCCGGCGGGAGAGTTGCCCGTGCTGGTTTGAAAGAATTACCGAGATAAAATAGATCTGTCGCGACGAAAGCTGAGGAGCAGGAAATGTTGTACAATGATGAGCTAAGCAAATGGGACCGCGAGAATTTTTTTCACCCTTCTACCCATCTTGCCAAACATGCACGGGGCGAAATGCCAAGCCGGGTGATTTCGGGCGCAAAAGGTGTCTATATCGAAGACCGTGATGGCAACAAATTGTTGGATGCTTTTGCGGGCCTGTATTGTGTGAACGTTGGCTACGGCCGCAGCGAAATTGCCGAGGCGATTTCAAAACAGGCGCATGAACTGGCCTATTACCATTCTTATGTCGGCCATGGCACCGAGGCGTCGATTACCCTTGCCAAGATGGTGATGGAGCGTGCGCCGGCCAATATGTCCAAGGTCTATTTCGGGTTGGGCGGTTCTGATGCCAACGAAACCAACATCAAGCTGGTCTGGTATTACAACAACATCCTTGGCCGTCCGAAAAAGAAAAAGATCATCTCGCGCTGGCGTGGGTATCACGGCTCGGGTCTGGTGACGGGATCTTTGACCGGTCTGGAATTGTTTCACAAGAAATTCGATCTGCCTCTGGAACAGGTGATCCACACCGAGGCCCCCTATTATTACCGCCGCGATGATCTGGACATGTCAGAGGCCGATTTCACCGCGCATTGTGTGCAAAAGCTGGAAGAATTGATCCAGCAGGAAGGCCCTGAAAACATCGCCGCCTTTATCGGCGAACCGGTGCTGGGGACGGGGGGGATTGTGCCGCCGCCAGAGGGCTATTGGCCCGCGATCCAGAAGGTGCTGAACACACATGATATTTTGCTGATTGCCGATGAGGTTGTCACCGGATTTGGCCGCACCGGCAGCATGATGGGATCAAGCCATTATGGCATGGAACCGGATATCATCACCATCGCCAAGGGTCTGACCTCGGCCTATGCGCCGCTGTCGGGGTCGATTGTTTCGGACAAGATGTGGAAAGTGCTGGAAGAAGGCACCGATGAATTTGGTCCGATCGGCCACGGCTGGACCTATTCGGCCCATCCCATCGGGGCGGCGGCGGGGGTGGCGAACCTCAAGCTGATTGATGATCTGAACTTGATTGAAAACAACAATGTGACCGGGGAATACCTGCGGGCGGGATTGATCGAACGTCTGGGCGATCACCCGCATGTCGGGGATATCCGCGGCGTCGGGATGTTGGCAGCGGTAGAGTTTGTCGCGCAGAAAGACGGGCGCAAATTCTTTGACACTGCGGCGGGTGTCGGGGGCAAGGTATCGGCCTGTCTGGCGCAAAAAGGTGTCATCGGGCGCGCCATGCCACAGGGGGATATCCTTGGTTTTGCGCCGCCTTTCTGTCTGAGCAAGGAAGAAGCCGATCTTGTCATCACCCAGACCGAAGCAGCGGTGCGCGAGACATTGGGCTAAGAAAACCTTGCCGCGCGGAGCGATTCGCGCGGCAGGATTTCATCATCAGGGGCCGATATCCGGGGCATTGTATTGAAAAACGATTATGACAAGTTGCTGGGCTTGCGGCACTGGCTGCATGCCCATCCCGAAATTTCCCGCCAAGAGGTTAAAACCGCCGCGCATTTGCGGCAGTTTCTACAAACCGAGGCCCCGCCGGACCGGATTATCCCGCTGGCCGGCGCCGGATTTGCCGCAGTGTATGACGGGGCACAGCCGGGGAAAACCATCCTGATCCGCTGTGAATTGGATGCGCTGCCGATCCACGAAGTGAATGACGCCCTTGCCCATCGTTCGATTTTTGACGGGGTCGGGCATAAATGTGGCCATGACGGTCATATGACCATTCTCGCCGGTGTGGCACAGCGCCTTGTTGCGCGCCCTGCCAAGGGCCGTGTGGTGCTGTTGTTCCAGCCAGATGAAGAAACCGGCAGTGGCGCAAGGCAATGTCTGGCCCATGAGAATTTCCAACAGATCACGCCGGATTTTGTTTTTGCGCTGCATAACCTTCCGGGCTTTGCCTTGGGCGCGGTTATCTGTCGGGTCGGGACATTTGCCGCGCAGGTGAAATATGCTGCGGTGACATTTACCGGGAAAGAGGCCCATAGCGCCCAGCCCGAAACCGGGGTCAGCCCTGCCGTCGCCTTGGCGGAACTGACGTTAAAGGCCCGCGAGATTCAGGCGAAGTATGATTCATCTGACAGCTATGCGTTGTTGGTGCCGGTCTATGGGCAGATGGGCGTGCAGGCCTCCGGGGTTGCGCCGGCACAGGGGCAGGCGCATTTCACCCTGCGTGCGCCGGACGGTTTTACGGTCGAGGCGATCTGGGATGATTTGACCCGCGCGGCGCAGGTATTTGCTACGGCTTACGGGCTGAAGGTGGCGTTTGAGATCAAAGAAGATTTCACCGCCACGGTAAACGGGCAGGCAGGGTTTGACATGATCGAACAGGCGGCGGGCGCGGCGGGCCTCGGGTTTGGGGAGATTGATCACCCGTTTCGCTGGGGCGAGGATTTTGGCGCGTTAACCAAGCGTTTCGAGGGCGGCATGTTTGGCTTGGGAGCGGGGGAAAAACAACCCGCGTTGCACACAGCGGATTACGATTTTCCCGACGGTCTTTTGGCGCCGGGGATTGCAATGTTTGCCGCTTTGATCGAGACGGCATTGGCGCGATAACCGCCATTGCCTACCGTCGCACGGGGATCAGGTGAGTGCATAAAGATCAATGCGGACCGCCGATTTTTCCCGCGCGCCGGTGCCGACAAACAATGTCTGATTGACCCAGTGATAGCGTGGATCACCGGATTCAAGCCGCGCATGGGTGCGCATGTAATATTGTGCAGGATCAACCGCTTCACCGCGTGCCACCGCCTGCATCACCGCCGCAGGGCCGTGGCGAAACCCGAAATTCAGGATTTCGATCACCGCGCCGTCGTCAGTTTCAAGGGCATATCGCGTGTCCAATTCGGCCAGACCATCGGAAAACACGGTTTGCCAATCCGCCCCGACAGTCAAAACCTTGCCTTGGATCTTTGGCCCGCTCACCCTGCCGCCCAAAATCGGGATGATCCGGCGCGCGCCACCGCGCCCCTGACCCATCTCGCGGATCGGGCCAAGCTCGACCGTCAAATTGCAGATCAATTCAAGTTGGGGCACAGGTAATTTCATGGACAAAACTCTTTGAGTGATATAACTGTTAACCTAGTTAACGAATTTGATTTTGTCCATATCCCCAATAGCCCATATCCCAGTAACGGAGCAGAGATCACCGATGGCCCGCGCACAACGAAAAGACAGCCCAGACAGCGAAATCGCCTTTGCCCCGGACAGTACTCTGGAACAGTTGGTCGGGTATAACCTGAAACGCGCCTATGTGATTGTGCAAAACGATTACCGCGATGTGATGGGGGATCACGGGCTGTCGCCACGGGTGTTTGCGGCGCTTTCTTTTGTGGTTGGCACCCCGCAGCTGACCCAAAGCGAATTGGCGCGGCGTTTGGGGATTGAACGCTCTGGTCTGGTGTCCATTGTCGATGAACTGGAGGGGCGTGGATACCTGAACCGTGCCGCCGTGCCGGGGGATCGCCGTGTGCAGGCGCTTATTCCCACCGTCCAAGGCATCGCCGCCTTTGAGGCCGCCGTGGCGCAGGTGCAGGCCCATGAAGAGGCCTTGCTGCACGACATGAGCGCCGTAGAAAAACAGCAATTGCTGGTGCTTTTGCGCAAAATCCGAAAACTTGAGCGGGGGTGATCAGCATGGACAGCCCACCGCGTTTCTGGCGCCCCGAATTTCGCTTTGATCACCGCGCGGACGGGTCGGTGTTGATGCAGCACACCGAGGATTTGCCAGATTATCCGCAGGTTCTGGCCGATTATCTGGATCATTGGGCGGATAAAACCCCGGACCAAACATGGATCGCACGGCGCGCAGAGGACGGGGACTGGCAACGTGTCAGCTATGCGCAGGCCCGTGAAACCGCACGCGCCCTTGGGGCGGCTTTGCTGGATCTGGGTTTGGGGGCGGACCGCCCGCTGTTGATCCTGTCGGAAAATTCGCTGGAACATGCGCTGTTGGGCATGGCGGCGATGTATGTGGGGGTGCCTTACGCACCTTTGGCGACGGCTTATTCCTTGGTGTCCAAGGATCATGGCAAGATCAAAGACATCGCCAATCTTCTGAACCCCGGTGCGGTATTTGCCGATGACGGGGCGAAATACGGCCCTGCGATAGCCGCGATTGCGCAACAGGGCCGCAGGGTCATCAATCACCGCAATCTGTTGGCGGGGGCGGCATCCTTTGATGATCTGGCACAACATGACCCCGCAGGCAGCGCTGCTGCACGGGCCGGATTGACCGGCGATAGCGTGGCGAAATATCTGTTTACCTCGGGATCAACCGGATCCCCCAAGGCGGTGATCAACAGCAACCGGATGCTTTGTGCCAGTCAGGCGATGGTGCGCGATTGTTATCGGTTTCTGGAATGGCAGCCCCCGGTTGTGCTGGATTGGGCACCGTGGAATCACACCGCTGCCGGCAATAAGGTGTCCCACCTTGTGCTGACAAATGGCGGCACCTTTTACATTGATGACGGCAAACCGACGCCGGACAAATTTGGCGAGACCCTGCGCAATCTGCGCGATGTGGCCTGTACCTGGTATTTCAACGTGCCGGTTGGCTATGACATGCTGATTGACGAATTGGAGGCCGACGCGGCCCTTGCCGCGCGGTTCTTTTCCGAACTGGGCATGTTGTTTTATGCAGGGGCCAGCATGTCACAACAGACATGGGACCGGATTTCAGCCCTGGCGCAAAAGATCACCGGACGGGATTTCCTGCTGGCCACGGGGCTGGGGGCCACTGAAACCGCGCCATTTGCGCTGGCTTGCACCGATGTTCAGGACCGGCCCGGCAATGTCGGGGTGCCATCACGGGGATTGACCCTCAAGCTGGTGCCGCAGGGCGACAAGCTTGAGGCGCGGCTGAAAGGGCCAACCGTGATGCCGGGATATTATGGTGATACAGCCAAATCATCGCAGGCCTTTGACGACGAAGGGTTTTACAAATTCGGGGATGCCCTGCGTCCTGCCGACCCTGATGATTTTAGCAAAGGGTTCTTTTTTGACGGGCGGCTGGCCGAGAATTTCAAGCTGTCCACCGGTACTTGGGTCGCGGTTGGCGCGCTGCGTGCCGCGCTGGTGGATGCGATGGACGGGTTGATCCGTGATGCGGTGATTGTCGGTGAAGACCAGCCGCAACTGGGGGCTTTGTTGTGGTTGTCCGCCAAAGCCGAAGCGATGGACGACACTGCCCGAACCGCGCTGTTACAGAAAAAATTGAGCGATTTCGCGCAGACGGCCACGGGATCCTCCGGGCGCATCCGCCGCGCCGTGGCATTGCCGCAGGCCCCAAGCATGGACCGTGGTGAAGCCACTGAAAAAGGGTCGCTGAATCAACGTGCCCTGCGGGCGCATAATACCGATCTGATTGAATCATTATATGAAGGCGCGCAGGGGGTTTTGCTGGCCTGAAGCGGCCCGAACCCGCGTTTTAGAGCCACAACAGCGCCTCCTGACCGGGAGGCGCTGTTGTGGTTTCGAGGGTCAGGGAACCAGATAATCTATCAGCCAGACCAGCGCCAAGGTGATTGATGGAAACACCGACAAAAGGATCACCCGAACGATATCTGTCACCACAAAGGGCAGGGCGCCTTTGTAGGTTTCGCTGATCGGAATGGTCTTATCCATCGAATTGATGATGAACAGATTCATCCCCACCGGCGGCGTGATCAATCCGACCTCGACCACAATCAGCACCAGAATGCCAAACCAAAGACCAAAGTCGGCGGCGCTCATGCCGAAATCGAGGACTGCCATGATCGGATAGATGATTGGCACCGTCAAAAGCACCATCGACAGCGAATCCATGATGCAGCCAAACAGCAGATACATCAGCAACACGGCGGCCAGCACGATCCAGGGTGAAAACCCCTGGGCGGCCACCCATGCCGAGGCCAGCTGCGGCATCTGGGTCAGGGCCAGAAAACTGTTATACAGCCCCGCGCCCAGAATGATCAGAAAGATCATCGCAGAAGACGACGCCGTTGACAGGATCGCCTGTTTCAATTTGGCCAGTGACATCTGCCCCGACATCACCGAAATCAGCCCGGTGCCTGCGGCCCCCACGGCGGCGGCTTCGGTCGGGGTGAATACGCCTAGGTAAATACCGCCCACGACCAGCAGGAAAATCACAATCACCGGCCAGACCGTGGCAAGGGCAACCATGCGCTCACCCCAAGGCACCCGGTCCCGGACGGCGGCGGAATTGGGCGACACCCGTACCCAGATCGAAATCGCGATGATATAGCCGACGGCCGCCAGGATGCCGGGGATCAGCGCCGCAACAAACAGTTTTTCAATATTCTGTTCGGCTAGGATCGCATAGATCACCAAAATCACCGAAGGCGGGATCAGGATGCCCAGGGTGCCGCCCGCTGCCAATGCGCCCGTGGACAAGGATCCGGGATAGCCGTAGCGACGCAATTCGGGCAGGGCGACCTGGCCCATGGTGGCCGCAGTGGCCAGGGATGATCCGCAGATCGCACCAAAACCCGCGCAGGCCCCGATTGCCGACATGGCAACCCCGCCTTTGCGATGGCCAAGAAAGGATTCTGCCGCGCGAAACAGGGCGGCGGACATGCCCGACAGGGTGGCAAACTGTCCCATCAGCAGGAACAACGGAATGATCGAAAACGAATAATTGGAGAAGGTGCCATAGGTCAGGGTCTTGAGCTGGTTCATCGTCATCATCGGCGTGCCGATCACCAGATAGGACCCGCCAAACCCCACCGCCAGCATCGCCAAGGCAATCGGCATGCGGATAAAGATCAAAAACAACAGGACCGGAAACGACCACAGGGCCAGTTCGATAGGGCTCATGATCTTTCCTCGCTGGGATCACTGCGGGCAAAGGCCCGCAAGGCGCGCAGCACACAAAACGCCGCGACCAAGGCAAAGCCAACCGCGCCAATCAGGCTGAGGACATAGCCCTGCCAGACCGGCAATTGCATGATCAATGTGGTTTCGCCGTATTTGATTTTGTCCTGCAACCCCAGAAACAACCGCCATGCAATCAGGGCGGCGGCAATGAACATGCCCAGATCCATCAGCAGGTTCAGCACAAGGTTCAGCATCGGGGGAAAGGCCGGTTTGAACAGATCAACCGTGGCGTGCCCGCGTTGCAACTGACACCAGGGCAGAAAGGCAAAAACCGCGCCCGCCATTGCCACTTCGGTCAGGTCATAGATGCCACGGATCGGGCCGATGCCAATGTCGAGCGGCAAGAGCGCGCGCCCCGCAATGGAGGTGACTGTCAGCGCCACAACAGCCAGCAACAACGCACCGCCAAGACAGGCCATCAGCACGGCAAGGCCATGTATGGCGCGGGATAGGGTTTGATACATGATAGGATCCAAGCAGAAAAAGGGCGCCGCGATTGGCGCCCTTTGTGACGTTACTTCGATTTTTCGTCGATGAGCGCCTTGGCCTGATCAATCAGCCCCTGGCCATCAATGCCTTTGCCATCCATTTCGGCCACCCAACGGGCGATCACAGGCTGCGCTGCCTGTTTCCAGCGCGCGACCTCTGCTGCGTCCAGTTCGATAATGGTGTTGCCGGCCTTTTCAGCAATATCACGGCCGGGTTTGTCATTTTCAAACATCACCTCTGCGGCAAAGCCGGACAGTTTCGCCCCCGATTGCGCATCAAGGATCGCCCGCAGGTCATCGGGCAGGGCGTCGTATTTCGCCTTGTTCATCACCAGAACGATGGTCGCGGTATAGAGCGCCTCGTCACCGGAGAATTCCGCATGATTGCTGACCAGTTCGGACAGGCGCACCGCCGGGGTTACTTCCCAGGGGATCACGGTGCCGTTGATCACGCCTTTTGACAGGGCTTCGGGAATTGCAGGCAGGGGCATGCCCACGGGTTCGGCGCCCAATTCGCTGAGCATGTCGTTGATCACCCGGGTTGGCCCGCGCAAGGTCTGGTTTTTCATGTCCTCCAGACGGGTCATCGGTTCTTTGGTGTGGATCACGCCGGGGCCATGCACCCAAGCGCCCAGGACTTTGAGATCGCTGTATTCACTGTCTTGGAAATCGGATTCGACCATCTCCCAGAACGCCAGTGACGTGCCAACCGGATCTTTCATCATGAACGGCAGTTCAAACACTTCGGTGCGCGGAAAACGACCGGGTGTATAGCCCACAACCGTCATCGCCAGATCCACGACACCATCGCGGGCCTGATCCATCAATTCCGGCGGGCGCCCCCCCAGGGCCATCGCATCAAAGTGCTGTACCACGATGCGGCCATCCGATGCCGCGGTCAGCTGTTCCGCCCAGGGTTTCAGAATTTTTGCAGGCACTGTCGCCACGGGTGGCAAGAACTGGTGCAGGCGTAAAGTGACCTCTTGTGCAGAGGCAGCGCCAGCCAGCGCCAAGGCAAAAGCGCCCCCCGCAAGTGACGTGAGTAATGTCCGTTTTTTCATGTGTCTTCCTCCCATAGAAGCTGTGGTCTGTTGGTGAAGACCCGCGCGTATCCTCGCCCGTGGTCTTGTTGAAATCTTATCGGAATTTTGGTGGCCGCTTTTCAAGGAACGCTCGCAGCCCTTCTTTGGCCCCGTCGGATGTCTGCGACATCGCGGCGGCCAGGCTTTCTGTGAACATCCCGTCGGCGCGCGACATATCACCGACACGGGTGATGGTCTGGATCATCAGGTAGTTCGAGAACGGCGCGTTATCGGCAATCTGGCGCGCCAATGTCATGGCAAGCTGCATGCCTTCGCCCTCACCAACAGAGTAATGGCACAGACCAAAATCCAGCCCCTCCTGCGCGCCATAATTGCGACCGGTCAGCATCATTTCACGCATCCGGTCCGCCCCCATGATCCGGCTTACGCGCACGGTGGCCCCGCCGCCGACAAAGATCCCGCGGCGGCCCTCGGGCAGTTGGAAGCGCACCGATGGTTCGGCGATCCGCACATGGGTCGAGGTCGCAATTTCCAGCCCGCCACCAATCACCGCGCCGGTCAAAACCGAAATTACCGGCAATCCGCCATATTCGATCAGATCGGACACACGGTGCCAGTTGCGCGAATGATAGACCCCTTCGACGGGGGGGCGCTGTTCATGTTCGGCCAGATCAAGACCGGAACAGAAATGCCCGCCTTCGCCCCTGAGAATAACGACATTCACGCCGTCGGGTGGCGCGGAAAAGAACGCGTCCAACTCGGCCACCAGCGCATCATTCATGGCATTGCGTTTGTCAGGGCGGTCAAACGACAGGATTGCAATATCACCCTGAATGTCAACTTTGGTGACGGGGCGGGTTGGTTGCGGGTTCGCCATGTGAGCTCCGGTCAAAATGAATTTTAAGTGTTATACAACTTAATTGTTATGCAGCAAAGCATTTCTGAGATATAACAATCTTTAGCACCAGCAGGAGGAGAGCGCGCGTGGTCGATTTTGCAAAGGTTAAAGCCATAGATTTTCACACCCATGCAGAAGAACCCTGCTGTGGACATCGCGATGACGGCTATACTGAATTTCAGGCGGGCATGGCCAAATACTTTAAAAACCCCGCCGGGGCGGATGGGATGCTGCCCTCGGTTCACGACACCGCCGCCTATTACCGCGAACGAAATATAGCGGCGGTGATTTTCCCGGTGGATGCCGAGCGCGAGACCGGATTCCGGCGTTATTCCAATGAAGAAGTCGCAGGCATCTGTGCCGAAAACGATGATATCCTGATCCCCTTTGCCTCGGTTGATCCGCACAAGGGCAAGGCGGGCGCGCGGGAGGTCAGGCGGCTGGTGCGTGAATTCGGGGTGCGCGGGTTCAAGTTTCATCCGACGATGCAGGGGTTTTACCCCAATGACCGCGAGGCCTGTTACACCGTGCTTGAGGCCTGCGCCGAAGAAGGTGTGATCACCCTGTTCCATACGGGCCAGACCGGCGTTGGGTCGGGGATGAGGGGCGGCATGGGCATGCGGTTGAAGTATTCCAACCCGATGTATCTGGATGATGTTGCGGTTGATTTCCCCGACATGCCGATTGTGCTGGCGCATCCGTCCTTTCCCTGGACCGAAGAGGGCCTTGCCGTGGCGCAGCACAAGCCCAATGTCTATTATGACATGTCCGGTTGGTCACCGAAATACTTCCCCGAAACCTTTATCCGTTACGCCAATTCGATCCTGAAAAAGAAGATGCTGTTTGGTTCGGACTGGCCCGCGATCACGCCGGACAGATGGCTGGCGGATTTTGCCGATGCCCCGTTCAAAGATGAGGTCAGGCCGCTGATTCTCAAGGAAAACGCCCTGCGCCTGCTGGGTGAGACAGGAGCCTGACAGGATGCGCAATCTGGCCCCCTTGGATGAAACAATTTCCCTCGAAGATCTGGATCACGATCCGTTTCCGATCTATCGCCGCCTGCGCGCCGAGGCCCCGGTATTGCGGGTCAAAGCCTTGGGGCGGACCCTGCTGACCAAGGCGGAGGACACCAAATATGTGAAGGACAATCCCGAGGTTTTCAGCTCCAATGACCCGGACACGCCGATGCGGCGGGCGTTTCAATCGCATACGTTGATGCGCAAGGACGGCGCGGCGCACCAGCGTGAACGTATGGCGATGGCCCCTGCGTTTAACCCCAAGGTGATCCAGGGCACATGGATGCCGCGTTATCAGCAGATTGCCGAAGATTATGTTGCGCGCCTGCCCAGAGGCGAAGTTGTTGATTTGTTCCCGGCCCTGTCCGGGCCCTATGCGGCGCGGGGGCTGGCGGTGTTGCTGGGCCTCGAAGACGCCAGTGACGACCAGATGCAATTCTGGAGTCAGGCCTTGATTGACGGGGCGGGGAATTTTGGCTGGCGACCGGAAGTTTTTGATCTCTCCGATCAGGCCAACACCCAGATGAATGCGCTGATGGATTCCGTGATCGACCGGCACAGGGCGGCGCCGGATAATACGGCGCTGTCGGTGATGCTGAATGCCGAGGATCCGATTGAAATGTCGCAGATCTATTCAAACATCAAAATCGCCATCGGCGGCGGCATCAATGAACCCCGTGATGCGCTCAATACCATTCTATACGGGCTGTTGACCAACCCCGGGCAATTGGAAGAAGTGCGGCGCAATCAGGATTGGGGCAAGGCTTTTGAAGAGGGCGTGCGTTGGGTTGCGCCGATTTCGGCCTCCTCGCGGCTGGTGATGGAAGACACGGAAATACGCGGTTGCCACATCCCCAAAGGCGATACGGTGATGACCATTCAGGCCAGCGCCAACCGCGACGAAGACCTGTTTGAAGAGGGCGAGAAATTCATCGTCTATCGCGACAAGAACCCGCATCAATCCTTTGGCAACGGGCCGCATTTTTGCCAGGGCACCCACGTAGCGCGCCGTGCGGTGGGGCAGATCATGCTGCCGATTCTGTTTGACCGTTTCCCGAATATGACCATCCCCGACACCAAGGATGTGATCTGGCGCGGCTTCGGGTTTCGCGGGCCGGTGCAGATTCCGGTGTTGTTGAACTAGGGTCGGAAAAGATTGGCTTTGGGGCAGCGGCGCGTGGTTTATCCGTCGCTGCTGTCCCAGGACACAGGCACATGGTCAATGACGACCGCCGCCAAAACCATATCAGCGGCGCGCGCCTTGAGCAGTGCCTGCGTGGATTTTTCATAAAGCGCCTGACCAAAAGAAGCCGAGAATGTCGCGCGGTTTGATACGTTATAAAAGCTGAACGACGAGATCAACCAGTGCAATTGCAGGGCGTTGGCGCCTTTGCGAAACTGGCCCGCCGCAAGGCCACGGATGCAGACATCTTCCAGTTTTTCGATGATCGAGCGGTTCAGCTTGGGAACAATTTCGGATTTTCGCAGATAATCCGCATTATGTATATTCTCGATCATCACCAAACGAATGAAATGTGGCGCGTTGACGTGCGCATCAAAGGTGGCCTCGACCAGCCTGCGCAGCGCCGCAACCGGATCAAGCCCTTCAACATCCAGCATGTCCTCGCTTTTGCGCAGGGTGGCATAGACCCCTTCAAGCACCTTGCAATACAGGCCTTCTTTGTCACCGAAATAATAATAGATCATCCGCTTTGACGTGGATGTCCTTTCAGAAATCTCATTGATGTTGGCCCCGGCCAGCCCATGCGCGGCAAATTCTTCGGTGGCGATCGACAGGATATCCTGTTTCACGGCGCTTGGGTCTTTTTTCCAAGACGTTTTACGCTTTTTGACCTCGGGTTTGCCGCTGCCATCCATAATTTTGCCCTGCCGCTTTTTTGATTCCTTATATGAGTAGCATGAATTTAACCCATAGGTACATTTTATTTGACAAATTAACCCAAAGGTACATAAGAGAGATGTGACCAGCGAGGCGAGGAGCGAATCGTTGGACAAAAAAACACCTAGGGAGGACAGAGATGTCTCGTAAATTGATTGGCGCACTTGTGGCGCTTGGGCTGAGTGCAACCGTTGCAACGGCTCAGGAATATCCATCCAAAGAAATTCAGGGCATTATTCAATGGGGTGCGGGCGGTTCAACGGACACTGTAATGCGTTCCGTGACCCCCCATGCCGAAGCGGCGCTTGGTGGTACTGTTGTGATGCAAAACATGACCGGCGCGGTCGGGGCGATCGCCCTGAACTATGTCGCAAGTGCAGATGCAGATGGCTATACCGTGCTGATGGGTGCGGAAAACCCGATGTTGTACAAGATCATGGGTCTGGGCGACAAAGACTATAGCGCATTCATCCCGATCAACATTCTGGCCCGAGGCACGCCTATTCTGGTCGCCAACAAAGACGTGCCATTTGACGATTACGCCGGCATGATGGCCCATATCAAAGCCAATCCCGGCGCCTTGCGGATCGGATCAACCGGCCCCGGTGGTGTGCCGTCTGTTGTGACCGCGATGATGGACACCGTCGAAGGAAAACTGGACGTGATTGCCGTGCCTTATGATGGCGATGGTCCTGCATTGACCGCGCTGCAAGGCGGCGCGATTGATGTGATGCCCGCCGTTCTGGGGGCCGCAATCGAAGGCATCCGCGCTGGCAACATGAAGCCATTGGCGATTTTTGACGTCACTGAAAACGACAAGCTGCCGGGCGTACCTGCGGTGACATCGTTCAACGCAGGCTACAACACCTATCTGCCTTGGGGTCCGTTTTTTGGTGTCTTTGCGCCAAAAGGCACTCCGGATGATGCGATTGCCAAATTGAGCGCGGCCTATGCAGCGGGTGCAAAACACCCCGACTTTGTTGAACTGATGGACAACCGCGGCTTTACGCTGATGGGGATTTCCGGTGACGAAGCCAATGCTTTCCTATCTAAATGGCAGCAAGGCACCGCATGGTTGCTGCAAGATGCCGGTCTGACCAAAGCATCGCCAGCCGATTTCGGCATTGCCCGTCCGGGCGAATAATTAACCGGCACTGTCGCAGGGCGGGCCTTTAGGGCCTGCCAAAAACTGGCGCCGCCCGCGCCTCAGCATGGGCGGCGCTTTGCGTTCCGGGAGGGGGCGCGCAATTTTAAACGGGAGGAATGGACCATGGATCCTGATTTTAGAGGCGACAACGACCACCACGACGGGACATCCGACGCAACACCCGGCGGCTATCCTGCCAAGCGCCGCCCCGGTGAATTGGGCTTTGCTCTGTTTTTGACCTTGGCCAGCTTGTTCCTGTTGTATAGCGCCTATGGGATTTCCGGATTTGACGCCCTGTCTGCCCCGGGATCGGTGCCGATGGCGACAACGCTGGTGATGGTGATTTCCGCCTTTATTGTCGTGCTCAAAACCGCCCGCCTTGAGCGGATCAGCACCGAAACCATCACAGGGGACATTCTGCCGCTGATGGTGATCTTGTTCATCGCCTTGCTGGCACTGTTCGGGGCGCTGTTGAAACCGCTTGGCTTTCTGCCTACGGCGGCGCTGTTTCTGGTGGTGGCGATCAAGGTGCTGGCGCGCCGGGGCTGGGGCTATACGGTTTTGGTGGCGCTGGGATCGCTGGTGATCATCTGGATCGTGTTCCGCGTTGTCTTCACTGTGTTGTTGCCCTCAGGAATCATTCCCGAGGCTGAGTTCATTCAATTTTTCCGCGCTCTGTTTTCTGGGGGGATGTCGTGATGGACACGTTGATGGCGATTTTCACAATTTTCACCCAACCGGAGCTGTTGTTGCTTGTTGGTGTCGGCACCTTTGCCGGTATTTATATCGGTGCGATTCCCGGATTGTCCGTCACGATGGCGGTTTCGATTCTGATTTCCTTTACCTTTTCATGGGATGTCTATCCGGCGATTTCCCTGATGGTCGGCATCTATATGGGCGGTGTCTATGGCGGGTCACGCACCGCGATCCTGCTGAACATACCCGGTGCGCCCTCGGCGATTGCCACCGCGATGGATGGCTATCCGATGGCGCAACGTGGCGAGGCCGGGCAGGCGATTGGCGTCACCACAGTGATGTCGTTTTTCGGGGGGTTGATCGGCATTCTGGTGTTGGCGGTTGCCGCGCCGCTGGTGTCTGATTTCGCGCTGACCTTTCAACCGCGTGATTACATGTTGCTGGCGGTGCTGGGAATTTTGCTGGTCGGGTCTTTGTCCAGTGGCAGCCTGCTTAAGGGCATCTTTGCCGGGGCGCTTGGTATTGCGATTGGCGCGGTTGGCCGTGACCCGCTGACCTTTACCGAGCGATTTACCTTTGATTTCCAGATCATGGAAGGCGGCATTTCCTTCATCGCGGTGATGATCGGCATGTTCGGTGTTTCTGAAGCGCTGTTGCAATTGCAAAACGTCAACAAAACTGCCGTGCGTCAGAAAATTTCCAAGATCATTCCGTCTTTTGGCACGATCAAGAAATACCTGCCCTTGTCTTTGCAGACCTCGACCATCGGGGTGATCATCGGCGCCCTGCCCGGCACCGGTGGCGATATTGCCGCTTTGATGGCCTATGACCATGCCAAACGGGTCACCAAAACCCCGTCACGCCCGTTTGGCGAGGGCGCGATGGAAGGGCTGGTTGCGCCGGAAACCGCGAATAATGCGGCGGTGGGCGGGGCGTTTATCCCGATGATGACACTGGGCATTCCCGGTGATGCGGTGACCGCGATCATGATCGGGGCCCTGTTCATTCACGGGCTGAACCCCGGTCCGATGTTGATGGTTGATCAGCCAGATATGTTCTGGTTTATCGTTGGCGCGCTGATGACCGCCAACGTGTTCATGTTGATCTTTGGCCTGACGGGGATCAGGATTTTCACCAAGATCGTGGAAATGCCGCGTTCGATCATCATTCCGCTGATCTTTCTGTTGTCGATTGTCGGGGCCTATGCGGTGAACAATGCGATCACCGACGTCTATTGGATGCTGGGGTTTGGGGTTTTTGGCTATTTCATGCGCCATTATGGCTATCCGCTGGGCCCGGTGATCCTTGGGGTGATCCTGTCGCGGCTTTTGGATGACAACTGGCGGCGGGCAATCATTTCGGAACGCGAAGAATTGCCGCGCTTCTTTGAGGGCATTGTGACCAGCCCGCTGTCGCTGACGCTTTTTACCGCAGTGATCCTGATTTTTGTCAGCCAGACCCCGATCTGGACGGCAGTGAAAAAACGCTTGTTTGGAAAGACCGCATCATGAAAGCGACCCATAGAAGGACAGTAAAACTTGGCCTGATCGGGGATAATATCACCCGATCCAAATCGCCCAAGCTGCACCGGACTGCGGGCCGGTTGACGGGTCTGAACGTCACCTATGACAGATTGATCCCGAATGATCTGGCACTGACCTTTGATGAAACCTTTGAGCAGGCCCAGGACAGCGGTTTTCGCGGTATCAACGTGACCTATCCTTACAAGGAAATCGTCACCAAAAAGGTGCATGTCGCCGATCCTTTGGTCAGGGCGATTGGCGCGGTGAACACAGTGGTGTTCGCACCGGAAGGCCCGCAGGGGTTTAACACCGATTACAGCGGTTTCATGCATGCCTATCAGTCGATCATGGGGGATGTGTTGCCTGGGACTGTCTGTTTGATCGGCACCGGTGGGGTGGGCAAAGCGGTGGCTTTCGGGCTGCTGGGCCTCAAGGCCAAGGTGATCCGCTGTGTGGATCTGGACCCCGCCAAAGCCGAAGCACTGGCCCAAGCGCTGCGCGATGCCGGAAGTGGTGCAAGGATCGAAACTGCCAGCGATCCGGTGCAGGCGGCAAAAGATGTGGACGGGATCATCAATTGCACACCGCTGGGCATGGTTGGCATTGGCGGCACCTGTCTTGACCGGTCTGCGATGAGCGGGGCAAAATGGGCGTTTGATGCGGTCTATACCCCTGTGGATACGCAATTTTTACAAGACGCCACAGCCGAGGGTCTGACGATCATTTCCGGCTATGAGCTGTTTTTTGGCCAGGGCATTGATGCCTGGCAGATTTTTACCGGCGTTGATCTGGATACAGCCGCCCTGCGCGCCGCCATTCAAGAGGAACAGCTATGAAAACCTCCATTGCAACAGTGTCGATTTCGGGCAATCTGCCAGAAAAGCTTGAGGCGATTGCCGCCGCAGGATTTGACGGGATCGAAATTTTTGAACAGGATTTCATCGCCCATGACGGCAATCCCCGCGAAGTGGGGGATTTGATCCGCTCTATGGGGCTTGAGATCACTTTGTTTCAGCCGTTCCGCGATTTTGAAGGGCTGACCGGCCCGCGGCGCAGCAAGGCGTTTGACCGCGCCGAACGTAAATTCGATCTGATGCAAGAGTTGGGCACCGATCTGGTGCTGGTCTGTTCGTCCTGTCATCCCGAGGCCGTGGGCGGCATTGACCGTGCGGCGGCAGATTTTCACGACTTGGGCGACCGTGCTGCGAAACGCGGGCTGCGCATCGGCTATGAGGCATTGGCCTGGGGGCGGCATGTCAATGATCATCGTGACGCCTGGGAAGTGGTGCGCCGTGCCGATCACCAGAACGTCGGCGTGATCCTTGACAGTTTTCACACCCTGTCGCGCAAGATTGATCCCGAAACCATCCGCCGGATTCCGGGGGACAAGATTTTCTTTGTGCAACTCGCCGATGCGCCGCTGATTGACATGGACCTGCTGTATTGGTCGCGGCACTTTCGCAACATGCCCGGTGAAGGCGATCTGGCGGTCAAGGATTTCATGCGCGCTATTGTTGCCACCGGATATGAGGGGCCGATCTCGCTTGAGATTTTCAATGACCAGTTTCGCGGTGGCCGTCCCAAGACCATTGCCAAAGACGGGCATCGGTCGCTGATTGCGCTGATGGATGATGTGCGGGCCGAAGAACCCGAGGCGCAGGTTGATCTGCCGGTCATGCCGAAACGCACCAAGGTGCAGGGCACGTCGTTTGTCGAATATGCGACGCGCGGGGCAGATGCCACGGCGCTTGAGGCGATGCTGGCCACTTTGGGTTTTACCCATTCCGGCACCCATATTGCCAAACAATTGTCGCTGTGGACGCAGGGTGATATCCGGGTGATTGTGAACCGCGAAACCACCGGATATGCCAGCAGCGCCTTTAACATGCATGGCACCACGGTTTGTGACATCGGGCTGGCGGTGGATGATGCGGCAGGCACGGTGACACGGGCGCAGCATCTGGGCAGCCAGCCGTTTTCACAACCGACTGGACCGGGTGAATTGGACATCCCCGCCATTCGCGGGCTCAGTGGCAGTGTGTTGCATTTCATTGATGACAGCAGCGGGTTGAACAACGTCTGGGCAGTGGAATTTGCAGGATCAAATGATCCGCAGAAAGGCGCGGGACTCAGAACCATTGATCACCTGGCCCAGACCATGAGCTATGATGAAATGCTCAGTTGGTCGCTGTTTTACACCTCGTTGTTTGACATGGGCAAATCCGCGATGGTCGATGTGGTTGATCCCGATGGATTGGTGCGCAGTCAGGCGCTGGAAACCCCCGATGGGGCTTTCCGCATCACCCTGAACGGGGCCGAAACCCACCGCACTATGGCGGGGAATTTTCTGGCCGACAGTTTTGGCGCCTCTGTGCAGCATATCGCGCTGGCCACCGATGATATCTTCGCCAGTTCCGATGCGCTGGCGGCCAATGGGTTTGAACCTTTGCCGATGTCGGAAAATTACTATGCCGATCTGGTGGCGCGGTTCGATATTTCCCCCGATCTGCTGGCGCGGCTCAAGGCGGGGAATATTCTCTATGACGAGGATGGCAGTGGCGCGTTTTTCCAATTTTATTCAAAACCCTATGCCGGCGGGATGTTCTTTGAGATTGTCCAGCGCAAGAACGGCTATGCTGGTTATGGCGCGCCCAATGCGCCGTTCCGCATTGCCGCACAGAAACGTTTGATGCGGCTTCAATCGATTCCGAAAAAGTGACCCTCATCAGGGGATGTTGTCATCCCCTGCGCGGCATCCAGCAGCGATTGACGAAACAGATGCACATGTGATCCGGCGGCTTCTTCGGAGCGGGCCATGATCCCGACCGGGCCTTTGGTGGCGCCCAGATCAATGTTCAGCGCCACCAGACGCCCCTCGGCCAGATCATTGATCACCACCCCGTGGGAAATAAACCAGACCGCGCGCATCTCCCCCAAGGCCATCGCCCGCCCAAAAGCCCCGGACACGGTTTCAATCCGGTTTTCGAAAATCGGCAATCCCCCCGCGATCATGGTGCGGGCAATCAACGGCCGGATGGCGGAATCCTGCGCGGGATAGACCACCATTGCATCGCTTAATTGCGCCAGTTGGGTCACATCGCGCAGCGGGTGATCGGGGGCCACCACAGCGACGATTTTTTCATTGTAAAGCTGGGTAAAGGACAGCCCCTCCATCGAGGCAGGCTGCCCCAAACGCCCGACCACCAGATCAAGCTCGCCCGAGCGCAGCCGATTGGTCAGCCCGGCATGGGATCCTTCTTCCATGCGGATCACCGTGTCGGGCGACATTTTCAGATATCTTTCGGTTGCCAAGGGCAGGATCAAGGCCGCAACGCTGGGCAAGGCCCCGATGGTCAACACCGCCCCGCCCGCCGCACCAAGATTGGCCAGATTGTTCAATCCTGCCTGCAAGGCAGCGGTGCTTTGTTCTGCGAATTGCAACAACACATGGCCTTCGGGGGTCAGCGACACCCCTGCCCTGTCACGGACCAGCAGGGTCACTTCCAGAATATCTTCGAGATCTTTCAGGGTCTTGGACAGGGTTGGCTGGGTCAGGTTCAATTGCTCCGCCGCGCGGTTGAACCGTTTGGCCCGCGCAATGGCAATAAAGGCCTCAAGGTGGCGGAACTTGATCCGGCGGTCCATTTTTACATTCCATTCTGGAAACTAAATTGCACGTTTAATCATTTTACATACCAGTTTGGAAATCACAAACTCTACCCACCACGGGAGGAGAGACCATGAAAACGCAAGTGGCCATTATTGGCGGCGGTCCGTCTGGATTGTTGTTGTCGCAGTTGTTGCACAGGCGCGGCATCGACAGCGTGGTCCTTGAACGCAAGACCAAAGACTATGTGCTGGGCCGCATCCGCGCGGGGGTGTTGGAAACCGGATTGGTCAGATTGATGGAACAGGCAGGTTGTGCAGATCGCATGCACGCCGAAGGTTTCATCCACTCCGGCACGCAGGTATCCTTTGGCGAAGAAAGCTTTCGCATAGATTTCAAGGAACTGACCGGTAGCGATGTGATGGTCTATGGCCAGACCGAAATGACCCGTGATCTGTATGACGCCCGCGAAGCGGCGGGCGGCATCATCGAATTCAACGTGCAGGACGTGGTGATCAACGGGGCCGATGGCGACAGCCCCTACCTGACCTATTCCATTGATGGAGCGCCCAAGCGGGTTGATTGTGATTACATCGCCGGATGTGACGGGTTTCACGGGGTCAGCCGCCAGTCGATCCCGCTGGATGTGCGCCGCGAGTATGAAAAGGTCTATCCTTTTGGCTGGCTTGGTATTTTGTCACAAACGCCGCCCGTGAACCACGAATTGATCTATGCGGCCTCTGAACGCGGCTTTGCCCTGTGTTCGATGCGCAATGACAACCTGTCGCGCTATTACATTCAATGTTCGCTGTCCGACAAACCCGAAGACTGGACCGATGCGGCGTTCTGGAAAGAATTGAAACGCCGGATTCCCGCGGCGCAGGCCGAGACATTGATCACCGGTCCCAGCATTGAAAAATCCATCGCGCCTTTGCGGTCTTTTGTCACCGAACCGATGCGCTGGGGGCGGTTGTTTCTCTGTGGGGATGCTGCGCATATTGTGCCTCCTACCGGGGCAAAGGGGCTGAATACGGCGGCCTCGGATGTGCATTACCTGTTTAACGGGCTGTGCGATTTTTATGAAAAAGGGTCATCCTCAGGGATCGACAGCTATTCGCAAAAAGCGCTGGCGCGGGTATGGAAGGCGGAACGCTTTAGCTGGTGGTTCTCGTCGCTGTTGCACCGCTATCCCGATCAAAGCGAATTTGACCTCAAGATTCAGACTGCTGAACTTGAATTCTTACGCGGTAATCCTGCCGCACAAAAAGCAATGGCCGAAAATTATGTCGGTCTGCCTTATTAGGATGGAAAAGATGCCTGATCGAATGCAACAAGGAATGGCTGTGCGGCGCTCTGTTTTGGGGGATGCCCATGTAGACCGCGCCGAGGCCGCCAAAACCGATTTTGACAGCGCCTTTCAAACGCTGATTACCGAAGGCGCATGGGGCAATGTCTGGGCCAGCGATGCCATCACCCGGCGTGAGCGCTCCATGATCACCCTCGCGCTTTTGGCTGCCACCAAAAATTTTGAAGAGATTCCGATGCATATTCGTGCGACCCTGAACACCGGCGCAACCAAACAGGATGTGATCGAGGTGTTTCAGCATGTTGCGATCTATGCGGGCGTGCCTGCGGCGAACCATGCGATCAAACTGAGCAAACAAACCTATGCAGAACTCGAAGGGGAAACATCATGAGCAACCGCGAATTGTTTCAACGCGACAGGGAATGGCACCCCCCTGCCTATGCGCCGGATTACAAAACCAGCGTGGCCCGATCGCCCAATCTGGCGTTGCTGTCGATCCGGAATTCCGACAGCGAACTGACCGGCCCGACCTTCGGCCATAGTGACATTGATCCGCTTGATGGGGATCTGATCCGCAATTATGCCAAAACCGGTGATCCGATCGGCGAACGGATCATCGTGCACGGGCGGGTGCTGGATGAAAATGCGCGCCCCGTGCCCAACACATTGGTCGAGATCTGGCAGGCCAACGCCGGCGGACGCTATCGTCACAAGAAAGACAGCTACCTTGCCCCGATTGACCCGAACTTTGGCGGCTGCGGGCGTACCCTGACGGACGAGAACGGCTATTATGCGTTTCGCACGGTCAAACCCGGTGCCTATCCCTGGCGCAACTGGGTGAACAACTGGCGTCCGGCGCATATCCATGTCTCGGTGTTCGGCACCGCCTTTGCCCAGCGTCTGATCACCCAGATGTATTTTGAAGGCGATCCTTTGATTGCAAAATGCCCGATTGTGAAAACCATCCCGGACCAGCGTGCGATTGATCAACTGGTGGCCGCACTTGATCTGAATGCCACGATCCCGCTGGATAGCATTGCCTATAAATTCGACATCGTGCTGCGCGGCCATCGCTCGACGTTTTTTGAAAACCGGCCCGAGGGGAACTGATCATGGTACAGGCATTGAATTATCTCAAAGAATCCGCCTCCCAGACCGCAGGCCCCTATGTGCATATCGGCCTGTCCCCCGGCGATGCAGGATTTGACATCTACAAACAGGAATTGGGCCGCGATATTGCCGGACCCAATGCCAAGGGCGAACGGATCACCGTGACTGGCAGCGTCATTGATGGCACCGGCGCAGCGGTCAAAGACGTGCTGATCGAGGTCTGGCAGGCCAATAGCGCCGGTGTCTATGCCGGCAAAGGCGCTGTCGAAGACGGCTTTCGCGGCTGGGGCCGGGTGATCCCCGATTTTGACACCGGGGTCTTTTCGTTCGAGACCGTCAAGCCGGGCGTCACCGCCGGGCGCGATGGCCGTGCCTCTGCGCCGCATCTCAACCTTTGGCTGGTGTCGCGCGGCATCAATGTGGGGTTGAACACACGGATGTATTTCAGCGATGAAGACACTGCCAATGCCGCTGATCCGGTGCTTAATCTGGTGGAACAGCCCGCGCGCCGTGACACTTTGATCGCACGGTCCGAGGGCAACACCTATCACTTCGACATTTGCCTGCAGGGCGATGGCGAAACCGTATTTTTCGACGTTTGAGGTCCGCTATGTCCAATCCCTGTATCATCTGTGTCGCCATCACCGGCTCTTTGCCTACCAAGGAAAACAATCCGGCGGTGCCGATCACCATTGCCGAACAGATCGAAAGCACCCATCAGGCGTTCGAGGCCGGGGCGGCCATCGCCCATTGCCATGTGCGTGATGACATGGGCAAACCCACCTCTGATCCGGATCGCTTTGCCCGCCTCAAGGAAGGTATCGAACACCATTGCCCCGGCATGATTGTGCAATTGTCCACGGGCGGGCGGTCCGGCGCGGGCCGTGATCGCGGTGGCATGTTGCCGCTGTCCCCTGACATGGCCTCGTTGTCTGTCGGGTCGAATAATTTTCCCACGCGGGTCTATGAAAATGCCCCTGATCTGGTGGATTGGCTGGCTGCGGAAATGATCGAACATAACGTCAAACCCGAAATCGAAGCCTTTGACCTTGGCCATATCGTGCAAGCCACCCGCATGGCCGCCGATGGCCGGCTCAAGGGGCCGCTTTATGTGCAATTTGTCATGGGGGTGAAAAATTCGATGCCCGCGGATGAGCCGATTTTTGATTTCTACATCGAAACCCTGAAACGCCTTGCCCCTGACGCGCAATGGTGCGCCGCAGGCATTGGCCCCGCGCAATTGACCATCAATGAATGGTCGATCGCCAAAGGTGGCCACACCCGCACGGGGCTGGAAGACAACGTGCGTCTGGACCGCCAACGCCTTGCCCCCTCCAATGCGGCGCTGGTCGAACGGGCGGTGAACCTGTGTGAAAAATACCAACGCCCTGTCGCCACATGGCAGCAGGCCCGCGATATTCTCGGCCTGCAGATGCCCGCGCACTGATGCAGGTTGCTTTTATCAAGGACACCGCCCTGCATTATCACCTGCGGGCAGGAACAGGCACGCCGGTTGTGTTTCTCAATTCGCTGGGCACGGATTTTCGGATCTGGGACCGCGTGATTGACGGGCTCGGGATTTCCGCGCCAATCCTCACCATTGATAAACGCGGGCACGGGTTAAGCGATGGCGGGGATATCAGCATGGATGTGCTGATTTCCGATGTTGCCACCGTGATGGATCAGCTTGATCTGGGGCCTGCGCTGATTTGTGGTGTGTCGGTGGGCGGGATGATTGCGCAGGGCCTTGCCGTGACGCGCCCCGATCTGGTGGCGGGGCTGGTGTTGTGCTGCACCGGGGCAAAAATTGGCGATGCCGAGGGCTGGAATGCCCGGATAGATGCCGTTCAATCCAGCGGCATTGCGCCGATGTCAGAGGCGATTCTCGAACGCTGGTTCTCGCCGCATTTCAGGGCAAACCGCCGCGCCGAACTGGCCGGATACCGCAATATGTTAAGCCGCACAGCACCCGATGGATATGCGGCGGTCTGTGGTGCGATCCGCGACAGCGATTTTACCCAGACCAGCAGCACCATCGCGGTGCCGACCCATTGCATATCAGGTGGGGATGATCTGTCCACACCCCCTGCCCTCGTGGAAGCGCTGGCCGATCTGATCCCTGATGCGACCTTTGAAATCATTGATCAATGTGCGCATCTGCCCTGTATCGAAACCCCCGAAGTGGTCTGTTACGCTCTGCGCAACCTCTATGCAAAATTGCCATGAGCCCGGTGTTTGACCACCCCTGGCTTGGCGGTTTTTTTGGCGATCAACAGGGGGCCGACATCTGGTCGCCTGCGCGGCAATTGACCCATATGTTGCACTGCGAGGCGGCCTTTACCCGTGCCTTGGGGGCGATGGGCGATCTGCCTGTGGATCAGGCAGATGATCTGGCCCGGCGGATCACCGATTTTGTGCCCGACATGGACGATCTGCGCAGCGGCACGGCGCGGGATGGCCTGCCGGTTCCGGCGCTTGTGGCACAGTTGAAAACCGCCGCCGAGGCGCAGGAAAAATTTGTCCACAGCGGCATGACCTCGCAAGATGTGATGGACACGGCGCTGTCCCTGAGCTTGCAGGAATTCAACTGCCTGCTGGCGCAGCGATTGGGCGGGCTTCAGGAAAACCTTGCAGGGCTGTCACGGACATTCGGCGCATCCCTGATGATGGGCCGTACAAGAATGCAGGCCGCGCTGCCGATCACTGTGCAGGACCGGTTGCGCACATGGTCCGGTCCCTTGACCACCCATCAAACCCGGCTGGCACAATTGCGCCCGCGTGTTGAACTGCTGCAACTTGGCGGCGCGGTGGGCACAAATGCGGCTTTGGCGGACAAGGCCGCCCCGATCGCCGCAGATATGGCGGCGCAACTGGGCCTGCACCAGCCAAAGCAAACTTGGCATGCCCTACGCGACGGCGTGGCGGAATATGCAAATCTGCTGGCATTGATCAGCGGCAGCCTTGGCAAGATCGGGCAGGATATCTGCCTGATGGCGCAACAAGGCGTTGACGAAATCGCACTTTCCGGCGGCGGCGGATCCTCGGCCATGCCGCATAAACAAAATCCGGTGCTGGCCGAACTCCTGATCACTTTGGCACGCTATAATGCGACGCAACTGGCGGGCATCCATGCCGCGATGCTGCATGAACAGGAACGCTCGGGCGCGGCATGGATGCTGGAATGGATGATCCTGCCCGACATGGCCCGGACCACCGCCCGCAGCCTGTCGGTGCTGGCCGAACTTTGCACGCGCATCACCCATATGGGCCGGAAATCCCGGGCCAAATAACGTACAAACCCCAACCCGGCCACAGGGATCACCGTAACGAAGCGTTCAGTTTCGCCAACATATCTTCGGCCAGTTGCAACTGCGAGACAGCCAGAAATTCATCGGCCTTATGGGCCTGTGAAATGGATCCGGGGCCGCAGACCACCGCGGTCATCCCCATGCCCTGAAACAACCCGGCCTCGGTGCCGAATGCCACCACTTCGGCGGTATTGGCACCGGTCAAAGCCTGCACGATTTCGCGGGCTTCGTTGTCGCTGACCGGTTCAAGGCCTTCGACCTCGCCAATCACCTCGGTCTCGATCGAGGCCTGCGGGAACACCGCCTGCATGTCCGGCAGCAACGTCTCGCGGCAATAGCTGTTGATCGCCTGTTTGATAAAATCTTTATCCGCCGTGGTGACAGGACGCATTTCCCAATCCACATCACAACGCCCGGCAATCACATTATGGGCCACGCCGCCCGCGATGCGCCCGATCTGCAGGGTTGTCCAAGGCGGATCAAACCGGCTGTCGGCAGGGGCGCGCTGTTTCAGATCGCTGCGCAGCTCCAGCAATCTGGCCACATAGCGCACCGCATATTCCACCGCAGACACCCCCGCATCGGGCTGTGATCCATGCCCTTCCAGCCCGCGAAACCGCGTTGTATATTCACAACAGCCCTTATGCCCCTCGAAAATCCGCATTTCAGTGGGTTCCCCGATGATCGCAACTGCAGGCTGGATGCCGCTGTGTTTGAGATCCTCAACCAGTTGGCGCGCGCCCAGACAGCCGACTTCTTCGTCATAGGTAAAGCTGAAATGCACAGGGCGGCCAAGCTGCCCTTCGGCAAATTCTGGCGCCATCGCCACAGCGGCGGCAATAAACCCCTTCATGTCGCAGGTGCCGCGCCCGTAGATCAATCCTTCCCTGAGCGACATCTCGAACGGGTCGCTGGACCAATTGGGTTCTTCGGCAGGCACCACATCGCTGTGACCCGACAGCACAATGCCGCCATCGCGGTCCGGGCCCAGCGTGGCAAACAGATTGGCCTTTTTGCCACTTTCATCGGTCATGATCCGCACCCGCGCCCCGGTATCATCAAGGCGCTGCGCAAGATAGCTGATCATCTCAAGATTGCTGTCCGCCGATACGGTGGGAAAGCCAACCAGATCTTTCAGAATCTCAAGCGTGGCTGTGGGGGTCATGGTGATTAATCCTTTATGAACAGCTGCGCGGGCCCTGACAGGCGGCCTTGTGTGCCGCCTCTATTCTGGTGTGGTCCGCGCGCGCAAAGTATTGCCCAAGGCCCCAACCGGGCGGATCGGACAATGTGATGGATAGCCAAGACCGCCACGCCGATCAATCCCCGCCCTGCGCCGTCCGGTTTTCAACCCAAGGCCAATCCGGCGGTACCGCCCCTGTCGCTTAATCGGGCCCGGGCCGCAGTTCGCTGTCGGCACTGGCAAAATATTTCTCGAACAGCCGCGCAAATTCGGCGATCTCCGTCACCTCCCAATCGGCAAGGATCGACAGGAATTTGGTCCATTTCAACGCCCGAAACCGGGTAAAGACCTCTTCGGCGTGATCGGTCAGCACCACAATGGATTTACGCCCGTCCTCTTGCGCGGCCTTGCGCCGCAGATAGCCGCGTTTGATCAGATCACTGGCCAGCCGACTGGCCCGCGACGGATCGACATTCAATTCCTCTGCCACCAGACCAATGGTTGCCGCCACCGGTGCATCGCGTCCGACCCCATCCTGAATGCGGGTGATCGCGGTCAGAAAGCGAAACTGTGTCAGATCAAGATCAACACCCAGTTCGGCGATCATCCGGGCGGGCACATCGCCTTTCATCATCGCGCTTTTCCACTGGAAGATCGCGGAATCCAGATCCAGCAAGGCCTGTGACGCCGACGCAGAATATCCGGCCCCTTCAAGGAGTTCGGGTATTTTTGCCTGAAAATTGCGGGGCAAGGCGGGTTTTGAATGTGGATCGCGCATGGTCGCCGTATCTGGCAAAAGATAATGCCTTTGTCAATTGGGTGTAATTGTCATTTACATGACATTGACATATAAATTCCCCCAAGATACCTAACCCATGCCCGCCTGTGCCCGGGTGCCACCTTGGAGCTTTCATGTCGTCTCTCGAAACCACCCGGCAGCACGCTGCCCCGGATCAATCCATCCCCCTGATCGTGGCCTCCATCGGGTTGCTTTTGCTGCTGGCCTCGCTTGACCAGACCATTGTTTCCACCGCCCTGCCCACCATTGTGGCAGATCTTGGCGGGTTGGATCATCTGTCCTGGGTGGTGACGGCCTATATTCTGGCCTCGACGGTGGTTGCGCCGCTATATGGCAAGATCGGCGATCTTTACGGGCGGCGGAACACGGTTTTTGTCTCGGTGGGGATATTCCTGCTGGGGTCCGCGCTCTGTGGTTTGGCAAATTCCATGACCATGCTGATTTTGGCCCGCGCCCTGCAGGGGCTTGGCGGCGGCGGATTATTCGTGCTGGCCCTGTCGGTGATTGGCGATGTGATCCCGCCGCGCGATCGTGGCAAGGTGCAGGGTGTTTTCGCGGCGGTGTTTTCGGTGTCATCGGTTGTTGGCCCGTTGCTTGGCGGCTGGTTTGTCGAAGTCTTCACATGGCACTGGATTTTCTTCATCAATATTCCCATCGGCCTGCTGGCTGTGATCGGCTTTGCCACGGGGTTTCGCCCCACAGGCAAACGGGTCTCGCGCAAGATTGACTGGCTGGGCGCGGCAGCGCTTTCGGTTTCGTTGGCGGCACTCACCCTGTTTTCAAGCCTCGGAGGCCGCAGTTTTGCCTGGGATTCCCTTGAAATCATCGGGCTGGTCGTGCTGACTATCGTGGCGATGACGGTGTTTATCTTCGCTGAAAAACGCGCCGCAGAACCGATCCTGCCGCTTGAGCTGTTTCGCCTGAATGTGTTCTGGGTCACCTCGATCATCGGCTTTGTCGCCGGTGCGGCAATGTTTGGCGCGCTGACCTTTCTGCCGGTCTATCTGCAGATCGCCAAAGGCACCTCGCCTACGGTTTCGGGCCTGATGCTGGTGCCGATGACCTTTGGTATTCTGACAACCTCCACGCTTTCGGGGCGGTATATGGGGCGCACCGGGCGCTATCGCATGCTGCCAATTTTTGGCACCAGTTTTCTGACGCTGGGGATGCTGCTGCTCAGCCGACTGACACCGGATACCCCGGGTCTGGTCTTTGGTGCCTCCCTTGCCTGTGTCGGCGCGGGCATGGGCTGTATTTTTCCGGTGGTCACCACCGCCGTGCAAAATGCGGTGCCCCGTGAACAATTGGGCACGGCCACCGCATCGGGGCTGATGTTCCGTCAGGTCGGCGGGTCTTTGGCTGTCGCGGTCTTCGGGGCGATCTTTGCCGCAGGCATGGCCGAACAGCTGGGCGGTGCCTTGCAGGGCGCCGGTGAATCCCTGCAGATCAGCCCGAAAATGCTGGCGCAATTGCCCCAAGACACCAGAACTGCCTTGGCCGATGGTGTTGTCGGGTCGTTGCATCCGATTTACCTGATTGCTGCGGGTCTGGGGCTGGTTGGCTTGCTGTTTGCCTTTATGCTCAAGGAAATCCCGCTGACCAACCGCATGGTCCCGAAAGGCGAATAATCCAGACCGCAGGGCGGGTTATGCCCCTGTCTTGCGGTTTATGCCCTTGCCCGCCCGGGGTCATCGCCGCACCGTTAATGTGCGGCAACTTCCTTGTCTTTGGGTGGGGTTTTCATCAGCAAAGCCGCAAGTGCCAGCGCCGAAAACAATGCTGCAATCAACAAGAACACATCAACAAATGACATCACTGTCGCCTGCCCGGTCAGCCGTCCGGCCATCTGCGCCAAGGCCCCAGTTTGCCCGTCCAGACCCTGTGCCGCAAGATTACGTGCCATCAGATCAAGCTGATACAGCGCCTCGTCATTGCCCCAGTTCACCGCTTCGGACAGACGTTGATAATGCAGTGCACTGCGGTCGCTCAACAATGTGTTGATCACCGCCAGACCCACGGCACCGCCAAGGTTGCGCATCAGATTATATAAACCAGATGCGCTTTTCATCTTGTCCGCAGGCAGGGTGCCAAGCGCCAGATTGTTGATCGGCACCATACATAACATCAAAGACAAGCCGCGCAGGATTTGCGGCACCAACAATTCGTTGAAATCCCAGTCTGCGGTCATGCCGGTCAGCATCCATGTCGATCCGGCAAAGCCCAGAAACCCGATCAACAGCATCACCCGCAGGTCCAGCTTGCCTGACAATATCCCCGCCAAAGGCGCGCTGACAAACATCGCAAGACCCGAGACAAACACCGTTTCCCCGATCATCAGGCTGTCATAGCCACGGATCGACGCCAGATAGAGCGGATAGAGATAGGTCAGCCCATAAAGCCCGACGCCCATGGTGAAACTGAACATCGACCCAACTGCAAAATTCGCGTCTTTAAAGGCCGAAAAATCGACGATCGGTTCTTCTTGGGTGAAGGCCCGCCAGAATGTCGTGATCCCGCCGGCAACCATCACCACGGCAAGGATCGCCACCATATGATCATCAAACCAATCGTTTGCCGGGCCTTCCTCCAATACAAATTCCATCCCGCCAAGAAAGGCCGCCAATGCGCCCAGCCCGATCCAGTCAAAGCGGTCGAATAATTTCCAGTTCGGGCGGTCAAAATCAATCAACATCCATGCGCCAATCGCCACGGCGATGCCCGCGGGCACATTGACCAAAAACAGCCAATGCCATGACAAAGTGTGGCTCAGATAACCCCCTACTGTTGGCCCCACCGTGGGGGCCAGCGTGGCAATCAAGCCGATGATCGGCGATACAATATTGCGTTTGCTGGGGGGAAAGATCGTAAAGGCTGCCGCAAATACCGAGGGGATCATCCCGCCGCCCAAAAACCCCTGCAAGGCCCGCCACAGGATCATTTCACTCATTGATCCTGACATCGCACACATGAAACTGGCAGCGGTAAAACCGGCGGCAGAGGCGGCAAACAGGATCCGCGTTGACATCATCCGTGCCAGAAACCCCGACAGCGGGATCATGATCACTTCGGCAATCAGATAGCTGGTCTGCACCCAGGAGATCTCATCAGGGCTTGCGCCCAATCCTGCCTGAATATCGGGCAAAGACGCAGAAACGATCTGAATGTCGAGGATCGCCATAAACATGCCAAAGACCATCACCATAAAGGCAAGGATACGGCGCGGCGTCAGCTCCGGTTCGGCGGCGGCGGTGCTGTCCATGATGTCACTGGATTTCTGCGGCAACCGCCGCGGTATGGGTTGCCCCGCCCGTGCGGCTGTCCACTTCGACGACCGCTGACAACCCGGCCCGCAACCGCCCTGTGGCCAGGGCGGCTTGGGGGATGGCGATGCGCACCGGCACCCGCTGCACGATCTTGGTGAAATTGCCCGTGGCATTATCCGCAGGCAGCAGTGAAAACACCGATCCGGTCGCAGGCGAGATCGAGGTCACATGCCCGGTGAAATTTTGCCCTTTCAGGCTGTCAAAATGCATTTCGACCTCGGCCCCGACCGACAGGCCCTCAAGCTGGGTTTCTTTGAAATTCGCCTCCACATAAAGCCCCTGCAACGGCACCAAAGCCGCCAGTCGCGCGCCCGGTGCAACCAGATCACCGACTTCAAGCGTCATATTGGCAATGGTTCCGTCAGCCGGGGCGCGCAGCACCGTCAAATCCAGATCGCGCCGCGCCTGATCCACATCCAGCGCCAGTTCGCGCTGTGCGCCCACGGCTTCGGCGTATTGTGCCTTGAGAACGGCAACCTGTGCCTCGGCGCTGGCAATCGCGGCATTGGCGCTGGCAAGCGAAGCGGTGGCGGTGTCCAATGTTTCAATCGCGGTATCAAGCTGGGATTGCGCGGCGATCTTTTCAGCCGCCAGATGTTCAATGCGTTCGGCGCTGGTTTTGGCGGTGCGCAATTGCGCCTGCGCCACATCGCGCATCGCTTCGGCCTGGCGGATCCCTGCGCGTGCGGCATCGGTTTGGGCTTCGATCCGTGCAAGGGTTTCGCTGGCCGTTTCCAGCCGGCTTTGTGCGACCTGCAAGGCAATGCGGTAGTCGCCCTCATCCAACCGCACCAACACATCACCCGCTTTTACGCTGGCGTTTTCCTTGACCGGCACCTCGGATACATAGCCCTGCACACGGCTGCTGATCAGCGCAATATCGGCGGTGACAAAAGCGTCATCGGTATCCACCATAAACCGCCCGTGTGTCCAATAGCCCTGCCCGTACCATGCCAGCACGCCAACAACGCCAATCAACCCGGCCAGCACCAAAGTTTTCTTGCGGCCGGGTTTCACCGGCGCCGCTTCGGGGGTCTCTGGTTTGGGGGCTGTCACATCGTCGGTTTTGCTGGCGAGTGTACGGTCGTGGCGCGACATGGCTTTGTCCTTGCGAGTGAATCGAACTGATCGGTTCGTTTTACGTGACTTAGGCCATGACAAAACCCAATTCAAGGCTTTATCGAACTGATCGGTTCGATTATATTGCCGCCATGACAGACAATGCACCCGCCCGCCGCCATGCCGCCGGCCAGAACCCGGCCCGCAAACAACGCATCCTTGATGGGGCGGATACCGTGTTTCTGGAACGCGGTTTTGATGCGGCCGGGGTCAATGACATCTGCCGCGCGGCGGGCGTGTCAAAAAGCACCCTCTATGTCTATTTCGACAACAAGGAAGAATTATTTGCCGCATTGGTTGAACAGAAACGCGATGCGATTTTCGCCGAGGTGCGCAAGGAGCTGACCACCGAAGGATCGCTTGAACAACAGCTAACCGGCTATCTGTCACGCATGTCGGAAATCCTCTGTGCCGACGAAGTGGTGCGCGCCCAACGCACCATCATCGGTATTGCCGAACGTATGCCCGAACTTGGCGCGCGCTTTTATGAAGGCGGTGCCAATCGCGGCAAGAAAACCCTCTGTGATTACCTGACCGCCAAGGCCGCCGACGGGCAGCTGTCGATCGACGATCCCGATCACGCCTCTTATCAACTGATGGAACTCGCCACCGCTGGCCTTCTGCGCCAACGTCTGTTCGGCCTGCGCCGCCACCCCCCGTCAGACCGGGAAATCAGCACCACGGTGAAAAGCGCCCTGCGGGTGTTTCTTGCCGCCTATGGACCTGCCACAGCTATCTGAGCAGCGCCGGGTCAATATCCGGTTTTGAACGAATGCGCCCTGCCACAGCAGGAGGGCGCGGGAGCGGCCAAAGGTTATTCCTTACTGCCAAGCGGATCCGGGTTCTGGTCGCGATCGGCCTGTAATTCAGCGGCATCTGCGGCCAGTGCGGCGGTCTCAGGCGTGGCCATACGTGCCAGGGGCGCGGCCTGAAACTGGCCCTTGTCTTTGGCGGCAACAGCAGGCGCGCGTTTGATGCGCAGCAGGGCAAACAGGATCAGGCAGATATGGGCGGTGCCGGTGATCGCAAACAGGCTGGAGGCGCCAAAACTGGTCATCGCGACACCGGCCATTGTCGGCCCGACAATAGACCCGATGCCATAGACCAACAACAATCCGCCGCTGACCTGAATAAAGGTGCCGGGGGCGGCGTGATCATTGGCATGGGCGACAATGATCGGATACATCGCATAAACCGTGGCCCCGAACAGCCCCGCCATGATCCGCAAGACCGTGGGATGCGAAAACCCGCCGAACACAAACAGCATATCGGCCATCAGGGCGATTGTGGCGATCACCACAAGGATCACCCGCCGGTCAAATCTGTCAGACGCGATGCCAACCGGTATCTGCGCCGCCGCCCCGGCAAGGATCGGCACACTGGCAAACAGCGCAACATCGCTTAACGTCAACCCGACCCGCGCCGCATAGACCGCCGCCAATGTGCCAAAAGCGGCATTGGAAATGCCCACCATCAGCACCGCCACAAAGGCAATCGGCGAATTGCGCCACAGTCCGCGCAGGTTCAACGATACGCTGGTCAGGGGTTTTGGCGTGGCGGTGGCAAAGATCGCAGTGGGCAACAGCGCCAGGCAATAGACCATCGCGGCAAGGACAAAGAACAGATACCCGCTGGTGTTGCCCAAGGTCAGAACCATCTGGCCTGCGGTGGTCGCGGCAAGGTTGACCATCGTGTAAATTCCAAAAACCCGCCCGCGCGAGGCCGCATCTGTGCGTTCGTTCAGCCAGCTTTCGACAATCATCGCCGCGCCTGCGAAACAGAACCCTGACAGGGCACGCACCGGAATCCAGACCCAGGGGGTGATCAGGACCAGCGACAACAGCACCGCGATGGCGGCCAGGGCACACATCGCCCCGAAGGCACGGATATGCCCGACCCGCGCCACCAAGGCAGGCGTGCGCAAACAGCCCGCCACATATCCGGTGGCCCAACCGGTCCCGAGCATACCCAGGGACAGGGCGGTAAAGCCTTCGGCCTCGCCCCGGATCGGCAGAACCAGGCCGTTCAACCCGCCGGCAAACAGCAGAAATGCCGAACCAAGTAATAGGGCAGAAAGGGGAAGAAGGCTGCGTACCATCTGGGGCTGACTCCGGTTGTTGGTGCGGCAATCTTGGCATTTATCTGGCGGACACAAAAGCGGTCTATGAAATTGTACTGTATGAAATTGGCCAGGCCACCCTTGCAGCTGTGAAAGGCCAGCGATCGCAGCAAGGCCAAGGCGGGGTGAACCACAGGCACATGAAGATACCGGCATTGACCAGGTCAGGATGAACAAAGCATAGTGAGGGGCGGGTCAAGTCTCGGTGAAAATACGGGTTCAGTCTCAAGTGACACTCAAAAGTCCCCCTAAAATTGAACTTTGGAGGAACGATTGTGAAAACGCTACTTTTCCTGATCTACGGCAACCAGCGCATTTATCATCTGGAACTGACCTATAGCATTCTTTCGGCAGCCCGGTTTCTAAAGGATACGCCGGGTGGTTTACGCATTGTGCTGGCAGCAGATGCGCATAACCAGCGGCCCGACCTTCCGGTTGAACATCTGCTGTTGAGCCCCGAAATGGTGGATGACTGGCAAATGGGGGGCACGTATAATCACGCCATCAAAATCCATGCACTGCATCATGCGCTTGTTCATTTTGATGCACCGGTCATCCTGATAGACAGCGATACGGTCTTTCGCGCTGATCCTGCGCGGATGTTTGATCGCATCGGGCCGGGCAAGGCGTTGTTTCATAAACGTGAAGGCAGGCTTGGCGATACCCTTGAGGTGGCCGACTGGCGCGATCTTGTTGCTGGCAGTGGCGGGGTGGTCGGGGGTTTCCCTCTCACGTTGGACAGTGTGATGTTCAATTCCGGTGTGCTGGGTGTTGATCCACAAGACGTGCATCTGATGGACAAGATCAAAGCGGTGATGCAGGACATGCGTGCCCACAGCCGCGTGTTCACCGCCGAACAAATGGCCGCGTCGCTGGTGCTGGGTGCGCAAACCGAACTGTCCGCTTGCGATGATCTTGTGGATCATTACTGGGGCGGGCCGCGGGATTATTACCATTATCAGATGGGCCAGATGTTTCCTGATGTTCTGGCGGGCGGTGGCATCACCGCGCCGGACCAGCCGCTTGCGCCGCTTGTCGATGATTTGAGGGGCCGGTTGGACCACCGTTTGGCCGCCCGGATCAAGCGGATACAGCGGCGCGCAGAGCCTAGCTATGGCGCTGCCTATACGGCCTATCTCAGTGCGCTTTCGCTTGGCGACACAGACCCAAAGCTTGCGCAGGTCTGGGCCATCACGGCACTCAGCATCTTGCGTTGGGGATTGTCAGAAAAACCGCCCCAAGCCGTGGCACAGGATTTCACGCAATTCAGCCCTGACCGGATTGATCTGCAAACCTGGATGAGGCCGGACCTACGGGATCGCTGGCGGGCCTATTGGGCAGAAGCAAACAGCGACAGCGCTTTTAGCCCGTCCCAATGAAACCAGAGCACAGCCGCCGTGAGGCCAAAGCCCGCCGTGGCACAGATCACATCATGCAAGGGATCCCAGGCGCCGTGTTTATACGCCAGCCGCGCCACCAGCGGATGCATAAGTATCTGTGACAGCCACACGGCGATAAATGCCCCCACAATGCCGCCATATTCCATGCCCAGAATAAATAACAGGGTTTGCACAGCGGCCTTTGCCAAAAGCAGGTGAAAAACGCCCCGCGAATCTCCGCGGCTGAGGGCGGAATAATCATAGGTCATTCCGATCAGATAAGGCACGTTCATACAGGCAACCGCGACAACAATGCTGCCTGATGCCAGAAAACGTGAATCATACAGCAGATCGACAACCCATATCCCGGTAAAGGCCAGCGTGAATTGCATCACCAAGACCGCGCAGGTCATCCCAAAACGCGCCCGCCGCACCTTGGCGAAATTTTCCGCCGAGGCACCGGGCGGGTGTTCGCGGTGTAGGGGGATCATCACCTGTGCCATGATTTTTGAAGTTAATGCCTGCGGAAAACTGGCCAGAAAATAACCGATGTTGTAAATCCCCAGCGTTTTCAAACTCAGGTATTTCCCGAGAATGGCCTTGTCTCCCTGGGTCAAAAGGAACCCGCAGAGGGTGCTGAGAAATATCCATTTCCCAAAATGAATGAGCTCGGACACGACATCGGGGGCCCAGTGAAACCGGTTGCGCGGCCCCGGCAGGAATATGCTCATGATGATCGTCCGCACCAGCGTTAGGAAAACCCCGCCGATCACCAAGGCCCAAACTGTGCGCATCATCCAGACCAGCAGCAGCATTCCGATCAGCCCGATCACTTGGGCCAACAGATCAAGCAGAGTGACCCGGCTCAGGTTAAGATGACGGCTTGCCGTGTCTATCCGTGTGGGGTCAAACCCCGCTATGAGCAAGGACAAGCCCGCAACAGGCAGCATTTTCTCAAACTGCGGGTCGCCGTAAAACCACGCGGCACCCACGCCCAATACGCAGCAGGCCAGCCACAAAAGCCCCCCCCGAATGACCTGAATGGTCCATGCCGTATTCACGAAATCAGGGTCATCGCCTCGGGCGCTTTGTTGGATAGACGGCGATACCCCGATGTCTGACAGCATGATCAGACCCACCAGAAATACGGTGATCAGGGCCATCAAACCAAACGCTTCGGGAAAAAGCAGACGCGTCAGGATAAGGTTTGACGCAAGCCGGAAAACTTGGGAAACGCCAAAACTCAGGCTGATCCATCCAGAGCTGCGGATCAGCCGGGCACCAATACCAGCGCCCCCCATAAAACTTCGGATCATATCTGTTCCCTAGTTGTTGATTGGGGTTTTGACCGCAATTTTCCGCATTGCATATAAAATACTTGCCTTTTTCACCAGATGTGCGCTGCCCATCAAGGATGTAAGGGGCTTCTCGGCTAATATTGAGGCACTGATGTGGTCATGCAAAGGCCGCCTTGCGCCGCTACATTTGGGATATTGTTGTCGCTCGG
This sequence comes from Sulfitobacter sp., assembly GCA_047634585.1. GTDB lineage: Bacteria > Pseudomonadota > Alphaproteobacteria > Rhodobacterales > Rhodobacteraceae > Sulfitobacter. Next base: position 63,875 of record JBLIAN010000011.1, on the reverse strand, counting down.
ACGGCTTTGAAAACCTCAGATCTGGCCCCGAAACCGGGCAATTGCAGCGCAAGGGTGAACCCAGCTTGGGCCAACTAACCTTGGAAATTGCGATTTAACCTTTAAATTAACCAAGTGTTAAGCAGAATATTCTTTGCTCTTTCAAGGAACTGTGGGATTGTTGCCGAAAAAAGAACAAATATATTGGGCAGTGATTATGGCGATCTCTTACGCGGCAGCGCGGAATGCGCCCCTATTGGAATTCGAGGACGAGCGGCTGTTGATCGAGGATTGGCAAGCGCGCAAAGACACCAACGCCCTTGAGGCGCTGTTGTTGTCACACGCAAGAATTGTGTTTTTCTGGGCCCGCAAGCTCAGCCCTGATACGGTAGAACAAGAAGAACTGGTTTCAGAAGGATTGATGGGTTTGATCCGCGCGGCAGACATGTTTGACCTTGGTCGAGAGGTGCGATTTTCCACCTATGCCCGCTGGTGGGTCAAGAATAGTGTGCTGACTGCCCTTGCCCGCCTGCGATCTATTGTTGAAACCCCCGCCGGGGCGCAGACCGCCGCGCCGCAGCTGGCGAGACAATCATTGGACGATGACGCTGGCTTTGACGCGCTGGTTTCGCCGGATCCGACCCCCGAAGAGGCCATGATCAAGAAATCCTCGCTGCATCTGATGCGCCAGCGGATTTCCGAAGCGATGGTACATCTGGATGACATTGACCGCGAAGTGGTGGTGTCTCGGGCTTTCAAACAACCCCCCGACAGCATCGGCGATCTGGCCGAGCGGCTGAGCATGAGCACCAGCAAACTGCGTCAATTGGAGCGCCGCGCGATGTCGCGGTTGAAATATGAACTGCTGGCACGCGGCGTGATGACGAGTCGGGCGCAATAATGTTGAATGTGTTTTTCCCGACCAGCCCGACACAGGGCGTTGCACCTACGCCGGCGGCTTCGGCGGCGCATGGCGATGCTGCATCGGGGTTCGGGCTGTTGGTGCAGAATGCTGCGGCCAGCGGAAAAACGGGGCGCGCTGAGGCAGCAAGCCCCGCGCAGCATGGTCAAACAGATGTCGAGGATGCGAGTCCTGCGGGGATGCCCCTGTCTGCACAGAATGATGAAACAGCGGAATCCGCACAGATGACGCCAGCCCAATACAGCGGCGCACAGGCCGCTGTGGAGGTGTCATCGGGGGAGATCCGGTCAGCGCTTTTGGCGGCGCCAAACGCGCAACAATTGGGAAACCCGACCCCCGAGGCACAGACCTTAGGCCAATCAGAACCTGACGTCGTGGCAGGGGTGCCTGTGAGGGAAGGTGGCGCGATTTCGGTCACTTTGCCGGTGGTGCCTCCGGGTGACGCAGATGCAACCGCCGCCCAATTGGGCAAGGGCACACCAGCCGCTGTTCTGCCAGTCATAGCGGCGGGTACAGCGCCGGCCGCGATTTCGGTCACTTTGCCGGTGGTGCCTCCGGGTGACGCAGATGCCACCGTCGCACAATTGGGCAAGGGCACACCAGCCGATGTTCTGCCAGTCATAGCGGCGGGTACAGCGCCGGCCGCGCTTTCGGTGCAGCCGCTTCAAGCGGTCACTGCCACGGGTGTAGGGACTTCGCTGGCCACGGGTACAGCACCGGCTGTTCCGGCGGCGACAACGCGGGTGTCAGCCCTTGCGCCGGCAGCGCCGGTTTCCGTATCGGGGCAACTGAGTGTGACACCAGCAAATGTGAACCAGCCGGTTTCGGGCACGGCCGCCATCGCCTCGGGAACGGGCGCAACACCCCCGGTGACACCCGCACCCGCGTCGGCATCGGTGGCACAAGGTGAGACAGGCATTGTCCCTGCCGCCAAAGGGGCCATGCAGGCCACGCCACTTCCGGCACAGGGGAGCGCGGGAAATTCCACACCCCAGCCTGTCGGGCAATCAATCACCGCCACGCCGGGCCAGTCCGCTGCTTCTGTTAACGTTGTACCGGTCGCCGCGACGGGTGCTGCTGAACCGAACCCGGTGATCACACCAACCCGCGCAGGGCAAGCGTCGGAGATGCCCCAAGCGCCCGCGCCCAATCCCGAACTTGGTCCCCAGGTCAGTCGGCTGCCACAGGCAACAGCGGCAGTGACGGTGCCTGCTGTTGAACCCGCCATTGGCAATCGCCCTATGGCGACGGTCTCGCCTGGGGTCGCGTTGCGGGGCGGCTTGCAGCCCGTTCAACCCTCTGTGCCGGCAAACAACGCCCCAGCAGCCATCCGTCAGGTGACACCCATCCAGCCCGCCACAGGGCAGATGCCTGCCGTGACCGCCGCCGCCACAGCAACAGCCCGCGACATGCCCGATGTTGTGGCGCCACCCATGCCCGTGCAAATGGCGGAGACAGCTGCGAAACCTGCCGTCATCAGCACCCAGATCAGCGCATTTCAAGCGGTTGCGGCCCAACATGCCCTGAACAAACCAAATGTTTCCACCACCACGGCCCAGACCAGCACCGAAGCGGCAGAGGGGCAGACCCCGCTTGGGGCGCAGCGCGGCACAGCCCTGGCGGATGCCAGTACAAAACCGGCATTTCTGGGCGCGGCTGAAACCGGCACCCCGGCCGCGTTTACGCCCATTGCGGAACTGAACGGCAATTTGGAAACCCTGCCAGCGCAGCGCAGTGACGCGGCCCCGCTGCAGGCTCTGGACATGACAGCAACCGCCAAGGCAACCGCCCCGCAAGAAGCCACCGCACCAAAAGCACCGCCAAAACCCTTTGCAGAGGCGTTGATCTCTCAGGTGAAATCGGTTGAAGTGGCCGAAGGCCGGACCACCGTCAATCTGCATCCTCGCGGGCTTGGTGCGATCGAGGTAGAAATCGTGACGGATAAAGACGCGGCAACCAAGGTGGTTTTACGGATCGAAAACCCTGCGGTTCTGCAAAGCCTGCGGGCGGAACGCGATTTGCTGGCACAGGCCATCGGGGTCTCTGACAGCAGCCAGTTTGAATTTCACGAACATCAGGCCGGGGATCAATCCGGGGGCCAATCGGGCCAGCCGCAATCCGCGCCTGAATTGGGCGCTGTCAGCAGCACCATTGACGGGCCAAGCCAGCATAAAGATGTTGTAGGCAACGGCCAACTTGATATTCTGACTTGAAAAGGAACGTCCCATGCTGACAAGTCCGGCCCTTCTGAACAGCGTCAATGCGGCGCAGCAATCCAGCGATTCATCGCTGTCGCAGCTGAATGATGATTACACCCAGTTTCTGACATTGCTGACGGCGCAGATCACCTATCAGGATCCGCTTGAGCCGGTGGACAGCACCCAGTTTATCGCGCAGTTGGCGCAATTGTCACAGGTTGAACAATCGGTTCAGTCCAATTCTAAACTCGACACCCTGACCAACCAGATCTCTGGCTTGCTGAACCTTGGCGGCACCGATCTTTTGGGGCGCAATGTGACGGTGCAATCCAATATTGCCGTGCTTGAGAACGGGACAACCTCAAGCACTTTTGAACTGGCCGAAACCGCCTCTGAAGTGAGCGTGAAAATCATTGACCCGCTGGGGCGTGTGGTGCGCACCATGACCGGATATGGCGGGGAATCCGGCGTCGAAAATCCTTTGGGTTGGGACGGCAAGGATGATCAGGGCGAAGCCATGCTCGATGGTAATTATACCGTTCAGATCACGGCAAAAAATGCAGATGGTGATCCGGTGTCCGTTGACATGTCACGCGATGCGATTGTCCAAGAGGTGCGTTTTCACGAAGGCGAAATCCTGTTTGGGCTGGATGGCGGTGAAGTGGCCTCGTCAGTGATCGTCAAATCGGCAAGCTGATCCGCGCAAAGCCTCGCCGAGGCGGTTCAGGTGATCCCTTACTGCCGTGCGCTGGTATTGGCGATAAAACTCTTGATCCGCGCGGTGCGGATCATCGGAAAGTTCACATATAATTTGCGCACGATTTTTTCGGAGAGCGCGGTTTTTGCCTTCTCATCCATTATGGTATTGGCCAGATCAAGATCGGTTTCGGCGAGTTCGGCAATGGCCGTGACCATCGCATCGCGCAGCCGCGCCTGACCCACCGCGCCGTTCATTTTCTGAAACTCGGCAGACCCCATAATGTAGACATTTATATCAAACAACAGATGCAAAATCTGTTTGTTCTGGATGATCTGCATGGTGAATTTTCCCAAGGGCAGTTCAAACAACAGCTCGGGCTTTTTGGCCGCAGGCGCGTTTTCCACCAGCGTTGCACCTGTCGGGCGCACAAAGCGTTCACCAAAATACCCAAGCGCCCCCGCCCCCGCAACAGCAAGGCCGAGGATGATAAATTTCAGCATCGGAATGCCGGATCAATAGGGCAGGATAACTTCGAGAACGTCATGGCCATACCGCGCATTTTGCACCGCTGAAATCTGACCGCGCCCGCCATAGGAAATCCGCGCTTCGGCAACCTTGTCATAATCAATGGTATTGTTCACATTGATGTCCGATTGGCGGATGATCCCGGCAACGCGCAATTCACGTAGTTCCGAATTCACCTTGACCTCCTGACGGCCCGCGATCACGAAATTACCGTTGGGCAGCAGTTGAATGATCAATGCGGCAACCCGCAAGCGGATGCTTTCGTTGCGTTTAATGGATCCCTGACCATTGGATTTCGAGGTGCTGTCAAGCTTCACAACCCTGCCGCTGTCGGTGAGTGTGTCGAAATTCAGCACATCCGGGTCAAGGCTTTCTTGTTTGGCATCGCGGCTGCGGCCCGTGGCGTTTTGCAGTTGCGCGCGGTCGTTGATGTCAATCATCACGGTCACCAGATCGCCCACATCTTTGGCGCGGCGATCACGAAAAAAGCTGGTTGAATTGCTGGCCCAGAGGCTGGTCGCTTCGGCGCGCTGCGGTTCGGGTTTCGGCACATAGGGGGGCATCGGTACGCTGATGCGGTTCACCTCGGCCATATTGTCAGGATCCAGCACCAGATTGCTGACCGTCGGGTTGCGGTTTTCTGAAATTTCCGCACAGGCGCTCAACAGCACGGCACCAGCCAGCAACAGGGCAATCACACGGCGGGATTTGACGGAAGCAGCAAGGATATTCATTGATCGACCTTTACAACGCCAGCAGCCGTGGCCACCGCGGAAATTGCTTTGTTACTGGAGAGGTTCACAACCCGCAGAACCTGTCCAAGATGGGCATCCGACATCGCGCGGCCTCGTGCAGAGAGTTCCAGCCCGCCTTGGTTCAACAGGATTTTTACTTTTTGACCACGGGTGATGATTTTTGGCGGGATCACCGATTGACGGGGGATCGGGCGTCCGGCAACCAACATCCGGCGCACCTGCTGGCCGAGGATATCTTTGGCGTCAAAAGCCGCAAATGTCCCGACGCGCTGCAAGGGCATTTCGACGATGGTAAGGTCGGCCTCGGTGATGATCTCATCGGGTAGCACCCGGCGCGCCGCAACCGGAACCTGCACGGTCATCACCGCGACACCCCAAACCCGCTGGGTTTCGCCCAGTTCGCTGATCACATTGGCGATGAATTGTCCTGATTGTTGGTCCATCCAGAATTCCTGAATGTATTCCCCTTCATCAACCGTGCCTTTGGCAAGGCGCACATCAATGCGCCCGTTGGCAGGGATCGCACGGCCCATTTCAGCGGCGGCGCGTTCTTCCACCAGATCGGTGACTTTCGAGGTCAAGGCCTGAACCGGGGCCGCCCAAAGCAAAAGGCAGGCCAAAGCGGCCTGTAAAATCTGCATCATATGGGGCACACGGCGGGTCATGTCAGGCTCCTGTTACTTGATCTGGTTGGTTGTGGTCATGATTTGATCGGCGGTTTCGATGGCTTTTGAATTCATCTCATAGGCACGCTGCGCCGAGATCAGATCGGTAATCTGCTGGATGATATTGACGTTGGAATTTTCCAGATACCCTTGGCGGGTGATACCAACCCCGGGCGTGCCGGGCGTGGCTTCGACAGGTTCACCCGATGCTGTGGTGGCTTCCAAAAGGTTGTCCCCCACCGGCTTCAAACCCGCATCATTCAGAAAGGTCGCAAAGGTCATCTGGCCCAGTTCAACGGGCACCGGATCATTCTCGACAAAGGCCATGACCACGCCTTCTTGGTTGATCTCGATGCTTTTGGTCAGTTGCGGCACCACAATCGCCGGCTCGACTTCATAACCGTTCAATGTCACCAACTGGCCTTCGGCGCTTAGTTGAAAATTGCCGTCACGGGTATAGGCCAACGAACCATCAGGACGGTTCACCACAAAATATCCACGTCCCTCGATTGCCAGATCAAGCTGGTTTTCGGTCTGGATCAAACCGCCCTGGATGTTGTGGCGGATCACCCCTGCGGCCTGCACTCCGAGACCGACATCAGTGCCAACCGGACGTGCAGTGCCCTCTTCCGAGGTCAGCGCACCCGCGTTGTGCATGCTTTGATAAATCAAATCCTGAAAAGCCGCCCGCCCGCTTTTGAAGCCGGTGGTATTGGCGTTGGCGATGTTGTTTGCGATCACGTCCACGTTGGTTTGTTGTGCCAACATGCCGGTAGCGGCAATGCCAAGTGCTTTCATGTTCTGCTCCTATGCGCCGGTTATTCCGTACGGCCAAGTCGTTGGATGGCCGTTTTGGTCAGCCCGTCGTCTTCGTTCATCAGTTTCACCGAGTTTTCATAAGCGCGCTGGATGTCAATCAGACGGGTCATTTCAAGAACCGCCTCGACGTTGCTGCTTTCGACAAACCCCTGTTTGACCTGCGGGTTGGCGGATTGTTGTGGGGCAGCGGCATCTTCAGGGAGTTGATACATGCCGCCGCCCAGAGGCAACATGCGCGCCCCCTGCTCGATTGTGAGAACGCCAATATTTCCAAGAATGGCACCGTTGGCGTCGGTGATTGTTCCGCCCGAGGTGATGGTCACATCCTGTCCAACATCATCGGGCAATTGCACAGGCCCGCCGCCCGCGTCCAAAAGCGGCCTGCCGCCGGTGGTCTTTAAACGGCCATCGACATCGACAACCAGACGCCCGTGGCGGCTATAGCCGACCTCGCCACCATCAAACTGGAAGGACAGCCAGCCATCCCCCGCGAGCGCGATATCAAGCGGATTGCCGGTTGGCATCAACGCACCTTTGTTGAGATCAAGGTAACTGCCGCGGTCCAGAACAAAGCTGACATTTTCCGCGCCGACCTCGTGGTCGATGGATTCAAACAGCGGCTGGATCGCTTTGTAACCGGCGGTATTGGCGTTGGCGATGTTATGGGCGGTCATGCTCAGGCTGCGCTCAAGCGCGGTGGCCTGTGACAGGGAGACATTGCTGATGTTGCTCATAGGGGCCTCCGCTGGCGACGCATCTGCCGAAATTTGCTGTTGGGTGGCGCGTGTTGCAAATACAAAATTTCACATCTACAAGAATAAGACAAGTTCTATTCTTTAACCCAAGAATAATACCACCGATGCATCGGCTACAAATCATCATTGCGGCAACAGTTCTTGCTGTCTCGGGCGCACAGGCTTTTGCGGCTTCTGACGCCATGGAAAAGCCGCGCCCTGTTCCGGTGATGGCTCAGGCCGAGAACTGGCAGCAGGATATGGATCTGCGGCGCTGGAAACCCGAGGCATTCCATGGTGATTTCACCCATGCCGTTGCGGCCCTGAGTGCGGCGCATGGCAACAAGGGCGCGGATGTATTGCTCGACACGGCAGAGCTGTATCTGGCGCATATGCTGGTGGATGAGGCCAGACAGATCCTTGCAGGCTCAGTGCCGGAAACCCCGCAACAACACCGCCGCCACACGACATTGACACAGGCCGCAGATCTGCTGGCAGGCAAAAAAGTTGACGGTTTTGCCGGATCACCCCTGATGGATGCCGAACGCCCAGACAGCGCCTTTTGGGCCAGCCTTCAAGCCATCGCCGCCGCCGATGTTCCCCTGTTAACTGCGAATATCAAATCAAGTTTTCAAGGGCTTACCTATCAATCCCGCGCCGTGCTGCGGGCGATGTTACCGGTTTTCACCGAAGCGGCAATTGAAACGCGACATATGGGGCATGCGCAGTCGGCATTGGGGTTGCTTGATGAATTACCCGATCTTGTCGATGCCCCTGTGGGGTATTTTCTGCGGGGCCGTGCGGCAGAGGTCAAAGGCAATCAACCTGCGGCGCTTGAAGCGTATTTTCAGGCCTCGCAGGGCTGGGATCAATATGCCGCGCGGGCCCGTCTTGCGGTTGCGGATATGTCATTGGCAAATGGCAGTCGCGGTGCCCTGCTTGCCGCGCAGAACACCCTTTCTGCAGGCGCCGAAGCATGGCGCGGCAACCGCTATGAACTGGAGCTGCTGAAACGTCTGGCGCGGGTCTATGTCGGGCTGAACAACGATGTTGAGGCGCTGCTTATCCTTGGCAAGCTGATAAAGCGTTTTCCCGATACCCAAGAGGCTCGGGTTGCGAAAACCCAATCTATTGAATTGCTTGAGGCATTTTATCGCAAGGGCGCAGAAGGCAAACTGCCCTTGGGGACATGGCTGGAGGTGCATCTACAGCTTTTGCCCTATTACCGGCAGCAAAAGGAATTTGCCCGACATACCGAAGAACTGGGGGATTTTGTACTTGGCCTGAGCGCAACTGATCTTGCTGCACGGGAATACCGCCGCGCCATGAGTCTGGTCAGAGACCCGAACGTCGACATCGCCAAAGGCCAGCGGAGCCATGATCTGTTTCGGCTGCACATGAAACTGGCCAAGTCACAGATGCGGGCCGGGCTGACGGCAGAGGCGCGGATCACGCTTGAACTGACAGCCCCCCCCGAAAACGAAACCGAACGCGATGCTTTTGCCGCGTTCGAGGCCGATGTATTGGCCGAACTGGGCGATAACCCGGCGTTTTTAAAAACCGATGTCACCCTGCCCTCTGCCGAACATCTGCGCAGTTTGGGGATGATTTTGACCCAGGAGCAGCGCTGGGGGTCGGCGGCAGATGTATTTCAGCAACTTTGGGACAAACACCCGCAAGAATTTTCCGTCACCGATGCCACACATTTGTTGATCGCAGCCAACCGCGCGGATCACATGAACTCAATGGATAGTGTTCTGCAGGCCTTTCCCAGCTTAACAGAGTCCAAGCCATTGATAAAACTCGCAGAAAGTCTAAATTCAGAGATGCCCGCCCTGCTGCCCCTGCGCGCGGATACGGCCAAGGAACGCCTGCAAACCTTGCAGGATGCCTTTGAAAGCATCAAGGATTCAGGCATTTCCCCTTGAAATCTGTATCAACTTCTTGGGCCAACAAGTTTAAATTCCAACAAAAAATCCAATTCTTTAACTTTCCTTAAAACTTCATCGTGTAAGTCTTAGGGTGAGGCAAGGATATAAAAAGATAAAAAAGGTTAGAGCATGAGCATTACAAGTGCGCTGCAAACCGGCGTCAGCGGTCTGAAAGCAAACTCGACCGCCGTCGGCAGCATTTCGGAAAACATCGCGAACTCCAACACAGTCGGCTATCGCCGCGGTTTTGTTCACATGGTCACCACCACCGCATCCGGCGGCAGCGGCACGGGTGTGCTATCCGTAAAAGCCGAGGAACAGATTGATATTTCCCACGCTGGCGGGTTGATCTCGACAAATTCGAACACCGATATGGCGATTGGTGGCGCGGGTTTCTTTGCGGTCACGCAAAACCCCAATGAAACCGTCCTGACCAACTACATGCTGACCCGCGCGGGATCGTTCCTGCCCGATGAAAACGGCGATCTGCAAAACGCCGCAGGGCTTTTCCTTGCCGGTTTCCCCTATGGTGCGGATGGCACCGTGGGCGCGGTGGACCGCAGTTCTTTTGTGCAGATGGAAACGGTAAACGTCGCGAACATCAGCATTTCTGCCGGCGTCACCACCAGCATTTCGACCTTTGGCAACCTGCCCTCGCAAGACACCGGTCTGGCGACACCGGGCGCGCCTTTTACCACCTCGTCGGAATTGTTCACCAGCCTGGGCGCCAGCCAGCGCATCAGCTTTGACTGGCAGCCCACAGCGACCGCCAATACCTGGGATCTGTCGGTAAACGATCAAAACGGCGATCCATTGGGCACAGTCACCATTGAATTCAATGATTCAGGTGCCTTGGCGGGTTCTCCGCTGAGCTATTCTGCGGCGACATCTACAGCGGTGGCCCCTGCGGCCTTTGCCTTTGATCCGCTCACAGGTATTGCCACATTGACCCTGAACAACGGCACCACACCGCAGGTCATCGAAGTGGAACTTGGCGCGCCGGGTTCTTTTGAAGGCGTTACACAGTTTGCCGGTGACTTCAGCCTGTCCTTTGATCGGGACGGATCAAGCGTTGGTGAATTGCTGCGCACCGAAATCACCGACGAAGGCACTTTGTTCGGGATTTTCGACAATGGCATGCGCCGGGCGCTTTATCAGATCCCGGTGGTTGCTGTGGACAATCCATCTGGCCTGACCGAAGTCAAAGGCAACGCCTATAAACTGTCCGGCACAACCGGATCCTTCAAGGCACTGGTGGCAAATACCTCGACAGTAGGGGGCATCAATTCCAATGCACTTGAAGCCTCCAACGTCGATATCGCCGAGGAAATGACCGATTTGATCAAAGCACAGCGGGCGTTCTCGACCAATGCCAAGGTGATCACCACCGTGGACGAGTTGATGGATGAAACCACAAGGCTGAAGCGATAATCCAGCCCTGATGCCGGAGTAGAATATGAGCCTTTCAGGCGCGCTTAATGCAGCGACATCGGGGTTACATTCAACCCAGACGTTGTCACGGGTCGCGGCGGACAATGTTTCAAACGCATTGACGCCCGGCTATGTGCGCCGTCAGGCCATTCTTGTCACGCCTGCGGGCGATCACAGCGGCGCGATTGTTGGCGAAATCCGCCGCGAGGTCGATTATTCACTGCAGCGGATGACGCGGCTGGAAAGCGGGAAAATGGCCCGCTATCAAGCGGTTCAAGAAGGGCTGCGCAGTTATACTGCCTATCTGGGCCAACCCGGCGATGGCACCTCGCCTGCTGATAAATTTTCGGCGTTCCAGAACAGCCTGACCACCTTGGTGAACATGCCCTCATCCACCGGGGCGCAATCCGGCGCGGTGTTGGCGGCCGAGGATCTGGCGCTGTCGATCCGGGGCGCTGCCACAACCCTTGGCACCACCGCCACCGAAGTAGATATGGAAATCCGCTATGAGGTCGCAGATCTAAATCAGGCTTTGTACCAACTGCGCGAACTGAACACGCAGCGTCGCGATTTTGAACCGGGCACGATGGAAACCGCCCAGTTTGACGGGCAGATTGACGCGGTGCTGGATCAGATTGCCGGCATTGTTGATATCCGCTCTACCGTGTCTTCTAACGGCACGGTCAGCATCTACACCGTCAGCGGGGCCGCTTTGCTTGAGGGTGATCTGGTGCAGGATGTCACCTTTAATGCCGGTGACGGCACGTTAATGGCAGGCGCGCAGGACATCACGCCGTTCAAAGACGGGGTGCGCGGCATTCAGCACGGCAGCCTTGTTGGCCTGTCGGAACTGAAACGCGATGTGATCCCGCGTTTCCAGTTGCAACTGGATGAATATGCGCGCGGCATGATCGAGACCTTTCAAACCGCCGACGCATCGCTGGCACCGGGACAACCGGGCCTGTTTACCGACAACGGCATTGCCTTTGATCCATTGAACAGTGTCGGATTGGCCAGCCGGATCAAGGTGAACCAAAGCCTGACAACCACGGGGTCAGCCGAGGTGTGGCGGATCCGGGATGGTCTGGGCGCAGCAGCCCCCGGCGCGGCGGCGGATTCCACGCAGATTTCCGCTTTTATCACAGCGCTTTCCACCCCTGTAGGTGCAGATCCGGGCACCGGGATTCCCACTTTGGTCACGCTGTCGGATTTTGCCGCTGAAATGGTCACAGCACAGGCCTCCGAACGCGCCCGCGCCGAGAATAATTTCAATGCCGCCAGTTCCGCTGCCGAGGTGGTGATGGCCGCACGGCGCAACGCCGAGGGCGTGAATATCGACGACGAAATGCAACAACTTTTGCTGATCGAACAAAGCTATGCTGCCAATTCGAAAATCCTGACCACGGTGTCTGACATGATCGACACCCTGATCGCCGCAGTGTGAGGTAAACACCATGTCTTTCCGGGTCGGTAGCCTGTCCACCTATCAGTTCAACCTGTTCAACCGCCAGAATGTGCAAAGCACCACATTGGCGCTGCAGCGGGCGGGGCAAGAGGTTTCAACCGGACGCAAGGCAGATATCTACGCTGATCTGGGGCCGCGCTCTGCTTCGGTGATGAAACTGCGGGCCCGCGAGGCGGATACCCAGACCTATATGCAGGCCAATGCGGTATTGGGCAGCAAACTTGAGGCGATGCTGACCTCGGTGGATGCGGTACGTGACCGTATCCAATCCGTGCTTGAAGTCACGCTTTCCAATGCCACGCGCCCGCAAAACGGTGCCGAGGTTTTGCAGCGCGAGGCCCGCGCGGCGCTGGAAAGCATGGTTGCCACCATGAACACCAGCTACAATGGCGATCACCTGTTTTCGGGTCTGAACTCAGAAGCGCCCCCTCTGACCCGCTGGGATCAGACCAACAGCGGCACGGGCCTTTCGCCTGCGGATGCCTTGGCCTCGATCATCGGGACCGGCCCCACCGATGCGGCAAGTGCTGCGGCGATCGCGGACCAGATTGATCAGGCCTTTGCCTCCAATGATCTAAGCGATCCGAACCGCAATTTTGAAGCGACCTTTTACAGCGGCACCCCCGAGCTGGACGGCGGCGGGCAACCCAGCCGTCAGGTCAATGCATGGGTCAATGTCGGCCAAGAGGTTGTCTATGGCGTGCGGGCCAATGATGAACCCTTCCGCGAGGCCCTCAAGGGGTTGGCGATGCTGGCCAGCACCGATGTCAGCACAATGGATGAAGCGGCCTATGGCACCTGGATGGGCCGTGTGGTTGAGGCGCTGACCGCCGGACAAGAAGGCATGCTGGATGCGTCGGCGCGGATCGGTTTCAATCAACAGATTGTCGAAACAACCCAGAAACAACTGGTCGATCTGTCCTTGGTTCAGCGCACGCAGATCTCGCAATACGAAACCGTTGATCCCTATGAGGCGATCACCCGGATGACCAATCTGGAGAACCAGCTGGAAGCCAGCTATCAGGTATCAGCCCGCCTCAGCAGCCTGTCGATCCTGAACTTCCTGCGCTGATCAGATCACCTGTGACATCTGCTCTGGCCCGCTCAGCTTGTAGCCGCGCCCATGCACTGTTTCGATGTATTGCCAGCCCGAGGTTGACGCCATCGCGATTTTCTTACGCAGCTTGCAGATATAGACGTCGATCACCTTGTCGAAAGGTTGATCAATGCTGGCGCCATAGACCGCGTCATAGATCGCATCTTTGGAAATCACCTTGTTTGAATTCAGCGCAAGATGTTGAAACACCGAATGTTCGCGCTTGGACAGCTTGATCCGGCTGCCCGACACAATCGGATCACGCCCGTCGAAATAGGCGGTCAATTCGCCAACAACCACACTGTCTGCAGCATGGCCATAAAGACGGCGAATGATAGAATTGGTCCGTGACAACACTTCGGTGCCACGGATCGGGCTGACAATCACATCGTCCGCCCCGAGGTTAAGCAATTCCGAAGTATCCGTCGCATTGCGGAAGTCCCTGAAAACAATGACAGGATTGGCACATCCGGCGCTGCGCAGGGCACGGATATGTTGGCGTAGCCCCACACATTCACCCAGCAATATCGCGCGGGTTTCATGGCCCGGCTGGGTCAGTGAGGCCAGACCTGTCACAAAGAAATCTTCGGTCACAAACTGAGGGTCGATCCCGACACTGCGCAATTCTGATGTTAGCCCGGCACATCGTTCCTGCCGCTGCTCAAAAACATAAACGCGCATATGCCTGCCACCTCACTTCATTTCTATCCTTGATTGTTAGCAAGTAAAGATTTTTCATACAATGATTAAATCGGGTTTTAACTTGCATTTTACCCCGCTTTAATGTCTTCTATACAAGAATAAAATTCTGTCCTTGATCCACGGGATGTTGCAGATGGCCGCAACAGGTAAAACATGATGAAAATTCGTAAAACCATCCGCAGCGCCTGTGCCGCTGTTATGTCGGCTGTGCTGGTGCTTTCAGCCCAAAGCGCATCCGCTGAGGTGCGGATCAAGGATATCGCGCATTTTGAAGGGGTGCGGGAAAACCATCTGATCGGCTACGGCCTTGTTGTGGGTCTGCTGGGCAGTGGCGACAAATTGAATTCAAGCCCTTTCACCCGTGAATCGATCCGCGGGATGCTGGAACGCCTTGGTGTCGCCAATCTGGATGGTCAGGCGTTGAAGACCAAAAACACCGCCGCGGTTATGGTGACGGCAAAACTGCCGCCATTCGCGCGGCGCGGATCACCGATTGATATCACTGTGTCCTCCCTGGGCGACGCCACTAGCCTGCGCGGCGGCACCTTGCTGGTGACCCCCCTGACCGGTGCGGATGGCGCGGTCTATGCGGTGGCGCAGGGCGCGGTGGCGACATCAGGCTATAGCGTGAACGGCAATGCCGCCAGCATCGTGGAAGGCGTGCCAACAATTGCAAAAATCGAAAACGGCGCCATTGTCGAACGCGAGATCGAGTTCAACCTTTATGATCTCGACAGTGTTCGTATCGCTCTGCGTACCCCGGATTTCACCACCGCCGGACGGGTCCAGGAGGCCATCGAAGCCCGCCTTGGCGACGGATCCGCCGAGGTGCTGGATTCAGGCACGGTCGAGGTCTGGATTGGCGGAAAGGGCAATGTGCCCGACACCATGATGACCGTCGAAAACCTGACAGTGACCCCCGATACAATCGCGCGCGTGGTCGTGGATGAAAAATCCGGCACCATCGTCATGGGGGCCGATGTGCGCATCGCCCAGGTCGCCATCAGCCAAGGCGGGCTGACCGTGCGCATTCAAGAAAGCTATAACGTCAGCCAGCCCGGGCCGATCAGTTCTGGTGGCGGCACGGCAATAGTTTCCGGCGCGCCAATCACCATTGGCGGTTCCACCGTGGTGGTGCCCGAAACCGAAATCGACATCGCGGAAAAGGATGGCAGCTTTACCATTCTGCGCGGTGACGTGAGCCTGCAAGAGCTGGTGAACGGGTTGAACGCCATCGGTGTCGGCGCCCGCCAGACCATCGCGATTTTGCAGGCGATCAAAGCCGCAGGTGCCTTGCACGCGGATCTGGAGATCATCTGATGACAGAGATCTCCAGCCTCTTGATGCAAGGCGGGTTGTCCCCCGAGGTCAAAGCCCGCGCCGAGGCGCTCAAAGCGGAACAGACCTCCAAAGATTTCGAAGCGGTGTTCCTGACCCAATTTGTTGACGAAATGATGAAATCCGCCGGGCCAAATGCCTTTGGCGGCGAGCAACAGGCCGAAATGTGGCGATCTTTCATGTCGGAAGCCGTGGCAAAACAATTGGTTGAACAGGGTGGTCTGGGGCTGGCTGCCACGGTAAATCAGGCGATCAACGCCTATTCAGGGGCCACGACTCAGACGGAAGACGAAAGTTTCAAACCATGAATGCACCCAAAAAATTCCGTTTTGGCGAACGCATGGAAAATCCGGCCAGCCCCGGCACGCCGGGCCAGATAACCCTGACCCGCGAAGACGAACAGAACCTTGATGATTACGTCGGCAAGATCAAGGAAACCGTTTCGATCCTGCGCAGCGAAATCACTTCGATCAAGAACGGTGAGCTGGAGGTCGTCAGCAATGTTTTTGACGAAAAGACCAAAGTTCTGAAATGGCTGGAACTGCGCACCCCGCTGATCGAGCCGTTTTTGAACCACGAGGCGGCGAAGAAACGCAATCTCAAAGAACATCTGGCTGATTTAAAGAAAAATATTGAAGAAGACGGTGCCATGCTGTCGCGCATGGCCGTGGCTGCCAGAACCATCCTGCGCGAAGTTGAAAAAATCAACAATCGCAATGGGTTGGGTGGTGTGTACGGTAAATCGGGGCGCAAACTGAGCGATGCCCCCAAAGGTAAAATGCGCATTGATCAAGAGTTCTGATCCGGGCTGCCTTAATTCGGCCACAATTTAACCAATTGTTAACCATATTCCCTAAATAAAGAATGCTGGTCGTAAATCGGCAGTCGGCCAGAAGTCCGAACAATCAGTCAGAAGACTGTGAAAAAAATATGAGAGATGAGGAGAGCAGTAATGTCGTCCATTCTCACCAATAATTCCGCAATGGTGGCACTTGCCACACTTAATGATGTCAACCGTGGCCTGAACGAAACACAGAACCGTGTGTCTTCCGGCCTGCAAATTCGTTCCGGTAAAGAGAACGCTGCCTATTTCGCCATATCGGAAACGATGAAAGGCGACAGCGGCATGTTCAAGGCCATCAACGAAGGTATGACAGCGACCAAAAACTCTGTCGCAACCGCGCGTCTTGGCGCCGAAACCGTCAAAGATCTTGCCGCTCAAATGGTTGAACGTGTCGCGTTCGCCCAGAGTAACGGCATCAACAAAGCCGACGTTCAGACCGAACTGGATGCTTTGGCGGCAAACATGCAGTCTGCAATTGATCAGGCCACCTTTAACGGTGACGATCTGGTGGGTGGCGCATCATCATCTGTTACTGTTGTTACAGGTGTGTCACGGTCTTCGGGTTCGTTTGCAACAACATCAATCACTTTTGATTCAGTTGATCTTCAGGCCATTCAGACCGCGCTTGCCGCGATTGACCTGAACGATGTTGATGTCGTCGATGATCCTGCAACAACATCTGTCGACGAAACCTATACCGCCCCAACAATGGAAGAAAATCTGGCAGCCGCCGAAGCACAGCTTTCTGCTGCGATCACCGCCGCAACATCGCTGGGTGTTACTGAAAACACCCTTGATGGCCAGATGCAGTTTCTTGACAGCCTGACAGACACGCTGGATTCCGGCGTGAGCTCGATGGTTGATGCCGATATGGAAGAAGAAGCCGCGCGTTTGCAGGCCTATCAGGTCCAGCAGCAGCTTGCCACGCAGTCCTTGTCGATTGCGAACCAGGCCCCGCAGAACATCCTGAGCCTGTTCCGTTAATCGGTACGAACTTAGGTTGATTACGCGCCGTCCGACATGAACTGTCGGGCGGCGCATCCTCATGATGATCTTCCCTTGATCTAGGCCGGTCCCTGTCGCATCGGGGCCGGCCTTTTATTGGGCAGAGGCCATTACCACCTGGGCATCTTGCTGGCGTTTTGCCTCTTCAAAATATTCCCGCAGCGGGTCTTCGATCCCCGCCTCAAGGATCATCCGGTACAATTCTGCAAAGCTTTGGCTGGCAGCAGTCATTTCACCCCGACGCTGGGACAGGAACGGGCTGGCAGCGCGGAAAAACCGGATTGCCTCGTCGGTGTCGGGATCAGAACCCTCTTTATATGCCCCCAAACGGATCAAATCTTCCATGTCCGCATAGCGCCCCAGGGCCTTGCGCGCCGCTTTGGTGATTTCGAATTCTTCGGGCGTATGGCAGCCCGGCAGCATCCGCGACAGGGACCGCTGCAAATCCACCGCCGGAAACCGCCCCTGTTCGGCAATCCGCCGATCCAGCACCAGATGCCCGTCGACAATCCCGCGCACCGCATCGGCAATTGGTTCGTTCATGTCATCGCCATCCACCAGCACGGTATAAAGGCCGGTGATATCGCCCTCTCCCGCGCGGCCCGGTCCGGCGCGTTCCAACAGATGCGGCAATTCCGAAAACACCGATGGCGGATAGCCCCGCAAGGTTGGCGGTTCCCCCCGCGCCAATCCGATCTCGCGTTGCGCCATGGCAAAACGGGTGACGCTGTCCAGCAACAACAAAACCTGCAAGCCTTTGGTTTTGAAGTGTTCCGCAATCGCAGTTGTGGTCAGCGCCGCCTGTTTGCGCAGCAAGGGCGCCTCATCCCCTGTTGAGACAACAACAACAGCCCGCGCCATGCCTTCCTCGCCCAGATCCTCTTGGATAAACTGTTGCACTTCGCGGCCACGTTCGCCAATCAACCCGATCACAATCACATCGGCATCGGTATTGCGCGCCAGCATCGCCATCAATGTCGATTTACCGACCCCCGAACCGGCAAAAACCCCCATGCGCTGACCCTGACAAATCGGCGTAAACACATCCACGCATTTGATCCGCGTCTCCAGCTTTTCGCCCACCTGCTTGCGTTCGAAGGCACCGGGGGGCTGGGCGTTGAACGACGCCTTGCGCCGTGGCCGTGGTGAGCGCGTATAGCGCGACAAAGGCCGCCCCAGCGCATCAACCACCGATCCGATCCAGCTGTCGTCAGGATAGATCAGATCATCATGTTCGATCAGTTCAACCGGATCCCCCACCGCCACGCCGTCCCAGCTGCCAAAGGGCAGCAGGCACAGATCGGACCCCTGCGCGCCCACAACTTCGCCATCAATCACGCCTTTGCGGCTGCGCACACGACAGCGGCTGCCGATCCCGGCCAGCGCCTCAAGCCCGCCAACCGTCAAGGTCAGCCCGACAATGGATTTCACCCCGCCAACAATCCGCGCGCTGGAGGATGAATAGACCGCATCCTGTAGTTTGGAAAAGGTTGACACGAAGATTTAATCCTTTCTTAATCTCTCTATCCTTGGTATATCTCAAGAACAAATAATGAGTCTATGATGAATACTGATCCAACCTCACTCTTTGATCTGGCGCCCAAGCGTTTGCAGTGGTTGTCGACCCGTCAGAAGGTCGTGTCCGAAAACATCGCCAATGCCGATGTTTCGGGGTTTCGCGCCAAAGACGTGGAAAGCTTTGCCAGCTATCTTGATGGCGCACGGGCCAGTGGCGCCATGGCCGAGGCCGAAATCAAAGAGGCGGACGTGGGCTGGGGGTCGGATATGACCGGCAACAACATCGTGCTTGAAGAACAATTGATGGAAGCCAACGCCAACGCTGGCCAGTTCAAGATCGCCGCCAATCTCTACCGTAAAGCCCATGAGATGCTTTATACGGTTGTTGGCCGCCGCTAGGAAAAGGAGCCGTAAATGGACCCTCTCAGAAGTATCGCGGCCACCGCCGCCAGTGGCATGCGGGCCCAATCCCAGCGGTTGCGTGTGGTGTCTGAAAACGTCGCCAACGCCACAACCACTGCTCAGAAACCCGGCGGCGATCCTTATCAGCGCAAGACCATTTCATTCGAGGCGAAAACCGATTCACGCACCGGCGCCGCAATTGTTCAGGTGTCAGATATCGGCCATGATCCAAGCGGGTTTGAACTGCGCTTTGATCCGTCACATCCAGCGGCAGATGAAAATGGCTATATCAAGGTTCCCAACGTTAATCCGTTGATTGAAATGAATAACATGCGTGAAGCCGCCCGCAGCTATGAGGCAAACCTGTCGATGATGGAAAATGCCCGCAGCATGCGCAGCCTGCTTGTTGATATGTTGAAATAGGGGGCGGAATGTCAGATTTTTCATCCGTCCGCGCGGCCTATGTACAATCGGCCTATGGCAAGGCCACACAGGTAAAACCCGGCGCAAATGACGAGACATCCATTGAAAAAACCGGGTCCGGTGATTTTTCGAAAATGGTGTCCAATGCCGCAGCGCAGGCTGTGGAAACCGTGCGCACCGGGGACAGCATGGCGATCGCGGGATTGACTGGACAGGCCGGTTTACAGCAGGTCGTCGAGGCAACAATGGCAATGGAAAGCACGGTTCAGGTTTCTGTCGCGCTGCGTGACAAACTCGTCGATGCCTATCAGGAAATCATGCGCATGCCGATCTGACGGCAGGGCATTTCTCATCATGCTTAGGGGCGCACCGTGGATTCAGTTACCACCTACGAGATCATCCGGCAGACCATCATGACGGTGCTGATCTCGTCTGCGCCGGTGCTGGCGGTGGCGCTTGGCGTGGGTCTGGTGATTGCCTTTTTTCAGGCCCTCACCCAGATTCAGGAGATGACCCTGACCTTTGTGCCCAAGATCGCCGCTATCTTTGTCACTCTGGCGCTATCCTTGCCATTTATCTTTTCGACACTGTCGCAGCTGACCAACCGGATCTTTGATCTGATCACCAGCGGTGGCATCTGAGATGCGCATATTGGGCCTGTTCATCTGCGCGACCACCCTCATCGGATTCTTCGGCACTGCCCGGATTCTGCACGCCAGCGAAGACAACCTCTGGGCGGGGTTCTATCGTCTGGCCAACCCCGCCGTCCAGGCCACAGGCACAATCGCCTATCCCACATCATTTTGCCTGACGGCAATCCTCGACGCCCAGCAACGCTATGATATCCCTGACAATCTGCTGCTGGCCATCGGGTTGCAAGAAGCCGGGCGCAAAGTGAATGGCGCGCTGACAATCTGGCCCTGGACAGCGAATTACGATGGCAAAGGGGTGTTTTTTGGCAGCAAAGAGGCAATGCAAGCATGGGTTCAGCAGAAACAGGATGAAGGGGCGGAATCAATTGATGTGGGTTGCATGCAGATCAATCAAAAATGGCACGGGCATCATTTTGACACGCTGGACGAAGCCAGCGATCCGGCCGCCAATGTCGATTACGCCGCGCGGTTTCTCAGCGATCTTTATGCACAGACCGGCGATTGGTGGCAGGCCGCAGGCCGCTATCATTCCTCCACCGACAGCTACAAAGACATCTACCTGAAAAAACTGGCGCATAATCAACAGCTTGCAAATATGAATCTGGATCGGTTCGCGCTCGAGGCACGAACCGAAGTTGCTATCTCTGCGCCTGTGCGCCCTGCCCCGTCAATCAGTTGGAGCGCCGATATCACCGGCACGGGGGCGGCGGGTCTGCACAATTCATTCTCAATCTATTCCGCGGCACCGCTGCAACCGATCCTGCCCGCCTATGCAGAGGTGAATTAACCCATGAGCGCCCCGAACACCAATGTGACTCCCCGCCCGATCCTCGGCTTTGCCCGTTTCGGACAAGACAACCGCGACATCGGCTTTGCGCTTGGCGTGGTGATGATCCTCGCGATGCTGTTCGTGCCGCTGCCGCCGTATTTCCTTGATTTGGGTCTGGCGATTTCGCTGTCTTTGGCAGTGTTGATCCTGATGGTGTCACTCTGGATCGGCGCGCCGCTTGAGTTCAACTCTTTCCCGACGCTGCTGCTGGTGGTCACGATGTTGCGGCTGGCGCTCAACGTGTCTTCGACGCGGCTGATCCTGAGCGAAGGCCACAATGGCCCCGGCGCGGCGGGCAATGTGATCGAAGGTTTTGCGCGGTTTATTGTGGGCGGTGATTTTGTCATCGGGATCATTGTTTTTGCGATTCTGGTGATCATCAACTTTATCGTGATTACAAAGGGATCTACCCGTATCGCCGAAGTTGCGGCGCGGTTCTCTCTGGATGCGATGCCGGGCAAACAGATGGCGATTGATGCCGATCTTGCCGCCGGTGTGATCACCGATGAAGAGGCCAAGGCCCGCCGCAAAATGGTGGAAGAAGAAAGCTCGTTTTTCGGGGCAATGGACGGTGCCTCGAAATTTGTGCGGGGCGATGCGGTTGCAGGTCTGATCATCACCTTGATCAATGTCTTTGGCGGCATCCTGATCGGGATGATGAGCCACGGCTTGAGCGTGGGTCAGGCGATGAGCAATTACACAGTGCTGACCATCGGCGACGGCTTGGTGACACAGATTCCGGCGCTGATTGTCTCGCTTGCTGCGGGTCTTCTGGTGACCAAAGGTGGCACCCACGGCGCGGCAAACGAGGCAGTGCTGGGCCAGCTGAGCCATTTCCCCAAGGCGCTGTATATGGCGGCCGGGCTGACATTTTGCATCGGCTGGTTGCCCGGATTTCCGCTGGCGATTTTCCTGCCCCTGTCGACGGGCATGGCGGTTTTTGGCTATTATATGCAAAAACAGGTGAAAGAGCGCAAAGCCTCCGAAGCCCTTGCCATTGAAACCGCAAAACCCGTGGCCGATGCCAGCGAAGACGGGCTGTCAGAGATGTTGAAAGTCGATGATGTGCGTCTTGATCTGGGCACCGCCTTGGTGCCGATGATCACCTCGGTAAATGCCGCCCTGCCCGGCAAGGTCAAAAGCCTGCGGTCCCTGTTTATCAAGGATTTCGGTTTTGTGCTGCCGCCGGTGCGGATCAAGGATGATGCAGACCTGCCCGCGGGCACCTATTCGATTTCCCTGCAAGGGGTCGAGGCCGCCCGTGGCGAAGTGGATCCGATGATGATGATGGTGATCAACCCGACAGGCGGCGACATCGACCTGCCGGGCAAACGTACCCGCGAACCCACATTCGGCCTTGAGGCAATCTGGGTCGATGAGGCCCGCGCCTCTGAGGCCGAATTGATGGGCATGACAGTGGTCGATCCTGAAAGCGTGATCACCACCCATCTGACCGAAGTGATCAAGGAACATATGCCCGAAATCCTGACCTATGCAGCGGTGCAGGATCTGATCGAAGGCCAGGAAAAGGATTATCAGAAACTGCTGTCGGACAGTTCCAACAACAGCCCCGCCGTGATGCTGCAACATGTCTTGCAAGCGCTGCTGGCCGAACGTGTTTCAATCCGCAATCTGCCCAAGATCATCGAAGCGGTGGCCGAAGCCAGTGCCAATACCAAAAACATCCGCACCGTGATCGAACATGCGCGCGGCAAATTGTCCAAACAGATTTGTCAGTCCCTGGTCGATGCGCAGGGCTATGTGCCGGTGATCAACCTTGGGGGCGATTGGGAACGCGAATTGGTCAGTTCGATTTCCACCGCCAATGGCGAAGACACCTTTTTGATGTCACCCTCGCGGGTGCAGGAATTTGTGCTGGCGATGCGCAAGGAAATCCAGAAGTTTTCGTCTGCCGATGAATGGCCCGCGATTCTGGTCACCCCCCAGGCACGGCCCTATGTGCGGTCGATCCTTGAACGGGTCAGCCCGATGACACAGGTGATTTCCCATAACGAAGTCCACCGCAAGGCATCGCTGCGCACGGTTGGCACCGTCGGATGACACCCGATGTCGCTTGAGACATATGTCATCACATTGTTCTTTTCCTATCTGGTGGTGTTTGCCCGTCTTGGTTCGGCGCTGATGTTCATGCCCTCCTTTGGCGAGGTCCAGATCCCGATACGGGCGCGGCTGTCTTTTGCGCTGGTACTTTGTGCCGCCTTGCTGCCCGTGACCCCGGTTCAGGCGATGATGCCCGACGCCCCGACCGCGCTGGTGTTCTTGCTGGCCACAGAGGTAACCATCGGGTTGTGGATCGGCCTGACCGCCCGCATCCTGTTGTCGGCGCTGCAATTTGCCGGCTATCAGGTCGGGCAGGTGTCCGGCCTCGCCAATGCGTTTGGTCCGTCTTTCGGATCATTTGAAGGCGCAACAATGGTCGCAACACTGATGCTGGTCAGTGCGGTTGCGATGATATTTATCACCGACACCCATCACATGATCCTGCGCGCCCTGTTATCGAGCTATGATATTTTCCCGCCCGGTCAGATCATGCTTCAGGATATGACCGATCAACTGCTCAAGGCCGCAGGCCAAAGCCTGTATATCGGCACGGCCGTCGCCGCGCCGTTTTTTGTGATGGGGGTGGTGTTGAACCTTGGCATGGGCCTTGCCAACCGGATGATGCCACAATTGCCCGTGTTTTTTGTCGCCGCATCGCTGCTGATCGGCGCGGGCCTGCTGATCATGTCGGTTTCCCTGCCTTCGCTGCTCGATTTCTTCATATCGGAGTTTCAGAAATGGCTGGTTACCTTTAAGTTCTGAACATGGCTGACAATAACGACAGTACAGAAAAGACCCTCGAACCGACCGAAAAGCGGCTACGTGACGCGCGGGACAAGGGGGATGTGCCCTCCTCCAAAGAGACCGGCAATATGGTTGTGGTGATCGCTTTGCTGGGAATCATCGCTTTTGTGCTGCCGTTCCAGACCCCGCAGGTGGTGGGGGCGTTGTCCACGTTGATTGATCAGGCGGCCAGCCTGCGGGTGGCGACCGGTGATCCGGGGCTGACCCGGCTGGGGCAGATCATGGGTGATTTCTTTTTCTCGCTTGGCATTGCCGTTGCGCCCTTGTTCGGGGTGCTTTTGATTGGCGGGGCAATCGGCGCGGCAATTCAGGGCGAAACCGTGATTGCCTTTGAAAGGATCAAACCCAAACTGTCAAAAATATCACCGCGAGAGGGCTTTAAACGGTTGTTTTCGGCCAATTCCTTTGTGGAATTTCTAAAAAGCATCATCAAGGTCTTTGCGGTGGGGGCAATGGCGCTTTGGGTCACCAACGAAGCGGTGCGCGCCATCTGGATGACCTCGGGATTCATCCCCGAATATCTGCCCGGTTATCTGGTGGCTGCCGCGCGTAAATTGCTGATGGCAGCAGCGATTTTTCTGGTCCCCGTCGCCATTGCCGACATTCTGTGGCGGCGTTTTGACTGGCGACGCAAACAACGCATGAGCCAGAAGGAACTGCGTGACGAAATCAAAGAAAGCGAAGGCTCACCGGAAATCCGCAGCAAACGCGCCCGCCGGCGCCGTGAATTGTCACAACAGCGGACCATCACTGTGGTGCCGCTTGCCGATGTGATTCTTGCCAACCCGACACATTTCGCCGTGGCGCTGAAATATGACCCGATCACCGATGTGGCGCCGATCTGTATCGCCAAAGGTGCCGATCATCTGGCCCTGCGCATCCGCGAAGTCGCCTTTGAAAACGAAATTCCGGTGGTGGAAAACAAACCACTGGCGCGGATGCTGTATGATATGGTTGAAATTGACCAACCCGTGCCCGTGGAACATTGGGAAATCGTCGCCGAGATCATCAGCTTTGTTTTTGATCTCAAGAACAACAAACCCCACAAGATTCCCAACGGATCAACCCTGCAAACCAGTCTGGAATGACTTAACACCCCTACCTACTTCAGCTTGATCCCGACCAGATCCTGATCACCCGGCAATTGCGAGCGTTCCAGAATGATCTTGGACACCGCACGCGCCCGCACGGGGGATACTTTGGCCAGAATCGGGGCCGCGGTGCGCGGGTTCATTGTGCCCAGCACCATCACTGTGGTCTCGATGTCCAGATCATCCATGATCCGCGCCGCATCGGCAGGTTTCATGTTTTTGTAAAACGAAATCAACCGCTGCAGGTCGTCGGTCTGGGCCGCATCGACCCGCGCCAGCAGGTTTTCTATCGACGATTTCAACTCGGTCAATGAGGCTTTTTCAATCGCCAGACGCTCCCGCGCCAGCGCCAGTTCCGCATTGCGGTCTTCGATGTCCTGCTTTTGCTGGGCAACCAATTCGCGTTCACGGGTCAGCGAGCGCAACACATCTTCGGGCGCGTCACATTCGCTGCCTGCCATCGGCAGATCCGTCACCAGTGGCGGAATATCCTTGGCAGGTTCAGGCGCTGAATCTTTCTTTTCTGCGGCGGCGGTCCGAACAATTGCCACATCCTGCACCGGATTACCCGTGTTGAACATCGGCAGTTCAGGAAACGACAGCGCCGCCTTGGCAAACAGGGTCAAGGCCAGACCGCCCAGAATGACCTTGCCGCTCAGCAACCGCAGCATTGATCAAACCCTCGCTGTTGCAGAGGTTTCAAAAAACTTGCGCACCAGATCTTTCTTGTCGCGCATCACCCGCACACCCGGGCCCTCTTGAACCGGCGGGGCGGCATTGCGGCGGCTGGCAAAGGCGGCCTCGGCGGGGGTTTCAGGCCGCATCTCAGGGTCATAGATCGGGGCCTTTTCCGCCACGACAATGTTTTCACGCATCTGGTGCACCGAATATTCGGATTTATCCACGGCAGAGGAAAACTCCTGCACCAGCGGCTCAAGTTCCTTGAGCGTTGCCATCAACATCCGCACTTTTCGCGACACTGAATAGCCATAGGCAATGCTTCCCAGCAAAAGCACAATGATCACACTGTCAATTATCGTTGCCAACATTTTCAGGCACCTCCAGAGTTGAGATTTTTTCGGTTATTTGCACGGCAACAAAGCCGTTGTTGCGTTTGCCAAGCGACACTTTGAACATCGGCGTATCCGCGCAGGTCATGATCGCGTCCTGGCCTTCTTCGATGCCGAATTCCACGGTGTCACCCGCACGCCAGGCCATGATTTTCTGGATCGGAATGGCCTCTTCGGCCATCACCACTTCCAGATCCATATGCGCGCGCTCGATCTGGTCACTGATCAGACCCTGCCATGCATTTTGCGCCTGACCGCGATCGCCGAAATAGATTTTGCCCAGATCCGGGCGGATCGGCTCCAGCGCGTCATAGGGAATGATCACATCCAGCACCCCGGCATGGCCTGCCATCGCGATGGAAAATTTCATCCGCGCACAAAGACTGGAATGTTTCACAACGCTGGCCGCGTCTGGATCGGTTTCGACACGATCCAGTTCCAGCGCCGCCTTGCCCACAACCGACAGCGCCCGCTGCAATTCCGCCAGAATCGCCGCCGCCAGCCGTTCGCCAAAGGCCAGTTCAATGGCCGTGTATTCTTCGTCATCGTCCTCATTGATCTGTTTGGCATTACCGCCCAGCATCAATTCAACCGAGGTCATGAACAATGTCCGGTCAATCGCCAGCAGGATTTCACCTTCAAACGGCCGCCCGGTGCCCACCGCCAACAGCACCTTTGCAGGCAACCCTTCGATGATCTGGCCCAGGGGAATGTAATCCAGTTGCAGCAGCGATGCTTCGCACATCGCCCGCATCAGATCGGGGAAAGCCACAGAAATATTTTCCACCAGCCGCTCGCCAATGATATCGAGCATCGGCAAACGGTCAAAGGTAAAGTCAGACAGGCGGATAATCTCGTCAATGAGATTTCCTTCCTCGGCATCGCCGATGTCTTCTTGTGACATGGTCTGGTTCACACTTGCATTCCTTACTGCACAATCAGGTCTTTGATCAGGATTTCCTGTGGCAGGTCACTGCCCGCAGCGGCCCGCGCCCGTTTCAACAATTCGGCTTTGACGTATAGAATGCCCGCCATGCCGCGCACGTCTGCTTCGGTCAGGCCGCGCAGATAGGTATTGAACAAATCCCGCATGAACGCCTGACGCGCGACCATAACTTCCGAGGCCCCTTCGTCGGTGCGATAGGCGACGACAAGGTTCACCTTGAGAAAGGCCCGCGTCGGCGCACCCTGGGCATCATAGCCCTGGATGTTGGTCAGGATATCGCCGAAATCCAACAGCCCGTCATCCGCGCCTGCCTTGTCATGGCCCTCTGCCTTGGCTTGCAACGCCATCGCATTCCCCGCGGGATGATCGTCTTTGGCCAGCGGATCGGTGATGCCGTTGCCCTTTGGCTTGCCGTGACCGTCCTCTGCTTCGCCGTGCCCGCCACCGTGATCATCGGCCTTGGCCGTATCGTGGCCGCCCTGCTCGTCTTTGTATTCGGGCTGATAGGCTTCGGCATCCTGCATATAGGCCATCCGGGCCAGAAAAAATCCGCCGCCCAGTGAAGCAACGCAAAACATCATCGCCACCAACAGCATCTTGCGCGAGCCCTTGGCCTTGACCTCGGGTGTATCCCCCTCGGCCGCCTCTTGCGGTTTGCGCTTTTCTTTCGCCTTGCCAGCCATCTTTGAAACAGGTCTCCTTGTTCAAGGATAATCCGTGTTTTCAGGCATAATTACAAGTTTAGTTTTGCTTAATTCTTGCTTTTAACCTTTTCTTAATGCTGTATAGTGACACAAAAGAAATGCGAGGCGTTTTGTGCAAGGATTGATCGACAATTTAATGGCGCTTGGCCGTCAGCGGCTGCTGATCCTCGCGGGAACGGCAGGGGCAATTGTACTGGCGATGTTGCTGGGCCTGAATGCGGTGTCAAAACCGGATTATGCCCCGATTTACACCAATCTGTCAGTGACCTCGGCCAATTCGATCGAAGCAACGCTTGCCAATGCGGGTTTCAAGGTATCGCTTTCCGAAGACGGCTCCAGCGTGATGGTCCCGCGCTCCGATGC
This sequence comes from Sulfitobacter sp., assembly GCA_047634585.1. Lineage (GTDB taxonomy): Bacteria > Pseudomonadota > Alphaproteobacteria > Rhodobacterales > Rhodobacteraceae > Sulfitobacter. The sequence continues at coordinate 35,902 of JBLIAN010000011.1, read as the reverse complement.
CGCCCGTGCGCGGATGGTGCTGGCCGAAACCGGCATGCCGATTGACGGCGATCCCGGTTGGGAATTGTTTGACGAAAAAAGCGGGCTGGCGATGAATTCCTTCCTGCAAAAAATCAACCGGATGCGGGCAATGGAAGGCGAATTGGCCCGCTCTATCCAGACGCTGGACGGGATTTCAACAGCGCGGGTGCATCTGGTCTTGCCGGATCGCGAACCTTTCTCGCGGCAGGCCCCTGCCCCGCGTGCCTCGATCATTGTGCGCCCTGATCCGGGCCGTGCCGTGACCCGCAAACAGGCAGTGGCAGTGCGCACCCTGGTGGCCTCGGCGGTGGCCGAACTGGATTTGGCGCGCGTCACGGTTTTGTCGGCCAGCGGGGAAACTATTCTTGCCGAAGGCGGCGATGGCAACAGCCAGGGCACCATGCAAAGCGCCAAAAACGGCATCGAAGACAAGCTGTCTCAGGAAATCCAGAACATCCTGACCGCCCGCGTCGGCGCCGGCAATGCCCGTGTGCGCGTCAATGTCGATCTGACCACCCAAAGAGAAGTCATCGTCGAGCAAACCTATGATCCTGATCAACAGGTTGTGCGCTCTACCGAAAACAAGTCGGAAAACCAGTCCGGCAAAGAAGACGGCGGCAATGTCGGGATCGAAAACAACATTCCAGCGGCCTTGGGCGGCGGTGACAATGCCACCACCTCAAGCCGGTCACAGGCCGACGAACTGGTTCAATATGAAATCGGCAATACCCGCCGCGAAATCATCCGCGAAGCAGGGGATGTGCGCCGCCTGACTGTCGCGGTTCTGATCAACGGCATTTACAATGTTGACGGCTCTGATGTCACCTATGCCGAACGCACCCCAGAAGAGCTTGACCGCCTGACGCAATTGGTAAAATCCGCTGTCGGCTTCCAGGATACCCGTGGCGACAGCGTATCTGTCGATAGCATGCGCTTTATGGATTACTCGATGGATCTGGGCGATCCGATTGATCAAACCATCTCGGAACGTCTGACCGAAAGCATGGTCCCGATCATCCGTGGCATCCTGGCCCTGCTGATTGTCGGTCTGGTGATGTTGCTTGGCGTGCGCCCGATCCTGCGCCGCCTCAACCCGCCCGAACAAATCGAGGCCGAGGGCGATGCAGCACTGCTTGCGGGTGCCGAAACCAATCCAGAAGCGCTGGCAAAATCCGCCGCACTTCAGGCTTTGCCCGCGGCGGGTGGCGAAAAATCAACAGGCAAAATCGCCAAATCCGATGGCCGCGAGCAGGATTTTCTGGAAAGCGAATATGATCTGGATGAAGATCCCGAATATGTCGAAAAACAGGGCATCCGTGGCAATCTCCGCAAGAATAAAATCGACAAGATACAGCGCCTTGCCGATGAAAAGCCCGAAGAAGTCCTGCGGGTTCTGCGGTCTTGGCTGATGACCGAGGCTGACGCATGATTGATCTGTTTCAGCGCAATTTTGACCACCAGCCCGAGACACCACAAGGTGCAGCAGCAGAAAACGAACGTGCATTGGCCGCGCAGACCCAGCAAGAATTGCGCGTCAAAGAAGCCCGCCAAGAAGGTTTTGACGCGGGGCGTAGCGTCGGGCGTATAGATGCCCAGGGCGAATTGGATGTTGCCCGCGAAACCCGCCTGACCCAAGAACGCACCGCCATCCGTGATCAATTGAACGCACTCCTGGAACAGGACGCCGAATTGCGCCGCCAGACCGAACGCGACATCATCGAATTGTTTCTCGGCATTGCCGAACGGCTGGTGCCGGAATTGCTTGAAAAATATGGGGCCGATCTGGCGATTGCGCGGATCCGTCAAAGCGTTGAACTGGTCCGCACCGATCCGATCCTGACCATCCGCGCCTGTCCCGATGTCACCACCGCCCTGCAAAGCGATACTCAGGGTTGGCTGTCCTCCCTGTCACGCACGGCCCAGATTGACGTGGTCGCAGACCCGGAGATGAACGGCAGTGCCGCACAGGTGAAATGGAAAGGCGGGCGTCTGGAATATGACATCGAACAGGCCAGTGCCGCCATGATTGCCGCCCTCGCCTCCGCCGCAGATGATTTCAACCAAGCCACTCAGAAAGCTGGATAAATGGTAGACGAACCCAATACCACGGCCGAAACCGAAACCCCGCAAGCGGCTGCCGCTGCTGCCCAATCCGCCAAGGAAACAGGCGGTGAAAAATCCGCCGCTGGCAAACCCTCCGAAGGCAAAAGCCTTGATGCAATCTTTGGTGTCAAACTGGATGTGCGCGTGGTTCTGGGCCGCAGCAGATTGCCGATTTCCGAATTGTTGGACCTGACCAAAGGCTCGGTAATCGAACTGGACCGCCGCATCGGTGAACCCGTTGATATCATGATCAATGATCGCATGGTCGCCCGGGGCGATCTGGTGCGAGTGCAAGGTGACATGCTGGGTGTGGCGCTGCGGGAAATCGTCAAAGATTTCATTTCAGAGATCTAAGATACCCGCCTTGACACGTTCAACATCCCTCCTGCGCCGCGGCATCGCACCGATCCTCACCGCTGTGGCGTTGGTGGTGATCGGTGCGGATATTTCATGGGCGCAAGACAGCGAAATCGGCGGATTGATCCGCGACCTGTCCTCGGAATTTGGCAATGTGCCCGCCGGCAGTGACGCAGGTGCCAGCCTCTCTGGCAGGTTGATACAACTCTTTGCAATTGTCACCCTGCTCAGCGTCGCCCCCGGACTGCTGGTGGTGATGACCAGCTTTACCCGTTTTGTCATTGTGTTTTCGATGCTGCGCCTCGCGCTTGGCCTCAACCAGACCCCGCCGAATATCGTACTTAATGCGATGGCGTTGTTTATGACGTTTTTTGTCATGCAGCCGGTGTTTGATGATGCATGGGAAGGCGGCATTCGCCCCTTGATGGAAAATGCGATCACCGAAGAACAGGCAATGCGCAATATCGCCGAACCCTTTTATGATTTCATGCTGGTCAATACCCGCGACAAAGACCTGCAATTGTTTCAAGACATCGCAAATGAAGCCCCCGCAGCGGCAGATGGCCCCGACGCCCTGCCCAGTTGGCGGGTGCTGATCCCCGGCTTCATGATCTCGGAATTGCGCCGCGCCTTTACCATCGGTTTCCTGATCTATCTGCCGTTTGTGGCGATTGATTTGATCGTCGCTTCCGTGTTGATGAGTGCGGGTATGATGATGCTGCCGCCGGTGCTGGTGTCCTTGCCCTTCAAGGTGATTTTCTTTGTGTTGATTGATGGCTGGTACATGCTGGCAGGGTCGCTGATTCAATCCTATTTGTCAGGATAATCCACCCGCAGAACCAGAAAGAGATGTCATTCAAGGATAGCTTGGTTTATTCTTGGTTAAACATTTCACCGATCAGGATCGACTTTATCCATGAATCAATTTGTCCCGTTCCGCAAACACCGCCGCATGTCGGGCGCACAAAAATCTGCGATCCTTTTCCTGTGTCTGGGCGAAGAACGCGGCGGCGCATTGATGCAGAAACTGGATGTGTCCGAGATTCGCCAAATCACCACCGCAATTTCAACGATGGGCGAAGTTGACGCCAGCATCGTCGAAGAAATCATGATGGAATTCGACCAGAAAGTCGGCCACATCGGCGGCGTTGTGGGCTCCATCGAAGCGGCGCGCGGGTTGCTAAAGGAATTCCTGCCCGAAGAACGGGTTGCCGAAATTCTGAAAGAGATCGACGGAAACACCACCGATAACGTTTGGCGTGATCTGTCAGATCTTGATGAAAAACAATTGGTTGAGTTCCTGCGCAAAGAACACAACCAAACCGTCGCTGTGATCCTGTCGCGCATCCGCGCCGATGCCGCCGCCAAGGTTCTACCGCTTCTGGGGGCCGACCGCGCCACCGATCTGATCGAACGGATCATGGAGATGGAAACCCTGCCAAACGACACCATCCAGAACATCGAAAACACCCTGCGCGACGATGTTCTGGCCAAGGCCGGCCGCAGTGCCGAAGCCCGTGTCGAGGGGCAATTGGTTTCAATTTTCAACAAACTTGACGAAGATATGTTCGGCAATTTGTCCCGTGAACTGGAAGAACGCCAGCCCGATCAGTTCCGTGCCATCAAGCAAAAAATGTTTGTCTTTGATGATCTGATGAAGTTCAAGGATAATACCCTCGGGAAAATCATGCGTGAAGTCGGCGGAAACACCCTGCCCCTTGCCCTGCGCGGCGCAAAGAAAGAAGTCCGCGAACATTTCCTTGCCTCCCTGCCCTCTCGGTCTCGCGGGATGCTGCAAGAAGAAATGTCATCAATGGGTCCGGTCAAATCCAAAGACGTGAAACAGGCGCAGTCTCAACTTGTCGAAGCGGCCTTGCGGTTGGTTGCAGATGGCACCATCGACATGCCCGATGACGGCGAAGACATGATGGAAGAGCCCGCCGCCTGATCGCGAAAATCAGCGGTAAAGCTGTGAGGCGGAAAATGTCACCATCGCCACATCCAGCGTGATCGGTACAAATTGCGCGCCAAAACTTGCGGATTGCAGGATGCTCACCGCCGGGCTGTTGGCGATAAATTGCGGTGGGTCCAACACATCCGAAATCGCGGTAAAGCGGGTGATCAACCGTTCGCGTTCTTTCGGGTCTTGCAGATCGGCCAGATCGAATTTTTCTTCAAACAGCTTTTTCTGCACATCCAGGTCAAGACCGGAAATTTGTTCCGGCAGGTTCAGCGCAACTTGAAAAAACTTGGTCAGTTTTTTATCGGCCAAGACATTGAACCAGCTGGTGACCCCTTCAAAGGAATCCCGCAGCTCCAGCACTGTTCCAACGGTGTCGTTCTGGTTATCGTTTTCATTAATGAATTGACGGTTATAAAACCGGTCTACAATGCGATCGACCCATTCTTCATTTGAAAAATCAGGGGTTTGCGGTCCGCTCTCGGTGGTAAATTCCAGCGACAGATGCATTTCGCGGAACCGCGAATCCGTTAACCTGTTCAACAGTGAGGTTTCACTCACCGGATCGCTTTCCAGTATTTTGCGCACCATACCTTTGCCAAAAATCTGGTCTTCCAAATCAAAGGCCTTCATCACAAAACTGTAGACTTCGAAATCGGCAACAAATTCTTCGGGGCTGGTGATATTGGCGATGCGTTCGCGAAACGCCGCTTCGCCGCGCTTGTTCACCGGATTATCCCGCATCAAATCAATCTGTTTGTCGCGTGTGACATCGATCAGCCGCAGGGCGGTTTGACTGGCAAGTCCCGAAATGCTGATCATTTGTTAACCCTATTCCGCGGCGGTGGCCGCATTCTTGGAATTCAACACGTCAAATAGCTGGGTTTCGTAATCCATCAAGGGCCGCAAGGCGCGCATCGCCTTGTAAAAATCGGCCTGCGAGACCTGATTGGCCGCTTCAAAGATATGATTGCTCATGTCGTCGTGGAAAACCGCGACCAGTTTACCCAGACGTTTCTGGATAATCGGCACCAGTTTTTTGCGCATATTACTGTCCAAAAGCGCCGCCTGGATAAAGTAATACACCTCTTTCACCGGGGTTCGGGCTTCTTCTTCGCTCAGCAAATCCGCCTCGCGGACAATATCGGCATGGTTTTCGATGATCAGCAATTGCCGCCGGTCGCTGTTGCGGACCACGCAACCGTTAATCAAAATCCGCTCATTGGGTTTAAGGGTCAGCCGCAGCGCCATATCAGATCACTCCGCTGCGGTATCAAACGCCCGACCGCCCAGGCCGTCGATGATATTTCGGTTAATATCGACCAGCGGCTTAACCTTTCGGTCCCCCGATAAAACACCCTGCGTGTGTTTTTCGACCCAGATCGCAAGCGACACCAAAGCGGCACGTAAATCCGGTGTCAGATTGTTTTCTTTTTCCATGAGGTCCATTTTGAACGTCGCCCACACCTGCTGGTTTTTCCACAGCACATGCCGCAACCCATCCGCAAGTATTTGCAAGCGCTCAAGATTTTCCTCGGCTTGATCAAACGCAGCAAACTGCTGCTCCAATTCTGAAGTCACCTGCGCAAGGATGCGGCGCTCAATTTGGCGCGGCGCTTCCGTGTGCGAGATGGTCCGCTTATATGCGGCTACACTCATTCTCGTCACCTGTATTTTTTTCTGCCTCACCTTAACTTTAGCGCCGTAAGGTTAAGGGAAATTTAAAGATTCGAGAAATCGGTGGCAAAGTCCACTTTTCTGCAATCTTGACGGTAAATCATTGCAGGCATGTCACAGATCAGCTGTTTTTCCTTGGCAGACCAAGGATTTGTGCGCCTGTGTTAACCCGCCTTTACCGATGATCGCTGACAGGATTTACCGCGCCTCTGCTGAAATCAGTTAAAGTGGCTTTCCGCCCGCTGCCCGTCGTGGTTGATCGCCGGGGCAGCAAAATCAGAGGCTGCCATGGCCTGGCCCTGTTCGATACCCGAAATATCGACCAGCAATGCGCCTAACATTTCACCCAGTTCCTTGCTGGTAAACTGCGCGGCGTCGCTCATGGCGCGGGGTTCGAACAAAACGATGGTTTCGTCGCTGATCTCGATGCCCAATTCCTCGTCCAGCACATCAGCAAGGCTCGCCCCCGGCAGCACCTGATAGCCCCCATAGCTTGCAAAAGGTTTGGCGTTTTCTGCACCGGCTTGCGAGGTCAGACACAGTGTTGGCGCGGCCAGCAAAGATGTCAAAAGCCGTGCAAGCGGGGACAATTGCGCAGCGTCACGCCGTTCAACCGTGCCACTCCATACATGTTCCAAAATATCGACCACTGCCCAGATCCCCCGATCACTTATGCTCAACCAAAGGTTACCCGTTTCAGCCCAATTTTTGAATCAGAGATTTGTTAACCCAGCCTTAAAGGAATCTCCTTCCCCACGCGTCAAACTCAAAGGAGAGAACCGCAGAAAGGCCGCGCATTGGTTGCCTGAATCCACGAAAACCCCTTGATTTGCGGGGATCTATATCTAGTAGGGTTGAAAATCGCCCCGCCTAAAGGTGGTATCATAAGCAAAATATGGCAGAGGGTTTTCGTCACCTCAAATTTACATTTCTATGCTTGAAATGCAAAAATCATGAAAAATCCAATTTATAGGTGATTTGGTCTGGCACGGGCCAGGCCCGTTTCAGCCTTGGCCAAACAGATCGGCCCCATCTGTGCTGAGGCAATAGCCCGACGACCGGATCGTTGAAACCGACATCTGTGATCCAAAGGAATCCATCAGCTTTTTCCGTATCTTGGCAACATGAACGTCGAATTTCCGATCCCCATAGCGCCAGGGCCGCGCATCCACTGCAAAGCTCAGGTCATCCCGGCTGACAATCTGCCCGTCTTGGTTAAACAGCACCCGCATAACTTGTGCTTCTGCGGTGGTCAGCCCTGCCCGCGCCGCAATATAGGCCTCGGTATCCCAAGTGGCATTTGCCGCCAAAGCAGCACAATTTCCCGCAGGTTGACCAAGGCGCACAAACAAACGCAAGGCCAGTTCATGCAGGGAACAAGGCCAGATCACAACATCATCGGCACCGGCCAGAAACGCCTGTGCGCCGATCCCCGATTCCGGATCTTTCAAGACAATCACCACAGGCGCAATCGCCGCAGTTTTTGCCCGTTTGATCAGGGCCAATGCATCGGTGTCATCGGGATCGGGATGCACAAAAAGCGCCGCCGCCGCCCCCGACAACGCCGCGGATTGGCTGTCATCGGAAAAATCCGGGAAGACCTCGAAATCAGATTTCAGGATCACCGTGAACAGGTAATTCAGCGCATTTTTCAAAGCTGCGTCAGAGCTGAACAATACCGAAGAAAAACCTGTGGGATCCTGTGACATGCGGGGTGATTGGCCTCGTTAAGGGCTGGGGTCAAGCGCTGGGGTTGAGATTCAACCACCCTCAGATAATAACGGATATACCCGAGTTTCAACAGTGTCTTCGGCGTTCTCACGGGGAAGATCTGCGGCACCAAGACCTTGAAACCGCCGCTGTCAAAGACAGCCAAAGAACAGTTTGGGAAAATCGCAAGAAATTCCCCTGCTTTCACCATGTGTTAACTTTGGTCCTTACATAGCTAGTACAACGGCAGCAGAAAGCGCCGATACACACCTGGAAACTAGGTAACACAATGACAGGCACAAATGGCGCTTATGCCACACGCTCCATCGCGATTGCGGCGGCGCAGCGGCTGGAAAAGCTTATCAAATTGACGGTAGATGACGACTTTCTGCATGACACCCTGACCGCGGCCAAACAGGTGATCTCGCACGCGGGATTATTGGCGGCTGTTCCCGCGCAATCTGGCGCGCATCCGCTGATTCTGGATAGAAGTACAGATTCGATCATGCACCACTAGGTCACGGAAAAACGCTGAAATCGCAGATAACGCCCTGAAAAATTGTAAACCTTTGCAAATTTTCAGGGATTTTCAGCTTTTTCCTTGTAAAGCAAATAGAATTCACCGCTTATCTTGCCACATGTTTTACGGCCGCCCGACAATCATGAATACTTGCCCGCTATCCAGCAAGCATAGTTGATCCCCAAGCGCCCGAAACCCTGATGTGAAAGACAGACAAGCTCAAGCGGCCAGCGACACCTGAATTCAGCCAAAGGCGAAAACGCCAAAAGCGAGGTAGTGTGGATACCCAAGACAACGTGACCCTCCCCCAAGCGACGTTGCAGGTTTTATCGGCTTTTGCAGCCCGTGAAACCGCGACGGTTGATGATATTCTCGCCTTGGCGCGCCAGCTTCCTGCGGCTTTGGCACAGGTCGCGACCCCACAGCGCAGCGGCAGTGCAACAGCCCAACAAATCCCGATCCAACCCGCGATGATAGCGCACCCCGCCGTGCCGGTTGATCAATCGGTCACGGATGACACCGTGACCTGTCTGTGCTGCGGGCGCTCCTTTACCATGCTCAAACGCCACCTCAAGGCAGAGCACGGGCTGACTGAAGATCAATACCGCCTGCAATATGACCTGCCCGAGGATCATCCGCTGGTCGCGCCGAATTATTCCATTCGCAAGGCGGAATACGCCAAACGCATCGGTCTGGGGAAATATACCCGCGAGGATACACCACCGCAAAGCGGCCCTGCGACCACCTGATCGGGCAAAATCCCCGAACACAGTAATGCCCCATTTTGGTCCTCCTTAACTCATAGTTAACTACGATACCTGTCCTCAGCGCGGGATAGCAGAAGCGATGCCGCCGAAACGATCGAAAAAATTCGACGTGGACGAGGCAGAGCATCATGGCAGCAGCAGCGCAGCCCAAAATTTTTAAGAAAGTAGAAGTCATCGAAGGGGGCGGCCACCACGGTGGCGGCTGGAAGGTGGCTTATGCTGACTTCATGACAGCGATGATGGCCTTCTTTTTGTTGATGTGGATTCTGGCCAGTTCCGATGAACAGAAACTGCGCGGGATCGCCGAATATTTCACCAATGCCACCATGCCCGGCGGCAGCGGTGTTCTGGATGGGGCCACCCTTGGCCCGCCCGGCACCTTGAGCGCCTCGAACGGCAGCGTTGTGGCCCGCGGGACAGAGCTTGGTAAAATTGACGATCCGTCCCCCGCAAAATGGGAAATACGTGACACCACCCAAACCTCTGATCCCAAACAAAAAGTTTTGGGCTCCAGAGAGGGTGATCACGAAAACCCTGCCGCCGCAGACGCCGCAGCCCAGTACAAACCAGCCGGCCAAGCGGGCACCGAAGCCGGCAAAGGCAGCACAAAAACCGACGTGGCGGATGCCCATAAAGTGGACGACAAACAGTTTGATAAGCTGCAAAAAGAGATCATCAGCGCCATGCAGGCCAACCCCGAGCTGGCAAAGCTGCAAGAGAACGTGATCTTCAAGAAATCCCCGGAGGGGCTGCAGATCCTGATCGTGGATCAAAAAGGCAAACCGATGTTCCAGAGCGGCCGCGCCGAAATGGCAGGTGCCACCAGCACCTTGTTGAAAAATCTCGGAGAATCATTGTCTGCGCTGCCAAATTCGATGGTGCTAGCGGGCCATACCGATGCGGTGCGCTTTGCTGACAGCACCAAATACGACAATTGGGATCTGTCCTCGGATCGCGCCAATGCCACCCGCCGTGTTTTTGAACATTCCGGCGTATCACGCAATCGCTTTATTCGGGTGTCCGGCCTTGCCGATACCCAGCCTTTGATCCCCGAAGATCCGAAAGCCGCCTCCAACCGCCGGATTTCGATCCTCGTCCAGTATCGCAAACCCCAAGACCTGCACAACGCCCCTGTCAAAGAGGCCAAGACAGAAACGATGCATACGCCGGCAGATCAGGATACAACACATCAACAAGCGGCACATGCGCCTGCCCCTGCAACGTCACATTCGGCAGACACGGATCATGATACACAGGTTGCCGCAGATCATACCCTGCCCGACCCAACACCGCTCGGCGATCAGGTGTTTCAACATCTGCGCTCGGCGCTGCGTTAAACCTGCGGCAGAAGGGCGGCCAAACCGGAGCGGCGCACAGAGGCAAATCTGGGGCGCCGCGCATTTTCAGCAGACCGGCGCAGAAAATCCGGCAACAACGGGCTTAGCTCTTTTTCCTGTTTGGCGGATTGACCACGGTACCGCCGTTGAAATGCCGCCTGCGGCACAGGATCGGCAGGCGGCGTTTGGCTGGTAGGATGGTCCTGTGAAGGCAACCCCAACAAAACATCAGGGTCCAACCCTTCTTCCAGGGCATAGGTATAATTAACCGCATAATCGACAGCTTCTTCGAGGATCGCAGGGTCAGAGCCAACCAAAGCCATCAACCGGCGCTCGTCGGAATAGAGAAACTGTTTTGTCGGATAGCCATAGACCTCGGGCACAAAACACACTTCGCGCGCCGCAAGGCCAAGCGTCTGCACCAAACGGGCCGGAATACGCGGGCGTTCATCACGTCGGAACACGATCATGCTGCAATCGCCATCGCGCATCAGACAGGCGGCCAGACAAATATCATTCGGCCATGTGGAAAACACATGTTTCACGTCTTCGCCGTCAATCAGCACCACCAACGCACTTTCGGTACTGTTCATGTAATTCAACTCCAAGTTCGGGCGCCCACCTAACTAAACTTGTATTCCTCCCCAGTTCAGTGTCAACTGTTATTGACCACTGAATTTTATCCTTAATCTACCCTAACTATCCTTGAGTTCGAGCAGGAATAACGGGTATTGTACTTTAACCAATGCAGAAGGTGAAAAATGACAGTTATCCTAGGTTTCCTTGTTGTCATGGGCATGGTTTTCGGTGGCTATGTTTTGTCCGGGGGCGACATGGGCATCATCACCCATGCTTTGCCTTTCGAAGGGATGATGATCGGCGGCGCGGCGCTGGGGTCTTTTCTGGCGGCAAATTCCTTTGGGGATATCGTTGGCGCGGGCAAGGGGCTGGTCAAAGCCTTCAAAGGGCCAAAGTGGAAAAACAAGGATTACATTGATCTGTTGAACCTGATGTTCACCCTGGCCAAGATGTATCAACAAAACGGCATGCTGTCGCTTGACGAACACATTGAAAATCCGAAAGAAAGTTCGATATTTTCACAATATCCCAAGCTGCAGAAAGATCATTTTGCCATTGATCTGATCACCGATAGCTTTCGTATGCTGGCCCTGCAATTTGATGATCCCTATCAGGCCGAAGACGTGATCAACCGCAAGCTCAAGAAACACCATCACGAGGCCCTGGTCGCGCCACACGGGTTGACCATTGTTGGCGATGCCCTGCCCGCCATCGGGATTGTTGCGGCGGTTTTGGGGGTGATCAAAACGATGGCCTCCATTGATAAACCGCCTGCGATTCTCGGCGGGATGATCGGCGGCGCCTTGGTCGGGACGTTCTTGGGGGTTTTCCTTGCCTATCTTTTTGTCGCGCCACTGGCCAACCGGTTGCAGGCCATCGAAGAACAGGACGGGGTTTATTACGCCGTGATCCGTGATATTTTCATCGCAATTCTGCACAATCATTCGCCAGCGATCTGCACAGAAATCGGGCGCGGCAACATCCCAAGCAAGCTGCAGCCGTCGTTCTATGAAATGGAAGAGGCCCGCCAAGCCACGCCAGAGGCCGCCTGAAATGGCCCCGCGTGACCGGCTGTCGGCGCTCAAGCTGATTGGCAGGATCAAACAACACGAGCTGGAAAGCATCGGCGCGGAATTATCGGCGCTGCGCAACGCGCAAACCGATCTGGAACGCCAAAGCAGCGATCTGTCACAACAGGCCGCCGATGAAGCCAGCCACAGCACCTCGGATACCCGCCCCTATCTGCCCGCGTTTCTGAAATCTGTGGATATCAAACAGCAGGCCTTAACCAAAGAATCCGAGGCGCTGGAGGATCAGGCCAGAATGGCCGAGGCGCAGTTGTTTGCGGCCTTCCGCGAGACCAAAACCAACGAAGCGGTGCTCGGCAAAGTGGCCAAGGAACTGGCGCTGGATCAATTTCGCGCCGAAACCAATATTCTCGATGATGCGGGCCGCACCCTGTACCTGCAAAACCGGAACGGCCAGAATTCCTAATTCTGGGTCTTGTTCCAGATTTCGCGGATCTGATCGGCAAGGGTCATCGGATCAAAAGGTTTGCCGATCACATCCAGATCGGCCGGATGCACAATCAACCCTTCCCCACCATCCATCAGACGCGCGGTCAGAAAAATCGCCGGAATGTTTTCATAACCCGGCAGTTTGCGAATTTCGACAAGGGTCTCTGGCCCTGTCAGCCCCGGCATTTGAACATCGCTCAGGATCAGCTGCGGCGCAAAATCCTGAATGCAGTCAAGGGCCTTTTCGCCGCGATCCACCTGCATGATCTCGAAATCACCTACCAGCGTGAGCGCCATCCCCGTGATTTGCAGAATCTCTGCATCATCTTCAACATGGAGGACTTTTGTCAATTCAGACATTTGGGTTTACCACTTCGCTTTCATTCGTTTCTTTGTTTCAACCCGCACGCCGCCGCCCCCTGCCGCCGCCGCCGCTTGAAAATTTGGACACCAACCCGCGCCCGCTCTGTTTTTCGACGCCTTTTGACACAATCAAAATGACGGGCCACCCTTCTGGTAATTTTCCGCCCTGCATCGGGAAAATCGCCAGCGTTGCAGCATCGTTGCTTACTCCGAAATGCGCAATCAGATCAAAGGATTCTTCGCGCGATTTGGTGATGGCCTTGCCTTTATTTTCCACGGATTTGATGCCGTTCTCGCGCAGCCATCCTGTGATCTGCGGGTCATTGCTGACCCCCAGCATCGACAGGCCCTGACCTTGGGCACCGTTCAGCAAATCACCACATTCGGCAAACCATTCCTGCACCAGTTGCCCCGCGGCAATGTTGCGGGCGCTGGGATCACTGGCATTCTCTGCCGCATCGGTCATTTCAATCACCGACACGTCGCAATTTTCCAGATCTTCGCGCTGCAACAATTCCACCATCAGCGCCTGTTCATGGGCCGACACCCAGTTCATCGCCGAAGATTGCCCGACAACGCCCCGGCCTCTGGCCACTTGCAAGGCCGTCACCCGGCCCAGTTCAAATGTCACATCCAATCCGGTTTCGCGTGATTTGGTCACCAAACGGTCAATTGCGGTTTCCCCGACCCCCGTGCTGATCACTGTCATCGCATCGGGCAGGATATCAGAGAAATCACTGACCTCGGGCGCATCCTTGGCACGTCGCGGCATCGGCACAACAGTCTCGCCATCCAGCATCGGCAGATCGACATAGAATTCGGTGCCGACACCTTCTTTGCTGACAAAGGAAATCCCGCCTTTGTGATGTTCCACGATCAGTTTCACAATCGACAGCCCCAGACCGGTGCCCCCCTTGGAGCGGGTGTCGGAACTGTCGGCTTGGGTGAATTTGTCAAAAATTGTCGCCTGCGCCTTGTCGGGAATCCCGTCGCCAAAATCGCGGATCGCAATACGCAGACGGCCTTCATGTTCCTTGAGCATCACCAGGATTTCGGCCCCTCGGTGCGAAAATTTTGCCGCATTGGAAATCAGATTGTCCATCACCTGCGCCAGACGGGTCGCGTCGCCATAGCTGCGGAATTCGTTTTCCTTGGCTTCGCCCACCCGCCGGATCGACACACCAAATTTCTCGGCGTAAAATTGATTGGTTGCCAAGGCATCGCTGACCACTTCATTCAGGTCAAAGACCTGCATTTTGTAATCCATCATGCCCGCTTCGATCTTTTCCAGATCCAGAATATCATTGATCAGCGTCACCAGGCGATCACAATTGGTAGAGGCCATTTTGATGACATTGTTCATCTTGTCCGGCAGTTCACCCACCGCACCGGACATCGCCAGCCCCAAAGCGCCCTTCATCGAGGTCAGCGGCGTGCGCAATTCATGGCTTACCGTGGCGATAAAGGCGTTTTTGGCTTTTTCAACAACCTTGCGTTCGGAAATATCGCGGTAAATCACAATCAGGCGCGGTTCGTCCTGTTCCGGCTGGGCATATTCAAGGCTGATTTCATAGGTGACATCAAATTTGCCTTCAACTTCCCATGTGATCCGCCGCTGCGGGCCGGCGATTGTCGCCTCGGCGCGCATTTTCAGCATGTCAAAATCGTCACGGGTGATAAAATCAGAGGCCTTTTTACCGCGCCAATCGCCGCCCATACGCCCGGTGATCAACAATTGGTTTGCCGATTTGTTCACATACATCATCTCAAAGGTGCCGGGGCGCATCACGATCACCTGATCCTGAATCAGTTCCAGCGTGTTATTGAACCGGCTTTCAGAAACACCTTCGCGGGTCTTGGTCACATCAGAGGCAACAATCGCAATTTCGCTGAGCTTGTTTGACGCCCCCGTGACCGGAATAAAGGTACATTGCACCCAGGCAGGTTTATCATCCGAACGCTTCAATTGCAGTGCGCCCTGCCAGGGTGCGCCCGCCGCCATTGACGCCATGATCTCGGTTTCCATCAAACCCTGGTTGGTTTCGTTCAGAATCTCAGACAGCGGGTTTTGCAACAGGCTGCCGCGGGGGCGGTCCAGTGCGCTCAGGAATTTTTCGTTCACATGCGAAATCATGCCGTCTTTGGTCAGCATGCAAAACACGGTGTGTTGCTCGATCGCATTGCGATAGAATTGTTTTGATCTGACTTCGGACTGCAGCACGTTCTTGCGTTCTTCGGCCAGTATCGCATTGCGCCGGACCTGAAACGCCAGAAACAGCAATGACAGGGTAATCAGCGCCGCCAGCACCAGAACCGGCCATTGATAGGCACGGTAAATCCGTGATGCCGCTTGGCGCAAATATTCTTCATAAGGCCGCGTGCGCAGGGAAATCAGCAACTCGTGCACAGATTGATAGTTTTGCGGCGCTTGCCAGAGCGCGCCCCCTGCCGCGCGGGATTCTTCGCTTTCGGCAGTGACGGACAGCAAGCTATTGATCACCAGCGCCAGCACCTCTTCGGGCACGTCGGGCACTGCCGCGATCACCCAGTCAGGATACAATGGTGTGCTGACCCAAAACGGGTAATCTTCCTGTCTGGTCAGGCCAATCGGGCGGAATTCATCCATGTCGATGACGCCCTGTTCTGCCAATCGTTCCAGAACACCGGCGCGCACCACCCCGACATCCACCAGCTGGTTCTGCACCGCATAAACCACTTCGCGCTGGTTGCCGCCGGAAAACAACAAATCGCCTTCGATCTGTTCAGGGGTCAACCGATGCTTGCGAAATTCCTGCTGCGCCAACCGCCAGCCCGTCAATTCCTGCGCCGCCACGCCCATGATACGGGTGCCGGCAATGTCTTGCATATCGGCAATATCGCTATCGGCGCGCACAAACACCAAGGCGCCGGTTTGATCATAGGTGGCGTCTTGCCACATATGCGCCACCGACAAAAGCGCCCGCGCCCCGCTTTCGACTTCGCCAATCACATAGGCCGCAGGATCGCCCAGAAAAATGTCAATCTCGCCAGAGGACAACCCCTCAATCAGGGTCAGATCGGAATGGGGCTCGATTTTGAACCGATAGGGCAAGGATTGGGTTTCGGCATTGCGGTTCAACAGGGCAATGGTCGGGGTCCAGGCTTCCAATGCGCGGGTGGCACCCTCGGTTGCCAATACGCCCAATTTGATTTCGCGGATGTCCTGTTCCGGGGTTGCCTGCGCCACAGCCTGAGACACCCAGATAAACAGCACCGCCAACAGCGTCAGACCGGATAAAACAAATCTATCCGCAGGCCGGGGCAGCAAGTTATGGGGCGGATGCGCCATGTCGGGCTCAGGCCCCGTTCAGGCTTGCGTCAATCTGATCCAGCATCGCCACCAGATAGGCCTCGACCGTTTCGGTATTCAACGGGCGCGGACCATCCATAATGGCGATCACTTCATGTTCCAGTTTTGCCGCAAAATTGCCGATCTCGGCAAAGCCAACAGACCCCGCCTGCCCGTGCAACTTATGCGCCCGCTGGCCGATGGCATCGACCACCGCTTCGGTGTCTTCATCTTCATACAGCTGATCAAGCAACGCGTCGAATTCGGCCACACGTTCGGGCATGGATTGGACAAAGCGGTCTTTGATCTTGGCCAAACCGGCCTGAAGCTTTGCAAGATTTGCGTCTTGGGGTGCCTGCATCATGGTTTTCACTTGCCTCGATTATTAATTTTTTATCTCGATATTTATATATCGTTGTCCTCAAGCTTAGCATGAAACGAAAATTGCGCCTCTGAAAACTCCGGCTCAGGTTAATATCTGGTTAACGAATTGTTTCTCAAATCCACCCTTTCTCACCTCTGCGGCTTTTTTGTCACGGAGGGATTTTTTGATGGCTTCAACCTGTGCGGGCAATTTAAAAGAGGGCCCGCAACCTGGACCCGAGACTGCGCGTGCTGCGCGGGGGCGCATTTGTCGGGGCGGTCTGTAACCCTTCAATGGCGCGTTCGATAAATTTCAGGTCTTTGGGCCGGTCAAAAACCTTGGGCACCGCGGCCTCTCCGACGATCACACTTAACCCTGAGGGAACCGCATCTGGCGACACATATTCCGGGTCATTCAGCACCCCGGACAATTCTTTTTGCAGCGCCTCGTGATCCATCAACCGGGTTTGGTCACAGATGCACAGAAACTTGCCTTCGCCCAGATAAGACATAAACGCCTGCGTGCCCAAAAGGGTCTCGGAAATCGCCTGCGCCACCCCTGTCAGTACCGCGCCAAATGCGGCACTGGTGGATCGTTCATGTACCGCTTTCAATTCCGGCACATGGATCGCGAAACCCACCATCAGGAAAGTGCGTTGTTTCTGAATGATGCGGGCATAGTTTTCCAACACCGTCATACGGATAAATCCGTTAACGCGGCCAGTCACCGGCACCGGATGATCATAACCCGATTTTGGCGTTACCGCGCGGCCAACTGTATTGAACATCCCGCGCGGCTGCATGTGCATCCGCTCAACGATGCGCACCCGCGTCATCAATTCCACCACATCAAAAGGTTTGATGATGTAATCCGTCGCCCCTGCTGCAAAGGCATAATCAATATAGGGTTTGTCGCTCATCGCCGTGATCATCACGACCGGCGTTTCGTCATAGCCTTCAATCTGGCGGACAGCACGGCACACTTCGATCCCGTCCATATCCGGCATCTGGATATCAAGCATCAGACAGTCAAAAACATTGCCCTGCGTTTCGATAAGCTGGAGGGCCTGTTTTCCCCCAGATGCCGTCACCACATCCTCATAGCCATACCCCGAAAGAATTTCGGTCAGCAAATCCAGAATGATCGGATCATCATCTACAAGGAGAAATTTCATATCTGCGCTTCAACACCCTTACGGCTGTTCCATTCGTGTCCGCCCTCCGAGAGTCATCCTCGCAGAACGGAAAGCCTATTCGCCTTCTGGCAAAGGACCGCAGCAGAACAAGCCCTGCCCACCGCAACCGATGGGGCACAGGTGGCAGGAAAATGTGGCGCAATTTTGACGTTTTTTTCCAATTAGTAGATTTTTTCCATCATTTTCGGCGGCCGCTTTCGCACAGCAGCCCGCGCTTAAACAAAGCTGCGGATCGTGGCCAGCGCCCCTTGCAGCGCCTCGCCCTCAGAATCTTGCAAGGCCGCTTCGCGCAGCCGCCCGATCCATTCGGCGGCATCTTTACGCCCCTGCAACAGATCAACCGCCCCCATCACCGTGGCAAATTTTGTCAGCCCCCCTGCATGGGTGTCCGAATAGCCTTTGACCAGACGGCGACATTTCAACAATTCTACAGCCAGCGCATAATCATGTTCCAGCGGCGCAAGGCTTTGGGTCAACCATGCCTCCAGATGCGCCACTTCGACAGCATGGCGGCGGGTACGCAGGCGATAGCCTTTCAGCCCGCCCAGAAAATGCAGCATCAAAAACGATCCCAGACTATGGGTCCGCAAACGCCGCCCCTTGTTGAACAACCGGTCGAGCAGGGCCATGCGCCTCGGGTTTGCTTCCCATCTTGCGCCCATTCTGGCAGGCAGCAGGCTGGCGATCTCTTCGGCGCGGGGATGGAAGAATTCGGTCAGCTCGATCAGAGTGCCTTGTTTGACGCCCATCTCGGTTTGAATACGCTCAAACCGGGGACGGCGGGTTTTCAAATCCGCCACCCTGATCATATCGTCATAGGCCATGGCATTGGCGATGTATTTCGCCGCTGTCTGGCTCAATACCCATCCCTGCCCTGCATCATCACGGGCCAGAACCTGCTCCAGCCGATCCAGATACAACGCGCCATAGGCACAATCCTGATAATCCACGACCTTGCGCAGCCCCGCCTCCGCCATTTCGGCCACGGCCTCCGGCAGCCCGGCACTGCGCCGCCTCAAGACCTCCCATTGTTTGAGCAACGCCGCCCCGCCGCTGACGGTTGGCCGAACGGGCAGATCTGGAACAGCCTCGCCGCGCTCTTCACCCTGTTGGGCGGCCTCATATCCGGCAGCAAAGCCCCGCAGGGACGCTTCGACACCTTTGCCGCCTGCGCGGATGGCCTCTTCAAAGGCCGCCCGCGGGAACGGCAAGGCCCCCGATCCTGCCAGGGCACCAAACAGGCTCGATGAAATCACCGACCCCTGTTCCACCGCCAGACGGTCCATATCCGCAAGGATCAACCGCTGCGCCGCCACTTCGGCTGCGGCGCGCACTTCATCGGCATCGGCAATCCCGTCACCGGGCGCCATTTTCTCAGACACTGCCAAGGCGCGGTGGGTTGATCCGATCAGCGTGGTCCGGTCCGGCGTGACAAAACCACGCATGATCGACCGCCCGACTTCCATCATCTCGGCGGCAATCATCACATCGACATCCCCGCCGGACGGGGCCAGCGCAAACACTGGCGACAGATCGCTTTTCGGGGCCATCTCTACATAATAGATCGTCGCGCCGGTGCGCTGTGCCACCCCCGCAACCGAAGTCGCCTGACAGACATAGCCCTGAGACCGCGCCAGGGCTTCGATCCATCCGGTCAGCACCCCGCCGCCCTGTCCGCCCACGGCCAGCACGGCCAGTTTCAAAATGTCACCCACCCGCGCATCGGGGGTTTTCTGTGGCAAGATCAAATTCATGGCGCCGCCCCTTCGATGCGCAACCGTCCGGCATCGCGCCGCGCCTGCAACCAGCCAATCACCCGGGCCCGCAGGCCCGCACGCCAGCGTTCAAACCCGCCCGGATTATGCACCACATCGGCACGATAGAATGACGGGCACAACACCGCCGCATCCGCGACTTCGCCACAATTGCCACAGCCGACACAGGTCTGGTCAATATGCGCCACCGGATCATCGCGCAGCGGATCATCCAGCCGTTTCAACGACAAAGACGGACAACCCGATAATCGGATACAGGCGTGATCGCCGGTACAGACATCACTATCAACACCAAAACGCGGCACATCCACCCGGCGGCCTGCCTTGATCGCCTGATTGCGCAGCGGCTTTTCGCGCCGCTGTTTGTTCAACATACATTCAGAGGAGGCGACAATCACCTTGGGGCCTTTGAAATCGGTGGTCAGGGCCTCGCGCACCGTGTCGCGCACCTTGGCCACGTCATAGGTGTGATCAATCTGGCGAATCCATTGCACCCCCACCCCTTTCAACGCCGCCGAAATCGGGTTCTGGGTGGATTTGGTATCGTTATGGGCACGGCTGGACAAAACATCCTGCCCGCCTGTCGCGGCGGAATAGTAATTATCGACGATCACCACAACATTGTCGGATTTGTTGAACACCATATTCCCGATCGAGGAACTCAGGCCGTTGTGCCAGAACCCGCCATCGCCCAGCATCGAAATGGCCCGCCGTTCGCCACCCCCATCAAAGGCCGCATTCGCCGCCGGTCCCAACCCATAGCCCATCGTCGCGCCGCCAATTTCAAACGGCGGCAGGGAACCAAACAGATGACAGCCAATATCACCAGTGATCTGGTGCTTGCCCAATTCCTGCTCCACCAGTTTCATCCCGGCAAAGATCGGGCGCTCGGGACAGCCGGTACAAAACCCCGGCGGGCGGATCGGCACGGTTTTGGACAGATCGGGAATTACCGGCGCATCAGCATTGGGCGCGCGCACCTGCCCCGGCAACATATCGGGCGCTGCGGCCTTCAAAAACGCAGTGACCCCGTCCAGCATCACCTGACCGGTATATTCCCCCGCCATCGGCAAAACGTCCTTGCCATAGAGTTTCAGCTTGGCCCCGGCTTTGTACAAGAAGGATCCAAGGTGCTGTTCGATATGTTCGGGCTGGCCTTCCTCGACCACCAGAATGTGATCCTTGCCTTTGCAAAAACCGTGAAATTCGTCTCTAACCAAGGGATACGTGACGTTCAGACAATAGATCGGCACTTCTGTATTACCAAACACATCAGCAAGGCCAAGCCGCTGCAAGGCACGGATCAATCCGTTATACATGCCGCCCTGCACCACAATGCCAAGCGGGGCCTTTTCAGGGCCGAAGACCTCGTTCAACTTGTTGTCGATGATGAATTTCTCGGCGGCGGGCCAGCGGTTCTTGATCTTGTCCTGCTCGTGCAGATAGCTCATCGGCGGCAACACGACGCGGTTGAAATCTGACTGCGGGTTGGCAATCGCCTGTTTCACGGTCAGCGGCGGCGCGACGTTGGCTTTGGTCTCAAAGCTGCCGGTCACATGGCACGACCGGATGCGCACCATCAACATCACCGGTGTATTGCTGGCCTCTGACAGTTCAAAACCGTCTTTCACTGCCTTGGTGATACAGGGCAGGTTCGGGCGCGGGTCCAACAACCAGAATTGCGATTTCATCGCAAAAGCATGGCTGCGCTCTTGCATGATCGACGATCCCTCGCCGTAATCTTCTCCCACAATGATCAAGGCACCCCCGTTCACACCGCTGGAACACAGGTTCGCCAAGGCATCCGATGCCACATTGACCCCGACCGGCCCCTTGAACGTGACCGCGCCGCGAATTGGATAATGCACCGAAGCGGCCAGCATCGCGGCGGCGGCGGCTTCGGAGGCATTGGCCTCGAACCGCACCCCCAATTCCCCCATCAGCTCTTCGGCATCGGCCAGCACATCCATCAGATGGCTGATCGGCGCACCCTGATAGCCGCCGACATAGCCAACACCGTTTTCCAACAATGCCTTGGTGATGGCCAGAATGCCCTCGCCGGTGAATGTGTCACCATCCCCTTTGCGAAGATGTTCGACCTCCGCTTTGAATGACCGCTCAGCCATGTTTGAAACTCCGGTTTATCTGGATCTGAAACGGCGGTGCCGCTCAGAAATCATGCTTGCGAATGTTGCGCAAAATCTTTTGTAGAGTGCCGACAAAGACGTGTTTTTCATCTTCGCCGATGCCAACGAACATCGATTCATAAGCCGCGGCCATATGCGGCCACAGTTGTTCATAGGCATCGCGCCCCATGTCGGTCAGAAACACCCGCGTGGCGCGGCTGTCATTTTCATCGGTCTCGCGGCGGATCAATCCGTTGTGCGAAAGCTGGTCTAATGCGCGGCTTAGGGTCGATTGCTGCACCACCGCATAGACCGCCAGCTCGCGGATCAACACCCCGTCAACAACCGACAAAACCGCCAGCGCCCGCATCTGCGCCGTGGTCAGACCCAGCGCCGCCATTTCCGCCTGAATCGCCGCGTTATACCGCCCGATGATCCGGTTCATCAGATAGGGCGCAAAGTTTTCCAGCCCCATTTCCCCGAGCCGTGCAGAGGGTACTTCGGGTTTCTGCATATCGCTCATGCGCCAAGCCTTTTTGCCACGTTAAATCCTGAACCTCCGCCTAACCCCGGACCGGGATGGGTGGAAGCGCCAATATGGAACACCCCCTTTACAGGTGTGTCGTTGTTGACCTGCCCCGCCGCGGGCCGCCAGACAAAAAACTGGTCCATTGCACAGGCCCCGCCATAGGGATCACCACCCACCAGATTGACGTTCATCTGTTCAAGGTCCGCAGGCGCATAGGCCCGCCGCTTGAGCTTGATCCGATCCCAGTTGCGAATGTGGTTTTTCAAAATCGCCTCGATGCGGTCGGCAAAGGCTTCGCGCATCGCCTCGCTCCATTCTGGCACCGTGTCGATCTGCCCTGCGGCATCGCCTTTGATCACACTGGGGGCATCGGGAATTTGCAGCCACAACACTGCTTTGCCTTCGGGACACCGGCCCGGATCCAGGCGATGCGGCTGCCCGACACAGATCGTCGGACAGGCCGGCAACATACCCCGTTCGGCCTCATTGCTTGATTTAGAGACTGAATCAACGCCATCCGACAGATGGATCAGCGCCACATCCTCCAGCCCCTCAGCGGCCCAGTCAATTGCACCATCCAGCGCATAATGCAGCTGGAAATTGCCCCGGCCGTGGCGGAATTTTTTCGGGCTTTCAGGGTGTGGGTGACCCGCCAAAAGCCCCGCATACAATTGCTCAGGGGCGGTGCTGGCAATCACATTGCCGGCCTCAATCCGCGCGCCTGTATCGGTTTCAACACCCACGGCCTTGCCGTTCTCGATCAGAATTTTCGTTGCGGTCACGCCAGTGCGGATTTCGCCACCATTTGCCTCTATTAGAGACTGAAACGCCGCGGCCGCCTGCCCTGCCCCACCTTTGACAATCGGCGCGCCTGCCGCCTCAAGCGCAAAGGCAATGACCCGCGCCATCTGCCCGCCATAGCTGGCTTCGGGGGTTAAACCGGTATGCAACACCCAAGGGGCCCAAAGCGCTTGGACGTCGGCACTGCTATATCGGGTTTCCAACCAACCGCGTGCAGGCTCTAACGCTTGGCCAAACCATGCTTTAAGCGGGGTCAAGCCGCGCTTCCATGCCTCTTTGGCCAATAACCATGCGGTCTGGCGTGACCACAAGGATTGCCCCAAAAGCGCAAACAGGAACGCGGCATCCTGTTCGATCCCGCCGACATCGGCGCGGTGTTGATCACCATCCCCCGCCGCACGCGCATTGAACAGCGCCACATTTGCATCACGGTCCATGCTCAGCACCAATGCCGTTCCATCAGGCCGCAGCACCGCTGTCGGATACGGCGTATGGCAAAATTCAAGCCCGTGCCGGGCCAGATCATCGCCCAAAGCCCCATGGGCGGGGCCCGTCAGAAACAGCACAAAGGTTGCCGCCATCACATCATGATGAAACGCAGGCAAGGTCACCGTATCAGAGGTGAACATGCACCCGCCGATACGGTCCTCGCGTTCGATCACCAGCACACTATCGCCTTTGCGCGACAACAGCGCGGCGGCCACCAATGCATTGATGCCCGACCCGATGATCAGATGGTCAACCTTTGTCACGTTGCCTTAGCCCTTGGGCACCAGCGCCAAAGCGCGGATCGGGCTGCCTGTCCCGTCTTTGATCTTGAGCGGCGCAGCAATCAGGATCGCGCCCTTTGCAGGCAACTTGTCCAGATTGGCAAGGCTCGCCAGACCAAAGCAATTGTCACGGTGCAGCAGGTTATGCGCCGGATAGGCCGGTTCCATCCCGCCCGCCTGGCCTGCATCGGTGCCGATACATTGCGTGCCCCAGCCAACGATCTTTTTGCTGAGCAGATATTCGATGCAATCCGGTGTTGGTCCGGGGCTGTGCGGGCCGGTTTCGTCAGCATTCAAAAACTTGGCCTCGTCATCGGCACGTTTGTCCCAATCCGTGCGCATGACAACCCATTCGCCTGCACCGATCTCACCGTTGGCTTTTTCCCATGCTTTGACACCATCCGCCGTGAGCAGGAAATCTTCGTTTTCGGCACTCTGGGCAGAACAATCAATCACGTTCACAGGCGCGACCAGACGCTGCACATCCAGTTTGTCAGTATAGCCGTCAGGATAATCCTTGCCGGTGATCCAGTGATGCGGCGCATCAAAATGGGTGCCGGAATGTTCGCCCAAAACCATCCAGTTCCATGCAAAGAACGGGCCGTCATTGTCATATTCCGAAATCTTGTGAATTTCGACCTTGGGCGTGTTCTTGGCAAAATCCGGCGGCAATTGCAGGATTGGCGTATCAGGGCCCAAAACCCCGGTACAATCCACAACTTCGACCCCACCAGAGGCCAGCATCGCCCCCAAATTGCTTACGACATCCGCAGCACTCATGTTTCTATACTCCCTGAAACCAACGCGATGAAACCCCGCGTATTCTTTGTAGCGCGGCAACCGCGCGGTGTTGGATGAATCAATGCTAGACAAGTTTACATGCATTTGCAATTATCTTGTTCGAGGGGATGCCGCGACCATGACCACGGAACCAGACGCAATTCTAATTGGCGCGGGGCACAACAGCCTTGCCTGTGCCTGCCATCTGGCGGCACGGGGTTGGAAGGTGGCGATCTATGAACAGGCCGCCACGGCAGGGGGCGCGGTAAAATCTGGTAATTACACCCTTCCAGGGTTTCGCCATGACTGGGCCGCGATGAACCTGTCGATGTTTGCAGGGTCTGCATTTCACACGGAATACGCGGCTGAACTGGCGAAAAACGGGCTGGCCTTTGCGCCCACAGGCAATCCATTTGCAAGCGTCTTTCCTGATGGGCGCTGGTTTGGTGTGTCCAATGATGCGGCACTTACCACGGCGCGGCTGCGCGGATTTTCCGAGGCGGATGCCGGGGCCTGGGCCGCCTTAACCGCCGGTTTCCCCGGTATGGCTGAATCAATTTTCGGGGTGCTGGGCGCGCCGATGAATTTACGTGCATTTTCATCCATATGCTGGAAGACATGGCGTAAGCATGGCGGCGGCGGCACGCTTGATCTGGCGCGGTTCATGATGATGTCACCGCGTGCTTGGCTGGATCAAACCTTTGAAAGCGACCACATCAAAGCAACGCTTGCCGCCTGGGGGATGCATCTGGATTTTGCCCCCGATATCGCGGGCGGCGCGGTGTTTCCCTACCTCGAAGCGATGGCCGGACAGGCCTTTGGCATGGTTCTGGGTCAAGGCGGCGCCGACACGATCACCAAGGCGATGGTCAAAATGATCGAAACCCGCGGCGGTGCGGTGCATTGCAATGCCAAAGTGACCGGCATCGAACAGGCAGGCGGACGCGCCACAGGCATTACATTGTCTGACGGGCGCTTTATCGGCGCAAAACGGGCGGTCATCGCCAATGTTGCCCCCGCTGCCTTGTTGGAACTGACCGGCGGCACCGGCGATCACCGCCATGAAACCGCGATGAAGGGATTTCAGCACGCCCCCGGCACGATGATGATCCATCTGGCGATGGATGCCCTGCCCGATTGGACAGCCCCCGAATTGAAACGCTTTGCCTATGTGCATCTGGCCCCCTCGATGGATCAAATGGCCCGCACCTATACCCAGGCCAAAGCCGGAATGCTGCCCGATGAACCGGTGATTGTTTGCGGCCAACCCACTGTGGTGGATCCCTCCCGCGCCCCGGCGGGCAAACATGTATTATGGGTGCAGATCCGCATGGCACCGGGGCAGATCAAAGGCGATGCCAAGGGCGAGATCACGGCGACAGACTGGGCACAAGCAGCCACGCCTTTTGCCGATCGCGCCCTGGATATTCTCGAACGCTATGCGCCCGATACCCGCGCCAAAATTCTGGGCCAACACGTGGTCACCCCCGATATGTTGCAGGCCGATAATCCCAACCTTGTTGGCGGGGATCAGGTCTGTGGCAGTCATCATTTGCACCAGCATTTTATCAACCGGCCCGCCCGTGGCTATGCCGACGGGACCACGCCGATCAAAGCACTTTACCACACTGGCGCCGCGGTCTGGCCCGGTGGTGGCACTGGCGCAGGCTCCGGCACCCTGCTTGCCAAAAAACTTGTCGGAAATTGAAAAAACCAAATAAAAACAGTGATCAGGGAGATCCAGAATGAAACTTTCCAGAAGAAGCCTGCTCAAGACGTCGGCCGCCGCCGCAACCTTTGCCAGCGTCGGTCTGCCCAGCATTGCCCAGGCCATCGACGAATTGGTCATCGCCTATAACGTCAACCTGCCCAGCTGGGATCCGACCGTGGGCCTGTCTGCCGTAAACCCGACAATCCAGGGGTTTTACCAATCGGTGTTTGATCTGTTTATCCCGCAAAACCCCGACCTCAGCTTTGGCTCGGGCATCATCACCGGTTACGGCTGGTCCGAGGACCGGTCCAGCATCTGGATGGATGTGCGTGATGGGGTCAGCTGGCACAATGGTGATCCGCTAACCCCGGAAGATGTGGCATGGTCGCTGGGCCGTGCGGGCAATCCCGACAGCGGCAATCCGATCCAGTTCATCTGGGGCAAAATCACCAACATCGCCGTGGAGGGCAACCGCGTCACCGCCGACATGCCCGAATACGAACCGACATTCTTCAAATGGATGTCTTTCCTCACCGGCTATGTGATGCCCAAGAAATACTACGAAACCGTCGGCGCAGAAGGTTTTGAAGCAGCCCCAGTCGGCACCGGCCCTTACATGGTCGAAAAATTTGAACGCAACGCTTTTGTGCGTCTGAAAGCCAATGAAAACTACTGGGGCGGCGCACCCGAATTCAAATCCGTGACGATTAAATTTGTCACTGATGCGGCCAGCCGTGTCGCCGAAGTGGAATCAGGCAACAGCCATGTCACGCTTGAGGTGCCTTACGAAGAATTCGACCGCCTCAAAGCCAAAGACGGCATACGCGGCATCGCCGAACCGATCTCTGACATCGGGATGATTTTCCTCAATGATATTGAGGTGATGACCGATCCCAACGTGCGCAAGGCCGCCGCCCATGCCATTGACAAACCGCTGATCATTGACCGCCTGTTGTCAGGCTACGGTGTGCCCATCGACACCATGCAAACCCCTGATTACATCGCTTATGATCCCAGCATCAAAGTGGCCTATGACCCTGAATTGTCAAAGGAACTGCTGGCCGCCTCTGGCTATAGCCTTGATAATCCGGTCAAATTCAAAATCCAGACCACAAAGGGATTTAAACCCAAGGATTATGAAATGGTGCAGGCCATTGTTGGTCTGTGGCGCCGTGTCGGGATCGAAGCGGAAATCGAAGTTTACGAAATTGCCAAACATTTCGAACTGCGCGCCGCCGATCAACTGGCCCCCGCTGCGTTTTACAACTGGGGCAATTCCGTTGGCGATCCCACCACTTCGACCGGGTTTGCAATGTTCGGCCCCTCGCCGCATTCCGTCTGGGATGGTGAAGATACGTTTAACGCGATCCTGCCGCTTTGGGGAGAGCCGGACGAGGCCAAGCGTATCGCGGGCTGGAAAGCCGTTGATAAACGCATCGCCGAAAACGCCGAAGTGATCCCGCTTTTGCAATATGTGCAGCCGATCCTGCACACCTCGGGTGTCACTGTTGTGCCGCATCGCTCTGGTGCCTTGCTGCCACATCTGATGACCCGTTCCTGATAACCGACCCTGAACTGGCGGGGCTGGTTTTACCGGCCCCGTCCTTTTTTTGAACGGATTTTCATGACAGTGCTGCGCACGATCCTTTTGCGGTTGCTGACCACCGCCATCACGCTTTTTGGCGTTGCCGTGATCGTTTTTGTGGTCATCCGGGTGGTGCCCGGCAATCCGATAGCCATGATGTTGCCCCCCGGTGCAACCGATACAGATATCGCCCGTCTGCAGGCGCTTTATGGCTTTGACAAATCCATCTTTGAACAATTCATCATCTGGCTTGGCGGGGTCGTCCAAGGCGATTTCGGAACCTCGATTTCGCTCAGGCAACCGGTCTCTATGTTGGTCCTTGGCCGCCTGCCCGCCACCCTGG
The DNA here is from genome assembly GCA_047634585.1 of Sulfitobacter sp. Classification (GTDB taxonomy): domain Bacteria; phylum Pseudomonadota; class Alphaproteobacteria; order Rhodobacterales; family Rhodobacteraceae; genus Sulfitobacter. The sequence continues at coordinate 7,684 of JBLIAN010000011.1, read as the reverse complement.
AACTGTCGATTGTCGCGCTGGTGATTGCGGTAATGATCGGCGGCACCATGGCGCTGGCCGGCACCCGTTTTCGCGACACCAAGACCGAAGGCGTCATCGACATCAGCGCCGGGATGGCGCTGTCGGTGCCCGATTTTCTCTGGGGTTTGGTGTTAATCTTACTTTTTGGGGTGCTTTGGCCGGTTTTTCACATCTCCGGGCGGATCTCACCGGCGCTAAATATTGATTTTACAACCAATTTTTACCTGTTTGAATCAATCCTGCGCCTGCGTTTTGATGTCTGGCGTGATCTTGTCGGCCATATGTTCATGCCCGCGCTGGCCCTCGCCATTCCTCTGGCCGCAATCATCGCTCAGCTTTTAAAACAGTCTCTAAAAGAGACAATGCACCTTGACTATGTCACCCTTGCGCGCACCAAAGGCTATGGTGAACATCATGTGATCACCCATGAGGCGCTGCCAAATGCGATCCTGCCCACGCTAACGCTTGTTGGCGTGCAATTCACCTTTCTGATCGGCGGCACCGTCATCATCGAACGGTTGTTCAGCTATGAAGGCCTTGGCAATATGGCGATTGATGCGGTGATCAACCGTGATCTGCCTCTGATACAGGGTATTGTGATCCTTTTCGCCCTGATCTTTACCCTCGTTAATCTGGCTGTTGATATGCTTTATGTTGTGTTGAATCCCCGGCTGCGCCATGCGTGACGCCAGATCAGAAATCAAACGCCCCATCGGCATGCGGCTTTGGCTGTCCGGTGGCTGGCTGATCCTGCTGGCGCTGGCGGCCGTGTTTGCCCCGTTGATCGCCCCGCAAAACCCGCTGGCGCAGGATTTGTTTACCTCCCGATTGCCACCTTTCTGGAATGCACGCGCCGAAGCGGGCTATCTGTTAGGCTCTGATTCACTGGGCCGCGATGTGCTGTCGCGCATTATCTATGGTGCACGTTTGGCCCTGATTGTCGCGCTCGTTGCCGGAACGCTTACCTGCTTTGTCGGTGCGACATTGGGTCTGATTGCCGGTTTCTATCGCGGCTGGCCGGACCGCATTATTAGCCGCTTTGTTGACATCTGGATGGCCTTTCCACCGGTGCTGTTCGCCATCCTGCTGATCGCCGTTCTTGGACCGGGATTATGGTCGATCATCATTGCCATCGTTGTCATTGACTGGACCCGCTTTGCCCGCGTTATCCGCGCCGAAGCCATGAGTCAGGCTGCGATGGATTACGTCGCCTCGGCCCAGGTCGCAGGGCGCGGCCGTTTTGGTACGATGCTCTCCGAAATTCTACCCAATGTATTGCCGACAATCATCGCCCTGCTCACGCTTGAAATGGGCATCGCGGTGATTGTCGAGGCAATCCTCAGCTTTGTGAATCTCTCAATCTCGACCGACAGCCCCACTTGGGGCGGTATGATTTCCGAAGGCCGTACCTCCGTACATCAGGCATGGTGGGTATTGGTTTTCCCGTTGATCACTCTTTTCCTCACTGTCCTCAGCTTCAGCCAATTGGGCGAAGGCTTGAAAGACCGCTTTGATCCGGTACTGCGATGACCCCCTATCTGTCGATAAAAAATCTCTGCGTGTCGATCAAACAGGGGCCACCGATCCTGCGCTCGGTGTCTCTGGATGTGACGGCAGGACAGGTGCATGGCCTGGTTGGTGAATCCGGCGCAGGCAAATCAATGATCGGCAAGGCGGTTCTGGGTATTCTGCCCCGCGCCTTGGACATCACGAGCGGTGAAATCTGGTTGAACGGCATTGATCTGATGACATTGCCCGCCAAAGACCGGCGTAAACAGATCGGTGCAAGTGCTGCCCTTATCCCCCAAGATCCCTTGACCGCGCTAAACCCGTCCCGTCGCATCGGCCCGCAGATCACCAACAGGTTGGTCGATATCCTTGGTTGGCGCAAAGATGCGGCACAAACACGGGCGCTGGAACTGCTGGATGAGGTGCATATTCCCGATCCCAAGCGTGTGATGCGCAGCTATCCGCATGAATTGTCCGGCGGAATGCGCCAACGCATCTTGATCGCCTCGGCGTTTGCAGCGCAACCCAAACTGATCATTGCAGATGAACCCACAACCGCGCTCGATGTGACCGTGCAGAAACAGATTTTGCGCCTGATCGCCGACATGCAGGCCCGGCACGGCACTGCCTTGCTGTTTGTGACCCATGATCTTGGTGTCGTCTCCAAAGTCTGCGACAGCCTCTCCGTGCTTTATGCCGGAAAAATTGTCGAAGACGCGCGCATGCTGCGGTTCTTTTCGCATCCGATCCATCCCTATTCCGCAGCGCTCTTATCCGCCACGCCAACCTATACCGATCCCACCGGCAGTCTCACTCCGGTGCCCGGCTCGGTCATCGAGGCGGTGGAGAACGAAATACGCCAGCACGACGTGAGGGCGGGCCTGTGATGTATCAAATCAAAAATCTGCGGCTGTCCTTTCCCGACATGACGCACAAACCGCTGCTCGGCCCTGCGCCGCGCATTGAGGTTCTCAAAGGCCTAAGTTTTGACGTCCCGAAAGGCGCGGTTCTTGGTATTGTTGGCGGGTCCGGTTCTGGCAAATCCACCCTCGGCCGCGCGATGCTGCGGCTATTGGAACCCACAGAGGGCACAATTGTTTTTGACGGCACCGACATCACACATATGGACGAGGCAACACTGCGCAGCACCCGCCGGCGGTTTCAAATGATCTTTCAAGATCCGATGTCATCTCTCAACCCGCGCCGCCGCGTTGGCGGAATTATCGCAGGCCCTTTGCGCTTGCACGGATTTGAACATGTCCCAAAACGGGTGAGCGAAGCATTGGATATGGTTGGCCTGCCCCGCCATTTTGCCCAACGTTTTCCCCATGAATTGTCGGGCGGCCAGCGCCAACGCGTGGGCATAGCCCGTGCCATCGCCCTGCGCCCTGAATTCATTCTAGCCGATGAGATTGTCTCGGGGCTGGATGTTTCTTCGCAAGCACAGGTCTTGAACCTGCTGGAAGATCTGGTGCGTGAACTGGGGCTTACACTTGGATTCATCAGCCACGATCTCTCGGTGGTCCGACGGTTGTGCAATAGAATTCTCGTGTTGCACCACGGCAAAATCGTCGAGGAATCTGCCGCCGCTGCCCTTTTTGATGCGCCGCAATCAGCCTACACACAAGAACTTTTAAGCGCGATCCCCCTGCCTGACCCTTATCAACCCTGGGATTGAGTTGCCCATGGGCAATTTCTAAAAATACATTTATTATCAATGAGATATACAAATGGGGGCTAGCAGCCTCCATTTTCTTTTTCACCCCGAGATAATTCGTAAGTATCTGAAATTAAATCGGAAATTTCAGATTGCCCATGGGCAACTCAATTTTTGCGCGCTTTGAGAAATTGCTCAAAAGCGGCTCGCAAAGACCCGTCAGAAAGCCTCGCGTCAAATTCCATCTGTATCTGTTTACCTTGCTTTTTGACCATAATACCTGCCTCGCCCAGCGAGCGGCGATACACTGTACCTGTCTTGGCTTTTGCCGTTTTCGGCTTGGGGTTTCCCGCTGCTTTTAGGCGCTTGAACACGTCTGCCGCTTCGACATATCCACCCTGCCCCTTCGCCGCCCGCATCTGCACACCCGTAATGAAAGCTGCTTCCTCCAATACCGAATTGGCCTGATCGGGCGCATTCAAAAGCGGCTTCAGGGCCCGCGCATGACGTTCGCGAATGTCACGTTTACTGGCAAAAGCACTCAGGATTTCTTCGGGCATTTTTGCCAGAACCAGATATCGAGACAACCACGGCGGGCTTACCTCAAGCCTTTCTGCCATCGCCTTTTGAGACCCGTCATAATAAAGACGGATTGCCTCGGCATAATCGACGGCGCGTTCATAATCCGAGATGTCTTCGCGGTCGCGGTTTTCAATATCGGCAAGGCGAAACGCCTCTTCATCCGTGAGATCGCGGACTTCGATCAGGTAACGAAACTGCGGATAGTTATTGGCGCGCAGCCAGCTGACCGCAAAGTGACGCCGCGCACCACAGATGACCTCAAATTCATGTTCCTCGCCAGTGACACGGCGCACAATGGCTGGAAATTCCTGCTGTCCCTGCGCCTTGATCCCGTCAATAAGGTCGCGGCAATTGTCTTCGGTCAGCAGCGCATAATCGCGGTTGTGGCGGGCCCACATCCGGCAACGCGCCGGATCAACCTGATATAGGGTCTTTTCCTGCATCTCGCCCGACATGCGTTCTCCGATTGAGGTAGAGCGCTTGAGGAACCGCGCATTTGCACGTTCCGGCGTTGCGGTGGGGCCATCCAGCCCGGAGAGTACATCATCAAAAATCGCATCGTGTTTTTTGCTCATAGCAAACCTTCCTTGCGCAGGGCGCTGTGGTGGCTGGGCCAGGTTTTACGGATCAACAATTCGATTTCCGCATTCACCGCATCCAGATAGGCACGACAGCGCTTATGGGTTTCGGTCCGGGTGCCGGGACCGGTAAGTTCATAAACCGTCGACAGATTGGCGGCGGCATTGTCGATTTCTGCGGAATCCTTGAGGACGGCCGTCATCATATCCATCGGAAAGACCGCTTCCATCATGCGTTTGATCGCTTGATGCGCAGATTTCGCGTCATTCATCTTTGTCGCAAGAATTTTAACAAAAGAATAATCACGCGCGCCGCCCGCACGGGCCAGCTCTTCTAACGTGGCGCCCATCATTTTCAGGAAATGCGCGGTGGAGCCAAAATCAATATTGTTGGGCGGCGCAGGGATCACCAATGCATTGGCGGCCCGCAGCACGGACAGCGACAACATGCCAAGGGCAGGTGGCGGATCAAGCAGGATCACATCAAAATTATCCTTGATGCTTTCGATACCGGACCGCAGGCGATCCAGAACAAAACTGCTGTCGCGGGCCATACGTGCGGCAAATTCATATTCCGCATCATACAGTCCAAGATTGGCCGGGATCAGCGCAATCCCCGGCCAATAGGTGGCGCGCAAGGCATAATGCAGGCTGCTGGGGCCACCGTGGCGAAAAAACGGATACAGCGTATCGTCGTCCTCATCGACATCAACATCGGGGTTCAGACCAAACATCGAGGTGGTGCTGGCCTGACTGTCACAATCAATGACACAGACACGATAGCCTTTGAGTGCGAGATATTGCGCCAGATGGCAAACCATGGTGGATTTCCCAACACCGCCTTTGAAGTTCTGGATCGCCAGCACCGTTGCCGGATCATCGGGTTTGCGGTGGGGCAGGGTGCCAAACACTTCGCGCATCGTGTTAACCTGCGCAAGACTATAGCCCCTGCGCCGGCCTGAATCCGGGTCTTTGTCAGGGGGGGGTAAACGGCCATCGGCCTCGGCATCGCGGAGCAATTTATCGCTACGCCCGACCATTTCGGCGGCGCGACGGACATTAAACCGCAGGTCCAGCGATTTGGCGACACCGGGGGCATAGATGCGTTCGCGCAAGCGTTCAATGACGGTTGCGGCGCGATCGCTGAGATTGGCAAGTTCGGTTAGGGTTACGGGGGGAAGAACGGGCTGCTGCATAGGTGCCTCATATTGTTGTCCTCTGAATCATGGACTGTTGTGGCGCAGCGCTCAAGTGCGAATATTTCAGGAAAACCACGGAAAAGCCGGAAATCTCGGGTTGGTGCCCTGATCTCTGGATATTAGACGTTGGTTCAATGGAATAACGGCAATTTACGGGGGTTTCACCCGAAAAGTAAGTGTTTGCCTGCCTGTGGATCAGACAGCGTGATTATCAGGGAACTTATCCCCAAAAACCCAAATTAAAAAACACCTTTGGTTCTGGATTCTTAGTGTTCAGTGTTCAAGGGGACGAAAGCCCAATGAAACAAGGCGTATCAGTGTCTAACCCTTACATAATGGGAAGACTTGAACAACCTTTGGGGAGGGGTAGACTTACGTTCAGGGGCGATTCCCCTTACAGATAGGTTGCCGGCTTATTCTTACGTTTCGGGTGGCTGATAGAGGGGCGGCGTGACGTGCTATAATCGTCATATAGACAAGGGGTTTGCGAATCATACAACGCGAATCGGGGCAATGCATAACTTACAAATTGGGTGATAGACGGTGCAGGATCTTCATGTTAACTTACCTGCAGTGAACAACAAATGTAAGAATTTCGGGTAAGACAAGACAGATGAGCAAAGCCTATCGCACTGTGGATGCGCGCCCGAATGCGCAGACCCTGGTCAAACCCGGTGAACTGGTTGATCTGGTTGAGGTGACGCCACTGACATTGGCGGACCGGCGGATATACAATCAGCTTTTGGAGAATGCCTGGGATGCGATCGAGAAACCTGTCACCCATGTGATTTCAAAGTCCGACCTGCGCGGATCGCATAATTCAAATGATCGGGTCGGGGCGTCGATCGAACGTTTGATGGCGTCGATTGTCAAAGTGCAGGTGATGCGTGACGGGGAACCGGCGATTGAACGCGTGCAACTGTTGGGCGGCAACGTAGAAACCGCGCGGCGTGACGGGCTGTTGGAATATGAAATTCCACAGCGGCTGCGCCGGATCATCAAGGACAGCACGGTCTTTGCGCGGCTGCAACGCGAGGTGATGTTTGCGCTGTCGTCAAAATATGCGCTGACGCTCTATGAGATGGTGCAAAAACGCGGCAATCTGCGCTGGCGGTCCTCCGAAAAATTCAGCCTCGAAGACATGCGCGGCGTCCTGGGGGTGCCAAAGGGCAAATTGACCTCGTGGTCGAACCTGAAATTGCGGGCAATTGATCCGGCGATTGAAGAGGTCTCTGCGCTTAGCGATTATATTGTTGAGGTGGAGCCGATCAAAACCGGCCGCCGTGTGACCCATATTGAACTGCGCTGGTGGCGCAAGGATGCGGGCGGGGAGGCGGAGGTGGAACGTGAATTGCAATTTGCTTCGGTGGGGCGCAAGGAACGGGTGAATGCCAAAACCGAAGCGATGCGGCCACGCCCCAGTTGGCTGGAGGGCAAAGGCGCTGCGCTGCGATCCGAAACTTATGAGACCGCGAAATTGCGGTTTCCCGGATATGATATTTACTTTGTTGAAGGCGAATGGCGGGCATGGGCGGCAGGCAAACCGCCCGCGCGGGACCCAGACAAAGCCTACCTGGCGTTCTTCAAGACTTATGCTGAAAATAACCCTATTTAGAGACGATACATGACCAAAACTGACACCGATCCCGCCTATTTCCTGTACCATTCTATTGGCCAATACCCCCAGAAAGCGGCAGATATGGCCGCGGCCTTTGGCCGGTTTTCGCAAACATGGGGGGCGATGGATGATGGCCAATGGCCCGATGTGTTAACCGAACGGGCAGTGTTTCTGGATCTGTGGCGCGATTTGATTGATGCGCCCCAAGGCACATTGACCAGTGCCGAAAACGTCACCACTGGGCTGTTTTCGATTTTGGGCGGCCTGCCTGCGGAACATCTGCGCGGCAAGCGGGTTCTGGTGGCGGCGGATTGTTTTCCGTCTTTGCATTTCTTGTTGAACGGGATGCAGGAACGTTTGGGATACACTTTGGAAACCGTGCCGATGCGGCAAGGTGATTTCTGGGTCAAGGATGAAGACATGATCGCGGCATGGGGGCCGGATGTGGGGCTGGCGTTGCTGACTTTTGTAACCTCGACATCGTCGCACCGCTGTGATCTGGAAACATTGCTGGCGCATG
>JBLIAN010000010.1:0-111065 GCA_047634585.1 Sulfitobacter sp. | reverse complement strand
TCTGCCGCAAATCTTTGGCCACTCACGAGACCGTCTGCGATACAGCGCGCCACGGTTGTCTCGAACAAGTGGCGCAACAGATCACTGTCGCGGAAACGCCCATGTCGGTTCTTCGAAAAGGTCGAATTGGGATCACGAAGCCTCTCAAAAACCACCAAATCGGCGTCAGAAACGAACTTACGAATGTGGCCACCGCACTCTGAACACATCCCCCTACCCATTTTAGCACCATTCTTGGCTGGTCCTAAGCGCAGGGATTCCACTTCGGCGAACACTGCTGCTTTGCATACACCGCACTTAAATTCACCGAAGCGAGGCTTTGTCTTTGCGCGCTCCCGGCGGGCATTCAAAAATTCCATCACCTGCCCGCCACGAAACCGATATGGGCGCTGCCTATCAGATGCTGTAAGGCCCCCCTTAACCCAATTAGAAATCGTGTTTGCGCTCACGCTAAAAATGCGCTGAAGATCTGCGCCGGAATAGACGCGGTTTTTCTTGAGCTTTATGCCCTTGTATGACCGGCTCATGGCGCATCGCCAATTGCGCCGCATCTAGCGCCTAAGATGGCCTGCTTTCTAACGCGGCCCCACATTAGCTTTCCGAACCTTGATTGGGTTCAACACGGTTCGCCTCAAGCCAATCGTTCAGATCAGAACCGCGATAAACCACCTTTCGCCCAATTTTGTAATATGCGGGTCCCGTGTTTTTGTGCCGCCATTGTGCGAGCTTTTCGCGCGGCCCAAACAAATCGAGCTCAGGGTCTCCCAGGACATAGTTACGGTCGTTTTCAAACAGGTTCGGCACGACTGACTTTCCTTTCGTCGTTTTGAATTACGACGAATCAAGTGAGCCTGAGTTAGAGAGAGAAATAGTATCCGATCTGCAAATCGGATAGGTTAAGTATTTGATATAAAACGAAAAGATATTTGATCCGAATCTGACACATACGATTTCGTTGTCTTCTTAGGGAATCCTTGGCTTAGGCCTTGGCGGAATCGTTCCGCCACATCCAACACTTTTAGTCCTTTTCCTGGATTATCTTCGCAGTAGTCCATGGCCATACCCAGATGAACAACACCACGGTAAGTCACCCAAGTCCTGCTCAAAACATCTTTGTCCCGAGCCCCTTGTATACCTTCTTGTTTGGCAATCTTGCGAACCTTCTCCAATATGCCGCCCGCAACATGAAGCCCTTTGAATTCTTGAGCTTGAATGGAATCCCACACCCGCTTTCCCACTTCTTCAGCAATATTTAGCTTCCGTTCATTTCTGGCCTCATACCGCCGTGCGATAGCAGAAAATTCGTGAGCAGCTTCATATCGGTCCCGAGATGTTTCCGCGACCCACTGCACGAACTCTGGCGAGTTCTTCCCTCCAGAGGTCTTTCCAGATCCAATAGGGAAGCTATCCAAGCCCAGACTCACAACCTCGTGCTTCATGACCGTGATAGCGGCCGTCCTCGCATCGTGGGTGCTTTCACTCAACGCCATGCGAAACAGCTCGAGGCAGCGTGATTCCGGTTCATTGATAACTACTATTTCCATTCTCGCCCTCTCTAATTGCACCGGGATGTTACGTATTGCGACCACATGCGCATCAGCACGCGGCGCTTTTCCAAGAGATCGGAACGCGCATAGGCCCGCTCGACATCTGAGCCCACCGAATGGGCGAGGCTCTTCTCAGCCACTTCACGCGGCGCATTGGCTTCTTCCGCCGCCCAATCTCGGAAAGTCGAGCGAAAACCATGAACGGTAACGCCTTCCACCTGCATGCGACGTAAAAGCATGAGCATAGACATGTTCGAAAGCGGCTGATTGCGTTTCTGCCCCTCAAACACAAACTCGGACTGCATGGCTTTCAGAGGCTCTATGATGGCCAACATTTCATCAGTCAGGGGCACGCGGTGCTCCTCGCCGGTCTTCATGCGCTCCGCAGGGCAGACCCAAAGGCGATCCTCAAAGTCCAGCTCTGCCCAGCGCAGCCCCAAAACCTCTCCAGTTCGTGACCCGGTCAGACAGGTAAACATCAGCGCATTGGCCGACATAGCGTTTTTGGTTTTAAGATTGGCAAAAAACCTGGGCACGTCTTTCCACCGCATCGCCATATGATGTTTGGGCTTCGCCTTTACCTTAGGCAACACCTGCGCATCTTTAATGGCTGTGACGGGATTCTCACCGGATCGAAACCCCTTTGATTTAGCGACATCCAACACGATCTTAATGCGTTGTGACAACCGCCGTGCCGTCTCGTGCTTTTCCGTCCATATCGGTGATAGGCACATCAACACTTCCGGTTGATCAATACTGTCGATGGGCATGCGGCCAATTTTTGGAAAGGCATAATCCCGCAGAGTATTGATCCACTGTGCCCCATGTTTGGCATTTTTCCACGTTGGCATGCGGTCAATATGGACCTGCTGCGCTACCTCTTCAAAAGTTGGCATCTCTTGGCGCGCATTAAACCTTGGGTTCAGCCCCTGCTTGGCCATGCGTCGATACTCCAGCGCACGTTCTCTCGCCTGATTGAGCGTGACAATATCCGCACCGCCCAAACCAAAGTCTGTCCTCAACGGCGCGCCTTTCTTGTTCTTCTGCCCTTTGACCACCACCCTCACGATCCAACGTCGCGCGCCTGAAGGATCAACAACCAGATACAGCCCATTGCCATCGCCATGCCGCCCAGCGCCGAGATTCTCGACCAGTTTCTTTGTCAGTTTTCCAGAAAGCGCCATTCAGAAATACCACAATTCATACCACTCAACAGAACGATACGACTGATATCGAAGGAAATCCAACGAAATCAACAGGCAGGCCTAAATACAAGTAAACAATAGAAAAAGGCCGCTCAAAGCGGCCCATTCAAATCAAACAAATATGTGATATGGCGGAGACGAAGGGATTCGAACCCTCGAGACCCTTCCGGGCCTACTCCCTTAGCAGGGGAGCGCCTTCGACCACTCGGCCACATCTCCGCTGACCCGTTTATCGGCAAGAGTGCACAGGAGCAAGGGCGAAAGGCCGGGTTTTTCACTGTTTTTGCCCCCGGTGCGCGGGGCCAATTGGGCAGGCGCGTTTGTTTGGGTCCGGGCCCAACGCCCGGCCGGTCAAAAGCGCCGTCAGGCGCCGTAAGGTTTTCGTAAGGTTGAGGTGATCAAAGGCGCCATCATAGCCAGTCGGAGTGCCAGATGCCTGCCCCTGAAAACCTGCAAGCCATTATAAGTAAAGTGCAAAAAACACGATTTTCCTGCGCGCCGCTTACATTGGCAAGTCTTGTCATCCTATACGCCTTTGTGGCCTTCAACATCACGTTCTGGGGCAAGGGTTTTGAAATTTTCGGTACAAATTTCGTGCAATTGGCGGTTTTTACCGGTGCGGTGTTCCTGCTGACACTGGCGTTCTTTGCGATGTTCAACCTGCCCTATCTGATGAAACCTTTTCTTGCGTTCACTTTGGTGCTGGGGGCTGTGACCTCGTATTATATGGATAAATTGGGCGTGGTGATCGACCGCGACATGATCCAGAACGTGGCAACCACGACAGTAACCGAATCCAAACATCTGCTGACGGGGGCCTTTGTCTTGCATGTCTTGGTGTTCGGGGTGTTGCCTGCGGCGCTGATGCTGGTTTTTGTGCGGTTGAAACCACAGAAAATCTGGGTGGCAGTGGTGTCTCCGGTTTTGGTTCCAGTGCTGTGCATCGCTTTGGCGGCAGGCCTGTTGATGTCGCATTACAAGACCTATGCCTCGGTGCTGCGCGAACGCAAAGATTACATGAGCAGCTTTCAACCCGGTGCGCCGATTGTCGCCGCGATCCGCTATGCCAAGATGATGGCCAGCAGTTTTGATGTGGTGGTGGCGCCACTGGGACTGGATGCGCGCAAGGGGCCGGTTTATGATCTGACCCACAAGCCGCGGCTGACCATCATCGTGGCCGGTGAAACCGCGCGTGCCCAGAACTTTAGCCTCAATGGCTATGACGTGCCGACCAACCCCGAACTGGCCAAACGTGACATTGTGAATTTTACCGATGTCAGTTCCTGTGGCACCGCGACGGCGACGTCGCTGCCCTGCATGTTCTCGAAATACACCCGCGATCAGTATTCGTTCAAGAAAGGTGTCTCAACCGAAAGCCTGCTGGATGTGCTGCATCACGCGGGGTTCAACGTGCAATGGTGGGATAATAACACCGGGGACAAGGCCGTGGCCGCCCGCCTGCCCGTGACATCGCTGACCCATTCCGACAACGCCGAATTCTGCAGCGCCGGGGAATGTGATGACGGGATTTTCCTTGAGAAACTCAAAGGGTTTCTGCCTACGGTGACCGAAGATACCGTGTTGGTCCTGCACCAGATCGGCAGTCACGGGCCAACCTATTATCTGCGCTATCCACAACGTTTCGAAAAATTCACCCCTGCCTGTCGCACCGCGGAATTCAAAAACTGTACACCACAGGAAATCACCAATGCCTATGACAATACCATTGCCTATACCGATCATGTGCTAAGCCAGACCATTGATCTGCTGGACCAGCAAAGCAGTTTGGTGACGTCACTGATCTATGTGTCCGACCACGGTGAATCTCTTGGCGAAGGCGGGCTGTATCTGCATGGATCACCCTATTTCATGGCCCCTGATCAACAGACCAAAGTGCCGATGATCCTGTGGCTGTCAGATGTCTTCAAACAGGAAATGGGATTCAGCGGTGATTGCCTGCGTGGCAAATCGGATGCGACACTGAGCCATGACAATCTGTTCCATTCAGTGTTGGGTATGATGCGCGTTGAAACAGAGGCCTATCAGCCGAAACTGGATATTTTTGCAGGCTGCGACAGCCCCCAGATGGTTGCCGAAAAATGAGTGAACACATGCAAACACAACCACCTAAGCCACAGCCGGTGACGGGCATCGCCCATATCTTTGCCGCAGCCAGCTATTCCTTTGGCGGGCTGGCACGGCTGTGGCAGGAAACCGCATTCCGTCATGAGGTTTTGCTGTTTGTCGTGGCCTTGGGCAGCTTTGTCGCGCTGGGTGTTCCGGTGGCGGAGATGTTGATCCTGACGGGGTTGTTTCTGGGGCTGGTCGCGGTCGAGGCGTTGAATACAGCTATCGAATGTATCGTCGATCATCTGGCCCCCGATTGGCAGTTGTTTGCCAAAAATGCCAAGGATCTAGGGTCTTTGGCGGTGATGTGTTGCCTGCTGGGGGCGGGGGTGTTTGTCGGGTTTGTGCTGATCGGGCATCTGGGGGCGTGATGGATAAAATGCACCCGCCTGAAACCCGCGCCGCTGCGACGGCCCGCGCCCCCAAAAAACCCGCCAAACCTGTGCATCTGCGCCATATCCTGCCCAGCATGGTCACGACCTTTGCGATCTGTGCCGGGCTTACTTCGGTCAGGATGAGCATCGAAGGCCATTTTGCGACGGCTTTGGGCCTGATTGTTCTGGCGGCGTTTCTGGATGCGCTGGACGGGAAAATGGCGCGTTATCTGGATGCCGCCACCCGCTTTGGTGCCGAACTGGACACGCTGGCGGATTTCTTCAACTTCGGCATCGCGCCGGGGTTACTGCTGTATTGCGCGCTGTTTCTGAACACAGAATTTGCCAATCTGGGCTGGTTTGCCTGTCTGGTGCTGGCGCTATGTTGTGCGCTGCGGCTGGCGCGGTTCAATCTGGGCCTGAACGACAGTGACACGCCGGCAAAGTATTTCACCGGTGTGCCGGCCCCTGCCTTGGCCTGTCTGGCCTTGATGCCTGCCTTTCTGCGTCAGTTGGGCTGGTTCGACATGACCCAACATGGCGTGATCGTGTCGCTTTATGTGGTTGCGGTCGGGGGGCTGGCGATCAGCACAGTACCGACCCTTTCGATCAAACATCTGCGGATTTCGCGGGCATTTGTACCTTGGGTGTTCATCGGCGCGGCGATGATGGTGATTTCCATTGTGACCTATCCTTGGCAAACCCTATGCCTTGGGAATATCCTATATCTGGCGTCGATCCCGTTTTGTGTGCTGCACAGCAAACGCACTGCGGGATGACCCTTGTCACCACCACCATCATACCCGAACCGGAAGCAAACATGCGTATATTGTTGATTGAAGATGAGGCCGCGCTGGCCCGCGCAGTCGAAGAACATCTGATCTCGGAGGCCAATGTCTGTGACTGGTTCCAAACCGTAGACGAGGCGCTGTCGGCGGTACGGACCTTGAGCTATGATTTGATCCTGCTGGATCTGCAATTGCCCGATGGCGACGGCATCACCGTGTTGAAAAAAGTCCGCACAATGGCGCAATATACCCCCGTCATCATCCTGTCGGCGCGGGACAAGGTCAGCGACCGGATCAAAGGGTTGGAACTGGGCGCGGATGATTATGTGATCAAACCTTTTGATCTACAGGAACTGTCGGCCCGCATTGCCACAGTCACACGGCGGCAGTTTGAAAATGCATCCAATATCCTCAAGGTCGGCGCCTTGGAATTTGATATGAAACTACGCCAGACCACCCGTGATGGTGTGCCCGTGGCCCTGACGCCGACAGAATGGGGCGTGATGGAATGCCTGCTGCGCCGTGCCAACGTGATCGTGCCAAAATCGCAGCTCGAAGAATCGCTCTATGCCTTTGGAAAAGAAGTCGAAAGCAATTCGATCGAGGCCCATGTCAGCCGCCTGCGCTCGAAACTGGGGCAAAATGTTATCGTGACCCATCGCGGCCTTGGTTATAGTATCGCCAAATGAATCCCGCCAACAAAAGCCTCGCGCAATCGCTGATCCGCCCTTTGCTGTTTGGCTGTTCGCTGGCGTTTCTGCTGGGCACATCCCTGTCGGTCTATATCGTCAAGCTGGAATATGACGAACTGCTTGATCTGTCCCTGCAAAGCAAAGCGGAGCTGTTGTTGCCGCTGATGTCCGCCAATTTCGACCTTGATCCATTGTCCCAAATTGACCCGCTGGACGAAATCGAAGGGCCGGATTTCAACCCCGAAGAAAAAGCATCCTTCTGGATGGTGGATGCACAGGGCCGCGTCCTTGCCAAATCCAATCACATGCCTGCGGGGCTGGATCATCGTGTGCTTGGTGATTTTGGCTATCGCGACACTGCCGCGTATCGGTACTTTTCCACCCGTGCCGATGCCCAGGGCCGCCGGATCATCATCGCCGAGCCGCTTTTGGAACGCAACGAGGCGGTCAGAGACAGCCTGTTGGGCATCGCGCTGAGCATGTTTATTCTGGTGGTCATCGCTTTTGTGGTGATCCGCCTGTCGATCCGTTATGTGCAGCGCACGATCACCGATCTTAGCGATACAATCCGTGAAAAGAACGAAAACGATCTTGCGCCGATTGATCCGGCGCTGACGTTTCTGGAAATGGCCCCTGCCACCGAAACCATCAACGATCTGATGGCGCGTCTGGGGGCGGCGCTGCAGGCGGAACGTGATTTTGCCACCAATGCCGCCCATGAATTGCGCACGCCGCTGGCGGTGTCGCTGGCCCATACCCAACGTCTGAAAGCGGGCACAACGGATGCGGCATTGCTGGGCAGGGCCGGGGAAATCGAAACCGGATTAAAGCGGCTGATCCATCTTGTTGAACGTCTGTTGCAATTTTCTCGGGCGCAATCAGGCTTGGGCGCGTCTGAAACCGCGATGGATGCCAATGTGGTAACGGCGCTGTTGTTCAAGGAAGCCGTGCAGCGCCCCGATGCGCAGGGCCGCATCCGCTGCCACCCGCCCGAGGGCCGCTTTGCCAGCACGATTGACGCGGATGCCCTGGCAATCATGTTGTCAAACCTGATCGACAATGCCCTGAAACACAGCCCGCCGGACAGCATGATTGAACTGGATGCGCGTGTTGTGGGCGAAATCACCATTTCCAATGATTGCGCGCCCCTGTCGCCACAGGATGTGGAACAGATCCAGCACCGCCATGTCCGGCAATCCAAAACCAAAGACGGTTTTGGATTGGGCATGTCCATTGTCAGCATGATCTGCACGCAATCGGGCGCTACCCTGCGCATCACGTCGCCCTTGCCGGATCACATGCGTGGCATTGGCTTTACGCTGGTTCTGCCCGCCGCGACAGACGTTCCCAAAGCCTAGCGGCTTGGTTATACCGTGACATATCTTGCAGGGCTGATCCTGCGGCCCCAAGGGTAAGAACGGTTTATGCCTGACAACGCACCACCCGCAAAAGACAGCCCGATCCCGACCAATCTGCGTCTGCTGGCGCTGTTGGAGGAGGTCGCGCAATGCGGTGTTGCGGTGAAACCCGCACATTTGATGGACAAGCTGGGCCTGCCCAAACCCACGGTGCATCGATTGTTGCAAACTGCCGAAGCCGAGGGATTCTTGCAACGTGATCTGGATGGCCGGTCTTATGGGCCGGGGGCGCGGCTGCGGCTCTTGGGAATCAATACGATTTCATCCCAACATCTGCGCACCGCACGTCTGGCGATCCTGAAACGCGCCGCCGATGAAATTGGCGAAACCTGCAATCTGGCCACCCCCGACCGCGAAGGCATGACCTATCTGGACCGTGTCGAAACCAAATGGCCGCTGCGCATCCAATTGCCAATTGGCACACAGGTGCCGTTCCATTGCACCGCCAGTGGCAAGATGTACCTGTCTTCCCTGCGGCGCAGAACCCTTGATGCCTTTCTCAATGCCGACCCGCTGACGCCACATACGGCCCGCAGCTTTACTGATGCGGATCGTTTGCGCGCAGAATTGCTGCGCTCCAGGGAACGTGGCTATGCCAGTGACAACGAAGAATTCATGACGGGTATGGCGGCAGTGGCAGTGCCGATCTTGGGGCCGCAAAACCGCCTGATGGCGACGATTTCGGTCCATGCCCCGATCCAGCGCCACCCCCTAAGCGGGCTGCTGCGCTTTTTGCCGGTCCTGCAACAGGCGGCGGCGGCGTTGCAAACCCTGCACCGTGGCTAGGATCAAGGCACCAGTAGCAGATCAAACTGCTGTTCTCCGGCGGGGCGCATCGCATCGCATCGGGCAGGGCATCGCTGACAATCAACGCGCGTTTGGGGCCGGATCGAAAGATCTGCACCTTTGTCACCGATCAAAAACGGCCGCTCTATGGCGGGGAAACCATTTTTCACCCAAGATTGAAAGGCTTGTGCGCGCCCCGCCGTGTTTTCGCACCCCGCAACAGATAGAGGCGCCGGGTCGTGGCATCACCAATATCAACCTGACGGTGCTGGATCAGGGCCGGAAATACGTTGTGTGGCAGGGCGACGACATGCCCGAACATAGGGTCATGCGCCGGAACGACACTTTGCTGACCCGTGCGGCGGCCAAGGCGGGCGTGTCCCCGCGGGTACATCATTGTGGTCAAGGGGTTAAGGCGCTGGATTTCCTCTGATTGCGGACCAAAAGCCAGGGCCAACAGCCTTTGATTGTATAAAGCGGACCATACCTTGCCTAGGGTAAGGCATGTCGCAAATCTGACGTAATCCATTCTTTTCCTTGTGAAATATCCAACTGATGCCTAAACATGTAGCGGGGGACTTGCACAGAGGACGCGGGTATGACGGACCGGACGTCGGATACATCGGCGGATGCGGGATCGGCGGTTGTTGATCTGAAAACATTCAAATCACAACGCATTTCCCTATACAGCAGGGCCTTGCAAGCACAGCAAGCGGCCTTGGCCGAAGGCCGCGCGGATCGCGATGCCCCTGCCCAGCCGTTGCTGTCCACCGAAGGGTTGCTGCTGGCGGCACGTCTGGTCGAAGACGTGGCGTTTTCTTTTGCGACGTTGATCCCTGAACAACAGGTTGTGAATTTGTTGACGCTGGCCGCCAGAATCGAGGCTGAGTTGACCGAACTTGATTCACTGGACATCATCACGACGTAAACCGCCCTGATTTTATCGGGCGGTGGGCAAGGGTGTCTGGAAAGGGCAGGGCCGCGCCGCTGTCAGCTTGCCTCGGCGCGGATCAATTCACGTGGCATCGCAACGCGGTCAAATTCGACAAAGAACGTTGTGCCCTTGTCGGGGTTCGGTTCAAAATCAATGATTCCGGCATGGGCTTCGACAATCTTTTTCGAAATGTTCATGCCCAACCCGGTGCCGCCGGCGCGGCGCTGGTCGGATGAATCAAGCTGGCTAAAGCGGTCAAACACCTTGTCCTTGTCCGAAGGATCCAAGCCGATGCCACGGTCACAGACCGAAATCCGCAGGTGGTCATTGGTGGCCCGCATCGACACATCGACCTGTCCGCCCTCAAAAGAAAACTTGGCGGCATTGGACAACATGTTTGTCAGGACCTGTTCCAGCCGTGCTTCATCGGCTTTCAGATAGACATTCTGGGGTAGGGATTTCACGTTATAGGTGACGTGAAACCCTTCTGCATAGGGTTCCAGCGACGCCACGCAGCGATGGATCACGTCTTCGGCTTTTACGGTTTCGAAATCAAATGACATCTTGCCCGATTCGATGCGCTGTAGATCCAGCAGTTCGGCAATCAGCGCATGCAGGCGTGATGCATTGCGTTGGGCGATGCCAAGCGCATGTTGCAACTTTTCGGGCATCGGGCCAAGCGCCCCTGCGCAGGCCAGATCAAGCGAGCCTTTCACAGAGGTCAGCGGTGTGCGCAATTCATGGCTGATTGTGGCCAGAAATTCGGATTTGGAGCGCAGGGCGTTTTTGGTGGTTTCATGTTCGATCTGCAGTTTCTGCAACTGCTGGCGGTTGCGTTCGTAGAATTTCATGTAGATGCGCGAACAGTCGATGATGAAATAGACCACAAAGATGCTGGTAAAGAACTGTGCCCAGAGTTCGGATTTGAGCGGCGCGCCGGTCTGCCAGAGATCCCAGATCGGGATAAACAGGAAAGTCACGCCATAGATCAGCAGACGCATCACAATCAGTGACAGCACCTGATGGTTGTTCATGGCGGCAAACAGGGCGGCTGCAAACAAAAAGAACAACGGCATGAAATGCGTGGTCGGCCCCTGTGCAAAGGAAATAGACAACGCAAAAAAGGCAATGATGCCCGCGCTCATGATCGTGCCGATCTGAACCTGCATGAGGCTGAAAAAGACCCGGCGGTCCGGCGACGCTTCATCCAGGGTCATGATCCGGCGGAACGTCATAAAATCATAGGATTCACTGATGGTGATCATCACCAGGGTCAGCACTGCCATCATCGGACTAAAATAGTAAGCTTCTAAAAGGAGAGCAGAGCCAAAAATGGTCTGGCGTTGCCAGAACAGGTTCAGACCCGCCTTAGCGTAGTCTTTCAGCTGATGGGTCAGCATCTCTGCCTCGCGATGTCGCTGTGCTACTCTCATTTCATGCCCAATCCCGTTCATTGTCGTGAGCCAATCTGTTGTTTCGCGGCACTACTCATAAAAATGCAACCGCACTCACCACTTAGCAGCTAGACAAACATGTAACTAAGGTGCAATTGTGGCGTGAATGAGGTTATAAGGCGCAACCCAAAGGCGCTATGCAGGAGACAGGGCGGCATTTGGCGTGACGGCGGAGAAGCGAATATCGCAATATTCTAAGGCCCAAAGGGTCTTTCCAGAACTGGCGCAGCCAGATCTGCCAGCGGTGATGCACGAGGTTTTGCCTTATTCGGGCCGCACTTCTGTCCGGTCCCGTTTAGACGATGGTCCGGTTGTTGTCGACGGGCATATTCGTTCAAGCACCATTTCGATCCATAATCTGCATCTGCATGGTGAACTTTTCACCAATTATTTACGCGCCCGTCACGAGACCTTTATCGTGGGTCGGGGCTGGAAGCTGCCCGAAGTGGACGGGATGGAGTTTGACCAATATGACACGCCGCTCAGCCGCTGTGTGGTGTTGCATGAATATGGCGAGATCCTTGCCGGTATCCGCCTGACCCCCACGACGGCACGCTGTGGCGCCTATACCTATATGATCCGTGACGCGCAGTTGGGGCTGCTGCCTGACATTCCCCAAGACCTGTTGTTCATGGAAGCCCCGGTCAAAGATCACATCTGGGAGGCCACGCGCCTGTTTGTATCGCATCACGTTAGCGCGGAACGGCGGCATCGGGTGCAAACCATTCTGATGCAGCAAATGGCGCTTTCGGCGCAGGAATTGGGCATTTCCCATATCATCGGAATTGTGCCCTCGGTGTTTCAGCGCTGGATGAAACGGATCGGCATGAGCGCCTTTCCTGTCGGGCCGACCCTAGAGATCGAAGGCGACCGGACCCAAGCCGCGATGATGCGGGTGGGTGTGCGCAGCAACTAGCCGTATTTTGACTGTCCAGACGTGCGATTGATCACCCGCCGCGTTGCAACCTTTGGTGCGTGTTGGTGTTAAAGCGGCCGGTTTTCACCGGGCGTTGCTGTGGTCCCAAACGGCAATGGCGCCTGCCGCCTGGTATTCCCATTGATCTGTTAACCTGACTATAAGTGAATGCGGCCACTGTGCCGCAAGGGGAGGTCAAGATCGAACATATCTGTAATACTGATTGATTGGTTGATTGATACAACTTATCAACTAGGGCTAGAAAAAGAAACAATTGACTTGATTGGATTCAGGGAGGTGGATCGAGCAGAAGCTCTGCACAGCCCTGAAATCTCTGAATACAAGGTGCGATCAATTGCGCAAACTGGAAATCCTGCTGGTTGGCATATGTATGCTGGTGACCGCCGGCCTCTTTGCTAACAGCATTCGGGAAAACGCCGATGTTGCCAACACCGAATTCCGGCGTTTGACAACAGACAGCGTCGAACGGCTGCAGTTGCGCATGGACACCTATTTGCAAAGTTTGAACGCCACTGCCGCGTTCTTTAATGCCTCCGACCGGGTGACGCTGCGTGATTTTGACGGTTTCGTTGACCAGCTGGAGATTGAAAAATACCTGCCTGGCATCAGCGGGATAGGATATATCGTGCCGGTGGTCGAGGGCGAGGAAACGGCGCTGATTGAAAAGATGGCTGGTCTTGGCGAAACGCGCCTAAAAATTCATCCCGAGACCGGGAATGCCGAAAAATTCATCATCAACAGAATTTCACCTTTCGGGCGGAACGCCGAAGCGCTGGGGCTGGATGTGTCCTTTGAAGCGGGGCGGCTCAAGGCGGTGAAACGTGCCCGTGAAACCGGGACACCACAATTGACGCCACGGATTTTGCTGGTTCAGGAAGACAGCCGCGAACCGGGGTTTCTGTTGCTGCGCCCGCTTTTTGTCAGCGCCGACCCGATGGTCAAGCCGGACCCCGAAACCGCAGAATTCAACGGATTGATCTATGCAGCTTTTGTGGGGCGGAACCTGTTAACCAATCTAACCCCAAATCAGGGGGTGGTGTATCATTTCAACGTTTATGACGGCGATACCGCAGACAAAGATGCCTTGATCTATGCCAGCGAGACCGGCGAAGCGGTGGATTCCGGCGGGTACACAAATGTCTACACAATCGAGGTTTTTGGCCAGAACTGGACCGTTGCCTATGAAAGCACCGCGGCATTCGATGCTGGCTTTAGCAATACTTTGGCCTGGACGATCTTGGTGGGTGGTCTGCTTTTGTCAGGGCTGTTGATGGTGTCGGTGCGCAGCATGCGCATTCGCAGCGAAGCAAGGCATGAACTGGCCAGCCTGCGCGAACGTCAGGTGAATGCCCGCGAAGAAGAAAACCGCGCTGTTGTTGAAAATGCAGTGACGGCGGTTTTCATTCTGGATGGGCAGCGCCGGATTCTGTTTGCAAATCAGGCGGCACTGGCAAGTTTTGGCTATACCGCCGCCCAGATCAAAGGTTTGGTTTTTGACACATTGATCACACCAAGCGATGCAACGGCGGCAACGCATGGATATAATGCCACAGGTCAGACCCGCGATGGACAGGCCTTGGTGCTGGATTTGCATTGCAACGATTGGACAACCTTTGAAGGGGCCATGCGGATCACCGCCATTGTGCGGGATCTGACCAATGAATTTGCGGCGCGTGAAGAAACCCGCATTACCAAAGTCCGCTATGACCAGGCCTTGGAAGGCGCGCGGATCGGTGTCTTTGACGTTGATCTGCGGACCGGCGACTCCGATGTGACCGATACATGGCGCGA
This sequence comes from Sulfitobacter sp., assembly GCA_047634585.1. Taxonomy (GTDB): domain Bacteria; phylum Pseudomonadota; class Alphaproteobacteria; order Rhodobacterales; family Rhodobacteraceae; genus Sulfitobacter. Next base: position 97,012 of record JBLIAN010000010.1, on the reverse strand, counting down.
GATAATGGGGTTCGCGCCGGATCACGATATTCAACGCCCTCAGGACACCTTTCTGGAACGTGTGCATGTGGATGACCTTGCGCCGATGCAGCAATCGGACCGGGATTGCATCGAAGGCAGAACACCGCGGTCAAGCATTGAATACCGCGTGCGGTTTGACGATGGCACATGGCGCTGGATGCGGTCAGATGCGATTGTCGTGGAGCGGGATTCCGAGGGCAAAGCCCTGCGGATGATCGGGACACAGTCGGATATCACCGAGCTGCGCGAGTCACGCAGTGCGCTGGAGGTCAGCGAAAAGCGGTTCCGAAAAGTGTTGGCGGTGGCACCGATCGGTATGGTTTTGATGGATCAGGGCGGGCATTTTGTCGGGGTGAATGATGCGTTCTGCGCCTTGAGCGGCTATGACGAGGCCCATTTGTTGAACAAGGTCCGCATGCCGGATCTGATGGCCAAAGAGGACCGCAGAAAGATCTATTCGGAAATTTCTGATTTGATGCGGGGCGATGAAACCCATGTTTATTCTGCCGAACACCAGATCACCCATGCCAACGGCACTGAACGCTGGGGCATGTTCCACATCTCTTGGGCCTATGACCGCAACAAGGACGAACATTACTTTATCGCGCAGATCATCGACATCACCGATCAAAAAAAGATCGACCAGATCAAGAATGAATTTGTCTCGACGGTAAGCCATGAATTGCGCACGCCGCTGACGTCGATCAAAGGCGCTTTGGGCCTTATTATGGCCACGGGGGGCGAGGCTCTGGATGCGTCAAAGACCCGGCTGATTGATATTGCCATGTCCAACACCGAACGCCTGACCACGATTGTGAACGACATCCTTGATCTTGAGAAAATCGCAACCGGAGAAGTGAACTTTGCGTTTCAGGATATTGATATGGCCGATTTGATCGAAGATGCGGTTCAGGAAATTTCGCCTTTTGCGATCACGCATAACAACAGCATTCGTGTGGATCTGCCCCAGACCCCGCTGCCGGTCAGCGCGGATTTCAGCCGGACCAAACAGGTTCTTGCCAATTTGATCTCCAACGCATGTAAATATTCGGATGCGCAGAGCGAAGTCTTGATCAAATCCGAACGGATTGATGATAAGGTCATTGTCTATATTCAAAACCGTGGCGCCGGGATTCCCGAAAGTTTCAAGCCGCGGATGTTTCAGGCGTTTTCACAGGCCGACAGTTCTGACACCCGCGCCAAGGGTGGTACGGGGTTGGGCCTGAACATCACCAAACAGATCATTTCGCGCCATGGCGGCGAGATCGGCTTTGAAAGTGTTCCGGGCGGGGTCACGGTATTCTGGTTCACCTATCCTGTGACCGAAGCAGAAGAAGACCCGCAAGGATTTGCCCCGAATGTGAAACCGCTGCAGCGATTGGGCAAGGCACGGGTGCTGCATCTGGAAGATGATTCTGATTTTGCCGAAGTGGTCCGTTCCGGGCTGGCGGGCGTTGCGGATGTGACCCATGCCTGCACTGTCGAACAGGCCCGTGAAATTATCGCCCGTGGGGGTATTGATCTGTTGATCGTGGATTGGGCCGGTCCTGACGGTGCGGCCACACGTTTTCTGGATGACATCGGCCAATCCGCCCCGAACGTGCGTATTCTCGGGTTATCGTCGGATGGCAACCAACTGCGGGATCGCCGGATGATCGCCAATCTTGAGAAATCAAGGACCGAACTTTCCACGATTGCCGAATATGTTTCGGCCCGTATCGTGAATCATGGTTAAGGGCCAAATTTAAATCTTTTTCGTTAAAAAGGCTCTGTGCGCCACATTCTTGCCAGTTTCCTTGTGCAATGTTTCGGAAATGCAAAGCCGTTCTTGTTTGAATTTGAGAGAACACGCGGTGCATATTTGAGCATGAGGACGCTATTGTGGCAGACATTTCATCGAACAATAACTTCGCCTTGGCGTTTGGAACGGGCACTGTCGCTGCTACCGGATGGTACGCAGGGGCAACCGCACTTTTAACTGGTCACGCGGATTATTTTGTCCCGATCGGTGGAGCCATCGCCATTGCCGGCCTTATTCCGGCACTTTTACACCGTAATTCGGCCAGGAAACAGTCACGGATCGCGAATTTGGCGCTGACCCAACGGCTGAACGTCCTTGACCGGCATTTGATGGTCAACGTCGTTGACAACAAACATGTCCTGACCGAAGTGAATGACCATCTGGTGCATGTGACGGGCTTTTCGCGCAATGAACTGATTGGCTATCCGGTCAAAAAGCTGTTTTGCAATGACAAAGGCCAGACCAAAGCCGATGAAATTCGTGCGGCGCTGATCCGTGGCGAAACATGGCAGGGCGAGACCCCGCTGCGCTGCAAAGACGGCAGCCTGCTGTTCACCCAGACAACCGTGATCCCGCTGTTCAATGAACGTGGTGAATGGACCGGCTCGATTTCGGCCCGTTCAGACATCACGCGCACCAAAAAACTGATGGCCGAACACGAGACAATGGACACGCTGGAAGAACTGCGCGACGACATCTGGATCGTTGATGCGGAAAGCGAAAAGATTACCTATATGAATCGTGCCGCCATGCGCCGCACCGATTGGACCAACCGCAGCTACAAATCCAAAACGCTTAGTGATGTGATGGCCAAAGACCGCGGCGCCAAGGCGATTGTCACTGCCTGCCGTGAATTGAAAGAAACCGGCGAAGGGATGACCCATTTTGAGACCAGTCTCAAAGGGGTGCCTTTCCTTGTCAGCATCAAGTTTCTGCGGGTCAACAGCGCCGAAGACCGGTTCCTGGTGATGTTGAATGATATTTCCGACCGTCATGCCGAAGAGCAGAAAAAATCCGATTTCATCGCGATGGTCAGCCATGAATTGCGCTCGCCGTTGACCTCGATCAAGGGATCAATGGGGCTGTTGCTGTCGAATGCAACAGGTGAATTGCCACCCAAAGCCCTGGCCTTGTTGGAAATTGCACACCGCAATGCCGACCGTCTGGTACTGATTATCAATGATATTCTGGATCTCGAAAAAATTTCGGCGGGGCGGATGGATTTTGATCTGCAAGATGCCGACATGGCCGAACTGATCAGAGAGACCAACCATGCCACCGAAATGATGCAGCAGCGCTATGCCATCAAGCTGGAGACCACAGGCATTGATCACCCGATCCCGCTGCAAACAGATTCGACCCGCATTATTCAGGTTTTAACCAATTTCCTGTCGAATGCCTGCAAGTTTTCCAAGCCAAACGGCAAGATCATTGTTGATGTCCACCAGCAGGAAAACCAGCTGCGGGTGTCTGTCACAGACGAAGGGCCGGGCATTCCGGTTTCTGACCAGCACAAGATTTTCGAACGCTTTGCTGATTTGGAAAACTCGGATCGCTCTGCAAAAGGTGGCACCGGTTTGGGTTTGAGTATTTGCAAAGCGATCGTGGAAAGTTTAGGAGGCACTATAGGCTTTGAAACGGAAGAAAATGTGGGAACGACATTCTACTTCGTTCTTCCCCATTTCGTGCGCACAGACGCGAGCGATCAACGTGAAGAAGAGTTCCGCGAAGCCTCGTAAAAAGGAACGCTGATGATTAAATTACTTCATGTTGAAGATGACCCAGATATTAGAGACATCGCAATGATGGCGCTGGAAATTTCCGGCGAATTTTCTGTTATTCAATGCGAATCCGGCCAGGCGGCACTTGAACAATTGGCGCATTATACGCCCGATGTTGTGCTGCTGGATGTGATGATGCCCGGCATGACCGGCCGTCAGACGCTGGAGCATATGCGCAAATTACCCCAAATGGCCGAGGTCCCCGCGATTTTTATGACCGCGCGCGCCCAGCAATCAGACATCGAAGAATTGCGCGCCTATGGCGGCACCGAAGTGATCAGCAAACCCTTCGATCCGATGACGCTGACCGACCAGATCAAGCGCGCAATGGAACTTATCGTCGCCTAAGGGCGGCCCGGACTGCGCACCGCGACACCACGCATAAAAAAGGGGCCTGATTGGCCCCTTTTGTCTGTCTGGATGATAGACCCTCTGTCAGGACAGCGAAATACCGTGGCATTGTTCGACAAATTGATCCAGCTGGATGATCAGATCATTTGGGCAGTGCTGCGGGGCGCCATTGGATTCTTCAAGATGCGAGATGATCCGGATTTCACAGGCGCGGGCCGCGTCGCCCAATGGGGCAAAGCCAAGCGATCCAGCAGTGCCGGCAATCTGGTGCAACGTCGCCTGAGCCGCGCTCAGGTTGCCTTTGCGGTCTTCGGGCGTCGCACTGTCCCATGCCGCAACGGCATGATGCGCAATATGTTCACGTCTGTCATTTAGCAGATCGATAAAGCGGGCGCGGACCTTTTCCATGCCAGGAAGTTCAGAGCTGAATTTTTTCACGCGGTACGTCCCAATTGCCAGAAATCATCTTTGGAGCGCTCAAATGCCGCGCTGGCATCTTCGGCGCTGGCATGTGCCTGCGCCATCGCGTCCATCAAGGATGCACCGGACTTCCAGATCAAACGCACCGCCTCGCCCGCGCTGACGCGAGGTTGCAGACGTTGACCTTGGTTGTTGTAGAGTTCGGTTTGTGAAAGCGTCAAATTGATCGCATCCATCAGGCGTTCCATTTCGGGGCGCCAGCCGCTTTCGGTGATGCAGACAAAGGTGCCGTTGCCCGCATAGGACATCAGATATTGATGGCCTTCCAATGTATCCGAGATCACCTCGGCGATATCGGAAATCAGGCTGTAGAATTCAAATGAACTGAGCCCGGCATGGAATTGCAGAACCTCGCGTACGGTAAAGGCAAAACTGGTCGATCCAAACAGCGCAGTCCGCGACAATTGTTCGACATAGTTTTCCATCGCCATGTAGTCGATCACGTTTTCTACATCGTAAATCGAAATGGGTTCGTACAGTTCAACGCCTTGTTCGGGGGCATTGGGGGATTGCGCGCCGAAAATCTTTTCGCTGCGTGATTTGCGGGCATCTACCAATCCTTCAACCATGTTCAGACGCGCGATCAGTTCCGTAACCTCGAACGGCTTGGTGATATAATCGGTCGCACCTGCGGCAAAGGCGGCGTCGACATAGCGTTTGTCGGCCATCGCTGTCAGCATCAGAACCGGCGTATCGGCAAAACGGGCCATGCCGCGCAATTGACGCGTCAATTCGATCCCGTCCATGACCGGCATTTGCACGTCAAACAGGAAGCAATCAAAATCCGTGCTGTCAGATGTGTTCAAAAGAGCAAGCGCATCCGGGCCACATTCCGCAGTTGTCAGATCATGATCGCCAATCGCCAGCACGAACTGCGTCAGCAATTCGAGAATGATCGGATCATCGTCTACGGCCAGGATCTTCATGTCGATCTCCAAAAAACAAAAATACGCGCAACCACGCAGGTATACCTTTGAAGACAACTTGGCGGGGAAAGGTGGCCTAATTTGGGCAAAGTTCGGGAATTTCTGAATTTCAGGTCAAATAAAGCGGCAATTCCGTGCGCTATTCGCACAGGCAATTTGGGCGTTGGATGCCTGTGCGTAGGGTTTGATAGAATTTTGACTAAAAATGAATATGTTAGGTGTTTTTCTTGTCGTTGACGATATTCATCTGGGCGATACCGCTTTGGCCCAGATCGACCTTGGCAAAGGGGCCGCCCTGCAACATTTCAGCCGGATCATTCACATCCGCAACAGGGGATTCGGACAACACAGTTTCGGCGTATATTTCGGCGTTGTCCTTGGGGCGATAGCCCAGAAAGGCGGCTTTGGTATTGTCCACGGGCGCGCGGTCGTTGTTGGAGACGCCATAGATGATGCTAAAGCCCACTGTCGGGGTGTCGATGGCACGGGTCACCAGATGGATCAGATCATCATAGGACAGCCAGGATCCCAAGGCGCGGGCATTGTTGACCTGCGCGGCGCTGAGAATCCGCAGATGCACGGATTCAAGCTGGCGTTTGTCCCAATACATGCTGCCCAGATCTTCGGTAAAACATTTGGCCAGCCCATAAAACGTGTCGGGGCGGTGCGGCGCGTCAATGCCGATGAAATCGGATTTTTTGTGCATGCCAACCGCATGGATCGACGAGGCATAGACAATCCGGCGCACCCCGTGTTGATGGCCTGCTTCCCAGATGTTGTAAGAGCCGATAAAATTCGGGCCCAGCAGGTCTTCAAAGGGTTTTTCATCCACGATGGCCCCGAAATGCACCACCATATCCGCGCCTTCCAGCACCGGATAGACCGCGTCATAGCTGGCCAGATCCGCCTGTACATAGCGTTCGCCGGGATAGAGCGTGCCGATGTCGTCAGCGATGTCAGTGCTGACCAATTCATCGCACATTTTGCTGAGGGGTTCGCGCAGATAAGACCCCAACCGCCCTGCGGCGCCTGTCAAAACCAGTTTCTTGAGCTTCATGTCATGTCCTTTATATCTGTGTGATGCTTGGGCCAAAGCCTGTCGGGCCTAGGGGGCAAACGGCATTTTGACCGCCCGCGCCACCATGTCCAGCCGATCCTGCCCATAAAACATATCCCCTTGGACAAAGTAACAGGGCGAGCCAAAAACATTGCGCGCTATGGCCTCTTGGGTGTTGGTCACGTGTTGGGCCTGCACCGCGTCACTTAAGGCCTCTTGCAACAAAGTGGCGCTGTCCAGCCCCAGAGCATCGGCCAGACGCGCCAAAACCGCCGCATCGGCAATATCCGCATCATCACGCCAATGGGCCTGTAGAATCGCTTTGCTGATCGCATCGGCATCTTGACCTGCGGCAATGATCATCCCGTTGGCCAGGTGCAGCGGGCTGTCATGAAAACGCGGGCGCTGGCGGATCATTGGCAGGTTGCGCCATTGTGCCCAGCGGGTCAGTTCTCGGCCAAAGAAATAAGCGATATGTGCGGGCTTGCGGTCCTTGAACCGCTGGCCCCCCGCCGCATCAACCACAGGCAGAAAATCAAACGGACGGTGGATGACCTGCGCGCCTGTTTCACGGGCAATCCGGCTTAATTCCCACGCGCCCAGATAGGCGTAAGCGGAATGTGCCGCATAAAAATATTCGATCTCCGGGGTATCTGGCATTCATTTCCCTTTCCTGTTGGCCGCTGCCCATCCGATGGTGCAGCAGAGCGGACAAGCCTAGAACCAGATGCTCTCATTGCTCCTGCGGAGCAACTGCCGCATTCAACTGATCCGGCTGTTTCGGCATCTTCCTTCGGAAGAGCCTTTGGTGCAGCAGAGCGGCGAAGCGTAGAAAACCCTGCGCAGCGGCAAATTGTAATCTGCCATTATAAAATTGTAATCTGCCATTATAATTGACTTATCTGTCGATTGAACCAAATTAGGGGCAATGGGGCAGGGACGGACACTTCCATAATATGGACCGCGAGGAAATCGAAAACCTGATTGCACGGGTTGCGCTCAAGGATCGGGCAGCGTTCGAGCTGCTTTATGATCGGGTGAGCGCGAAACTCTTTGGTGTCTGCCTGCGTGTCTTGTCCAAACGGGCTGCCGCTGAGGATGCAATGCAGGACACCTTCGTCAAAATCTGGAACAACGCAGACCGCTATCAGACGAATGGTCTGTCCCCGATGACGTGGTTGATCACCATTGCGCGCAACACCTCGATTGATCGGCTCCGCAAGCGCCGCAAGGGCCATCAGGACATTGACACCCCCGGTTTGGAACTGGCCGCCCCCGGCCCGTCGCCCGAACAATCCGCCATTGCAGCATCCGAGGCGTCCCAGTTGATTGATTGCCTTGATACGCTTGAGGCCGACCGCGCCGCCGCCGTGCGCGGCGCCTATCTGGATGGCGATACCTATGCCGATCTGGCCGAACGCTTTGCCGTGCCGCTGAACACGATGCGCACCTGGTTGCGCCGTGGGTTGCTGGCCTTGCGGGAGTGTATGAGCCAATGAGCGATCCCATCGAGATGCTGCCCGAAGACGACAATGCGCTTGCGGCCGAACTGGCCCTGGGTCTGCTAGAGGGCGAAGATCTGGCCGAGGCGCGGTTTCGCATGGCCCATGACCGTGGCTTTGCGCTGCGGGTGTCTGCATGGCACGAAAGCCTTGCGGCATTGACCGATGATATTACCCCCGTGGCCCCCTCCAAACGGATCCGCAAGGTGCTGCTGAAACAGATGTTCCCGAAACAGCGCCTGCCGTTGCTGGAGCGTCTGTGGGTCTGGAAAGGCATCAGTCTGGCCGCGCTGGTCTTGATGGGGTATTTCGCAATGCCGCTGCTGCGCCCGGCGCCGTCTGAAGGGCCTGCACAGGTCTTTGCAACCCAGATGAAAGGCGAAAGCGGTACCTTAGAAGTGCTGGCGGTTGTGGACAGCGATCAATCCGGCATTGCCCTGCACCGCCTTGCGGGTGTGGCCCCTGACGGGCGGGTGCTTGAGCTTTGGGCGATCCTGCCGGATCAGGCACCGCTGTCGCTGGGGGTTTTGCCCGAACAGGCGATCACGCGGGTGGCTTTGCCTGAGGGGTTGACCGGGCAGGTTGCCCAGATCACGCTGGCAATCACCGACGAACCTCTTGGCGGCGCACCGCAAGGCGCACCAACCGGCGAAATCCGTGCCATTGGTGCCCTGGCTGAACTGTAAGCGCGCAAAAAGCACCGCAATTTCAGTATTTTAAATAGATTACAAAAATATTCACACCTTCTGAAACTCTGCGCTCAGAGGGTGCGTGTCTTCTGCATAGGCCGCCAAACAAGGCGGTCGCACCCAGGAGGTAACGATTATGATGTTTCAAAAGTTTGCGATGATTTCCGCAACCGCAGCCCTGATGGCAGGCAGCGCCTTTGCTGCCAATCCAGATGTGGGCGGCGCGCCGATGTTTGAACAAAAAACCATTGTGGAAAATGCCGTGAATTCTGCGGATCACACCACATTGGTTGCGGCTGTGAAAGCCGCAGGTCTGGTGGATACGCTGAATTCCGAAGGCCCGTTCACGGTGTTTGCACCGGTCAATTCCGCGTTTGAGGCGCTGCCCGCAGGCACAGTAGACACCCTGCTCAAGCCCGAAAACAAGGATCTGCTGGTCAAGGTGCTGACGGCGCATGTGGTGTCCGGTGACTGGTCAGCGGCCAGCATCGCCGCCAAGGCCAAAGCATCCCCCGACGGTTTTTACCACTTCAAAGCCGTGTCCGGTGATGCCCTGTCAGCACAGGTCAAAGGCCGCAATGTCTATATCTACGATGAAAGCGGCAATGCCGCCAAAGTGACCATCGCGGATGTCAAACAATCCAATGGCGTGATCCATGTGATCGATCACGTTCTTGTTCCGAAGTAACCAGTGCTGCAGGATCCACCCACCTGCGTAAGTGGTACCGCCGGACCGATATGCGTGCATGTCGGTCCGGTTTGTTTTGCACGATTGCGTGGCGGGCGCTGACGCCCGTTTGCCAACCCGCGCCTCCCAAGCGGCACAACAGGTCGCTTTCAGTGTTGAGAATTCACCGCACCGCGGGCATGATCGGGCTATGAAAACGCCCCTGATCGACACCTTGCAATATGCCAATTTCTCGCCTGCGATCTTTCGCCAGATGCGCGAAGGCGGGGTAGATGCGGTGCATGTCACCATCGCCTATCACGAAAACTTCCGTGAAATGGTATTGAACCTTGAACGCTGGAACCGCTGGTTCGAAGAATATCCCGATCTGATTTTCAAAGGCAGTACCGGCGCGGATGTGCGCCTGGCCCAAGCCAGCGGACGCACCGCGATTTTCTTTGGTTTCCAGAATCCCAGCCCGATAGAAGACGACATCGGATTGGTCGAAATTTGCCATCAGCTTGGCATCCGCTTCATGCAATTGACCTATAACAATCAATCCTTGCTGGCGACGGGGTGTTACGAGGCAGAGGACAGCGGATTAACCCGCATGGGCCGCGAAGTGGTGCGCGAGATGAACCGCGTCGGCATTGTGGTCGACATGTCCCATTCCGGTGAACGTTCGACGCTTGAGGCCATTGATCATTCCACCCGTCCCATTGCCATCACCCATGCCAACCCGCATTGGTGGCACGCCGCCCTGCGCAACAAATCCGATACAGTGCTCAAGGCCCTGACCGGGGCTGGCGGCATGTTGGGTTTTTCGGTCTATCCGCACCATCTGGCGGGCGGGCCCGACTGCACGTTGGAGGGATTTTGCCAGATGATAGCAGAGTCGGCAGGCCGCTATGGCGCCCAGCATCTGGGGATCGGCACCGATCTGTGTCAGGATCAACCCGACAGTATCGTGACATGGATGCGTGTGGGGCGCTGGACCAAAGGCGTTGATTACGGCGAAGGATCCGCCGGCAATGCAGGGTTTCCACCAATGCCGGCATGGTTCAACGACAACCGCGATTTCGGCAATATCCGCACCGGATTGTTGAAAACCGGCCTAAGCGAAACCGAGGTGGACGGGATCATGGGCGGCAATTGGCAGCGGTTCTACGATCAGGGTTTTGGCCCCGCATGACACCTGCCGCGCCCCTGCCACAGGTCGATCTGCGCCCCCCCGACGCGGTGATGCGCCTGACCCGTATGGGCGCGATGTTTCCCAGTCGCCTGTCGTTTTTACGCAGTCTGATCCGCAGGCTGGCGGATGAAAAGGTCCGGATCACCCGTCCGGTCTGGGACATGAACGAGGAGGGCTTTGGTCATGCGGTCTATAGCCTGCACCTTGGCGGGCATCCCTATTCGCTGGTGGCGGTGTCAACTGATTTGCCCGATGAATTGCGCACCGATCGGGTGATCGCTACGGCATGGGACAGCGCCTATGTGCTGTATGATGGCGTGCCGGACAGCGCTGAAATTGCCCGCATTGTCGCCACCGCGCCCAAACAGGAAGCGGCGCGTTTCACCGAACGTGATCTGGTCCTGAGCCGCGCCAATAAATCCGTGCGCCTGTTTGCCCATGTGGTGCAGGCGCTGCGCGACGGGGCACAGCCCAACGCCGATATGGTCCGCGATGTGGGCTATTTGATGCGCACCACGGCGGTCTATGGCAATGGCAAATTCGGCATCGCAGACCGGCATCTGATTTCGGATCGCCCCGGACTGGAAGGGCCGTTCGCCGCCGAGATGCTGACAGTCTGGCTGATCCGGCATTTCACCCATGATCTGGTGGAATTTGTTGGCGGTGCCGCGCTTGATCCGAAGCTCAAACGCCATCTTGGCATCGGCAATTCCACCGGGCTGGGCATGGCACCGTTTCTGGTCACCCATCCGGTGTTGCTGAACAACTGGATGCTGGCCCGCGAAACCGCGCTGGCACGGGTCCGGGCGATTGATACCCTTGATCCGGCGCGCCAGACCCGTCTGATCAACCTCGCGCATCGTGCCGCAAAACATCTACAGGAATGGCAGGTGCCAGACGCCGATCATCAGGCGCGTATTGTCGCCCTGCGCGGCGATTGGCAGGCGCTGCTGCAGACCCTGTCCTTTGACGGGCCGCGCCCGCTGGACCGGATCATGCACGCTGCCCAAAGCGCCAGTTGCGATCTGCAGGAATTGCTGGCGGCGCTGCTGATCGAACCCTTTGGTGATCTGGTGGACGGGCTCTGTGATTGTATGTCAGACCCGCTTGCGGCCTCCCGCGCGCCCCTGCGCCACACGCGCGAACTGCGCGATCACATCCGCCGTCATTTCAACTGGGCGCTGGTCCCCGATTATGACAGCCCCACAGCCTGCGGCCAGTTCTGGTATGTTTCCGAGGCCAAACAGGAACCCCGCCTTGGCCTGCGCTTTGAAGAACCCGGTGCCGAACTGGAAAGCCCGCTGGACATTGGCCGCCGCATCAAAGCGTTGTATCAGGTACTGGAAAACACCCCCGATCAGGCGATCTCTGGATTTCTCGGTACCACACCGGAACATGGGCTGGCAGTGGAACGTGTCCAGAGGGGCGCGGCCTTTCCCTATGGCGAAATCCGCGACAATCTGATTGCCACCTCCTGCCTGCCGATTGATATGCTGCGCTGTAAATTGTCCTTTTTCGGTGCCTCGAAATTCGACCCTAAATCAGACCGCTGGACCCGCATCACCCTGTGTCAGGGCGCGCCGCTTGCCGATGCACTGGACGACAATGCCGATGATTGGTGGCTGCCGGTGTTCGGCACATGATCGGCTCGGCCAACGAAGTGATGACACTGGCCGCCAAAGCCGCACGCGGGGCGGGGGCACCTGTGGCATTGGCCGCGGAATTTGGCCGCGCCGCCCTACACCACCTGACCACAGGCCGTGCGGCACAAGACCTCGCAGATGCGCTTGACACCCTGCCAGAAGGGCCGATCGTGACCTTGCCTCTGTTGCTGATGGCGCATGTGGAAACTGGCAATCACCACGCTGAACTCCCCGCAAGCCCCCTGCCGGATCTCTGCCTCAGCTATGCGGAGGCTCAAGGCTTCCAAACCACGGCACATCTCTTGAAAGACAAGGTCATCCTCGAGATGGCATTTGATATCCCAAGGCCACCACATCCTGTCAGCCGGGTCACCCTGCCAGACACCCTTGCCACAAAAATGCAGCGCCTCGCCGCCCGCCTGCTGGTGCCCGAAACCGATGCCTCCCGCCGCGCTGGCGCAGGGGCAGGGCTCAGCGACAATGACTAGGACCCTTTCTTTTTGGCCGTAAATATTCTTGGGGGGGTTGGGGGGCAAACAGCCCCCCATTCTGATAATAAACTACCTGCCGCGCGGCTTGGCGCGCACCGTCGGATCCGCCACGGTCGGGTCTTCGGGCCAGGGATGACGCGGATATTGCCCCCGCATGTCCTTGCGCACATCCAGATAGGATCTGGCCCAGAACCCCGGTAAATCTGTGGTAACCTGCACGGGGCGCTGGGCGGGGGACAGCAGGGTCATCTGCACCGGATGACCCGCCACTGTCGGATGGCGCGTGACGCCAAAAACCTCTTGCAGGCGCAGGGCAATCTGCGGCTGCGCCCCGGAATAATCAATCGGCACCTTGCGCCCCAAAGGTGTTTCAAAATGCGGCGGCGCGGCGCGGTCCAGCTGTTGCTGCTGGTCCCACTCCAGCCGTGCCCGCAGCGCCGGCAGCAGATCAAAAGCCTTCCAATCGGCCGTGGAGCGCACCCCGCCCAGATGCGGCAGCAGCCATTCTTCCACTGTCGCCATCAGATGTGCGGTGGTGAAATCGGGAAAGTCAAAACCCGCGCCCATCAAGGCACAGCGTGACAAAAATCTCTGCGCGGCGGCCGAGGGTTTTAACCCAAGGTGGCGCACCCCATCCAGCATCGCCAGCGCCACCGCATCGGCCGGGGCATCGTGCCATGTGCGGTCTTCCAGCATCAATGCGCCGAACATCTCTTGTTTGCGGGTCAACACCCGCCCGTCGCGCCGCGACCACAAACAGACGTCCTGCCAGTTGATCTGATCGGCGAACACAGCCCGCAAATCCGCCTCTGAAATCCGGGCGGCCTGCCGGATTTTTGCCTCGCGCGGGTCACCGTCCAGATCGGTCGCCACCACCAGACGCGCGCCCGCCATGACGTCGCTGTCGGGCATCACCGCGCCTTTGCCGCCGGATAAAACATACCGTGGCGCATCGCCTTTGCGCCGCAGGCCCACACGGTCGGGATAGGCCAGGGCGGCCAGAATACCGATGTCCTCGGGACCACCATGGTCTTGGCCGCGCGCCAGCCGCTTGGTCTCTTGGCGGATCCGCGCAAGGGTCGGGGCATGGGCCTGTGCCAGGCCGGATCTGCCCTGTAGCGCCGCCATGCGCAGCGCCAGATCAACACCGGCGCCGCGCAGCGGATCACGTTCCGCCAATAGCGCCGCCAATTGCGCCGCTGTCTTGCCGCCTTTGGTGACCATATGTGCCAGACGCGGGTGCAATGGCAGCCGCGCCAAGGCCCGCCCGTGTTTGGTGATCCGCCCTGCAGGGTCCAGTGCTTGCAGCATCTGCAACACATTCTGCGCCTCGGCCAGCCGTCCCTCATGGGGCGGGGTAACAAAGGCCAGTTCACCCGCCTGCGCCCCCCAGAGCGCCAGCTCCAGCGCAAATCCGGTCAAATCCCCCGCGTCGATTTCGGCAGGGGGATATTCGGCCAAAGCGCCTTCTTCGCCTTTGGTCCACAACCGATAGGCGACGCCCGCCGCCATGCGCCCCGCGCGTCCGGCGCGCTGGGTGGCTTCGGCGCGGGTGATCCGTTCTGTCACCAGCCGCGACATGCCCGATGCCGCATCAAAACGTGCCCGCCGCGCCCGTCCGCCATCCACGACAATGGTGATGCCTTCGATGGTCAGCGAGGTTTCGGCAATCGAGGTGGCCAGAACCACCTTGCGCCCGGTCTTGGCCGGCTCAATGGCGTTGCGCTGGGCTTTGAAATCCATCGCGCCAAACAGTGGCGCAATGCTGCACTCTGGTGCGACCTGCCCGCGCAGCAGGCTTTCCACCCGCCGGATTTCGCCTTCACCCGGCAGAAACACCAGCGCCGATCCCGCGTTTTCGCTCAGGGCTTTCAGCACCAGATCGGCTGTGGCCTGTTCCAGCCGTTGCTTGCCAATCGGGCGGTCCAGCCAGCGGGTCTCGACCGGAAAGCCACGCCCTTGCGAGGTGACAATCGGGGCCTGCATCAAATCCGCAACCGGGGCCGCATCCAGGGTCGCGGACATTGCCACCAGCAACAGATCATCGCGCAGCGCCCCCGCCACCTCAAGACAGAGCGCCAGCCCCAAATCCGCATTCAGCGAGCGTTCGTGAAATTCGTCAAAGATCACGGCGCCCACCTCAGGCAGGTCGGGATTGCCCTGCAACATGCGGGTCAGGATGCCTTCGGTGACCACTTCGATGCGGGTGTCCTTGCCAACAGCCGAAGCACCACGCACGCGATAACCCACGCTCTGGCCCACCTCCTGGCCCAGAGTTGCGGCCATGCGTTCGGCGGCGGCCCGCGCTGCCAGACGGCGCGGTTCCAACATGATGATCCGGCCCTTGGTCAGACCTGCCTCCAGCATGGCCAGCGGCACACGGGTGGTTTTCCCGGCACCGGGCGGCGCTTGCAGCACCACACGCCCCGTGTTGCGCAGGGCGTCAATGACCTGCGGCAGGACCGCATCAATGGGCAGTTCAAAAGACATGCTGCCTTATCCGTCAAAGCGGCCGCCGCGCCAAGGGCGGGGGATGGACATTTTGCCAAGGGGCCGCGAAATAGATCATATGGATATCAAAGACCTCGCCCAGCGGGTCAGCGCCGGAGAACGCCGCGCGCTTGCCCGTGCCATCACCCTCGTGGAATCCGGCCGCGCCGATCACCGTGATGCGGCCACAGCCCTGCTGGCCGCCTTGCCCCAGGACCGTCAGGCGCTGCGCATCGGTCTGTCCGGTACACCGGGCGTCGGTAAATCCACTTTTATCGAAAGTTTCGGTCTGATGTTGACGTCTGAGGGCAAAAGGGTGGCGGTGCTGGCGGTTGATCCGTCTTCGTCGCGCTCTGGCGGGTCGATTCTGGGGGATAAAACCCGCATGGACCATCTCAGCCGTGACCCCAATGCGTTTATCCGTCCCTCGCCGAGCCAGACCCATCTGGGCGGTGTCGCCCGGCGCACCCGCGAGGCCGTGCGCCTGTGCGAAGCGGCGGGTTTTGACGTGGTGTTGATCGAAACCGTTGGTGTGGGCCAATCCGAAACCGTTGTGGCGGAAATGTCGGATCTGTTCTTGCTGCTGCTGGCCCCGGCGGGGGGCGATGAATTGCAAGGCGTCAAACGCGGTATCATGGAAATGGCCGATGTTATTCTGGTCAACAAGGCCGATGGCGATCTCAAATCTGCGGCCACCCGCACCTGTGCCGATTATGCCGGGGCGCTGCGCCTGTTGCGCAAACGCCCGCAAGACCCCGAGGGCTATCCCAAGGCAATGCCGGTTTCGGCGCTTGAGGAAAACGGTCTGGGCGCGGCATGGGAGGCCCTGCAAACCCTGATCAACTGGCGCCGTGATCACGGTTTCTGGGAAACCACCCGCGCGGCACAGGCGCGGTACTGGTTCACTGAGGATGTGAAACAACGGCTGTTGTCACAATTGCAATCGCCCCAAGCCCGCGAAGATCTGGCCGCGCTCAGTGATCAGGTTGCCTCGGGCCATGTTGATCCGGCGGCGGCGGCACAGGCCTTTGTCGATGGATTGGGCAAACCGCCCGGTTAGGCCTTTGGGTGGCTGCGGTTGTAAACCTCCATCAGCCGCGCGGTATCCACCGCCGTATAGGCCTGGGTGGTGGACAGGGACGCATGACCCAACAATTCCTGAATCGCCCGCAAATCCCCCCCCGCATCCAGCAGATGCGTGGCAAAGCTGTGGCGCATCGCATGGGGGGTTGCCGTCGCGGGCAGGCCCAGTTGCATCCGCGCATCCGCCATCACCTGCGCCACCGCCCGTGATCCCAATCCGCCGCCTCTGATCGCCCGAAACAGCGGCGCGTCATCGGCCATCAGATGCGGACAATGGCGCAGATATTCCGCCACTGCGGCGCGCGCCGCAGGCAAGACCGGCACAATACGTTCCTTGCCGCCTTTACCAAAAATGCGCAGCGCCTCGGGCAGAGGGGCATCTCGCCCGGTCAGGCCCAGCGCTTCGGAAATCCGCAGGCCACAGCCCCAGAGAAGGGTCAGCACCGCCACATCCCGCGCCGCCACCCAAGGCCGGTCTGACTGGATTTCGACACAATCAATCAAGGCTTTGGCAGCATCCACAGCCAAAGGGCGCGGCAGTTTCCTGGGAAATTTCGGGGATCGCGTTGACAACACCGCAGTCGGTTCAAAGCCCTCGCGTTCCGACAACCAGCGGTAAAATGCCTTTACAGCCGATAATTTCCGCGCCATCGACCGCGGCCCGACAGCGCCTGAACGGGTCTGGGCCATCCAGCTGCGCATCTCGGAAATCGTGATCCTGGCCAGCGCGCCCAATCCCTGCGCATCCCCTTTATGCAGGGTCATAAACACAAGAAAATCGGCGACATCGCCCTGATAGGCGGTCAGCGTGTTTTCAGCCGCGCCTTTCAGGGCGCGTTGCTGGGTTAACCATGTTTGCAAGGCATCGCGTGCCGCAGGGCTGATCAGCCCCAGCGCCTTTTCCGGTGCAGCGGTGCTCAAGACAACCAGCGGCGCATGGCGCGCTCAAAAACCCCGGTGAAAAACGACAAAAGATCGGTGCCATGTTGCGGGCCAAACATATGCGGATCTTCGGCCCCCAGAACCAACAGGCCGGGCAGGCGGCCCGCGCCGAAATCCAGCTTCATACAGGCTTCTGATCTGATCCAATCGGCCTTTTCACCGTAAATGTCGTCTGATCCGTTCTGCACCCCGCGCAGGGTCACTTGGCGTGGTGCGCTGTTGCGGCCTTGGGTCAGGTAGTCATCAATGAAGCCCGGCTCAGCGACACTGAGCACATCACCCAAACGATTGATTGTCGGATCATTGTCGTTCTGCACTGATTCCAGCACCAGTTTGATCGCATCAACCCGCAGGATATCGGCCACTTCGCCGCCCAGATCCCGCAGGAAACCTTCGAATTCCACCGGGTCCATCATCCGCAGAATCGCGCGGTGAATCTGGTTGGTACCGGCAAGGTTTTCATAGGCGGCGGCGATCACGCTGCGGTGGGTGTCCTCAAGCCGGTCGAGACGGGTTTCCAGACGTTCCATCGCAATGCCGCGCAGATCGACGATATTACCGCCCATCGCTTTTTCATTGGCGGCAATCAGCGCCTGCATCACGTCACTGTCATCCAGAATAACATCGGGTTTGGAAATGATCGCCTCGCGCAGGGCGTCATCAATCTTGGGAGTGCTGCTCATGTTTATCTCTTATTGATTTGCGCCCGCATAGCACAGCATCAGCGCAAAATCTGCCCCTTTGATGCGTTCTTTTTCAAAGCCACAAGCGCATGTGGCCAATCGGCGTCACGCGTTAACCATGGGGTCGGGCGCATGCCCCTGCTTCATCTGGCCAATCAAACGCACTCCCGCCGCCTCAACTGGTGCGACGGCGAGAGGATATTCGAAAGCGTCAGGAAACCCTGATTACAGGATTTTCTGCCCGGTCTTGGCCCAGTCTTTCATAAACTGCTCCAACCCTTTGTCGGTCAGGATGTGACCGGCCAGTTTCTTGATCACCTCCGGGGGGGCGGTCATCACGTCGGCACCGATCAGGGCGCAATCTTGAACATGGCTCACGGTGCGGATCGACGCGGCCAGAATTTCGGTGGTGAAGCCGTAATTGTCATAGATCGTGCGGATGTCCTGGATCAGGTCCAGCCCATCAATGTTGATGTCATCCAGACGGCCGATGAACGGGCTGATGAATGTTGCCCCGGCTTTGGCAGCCAAAAGCGCCTGATTGGCCGAGAAACACAGCGTCACATTGACCATCTTGCCTTCGGACGACAGCACTTTACAGGCTTTCAGCCCGTCCCATGTCAGCGGCAGTTTGACGGTGATGTTTTCGGCAATCTCGGCCAGCTTGCGGCCTTCGGCGATCATGGCGTCGGCTTCCATGGCGACCACTTCGGCGCTGACAGGGCCGTCCACCAGTTCACAGATCTCTTTGGTGACTTCCATGATGTCACGGCCAGATTTCAGGATCAGCGACGGGTTGGTTGTTACACCATCCACCATGCCCAGATCATTCAATTCGGCAATGGCGTCGATTTCTGCGGTATCTACGAAAAATTTCATCTCAGTGTCCTTGCGCTTGAGGAGGGGAGCGTTGATCCTGCCTTTACCCCATGAACAGACCTGCTTAAACCCTGAAAACCCAAATCCGCAATCGGAGCCCTTGGTGAGCATACCGGAATACTTTGAGCATGGCGCGCTGGTGGCGGTCTTGACCACCCAGCCGCTGGGCCGTGCGCTGGATTATAAAGCCCCTGAAGGCGGATGTTTTCCGGGGGCCTTTGTCGAGGTGCCGCTGGGCCCGCGCAAGGTATTGGGTGTGGTCTGGGGGCCGGGGCAGGGTGATTATGAGATCAGCAAAATTCGCCATGTGATCCGTGTGTTGGATGCGGCGCCGATGCGGCTTGAGCTGCGCGATTTCCTGATCCGGGCGGCGGGTTACACGTTAACATCCATGCCCGCGATGCTGCGCCTTGCCACCCGTGCGCCGGGGCTGGGGGATCCGCCTTCGATGCGCAAAATCTATCGGCGCGGCAAAGGCGAACCGCCACGGATGACCGATGCACGCCGCCGCGTGCTGGCCACGCTCGAAGACTATGGCGATCTGGCCTTTACCCTGAAAGAACTGGCTGAAATGGCGGATGTCACCGCCTCTGTGGTCAAAGGGCTGGCCGAAACCGGTGCGGTCTTTGAAGAGGATTCGCCGCGGGATCTGCCGTTTCCGCGGCTTGATCCCGCACTGCCCAGCAAGAAATTGACGGATGATCAGGCCAAAGGGGCCGACATCCTTGCCGCTGCGGTGCGCAGCGAAACCTATGGCACCACCTTGCTGCGCGGGGTCACCGGTTCGGGCAAAACCGAAGTCTATCTTGAGGCCGTTGCAGCGGCGCTGGCCAGCGGGCGGCAGGCGCTGGTGTTGCTGCCGGAAATCGCGCTGACCGAACAATTCCTGCACCGTGTGCAGGAACGCTTTGGGGCCAAACCCGCCGAATGGCATTCCGGCGCCACAATGACCGAACGCCGCCGGATTTGGCGCATGGTCGGGCAGGGGCAGGCGCAACTGGTGATCGGCGCGCGCTCGGCGTTGTTCCTGCCGTTCCAGAACCTTGGGTTGATTGTGGTCGATGAAGAACATGACAGTTCCTATAAACAGGAAGAGGGCGTGTTGTATCATGCCCGTGACATGGCGGTGCTGCGCGCCGCGATCTGCGGGGCGCAGGTGGTGCTGGCCTCGGCGACGCCCAGCCTTGAAACATGGGCCAATGTCGAGGCGGGCAAATACAAACGTCTTGATCTGACATCGCGGTTCGGCCCTGCGGTGATGCCGACAATGGGTGCGATCGACATGCGCGGCGAAGGATTGCCCAGTGACCGCTGGGTGTCTCCGTCCTTGCAGTCAGAGGTCAACAAACGGCTGGAAAAAGGTGAACAGGCGATGTTGTTCATCAACCGCCGGGGCTATGCGCCGATCACCCTGTGCCGGGCTTGCGGGCATCAGATCAACTGTGATCATTGTGATGCGCGGATGGTCGAACACCGTTTCCTGAAACGACTGGTCTGTCATCAATGTGGCGAAAGCAAACCAATGCCGGAGGCCTGTCCGAAGTGTGAGGCAGTTGATAAAATGGCGCCCGTCGGCCCCGGTGTCGAACGTCTGGGAGAAGAGGCATTGGCGCTTTGGCCGGATGCACGGATTGCGACGCTGAGTTCGGACATGTACGGATCGGCCCGCGCCCTAAAGGCCGAAATCGCCGGTATTGCGGCGGGGGGCGCCGACATCATCATCGGCACGCAATTGGTGGCCAAGGGGCATAACTTTCCCAATCTGACGCTGGTGGGGGTGATTGATGCCGATCTGGGCCTCACCGGATCAGACCTGCGCGCTGCTGAACGGACCTTTCAATTGATGCGGCAGGTGGCGGGCCGGGCGGGCCGCGCCGAGGCGCCGGGCACCGCGCTGTTGCAAACCTATCAACCTGATCATCCGGTGATCCGCGCGATTCTGGCCGGGGACGAGGAAAAATTCTGGGCCGCCGAAGCGCAGGAACGCAAACAGGCGGGGGTGCCGCCGTATGGGCGTATGGCAGGGATCATCCTCAGCGGGCCGGATGTGGCACAGGTGTTCGAGGCGGGCAATCTGCTGGCGCGCCAGGACGGGCCGTTGCGGGCAATCGGGGCGCAGGTGTTTGGCCCGGCTGCCGCGCCGATTGCGCGGGTGCGCGGGCGGCATCGGGTGCGGTTGCTGGTCAAGGCAGATAAATCCGCGCCCTTGCAAGACGCGCTGTCGCGCTGGGTGCGACAGCTGCGCCTGAAGGGTGATCTGCGGCTGGCCGTGGATATCGACCCGCAAAGTTTTTACTGAAGTGAAAGACTGCAGATCGCCCGGCTGTTTGCCGGTTTGGCAGGGATGCCGGTTTGGCAGGGATGCCGGTTTGGCAGGGATGCCAGTTTGGCAGGGATGATAGTCGCCGCCTGTGTCCGTCATCTGCAGTTTCACTTAGCCAAGCCGCATGCGCCAGGGGGCGGATGTGTGCCGCCGTTGTTGAGGCAAAGCCTGCCTGCAGGCGGATGACCCGAAACCGGCCCGGGCGAAAGAGCGCAAAAGCGGGATGCGTCAGCCCCCAGATGAAGCAGGGCCCCTGTGCGCGGCGGCACGTTGCGCCTGCATTTTTGGTCTCGTCAATCAATCGTTGCGGGCGTATTGGATTGGCATGGCTCAGTATATTACCCTCGAAGATGCCAAGCATCAGCCGTTTTGGCGCCGTCCCGTGGCGCTGTTGTTCCTGATGGCTTTGGCGATGCCGATTGCCTTTAACACATGGTCGGCGCTGCTGAATAATTTTGTTATCGAGGTGGCGGATTTTGACGGCTCTGACATTGGCCTGCTGCATACGATCCGCGAAATTCCGGGGTTTCTGGCCGTTGGGGTGATCGCGATTATCCTGTTTGTGCGCGAACAGGTGCTGGGGCTGGTGTCGCTGATCCTGCTGGGGGTGGCCACCGCCGTGACCGCGTGGTTCCCGTCGATGGGCGGCATTTTGACAATCACCATGCTCAGTTCCATCGGCTTTCACTATTACGAGACCGTCAATCAATCCCTGCAATTGCAATGGCTCAAGATCGAGGATGCACCGCGCATGTTGGGCTGGCTGCTGGCGGCGGGATCATTTGCGACACTGATTGCCTATCTTGCGATCATGGCCCTGTGGGAAACCTTGGATCTGTCTTATAACATTGTCTATATGATCGGCGGCGGTGTGACAGCGGTGATCGCGGTCTTTGCCATGTTTGCCTATCCCCAGTTCGAGGCCCCGACGCCGCAGATCAAAAAGATGGTGCTGCGCAAGCGCTATTGGCTGTATTATGCGCTGCAATTCATGTCCGGTGCACGGCGGCAGATTTTTGTGGTCTTTGCCGGATTCATGATGGTTGAACGCTTTGGCTTTCAGGTGCATGAAGTCACCACGCTGTATCTGATCAATCTGGTGGCCAATATGATCTTTGCCCCGCTGATGGGCCGCGCTGTCGGGTATTTCGGTGAACGCAGGGCGCTGGGCTTTGAATATATCGGGCTGGTCATTGTGTTTCTCAGCTATGGCGGGGTCTATTACCTTGGCTGGGGGGTTGTTGTTGCCGCGACGCTTTATGTGGTGGATCACATGTTTTTCGCGCTTGCCTTGGCGCTCAAGACCTATTTCCAGAAAATCGCGGATCCGGCTGATATTGCGCCCACGGCGGCGGTGGCCTTTACGATCAACCATATTGCGGCTGTGTTCCTGCCGGTGGGGCTTGGGTTTTTATGGTTGGCGTCGCCGGCCTTGGTGTTTTTCCTCGCGGCGGGCATGGCGCTGGTGTCGCTGGGCTTTGCCGCGTTGATCCCGCGCCATCCAGCCCCGGGCAATGAGACCATTTTCAGCAGTGCAATCGTGCAGGCCGCACAATAGCCATGTCCGAAGGGCGTTTCCTGACCGGCGGCACGATGGGCCATGTGGTGAGGATGACCGCCACGGGGGCTATGGGCATTACCTTTGTGTTTCTGGTTGATGCGGCAAACCTGTTGTGGATTTCGCAACTGGGTGATCCGCAGCTGGTGGCGGCGGTCGGGTTTGCCTATGCGGTGCAGTTTTTTTCGGTGTCGATCAATGTCGGGCTGATGATCGCCGCCACGGCGGTGATCTCGCGCAGCATTGGGGCGGGCAACCGTGATCAGGCCCGCCGGCAAGCGGGGGCTGGCATCGCGATTGCAGTGATGGTCATGGC
The DNA here is from genome assembly GCA_047634585.1 of Sulfitobacter sp. Classification (GTDB taxonomy): domain Bacteria; phylum Pseudomonadota; class Alphaproteobacteria; order Rhodobacterales; family Rhodobacteraceae; genus Sulfitobacter. Next base: position 74,137 of record JBLIAN010000010.1, on the reverse strand, counting down.
GCTGGTGGCGGGTATCATCGTGTTCCTGCGTTATCCTTTGGTGTCCCTTGCCGGGGCCGAAGGCGAAACCGCGCGGCTGGCGGCGCGCTATCTGGCGATCACCGTGCCATCCTTGCTGCCGATGGCGGTGTCGCTGATTTGTTCGGGCGCACTTCGGGCCGAAGGCTTTGGGGCCAAGGCGATGTATGTGACGTTGTTTTCGGGGGTTTTGTTGCTGTTTCTCGACCCGGTGCTGATTTTCTGGCTGGGTTGGGGATTGGACGGTGCAGCGATCGGGCTGGTGCTGTTCCGGTTCTGCCTGATGGGGCTGGGGATTTATTTTGCGGTGTATCAATGCGGGCTGGTGGATCGGCCACGGCTGCGCACCCTGCGCAATATTTCGGCACCGTTTATCGCAGTGGCCATTCCCGCCGTGGCAACCCAGATGTCCACCCCTGCGGGGAATTATTTCCTGACCATCGTGATGGCGCGGTTTGGCGATGATGCGGTGGCGGCATGGGCGGTGGTCGGGCGGCTGACGGTGGTGGTCTTTGGCGGAATTTTTTCGCTGTCCGGTGCCATCGGCGGGATTTTCGGCCAGAACTATGGCGCAGGCCAGATGGCGCGGGTGCGCAGCACCTACCGCGATGCTCTGGTCTTTTGCCTTTGTTACACGCTGGTGGCATGGGGGCTGTTGTTCACGGCCACATCTTTGGTGATGGATGCTTTTGCGCTTGAGGGGCAGGGGGCCGAGGTGCTGCGGGCCTTTACCTCGGTTGGCGTGGGCGGTTTTGTGTTCATCGGGGCGCTGTTTGTGTCAAATGCCGCGTTTAACAATCTGGGCAGGCCGGGGCGGTCCACGATGGTGAACTGGCTAAAGGATGGCGCGATCAGCTGGCCTGCGGCAGCAGCGCTGGCGGTGTATTTTGGCGCACCGGGGGTGATTTACGGCCAAGCGGCGGCGGGCGCGGTTGTCGGGGTTTTTGCAGCGGTCTGGGGCTGGGTCTATGTCGCAGGGTTGCAGGCGGGGGCATCTGCGCCCCTTGACCCCGCTGTGCCACGGCCCTACCCGAACCTTGACAGATATCGGAGAAGATGATGACCACATTCACGGCACTGACCACCCTCACCGGCCGCGATCAGGCCTATGCTCTTGGCGATGCCATGGAGCGCTTGCAGCCCGAACCCACCGGTGTCGGTGTCTTTGAAATGGAAGACGGGTCCGGCCTGTGGGAAGTTGGCGGCTATTTCGAAGATACGCCGGATGATACCGCGCTGGCGCTGTTGGCGGTGGCGATGGGGGCAAAGCCCTTTGTGGTGTCAAAAGTCCCCGAAACCGATTGGGTGGCCCATGTGCGCCGCGAACTGGCCCCCGTCGAGGCGGGGCGGTTCTTTGTCTACGGCAGTCATGATGCGGATAAAGTGCCCGCAGATTGCGAACCTTTGTTGATCGAGGCCGCGATGGCCTTTGGCACCGGGCACCACGGCACCACTTTGGGCTGTTTGCGCGCCTTGGACCGCTTGGCGACCGCAGGGTTTCACGGGCACAACGTGGCCGACATCGGCTGTGGCACAGCCGTGTTGGCGATGGCGGCGGCGCGGATTTGGCCCGAAACAATCCTGGCCAGCGATATTGACGCGGTTGCGGTCGAAGTTGCAGCGGCAAATGTGGCAGCAAACGGGCTGCAGGGCCGGGTGAATTGTGTCGAAGCGGCGGGGTTTGATCATCCCGATCTGGCAGCGGCGGCGCCTTTTGATCTGGTTTTTGCCAATATCCTGAAGGGGCCGTTGATTGCATTGGCGCCGGATATGGCAAATGCCCTGAAACCCGAAGGGTATGCGATTCTTTCGGGGATTCTGAATGAACAGGCCGACGAGGTAATCGAGGTTTATGCACGCTCTGGCATCAATCTTACGCATCGCGAAAGCATTGTTGACTGGACGACACTCACGCTCCAAAAAGGCTCTTAACTTTCGGCAAATTTAGGTCTTATTTGACTTATTTGCCCTTTTGTCGCCACATTTCATGGCTAATACTTTCTTAACAGCGGTGGGGGCCGACTGTTGAGAGAGACTGTCATGGTTGAGACACGCGAAAGTTTTGCATCCCGTTTGGACTTTTTGGGCCGTAAGCACGCCCGGATGACTCATGGGTATGTGACCAAGATCGGCAAAGACGGTCTGATGGTTGCGGTGCCCAAAGCGGCACATAAGAAAAGCCTGATCCCGCTGAAATTCATTCTGCTGGTGGTGATCGGTTTGTTTTGCTTCAAAGCCTTCATGCTTTCTGCAATTGGCCCGGTAACCTATAATGCGCGTCTGGCGACATTGGAAAACGGTACGATGATCGAACAGATCGGCGCAAAAGCAATGGTCATTGATCCGGTAACCGCATTTATGGCGGATTTGGCTGGCCCGATCCTGCGTTGAATTTTTCAGGCTGCCCGTGCAGGGCGGCCTTTTCCATCTTGACAGTCCGACCATAAAAAAGCCGCGCTTCTGAACCTCAGAAGCGCGGCTTTTTGTAAGGTGCGGCAGGTTTCCCTGCCGCGAAATTCTTTAGCGGATGAAGTTGCTTTGTGCGACGTAATCAATGTCGCCGCGCAGCAGGCCGATGTCTTCCAGCTCACGGTTGGACAGGGATGCCAGGGCCGCGCGTGTCACGCGGGCGTCATTCCATGCCACAACAGATGCGACGATGTTGGAGACGAAAGAAGAGACGGCTGAAGCGGAGCCGTATGCGGTGCGGGATGTGTCGAAAGAAGCCATTTGAGCCGTCCTTTATGTCTAGTCGTTAAGCCGGTTTTCCCGGCGGTGTACCGGGCAGATAGGGCCAAGTTTGATCTGTGGCAATACATGGAAACGCATGTGTGCCCTGCATTTTTTGCATAGGTTTGAAACGGCGGGAAAGGTTAATAAAATATGGCGGAAAGCGGTTTTTTCGGCGTCGCTTTTGATGCCGTTTTTGACGGATTGAGCCGCCGTGATCTGAAAGCGACACAGGGGGTGTCGCAATTGCGGAATGGCGCGAAAGGCTTGGCGGATGTTCGCCTTTCGTGCTAGTGCATCAAAAAAGCAACAATTTTAGATAGGCGGGCAGATGATCAGGGTACTTGGCATTGATCCGGGGCTGCGAAACACCGGCTGGGGTGTGATTGACGTGGCGGGAAGCAAGATTTCCCATGTCGCAAACGGGGTGTGCATGTCTCAGGGCGATGATCTGGCGACTCGGTTATTGTCGCTGCATGGCCAGTTGACCCGTGTGTTGGCCACCTACCGTCCTCAGGCCGCAGCAGTAGAGCAGACATTTGTAAACAAGGACGGTGCTGGCACGCTCAAGCTGGGTCAGGCGCGGGGCATTGCGATGCTGGTGCCCGCACAGGCCGGGCTGGTGGTGGGGGAATATGCCCCCAATACGGTGAAAAAGACCGTTGTCGGGGTTGGCCATGCGGACAAGGGGCAGGTGGCGCATATGGTGCGGATGCAATTGCCCGGCGTTGATATCGCAGGGCCGGATGCCGCGGATGCGCTGGCCATCGCGATCTGTCATGCCCATCACGGCGCGGCCAGCACCCTGGCCGCCGCAATCGCAAAGGCAAGCGCATGATTGGCAAACTGACAGGACGGATTGAATATCGTGCTTTGGATCATGTGTTGATCGACGTGCGCGGCGTTGGATATCTGGTCTATTGTTCGGACCGCACCCTCGCGACCCTTCCGGGGGTGGGCGAGGTCACGGCGCTGTTCACCGATCTGGTGGTGCGCGAAGACCTGATGCAATTGTTCGGCTTTCAGACATTGGTGGAAAAGGAATGGCATCGCTTGCTGACCTCTGTGCAGGGGGTGGGGGCCAAGGCATCATTGGCGATTCTGGGCACGCTTGGCCCTGAGGGTGTCAGCCGCGCAATTGCGCTGGGCGATTGGAATGCGGTGAAGGCCGCCAAGGGCATTGGGCCGAAAATCGCACAGCGCGTGGTGCTGGATCTCAAGGACAAAGCCCCCAGTGTGATGGCGATGAGCGGCACTTTGGTCCAGGCGCAGGGCGAAACCCCCGCCGATGCAGATGTGATTGATCCCGCCCCCCCGATCAAAGCGGCGGTCACCCCCGCCAGCCCCTCGGCACAGGCCGAAGCCCTGTCCGCCCTCAGCAATCTGGGCTATGCGCCCGGGGATGCGGCGGGCGCGGTGGCGCAGGCAGCAGGGGATTTGCCCGCTGCCCAAACACCCGATCTGATCCGCGCGGCGTTGAAACTTCTGGCCCCCAAAGGTTAAACTGCACAGACACGGCTCAGCGCCGGTTTGGCTTGGATGAATGATGACAGAAATTGACCCGACCGTACGCCCCGAGCCGATGCCAGAGGATTTTGACCGCGCCTTGCGGCCACAGATGCTTGACGAATTTGTCGGTCAGGCCGAGGCGCGCTCCAACCTCAAGGTGTTTATCCAATCGGCCCGCCAACGCGGCGAGGCGATGGATCATACGCTGTTTCACGGCCCGCCCGGATTGGGTAAAACCACGCTGGCGCAAATCATGGCCCGCGAATTGGGGGTCGGGTTTCGCATGACATCGGGGCCGGTTCTGGCCAAAGCCGGTGATCTGGCGGCGATCCTGACCAATCTTGAGGCCCGCGATGTGTTGTTCATTGATGAGATCCATCGTCTGAACCCTGCTGTCGAAGAAGTGCTTTATCCGGCGCTCGAAGATTTCGAACTGGATCTGGTGATTGGCGAAGGCCCGGCCGCGCGCACCGTGCGGATTGAATTGCAGCCCTTTACGCTGGTCGGGGCCACCACCCGCATGGGGTTGTTGACGACGCCCCTGCGGGATCGTTTCGGTATTCCCACGCGCCTGCAATTTTACACCGAAGACGAATTGTTCATCATCGTGGACCGCAATGCCCGCAAACTGGGGGCGCCAGCCGAAGAAGGCGGCGCCCGAGAGATTGCCAAACGCGCCCGTGGCACCCCGCGAATCGCGGGGCGTCTGCTGCGCCGTGTGGTGGATTTTGCGGTGGTCGAAGGTGATGGCCGTGTGACCCGCGCCCTGGCCGATATGGCGCTGACCCGTTTGGGGGTTGATCATTTGGGGCTGGACGGCGCGGACCGGCGCTATCTGCGGCTGATTGCCGAGAATTATCAGGGCGGCCCGGTGGGGATCGAAACCCTCTCTGCGGCCTTGTCAGAAAGCCGCGATGCGCTGGAAGAGGTGATCGAACCGTTTCTGTTGCAGCAAGGATTGATCCAGCGCACCCCGCGCGGGCGGATGCTGGCACAGAAAGCATGGGCACATCTGGGCATGACACCGCCGAAACCGCAAAGCGATCTGTTCGGGTGAACCGGCAGGATCGAGTTTAGAAGGCCAAATGAAGATGGATGCAGCGCAGATCGAAACCCTGTTCACCCGTGGCGACGGGCAGTTTGCCTTTGCCCGCTGGGGACGGCCGGTTTGTCCGGTGGTGTTTGGTGTGGATGATGCGACCCTGGCGGTGGTCAAAAGCGCGATTGCGGCGACCTGTGAATTGGCAGGTCATGACATGGGCGAGATGGACGCGGAGCTGGGCAGCAATCTGATGCTGTTTTTCTTTTCCCGATGGTCCGAACTGGCCGATGTGTCGGGCATGGACCGGCTGGTGCCGGAACTGGCGGTGATGGTGGCGCGGCTTGAGGCGGCGGATGCCAATCAATACCGGTTTTTCCGGTTCGACAAACAGGGCGCGATCAAGGCCTGTTTTGTGTTCCTGCGGATGGATGCCGGTTTAAGCGCACAACCGGCGCAGACCCTGGCCTTGGGGCAATCGGTGCAATCGATTCTAATGTGGTCTGATCAGGCTTTTGTCGATCAAAGTCCGCTGGCCTTGGTGGGGGATGTCGCGGTGTTGCGTCCTGATGTGGCAGAGGTGATCCGTGCGGCCTATGATCCGGTTTTGCCCGATGCAGCGCAGGACGCCAGCCATGCCTTGCGGCTGGCGGCGCGTGTGGAGGCCAGATCATGAGCCATCACTTTCCGGTACGGATCTTTTACGAAGACACTGACATGGCGGGGATTGTCTATTACGCCAATTACCTGCGCTATATTGAACGGGCGCGCTCTGACATTGCCGAACAGATGGGGGTCGATCAGGTGATGATGCGGGCCGAGGATATTGTGTTTGCGGTGACAAGGGTCGAAGCGGATTATCTGGGATCAGGGCGGTTCGGGGATCGCCTTGAGGTGCGCACAACCCATCAGGCCAAAGGCGCGGTGCGCTGGTTGTTCGATCAAGAGGTGGCGCGCGGTGATACGGTGATTTTTCGCGCCAGGGTCACAGTGGTCTGCATGAGCACGGCCGGAAAGCCCACCCGTTTGCCAGCAAAACTCCGCTCAATGTTGGCGGATCAGGCGGAATAGGGCCATCCCCCTAGCTTTCATGCTTGCACTTCGCTAGATTCGGGCCAAATGGAGCCCTGAAAACAGGGCCCTTGAGGCAGCATGCCGCGCAAGTGGCACAAATATATGAGCAGGAATAATGGAAGCAGAAACGCTGGCATTGGCGCAGCAGATTGATTTCTCTTTATGGGGGCTTTTTGCGCGGGCGACCTTGATGGTGAAACTGGTGATGATCGTGCTGATCATTGCATCGTTCTGGTCTTGGTCGATCATCGTCCAGAAATTGATCCAGTACCGCGCCGCGAAATCCGAGGCGACGCAGTTTGACCGGGCGTTCTGGTCAGGAGAGCCGCTGGATGGTCTGTTTGACAGCATTGGCGGTGAACCGGACGGCCCCTCGGAAAAGATCTTTGCCTCTGGCATGACGGAATGGCGCAGATCGCACCGCGATGATGGGGGGTTGATCCCCGGTGCCACGGCACGGATTGACCGCAGCATGGATGTGGCCATTTCCAAAGAGGCAGAGCGCCTTCAAAAAGGTCTGACAGTGCTGGCCACGGTTGGTTCCTCGGCCCCGTTTATCGGATTGTTCGGGACCGTTGCAGGGATCATGAACGCCTTTATCGAAATTGCCGCACAGCAAAACACCAACCTTGCCGTTGTCGCCCCCGGTATTGCCGAGGCCCTGATGGCCACGGGGTTGGGCCTGTTGGCCGCGATTCCGGCGGTGATTTTCTACAACAAACTCTCGGCTGACAGTGACCGTATCCTTGGCAGCCACGAAGCCTTTGCCGATGAATTTGCCACGATCCTGTCCCGCCAGCTGGACAGCTGAGACATGGGTGCAGGTGTGATCAGAAAGCAGGGCGGTGGCGGACGCGGCCGCAGACGCGGGCGCAGCCAGCCGATGGCAGAGATCAACGTCACGCCCTTTGTGGATGTGATGCTGGTGCTGTTGATCATCTTTATGGTGGCGGCGCCGCTGTTGACGGTCGGGGTGCCGGTGGAACTGCCAAAAACCGCCGCCAACGCGCTGCCCACCGATCAGGAAGAACCCCTGACTGTCACGGTGACTGCCGATGGTGCGGTGCAGATTCAGACCACCGAAGTGGATCGCAACGATTTGATCACCCGGCTGCGCGGCATTGCGTCCGAACGCAGCAGTGACCGGGTGTTCCTGCGCGCCGATGGCAAAGTGCCCTATCGTGCGGTGATGGAAATTATGGGCGCCCTGAACGCGGGTGGCTTTTCCAACATCGGTCTGGTGACCGATATTGGCGGACCGGCGTTGGACGGCAGCAGCACTTCGGGGAACTAGAGGTGCACACCGGTCATTATATTTCGGGCGCAGGCCATATTGGCCTGATTGGATGGCTGTTGTTTGGCGGCATGTTCCATACCCGGCCCCTGCCATTTGAAATGACCAATGTTTCTGTGGTGACCGCCGCAGAATTCGAAACCATGCTGGCTGCACAGCGCGCCCCCGATGTGCCAAGTGAGGTGGCCCAGCCTGCCGCGCCCGAACCCGCCCCGCAAGCGCCGGAAGTCGCCGCGATACCGGATCAGGCGATTGAACAACCCGCCCCGATCCAGACAGAAACACCGCCCGTTGATCTGGCGCCGCAAGTGGTGGAACAACCCGCCTTGCCACCACAGACCGAGGTGGCGGATGTGCCGCCGGAACTGGATCAGCCCGTCGGGGATGTGGCGGTATTGGTGCCGGAAGTTGCACCGCGCGCTGTGCCGCGCCCTGTTGAGCGGGTCGCGCCCGAACCTGTGGCCCAGCCTGCGCCGGATGCCCAGCCCGATCCGGTGCTCCAGGAGGCGATCACGCCCGAACCCAGCCCCGAACCGGTGCCGCAAACCCCGCCGCAAGAACCGCAAGAGGCGGCCGCACCCGAAGAGGCCACAACCGAAATCGTGACCGAAGCCACACAGGCACCCAAAGCCTCGCCGCGCCCGCCGGGCAAACGGCCAGCGGCCCCGAAACCGCAGGTGGCTGCCACTGCCCCGCCAAAACCTGACACCCAAGAGGCCGATGCCGCCGCGATTGCCGCGGCCGTGGCTGCGGCCCAGACGCCTACAGAAACGCCCAAACCCGCCGCACCCAGCGGCCCGCCTTTGACCGCAGGGGAAAAGGAAAACCTGCGGATTGCGGTCTCTAGCTGCTGGAATGTCGGATCGTTGTCGACGGCAGCATTGCAAACCACAGTGGTGATCCGTGTCGCCATGAGCCAGACCGGCCAGCCGATCACCGGATCACTTACCATGCTCAGCAGTTCGGGCGGCACGCAGGCCTCGGCACAGCAGGCCTATGAAGCGGCCCGCCGCGCCATCATCCGCTGCGGGGCCAAGGGTTTTGATCTGCCGGTGGAAAAATACAGCCAGTGGCAAACCGTCGAAATGACCTTCAATCCTGAAAGGATGCGGGTGAAATGACCGGAATTTACCCCATATTTCAGGCGGTTCTTTGCTGTGGTGTCGATGCGGGGAAACTTCCCCTCGAAAAACACCTTGAATGTCGGAATAGTAGGGTCACGTTCAATCCCGAAAGGATGCGTATCAGATGAATGTCAGGTTTACCTTGAAATGCCTTGCCCTCGGGCTGGTGATGCTGGGGCTGAACGCGGGGGCGACTTTGGCCCAGCAAGGCCCGTTGCGGATTGAGATTACCGAAGGGGTGATCGAACCGCTGCCGTTTGCCGCGCCCAGCTTTCAGCCCGAAAGCGCCGAGGCGGGCCAGATGGCCAATGATCTGGCGCGGGTGGTGTCGGATGATCTGACCGGGACGGGGTTGTTCCGTGAAATTCCGGCCTCGGCGTTTATTTCGACAATCAGCGATTTCAACGCGCCCGTGCAATATGCCGATTGGAAAGCCATCAATGCGCAGGCTCTTGTCACGGGTGCGGTGAATGTGCAGGGCGGCAGCCTGACGGTGAAATTCCGGCTCTATGATGTGTTTTCAGGGGCCGAACTGGGCAGCGGATTGCAATTCACCGGCACCACTGAGGGCTGGCGGCGCATGGCGCATAAGGTTGCGGATGCGGTCTATAGCCGGATCACCGGGGAAGGGGCCTATTTCGACAGCCGTGTGGTCTATGTCTCGGAAACCGGCCCAAAGGATGACCGCAAGAAACGCCTCGCGGTGATGGATTATGACGGGGCGAATGTGCAATACCTGACCGACAGCGGTGCCATTGTGCTGGCCCCTCGGTTTTCGCCTTCGGGGGATCGGGTGCTTTATACCAGCTATGAAACCGGATTCCCGCGCATCTATGTGCTGGACATCGGATCGGTACAGCGCCGCGTTCTGGAAAGTGCCGAAGGCACCATGAGCTTTGCGCCGCGGTTTTCGCCCTCGGGGCAAACCGTGGTATTTTCAATCTCGCAGGGCGGCAATACCGACATTTACAGCATGGACATCGCCAGCGGGCAATCCGTGCGCCTGACCAACACGCCGGGCATTGAAACCGCGCCCAGCTATTCGCCTGATGGCAGCAGGATTGTGTTTGAAAGTGACCGGTCCGGCACCCAGCAGCTGTATATCATGCCCGCCACGGGCGGCGAGGCCACGCGGATTTCCTTTGGCGAGGGGCGCTATGGCACACCGGTCTGGTCGCCGCGTGGCGATCTGGTGGCCTTTACCAAACAGAACAAGGGCCGGTTCCACATTGGTGTGATGCGCACCGACGGATCCGAAGAACGCCTGTTGACGGCCTCGTTTCTGGATGAGGGGCCAACATGGGCCCCGAATGGCCGCGTGATCATGTTTGCCCGCGAAACCCAGGGCGCCAGCGGATCATCAACGCTGTATTCGGTGGATGTTTCCGGGCGTAACCTGCGCCCCGTGCGCACCCCGGAAGGCGGATCAGACCCGTCATGGTCGCCCTTGCAAAAGTGATCCTGCGGCACCTGAATGAATTACAAAGCCAGCATTGCTGTGATAAACCCGAAGCCAATACCAATAACGCCACCCATGAGAGGCAGACCATGAAACGCATTTTGACCAGTACCATTTTGATCGCAACCTTGGCGGTATCCGCCTGTACCAACCCGGGCCGCTTTGGCGGGAACGGCACCAATGTCGGGTCAAATGCCCCGATGGGCGCAATTGTACCGGGCAGTGCCAATGATCCGGCCTCATCCGCGTATTTCCAGCAGGCCATCGGCGATCGGGTGTTGTTCGAGGTGGATCAATCCAACCTGACGGCACTTGGCCGCGGCACTCTGGACGGGCAGGCAACATGGCTGCTGACCAACACGGACTATCAGGCCGTGATCGAAGGCCATGCCGATGAACAGGGCACCCGCGAATACAACCTTGCACTGGGGGAACGCCGCGCCAATGCCGCGCGTGAATATCTGGTGTCCAAAGGTGTGCCCACGTCGCGGTTGCGGGTGGTCAGCTATGGCAAGGAACGCCCGATCGAGATTTGTTCGAACGAGGCCTGCTATGCCAAGAACCGCCGCGCCGTGACGGTGCTGGCGGGTGGCCTCAGCAGCTAATATAAGGAAATGAGCATGAAACTGCGGGTTCTATTCGGGATGATCTTGGGGCTGATGCTTGGCCCTGTGGCCGCACAGGCGCAGGATGCTCAGACCTTGGCGAATGTGCGGCAGGAATTAAGCGTGCTGTTCGTCGAGGTTCAAAAGCTGAAACGCGAATTGTCCACCACCGGCGGGGCCAGCGTGAATACCGCCGGCGTGTCGGTGTTGGAACGCGTCGATGCGATGGACAGTGAATTGCAACGTCTGACCTCAAAAACCGAAGAATTGGAAAACCGCATCAACCAGATCGTCGCGGATGGCACCAACCGGATTGGTGATCTGGAATTCCGTCTGGTCGAACTGGAAGGCGGCGATGTTTCGGCGCTGGGGGAAACCACAACACTGGGCGGCAACAGCCAATCCGCCGTTGCAGCACCGATCACTGGGCCCGCCACCCCGACCGACCAGGCTTCTTTGGCGGTCGGCGAAGCCTCGGATTTCAAGCGGGCGCAGGAGGTGCTCGCTGCGGGTGACTTTCGCACCGCCGCAGATCTCTTTGCGGCCTTTAATCAGACCTATCCGGGCGGTCCACTAGCCGCCGAAGCCGAATTGCACCGAGGTGAATCGCTGATTGCACTGGGCGACACCCGCGAAGCCGCGCGGGCGTTTCTGGCCAGTTTCAGCACCCAACCCGAAGGTCCGATTGCCCCCAAGGCATTGCTTGAACTGGGCAGTGCACTGGGCGATCTGGGGCAAACCCAGGAGGCCTGCGTGACCCTGGGCGAAATTGCGGTGCGCTTTCCCGATAGCGACATGGTGCCGCAAGCCGGCCAGCGCCGCCAGAATATCGGCTGTTCGTGATCTGATGTTCAGACGCCTTACCCAGCAGGTTTCGGATGCATTTCTGCCGCATCCCCCTGCGGTCTTGGGGGTGGCGGTATCAGGTGGCGGAGATTCCACCGCGCTTTTGCATCTGATGCATGGTTTTTGTGCACTTCAGGGCACAAAGCTGCGGGCGGTTACGGTTGACCACGGGTTACGCAAGGGCTCTGATGCCGAAGCGCAGGCAGTGGCAGATTTTTGCCACAGCCACGGCATCGCGCATGACAGGTTGAAATGGCAAGGCTGGGATCACAGTGGCAATCTGCAAAACGAGGCGCGCAAAGCCCGGTATGCCCTGATCACCGAATGGGCACATCGCCATGGCATCACCACCGTGGCCTTGGGGCATACTGCGGATGATCAGGCCGAGACATTTTTGATGCGGCTGGCGCGGCGTGCGGGGGTGGATGGATTGTCCGGCATGGCCCCGCGTATCACCCGTGCAAAGATCACATGGGTGCGCCCGTTACTGGGGGCCAGTCGCGGTGATCTGCGGGAGTATCTGCTGCACCAGAAAATCACATGGATAGATGACCCCAGCAATGACGATAAAGAATTTGAGCGGATCAAAATGCGCGAGGCGCTTAAGGTTCTGACGCCACTGGGCATCGACGTTTCGGGGCTGGCGCAGGTCGCGGGGCAATTGGCGGAAGCGCGTAGTGCATTGAATTGGCAGTGTTTTTTGGTGGCTCGAGATCTGGTAACGATTGATGCAGGCGCGGTGGTCATGGACGAACGCTTGTTGCGGATTCAACCGGATGAAATACAGCGGCGGCTGTTGGTGCGCGCCTTGAACTGGATCAGCGGGCAGGCCTATCCGGCGCGGCGCGGCGCGATCGGGACAATTATGGCGGCAATCCGCAAGGGGCAGGCAAGCACTGCCGATGGCTGTCAGATCCGGCGGATCAGCGGCGCAATCTGGGTGTTTCGCGAATTGAAACCCGTTGAAACGCTGACCGCCCCGGTGAGCGGTATTTGGGATGGCCGCTGGCAGGTTTCCCCCAGCGTGGCGACAGAGATCGCCGGGGATTTACACATCGCGGTTCTGGGGCAGGCGGGGCTGTCGCAATGCCCTGACTGGCGCGCCACACGGCGGCCCCATGCGGTGCTCTTGTCAACGCCAGCGGTCTGGCGTGGCGATCAAGTTGTTGCCGCCCCCCTTGCCGGATACGCCCAGAACTGGCATGCGGAGGTCAACGGCGGCACAGAGTCCTTCTTTGGCGCATTATTATCGCATTGAACATGGGCGCATCATCTCTATCTTAGTATGGTGGCCACGCCACGACGGTGTGACATAGGGGTTTTGCGGATCAGCGCAGCCCGAAGAAATTAGGAGAATGTCCTTGGGCAACGTACGTAATCTCGCCTTTTGGGTTGTCTTGCTTTTGCTGGTACTTGCCTTGTTCAACCTGTTCAGCGGGTCGAGCGGCAATTTGCAAAGCAATGAGATCACCTATTCCGATTTTGTAAAATCTGTGGATAGCGGCGAAGTTCGCACTGTGACGCTGGATGGCGAACAGGTGCGGTTCCGCAAATCCGACGGGGCCGATTATGTCGCGATCAAGCCGGACGATGCGGAAATCACATCGCTGCTGATCGACCACAATGTGCCTCTCAAGGTCAAGCCGCAGGAACAATCTGGGTTTCAGACCTTTTTGATGTCCCTGCTGCCGATTGTCCTGCTGATCGGGGTGTGGATCTATTTCATGAACCGCATGCAAGGCGGTGGCAAAGGCGGCGCAATGGGCTTTGGTAAATCCAAGGCCAAGATGCTGACCGAAAAACATGGCCGCGTGACCTTTGATGATGTGGCGGGCATTGATGAAGCCAAAGAGGAACTGGAAGAAATTGTAGAATTCCTGCGCAACCCGCAGAAATTTTCGCGCCTTGGCGGCAAAATCCCCAAAGGGGCGTTGCTTGAGGGCCCTCCCGGTACCGGTAAAACCCTGCTGGCCCGCGCGATCGCGGGCGAGGCGGGCGTGCCGTTCTTTACCATTTCGGGCTCGGATTTTGTTGAAATGTTTGTCGGTGTTGGTGCATCGCGTGTGCGTGACATGTTCGAACAGGCCAAGAAAAACGCGCCTTGCATCGTGTTTATCGACGAAATTGATGCCGTGGGCCGTCACCGTGGTGCCGGCTATGGCGGTGGCAATGATGAACGCGAACAGACATTGAACCAGCTGTTGGTCGAAATGGACGGTTTTGAAGCCAATGAAGGCGTGATCATCATCGCCGCGACCAACCGTAAAGATGTGCTTGATCCGGCCTTGCTGCGCCCCGGTCGTTTTGACCGTCAGGTGACCGTTGGCAACCCCGACATCAAAGGCCGCGAGAAAATCCTTGGGGTGCATGCCCGCAAGACGCCGCTTGGCCCTGACGTTGATCTGCGCATCATCGCCCGTGGCACACCCGGATTTTCCGGTGCCGATCTGGCCAACCTCGTGAACGAAGCAGCACTGACCGCTGCGCGTCTGGGGCGCCGGTTTGTGGCGATGCTGGATTTTGAAACTGCCAAAGACAAGATCATGATGGGGGCTGAACGCCGCTCGATGGTTTTGACGCAGGATCAAAAGGAAAAAACCGCCTATCACGAAGCAGGCCACGCGATTGTTGGTATTATGCTGCCCAAATGTGATCCGGTTTATAAAGCGACGATCATCCCGCGTGGCGGCGCTTTGGGCATGGTGATGAGCCTGCCGGAAATGGACAAGCTGCAGATGTTCAAGGACGAAGCCGAAGAACGCATTGCGATGACAATGGCGGGCAAAGCGGCGGAAATTCTGAAATACGGTGCTGATTCAGTGTCTTCCGGCCCGGTGGGCGACATCATGCAGGCCAGCCAATTGGCCCGCGCGATGGTGATGCGCTATGGCATGTCCGACAAGGTAGGCAATATCGACTACCAGGAAGCGGCAGCAGGGTATCAGGCCAATGGCGGCGCGGGGGGCTTTTCTGTCTCGGCAGCGACCAAGGAACTGATCGAAAGCGAAGTAAAACGCATCATTGATGAAGGCTATGCCCTCGCCTATAAGTTGATCAGTGACAACAATGTCGAATTTGAACGTCTTGCGCAGGGTTTGTTGGAATATGAAACCCTGACAGGGGATGAAATCAAACGGGTGATGGCAGGCCAACCCCCAGCCGAAGACCCCGATGATGATAATTCCGATCAGGGCAACGCCCCCAGCCTGACCGCGATCCCCAAAGCCAAGGGCAAAGGCAAGAAAAACCCGCCCGCCGGTGGCATGGAGCCGGAACCGTCGGTCTAAGGATCACCCTTTCTGATCCTTTGTGAACAAATCTTTATCAGACCCCGCCATGGCGGGGTCTTTTCTTTTGCGGGTGGTTTGCGCAAAGTGCGGCTCATCGCTGCGGCCCCGCGCCAAAGATCACTGCCTGCCAAAGATCACAAGGAAACATGATGCCCGAACTGACCCCCACCGATTATGTCGCCCGCATCACATGGATGGGCATGGTGCCGCAGAACCGCCCCAACATCCGTTCGCAACCGATTGAGACAGCCTTTGCCAGCTATGAAGGCTTTGCAGGCGATTTTCATGCGGGGCTGACACGGGCCTCCTGTGTGCGGGTCAAAGCGCAACACCCCCAAGGCACCGAAATCCGCAATGTGCGGCAGTTTTCCATCCTTTCCGGCGAAGAATTGGCCGGGATCGCCGCCGAACTGGGGCTTGCGGCCATTGATCCGCTGCTGCTGGGGGCTTCGATTGTGCTTGAGGGCATTCCCGATTTTACCCATGTGCCGCCGAATTCAAGGCTGCAGGCCGAAAACGGCACCACTCTTGTCGTGGATATGGAAAACGGCCCCTGCAATTTCCCGGCCCGCGAGATCGAAAACGACACGCCGGGGCATGGCAAGGGCTTTATCGCGGCGGCCCGCGGGCGGCGCGGTGTCTGTGGCTGGGTGGAACGTCAGGGACAGCTGAGCATCGGGGACCGGCTGCGCCTGCATATTCCGGGGCAACGTGGCTGGGCGCCCCAATAGGCCGCCGGGGGTTTCCAAAAAGAAACCCCTGAGCGCCACATCGCCGCATGCGAGGGTGGAAATGTCGGAAATGCGACCTCAGTTTTCCCCCGCATCCCTGTAAGAGGGAATAGAAACACGCCTGTATGGCAAAAGGGGATTCCTAGATGGCTTTCAAAACCGACATTCAAATTGCACGAGAAGCGTCCAAACGCCCGATTCAGGAAATCGGCGAAAAGCTGGGCATCTCCTCGGATGATCTGCTGCCCTATGGCCATGACAAGGCCAAAGTCAGCCAGAAATTCATCAACTCGGTGCAAGACCGCAAAGACGGGAAATTGATCCTTGTGACCGCGATCAACCCGACACCCGCGGGCGAAGGCAAGACGACAACAACTGTGGGTCTGGGTGACGGTCTGAACCGCATCGGCAAAAACGCTGCGGTTTGTATCCGCGAAGCATCGCTTGGCCCGAACTTTGGCATGAAGGGCGGCGCCGCAGGGGGCGGCTATGCGCAAGTCGTGCCCATGGAAGAAATGAACCTGCATTTCACAGGGGATTTCCACGCCATTACCTCGGCGCATTCGCTGCTGTCCGCGATGATCGACAACCACATCTATTGGGGGAACGAGCTTGATATCGACACCCGCCGTGTTGTCTGGCGTCGTGTGGTGGATATGAACGATCGCGCCCTGCGCCAGATCACCACCAGCCTTGGTGGCGTGGCCAATGGTTTCCCCCGTGAAACGGGTTTTGACATCACGGTTGCCTCAGAGGTGATGGCGATCCTGTGCCTGTCGAAAAACCTTGAAGACCTGCAAAAACGTCTGGGTGACATGATCGTGGCCTATCGCCGTGACAAATCCCCCGTGTTTGCCCGTGACATCAAAGCAGACGGCGCGATGACTGTGCTGTTGAAAGACGCGATGCAGCCGAACCTTGTGCAGACCTTGGAAAATAACCCCGCCTTTGTGCATGGGGGGCCCTTTGCCAATATCGCGCATGGCTGTAACTCTGTGATTGCCACCACCACCGCGCTGAAACTGGCCGATTATGTGGTCACCGAAGCGGGCTTTGGTGCGGATCTGGGGGCTGAAAAGTTCCTGAACATCAAATGCCGCAAGGCGGGTCTTGCCCCGTCAGCCGTGGTTGTTGTGGCCACTGTGCGCGCGATGAAGATGAACGGCGGCGTTGCCAAGGCCGATCTGGGCGCGGAAAACGTCGAAGCAGTCAACAATGGCTGCGCCAACCTTGGCCGTCACATCGAAAATCTGAAATCCTTTGGCGTGCCGGTGGTTGTGGCGATCAACCACTTTGTCACCGACACCGATGCCGAAGTGCAGGCCGTAAAAGATTACGTGGCGTCCCAAGGTTCCGAAGCGGTGCTGTCGCGCCACTGGGAGCTGGGCTCTGAAGGGTCGGCGGATCTGGCGGCAAAAGTGGTCGAGGTGATTGACCGCGATGAGGCGAACTTTGCACCGATCTATCCTGATGAGATGTCTCTGGCGGATAAAATCAACACCATCGCAACCAAAATCTACCGTGCGGACAGCGCCCAGATGGATTCAAAGATCCTGAACCAGCTGAAAGACTGGGAAGATCAGGGCTATGGCCATCTGCCGGTCTGTATGGCGAAAACCCAATACAGCTTTACCACCGATCCAACCCAGCGCGGCGCGCCAACAGGGTTTGACGTGCCGGTGCGCGAAGTGCGCCTGTCCGCAGGGGCCGGATTTGTTGTCGCGATCTGCGGCGAGATCATGACAATGCCCGGCCTGCCGCGTGTGCCTTCCGCAGAAAACATCAAGCTGAACGCAGACGGCGACGTCGAAGGCCTGTTCTAAATACCAATAAAAGGGGGGCAAATTGCCCCCCTTTTATGTTGCAAACCTGTCTCGTGCAGCGTTTATCGCGCAGGGACAAAGGACAAATTTACATGAGTGCAACAATCATCGACGGCAAGGCAATTGCCGCAACCCTGCGCAAAGAAGTGGCCGCGCGCGCTGCCGCCTTGGCCGACAATGGCTGGCAGCCCAAACTGGTGTCCCTGTCGGTTGGCGATGTGGCCGCCGCAGAACTTTATGTGCGCAACCAACAGAAATCCGCGACCAGCGCCGGCGTGGAATTCGAAGCGCGCAATTACGAGGCTGAAACATCGCTTGAGCAGCTGACCGGTATTATTCAGGGTCTGAACGCCGATCCGCGGGTGAACGGCATCATCATTCAGCGCCCGCTGCCGGACCATATTCCGGTCAAGACGCTGCAAAAACTGGTGCATCCGCTCAAAGATGTTGAAGGCATGCATCCGGCCTCGATCGGCAATATCGTCTATAATGATCTGGCACTTGGCCCCTGTACAGCGGTGGCGGCGGTGGAAATCCTCAAGACCCTGCCACTGGATATTCAGGGTTTGAACGTCACGGTGATTGGCCATTCCGAAATCGTGGGCAAACCCATCGCCTTCCTGCTCATGAGCTTGGGGGCGACGGTGACGGTCTGTCACCATATGACCCGTTCAGTGGCGATGCACAGCCGCGCTGCGGATGCGGTTTTTGTGGCGGTGGGCAAACCCGGATTGGTCACAGGCGAGATGCTCAAACCCGGATGTGTTGTGATCGACATCGGCATCAACCGCGTTGACGGAAAGACAGTTGGCGATGCGGATTACGAAAGCTGCAAAGACGTGGCAGGCTGGATCACCCCGGTGCCCGGCGGTGTCGGGCCGGTGACAGTGGCCACACTGATGTCGAATGCGGTACATGCCACGGACATGCAAATGAACCATTATCGGGATGCCTATGCCCGAACAGATTTTTAAGGGAGTGGGTAGATGACGGCTCAGATCATTGACGGAAAAGCCTTTGCCGCGACGGTGCGGGAAAAAGTAGCAGGCCATGTGACGCGCTTGAAACAGGACCACGACATCACCCCCGGTCTGGCTGTGGTGCTGGTGGGCGAAGACCCGGCCAGTCAGGTCTATGTGCGCTCCAAAGGCAAACAAACCGTCGAAGTCGGCATGAAATCCGTGGAACACAAGCTGGACGCGCAGACCTCCGAGGCGGATTTGCTGGCGCTGATTGACCGTTTGAATAAGGATCCTGACATCCACGGCATTCTGGTGCAATTGCCGCTGCCCAAGCACCTGAACGAAGATCTGGTGATCAATTCGGTATCGCCTGCCAAAGACGTGGACGGATTTCACATTTCCAATGTCGGGCTGTTGGGCACAGGTCAGAAAAGCATGGTGCCCTGCACGCCGCTGGGCTGTTTGATGATGCTGCGCGATCACCACGGGTCGCTTTCCGGCATGGATGCGGTGGTGATTGGCCGCTCTAACATTGTTGGCAAACCGATGGCGCAATTGTTGCTCAATGACAGCTGCACCGTGACCATCGCCCATTCGCGGACCAAAGACCTGGCCGATGTGGTGCGCCGCGCCGATATCGTTGTCGCGGCTGTGGGCCGTCCTGAAATGGTGCCGGGGGACTGGATCAAAAAAGGCGCAACCGTGATTGACGTGGGCATCAACCGTCTGGATGCCCCCGAAAAAGGCGAAGGCAAAACCAAGCTGGTCGGGGATGTGCATTTTGAAAGCTGCGCGGCGGTTGCAGGGGCGATTACACCGGTGCCGGGGGGAGTCGGGCCGATGACCATCGCCTGTCTGCTGGCCAATACCGTGACCGCCTGTTGCCGGGCCAATGGTCTGGCCGAACCCGAAGGGTTGACCGCGTAACGCCACACAAAGGATGCGGCGGGGCCGGTTTGCGGCCCCGAAAGGGTGTTTCGGGCGGTTTCTGCCTCTTACTGCGGGACCGGCACCATCGTGCCTTGCAATATGGCGATCAATTTGCGCGCGCCGTTTTCTTCGGCAAAGACTTCGGATGTCACCACGCATAACCTGCGGCCGGGTTTCACAACCTTGCCCACCGCAATCAGGCGCGTGCCCGTTGCCGGGGCCAGCAGATTGATCTTGATCTCGGCGGTGACGACCTCCTGGTCTGGCGGCAGCATCGTCAGCGCCGCATAGCCCGCCGCGGAATCACCGATGGAAAAGGTCAGCCCGGCATGGCCGAACCCCTGTTGTTGCAGGGCAATCGGCAGGATCGGGGCCGTGATGGTGATTGTGCCCGAAGCGACATGATCCAGTTTGGCACCGAGGGTTTCCATCATGCTTTGCGCGGCAAAGCTGCGGTGAATGCGGGCAAGTGCATCTGGGGTCATCGGGATCCTATCAGGGCTGGTGCGGCAACACAGAGGTGCCAGATGTTAGCATCTGTAGCAGCGGGGGCCAGCCCCCGCACCCCCGGAATATTTAGGGCCAAAAAGAGAGGATCAGCGCCGTGGCGTCAGGGCAGCGATCTGTTTTTGAACGATCTCGGGTAGGCTGCGGTCGGCATGATCGGGGGCGGCATCCAGGGCACTGGCCACATCTTTCACAAGGATTGCAATGGTGTTGTCGGGGGACAGCCCGTCACGGGCAAATTCGATGGCGTCAAAGCCGGATGCAAACCAGTTCTGGCCTGAAGAGGTATGGATCAGGTGCAGCAGCTTTTTCTCGTCCAGCCCCGCTTGATCGGCCCAGTCCAGCACCAGCCGTGTCATGGCGGTGTTGGAGGCGGCCAGCAAATTGTTCAACACTTTGGCCTGCATGCCGCTGCCGAAATTCCCCATCCGGTGAAAATGCGCGCCCATCGCATCAAACAAGGGCTGTGCCGCGTCAAGATCGGGGTCAGAACCACCCAGCATGAAGCTGAGGCGGGCCTGTTGCGCGGCGATCTGGGCACCGGACATCGGCGCGTCGATCAGGGTGATGTGATCGGCGAGACGGTCGCGCAACCCGCGGACATAGCGGGGGGAAAGCGTGGAACTGATGATCACCCGTTGCAGCTGTGGGGCATCGGCAAAACATTGGCTGTCAAACAGCAGCGCATCGGTTTGTTCACTGTCGCGCACCACGGTGATCAAGGTCCGGGTCCGGTCAAAAACGCGGGTCAGATCGTCGGTGATATTGGCCTGGGGTATCGGGCGCGGATCAAACCCCATTGCATCATGGCCCGCTGCACAGAGCGCCGCCAACATGGGCGCCCCCATGCGCCCGCATCCTGCAAGGGTGATCATTTGACGATATGCTCGTCTTTGACGAACATATTGGCCCATGCCCGATCCATCAGATCTGGCGACATCTGATAGGGGATGCCTTCGAATTCGCAGATTGCAATCATCTGGTCGATCAGGAAAATCGGCTGATAATTGGCATAGATATTGTCGATGGTCGGGTATTTGACCTTGAGCAGATGCACCAGGGTTGCCTCGTCCAGCGGCATGCCACGTTTCTTGGCGACCATGGCAAAGATTTTCAGGAAATTCTGCTGGTTCGGGCCGTCGATCTTGATCTTGAAAAAGATCCGGCGCAGCGCGGCTTGGTCAAAGATTTCATTGGGGTGAAAGTTGGTGGAGAAGATCACCAGCGTGTCAAAGGGCACTTCGAATTTTTCACCTGATTGCAGGGCAAGGATATCTTTGCTTTCTTCCAGTGGCACAATCCAGCGGTTGACGATGCTTTGTGGGGGTTCTTTTTGGCGGCCAAGGTCATCAACGATGAAAATGCCACCTGTGGATTTCAATTGCAGCGGCGCCTGATAGGTGCGCGCGGTGGGGTTATAGACCAGATCAAGCATATCCAGCGTCAATTCACCGCCGGTGATCACAGTGGGGCGTTCACAGCGGACATAGCGGGTGTCAAAGCGGGTCACACGGCGCAGCGCGGTTGGATCTTGCACTTCGTCTTCGGCTTTGGAATGCACAATCGGATCATAGACCGTGATCACCTGACCGGCATATTCGATGGCGCGCGGCACATAGACCATATCCCCCAGCGCATCGCGAATGCCATTCGAGATCGAGGATTTACCGTTGCCGGGGGGGCCATACATCAGGATCGAACGGCCCGCAGAGACCGCAGGGCCGAGGTGATCCAGCAATGTATCGGGCAACACCAGATGGCCCATGGCCCCGGTCAATTGATCGCGGGTCACTTGCAGGTTGCGCACTGACTGGCGTTTGACCTGTTCGCGGTAGACATCAAGTGGCACCGGCATCGGGCCGAAATATTCCGATTGCGCCAAAGCATCCAATGCCCGCGCCTTGCCCGCATCGGTCAGCTGATAGCCCATTTCATTGCTGTTGTTGGCGTTCAGCGTGCCTGTGGCCTCAATCAGGCGCTGGGTGCGGCCCATGTCGATCAATTCCTGGGTGACGGGAATGGGCAGGCACAGGGCCTGGGCCAGTTCGCTGACCATATCGACGTTTTTGCGGAAAATCGTCTTGAGCAGAATGTCCCGCATCATCACGATGGGCAGCTGCATTTCCTCCAGCCGTTTGGGGGGAGGCGGGGCCACGACATTGGAGGTTTGCATGTTCATTTGCGTGTTCCTTGGCTGATCACAGGCACGATTGTTCTTATGCAAGATAAGGTTTGAATATGGCGTTTATCAGGCGCCATAGAGGGCCCCCAGAATAAGATAGATCGCCAGTGCGGGGCCAAGGGCCAGCCCCATCGGGAACTTTTTTACCTGTTCCCAACTGTCCCACTCAGGGGCCAAACGGCGCAGGGCGGTGCGTTTGGTTCCGCGGTGGGTCAGGGCCGCCGCCAGCACAACAGCCATAAACAAAGCCATCAACAGGCGTAAATCACCCAAGGCGATATAGGGCGCGGCAGCGGCGCAAAACTTGGCATCGCCGGCGCCCAGGGCCCCTGCAGCATTCAGGATGATCCCGACCACCAGCACAATGCCCAAGGCCACCAGCCGCCACAGATAGGTGTCAAAGGGCAGCAGGAAAAACCCGAGCACCACAAAGACCAGTGTCAGCAGGACCACGGCCTGATTGGTGATCCGCATTTGCGCCATGTCGGTGAACGCCACATACAGGCAAATCGGCAAGACAAAAGGCAGAAACCACAGGGCATGTGTGGCGTCGATGGCCATCAGCCTAGCTGTTTTCAAGCGCGCGCAGCGAACGCACGGCGGCTTCGAAATGCTGCGGATGGGTGTCTATGGCTTCGCGCAGAAGGCTTTTTCCGGTTTCGACATCCCCCTGTTTGATCGCCGAAAGCGCCATCGTATGCAGCAATTGCGCCCGTTCGGTTTGATCCATCGGGATCACGGGCAGGGTGTAATCACGCTGCGCTGCGCGGGCGAGGATCAGGTTGTTTTTGGCGGTGAACAGGGTTTGGTCCTGACGGATCGCATCGGAAAACAGCCGTTCTGCCTCGGGATACTGGCCACGGGTCAGTTTGGAATAGCCCCAGTTGTTCATCACCGACGCGGGGGTTGTTGTCAGGCCCACGGCGATTTCATAAAAACTGTCGGCTTTTTTCCATTCTTTCTGGCTGTCCGCGACAAGCGCCTCAAGACGGTAGCGTTTGAAGGTCTCATGGGTGGGGGGCACGCCATCCAGAACGGTTTCGGCCTTGGCCCAGTCACCGGACCGGATCAGCGCATCCGCGAGGTTGACGCTGTCATCTGATGTCGCACCGGGCATTTTGGTGACCTTTTCCCATTCGATCACCCCTTCGCTGACCCGCTTTGCGCGGATCAATGATGCGGCAAGCCCGCGTTGGTGATCAATGCGTGTCGGGTCTTCCTTTGCGGAACGGGCGAAATAGGTCACCGCTTCATTCGGGTCTGCGACCGTCAGCATGACATCTGAAAGATTGGTTTCATCCACCACGTTGACGTCCTTGAAGGCGCGCTCAACTGTGCTGTTTGCATCTTTTTCACCGCAGCCTGCAACAGCGGTAACGCCTGCAAAGCAGGCGGCCAAAACGATAGGGTGGCGCATGTTGTGCGTCCTTTTACTGCTCTGTCTCAATCATGATGTCGTCACAGGGGAGCGGTGATCAAATAGTCCCCTCCACCCCGACGCACCAATTTGTAATTATCGTCGTCCATGCCATCTATAGCAGAATTTTCGGATTTTGCGAGTGCTAAGCGCAGATTGTCCCGGATTGCGTCACTTTCGCCATTATCCAGCGCATAGGCCTTTTTGAAAATCTGTTCGGCTTCGGCGGTTTTGCCGCGTTCCATCAAGACAACCCCGAGATTGTTCCAGACTTCGGGCAGGGCATTATCGTGTTTGATCGCGCGGCGCAGCAGGCGTTCGGCCTGCCCCAGACGCCCCAATCCAAGGTTTGCCGAGCCGAGACCGGACAGAATTTCGCTGTCGACACCCTGGTCCAATGCCGCGCGGTTAAAGGATTTGATCGCCAGTTCGTATTGCCCGGCAGCAATGAGGCGATGACCCACTTCCACCCCGTCCACCGCTGCGGCATGTTGATTGACGCCCGGGGCAAAAGGGTTGTCCTGTCGCGCAGAAAAGCCGCCTGTCGAACAGGCGGCCAAACTGAACGTGGTGATAAGAAGCAAGCCACGGCAAAACCCGCGCCAGTTCACTGCATCCATTATTGCCCCGGACCGGCCATTTGACCCAACTTTGTAATCCCAAGTACCGACGGGCCAACCAGAATGATCAGCAGTGGCGGTACGGTCAACATCATTGTGGCAAGGGTCATCTTGGTTGGCAACTTGTTTGCGGCCTCTTCGGCGCGCATCACCCGTTTGTCACGCATTTCACCCGCATAAACCCGCAGCGCATCGGCAATTGACGTACCAAAGGCCGCAGATTGCACCAGAACCGTGACAAAAGACGACACATCCTGCACGCCACAGCGTTCGCCCATATCGTTGAGAACGGTGATCTTGTCCTTGCCCGCCTTCATTTCATAGGCGACGACCTCAAATTCTTCGGCCAATGCCTGATACGAGGCGCGCAGTTCTTTTGCCACACGGACAATACATTGGTCCAAGGATTGTCCCGCTTCGACGCAAACCAGCATCATGTCCAGCGCATCGGGGAACCCACGGGTGATTTCCTCTTTGCGGGCTTCGACACGGCGGGTCACCCAGTATTTCGGCAGATAATACCCGATACCGCCGGGGCCGATGGTCCACATCATGGTTTTCTGGGTGCTCATGCCTTCGCCGCCGCCCAGAAAATTGGTATACACCACACCCGCAACCAGCCCGATGATCCCCAGTGCAAACTGGGCAAAATAGAACATCCGCACCGCATCACGTGATTGATAGCCCGCTTGACGTAGCATCAATTGTTTGGCGCTGAGTTCGGCAACGTCTTCGGGTTCAAGGAATTTGGCAAATTTCTGAAGCTGTTCATTGCCTTCGGACTGGCGCAGCTTTTGGCGGTCACCACCACCAACAGGCCCTGCCGCCGCGCGTTTCAGTTTTGCCAGCGGGTCTTCGGGTTGGCGCAGGATCATGATCAGCGTGAAGGCGACCAGCATGAAACCCACGGCGCCGACCCCGATGATCAACCCGATACCGCCAATTTGTGTGTCGATGTTTTCGAGAAATTCCATTGGTCCGGCCTTTACACTTTGATGTCTGTCAAAACGCGCATCACGAACAGGTTCACCGCCAGGAAGCCGCCAACAAGAAAACAGGCGGGGATGAAATAGGCGTGTTCGGACACTTCGTCATAATAATGCGGGTCGCTGACATTGATCACGATCAGCGCGACAATCGGGAAGGCCGACAGAAATTTGCCTGACCATTTTGCCTCGGCCGTGATCGCCTTGACGCGGCGGAACAGGCGAAAGCGCGCGCGGATCACCTTGGCCAGGCCCGCCAGAATTTCAGCAAGGTTACCCCCGGATTGCTGCTGGATGGTCACGGCCACCGCAAGAAAGCGCAAATCCTGCATATCCAGACGCTCTGCCATGTCTTTCAGGGCCTCACCGACGTCGCGGCCATAGGCGCTTTCATCGGCAATCACCCCGAATTCAGAGGCCAGCGGATCCTGAATTTCTTTCGAGACAATCGAAATCGCGTTGGAAAACGGATGCCCGACGCGCAGCGAACGCACCATCAATTCAATCGCATCCGGCAGTTGTTCTTCGATCAGCCCCATACGTTTGCCAGCCTTGGCCGAAACCCAGAAATACACGGCACCAATGCCGATCCCGACCGACATCAAGGCGCGCACACCCGGTTCGGTGGCGGTGCCGATGGTCAGCCCCAGAAAGGCAACCACAGCGAGGCCACCCATCAACATGATCAACTGCTTGGGCGTAAAGGCAATCGCGGCTTTTTGGGCTTTTTCGGACAACAGCGAATACAGGGGAATGGATTTGGCATTCATATGCTGCTGCATTTCCTTGCGCAGCTTATCCAATACCTCTTCGCGGCGTGATCCTTTTTCAAGCATCTCAAGGCGGCGGTTCACCCGGCTGTTGAGACTGATGGATTTCCCAAAAGTCACCAGATACAGACCTTCAACCAGCACCAGAACACCGATGAAGATCAGGCCATAGATAATTGGTTCGGCACTCATGTCATCAATCCTTACTGAGCAGCAACAGGTTCGTAGATAGAGGAGGGCAGATCATAGCCCCACATCCGGAAGCGTTCGGCAAAGTGGCTGCGCACGCCGGTGGCAGTAAAATGGCCGATGATCTTATTGTCAGGTGTCAGGCCAACCCGCTGATAGCGAAAGATTTCCTGCATGGAGATCACATCGCCTTCCATGCCGGTGATTTCGGTGATCGAGGTCATACGGCGCGATCCGTCCTGAAGACGCGAAGCCTGAACAATCAGGTTCACAGCTGATGAAATCTGCGAGCGCACCGCCTTGAGCGGCATCTCGATGCCCGCCATCGCAATCATGTTTTCCAGACGTGACACCCCATCGCGCGCCGAGTTGGCGTGGATCGTGGTCATGGATCCATCGTGGCCGGTGTTCATTGCCTGCAACATGTCGATGACTTCTTCACCACGGGTTTCACCAACGATGATCCGATCCGGACGCATCCGCAGGGCGTTTTTCAAACAATCACGCGGCGAGACTTCGCCTTTGCCTTCGACGTTGGGCGGGCGGCTTTCCATGCGGCCAACGTGGGTCTGTTGCAGCTGAAGTTCGGCAGTGTCTTCGATGGTCAGAATACGTTCGGCATTGTCGATAAACGAAGACAGCGCGTTCAGCGTTGTGGTTTTACCGGATCCGGTACCACCTGACACAATGATGTTCAGACGGGTGGCAACGGCGGCCTGCAAATAGGCGGCCATTTCTTCGGTAAAGGCCCCGAAATTCACCAGATCATCAATGCCCAATTTGTCTTTTTTGAACTTACGAATGGACACCAGCGATCCGTCTACCGCCACTGGCGGCACCATCGCGTTAAAGCGTGACCCGTCTTTCAGACGCGCATCCACATAGGGGTTGCTTTCATCCACACGGCGTCCCACCGCGCTGACGATTTTGTCGATGATGCGCAGCAGGTGACGTTCGTCTTTGAAGGTCACATCGGTCAATTCCAGTTTGCCGTCGCGTTCCACAAAAATCTGCTGCGGGCCGTTCACCAGAATATCGTTGACGGTTTCATCCTTGAGCAGGGTCTCAAGCGGGCCAAGGCCGGTGACTTCGTCAAACAATTCGGAATTCAGCGTCATCCGGTCTTCGCGGTTCAGAACGATGTTCTTTTCCGACAGAATTTCCGAGGTGATGGCATTGATTTCCTGACGCAGGTCCTGTTCGGTCGCATGTTCCAGCGCGGAAAGGTTAAGATTATCCAAAAGCGCGCGGTGCAATTCCAGCTTGATGTCGCTCATCCGCTGCTTGCGCTTTACGTCACGATCCACGGGCGCTGCGGCTGCGGGCTGTGATGCCTTGCGTGTCACAGCCGAAGACGGGTTGGCCGGATCAGGCTTTTTGATCGGGGTAACCTTGGCGGGTGCCGGTGCCGCCTTTGCTGGAGCCGCCGACGCCGTTGGTTTTTTGTACTTGGAAAACATCGTAATGCCTTTCGCGCGGGATCAGGCGGCCTTGGCCTGATCGCCTTTGAGGTCATGAATGGAGGCTGCCAGTTTGGCGATTTCGCGCCGCAGCGGGCTTTTCGGGGCGGAATTGGCCAGTGGCAAACCGTGGTCATTGGCCTGGGTCACGGGCTTGCCACCGTCAGGCAACTGCACGTCGATGGAAATATCCAGTGATTCCGCCATCCGCTTGACCCGGCTTTTTGCATTCAGGTCCGTGAACTTTGGGGCGCGGTTCAGAACAAACCGCAGCTTTTCCACGGGCAGTTCTTCGGATTGCAGCGCCCGTTTGAAACGCAGGGCATTCTGGGCCGACCGCATGTCGAGTTCCAGCATGGCGAAATAGATATGCGCCGCGTTCAGAACAGTTTCCGACCATTGCACCAGTGTCGAGGGCATGTCGATGACGACATAATCAAACTGGTTACGCGCCATATCAAGGATGCGGGTCACGTCTTCGGCTGTGATCAGGTCCAGCGGCAACATATCGGAAGGCGCGGTAAGTACCTGCAATTTGTCTTCAAAGGTTTGCAGGGACTGGCCAAAGATTTCTTCGTCCATGTTTTCGGTATCTGAAAGCATCTCATAGACCGCTTCGCGACGCTGCAGATCAAGGAAGGTGCCAACCGCACCATATTGCAGATCAAAATCAAGCAGGCAGACCGTTGGTGGATTTTTCTTATCCACATTGGCCAGTTCCCATGCCAGATTCACCGCCATTGTTGTTGATCCGGTGCCACCGGCCAATCCGTGAACCACCATCACCGCGCCGTCTTTTTGCACACCCGCCTTAAGTTGGGGGGCGGCAGGCGCAGGTTCGGCCAGCAGGGCTTCGTTGGCGCGGACACGGGAAATCGCCTGGGCCAATTCGCCTTCGGGCAGGGGGTAGGGGACAAATTCATCCGCCCCTTGACGCAACAATGAATGCAAGGCGGCAGGCGTGACATCTTCGGCAATCAGGATCACCTTGATGTCGCGGGTCTTGGCCTGATTGATGATCTCGTTCATCAGGATCAGGTTTTCCTCATCCGTTTCATCCAGCGCCAAGGCGATAAATTCCATCGCCTCCGCTTCGGGTTGGTTGAAGAATGCCAGCGCCTCGGCAAAACCGAGATCGCCCCAGCTTTCACCCAGCGCGTCTTCCATGTCCTCAATCAACAGATCAAAGTTCTGCACGTCGCGGCTGACGGTGCAGGCGACAATGGCTGCTGTTTCAGGTTGCGGCATACTGCTGCTCATAGCCCTATTCCTTTACTCGCAAGGGTTAGGCAAAGGGTTAATCTGCTGTCGATTGCAGGTTGTTGCCTTTGCGGTGACCCATGTCCGGCATTTTGCGCGGACAGATTTGTTCTCTGGCAGAGATATCGCAGCCAACTTGGGCGAGATTGGGGCTAAATAGTTTCCATTGTTGGGTATCTTGAAACGATCATCCTTATAAAGACGGATTGATCAGAAACAAAAACGCCGGCAATACTGCCGGCATTTCACCACAAGACGGTGGTAGCGCATTGTTATTTATGGGTTATTGCGGTGCTTGGCCCAATGTTGTGTTGGAAATCTGGGTCGGCGGTACGGCGCTGGCGACATAGTCGCGATAGATGATCTGCGCATATTTGCCGTCCAGCACGGTCGGGTGGCGTTTCACAAAGCCGCTGACTTCGGTGACGGTGCGGCGATTCTTGCGTTCGCGGCCCTGCGTCACAATCAATGGCTGGGTTTCCCCAAAAGAGGCGACCGCCTCAAGCCGTTTCCGGCTGATGCCCTGTGTTGACAGATAAGCCACCGCCGCATTTGCGCGCCGCAGCCCCAAGGCACGGTTATAGCTGTTGGACCCGACAGCATCTGTATGGCCATACACCCGGAAACGGATTTCAGGGAACTGCCGAATCCAGCTTGCCTGCTGACGCAGGATGGCCTGTGCTTCGCCATCCAACATCGAGGAATTAAAGGCAAAGTTCACGGTCGAGGTGACTTCTTCGGCAAAACGATTGGCAAGATCAATGGTATACTGGCGCTCGCCCGTCATCACCAAACGGTTGTTCAGCGTTGCATCCCCGAAAGACCCGGTATCGTTCAGGGCACCGGCCTCGCGGTAAAACTGTGTATAGACAGGATCGTTGGGCGCACAGCCCAGCAGGGCAGCGGCGCCCAGGGCCAATCCCGCAGTCCTAACATATTTGAACATCACGCTTTTCATCGGCTTAATCCAATACATACCCATAGGAACCGCCAAAGTCCTGTTTGGCCACTTCGCCTGCCGCGCCTTTACTTGGGGTGCGGGTCCCCGCAGCGGTGCGTCCATTCAGGAACAGATCTTTTTCGGTTGGTGGTCTGATGCGGTCCGTGGGCAGGGCCAATGCCTCGCCACGGGTCGGAGTCACCAAATGGGCGGTGATGATAATCACCAATTCGGTTTGATTGCGCCTGTATTCGGCAGACCGGAACAGGGCCCCAAGGATTGGCACATCCCCGATCCACGGCAATTGGCTTGAATTGTCGGTAAAATCATCGGTCAGCAATCCGGCAATGGCAAAGCTTTCGCCGTCGCGCATTTCAACGGTGCTGGAGGTTTCACGGCGGGTGAAGGCCGAAATTTCGATACCATTGCCCAAAGCGACGCTGTTTGTCGGGTCAATTGCCGACACTGCAGCCTTGAGTTCCAGATTGATCACGTCTTTGTCCACCACCCGGGGGATAAAGGCCAGCTCAACGCCGAAAGGCTTGAATTCAATGGAAATTCTGTTGTCGGTCTGGGCCACAGGCACCGGATATTCGCCACCTGCAAGGAATTTTGCTTCTTGGCCGGACAGCGCGACAAGGTTTGGTTCGGCAAGATAGCGCACCACGCCTTTTTGCTCCAGGGCTTCCAGCAAAATGCCAACCTGTGTCGATCCGGCATTAAAGCCGAACAACACCGCGCCGGCATTCTGGTTCACCGCAGGAATATTGCCGCCAAGCGCGGTTGCAACAGCGCCCGACGTATTGGATGATCCGGTACCGCCATTGATGCCCGTGCCGCCAATGGCCCCGTTCAGGGTCAAGGATGAACTGAGCGATTTGGAAACATTGCGCTGCATTTCAGCAAAGCGGACTTTCAACATCACCTGCTGGACACCGCCCACGCTCATCAGATTTGACACGCGCTCTGGCGCATAGCGTTCAGCCAGATCAAGCGCCCGCTGCAGGCGCTGGGTGGAAGACACAACACCGGACAGGACAATCCCGTCATTGGCAGTGCGCACTTCGATGCTTTCCCCCGGAAGGATCTGGCGCAGACGTTCCTTGAATTCGGAAACTTCCGCCGCGACCCGCACATCGACATTGGTGATCAACTGTCCGCTGGCATCCAAGAGCGTCAAAGTGGTCAGGCCGGGTGATTTGCCCAGCACATAAATCGTGCGGTCCGACAGTGAGGAAATATCCGCGATGTTCGGGTTCGCAATGCTGAGTTCGGCAAAGGGGATGTCGCTTTCGACCACCACCGCGCGGTTCATCGGCACATTAAGTTTTGTATTGGTTCCCTTTTTGACAACACGCAAGGTGTCGGCAAACGCCGGTGACGGCGCGCTTAATGCCAAGGGCATCGCGCAAACCGTCAGCCCAAGCAGGGCCGCTTTGATAAGTCTATCAATTTTCATGTGACCTGCCTTTTTGATCACGCCTCAGAGATGGGTCTTTTCGCCCGTCGTTGGCATCACTCTGCGTCACTTTCAGTTTTATTGCAAGAATCATTGGCTTTAGGCCCCTCATGGTTGTGGGCAATTGGCAACATAGTGAAATGTGAAACGGCGCCGCAGGGACTGCGACGCCGTGTGTATATAAAGCGAATGTGGGGTGATTTGCTTAATTTGTGCAGGGAATCGGCAGTTCGACCACTTCGGCACCACGGCGGGTACGGATCGTACAGACCTTTTCCTTTTGAACCTCAATCGCGGCTTCCTGTGTGGCAATGCCAAGCAAAGACCGCTGATCCACGTTGATTGCCTCGGCAATTGTATCATCTTCGGCACCGACCAGTGACAGGCTCAACTTGCCTGTGGATTGGGCCTGCGCCAAGGCGGCAACCTGCTGTGGGCTGATGGCGACAGTGACGGTGCGGGCAATCGTGGCCTCGTCCAGCTCGCCACCGGCGCTTTGGTCAATGGCGATCAGTTTCACGCCGGCCTCGATCAGTTTGGTGATGTCGCTGTTGGAATTCTGGCCACCCAGATCGGCACGGCCTGTCCAGTAAACATCAACTCGGTCACCGGGGCGCAGGAACCCTGATACACCACTGGAAACATCGACCTTGATGGTAAAGGCGCGTTTGCCGCGTTCAAGCCGCGAGGTCAGGCCGGTGTCTTCGCCCGGTTCTGTTACCTTGATGGCCATAATGGCTTCGTCTTTTTCCATGGCGCGCAGGACAACCCGCAACTCGTCGCTGTTGTCGGGGAACAATGCGGCCTCTTTGATGAAACTGCCTTCGGGGATTGCGTTTTCAGGCCAATCGACCAGACGCACATCTTCTTTGGTCAGCTTCTGACCATATCTCAGGGGTTTGTCCGCGACATAGACGGTGACCGTCGGCACAACTTTGGCCAATGCCTCTTGGGCACGGGCGTTGGCCATCTGGTATCGCGTGATTTGATCCTTGGCCAGATATACAGCCCCACCGGCAAGCGCGATGCCCACCAAAAGGACCAGTCCAAATACCATTCGCATATCCATCACCTCATGTTTTTCGCAGCCGGATTGATCCTGATGCTGTCGATTCCACGTTCAAGTATAGTGCTCGAATGTGGCATTAGTTTGCTGTGCCCGTGTTGTTAAAGCGGTCAATGGACCTGCGCAAAGGGGCGTTGGGCCAAGCGGGCCATGTTTGTATGACCCGGCTTGTAGGTTTTGAAACAGCTGCAATTAGCCGGGCGTGCGGTCGCTCAGGTACGTTCCCGTTGCTTCGCCCAAGCTGTCTGAACTGCCTTGCACAGACAAGATTACAGCGCCGGCCAATCCGACAACTGCGGCGGTCAAAACCACCCAATCGACGGTCACGGCACCATTTTCCTGCGTGATGAAATTCTTGATCGCCTTGATCATGTCGTTACCTGTATTGTTTAGATAAAGTATTTGAAACAAGTGGGGGCCGCATCCTGATTGCCAGAACGCGACCCCCAAGCCTGATTAGGCTGTAGCGCCCGACTTAGTTAGGGTCGCGACCATCAAGGTATGTCGCGGTGTTCCCTGTCAGGGTGGTGGCGCCACCGCTGATGGATGTGTAGGCAGCGACGGCCAGGCCAACAACGGCGGCGGTCAGTACAACCCAGTCAACAGTCACAGCACCGTTTTCGTCTGCGCGGAAGTTTTTGATAAAGTTCATCATGGTATGTCCCTCCAAGGATCATCTAAATTTAAGCTCAACCGTATCGTTCGTCTGTGGCATCCGTTTCTCTCGGTTGGATGCCTGTCCGACTTGGTATGACGCTATATAGCCGTGGGAATGGGGCATGAATTTGGCGGCAATTGTGACTTTTTCCTTTACCGCGCAGAAATCGGCAGGAAAAATTACAGGGCTATGATTTTTAAAGAAAAAAAATCTGATTTAACCCGCTCTTTACGGATTGAAGCCTGAAACGACCCCCAATTATGGCGAAACCGCCACGATCTGCGCCATGATTTACTGGTTTGAGGGGGCAATTCGTGGGATATTTACCGGCAATCAGGCCAATAAGCATACAAAAGCAGGCAGGCATGTACCGATTTATCGCGATTCCGCTCTTGGCGACGGCTATGGCCGTGTCTTCGGCCATGGCAGATTCGCCCAAACCCTTTCCCGAATTCACCGCAAAGCGGATAAAACCGCCAAAATCAGGTGATTCCAAGCGGATCACCATCCAGATTGATACGGCGCCCAGAAACACCGCGCCCCCGGAGGCGGTGGTCACGCCCTCCGGTGCGATTGCCCGCAAAGCGCCGGGGCAGTTTGATTGGTTCTGGCAAAAGATATCCCCCGCGGCCGAAAAGGCCGGACCGGGACGTTTGCAAGATGCTTTGACGACATTGGCAGGGGCCGGGGGCACAGTGCCCGCCCCGCGGTTGCAGCAGATGCAAAACATCGCCAAGGCAAATGGCATTGATATTTTGCGCGCCACCATTGGCACGCAGGTATCCCCCGCGCTGGTGCTGGCGGTGATCACGGTAGAATCAGCCGGAAAATCCGATGCGATCAGCGGGGCAGGCGCAGAAGGGTTGATGCAATTGATGCCTGACACGGCCCTGCGCTTTGGGGTGGCGGATAGCATGGTGGCGACCCAGAACATCGCAGGCGGGGTCAAATATCTGGATTGGTTGATGGCGGAATTCGATCGCGACCCGATTTTGGTGCTGGCGGGATATAACGCGGGCGAAGGATCGGTGCGCAAACACGCCGGGGTGCCGCCGTTTTCAGAAACCCGCGATTATGTGCCAAAGGTCCTGGCCGCGTTTCAGGTTGCCAAGGGGCTGTGCCAGACGCCACCCGAATTGATCAGTGATGGCTGTGTCTTTGTGGCCATGAAATAGTGCGCGATATCAGCGGCGCGTCTGTGGTGACGGCGGGATTGAGTTTACGATGCCAGATGGAGGGCCAGGGGCGCACCGCCCGTAACGGGGCGATGCGCAAAATGTGACGGGCCTTAGACCAGCGTTGCCTGTGTTGCGGCGCGCAGCTCGTCTTCGCTGACGCCTTCGGCGGTTTCGACAATGCGCAAGCCGCCTTCGACCACATCCAGGACACCAAGGTTGGTGATGATCCGGTCAACAACAGCTTTGCCGGTCAGGGGCAGGGTGCATTCCTTGAGCACCTTGCTGTCGCCGTGTTTGTTGGTGTGGTCCATCACCACAACCACACGGCCCACGCCTGCCACCAGATCCATCGCGCCGCCCATGCCTTTGACCAGCTTGCCGGGGATCATCCAATTGGCCAGATCGCCGTTTTCCGCCACTTCCATTGCGCCAAGGATCGCCATCGCGATCTTGCCGCCACGGATCATGCCAAAAGACATGGCGCTGTCGAAATAGGCGGTCTGCGGCAGTTCGGTGATGGTCTGTTTGCCCGCGTTGATCAGATCGGCGTCGAGATTGTCTTCGGTGGGGAAAGGCCCCATGCCCAGCATGCCGTTTTCCGATTGCAGGGTCACTTCGATGCCTTCGGGGATGAAGTTGGAGACCAGCGTCGGGATGCCAATACCAAGGTTCACATACCAGCCGTCTTGCAGTTCCTGTGCGGCGCGTGCCGCCATTTGATCACGATCCCACATGTCTTAACCCTTCCGCACTGTACGTTGTTCAATCCGCTTTTCATGCGCACCCTGTACGATGCGATGCACATAGATCCCCGGCAGGTGGATGGTGTCGGGGTCCAGCGACCCTGTTGGCACGATCTCTTCGACCTCGGCGATGCAAACCTTGCCACACATGGCGGCGGGCGGGTTGAAATTGCGCGCGGTCTTGCGGAACACGAGGTTGCCTGTCGCGTCCGCTTTCCAGGCTTTGACGATGGACAGATCGGCAAACAGCCCTTCTTCCATGATATAGGTTTCGCCGTTGAAGTCTTTGTGTTCCTTGCCGTCGGCGATCACGGTGCCGACACCGGTTTTGGTGTAAAAGCCGGGGATGCCACAGCCGCCAGCGCGCATGCGCTCGGCCAAAGTGCCTTGGGGGTTGAATTCCAGCTCAAGTTCACCCGACAGATACTGGCGCATGAATTCGGCGTTTTCACCCACATAAGAGCTGATCATCTTTTTGACCTGTTTGGTCTGCAACAGAATGCCGATGCCAAAATCATCCACACCCGCATTGTTGGAGGCAAATGTCAGGTTCTTGGTGCCGGCCTCTTTGATCGCCTGCAACAAAAGTTCAGGGATCCCGCAAAGACCAAAACCGCCCGAGGCGATCAGCATGCCGTCTGACAACACGCCCTCCAATGCTTCGGCGGCTGAGCCGTAGACTTTTTTCATGACAAACGCTCCCTCTTGGCTGTCCCGGTAATTCTGGGATGACTTGTGACGCCGCATCGCGGCGAAGTCAAATTATTCGGATGCCAGAGGGCGGCGGTTTCAGATGATCCGCACCTGAGTGCCAAGGGGCGCAATCTGGAAAAGCGCCTCGATCATATGGTTATAAAGCCCGATACAACCATCCGAAGACTGCCGTCCGATCTTGCGGGTGTCATGGGTGCCGTGGATCAGGTAGGCAGGCCAGGTCAGATACATCGCATGGGTGCCCAGTGGATTGCCGGGGCCGGGGGGCATGTATTTCAGATCGGGATCGCGTTCCATCATCGAAGCGGTTGGCGTCCAATCCGGCCCGATGCGTTTGCGCACAATCTTGGTATAGCCGCGTTTGGTCAATTCATCACTGCGCGGCACCGAGGTGGGGTAAACATTATAGGTCTGGCCATCGCCGCTCCAGAAATGCAGGGCGCGGGATGTGGTATCGGCGACAATTGCGGCCTTGCCCAGGGTGTCAAAGTGATCCTGCCAGCGCTGCATGACAAAACTGGTGGCATTGCGGCGCACGGGTTGCGGGGCAACACCTTGGGGCGTGTCGATGGGGGGTGTGATGCTTTGCGCCAGCAAGAGCGACGGTGTACAAAGCGCCGAAGTGGCGCCGAGCAAGAAACCGCGCCGTGCGAAAGGATGATCTGTCATGTGCCTGCCTCGTCTTGTTTTCTGGGGTGTCTCAAACCACAGGCGGGCAGGCAAATCACATTAATATGACCCGCGCTATATGACCCGTGCATTTGATCCCCGCCCAAAGGCAGGGATCACGCGAGCCGGATCAGGCTTTCTTGGCGGGCGTTTTCTTGGCGGCGGGTTTTTTTGCGGCCGGTTTCTTGGCCGGGGCTTTTTTCGCCGCTGGTTTTTTCGCGGGTGCTTTTTTGGCAGCGGGTTTCTTGGTCGCCGCCTTGCGTTTGGCCGGGGATTTGGCCAGTTTTTCCTCGATCAGTTCAACCGCGCGTTCCATACTCAGATCGGCCGGTTCGATCTCTTTCGGGATCGTCGCATTGACCTTTTCCCACTTCACATAAGGCCCGTATTTGCCTTCCATGACATTCACCGCCCCGCCCAGATCAGGGTGATCACCCATTTCGCGGATCGGTTTGGCGGCTTTGCCACGGCCGCCACGGCTGGCAACTTTTTCGGCCAACAGCTGAACGGCGCGGTTCATCCCGACGGTGAACACCTCATCCAGCCCGTCGAGGTTGGCATTGGTGCCGCCGCGATCCGAGGTGCTTTCGGCATGTTTGATATAGGGGCCGTAGCGCCCGATATTGGACCAGACCATAATCCCGTCTTCGGGGTGGGGGCCGATTTCGCGGGGCAAGGACAACAACATCAAGCCGCGCTCAAGCTCCAGTTCCTCGGCGGGCCAGTCTTTTGGCACCGATTGGCGCGGTGGTTTCTTGTTTTCTTCGGTCACCGGGCCGCGCTGCACATAGGGGCCAAAACGGCCTTTGAACACACGGATCTCATCGCCCTGATCTTCGCCCAGCAATTTGCCATCCGGCGGGATCGCGGATTTTTCAGCTTCGGGATCTGGCGGGCCGAACGGACGGGTGTAGCGACATTCGGGATAGTTCGAGCAGCCGATAAAGGCCCCGCCTGATCGCGCGGTGCGCATGCTCAGACGTCCGGCACCGCAATGCGGGCACAGGCGCGGATCGCCGCCATCTTCGGTGGGCGGGAACAGATGCGGCTCTAGGACCTCGTTGATTTTTTCCAGAACCTCGGTGATGCGCAATTCGGAGGTTTCGCCAATCGCCGCCGAGAAATCGCGCCAGAAGCGGTGCAATACGTCTTTATAATCGGCTTCTGCGGCGCTGACCTGATCCAGCTGGTTTTCCAGATCGGCAGTGAAATCATAGCCCACGTAGCGGCGGAAATAATTTTCCAGAAACGCGGTCACCAGGCGGCCCTTGTCTTCGGGGATCAGGCGGTTGCCTTCCTTGCGGACATATTCGCGGTCTTGGATCGTGGTCACGATGCTGGCATAGGTCGAGGGGCGGCCAATGCCCAGTTCTTCCATGCGTTTGACCAGCGTGGCCTCGGTGTAGCGCGGCGGCGGCTGGGTGAAATGCTGTTCGGGGGTGACGGCACGTTTGTCCATCTTATCGCCCTGGCTGATCTGGGGCAGGCGTTTGTCATCCTCATCCACCACATCATCACGGCCCTCTTCATAGACCCGCAAGAAACCGTCAAACAACACCACCTGACCCGTGGCGCGCAGGCCGACCTGATCATCGCGGCTGCCGATTTCGACGGTGGTGCGTTCCATGCGCGCGCTTTCCATCTGGCAGGCCAGCGTGCGTTTCCAGATCAGATCATACAATTTGCGCTGGTCTGTTTCGAGGCTCAGCGCGGCGGCATCTTTGGTCATATCCGTCGGGCGGATACATTCGTGGGCTTCCTGGGCGTTCTTGGCCTTGTTTTTGTAGATGCGCGGGCTGTCGGGCACATATTCGGCACCGTAGCGGTCTTTGATCGCGTCGCGGGCCATTGTCACGGCCTCTGGGGCCATGTCGATGCCATCGGTTCGCATATAGGTAATGTGACCCGCTTCATATAGGCGCTGGGCGGTGCTCATGGTCTGGCGCGCACCCATGCCGAATTTGCGGCTGGCCTCTTGTTGCAGGGTTGATGTCATGAACGGGGCCGAGGGGTTGCGGCTGGCTGGTTTTGCCTCAACCGATGCAACGCTCAGATCGCGGCTGGTGATCGCCTGTACGGCCATTTCGGCCTGTGTGGAATCGGCCAGATCGAATTTATCGAGCTTCTTACCGGCCAGGGTGGTCAGCCGGGCCTCGAATTCCTGTCCGCGCGGGGTGGAGAGCAAGGCCTTGACGCTCCAGTATTCGCGGGCGCGGAAGGCTTCGACTTCCATTTCGCGTTCCACGATCAGACGCAGGGTCACGGATTGCACACGGCCGGCGGATTTTGCACCGGGCAATTTGCGCCACAACACCGGCGACAGGTTGAACCCCACCAGATAATCCAAAGCGCGGCGCGCCAGATAGGCCTCAACCAAGGGCATGTCCACTTGGCGCGGGTTCTGCATCGCCTCGGTGACGGCCTTTTTGGTGATCTGGTTGAACACCACGCGGCTGACGGGGGTGTCTTTCTTGATGGATTTGCGCTTGGTCAGCGTTTCCTGCAAATGCCAGCTGATTGCCTCACCCTCGCGGTCAGGGTCAGTTGCGAGGATCAGTTCATTGTCATTGGCCAGCGCATCGGCAATCGCCTTGACGTGTTTTTTGCTGTCACTGGCGACTTCCCATTTCATCTCGAATTCGGCGTCGGTATCCACCGATCCGTCTTTCGGCGGCAGGTCGCGCACATGGCCGTAAGAGGCGAGAACAGTATAATTATCGCCGAGATATTTGTTGATCGTTTTGGCCTTGGCAGGGGATTCGACAACAACTACGGGCATAAAACTAGGCACCTTACATCAATTTTGGCTGGTTGGTTGCGCTGTCTCATGTGGGATGCAAGGGGGGGTTGTCAATGCAGTGTTGTGAAGCAGCGTGTGATTTTCATGCGCCTGCTGCACGGGAGGGGCAGCAAATTCAGGCGCATTCTGTCCGGTTTTGGTGTCGCCCGGCGGTTCCCGTTATGCTGGTGCTTGGGGGGGAGGGGCGCCCAAGGCAATCATAGGATTCTGGCCAGCAACCCGCCGGGTTTGCGGGTGATCTGTCCGTCCAGTTCCAGATCAACCAATGCCGGTGCCACCTCACCCGCAGGGGCACAAAGATCCCGGATCAACTGATCTTCGGCCAGGGGCGAGGGCCCCAATCGTGACAGGATTTGCAAATGAAGTGCGGCGGTTTCGCGCAGGCCCCGTTTGGGCGCTGGCGGTTTTGCGGGCGGCGGGCCCAGTGGCAATTGCGGCGCCGGACCGGCCAGCGGGCCCAATGCCTCAAGCACATCTGCGGCAGAACGCACAAGTGTGGCACCGTCACGGATCAACATATTACATCCTGCCGCGCGCGCATCCATAGGATGCCCCGGCACTGCCAGAACATCGCGGCCCTGATCCAGCGCATCGCGCGCTGTGATCAAACTGCCAGAGCGGCCCGCGGCCTCAACCACGATGGTGGCGCGCGACAGCCCCGATATAATCCGGTTGCGGCTGGGGAAATGCCGCGCCATCGGTTGCAGGCCCATCGGTTGTTCAGACAGGCGCAGGCCGGTCTTGGCGATTTTCGCAGCAAGACCGGTGTTTTCCGCCGGATACATCACATCAACGCCCCCCGCCTGCACCGCAATGGTGCCACTGGCAAGTGCGGCGAGATGCGCGGCGGCATCAATGCCACGGGCAAGGCCAGACACCACCACAAATCCGGCCTGTCCCAGATCCTGGGCCAGCGATTTGGCCATGCGGGTGCCAAGCGAAGAAGCGTTGCGCGCCCCGACCAGCGAAATCATCGGGCGCGACAAAAGCGTGCTGTCGCCAATCATCCATAAAAACGGGGGGGCATCACCTAGGTCTTGCAGCAGCGCGGGATAGGGCGGTTCACCACAGATCAGCAACTGCGCCCCAGCGGCGCGTGCAGCGCGCAATTCACCCTGCACCACCGCTTCGGGGCATATCTGGTAATCCGCAACGCCCGCGGCACGCGCCACCAAAGGCAGCGCGGCCAACGCGTTCTGCGCCGTGCCGTGTTCAGCCAGCAGACGTTGATACGTCGATATGCCAACCCGGCGCGAGCGCAACAGACGAAGGCGGGCAAACTGTTCGTCTTCCGGGGTGGGTGGGAGTGGGGGGTGAGTGGAAGAAGGATGTAAGTCCTTGGCAGTCATCCCGTTGTCTCCGTCTGTTGCAGAATCAGGTATAGGTTCGCACGGTTAACAACGGATGAATGGAATAGGGCCGATTCATTTAAAACCGGCCCCCCATGAATGATGCCACCAGAATTAAGCCGCCGAACCACCCACCGTCAGCCCGCCGATCATCAGCGTGGGCTGGCCGACGCCCACAGGCACCCATTGTCCCTGTTTGCCGCAATTTCCCATGCCGGGATCAAGTGCTGGGTCATTGCCGATGGCCCGAATCTGCTGCAAAGCGGTCGCGCCATCGCCGATCAGGGTTGCCCCTTTCACGGGGGCGCCGACCCTGCCGTTTTCGACGCGATAGGCTTCGGTGCAGGAAAATACGAATTTGCCATTGGTGATATCCACCTGACCGCCGCCGAATCCCACCGCATAAATGCCGTCTTTCAGATCCGCCACAATATCACCCGGCGCGGTATCCCCGCCCAGCATATAGGTGTTGGTCATACGTGGCATCGGGATATGGGCAAAGGATTGCCGCCGCCCGTTGCCGGTGGATTTGACCCCCATCAGCCGCGCATTCTGGCGGTCTTGCATATAGCCGACCAGCTTGCCGTCTTCGATCAGCACATTCCTGGCCGAAGGCGTGCCTTCGTCATCTACCGAAATGGACCCGCGCCGGTCCGGGA
Source organism: Sulfitobacter sp. (assembly GCA_047634585.1). Lineage (GTDB taxonomy): Bacteria > Pseudomonadota > Alphaproteobacteria > Rhodobacterales > Rhodobacteraceae > Sulfitobacter. The sequence goes on along the minus strand of JBLIAN010000010.1, from coordinate 33,077 downwards.
TCGTCCCGTCATCCAGCACCGTCACGCCTTTTGAAGCGATCTGTTGGCCCATCAATCCGGCAAAGGCGCTTGATCCTTTTCGGTTGAAATCACCTTCCAACCCGTGACCAATGGCCTCGTGCAGCAAAATACCGGGCCAGCCGGGGCCAAGCACAACATCCATCACCCCCGCAGGGGCAGGCACGGCATCAAGGTTCACCACTGCCACGCGCAGGGCCTCGCGGGTTTTGGCCTGCCAATCCGCCGGATCAAGCAAACCATCAAGGCCGACGCGCCCGCCACCGCCGGCGCTGCCGCTTTCGCGGCGGCCATTCTGTTCGACAATCACCGATACATTCACCCGTGTCATCGGGCGGATGTCGCGCACCGATGTGCCCTCGGGGCGCAGAATCTCGATTTCCTGAATGCTGGCGGCGATGGTGGCGCTGACCTGTACCACCCGCGCATCCAGATCACGGGCAAAGGCATCAATGTCGCGCAGCGTGTCGATCTTTACCGCAAAGGCCGCCCCTGCAATCGGGTCTGCGTCGGTATAAAGCTTGATATTGGTGCCTTCGGGGGCATCGGCCCATGTGCCGCCACCATCGCCAACCGCAAGGCGCGCGGTTTCAGAGGCACGGCGCAGGGCGGCTTCGCTGATCTCGGTGGAATGGGCATATCCGGCGACCTCGCCGCGCACCGCGCGCAGGCCGAATCCCTCCGAAGCGTCATAGCTGGCCGTTTTTAGGCGTCCGTCATCAAAAACCAATGCTTCAGAGCGGCGGCGTTCCAGAAATAACTCGCCATCATCGGCCCCAGCGACCGCTTGACGCAGTATTTCAAGGGCAAGATCGCGGTCAAGATCGGCTTCAAAGGGAAGAAAGGCACTGCTGCTCATGGGGAAATATCCTGTATTCTAGCCACAAAATGTTATTTCGCGTCTGTTTGACGCAATCGAATGGCTTTATCTTGAGCTTAGAATATGATTGTAAGCATCAAGATTACAACGGGCGGGTGCGCTTCTGGCCTCCGTGTCGGTGTACCCGTGGAACAATTGGTCACAAGATCAGGACGACTTATGAAAAAACTTCTCTCTGCAAGCGCGCTTTTGGCCAGCTTTTCCGCCCTTCCAGCATTGGCTCAGGACAATCTGCGCATCGACGGTCTTGAAGTGATCGGTAAACCGGTTGATGGGCTTATGGGTTTCCAACCCGCGGTAACACGTCTGGCGCAGGATATTCACGATCTGGATCACCTGATTCTCGTGATCATCACCTTGATCACATTGTTTGTGACGGGTCTGATCCTCTGGGTGGTCGTGCGTTACAACAAAAAACGCAATCCTGAACCGGCTTCCTTTACGCACCACACACCTGTCGAAATCGCATGGACCATCGTGCCGGTTATCATTCTGGTGTTGATCGGTGCCTATTCACTGCCGATTCTGTTCCGCCAGCAGGAAATCCCAGAGGCGGACCTGACCATCAAGGTCACCGGCAACCAGTGGTATTGGTCCTATGAATATGTGGATGAAGGTTTCGGCTTTGACAGCTATATGATCGGTGCCCCGGCAACCCTGACCGCCGAAGAAGAGGCGGCAGGTGCCATTGCCAACCGTCTGGATGACGTCATGGTCGCCAAGCTGGAAGCCGCCGGATACACCCGCGACGAATGGCTGTTGGCCACTGATACTGCGGTGGTTGTGCCGGTGGGCAAAACCGTGGTGATGCAGGTGACAGGCTCTGACGTGATCCACTCTTGGGCGATGCCCGCTTTCGGCGTAAAGCAGGATGGCGTTCCGGGCCGTTTGGCGGAACTCTGGTTCTCGGCTGAAAAAGAAGGCGTGTATTTCGGCCAGTGTTCCGAACTGTGCGGGCAACTCCATGCCTATATGCCGATCACCGTCAAAGTGGTATCCGAAGCCGCCTATAAAGTATGGCTTGGCCGCGCGATTGAAGAATACGCAGGTATTCCACAGCCGCTGACGGTTGCCTCTAACTGAGGCCGCGATCCCAAAGCGGCGCAGGCCGCCTTGTTTTGAAAAGACCCGGAAGGGTGGGCGCAAGTCCACCCTAAAGACCATGATCAAGCAAGCCATCCCGCATCGGGAGTGACGCAAGACAAAGGTTCGCGATGACTGACATCACCAATACACCGGCAGCAGAATACGAGGCGCAACTGGGGGATTACTTTGCCCTGTTCAAACCACGTGTCATGCAATTGGTCGTGTTCACCGCCCTTGTGGGCATGTTGGCGGCGCCGGTTTCGGTGCATCCGGTGGTTGGCTTTGCCTCCATTCTGTTTGTTGCCATCGGGGCAGGGGCCTCGGGGGCGCTGAACATGTGGTGGGATGCCGATATTGACCGGATCATGCGCCGTACCCAAGGCCGCCCGATTCCCGCAGGCAAGGTGCAGGCCGGCGAGGCATTGGCGCTGGGCGTGGCCCTGTCAGGCCTGTCGGTGATGATGCTGGCCCTGTCGGCGAATATGCTGGCGGCGGGGATGTTGTTGTTCACCATCCTGTTCTACGCGATCTTTTACACGATGTGGCTGAAGCGGCGCACGCCCCAGAACATCGTCATCGGCGGGGCCGCAGGGGCGTTTCCCCCCGTCATCGGCTGGATCATCGCCACCGGCAGCTTTTCCGTTGAGGCATGGTTGATGTTTGCATTGATCTTTATGTGGACGCCGCCGCATTTCTGGGCGCTGGCGCTGTTCATGCGCTCTGATTATGACGATGCGGATGTGCCGATGCTGACCGTGACCCACGGCCGCCCGTCCACCCGCCGCCATATTCTGGCCTATACAGTTTTGCTGGCCATTCTGGCGATTGGGACCGGGTTTACCGCAATTGGTGGCTGGATCTACCTCAGCGTCGCTGTTGTGCTTAATGTTTTGTTCTTGATCGGCGCCTATCGTATCTGGCAGCGCGACGAGACCGATGCAGAAGGCGACAATTACGCGGTGGAACGCAAGTTCTTCCGGCTGTCGCTGTTTTATTTGTTCCTGCATTTCGGTGCAATTCTGGTCGAAGCAACGCTGCGGCCTTGGGGCTTGGGGGGCTGGTGATGAGCATTCGCGCAGAACATGAACTGCACAACCGCCGCAAGGGCCGCAACATCGGCGTTGGCCTGATGCTGGGCGCTTTTGTCATCTTGGTTATGGTGTTGACCTTTGTCAAAATCACCCAAACCGATTTCACCAGCGCGCTTGGCGCCGGGGCGGCAAAGGAAAGCTTGGAATAATGGCAATGACAGGCCCTCAAAAAACTGTTGCGCAAACCGTTTCTGTTGTGATTCTGATGGGCGGGCTCGCCTGGGCGTCGGTCCCGTTTTACAACTGGTTTTGCCGCGTTACAGGGTTTGGTGGCACGCCCGGTCAGGTGGCTGCGGGATCCGAAGAGATTCTGGATCAAACCATCAAAGTGCGCTTTGATGGCAACGTCAACAGCGGCATGGCTTGGGATTTCAAACCGGTGGTCCACGAGATGGAACTGCGCATCGGCGAAACCGGATTGGCCTTTTTCGAGGCCTATAACCCGACAGATCACGTGATCGCCGGACAGGCCGCCTATAATGTGACGCCCTATACTGCGGGCGCATTTTTCGAAAAAATCGACTGTTTCTGTTTTACCGAACAGGTTCTGGCCCCCGGTGAACGGGTGCAAATGCCGGTCAGCTTTTATGTTGACCCAGAAATCGTCAAAGACCGCGATGGGAAGTTTGTACATACCATCACACTGTCCTATACATTCTATGAAATTGACCTGCCCGAAGGCTATGCCGCCTTGGCGCAGGATAAAACAACAGACCTGAACTAAGATAAGCTGAGGGACGCCACGATATGGCACATGCAAAGAACCACGATTACCATATTCTGATGCCATCAAGCTGGCCCCTGTTGGGCGCGCTTGCCGGTTTCGCAATGCTTTTTGGCGCCGTGCTGTGGATGCACGACGTAACACCGTTCCTGTTTCTGGGCGGTTTTGTGGCTGTACTCTATGTGATGTTCGGCTGGTGGCGCGAAGTTGTGATCGAAAGCCATGTTGGCGATCACACCGGCGTTGTGCGTCTGGGCCTGCGTTACGGGTTCATTCTGTTCATCATGTCCGAAGTGATGTTCTTTGTCGCGTGGTTCTGGACCTTCTTCAAACAGGCGATCTATCCGATGAACGAATATGTGGGTTCGGAATATATTCCGCCTGTATTCGATCCGGTAAACGCCTTTCACCTGCCGTTGATCAACACCTTGATCCTGCTGTTGTCGGGCTGTGCCGTAACATGGGCGCACCATGCCCTGGTGCATGAAAACAACCGCAAAGACCTGATCAACGGCCTGGCGATCTCGATTGTTCTGGGCGTGTTCTTTACCGCGCTGCAGGCCTATGAATATCGTGAACTGCTGTTGCATCACGAATGGGTCTTTGGTGGCGATGCGTTCTTTTCCGCGTTCTTTATGGCCACCGGTTTTCACGGCTTTCATGTTGTGATCGGGACCATCTTTCTGACCGTCTGTCTTATCCGTGCGATGCGCGGTGATTTCACCCCCGAGCAGCATGTCGGTTTTGAGGCGGCTGCCTGGTACTGGCACTTTGTGGATGTGGTCTGGCTGTTCCTGTTCTTTGCCGTCTATATCTGGGGCGTACCATCCTAAGAACGCAGAGGCGGGGTTGCATCTGCCCCCCCAATCCTTGAAAACCCAAAGCGCGCGAAGCCCCTTCGCGCGCTTTGTTTTTTTCGCTGAGTTGCTAATATGAGTCGCGCGCTTTTCCTTATCATCATCGGTCTTGGTGGCGCTGCCATCCTTGTTGGCCTGGGCATCTGGCAGATGCAAAGGCTGGCGTGGAAAGAAACGGTGATTGCCGACATCAACAGCCGCATCATTGCCGCACCCGTCGCCTTGCCTGCGAATCCCGATCCGGTCAAAGACGCCTATCTGCCGGTCACGGTCAAAGGCCATTTTGACGGAGATACCCTGCGGGTGCTGGTGTCTCAAAAACAGGCCGGCGCCGGGTATCGGTTGATTTCGGCGCTTGAAACCGAAAATGACCGGATATTGGTGGACCGCGGCTTTGTGGCTGTGGATGCCAAAGCCGTGCCAGCCCCCACAGGGGAGGTTACGGTGACAGGCAATCTGCACTGGCCACAGGAAACCGACAAATTTACCCCAAAGGCAGATTTCGCGATGAACATCTGGTTTGCCCGTGATGTCGATGATCTGGCCGCGGCGCTTGGGGCGGAACCGGTGCTGGTGGTGGCACGCATCCTGTCGGTGCCGGACAGCGGGGTGACGCCCTTGCCCGTAGACACCAGCCGTATTCCGAACGATCACCTGCAATATGCCATCACATGGTTTTCACTGGCTGCTGTCTGGCTGGCCATGTCCTTACTCTTTATGCGCCGTCGTCGCGGTGCCAAATCTGAAAGCTGACCCATGCGCTATATCTCGACCCGTGGCACGGCCCCCGTTTTGACCTTTGAAGAAGCAATGCTGACAGGGCTTGCCCGTGATGGCGGGCTGTATGTGCCCGAAACCATCCCGACCCTGACCAAAGACCAGATCGCCGCGATGGCAGGGCAATCTTACGAAGAGGTGGCCTTTAGCGTGATGCGCCCCTTTATCGGGGATACTTTCACCGACGCGGAGTTCCGCAGTCTGATCGGCAATGCCTATCGCGGCTTTGGCCATGCCGCCCGTGCGCCGCTGGTGCAACTGGCACCGAATCATTTCCTGCTGGAATTGTTCCACGGCCCGACACTGGCGTTCAAGGATTTCGCCATGCAGCTAATCGGGCAGATGTTTCAAAAGGCACTGGGCCGCAAAGGCGAACGGGTCACCATTGTGGGCGCAACCTCGGGTGATACCGGATCCGCAGCGATCGAAGCGTTTCGCGGTTTGGACAATGTCGATGTGTTCATTCTGTACCCGCATGGCCGCGTGTCCGAGGTCCAGCGCCGCCAGATGACAACCCCTGTGGAAACCAACGTGCATGCCTTGGCTGTGGATGGCGATTTTGATGATTGTCAGGCCCGCCTCAAGGACATGTTCAACGATTTTGAGTTCCGCGACGGGGTGAAGCTGGCAGGGGTGAATTCGATCAACTGGGGACGGGTGCTGGCGCAGGTGGTCTATTACTTCAGTTCCGCCGTGTCGCTGGGGGCGCCGGACCGCCAGATCAGCTTTACCGTGCCGACCGGAAATTTCGGCGATATCTTTGCGGGCTACATTGCCAAGAGAATGGGCCTGCCCATTGCGGATCTGGTGGTGGCAACCAACCAGAACGATATTCTGGACCGCTGCCTGAAAGGCCAAGGCTATCACAAAGACGGTGTTCATGCTTCGATCAGCCCGTCGATGGACATTCAGGTGTCCTCGAATTTTGAACGCGCCTTGTTTGATGCCTATGGGCGCGACGGGGCGGCGATCAAACAATTGATGGATGAATTGGCCGAGGGCGGTTTTGATGTCTCGCAGGGGGCGCTTGAGACCTTGCAGGAAATCTATCATTCCGGCCGCGCGTCTGAGGCGGAAACCTCGGAGACGATCAGTGACATGTTAAACACCACCGCTGAAGTGTTGTGCCCGCATTCCGCTGTCGGGGTGAAGGTCGCCAAGGAACAGCGTGATCCGGCGATTCCGATGATCACCCTGGCCACGGCGCATCCGGCAAAATTCCCCGATGCGGTTGAGGCCGCAACCGGCCAGCGCCCGGCCTTGCCGCCGCGTATGGCCGACCTGTTTGACCGCAAAGAACGTCTGACCCGTGTGGCAAATGATCTTGAGGCCCTGAAAACGCTGATCAAAGGGAAACTTGACGCGTGAGTTTGAACCAACACCGCCTGTCCAACGGATTTCGCATCGTCACAGAACATATGCCGGGGCTGGCTTCGGCCTCCATCGGGATTTGGGTCTCGGCGGGGGGACGTCATGAAAGCGTAAACCAGAACGGGATTGCGCATTTCCTTGAACATATGGCGTTCAAAGGCACGCAGCGGCGCAGTTCCCTGCAAATCGCCGAGGCAATCGAAGACGTGGGCGGCTATATCAATGCCTATACCTCGCGCGAGGTGACGGCCTATTATGTGCGGGTGCTGGAAAATGATGTGGCACTCGGCCTGGATGTGATTGCCGATATTCTGCGCAATCCGGTGTTGGACCCCAAAGAAATCGAAGTCGAACGCGGGGTGATCTTGCAAGAGATCGGTCAGGCGCTGGACACACCGGATGATGTGATCTTTGACTGGTTGCAGGAACAAGCCTATCCCGATCAGCCATTGGGCCGCACGATCCTCGGCCCTGCCGAACGGGTGTCGTCGTTCAACCGCGAGGATTTGCAACGCTTTATCTCGGATCACTATGGCCCCGAACAGATGATTCTGGCCGCCGCAGGGGCGGTGGATCACGATGAAATTGTGAAACTGGCCGAATCCCTGTTTGGCGACATGCCGGCAAAACCGCTGTTTCAATCGACGTTGGCCACCTTCAAAGGCGGTGAAACCCGGCAGATGAAACCGCTGGAACAGGCGCATTTTGCGCTTGGCTTTGAGGCGCCGGGGTACCGCGCGGATGATATCTATGTCGCGCAGATCTATGCGTCGGCATTGGGCGGCGGCATGTCTTCGCGGCTGTTTCAGGAAATCCGCGAAAACCGTGGGCTGTGTTACAGCATCTTTGCCCAGGCCGGGGCCTATGATGACACCGGCATGATGACGATCTATGCGGGCACCTCGGGCGAACAATTGCCGGAACTGGCCAATATCACCATTGATGAAATGAAACGCGCTGCCAGCGATATGTCCCCCGCCGAAGTGGCCCGCGCCCGTGCGCAGATGAAAGCCAGCCTGTTGATGGGGTTGGAAAGCCCGTCAAACCGTGCGGAACGGCTGGCGCGGCTGATCCAGATCTGGGACCGGATTCCACCCTTGGAAGAAACCATTGAACGCATTGATGCAGTGACTACGGGGGATGTGCGCGACATGGCGCAGCGGATTGCCTCAACCGCGCCTGCGGCACTGGCGCTGTATGGTCCGGTCGATGCGGCCCCCGGTCTGCAACAGCTAGAGGAGCGGCGCGCCGCCTGATGTTGCTGATCAAACGCAAGCTGAAGATCGAAACAGAGCGGCTGACGCTGCGCACACCTATACATTCGGATTTTCGCGCCTGGACGGCCCTGCGGATCAAAAGCGAAGAGTATCTTAAACGCTGGGAACCCGCGTGGGCAGATGATCATCTGACCCGCAAGGCGTTTTCCAATCGGGTCTATTGGGCCAACAGATCGGTGACATCGGGCAATGCCATGCCGTTGTTTTTGATCCGCCGCGAGGATCAGGCGCTGTTGGGGGCAATCACCCTTGACAACATCCGCCGCGGTCCGGCGCAGGCGGGGACGCTGGGCTATTGGACGGGCGCCCCCTTTGCGCGCCACGGCTATATGCGCGAAGCGGTCGCCGCTGTGGTGCATCAGGCCTTTACCCGTCTGGACCTCAGCCGGATCGAGGCCGCCTGCCTGCCCGAAAACGCCCCGTCGCGGGGATTGCTGGAAAAAACCGGCTTTAAATACGAAGGCGTTGCCCAAAGTTATCTGCAGATTGACGGGCGTTGGCGCACCCATGTTTTATACGCCTGCCTGCGCGGGGATCGGCGCGGCAAGACCGAAGTGGGTTGAAATCGACACCCTGCGTGGATTTTTAATCACTTGCATCCACCCGCCCAGAAACCGATGGATAGGGCATGACACAATTGCCGCTCAATCCCGCTGATGCCGCCTTTCAATCCCGCCTCAAAGCAGAGCTGGGGCCGGATGTCCTGCGCCCTGCTGATGCACGGTATCTGGAAGAACCACGCGGCATCTATGCGGGGCAGGCGACAGTGGTGGCTTTGCCGCGCTCTACCGCCGAAGTCGCGACCCTGATCCGCCATGCCAATGCGGCACGGGTTGCCGTGATCCCCTATGGCGGTGGCACCGGATTGGTCGGGGGGCAGATTTGCGAAACCGGCCCCGCGCCGCTGGTGCTATCGCTTGAGCGGATGAATGCGATCCGCGCGGTGCATGTGGATGAAAATGTCCTGGTGGCGGATGCAGGCGCGATCCTTGCCGATATCCAGGGCGCCGCCGAGGATGCCGACCGTCTGTTCCCGCTGTCGCTGGCCTCGGAAGGGTCGGCGCGGATCGGGGGCAATCTGGCCACCAACGCGGGCGGCACCGGGGTGCTGCGCTATGGCAATGCCCGCGATCTGTGTCTGGGGCTGGAAGCGGTCTTGCCGGACGGGCAGATTTTGAACGGGTTGACCCGATTGCGCAAAAACAACACCGGATACGATCTGCGACATCTGTTGATCGGCTCCGAAGGCAGTTTGGGGGTGATCACCGCCGCTGCGTTGAAGGTATTCGCCAAACCGGCACAGATGGGCAGTGCGCTGCTGGTGGTGCCTGATCCGCGTGCGGCGCTTGATCTGTTGTCGATGGCGCGGGGTGACCTTGGCGAAATGATCAGCGCCTTTGAGTTGATCCACGGGCAGGGCATTGATTTCCTGCGTGAAACCGGACTGGATGTGCGCCAGCCCTTTGATGCAACGCCGCAATGGTGCGTGTTGATCGACCTTGGCCTCAGCGGCGGGTTGAACCCGTCCGAGGCTTTGGAAGCGCTGTTTGCCAAAGGTTTTGAGGCAGGGTTGGTCAGTGACGGGGTGATCGCCCAGAACCAGCAGCAATCGGACGATTTCTGGCGCATCCGCGAAATGATCCCCGAAGCCAACCGCAGGGTCGGATCGGTATCAAGCCATGACATCTCTGTCCCGCTCGGCGCGATTCCCGATTTCATCATCCGAGCCACCGCAAAGGTTGCCGCGATGGGCGATTTCCGGATCAATTGTTTTGGCCATGTCGGGGATGGCAACCTGCATTATAACGTTTTCCCGATGCGCGGCGTTTCGCGCGCCGATCACAAACACCAGAGCGGCGCGATCAAACAGGCGATCCATGATCTGGTGGATGACATGGGCGGGTCGGTCAGTGCCGAACATGGCATCGGGCGGCTTAAAGTGGGTGATCTGGAACGCTATAGCGATCCGGCCAAATTGTCGGCGATGCGGGCGATCAAGGCGGCGCTTGATCCCCATGGCATCATGAATCCCGGTGCGGTGCTGCGTTAAGGTAAGGGTTACAGCCCGTCAAAGGCGCACAGAGCATGGACTTCCATGCCCATCGCTTCCAGTTTTTTGCGCCCGCCCAGTTCCGGCAGATCAATGATAAAGGCACAGGAAACGATCTCGCCGCCCAGACGGGTGATCAGCTTGATCCCCGCTTCGGCGGTGCCGCCCGTGGCCAGCAGATCATCCACCACCAGCACTTTTTCACCTTCTTTGATGGCGTCATCGTGGATTTCCACAATCGCCTCACCATATTCCAGTGTGTATTCTTGGCTGATCGTGCGACCGGGCAATTTGCCTTTTTTGCGGATTGGCACAAATCCGACGCTCAATTGGTGGGCAATCGCACCGCCAAGGATGAACCCGCGCGCCTCAAGGCCGACCACCTTGTCGATGTCGATGCCCGCATAGGGGTGCAACATCTGGTCAATCGCCATGCGAAACCCGCGCGGATCGGCAAACAATGTCGTTACATCGCGGAACATGATCCCTTCATGGGGGAAATCGACAATGGTGCGGATGTAATCTTGGACGTTTTTCATGGCATGCTCCGGCGTAAGGTGGCGGTCAGGATACCCATGATGATCAACGCGGCACCGCCCGCCCGTGTGATCAGGGTGATAATGTCAGGCCGCGCAATAACCCTGCGCAACCTGTCTGCCAAGAGGGCATAGGCCAAAGCATTGAGCGCCGCCAGTGTGACAAAGGTTACAATCAAAATAACAAACTGCGGTGCCAGTGCTAGATCAGGCACGATGAACTGCGGCACAAAGGCGATGAAAAATGCGATGGATTTTGGGTTTAATGCCGTCACTGCCGCCGCATGGCTGAACACATGGCCTGCGGTCACATCGCTTGAGGCCGGAACCCGCAGCCCGTCACTCGGGGCCGATCGGATCAATTTCACCCCGAGCCAGACCAGATAGGCCGCACCAATCCATTTCAGCAGGCTGAACAGGCTGGCCGAGGCCAGCACCAAGGCCCCAAGACCCGCCAGAGAGGCGCTCATCGCCAGCAGATCCCCCAACGCCACGCCCGCCGCAGACGCCAGCGCCACCGGGCGGCCTTTGCTCAACGCGTAACTCAGCACCAGCAGCACCGTTGGCCCCGGTATCAACAACAGCGCTGTGCAAGCCGCCACAAAGGTCAGCCAGATTTCAATCGTCATGATGCCACTCTCCCCCTGTCATCGCGCGCCGCAAATCAAATCACCCGCGCCGCAACAGCATCCAGTTTTGCCATGATCGCCGGATCACGGGCGTCCGGGGCGGTCAGAATCGCATATTCCAGCGCCCGATCACAGAGATGCGGACAGGGCGCGCGATCAACGCCCAGCAATTTCGGCAAACGCGCCACCAGGGCGCGGCCCTTGTCGGCATTGCCCATTAAAGTGGCGATGATCGCGGTCACATCGACCTCGCCGTGATCCGGGTGCCAGCTGTCATAATCGGTGATCATCGCGACCGAGGCATAACAAAGCTCGGCTTCGCGGGCGAGTTTGGCTTCGGGCATATTGGTCATCCCGATCACATCAGCGCCCCAGCTTTCACGGTACATTCTGGATTCCGCGAGCGTCGAAAATTGCGGCCCTTCCATCGCCAGATAGGTGCCGCCACGGTGCACGGTGATGCCCGCATCCCTGGCGGCGGTTTCACAGGCGTCGCCCAGACGCGGGCAGGTGGGATGGGCAACACTGACATGGGCCACACAGCCCGATCCAAAAAACGATTTGTCCCGCGCAAAGGTGCGGTCAATGAATTGATCGACAATCACAAAATCACCCGGCGCCATTTCTTCGCGGAACGATCCGCAGGCCGAGACAGAAATCACATCACTGCAGCCCAGCCGCTTGAGCGCGTCGATATTGGCACGGTAGGGCACATCGCTGGGCGCATGTACATGGCCGCGCCCGTGACGTGGCAAAAACGCCATTTCGACACCCGCCAGCCTGCCCGTCAAAATCTGGTCTGACGGTGCGCCCCAAGGGGTTTCCACCTGCACCCATTCCGCGCCCTCAAGGCCGTCGATCTCGTAAATGCCCGACCCGCCGATCACCGCGATTTTTGTCTGTGCCATGTTATTCCCTTTTGCCTGCTGTTTCACCCGACCCGCGCAGCAAGTCAGAGGTTCTGCACAATTTCAAGCCCGCATAAAACATCGACATGGCCCCTGTGCCTGCGCCGTGGTTTTCAGCACAGCCCGCTGACCCTAGGCTTTTCATCTTGCCCGATCTGGTCTAGGCAGCGCCAAAGATCAAAATCCCTCAGGATAGCCCAACCGATCCGTTTCCACAAAGGATGCCCTCATGGCGCGCACCTCATTGCTGCACAGCTTTACCAAGAACCTTGACGTGACCGATCTGCGCTGGATGCCCGAAGACGGGTTTTCCATCGGTCGTTTGCGCATTGAATTGCTGTCGGGGCTGACCGTCGCCTTGGCACTGGTTCCCGAAGCGGTGGCCTTTGCCTTTGTGGCCGGGGTGCATCCTTTGGTGGGTCTTTACGCGGCGTTTCTGGTGGGATTGATCACCGCCTTGATTGGCGGGCGTCCGGGGATGATTTCGGGCGCCACCGGGGCGCTGGCCGTGGTGATGGTGGCCCTGGTTGCCCAACACGGGGTGGAATACCTGTTTGCCACAGTGGTGCTGATGGGGCTGATCCAGATATTTGCCGGTGTGATGCAATGGGGCAAGTTTATCCGCCTTGTGCCGCATCCGGTGATGCTGGGTTTTGTGAACGGGCTGGCGATAGTGATTTTCCTCGCGCAAATGGGGCAATTCAAAGTGCCGGGCACGATGGTGGATACCGGGCATGGCATGGGCGGGGGGGAATGGCTTTCGGGCACGCCCTTGTTGATGATGCTGGGTCTGGTCGGCGCGACAATGGCAATCATCTGGGTGATGCCCCGCCTGACCAAATTGATTCCCGCGCCACTGGCCGGTATCGGGATTGTCGCGGTTGTGGTGATCTTTACCGGTATGGATGTGCCGCGGGTGGGGGATCTGGCCTCTATTGAGGGTGGGTTGCCCAGCCTGCACATGCCGTTTGGCGACGGGCTTGGCCTTTATGGTACGGCGCTTGCGCCTTTCACGCTGGAAACACTGTATATCATCGCGCCCTATGCGGTGATCCTTGCGGCAATCGGATTGATTGAATCGCTGCTGACGCTGAACCTTGTCAGCGACATGACCGGCACCCGTGGCGGCGCCAGTCAGGAATGTATCGCACAGGGTGTTGCCAATACTGTTACCGGATTTTTTGCAGGGATGGGCGGCTGTGCGATGATTGGTCAGTCGATGATCAACGTCAAATCCGGTGGGCGCACCCGTGTGGCTGGGATTGCGGCGGCGGTGTTCCTGTTGCTGTTCATCCTTGTCGGGTCACCCTTGATCGAACAGATCCCGCTGGCCGCGCTGGTGGGGGTGATGTTCATGGTGGTGATCGGCACCTTCGCGTGGAATTCCCTGACGATCCTGCGCAAAGTGCCGCTGACCGATGCTTTTGTGATCCTGCTGGTTACTGTTGTAACGGTCTATAAAGACCTTGCCGTGGCCGTGGTTGTCGGGGTGATTGTCTCGGCCTTGGCCTATGCTTGGAACAACGCGCGCCGCATCCACGCCACCACCCGCGATTCCCATACCGAGGCAGGGGCCAAGGTTTATGAAATCCACGGTCCCTTGTTCTTTGGGTCATCTGACGGCTTTGCCGAATTGTTTGATGTCGCCAATGACCCCGACCGCGTGATCATTGATTTTGATGACAGCCGCGTGGTGGATCAATCCGCGCTCCAGGCGATTGAGGCAATTGCCGGGAAATACGAGGCCGAAGGCAAACATGTGATGCTGCGCCACCTGAGCCGCGATTGTCACCGTCTGTTAACCAAGGCAGGCCACCTGATGGTGGATAGCGATGATGACCCCGATTACGAATTGGCGGTGGATTATTCAGTGCGCACCGGTGTGCTGGGCGGCCATTAAAGCGGTAACAATCGCCCCGTTTTCCGGCGTGGGAAACGGGGCGGAACTCGGCTTGGTTCTTTAATCCCGCGCTGGGATCAATCGTCAGGGCGGATGATTTCAAACACCTCGCGCACGCGGGTGTAATCGCGGTATCCCAGACGCGACAGCGGCTCATAGCGGGTCACGTCAAAGCGGCCATCAACCATACAATCATCGCGCAGATGCACGCCGACGACCTCTCCGAAGACCACAAAATTGGTGTCGCCTTCGATCCTGACGATCTGGGTCATCCGGCATTCCAGACTGGCGGGGGCATTGGCCACGCGGGCACAATCAATCACGTCACAAACGGCCTTTTCCACCTTGGCATGGGCAAATTCATCGGCGTCATGGGGCAGGGTGGCCGAACTCAGGTTCATCGCCTCGCGGGCGGCATATTCGACGATATTCACACAGAACACCCCGGTTTCGCGGATGTTGGCGACTGAGTCCTTGGTGCCATCCACATCGTCTTTGACACCGGTCGAGGCAAACATCACCTGCGGCGGCACATAGGCGACCCCGTTGAAAAACGAATAGGGGGCAAGATTGTCATGCCCGTTTGAATCACGGGTGGAAATCCAGCCAATCGGGCGCGGTGTGACAACGGCGTTGAACGGGTTATGGGGCAATCCGTGGCCGTTTTCGGGGCGATAGAACATCTTTGCGGTCTCCTTGGTCAATTGCGCCTATGGCTAACCTCATGCTAGGGGCATTGCCACCGCAATTCGGCGCAGGAACCGTCCCTTGTATCAACTTACCCCAGAAACCCCTGCCGATTTTTGGGAGGTCGAGGCGCTGTATGACACCTGTTTCGCACCGGGGCGGACGGCCCTGTCCTCTTATCGGTTGCGCGATGGCATTTCACCGGTGCTGGGGCTGAGCCATGTGGCACGGGACGGTGACGGCATATTGGCAGGGGCGATCCGCTATTGGCCGGTGCATGTGGGCACCCGCGATGCACTGTTGCTGGGGCCGGTGGCGGTACACCCCACGCGACAGGGCGAAGGGCTGGGCCGGGCCCTGATCGAGGAAAGCCTTGCCGCTGCCACCCCCTTTGGCTGGCACCGCGTGATGCTGGTGGGGGATGCGCCCTATTACAACCGTTTCGGATTTACCCGCCTTGAGGGTGTGATAATGCCGCCGCCCACCAACCCGGACAGGGTGCTGGGCCGCGCCCTGCGCAAGGGGGCATGGGACGGGGTAAAAGGCGATGTGCGGCGCTGGAGCGATTGAATTTGCGCTGATCTTCCCCACATCTAAAGTCAATGATAGGATGTTTTATGGATATTTCCAGCGACCTGCCGATCCCGATAGATGTGGATGCGCAGCTGCAAGAGATCGCCACGCGCTATAAACAGGCGGGCGGGTTGGGCATCACTCTGTTGAACCTGATTGGCGGCAGTGCCGAAAGCCTGCTGAAAAACCTGCCCGAAGCTGTGCGCGGCAATCTTGAGGCGGCGACCCTTGCAGCGCTCAATCACGCGATGAAAGCCGCCCATTCCAGCCGCGCCGTGGTGCCGGATCAAAAAAGCTGGCTGAACCAGACCGTGACCGCGGCGATGGGTGCGGCAGGCGGGGCGGGGGGCTTGCCCACGGCCTTGGCTGAATTGCCTGTCACCACGACCTTGCTGTTGCGGGTCATTCAAGGGGTGGCGGTGCAACACGGCTTTGATCCGGCCTCGGAAAATGTGCAGTTTGACTGCGTGCAGGTGTTTGCGGCGGCGGGGCCTTTGTCGGGGGATGACGGGGCTGATCTGGGGTTTTTGTCGGCACGGGTGACCTTGACCGGTAAGGCGCTGCAATCGGTGCTGGCCAAGGTCGCGCCGAAACTGGCCGTGGTGCTGGGGCAGAAACTGGCGGCACAGGCGGTGCCGATCTTGGGCGCGGTGGCAGGTGCGGCGACGAATTATGCCTATACCAGCTATTACGAGGATATGGCGCATGTGCATTTCGGCCTGCGCAAACTGGCGATTGACGGGGATATCCCCCATGATCAATTGATCGAGATGTTGCAAGAAAAGATGGGCCGCGCGTCTGTCAAAACCTGAATTTCAGCGCCCGATACTGCCCGGTGCCACGGTGGTGGCCTTGAGGATCGCATAACATTCCAAACCCGCGGCAAGCTGCATTTCACTGACTGCCCGCGCCGTGACCCGTGCCAGCAACCGATCCCTGCCTGCGCGCAATCCGATGGCCGCCCCCGGCCCGCCGCCGGGATGCACGGCCTCAACCGTGACCGGCAGAACATTCACTGATGATAATCCCACAGGGCGGGTCAGCGACAGGATCACGTCTTGTGCCAAGACCCGCAGGCGCACCCGCGCGCCCGCATCGGCCTGCACCCCGGGTAATTCAAGATCACCGGCACTGATCCGCAGGGTGGACAGCCCGTCATCGGCATGGCGGATCACCTGCGCCTCGATCACCGCGCCCGCCTCGCGCACCCCCAAGAGCGGCACAGCCGCGGGATCGGCCATGACATCATACAAGGGGCCTTGTGCCTGAACCCTGCCCTGTTGCAGCAACACCAAACGGTCGGCGAGACGCGCCACCTCATCGACCGCATGGCTGACATAGAGGATCGGCAGCTTTAGCGGCCCGTCGCGCAGCCGTTCAAGATAGGGCAGGATTTCCTGTTTGCGCGGCCCATCAAGGCTGGCCAGCGGTTCATCCATCAACAACATGCGCGGGCGGCTTAGCAGGGCACGGCCAATCGCCACCCGCTGTTTTTCGCCCCCCGACAGGGTGTTGGGCGCCCGGTTCAGCAAGGTTTCCAGCCCCAGCAGCGCCAACACATCTTCAAAACCCGCGCCTTTGGCGGATTTCGGGGCATAGCGGCTGCCAAAGTTCAAATTTTCCTGCACGTTGAGATGCGGAAACAACCGCGCATCCTGAAACACATATCCCAGCCGCCGTGCGGCGGGGGGTACAAAGATGCCTTTGGCGGCGTCAAACAGGCACTCACCTTCCAGCGCCACCCGCCCTGCCTGGGGTGTCAACAACCCCGCAATGGCGTTGATCACCGTGGTCTTGCCGGTGCCGGAACGCCCGAAAATCGCGGTGATGCCCGTGTCGGCGGCAAAGGCCACATCCAGCGCAAAATCACCAAACTGGTGGCGGATATCGACTTCAAGGCTCATGGGCCGGCAATCCGCGCCGCGACCCGGCGCGCCAGCATTTCGGACAACAGCACCGCCGTGATCGCGACACCGCTGGCCATCACCACCATGACAATCGCCTGTCCTTCACCACCGGGTATTTGCAGGGCGGCCCAGATCGCGCTGGGCAGGGTTTGGGTCTGGCCGGGGATATTGGCCACAAAGGTGATGGTGGCGCCAAATTCGCCCATCGCCTTGGCGAACCCCATCACCGCCCCCGCCAGAATACCCGGCGCGATCAACGGCAGGGTCACACGGGCAAACACCGCGCGGCGCGAGGCCCCCAGCGTCGCGGCGGCGGCTTCGAGTTTGGGATCAACCGCTTCGATCGCCAGCCGGATTGCCCGCACCATCAAGGGAAAGCCCATGACAATCGCCGCCAACACCGCGCCGGACCAGTGAAACGCCAGTTGCAGCCCCAGAGTTTCCAAGATCCGCCCCAAGGGCGCGGCGCGGCTGAAGCTGATCAACAGCAGATAGCCCGTGACCACCGGCGGCAGCACCAAGGGCAGATGCACCAGGGCATTGAGCAGGGATTTGCCCCAGAATTCCTTGCGCGCCAGCAGCCATGCCACCCACAACGCCAGCGGCACCGCCAGCGCCGTGGCCCAACAGGCCACCCAGATCGACAGGCGCAGGGCCTCCCATGCGGCGGCGTCTACTGTCATTGCGCCGGGGGTCCGAAACCATGCGCGGCAAAAATCGCGGCGGCTTTGGCGCTGTTGAGATAGGTCAGGAAATCCGCGCCTGCGGCGGTGAAGGCGGCCGCTGGGTAAAGGATCGGATCATGGCTGCCGGCGGGCACCTGATAGCGTACCCTGACCGACGGATCGGCGCGGGCATCCGTGGCATAGACCACCCCGAATGGCACCGCCCCACGGGCCACAAGCGCCAGCGCGCTGCGGACATTGTCGGTTTCCGCCAGATGCGGTTCCAGCGCATCCCATAGCCCCGCATGGCGCAGCCATTGCCGCGCATAACTGCCGGCGGGTACCGCATCGCGCTGGCCAATCGCCAAACGGCCCGCGCCCAAGACCCGGGGCAGATCTTCAATATCGGGCAGTGCGGGCGCGTTTTCTGCGGCGATCAACACCAGTTGATTGTGGGTGACGATCCGCGCATGGCCTGCGGCGACGCGGCCCTGTTCAACCAGCCATGCCATCCATGCAGGGTTGGCAAGGATCACCAGATCGGCAGGCGCGCCCGCAGCAACCTGCCGCGCCATTGCCCCGGACCCGCCATAGGAAAACCGCAGGGTATCGGGATATCCCGCAGCAATGTCTTCCAGCACGCCGCGCAGACTGGCGGCGGCAAAAACCGTCACCGATGCGCCTTTGGCCCCTGCGGGCGCGGCCGCAAGGGCAAGCCAGATCAAAACTGCAGACAAATGTTTCATCAGACCCATTATCCGCGATGGATAAAGGCGGTACAAGCGCATTGCTGTTGCTGGCCTTTTACCAGCGCCTGCTTTTATACTTGGCCAGCAGCAGGCAAGCCACCGACAACGGAACCCAGATGATCAAACAGCTCCCGATATCGCTGAACGGCGCGCGCAAGGGCGAGGTGCGCACCCAGTTCGCGGCGCTGTGTTATCGGGTGAAGCGGGGCAAGGTGCAGGTGCTATTGGTTACTTCGCGGGGATCAAAACGCTGGATCGTGCCCAAAGGCTGGCCGATGGAGGGCAGGACACCCGCCGCCTCGGCCTGTCAGGAAGCATGGGAAGAGGCCGGGGTTTATGGCAGCTCGGATGGCAATTGTCTGGGGGTGTATTCCTATGCCAAGGATTTTCGCGACTCCGATCTGCCCTGTCTGGCGATGCTGTATCCGGTTGCCGTGAAATCACTGGCCAAGAAATTTCCCGAATGCGGCCAACGCCGCCGCCGCTGGCTGTCGCGCAAAAAGGCCGCGCGAATGGTGGCGGAACCGGAACTGGCGCGGATGATTCTTGATTTTGATCCGCGGGGCGGCACTGCGGGCGCTTGACCTGCCCGTGATTGCAGCCCATCTCGGATAGAACAAGCAACGGAGTGGGCTTTTGCCATGATCCATTACGCACTGAAGTGTAGCGCGGGCCATCAGTTTGAAAGCTGGTTCCAATCGGCCTCGGCCTATGATGCGCTGGCCAAGGCGGGCCATTTGAGCTGCAGCCATTGCGGATCAAGTGACGTGAGCAAGGCAATCATGGCACCGCGTGTGACGATCAAAGGCGCGGCCGCGCCGGAGGCGGCACCGGTGTTGAAGAACCCGCCGTCGGAAGTGGAAAAAGCCTTGCAGGATCTGCGTCGCAAGGTTGAGGAAACCTCGGATTATGTTGGCGAGAATTTTGTCAAAGAGGCCCGCGCCATGCATCTGGGCGATGCGCCGGAACGGGCAATCTATGGCGAGGCGCGGCTGGATCAGGCCAGGGAATTGATCGAGGATGGCGTGCCCTTGGTGCCGCTGCCGTTCCGCCCTAAACAAAAACTGACCTGACCGCAGACCGTGGATTGATGCAGATAGGGATTTATGCAGTCGGGGATTTTGTGCAGATAGGGGATTTTGTGCAGATAGGGGATTTTATGCAGATAGGGGTTTTATCATGACAATTGTAATTACAGGTGCGAGCCGTGGCATCGGGGCGGGGCTGGCCGCGCATTACCGTGCGGCAGGCCAAGAGGTGTTTGGTACCGCGCGCGCTGCCACGACGGAACTGCAGCTGGACGTGACCGATCCTGCCAGCCAGACGGCGATGGGCGCCGTGATCGGGGAGCGCGCCGTTGATCTGCTGGTCTGCAATGCCGGTGTCTATCTCGACAAAGGCCATGATCTGGACGCGGGGTATGGCGCGGATCTCTGGGCGCAAAGCTTTGCCACCAATGTCACAGGGGTGTTTCTGAGCATTCAGGCCCTGATGCCGCAACTGCGCCGCGCCAAGGCGGGAAAAATCGCGATTATTTCATCGCAAATGGCCTCGGACACCCGCGCGCCGGGGGGCAGTTATATCTACCGCGCCTCCAAGGCGGCGGCGCTTAATCTGGGGCGTAACCTTGCTGTTGATCTCAAGCGGGAAGGCATTGCTGTGGGCATATATCACCCCGGTTGGGTGCAGACCGATATGGGCGGCGGGGCTGCGGATATCACAACGGATCAGGCGGTTTCGGGCCTTGCGGCGCGGTTTGCGGCCTTGAGCCTTGAGACCACCGGTTGTTTTGAAACCTGGGACGGGCGCGCGCATCCGTTTTGAGGCTTGAAATGCCGGCAGCTGTAGAATTTGTTTGTGGCAATTGGGTTCCCCAATTGCCTGCATGGGGGCTTTGCCCCCAAACCCCCAGAATATTTATTGCCAAAAAGAGATCGCTTGCTGGCTTGCGCAGCGGCAATCATAGGGCTAGACCGCCTGCGTGTTGAAAGGCGGGAGGTCTGATGCCTGTTCTTGTGATGAAATTTGGTGGCACGTCGGTTGCCACATTGGACCGGATCCGCCGCGCGGCAAAGCGTGTCGGTGTCGAGGTTGCCAAAGGCTATGACGTGATTGTCATTGTGTCGGCAATGTCGGGCAAGACCAATGAATTGGTGGGCTGGGTCAATGAAACCTCACCGATGTATGATGCACGCGAATATGATGCGGTGGTGTCCAGCGGTGAGAATGTCACGGCCGGTTTGATGGCCCTGACCTTGCAGGAAATGGACGTGCCGGCGCGGTCCTGGCAAGGGTGGCAGGTGCCGGTGCAAACCACATCAGCGCATTCGGCGGCCCGGATCGAAGACATTCCGCCGGAAAACATCCGTGCGAAGTTTGCCGAAGGCATGAGGGTTGCGGTTGTGTCCGGTTTCCAGGGGGTCAGCCCCGAAGGCCGGATCACCACCCTGGGCCGGGGCGGTTCGGATACCACGGCGGTGGCCTTTGCTGCGGCATTCGAGGCCGAGCGCTGTGACATCTATACCGATGTGGACGGGGTCTATACCACCGATCCACGGGTCAGTGCCAAAGCCCGCAAGCTGGACAAGATCGCCTTTGAAGAGATGCTTGAACTGGCGTCACTGGGGGCCAAGGTGTTGCAGACCCGTTCGGTTGAGCTGGCGATGCGCTACAAAGTCAAACTGCGCGTGCTCTCAAGTTTTGAAGAACAATCAGACGATGCCGGGACGCTCGTTTGTGATGAGGAGGAAATCATGGAAAGCAATGTTGTCGCCGGGGTCGCCTTTAGCCGCGATGAAGCCAAAATGACGCTGGTCTCTGTGGCGGACCGCCCCGGCATTGCCGCGACGATCTTTACCCAACTCAGTGATGCGGGTGTGAACGTCGATATGATTGTTC
Source organism: Sulfitobacter sp. (assembly GCA_047634585.1). GTDB lineage: Bacteria > Pseudomonadota > Alphaproteobacteria > Rhodobacterales > Rhodobacteraceae > Sulfitobacter. Next base: position 11,494 of record JBLIAN010000010.1, on the reverse strand, counting down.
AAAACATCTCGGAAGAGGGGCGCACGGATATGACCTGGTCTTGTCCGGTGGATCAGGTAAAGCGCGCCGAAAAGGCGATGGGCGATGCCAAGACCGGTGGCAGCATCAATTATCATGAATTGATTGCCGATACCGACGTGGCCAAGGTTTCTGTGGTGGGCATCGGCATGCGCAGCCACACGGGGGTGGCGGCGAAGATGTTCAAAGTATTGTCTGCCGAGGGCATCAACATCAAGGTCATCACCACATCCGAAATCAAGATTTCGGTGTTGATTGATCGCAAATATATGGAACTGGCCGTGCAGGCGCTGCATGATGCCTTTGAACTGGACAAAGCCTCCTGATAGGTCGGGTCGTTATCGGGCGTGGGCGGGCTGATTTGGCCGCCTGCGTATCGGCCTGCAAGGCACAGGGTTTATTTATCTGGTGCGATACGCCGGATTGCCTAAAAAACGGGCAGCAGCGGCATTTAGCGCAAACACCATCTGAATCAGCCATTTCGCTTTGGCCGCGCCTGTGGTCTAAGCTGGAACCGGTCAAACCGGGGGACGCGGCACAATGGCAGAGCGTTTTGAAACAGAAAGCCGCAAGCTGCTTGGGCGGTTGCGCGATGCTTTGGCAAGCGATGACGCCGCACAGGAACGGCTCAACAAGATCACCCATCTGATCGCGAATTCGATGGGCTGTGAGGTTTGTTCGATTTATCTGTTTCGCGATGAAGAGACTCTCGAACTTTGCGCCACCGAAGGGTTGAACGCTGAATCGGTACACCAGACGCGGATGCGGTTGGGCGAGGGTCTGGTGGGGCGGGTTGCCAAGCGGCGCCATGTGATCAACACGCCGGATGCGCCACAGGCCGCCGGATTCCGCTTTATGCCCGAAACCGGCGAAGAGATTTATTCCAGCTTTCTGGGCGTGCCGGTTCAACGCTTGGGCGAGGCGCTGGGCGTTTTGGTGGTGCAATCCAAGACCGCCCGCGAATTTTCCGCCGATGAGGTATATGCGCTGGAAGTGGTCGCGATGGTTCTGGCCGAAATGACTGAACTGGGTGCCTTTGTCGGTGAGGGGGCCGCAATGTCGGCGCGCCACAGCCAGCCGGTGATGATCCGCGGCATTGTCGGCCAAGAAGGCGTGGCCGAAGGCCATGTCTGGCTGCATGAACCACGGGTGGTGATTTCCAATCCGATTGCGGATGATCCGCAGCGCGAACAGGAACGCCTGACCGAAGCGGTGGATCAACTGCGGGTCAGCGTTGATCAGATGATGACAATGGCGACGGGCGACAAGGACCAGCAACAGGTTCTCGAAGCCTACCGGATGTTTGCCAATTCCAAAGGCTGGATGCGGCGGATGTTGGAAGACATCGACAGCGGCCTGTCTGCCGAAGCGGCGGTGGAAAAAGAACAATCGCTGGCGCGGGCGCGCATGGGACAGGCGGCAGACGCCTATCTGCGCGAACGCCTCAGTGATCTGGATGATCTGAGCAACCGTTTGTTGCGGATTTTGACGGGGCAGGGGGCGGATACCGGTGCCGAAATGCCTGTTGATCCGATTCTGGTTGCGCGCAACATCGGGCCGGGTGAATTGCTGGATTACGGGCGCAAGCTGCGCGGGATCGTGTTGGATGCCGGTTCTGTAGGGTCGCATGCGGCGATCATTGCACGGGCTTTGGCGATCCCGCTGATTGTGCGGGCAGGCCGCGCAAGCGAAGATGCGCTGAACGGCGATCACATCATGGTGGACGGCGAACAGGGCATCGTGCATCTGCGCCCTGAGGATACTGTGGCCGCTGCCTTTCGCGATAAGATCGCGATGCAGGCTGAGGCACAGGAACGCTATGGGTCAATCCGTGACTTGCCGGCACAGGCGAAATGCGGGGCGGTTGTCGGGTTGCATATGAATGCGGGTCTGATGGCGGATTTGCCATCCTTGGACAATTCGGGTGCCGAAGGGGTTGGGCTGTTTCGCACGGAATTGCAATTTCTGGTCCGCAACCAGATGCCGAAACGATCCGAATTGTCGGCGCTTTATGCCCGCGTGCTGGATGCTGCCCATGGCAAACGGGTGGTGTTTCGCACGCTGGATATCGGGTCGGACAAGGTGCTGCCCTATATGAAAGCCACGGATGAACCGAACCCGGCTTTGGGTTGGCGGGCGATCCGTGTGGGGCTGGACAAACCCGGTGTGATGCGGATGCAATTGCAGGCGCTGATCCGCGGCGCGGCGGGGCGGCCTTTGACGGTGATGTTTCCCTTTGTCGCCCAGTTCGAGGAATTCCGCGCCGCTCGCGCCGAAATAGACAAGACATTGGCCCGCGAGGAACGGCTGGGTCATGTGCTGCCGGAACGGGTTGAGGTGGGCGCGATGCTGGAAACCCCCAGCCTTGCCTTTGCGCCGCAGAAATTCTTTGAAGAGGTCGAATTCCTGTCGATTGGCGGCAATGACCTGAAACAGTTTTTCTTTGCGGCGGATCGTGAAAACGAACGGGTGCGGCGGCGCTATGACACGCTGAATGTCAGCTTCCTGACCTTCCTTGAAGGCATTGTGGAACGCTGTGCCCAGACCAATACGCCGCTGTCCTTTTGTGGCGAAGACGCGGGCCGCCCGGTTGAGGCGCTGTGTTTTGCCGCCATCGGATTTCGCATCCTGTCGATGCGTCCGGCGTCGATTGGCCCGGTGAAAAGCCTGCTGCGGCGCTGTAATCTGGATGAGGTCCGCGCGGTGATCTATGCGTCGCGGGATCGCGGGGATATGTCCGTGCGTGCGGCGGTGATGGAATACATCCGCGCCCAGCACCAGCACTGATCAGATCACCAAAGCCACCGCATGACCAGGCGCATAGGCCATGCGGACCCGTGTGACCATGCCCGCCTCGCTAAAGGTTTCGCGGCGCAGCACCATCAGCGGCGCATCTTTGGCACATTGCAGATGTTTGGCTTCAAGGGCGCTGGCGGCCTGGGCGGCATATTGCATGGTGCCGCGGTCAAAGGGTGCGTTTTGCACCAGCCATTCATTGGCGCTGATCAGGGCAAGGTCGGCCTTGGCCAAGCCGGGGACTTCGTTGAGATTGACCTCGCGCTGTTCAAAGGCAAAGGGCGCATCATCGGCGCAATGCAGGCTTTGCAGGTACAGCCATCCGTTTGATTCTTCTTTGTCCAAAACCTGATGTGCATAGGTTTTCCCCATGCTTTCGACCTCTTGGCGCAACACCGGCACAGACATCTGGGCACGGCGTTGCGGGGACAGGGCGACGCGGGTGCCCGCGCGGCGGCGGCGTTCCAGCCAGCCGTCTTCTGCGAGGGCGCGCAGGGCACGGTTGACCGTGGCGCGCGCGCAGCCCAGTTCGCGGGCAAATTCGGCCTCGTTCGGGATCAATCCGCCGGGGGGCCATTCGCGGCTTTGGATGCGGCGCAGGGCTTCGGATTGCACATCCTGCCAGCCGCGTTTCACATTGCATCCTTCAGGCGATACAGCGTGTCTCGATAGGCGGCGGTGATGGCCGCCCGTGCGATATGCGCCCCGCCTTGAACCATATGGCGGCCTGCGGCCCAGACATCACTGATCCGTGTGTCGGTGCCGGCAAAGATCCAAGTATCCAGCAGAGTATCCCCCTGACGGCCAATCAGATCGCTGGCGGACCCATCCAGCGCCACCAGATCGGCCCAATTGCCGATTTCGATGGCACCGCTTTGACGCCCCGCCGCTTGTGCTCCGCCACGGCAGGCCCCGTCAAACAAGACCCGTCCGGTGGAATGGTCCGGCGTGGCCAGCACCGCGCGGTTTTTGGTGTGCAGGCGTTGGGAATATTCCAATGTGCGCAATTCCTGTGTCAGTGAAATAAGGATGTTGCTGTCTGATCCGATGCCCCAATTGCCCTTGGCCTGCGCCCAGTTTACCGCCTCGAATATACCGTCACCCAGCGAACTTTCGGTCAGCGGGCACAGACCGGCCACCGCGCCGGTGGCGGCAAGGCCGCGGGTTTCGGTTTCGGTCATCTGGGTGCAATGGATCAGGCACCAGCGCGGATCAATATCAAGCTGGTCCAGCGCCCAATCCACAGGCCGCGCGCCATAGGCCGCTTCGATTTCCGCAACTTCGGCCAGCTGTTCGGCCAGATGCATATGGATCGGCCCGTCAAAGGTTTGCAGGGCTTTGATGTCTTGTGGTGTCACCGCCCGCAGCGAATGCGGCGCAACCCCGATCGTGCTGTCGGCATGCAGGCCGTTCACGGCCAGCTGGGCCCCATCCAGCAGCGCGATATAGCCTTCAAGGTCATTGCCAAACCGGATTTGCCCGGCGCCCAAGGGGCGGCCATCCACCCCGCCCTGACTATAAAGCACCGGCAGCAGGGTCAGGCCGATGCCGGTCTGTTCTGCGGCGGCGGTGATCCGCGTCGCCAGTTCGGCACGGTTTTCATAGGCGATACCGCCAATCTGATGGTGCAGATAATGGAATTCGACGCTGGCCCCATAACCGGCCTCCAGCATTTCCATCTGCACCTGCGCGGTGATTGCCTGAATGTCCTCGGGGGTCAGTTGATCCAGAAACCGGAACATCAGCTGCCGCCATGTCCAGAAACTATCGGTGGCTTGCGCGCCGCGCTGTTCGGTCAGCCCCGCCATTGCCCGTTGAAAGGCATGGCTGTGCAGATTGGTCGGGGCGGGCAGCAGGATATCCACCTGTTGATCGGCAGGGCCGTCGCCGATGGCGGCAATGCGTCCGTTTTCCAGTGTCAGGGTCACATCGCTGGCCCAGCCATGGGGCAGCAGCGCGGTTTTGGCGTGCAATGTTGTCATATCTTGCCTCTTGACGACTCAGTGCTTGATCTGAATATGTCTATACATAATAGAAATGCAGGCGAGAGATAAAGGTAAAATTCATGGTGCAAGTGCTTTGCAATGCGCGTCTGGCGACGCTGGCCTTTGACGATTACGGCCTGGTTGATGCGGGAACTGTCGTCATTGACGGGGATCGTATCCAATGGGCGGGGCCAGAGGCCGATCTGCCCGTGGAATATGCCGATGCCCCGCGTGAGGATATTGGCGGGCGCTTGATCACGCCGGGTCTGGTGGATTGTCACACCCATCTGGTGCATGGCGGCAACCGGGCCCGCGAATTCGAAATGCGTCTGCAGGGGGCCAGCTATGAAGAGGTGGCGCGCGCGGGCGGCGGCATTGTTTCAACGGTCACGGCCACCCGCACGGCGGATCTTGATGCGCTGATTGCCAGCGCCCTGCCACGTCTGGATGCGCTGATTGCCGAAGGCGTTTGCACGGTTGAGGTCAAATCCGGCTATGGGCTGGATCTGGACACCGAACTGCGGATGTTGCGGGCGGCGCGGGCGCTGGCGCAATTGCGCCCCGTGCGGGTTGTGACCAGTTTTCTGGGCGCTCACGCGGTGCCAAAGGATTATGCCGGCCGGGCGGATGCCTATATTGACGAGGTCTGCATTCCAACGCTGCGGGCCGCCCATGCCGAAGGGTTGGTCGATGCGGTGGATGGTTTCTGTGAAGGCATTGCCTTTGATACAGCCCAGATCGCGCGGGTGTTTGACGCAGCCAGATCGCTGGGCCTGCCGGTGAAATTACATGCCGAACAATTGTCGCATCTCGGGGGCACTGCATTGGCGGCGCACTATGGGGCGATTTCCGCAGATCACGTTGAATATGCCACTGCCAAGGATGCCGAAGCCTTGGCAAAGGCGGGCAGTGTTGCGGTGTTATTGCCCGGTGCGTTTTACACGGTACATGAGGTCCAGCAGCCCCCCGTCACGGCATTCCGTGCGGCGGGCACAGCGATGGCGCTGGCCACAGATTGCAACCCCGGATCATCGCCGCTGGCCTCGATCCTTTTGGCCATGAACATGGGCTGCACCCTGTTTCGCCTGACCCCCGAAGAAGCCCTGCGCGGTGTGACCCAACAGGGGGCCAGGGCCTTGGGCCTGTCTGATTGCGGCGTGATCGCCGCCGGACAGCGCGCCGATCTGTGCATCTGGAATATCGAACATCCGGCCGAACTGGCCTATCGCATCGGGTTTAACCCGCTGCACAAACGCATTTTTGGAGGACAGGCATGATCCTGACACCGGGGGCCGTGGGGCTCAATTCACTTGAAGATATCTGGCGCGGTGCGGAACTGATCACGCTTGATCCGGCGGCCAGACCGGCGGTCGAGGCCGCCGCGGCATTGGTGGCAAAAGCCGCCGCTGGTGGCGATGCGGTATACGGGGTGAACACCGGATTTGGCAAACTGGCCAGCCGCAAGATTGCGCCGCAAGATACCCAAACCCTGCAGCGCAACTTGATCCTGTCACATTGTTGCGGTGTCGGTGAGGCGCTGAGCGCACCGTTGACCCGTTTGATGATGATCCTGAAACTGATGTCGCTGGGGCGCGGCGCATCGGGGGTGCGTTGGGAAATCTGCATCCAGATCCAGAACATGGTGAACGCAGGCGTGATGCCGGTGATCCCCGCGCAGGGATCGGTCGGGGCGTCGGGTGATCTGGCGCCGCTGGCGCATATGGCGGCGGCGATGATCGGTGAAGGCCGCGCCATGTACCAGGGCGAAGAACTGGCGGGTGGCGAGGCCTTGCAGCGCGCGGGGCTGACCCCCGTGGTGCTGGGACCGAAAGAAGGGCTGGCGCTGATCAATGGCACCCAGTTTTCCACGGCCTGTGCCTTGATGGGGTTGTTCGAGGCCCAGAATGCCGTGCGCAATGCGATGGTGATTGCCGCGCTCAGCACCGATGCGATCATGGGATCAACTGCGCCCTTGGTGGCCGATATTCACCGTCTGCGCGGCCATGTCGGGCAAATCGACGTGGCGCAGGAAATGCGCGATCTGATGGAGGGGTCCGAAATCCGCGAAAGCCACCGCGAAGGTGATACCCGCGTCCAGGATCCCTATTGTATCCGTTGCCAGCCGCAGGTTCTGGGCGCGGCATGGGATGTGATCCGGCAGGCCGCAAACACGCTTGAGGTCGAGGCCAACGCCGTAACCGACAACCCGCTGGTGTTGGTGGAAGAAGGGCTGATTGTGTCCGGGGGCAATTTTCATGCCGAACCCGTGGGCTTTGCTGCGGATATGATCGCGCTGGCGCTTGCCGAGATCGGCGCGATTGGTCAACGCCGCGTGGCGCTGATGGTGGATCCGACCCTGAGCCATGATCTGCCGCCGTTCCTGACCCCTGATCCCGGTCTGAATTCCGGCTTTATGATTGCCGAAGTGACCACCGCCGCGCTGATGAGCGAAAACAAACATCTGGCCAATCCCTGTGTGACCGACAGCACGCCGACCTCTGCCAACCAGGAAGACCACGTCAGTATGGCTGCGCATGGGGCCTATCGTCTGGCGCGGATGAACCGCAATCTGTCGGTGATTCAGGCGGTCGAGGCGATGTGCGCGGCACAGGGTATCGAGGCCCGCGCGCCCTTGGTCACTTCGCCGCGTTTGCAGCGGGTGATTGACCGCCTGCGTCAGGACGTGGCGACCTTGGGCAAGGACCGTTATCTTGCCCCCGACATTGAAACCGCCACCACGCTGGTTCGCAATGGTGCCTTGGTGGAGGCGGCCGGATGATCGAGGTCATTCAAGGCAGCGGGCCGATTGTATTGGGCATGCCCCATACCGGCACCGATGTCCCGCCTGAAATTTGGGAAAATCTGAATGAACAGGGCCGCGCATTGGCTGATACCGATTGGCATATTGACCGTCTGTATCATGGTCTGGGGATGGATGTGTCTGTGGTGCGCACCCCGATCCACCGCTATGTGATTGACGCAAACCGTGGCCCTGATGATGCCAGCCTCTATCCGGGGCAGAACACCACGGGTCTCTGTCCGTTGACGGATTTTGACGGTGAGGCAATTTATCATGATGGCAAGGAACCCGACGCCGCCGAAATCGAACGCCGCCGCGCCACCTATCACGCGCCTTATCATGATGCATTGGCGGCGGAACTGGCGCGGGTCAAAGCCAAACACGGCATTGCGCTGCTATATGATTGCCATTCGATCCGGTCACTTATTCCCTATCTGTTCGAAGATACCCTGCCGGATCTGAACATCGGCACCCATTCTTCGCAAAGCTGCGGTGCGTTTGTGGAACGCGCTGTGGATACCCGCTGTCGCGCCGCGCAGGGGTATACCAGTGTGCTGAACGGCCGTTTCAAGGGCGGCTGGACCACCCGCCATTATGGCGACCCGGCCAGCAACATCCACGCCATCCAGATGGAACTGGCCCAATCCACCTATATGAATGAGGCCGCGCCCTGGGCCTGGCGGCCGGACAAGGCCGAACGGCTGCGTCCTGTGCTTTACCGTATTCTCAATGACTTGACCGAACTTCTTTATGAAAGGCAGCAGCGATGACAAATCCCCGCCACAACACCCGTGACATCTTTCCCGCGACGGGCACCGAATTGACCGCCAAAAGCTGGCTCACCGAAGCGCCCTTGCGGATGTTGATGAACAACCTGCATCCTGATGTGGCCGAGAACCCGCATGAACTGGTGGTCTATGGCGGCATTGGCCGCGCCGCGCGCACATGGCAGGATTTTGACCGCATCGTTGCCGCATTGACAGATCTGGAGGCCGACGAAACCCTGCTGGTGCAATCGGGCAAACCTGTGGGCGTGTTCAAGACCCATGAAAACGCGCCCCGGGTGTTGATTGCCAACAGCAATCTGGTGCCGCATTGGGCCAATTGGGATCATTTCAACGAATTGGATAAACGCGGGTTGGCGATGTATGGCCAGATGACCGCCGGATCGTGGATTTACATCGGCACCCAGGGCATCGTTCAGGGCACCTATGAAACCTTTGTCGAAGCGGGCCGTCAGCATTACAACGGTGATCTGAGTGGCAAATGGATTTTGACCGGTGGTCTGGGCGGCATGGGCGGCGCACAGCCTTTGGCGGCGGTGATGGCAGGGGCCTGTTGTCTGGCGGTGGAATGTAACCCCGACAGCATCGATTTCCGTCTGCGCACCAAATACGTCGATGAAAAGGCCGAAACGCTGGACGAGGCGCTTGAGATGATCGAGCGGTGGACCAAAGCGGGCGAGGCCAAATCCGTGGGCCTGTTGGGCAATGCGGCGGATGTGTTTCCCGAATTGGTCAAACGCGGCGTGCGCCCTGACATCGTGACCGACCAGACCAGCGCCCATGACCCGTTGAATGGCTATCTGCCACAGGGCTGGGGCATGGCCGAATGGCGTGCCAAACGCGAAAGCGATCCCAAAGCGGTGGAAAAAGCCGCCCGCGCCAGCATGAAGGTGCATGTTGCCGCGATGGTCGATTTCTGGAACGCCGGGGTGCCGACGCTGGATTACGGCAATAACATCCGGCAGGTGGCGCTGGACGAGGGGCTGGAAGATGCATTTGCCTTCCCAGGATTTGTGCCTGCCTATATCCGCCCGCTGTTTTGTCGCGGTATTGGCCCGTTCCGCTGGTGTGCGCTGTCCGGTGATCCCGAAGACATCTACAAGACCGATCAAAAGGTCAAAGAACTGATCCCGGATGACGAACATCTGCACAAATGGCTGGATATGGCCCGCGAACGGATCTCCTTTCAGGGGCTGCCCGCGCGGATTTGCTGGGTTGGTCTGGGCCTGCGCGACAAACTGGGGCTGGCGTTTAACGAAATGGTCCGCACCGGCGAATTGAAAGCGCCGATTGTGATCGGGCGTGATCATCTCGACAGCGGCTCTGTCGCCTCTCCGAACCGCGAGACCGAAGCCATGAAAGACGGGTCTGACGCAGTCAGCGACTGGCCTTTGTTGAATGCATTGCTCAACACCGCATCGGGGGCGACCTGGGTATCGCTGCATCACGGCGGCGGTGTCGGCATGGGCTTTAGCCAGCATTCCGGCATGGTGATCTGTTGTGATGGCACCGCCGAGGCCGACGCGCGTATCAAACGGGTGTTGTGGAATGATCCGGCCACTGGTGTGATGCGCCACGCGGATGCGGGCTATGATATCGCGCTCGATTGCGCGCGTGAAAACGGGCTGAATCTGCCCGGTATTCTGGGGTAGGCCATGTTTCTCAATAATGCTTGGTATGTCGCCGCCTGGGACCATGAAATCACCCGCGATCTGGCGCGGGTGACAGTGCTGGAAAAGCACATCTGTGTGTTTCGGACTGAAAATGGTGATGTGGTGGCGCTGGATGATGCCTGCCCGCACCGTAAACTGCCGCTGTCGATGGGCCGGATCAAAGGCGATACGGTCGAATGTGGCTATCACGGCCTGACGTTTGATTGTGTTGGCCAATGTGTCTGGGCCCCGGGCGGGCGTATCCCTTCCGAGGCGCGGGTGCATGCCTATCCCACACATGAAAAATACGGGCTGGTCTGGATCTGGATGGGCAATCCGGTGCTGGCCGACCCCGAAGAGATTTTCGAGATCGAAAACTGGGGCGATCCGGCATGGGGCGTGAACCGTGGCGCGGCGATGGAGCTGGATTGCAATTACCTGTTGATGTGTGACAACCTGCTGGATCCGACCCATGTGGCATGGGTGCATGGCAGCAGCTTTGGTCAGGCCGCCACCCGTGACACGCCGCTTCGGGTGAAAAAGACCGACACCGGGGTGATCGTGCACCGCTGGATGATGGATGTGGAGCCGGCGCCGTTTTATAAAAAGGTCGTGGCGTTTGCGGGCCATTGCGACCGCCTGCAACATTACGAGGTCCGCTTTCCCAGCCATGCCTTGATCCGCGCGGTATTCACCCCGGCAGGCACCGGCGGCCCGGAGGGCGATTTGCACGCGGACACCTTTATCATGGACAGCTATAACTTCATGACGCCTACCACCGCAGGCAAGACACGGTATTACTGGTTCCAGTTGCGCAACATCCGCCCCGAGGATGAGGCGCTGAGCCAGATGATGAGCGCAGACGTGCAGCACGCCTTTGAAGAAGACCGCGCGGTGCTGAATGCGGTGCAACAGGGGATGCACCACAAGACCAGCCCCCATATTGATCTGCCGATTGATGGCGGCCAGTTGCGATTCCGCCGCCAGCTTGAGGCAATGATCGCCGAAGAGGCGCTGGTGGACGCCAAGATGCAGGGTTAAGCCAGTATTCTTGCCCGAAACCGGTGCCAGGACATCCTGTGGCGGCGACTCGACCGGAAATATCCGGCGCCGCCATCGAATAACCTGACCGCTGATCACCTGAGTCGCCCAGATTCGGCGCCTCAAGGCTGAATCTGCCGCTGATCCCTCGGGATTCTAAAGGGAACATGGTTAATATTTGCGCTGGTGCTCCAAGGATGCGACTTGCGGCGCTAACAATCTATCAAAACCAGGGGTGTTTGCGACATATTCACCAATCAAGTGGTTGTTTTTGCGTGATAAAGTGGCCTCGTCGTAAAAACTTCATTTTTCTGATAGAAATCGCTTGCGGGTTTTGTTGAGTAACCTTAGAACCCCCTTTACCGGAGGGGCGGCGACGCTGACCGGGGCGCCAGACGGGCGGGTTGGACTGGAAAC
>JBLIAN010000009.1:0-117789 GCA_047634585.1 Sulfitobacter sp. | reverse complement strand
GCCCAATCCACATCCGGATTGCGCGCCATCAAAGCCGCGATCGGCACCGCCGCCAGATCATCGGCCCGCACCGAAGCCAAAGCCCCGCCAAACCGTCCAATTGGTGTACGCTGCGCGTCACAAATAAATGCCTGCATGAATCACTCCCTTTGAGGGGCGATCCTAAGGGGTTGGGGGCATCCAAACAAGAGAAATGTTACTGAATTGTCGTAGCTTTGCATTTTTAGTAACATTTTCCCGGTTTGAGCCTGCGATGATCCCCAAAGCTGTTGGCGTCAATCATTGAGTTGCTTCAGCTAAGGGCAACGAGAATAGACCCAGCTGCGATCAATGCAACACCTGCCCATCCAGAGACAGACAGATGTTCCCCGAGAAACAGCGCGGCGATCACCGCGACAAATACCACGCTTAACTTGTCGACGGGCGCGACCTTTGAGGCGTCACCAAGGTGTAATGCACGGAAATAACAAATCCATGACGCACCAGTGGCCAATCCCGACAACACCAGAAAAATCACGCCCCGTGCATCAAGCGCCGACAGTCCTGCCGCGCTATTTTTCCACAAGACGATAAGACCAAGCAGCAAAACAATCACGATTGTTCTGAGGAAAGTTGCGAGATCGGGATCGATTGTTGAGACGCCAAGTTTGGCGAAGACGGCAGTCAGCGCCGCAAAAACCGCCGCCATCAGCGCCCAGAATTGCCAAACAGTTGTCAGATACGCCATTATTTGCCCCTAAATGATGCCCGTTATAGGGCGATTCAAGGGATGATAATGCGGGCGAAAGCCCCAAGCACCAAGTTTTTATCCATGAGGATTTAGCGGGGTTTTTGACCGCGCATGACAGGGCGCGCGCGCCAAGCCTGGGATCAGGGCATGATGGGGGCGCCGTTCGGTAAATGGCCCAATCTGTGGCCTCAAGCGCGAGGGGGGCGTTGCCTGTCTTGGCCAGGCATGGAGCCATGTTCAGATGGAAAGCATCCGCTTTGACGCCGGGTCACGACAGGGCTGTATCATCGGTGATATTTCCTGTGGCAGCGATAGAATGTCCTGACGCGCCGACGTTGTTGGCGCATCAGGGATCGTGGTTTCGTCACCCTTAGAACGGGCTGTCAGGGAAATAGAAGCGTTCTGCGTTTTCGGGCGTGATGATCTGGCTGCCGATGATAAAGCGGCCAGACACCGGTGTGGCAGACACAAGACCCAACGCTGTCAGTTCAATCGCAGTGGCGATCTGGGCAGGGGGGTAGGTCACGTTGACGGGCAATTGTGGATCACCATCCATAATGCGTTTGATGATTTCCTTCATGCCGGCACCGCCGACAACCCACATTTCATCGGAACGGTCGGCCTGCGAAATCGCCTCAAGTACACCAACAGCCATGTCGTCATCCGCGGCCCAAACCGCATCAATGTCGTCATATTTGGACAGAAAATCCTGCATCACGTCAAAGGCGTCATCGCGGTTCCAGTTGCCGTGCTGCATGTCCAGAACATTGATGCCCGAACCTTCGATGGCGGCGGTAAAGGCATCGACACGTTCATTGTCCAGCGTCGTTGGAATGCCGCGCAGGACAACGATATTGTCACCTTCCTTGAGGGTCTTGGCGAAATATTCGCCCGCGGTGCGGCCAAATCCGGTGTTGTCACCTGCAACATACAGGTCTTCGATGCCGGGAACCGACAGACCACGGTCAACAACCGTGACCCAGATGCCTTTTTCCTTGACCGCCTGCACCGGCGAGGTCAGCGGCTCTGATTCATAGGGCAGCACCACGAGGGCGTCGATGTTGCGGGTCGCAACCATGTCTTCGATGTCATTGACCATCTTGCCCGCATCTCCAGCGGTCGCCAGAACAAAATCAAGCTGGGGATAGGTTGCTTCAAGGCGTTCGATGCTGGCCTGCGCGTGGTAGTTCAGACCCCCCATAAAACCATGGGTCGCGGATGGAATGGCGACACCGATGGTATAGGTTTGGTCTTGTGCCAGTGCCGGGCTTGCCATCAGCGCCACGCCAAGTGCGGCCCCTTTGAAAATATCTCTGCGTTTCATAATAGTTCCTCCCTTTATGCCGCCTATTTGGCGGACTTGCTTTCCCGCTGCAAAACCACAGCGAGGATGACGATGACACCTTGGATTGCGCCGTTCAGATAGGGCGACACAATCGAGGCGAGATTGAGAATGTTGTCGATCAAGCTGAGGATCAGCACACCGATGACGGTGCCCCAGACCCTGCCGTATCCGCCCTTGAGAACGGTGCCGCCGATGATCACGGCGGCAATGGCTTCGAGTTCCCACAAAACCCCGGTGGAGCCGGATGCAGAGCCAAGACGCGGCACATACATGATGGTGGCAAGACCGACCAAAAGCCCCAGCAGCACATAGGTGCCCATGCGCAGGCGATCGACCTTGATTGCGGAATACCGCGCAACCTGTTCATTGGCGCCCAAGGCGGCGCAGTGGCGGCCAAACGGGGTGTGGCGCATTGTCAGTTCGCCCAGAATGGCAACAACCGCAAAGACGATGATCGGCCAGCTGACCCCGAGGATGCCGTCATAATAGACGGGGCGGTAAAAGCTGCGCGCATCAAAATTCAGCGACAGGGTGCCACCATCCGCCAGCCAGGTGATCAGGCTGCGGTAAATCCCCATCGACCCCAGGGTGACGATAAACGCCTCGATCCCGATTTTGGAAATCAGAAAACCGTTCAACAGCCCCGCGGCAAATCCGGCAAACAACGCCACAACCATGCCCGCAAGGATCAGCGGCACACCAATGCCCATCACCGGAATTAGCGCATTCATTGACAGGATCATCACACCGGCCACAAAAGCCGCCATCGACCCGACAGACAGGTCAATGCCACCCGCAGTGATCACAAAGGTCATGCCCACCGCGATGATCCCGATAAAGGCAGACCGCGCCAGAACATTGGTGACATTGCCATAGCCCAGAAAATTGGAATTCAGCGATGCGCCCAGAATGATCAAGGCGATCAATGCCAGGAGCGGGCCAAGCACATGCAGATTTAACCCGCGCCGTGGCGGTGTGGCGGGCTGCGTTACGTTGCTCATGCGGTTTCCTTCCTGTCTTCGCGCACGCCCATGGCGAGGCGGAGAATTCTGTCTTCGGTGATTTCTGTGCCGCTGAGTTCGCCAGCGATATGCCCGCGTCCCATCACCACAACCCGTGCCGCCAGCCCGATCACTTCGGGCAGCTCTGAGGATACAACGATGACGCTTTTGCCTTTGGCGGCCAGATCAGCGATAAATTCGTAAATCTGTTGTTTGGTGCCGATGTCGATGCCGCGTGTGGGTTCGTCGATGATCACGATATCCGGTTCGGCCAGCATGGTTTTTGCCAGCAACAGCTTTTGCTGGTTGCCGCCTGACAGGCTGCCGGCGTTCATGTCCCGGTCTTTGACGCGGATGTCGAAATCTGTAATGGCCTGGCTGAGGGCGCGGTCTTCGCTGGCTTTGTCGATGCGCAGACTGCCAAAACGATCCAGCGCCAGCAGGGTCAGATTCTCGGTCAGGTTCTTGCCCAGCAACAGCCCCTTGTCCTTGCGGTCTTCGGTCAGGTAAACCAACCCCGCCTCGCGGGCGGCCAGAACCGACCCGTTTTTCAAGGGCTTGCCCATCACCGTCACCTCGCCCGTCGCGGGGCGCAGGCCAACGATGCCTTCCATCAATTCGGTGCGTCCGGCCCCGACCAATCCGGCAAAACCCAGCACCTCGCCGCGGCGTAACTGAAACGAGGCATCGCGCAGCTTGCCTGCCACTGTCAGGTTCTTGACCTCAAGCACGACCTCGTCCCGGGGTTTGGCCTTGGCAGGGAACAGATCACTTAATTCGCGCCCGACCATCGCTTCGGCCATTGCGTCTTCGGTGAAATCCTTTGCGGGGCGGGACAGAATATGATGCCCGTCGCGCAGGACCGTCACCTGATCGGCGATGCGGCGGATTTCATCCAGTTTATGTGAAGTATAAAGTATCGCCGCGCCGGATTGGCGCAATTGTTCGATCTGCAACAACAGCGTGTCGGTCTCGCGGTTGGTCAGCACCGCCGTGGGTTCATCCATGATCAACACACGCGCATCTCGGCCCAAGGCCTTGGCGATCTCAACCATCTGGCGATCCGGCACTGACAGATCGGCAATGCGGCTGCGTGGATCAATATGGCAATCCAGACGCGCCAGCAGTGCGCGGGCCTCGTCCTGCATGGCGCGGTGATCCAGAAACAGGCCTTTGTGTTTCTCGCGGCCCAGAAAGATATTTTCTTCGACGGTCAGTTGCAGGGCGAGGTTGAATTCCTGATGGATCATCAGAATGCCCGCGGCTTCGGCATCTTTTTGATCACGGAACCGGACGGTTTGGCCCTCCAGTGTCAATTGCCCCTCAGACGGGCTGAGATAGCCGCCGAGGATTTTCATCATCGTGGATTTGCCCGCGCCGTTTTCCCCGATCAGCGCATGCACCTGCCCTGAGTGCAGATCGAAATCAATGCCATGCAATACCTGAATAGGACCGAAACGTTGAATAACCCCGGTGGCTTGAAGGATATTTGTCATAATTTCACCCAAGCGGAATTGCGGTTGGAAGAGTCCACGCAGGCCTGCACAAACCGCACCCCGCTCATGCCGTCCGCGATGCCGGGAAAGGGGGCGCTATCGGGTGCGGGCGCGCCGCTGCGCTGTGCGATGATGGCCTGTGCTGCCGCGCCATAGATATTGGCGAAGGCTTCAAAATAGCCTTCCGGGTGGCCTGCAGGCACGCGCGTTAACCTTTGTGAATTTACGCCCGTCGCAGCAGAGGCGCGGGTGATAATGCTGGTCGGGCCTTCCAGCGGGGTCACATGCAAGCGGTTCGGGTCTTCTTGGGACCAATCCAGCCCGGCCTTGGTGCCAAATACGCGGATGCGCAGATTGTTTTCTTGCCCCGCGGCAACCTGACTGCACCACAACATGCCCCGCGCCCCGCCCGCATAGCGCAGCATCACATGGGCGTTGTCGTCCAACTGCCGCCCCGGCACAAAACTGTGTAAATCGGCGGCCAGGGCTTCGGGGTGCAGGCCAGAGATATGATGGGCAAGATGCCATGCATGGGTGCCGATATCGCCCGTTGCGCCGCCCGGACCGCTGCGGGCAGGATCGGTGCGCCATGCGGCCTGTTTGTTGTCTGGTCCGGTCTCTTGGGACAGCCAGCTTTGGGCATATTCGATCTGCACCAGACGGATATCGCCCAGATCGCCACGCGCCACCCTATCGGCGGCCTCGCGGACCATCGGATAGCCCGCATAGGTATGGGTCAGCACAAACAGGGCGTCGGATTTTTCAACAGCGTCTTGCAATTTACGTGCATCCGCCATGGTGCCGGTCAGTGGTTTGTCACAGATCACATGAATCCCACGCTTGAGAAATTCGCGGGCGGCGGGCAGGTGCAAATGATTGGGCGTGACAATGGCCACGGCTTCAATCCCGTCTTTCAGCCGCGCCTCGCGCGCCGCCATTTTTGCGAAATCATCATAAATCCGGTCGCTTGCCAACCCGAGGTCAAGGCCGGATGCCTGTGCCTTTTCCGGCGTCGATGACAAGGCCCCCGCCACCAGGTCATAGGTCCCGTCCAGACGTGCGGCGATGCGGTGCACCGCGCCGATCATCGCGCCTTGGCCGCCCCCGACCATGCCCAGACGGATCGGGCCCGTGCGATTGGCAAAACGTGTCATGGCGCCAGCCCCAGCATCTTGCGGTTGGCCCCAGCATCAGCACCGCCATCGGCAAAATCATCAAAGGCATGGGGGGTGACGCGAATGATGTGATCACGCACAAATTGCGCCCCTTCAACGGCCCCGTCTTCGGGGTGTTTCAGCGCACATTCCCATTCAACCACGGCCCAGCCGTCAAAATCCATTGCGGTCAGTTTGGAAAACACCGCGCCAAAATCGACCTGCCCGTCACCAAGGCTGCGAAACCGCCCGGCGCGATCCACCCAGGGTTGATAGCCACCATAAACACCTTGCCGCCCCGTTGGATTGAATTCGGCGTCTTTGACATGAAACATGCCAATCCGGTCGGCGTAGATATCCAGATTGTCGAGGTAATCCAGACATTGCAGCACATAATGGCTGGGATCATACAGCATCTTGGCCCGCGGGTGTTGATCAACGCGGTCCAGAAACATTTCGAAGGTCACGCCGTCGTGCAGATCTTCACCAGGGTGAATTTCGTAACACAGGTTAATGCCGTTGGTATCCGCCAGATCCAGCAAAGGCCGCCAGCGCGCCGCCAGTTCATCAAAGGCAGTTTCGATCAGACCGGCAGGGCGCTGTGGCCAAGGATAGATATAGGGCCAGGCCAAAGCGCCGGAAAAGGTGCCGATATTGGTCAGGCCCAGATTGCGCGAAGCGCGGATGGTCATTGCGACCTGATCCAGCGCCCATGCCTGCCGCGCCTTGGGATCCCCGCGCACCGATTCATCGGCAAACCCGTCGAAAGCCGCATCATAGGCGGGATGCACGGCGACCAATTGACCCTGTAAATGGCAGGATAATTCAGTAACGGTGATGCCCAGCTCGGCAGCTTGGCCCAGCCAGGTGTCACAATAATCTTTGCTTTGGGCCGCATTTTGCAGATCAATCAGGCGCTTGTCCCAGCTGGGCACCTGCACGCCGCGATACCCGCAATCGGCGGCCCATTTACAGATGTTCTGCCAGGTATCAAACGGCGCTGTGTCCCCGACAAACTGCGCCAGAAACAAGGCCGGTCCTTGAATGGTCTTCATGTGTCCTCCCCTCGCACCTCCTGCGAGGTGCCGCCGAAATCATCGACTACCGTAGGCTGACATGCTCTGTAATCGTTTACAACAGTTTTTTTGCAATCGTTTACAAGCGCCACTTCTTGCGCGATACTACCGCCCAGAAAAGGGAGGGCGAGATGGACAGAAAAGTTGCGACGATCCAAGATGTTGCACGTGCTGCGGGGGTTTCGACCGCGACCGTCAGCCGGACCCTTTCAAAACCTTCTGTGGTCTCGGCGGGGACGCGAAAATCGGTTCTCAAGGCGGTGGCCGACACCGGATATCGCATCAATGCGACCGCATCGAATCTGCGCCGACAACGGACCGGCAGTGTCATTGCCCTGGTGCCGAATCTGGCGAACCCGTTCTTTTCGCAAATTCTGGCGGGGCTGTCTTCGGTGCTGACCGAAGCAGGTTTTGGCCTGTTGGTTGCCGATACCCAAAGCGGGACGGATCCGGATGAACGTCTGACCCATTATCTGATTTCGGGCATGGCGGACGGGTTGATCCTGTTTGACGGGACGTTGTCACATGAAGTGTTGGATCTGGCGGGGCGGCCACCGGTGTTGATGGCCTGTGAATGGATGCAGGGAACTTTGCCGTCGATCACCGCCGATAATTGCGCTGGCGCGGCGCTGGCGGTGGATCATCTGGTGGGGTTTGGCCATCGCGACATCGGGCATATCGCCGGGCCTGTCGGAAATGTTCTGAGCATTGCGCGCCAAGAGGCCTTTGTGGAAAGCCTGACCAAACATGGATTGGCGGCGCAGGAGGGTTGGATATTCGAAGGTGATTTCAGCATGGATTCAGGTGCCGCCGCCGCACGCCGCTGGATTGAAATGACGGATCGGCCAAGTGCGCTTTTCTGTGCATCAGATGAAATGGCGGTTGGTTTTCTGGGCGAAGTGCAACGCCTTGGCATGAAAGTGCCGGATGATGTTTCGGTTGTCGGATTCGACAATATCGAAGTTGTTCAACATATTACACCGGCGCTAACGACAATCCGCCAACCAAGGACAAAGATCGGAGAGCGGGCGGCGGAATTGTTATTGGATATGATTTCTGCCTCCAGCCTTGAGGGACCGTCAGAGGTGATCGAGATCGAATTTATCTCACGGGCCAGTGTCGCCGCACCCCGCAAAGGGTGAAACAGGCACGGCTTCGGGCGATTGCCGCTGGATGTTTTTTGGGCAGGAAAGCGGGTGTGAACCAGATATTTGCATAAGGGTACATTTTGTTCAGTTTGTACTGAACAAAATCATTGACAACGTTCAGGCGAAGGGCCTACTGCAGCGCGACTTCGGGTTGGCACAATGCCGGGCCTCGAACCAATGAGGACTGCCAATGACTGTGTTGTCGCCCCACTTTCGATTTGGAAAGCTGATCTTGTCTGCGGTTTTGATCGCGGTGTTTGCGGGCGCTGTGCCGGATGTGATCCGTGCCGAAACTCCCGCAGCGGACAGCACCCGCGAAGCAACTGTGGCCTCGGTGAGCGTTGCCTATGTTGTGCCGGCCCAGATGATCGGACAGGTGGCCATTTCTGGCACTTTGGTCGCAAAAGAAGAAATTCTTGTCTATCCACAGGTGACAGGATCAACGATTGACACATTGCTTGTCGATATCGGGGATAGAGTTGTCAAAGACCAGGTTCTTGCCCGATTGAACAACAGCACATTGACCGCGCAGCTTGCGCAGGCACGGGCCGAATTTGCCCGCGCCAAAGCTAGCGTGAGCCAAGCCCGCAATCAGATCATTTCCGCCAAGGCCAGCAAAACCCAAGCCGAAGCCGTTCTGGAACGTGCGACCGCCATGCGTAAAAACGGCGCTGGAACCCAGGCAACACTGGATCAGGCTGTGGCCAACGCACAAACTGCGGCGGCATCGGTCGCCTCGGCAAATGACGGGTTGTTGGTGGCAGAGGCCCAGCAGCAACAGGCCCGGGCAAGCCTAGATATTGCGGACCTGAACCTTGAGCGGGCGACCTTGCGGGCACCTGCGGACGGGTTGATTTCAGCGCGCAACGGTCAGGTCGGCGGCATCGCGACGTCAAGCGGAGAGCCGATTTTCAGGATCATTCGTGACGGCAAAATCGAGGTCAAAGCCGAAGTGATCGAGACTGCATTGGGCACCATTTCCATTGATGACCCAGCCAATTTGCGGATTGCCGGCAATGGCGACGTCACGGGCACCGTGCGCCAGATTTCACCCACCGTAGACGAGCGCAACAGATTGGGCACCATCCGGATCGAAATCGCGGATAACAACAGCCTGCGCACCGGTGTCTTTACCAGCGGAGAGATCACCACCGTCGAACGCAATTCATTGACCGTTCCGACCACAGCGGTGCTGACCGATGGCGCGGGCACGTTTGTTCTGGTTGTTGCGCAAGGGCGGCTTGAACGACGCGCGGTTACTGTGGGGCTGATCTGGGACGGCAAGCGCGAGATCATCAATGGGTTGAAAGCACAAGAAGTGGTCGTGGCGCGGGCCGGGGCCTTTTTTGGCAATGGTGACAGGATCAACCCGATCTTTCCGCAAACCACGGCAACACAGCAGGCCTCAGAATGAATATGTCAACATGGGCCATCCGCAATCCGGTGCCGTCACTTGCCTTGTTTTTGGTGCTGTTCATTGTTGGCATTGTGGGGTTTATGCGCCTGCCGGTCACACAGTTTCCGAACATCGACATTCCGATTGTCACCATCAGCATTGCACAGCCGGGTGCGGCACCTTCTGAGATTGCCAACCAAATTGTCAAACCTGTTGAAAGTGCAGTGTCGGATGTCAGCGGTGTCAACCATGTCTCGGCGACCGCGACGGATGGGATTGCCAGCATCACCATTGAATTTGACCTTGAGGTCGATACCGATCGCGCCTTGAATGACATCAAAGACGCTGTTGCCGCTGTGCGGGGGGATCTGCCAGACAGCATCACCGAACCAAATGTGCAACGGCTGGATGTTACGGGGGCGCCGATCCTGACCTTTGCGGTGTCCGACCCGACCCAATCCATCGAAGACCTGTCCTATTTTGTGGATGAAATCGTTGCGCGGGATTTGACGGGGGCGCGGGGCATCGGCAAAGTCAGCCGCATTGGCGGCGGCAATCAGGCGATTCAGGTTGAGCTTGATCCAGACCGGTTGCTTGCGCTTGGTCTGACTGCATCGGATGTGAACAACCAGCTGCGCCAGAACAACATTGATCTGGGTGGTGGTTCCGGCGATCTGGCCGGACAGGAATTTTCGATCCGTGCCTTGGGAAGTGCCACAAGCATTGCCGAACTGGCCGCAACCCCCGTGACCCTTGGCGGTGGCGGCTCTGTGCGGCTGGATGATCTGGGGGTGGTGTTTGAAGGGGCGGAAGACCCGGATTCTTTTGCGATGATCAATGGTCAGCCTGTTGTTGCCTTTGGTGTGTTTCGGGCCACAGGCGCAAGCGATCTGACCGCGGGGGACAACGCAAAATCCCGCATTGCCGATCTGTCCAAGGCCTATCCCAATGCCACTTTCACGCTGATTGACGATGCCACAATCTATACCAACAGCACCTACCATTCTGCGATGGAAACGCTTTATGAGGGGGCCGCTTTGGCGATCATTGTTGTGTTTCTGTTTCTTAAAAACTGGCGCGCCACGGTGATCACCGCCTTGGCTTTGCCGCTGTCGATCATTCCGACATTCATTGTGATGAATTATCTCGGGTTCTCGCTGAATACCGTGAGCCTTTTGGGGATTACCCTTGTCACGGGGATTCTGGTGGATGATGCGATTGTCGAGATTGAAAATATCGTCAGGCATATTCACATGGGCAAACCGGCCTATGAGGCCTCCGAGGAAGCGGCCAGCGAGATCGGCACCACTGTTATCGCGATCAGTTTTACCATTGTTGCGGTTTTTGCCCCGGTCAGTTTCATGTCGGGCATTGCCGGACAATATTTCAAACAATTCGGCCTGACGGTTGCGGTTGCGGTGTTGTTTTCACTGTTGGTGGCGCGGCTGATCACACCGATGATGGCGGCCTATTTCCTGCGCGACGGAACTGCCGCCGAAGAGGAAAAAGACGGCTTTATCATGCGTGGCTATATGCGTGTGTTGGCTTGGACCCTGCGCAACCGGCTTGTCACTCTGATATTTGGCATGGCGGTTTTTGCGGGATCCATCTATTCGGCCACGCTGTTGCCGACCGAATTTGTGCCGCCTTCGGATACCGGCCGCGCCAGCGTGTCTGTGGAATTGCCGCCGGGATCCTTGATGAACGAAACCCGCGCTGTTTCCCGCGAGGTGACAAATATCATCCGCACCATTCCCGAAGTACAAACAGTGTTTGTGGACGGGGCCGATACCACCGCAACCGTGCGGATCGGTTTTGGATCAAAGACGGAGCGCGACAGATCGTCTTTTGAAATCATCGACGAGGTGGATGCCTTGCTGGCGGATGTGCCGGATGTGCGTCTTTTTGTGCTGTCGGAAAACGGCACCCGAGATCTGGCGATTTCTGTGCTTGGTGATGACGAGGCGGCGACTGCTGCGGCGGCGCAGGCCTTGACCGATCAAATGAACGGGTTGCCGCAAATTCTGAACGCGTCGAGTCAGGCGTCACTGGTGCGCCCTGAAATCCAGATTACACCGCGTGATGAACTTGCGGCTGAACTGGGCGTTACCTCAGCGGCGCTTGCCACCACGGTGCGTATTGCCACCATCGGGGATACCGCTGGCAATGTCGCAAAGTTCAATACAGGTGATCGGCAGATTCCGATCATTGTGCGGCTTGAACAGGACGTCCGCGAAGATTTGTTCCGCATGGCAGGATTGCGCATTCCCAGCACCACGGGGGCGCCGGTCCCGTTGAGTGTGGTGGCGAATGTTGCGCTGTCCACAGGGCCGACATCCATCAACCGCTATGACCGCCAATACCGAACATCGGTTGAGGCCGACGTGGCAAAGGGCTATTTTCTGGGGCAGGCAACCGCAGCCGTGAACAATCTGCCGATTGCCCTCAACATGCCAACCGGCACCGAGATTCAGGCTGGCGGCGATGCCGAAGTGATGGGTGAAATCTTTACCCAGTTCGGTCTGGCGATGGGCGCCGGTATCTTGCTGGTTTATGTTGTGCTGGTCTTGCTGTTTTCAAGTTTCCTGACCCCTGTGACCATCCTGATGTCATTGCCACTGGCAATTGGCGGGGCGATTTTTGCGCTGTATATCTACGGGTCCGGTATCGGGCTATCGGTTGTGATCGGCTTTTTGATGCTGATGGGAATTGTGACCAAGAATGCGATTATGCTGGTCGAATTTGCCCTTGAATCAATGAAACAGGGCCATGGTAAAACCAGCGCCATGCTTGAGGCCGGGCACAAACGCGCCCGCCCGATCATCATGACGACGATTGCAATGACGGCCGGCATGGTGCCAAGCGCATTGGCGGTGGCCGAAGGCGGAGAATTCCGCGCCCCGATGGCCGTTGCGGTGATTGGCGGGCTGTTGCTGTCTACCGTGCTGTCATTGTTGTTTGTACCCTCATTGTTCAGCGTTATCGACGGCGGGCGCCAACGCCTGCTGCGGGGGCTGGTTTCTGTGCTCGGTGCCAATCGGCCGCGCCCGGTTTAGAAAGGAATGTCGGAGATGCAGAAAAGCCTCGAAGCGACCCGCCGCGATTTCATCGAAAAAATCGGTTTGAAATCGCAAGGCGACGGGTTGCCACGGATTGCTGGACGGTTGCTTGGCTTGTTGATCTGGGATGGTGAAGCGGTGGCCTTTGGCGATCTGGCGGATCAATTGCAGGTCAGTCGGGGCAGCATTAGCGCCGCTACCCGCATTCTTGAAGAACGCCGGTTGATCAAACGCACGGCCAAACCCGGACAGCGGCAGAATTACTTTCAACTGGCGGAAAACCCCTATGCGAAAATGCTTGAGGTGATTGCCATCGGGCTGGAGCGCACCAAAGAAGAAATCGACAATACGCTGAACGAAATTCCCGGAAGCGAAAGCGAAATCAAGGCGCGTGTGACGGCCTATGCCGATTTCTATGACCAGATGTCAGGGGCCATTACCCTGATGCGCAAAGGGATGGTCTGAGGCTGTATCCCTTTGACAGGCCATCGGTCACGGCCCTGTGAACAGGCCTGTCAAGCATGGCTTTAGTCCGTTGGTTTGTCGCTGCTGGTTTGCGGGTAAGTCGTGCCTGCCTTTTGCAACATGTCATCGCGCAGTGGCACGGTCTGGCGTTCGATCATCCGATGCACGGTGGGGGATCCGCTGCCACGGTGCAGCAGCCTCAGCCGGTTGGACAGTTCGGCATCGGCATTGGTGCGGCGTTCGTTGTGACGGACATATTCCCCCCAGGTTGGCACATGGTAGCTTTCGCTCCAGTGGTCCGGCTGATGCAGGTCGCGTAGCAAGGCCCATTGTTGGGCACCATCGCGAATCCGCACGCGGCGGCGTTGGCTCATCGCGGCCAGAAATTCCGGTACATCATCCTGCGCGATTTCATAATCAACCATCACCATCACGGGACCGCTGCGGTAATTCAGATCAAAACGGGTTGTCGGTTCTTTGAAGTGGTTCAACGGGTCAAGGTCGAGACCGCCAAATTCGGGCAGCGGCAGGCGCAGACCGATCAGCGCCCCGATCAGCAGCAGGGCAGATGCGCCTAACAATGCGGTTTCGGACCCGGCCCTGTCGGCCAAAGCCCCCCAGATCAGACTGCCCGTGGCCATACCACCAAAGGTGCCGGTCTGGTACAGCGCGATCACACGGCCCACCACCCAACGCGGTGTCGACAACTGGATTGTCACGTTGAACATCGACAAGGCCAGAACCCAGCAGGCCCCCGCCAACATCAACGCCACGCCCGACAGGATGGTTTGTCCGCTGACCGCCAGAAGCCCGCAACTGAGGGCAAAACCGGTGAAGGCGCCTCTGGCGATGATCTCATTGTTCAACCGGGCGCGCAGACGTGCATTGGCCAAGGCCCCCGCAACCGCCCCCATCCCGAAACATCCCAGCATCACCCCATAGACAAACGCCGTGGCATTCAGGGTTTCGCGGACCACAACAGGCAGAAGCGCGAGCAGACAAATCGCCGCGAGCCCGAACCAGAATCCGCGCAAGATCACCCGCATCAGATTTGGCGACATCGCCACATAGCGCAGCCCCGCGCCAAAGGCACTGCCCATCGGTTCGCGGGGCAGATGGGTATCGCGTGCCGGGGCCTTCCAGCGCAGCAAGGCAAGAATAATCGCGACATAGCTCAATGCGTTCACAGCAAAGGCGGCGGCCGCCCCTGCCAGGGCGACGATGGCACCGCCCGCGGCAGGACCGATGCTGCGCATGAGGTTGAATCCCATGCTGTTAAGCGACACCGCAGAGGGCAATTCCTCGCGCGAGACAATATCCCCCATCGTCGCCTGCCAGGACGGATTGTGCAGCGCCGTGCCACAGCCAATGAGAAAGGTGAATGCCAATAAAAACCAGGGGGTGAGCCAGCACTCAAAGGCCATAAAGGTCAGAATGACCGACACTCCGAACATAAACCCCTGCGCAAGCAACATGACCCGCCGCCGGTCGAAATTATCAGCAAAGACACCGGCCAAAAGCGAGAATATCATGATCGGCAAGGCCACCGACCCTTGCACCAGCGCCACCATGTTCTGTGATTCCGACAGGGAGGTCATCAGCCATGCCGCACCAACCGCCTGGACAAGACCGCCAAAGTTTGACGCCAGCGCAGCGATCCAAAGCGATCGAAAGGTCTGGTTTCGGAACAATATCAGCGGAGAAACGCGATCGGGCACGTGTTGGGCCTTTTGGTGATACCCTGCCTTGGTACGGTGTTAACCGTAAGTCTGTCCAGAGCTAGGAAGGCTTCATGCGAACCTTATCGAAAATTAACGGGTGCCAGCCAGAGACCTGCGCGGATTTTTCGGGAGGGCAGCATTTGAAAATGCAGTTCGATGCATTTTTCCACCGTTCCGGAATACCAGAACGGTGAAGGTTTCTGAGCGACATTGCCTTTGGGCGGAACGGGCTGGGCGCCCGTCCGAAGATTGCTGCAGGGACGCGGGTATCGTTGCGTTCCGCTTAACATATATCAATGGCTTAGACGTGACACCGAGCACATAACTTTGCGCGCAGATCCGGTGCTGATGTAGGCGATGACCATAGGGATTAGGCGGCATCAAAGCCGTTTCTGTTCGCCATTCTACCATCCATCCACGACGCGCAAACTTATGCGCGCCACGCAATTTTATGTGCTTCCCTACAATTGCTCAGAAATCGAGGTTTTCGACATTCAGCGCGTTTTGCTGGATGAATTCGCGGCGCGGCTCAACGACATCGCCCATCAGTTTGGTGAACAGATCATCCGCTTCGGCCATATCCGCTACTTTGACCTGCAAGAGCGTGCGCGCATCAGGGTCCAGCGTGGTTTCCCAAAGCTGCTCGGGGTTCATTTCACCCAGGCCTTTGTAGCGTTGCAAGGACAGGCCTTTTTCGCCTTCGGCCAGGATCGCGTCCAACAGATCAAGCGGGCCGTGAATGCGCTGGTTGCGGTCTTTGCGCACCAAGGTTGCAGGCAGATTATACACGTCTTGCAGATGGTCGGTGAACGACCCCGAACGCCGCGCCTCGCCCGAGCGCAGCATCTTGCCGTCCAGGGTGCGTACTTCTTCGACACCGCGCAGAATACGGGCCAGACGCACACCGTGATCCTGGGTGATGCGGCCTTGCCAGCCCTGTTCATATTCCAGTGCAATCAGGTTCAGACGTTCGGCAACGCGGTCTGCAACACCCTGAAGGTTGTTTTCCACCGCGCCAGGGACAAAAGCACCGGCAATGGCGGCCTGTTCAAGGATGTGACGGGGGTAATGGGTTGGGAAGGCCTCAAGCACGCGGCGCATTTGCCGCGCCAGATCGACAACACGGATCAGATCGGCGCCAGAGATTTCTTCACCGTTGCCCTGACGCAAAAGCGCCCCGTCAATGCCTTGATGGATCAGATAGTCTTCCATGGCGGCCTGATCTTTGAGGTAAACCTCGGATTTGCCACGCGACACCTTATAGAGCGGCGGCTGGGCGATATAGAGATGCCCGTGTTCGATCAATTGGGGCATCTGGCGGTAAAAGAACGTCAACAACAGGGTGCGGATATGCGCCCCGTCGACATCCGCGTCGGTCATGATGACAATCTTATGATAGCGCAGTTTGGCGATGTTGAATTCATCGCGGCCAATGCCGGTGCCAAGCGCCATAACAAGGTTGCCGATCTCTTGAGAGCCGAGCATCCGGTCAAATCGCGCCCGTTCGACATTCAGGATCTTACCTTTCAGGGGCAGAATTGCCTGAGTTTGACGGTCGCGGCCGGTCTGGGCAGAGCCGCCAGCGGAATCACCCTCGACGAGGAATACTTCGGTTTTGGACGGGTCTTTTTCCGAACAATCCTTAAGTTTTCCTGCAAGGAAATTCACATCCATCGCAGTTTTGCGGCGCGTCAGATCGCGGGCTTTACGGGCGGCCTCGCGGGCATGGGCGGCTTCGATGATCTTGCCAACCACGATGCGGGCCTCGGTCGGGTTTTCCTCGAACCATTCAGACAGCTTTTCATTGACCAGTCCTTCGACAGCGGGGCGTACCTCGGAAGAGACCAGTTTGTCTTTGGTTTGGGAGCTGAATTTCGGATCGGGTACTTTGACGGACAACACACAGGTCAGCCCTTCACGGGCGTCATCACCGGTAAAGCTGATCTTTTCTTTTTTTGCGATGCCACTGGCTTGGGCGTAATTGTTGATGGTCCGCGTCAGCGCGCCGCGAAAGCCCGCCATATGGGTGCCGCCGTCACGCTGGGGGATGTTGTTGGTAAAAGGCAGGACGTTTTCGTGATAGCTGTCGTTCCACCACATCGCGACTTCAACGCCAATGTCGTCTTTTTCACCTGCGATGAAAATTGGTTCGGGCATCACCGATGATTTGTGGCGGTCAAGGTATTTTACAAATTCCTTGACGCCGCCGTCATAGAACAATTCGGTCTTGAGCGGCTCGACGGGGCGTTCATCGGTGAGGATGATCCGCACACCCGAGTTCAGGAACGCCAGTTCGCGCAGGCGTTTTTCGAGGGTTTCAAAAGAATACTCGAGGTTTGAAAACGTATTGGTCGAGGCCATAAACCGGACCTCGGTTCCGGTGCGGTCCGTGTCGCCAACCACCTTGAGGTGATCCACGGTGAAACCGCCCTCAAACCGCGCGACATGTTCCTTGCCTTCGCGCCAGATCCGCAGTTCCAGCCAATCAGAAAGCGCATTCACCACCGATACGCCGACCCCGTGCAGCCCCCCCGACACCTTGTAGGAATTGCTGTCGAATTTACCGCCCGCGTGCAGTTGCGTCATGATGACTTCGGCGGCGGAAACACCTTCTTCCTCGTGGATGCCCACGGGAATGCCCCGGCCATTATCGCTGACCGAAATGGAGTGATCTTCGTGAATTGTGACGGTGACCGCATCCGCATGACCGGCCAGTGCCTCGTCAATGCCGTTGTCCACGACTTCGTAAACCATGTGATGCAAGCCAGAGCCGTCATCGGTGTCACCGATATACATGCCGGGGCGTTTGCGAACAGCTTCTAAGCCTTTGAGAACCTTAATGGAATCGGCACCATATTCTTGGGGCGTCTGTTCAGTCTCGGACATGCGGAAAAACCTTTTTCTTTTGTCCGATTTATAGTGTTTTTACAGGGCATTGTCACGCAGATGACACAAGATTTTGTGGTGAAATCGATCCGCTTACTCTGGTTGGGTGACATGGCTTGCGCCATCGTCTTCGCGGACCTCGAAAACCTGTGCGCGATCGCCCAGGGCGGCGAACATTTCAGCGCCCGTTCCGGTCATCCACGCCTGTGCCCCCAGTGCGGAAATTTCATCATAAAGGGCGGCTTGGCGGCTTGCATCCAGATGGGCCGCGACCTCATCCAGCAGCAACAAGGGCGGCGCGCCGAAATCAGCGGCAAGCGCGCGGGCATTGGCAAGGATCAGCGAAACCAGCAGCGCCTTTTGTTCCCCGGTCGAGCAATCCTTGGCGGGGACATCTTTGGCGGCATAGACACCATAGAGATCCGCACGATGCGGGCCAATCAGGGTGCGCCCCGCCGCCAGATCGCGCTGGCGGTTTTCAGTCAAGGCTCTGCGCAGGCCCTGCGCATCGGCGGGCATGTCACAGAGCAGCTCGAGGGTGGCAGTGGGAAAGGCGGTTTTGGCCTGATCCTGTGCCTGGGCAATAGCGGCAAGTGCATGCAGGCGCCCGGCATGGATGGCACTGCCCGCTTCGGCCATGGTTTGTTCAAGGGCGCTGTACCACGCGGGTTCGCGCACCATGTCTTTGAGCAGGCGATTGCGTTCGCGCATGGCCTTGTCATAGGTCAGCGCATGATCGGCATGATCGGGCAGAAAGCTGAGGGTCATCCGGTCCAGGAACCGCCGCCGCCCTTCCGCGCCTTCGATCCACAGGCGGTCCATCGCGGGGATCAGCCACAGCACCCGGGCAATCCGCCCCAACGCAGTTTGCGGCGCTGCTTTGCCGTCGATCCTGACCTGTCGCGCTGATCCGGCTTCGGACCAGACTTCGATTTCATGGGTGTGATGCAGGGAATGCAGCAGCGCCGTCAGCTTCCATCCCAAGGCTTCGGGGCGTCGGGTCATGTCTTCGGCGCTGGCGCGGCGCAAACCACGCCCGGGTGACAGCAGCGACAGCGCTTCGATCAGATTGGTTTTGCCCGCGCCATTGGGGCCAAAAAGCGCAACAGGGCGCGCGTCACATTCCACCACCGCCCGCTTGTGCGAACGGAAGTGCGACAGGGTGAGCTGTGAAACATAAAGGCCGCTCATGGGGGGGGACGTTTTCTTTTACAGATAACGCATCGGAATCTTTTGAAAATTCCGGGGTTCCTCACACACGCATCGGCATCACGACATAGACTGCGGATTCATCATTGCCTTCGCGCATCAGCGTTGGATCGCCGGATGAATTGAACAGGAACACCGCGTTTTCACGATCCACCTGACTGGCGATTTCAAGCAGGTATTTGGCGTTAAAGCCGATTTCCAGCCGTTCATCGCCATAGGCCACAGCCAGCT
Organism: Sulfitobacter sp.; assembly: GCA_047634585.1. Taxonomy (GTDB): domain Bacteria; phylum Pseudomonadota; class Alphaproteobacteria; order Rhodobacterales; family Rhodobacteraceae; genus Sulfitobacter. Next base: position 98,872 of record JBLIAN010000009.1, on the reverse strand, counting down.
CTTCTTCGGCGGCACCGCTGTCGGGCGCATTGACCGACAGGATCAGCCGGTCTTCGTCCAATTGCAGTTTTACGGCCCGCGAGCGTTCGGAACTGACCGTCGCAACGCGGTCTACCGCTTGGGCGAAATCGCTGGCGTCAACTTCCATTTTGCGGGTGTTGCCCTGCGGGATCACACGGGTGTAATCGGGGAATGTGCCGTCGATTACTTTGGAGGTCAGGGTGATTTCGGGCGTGGCAAAGCGGACTTTGGTTTCGGAAACCGATACCGCCACCTGCAAATCATCGTCATCCAGCAATTTGCGCAGCTCACCCACGGTCTTGCGCGGCACAATCACACCGGGCATATCCGCTGCGCCTTCGGGCAAAGGCGCATCAATCCGTGCCAGTCGGTGACCATCCGTTGCCACACACCGCAGCACCTTGCCGCTCGCGGCGTCCGCTGTGTGCATATAGACGCCGTTCAGATAATACCGCGTCTCTTCGGTAGAGATGGCGAATTTCGATTTGTCGAACAAGCGGCGCAGCACCGGGGCGGGGGCGCTAAAGTTCGAGGCATATTCAGAGGATGCCATCACAGGGAAATCTTCGCGTGGCAAGGTGGCAAGACTAAAGTTCGACCGCCCTGCCTCAACTGTCATACGCCCCGCGGCACTGTCGGCGGTGAGGTTGATCAAGGCACCATCAGGCAATTTGCGCACGATTTCATGCAGCAGCGTGGCCGATACTGTTGTCGCGCCGGCGCGTTCGATCTGCGCGCCCACCTTGTCCACCACTTCGATGTCCAGATCGGTGGCGCGGAAAGACACATCACTGCCTTCGGCCTCAATCAGCACATTGGCGAGGATTGGAATCGTATTGCGCCGCTCAACAACAGATTGTGCCTGACTGACTGCTTTAAGCAACGCGGCGCGTTCGATGCTGAATTTCATGTGCCTTCTCCCTCAGGATTGCCGGGACAGGCAAATTACCCTGTTCACCCGCTTTCACAAGACTTTTGTTGTTTTCTATTGGTGAATGCAAGAGGGGCCCGAAGGCCCCTGTCATTTGGTCCGGTTACGATGTTTTTCTGATCACGCTTCCAGTGCGCGGCGCAGCATTTCCAGATCTTCTGCGATCTGGCCATCTGACACCTTCAGTTCCTCGATGCGGCGCACCCCGTGCATGACGGTTGTATGGTCGCGCCCGCCAAAACGCCGACCAATTTCCGGGAGGCTGCGGCTGGTCATCTGCTTGCACAGATACATCGCCACCTGACGCGGGCGGGCATAGCTGCGCAGGCGTTTCGGGCCGATCATATCGCTGAGGCGGATGTTGTAATGGTCGCTGACTTTGCGCTGGATTTCTTCAACGGTGATCTTGCGTTCAGAATCGCGCAGCACATCGGCAAGACAATCTTGGGTCAGTTCCATGTTGATCTCGCGCCCGACCAGCGAGGCAAAGGCAAACAGCCGGGTCAGCGCCCCTTCGAGAACCCGCACGTTTGAACTGATCCGATGGGCAAGAAATTCAAGCACACCTGCGTCAACTTCCAGGCCGGGGTAGTTTCTGCGTTGGCCTTCGACTTTGCTTTGAAGAATGCCGAGGCGCAATTCGTAATCCGTTGGATGCAAATCCACGACCAGCCCGCATTGCAGCCGCGATTTCACCCGGTCTTCCAGATCTTTGATTTCGCCGGGCGCACGGTCTGCGGAAATGATGATCTGTTTGTTCTGATCTACCAATGCGTTGAAGGTGTGAAAGAATTCTTCCTGCGTGCTGTCCTTGCCCGCGATGAACTGAACGTCATCTACCATCAACACATCCACAGACCGGAAAATTTCTTTGAAATCCATCATCTTGCGGTCCCGCAGGGCCTGTACAAAGCGGTACATGAATTGTTCCGCAGACAAATAAAGCACGTTCATCTGTGGTTGGCGTTCCTGCAATTCCAGCGCAATGGCGTGCATCAGGTGGGTTTTACCCAAGCCGACGCCGCCATAGAGAAACAGCGGGTTAAAGGTAACGGGGCCGCCTTCGGCGACGCGACGGGCCGCAGCATGGGCCAGTTCGTTTGGCTTGCCGACCACAAAATTGTCAAAGCTGAAACGCGGATCAAGCGGCGCAGTGTTCAGGATGCTGGTACCGGGGCCGGTGCTGGCCTGCGGGGCTGGCGCGGGCTTTTGAGTGACGGGCGCTGCTGTATTTGCAGGCACGACATCGGTTTTCGGCGCCAGCGCAAAATTCAACCGCGAGGCCGCAAGGCCTTCGACGTTGATCTCGTGCAGAATCAGATCGGCAAAGTTCTGGCTGACGTAGTTCCCAAAGAAATTTGTCGGGACGTGCAGGGTGGCGATGCCTTCGGTGATCGGGCCAGCCACAAGCGGATCAATCCACGTTGTAAAATTGTTCTGGCCTACAGTCTTGAGAAGCCGCTGCCTGATCGCGCCCCATTGTTCCTGCGTCATATTCTCATTCGTCCCACGTACTATCTGCCCATGCCTACCGATAACCCCCGGTTGCATGCCTATTTTATCGTCAGAAACAGGTTTCTGTTCCGATCCTTTGACAGAATCGGCCTGTGTCCTTCAGACCTTTGAACAATACAGCATCGCGACATTCACATGCTCCATAGATGTGAGCATCCAGATGCCGAACAATCCTGTTCGCGCCTTTTTTGTGACAGGGCTACAGCGCCGATAAGCGCCAAAGCAGACCTAGTTGCGACCCCTGTAAATCAGGACCGCTGACCAACCTCTGAGTAATGTGGCACGTCCCCCGTACCGCCATCGCCTTGAGGCCTGTCCCCCCTGCGAGGTGACTCGCAAGACATAGGTAGCAAGGAGAACAGGTGCGCTTCAACAAATCTTCAAACTTGACTCGCGATAAAACCAAAAAGAATCTCTGGCTGTTTCAGGGGGAAAATTAGTTACAAAAAAGGCGCCGCAGAGCGACGCCTTTTTTAATCAATCAATTAGCTGATTCTTATTGATCAGCGCCGGGGGCTTAACCCAGTGCTTTGACCCGCGCCGCCAAACGCGACATTTTGCGGGACGCTGTGTTCTTGTGGAAAACGCCTTTGGTCACGCCGCGCATCAGCTCGGGCTGTGCTGCGTGCAATGCTGCGGATGCGACGTCTTTGTCACCGGATGCAATCGCTTCTTCTACTTTACGCAGGTAGGTGCGAATGCGCGAACGGCGTGCTTTGTTGATCTGAAAACGCTTTTCGTTCTGACGTGCGCGTTTTTTAGCTTGGGGTGTATTTGCCATGAGGATCAGCCTTCAGGTTTATGTCAATTCGGTTAATGGCGCGTGACGCCAAACCTGTGCCGGAGTGACCGGGAAGGTGATTCTAGCCAGAGCGGGCTGCACGCGCATGTATTGGGGCGGGCTATAATTCAGAAAACCCGCCATTGCAAACCCCTTTGTAACAGGGCTGTTGCTTACTTGTCGCGGAACTGGGCCTCGCGTTTTTCAAGGAAAGCCGACATGCCCTCTTTTTGGTCTTCGGTGGCAAACAGCGAATGGAACATGCGCCGTTCAAACAACAGACCTTCGCGCAACGGCACCTCATAGGCACGATTTACTGCCTCTTTGACGACCATCACAGAAATCATTGATTTTTCGGCAATCTTGCCTGCAGCCCCCAAGGCCTCTTCCATCAGCTTTTTCACCGGTACAACCCGCGACACAAGGCCGGAACGCTCTGCTTCCTGGGCGTCCATGAAACGGCCAGTCAAATTCATATCCATTGCTTTGGATTTGCCCACCAGACGGGTCAGACGCTGGGTGCCGCCGATCCCTGCCACAACACCAAGGTTGATTTCGGGCTGGCCGAATTTTGCGGTTTCCGAACAGATGATGAAATCGCACATCATCGCCAACTCGCAGCCACCGCCCAGCGCATAACCGGATACTGCGGCGATGATCGGTTTGCGCACCCGCATGATTTGATCGGTTTCCGGGGTGAAAAGATCACCGGCAAATGCATCAACAAAGGTCTTGTCGCGCATCATGGCAATATCTGCCCCCGCGGCGAATGCCTTTTCCGATCCGGTGATGACAATACAGCGGACCTTGTCATTGTCCTGTGCGCTTTTTAGCGCTTTGGCCAGTTCGCTCATCAGCTGGTCATTGAGCGCATTAAGCGCATCAGGCCGGTTCAGCGTGACCACTGCCACATGATTGTCCACGTCTACCGTGATCGTTTCGTAAGCCATCAAGAATGCTCTTTGTTGTTGCGCTCAGGTTGCTGTGCATATCACGCGCGCATCACGTTTCAAGTTATCTTTGACATTGACCACAATAGAAGGACGAACGCCCCGATTGCACAAGCCGCAAGATGACCTCGGGGCAGTCGGGGCTGCGGCAGGGTTGGCCCGCGCGCCCGTAAACATCAAATCGATGTTGGAAATACCCCAACTCGCCATCCGCCTGCCGGAAATCTTTCAGCGATGATCCTCCCGCCTCGATGGCCTCGCTCAACACGGTCTTGATGATCGCAACAAGGCTGGCAATGCGCACCGCCGAGATCTGGCCAGCCTTGCGCGCCGGATGGATGCCCGCACGGTAAAGTGCTTCACAAACATAGATATTTCCCAATCCCGCGACGATCCGCTGATCCAGAAGCGCCGATTTGATCGGCATGTTGCGCCCCTTGAGCGCCGCCAGCAGATGCGCCTCGTGAAATCCGTTTCCCAAGGGTTCCGGCCCGATCAATGCCAGCAATTTATGGGTCTCGGCTGTGGCGGTATCCAGCAGATCCATCGCCCCGAAACGACGTGGATCATTAAAGGTGATCCGTGCGCCGTTCGCCATATGCAACACCACATGATCATGCTTTTCGGGGCTTGGATGATCATGCACAAACTGGCCCAGCGGATCACCGGAAATCAACATCCGCCCTGACATGCCCAGATGCACCAACAGTGATTCCCCCGACTCAAGGTCAGCCAGAATGTATTTGGACCGCCGCCGCAGTTGTTTCACCTGCTGTCCGGTCAGCCGCTCTGCCATCCGTTCGGGAAAAGGCCAGCGCAGATCAGGGCGGTTCACCTCTGCGCGGGCAATCACGCAGCCTTCCATCACCGGGGCAAGGCCGCGGCGCACGGTTTCGACTTCGGGAAGTTCGGGCATTTTTGTTCCTTTTTGACCGTCCCGCAGGGCGCTGCGGCAAATGGCGGTTTGTATCTGCGCATCTGAGGCTATATCTCGACGATGATATTAGCGGGACAATGACATGACGGACAAGACAACCCATTTCGGAGCGCAAACCATCCGCGAGGATGAAAAAGCCGGCATGGTGCGTAGCCTGTTCAGCGATGTTGCCAATAAATACGACGTGATGAACGATGTGATGAGCATGGGCATCCACCGCATCTGGAAAGAGGCGATGATGGATTGGCTTGCGCCTCGCGCCGGACAGAAACTGCTGGATGTGGCGGGCGGCACCGGGGATGTGTCGTTCAAATTCCTCAAACGCGCCGGCCAGGGCCATGCCACGGTCTGTGACCTGACCGAAGGCATGTTGGTCGAGGGCCGCAAACGCGCAGAAGCGGCACAGATGGTCGAGAGCCTTGATTGGGTGGTGGGCGATGCAATGGCCCTGCCGTTTGAGGACAATACCTTTGATGTCTATACAATCAGCTTTGGCATTCGCAATGTCACCCGCCCCCAGGAAGCCCTGAACGAAGCCTACCGGGTTCTGCGCCCCGGTGGCCGCCTGATGGTGCTGGAATTCAGCCAACTGCCCAATCCGGCGATGCAAAAGGCCTATGATCTCTATAGTTACAACGTCATTCCGCGCATGGGGAAATTGATTGCCAATGACCGCGACAGCTATCAATACCTTGTTGAATCTATTCGTAATTTCCCCGACCAAGAGACGTTTCTCAATATGGTGCGCAGTGCCGGATTTGAACAGGCCAAATACCGCAACCTGAGCATGGGCATTGCCGCCCTGCATTCGGGCTGGAAACTGTAAGATGCGCGGCCCGCATAACATCTGGCGGCTGATCCGCACGGGCGCCACCCTGGAACGTACCGGCGCAATGAACCTGGTGCTGGACGCCTTTGAAGCGCCGCCCGCCCTGCGCTTTGTGGCCCGCGCCCTTGGCCTGCCGTTCAAATTTCTGGGCTACAAGGGTGATCCCTCGATGCCTGCTGCCACCCGTGCGCTGACCGCCCTTGGTCCGGCCTATATCAAATTCGGTCAGGTGCTTTCGACCCGCCCTGATGTGGTTGGCGATGATCTGGCGCTGCAACTGCGGGTGCTACAAGACAAGCTGCCACCGTTTTCCATCGAAGAAGCCAAAGCCGAAGTCGAACGTGAATTGGGCCTGCCGCTCGACACCATGTTTTCCGAATTCAGCCCTCCGGTTGCGGCGGCCTCTATCGCGCAGGTTCACAAAGCGCGGATTGCCGACACCGGCGAAGACGTTGCCGTCAAAGTGCTGCGCCCCAAAATCGAACGCGCCTTTCGCAAGGATGTCGATGCCTTTTACCTCGCCGCGCGGATGATTGAATTGTTTTCGCCGGGATCGCGCCGCTTGCGCCCGATGGATGTGATCGAACATTTTGACGGCGTGGTGCGCGGCGAATTGGATCTGCGCCTCGAAAGCGCCTCTGCCTCAGAATTTGCCGCCAACACCGCGCAGGATCAGGGCTTTCAACTGCCTGAAATCAAATGGCATCTCTCGGCGCGCCGGGTGATGACCCTTGGCTGGGCAGACGGGGTGTCACTGGGGGACAATGACGCCCTGGATGCGGCGGGCCATGATCGTGTTGCGCTGGGGGATCGGGTGCTGCACCTGTTTCTCAATCACGCGCTGCGCGACGGATTTTTCCATGCTGACATGCATCAGGGCAATCTCAAGGTGGCTGCAAACGGCGATATCATCGCCTATGATTTCGGGATCATGGGCCATATCGATGAATACACCCGCCGCGTCTATGCCGAGATCCTCTATGGCTTTATCCGCCGCGATTATCTGCGCGTTGCCAAAGTGCATTTTGAAGCGGGCTATGTCCCTGCCGACAAGGATGTCGATGAATTTGCCCGTGCCCTGCGCGCCGTGGGTGAACCGATCTTCGGCCGCGATGCCACCCATATTTCCATGGCGCGGCTGCTGACCTATCTGTTCGAAGTCACGGAACGTTTCGGCATGGAAACCCGCACTGAACTGATCCTGCTACAACGCACGATGGTGGTGGTCGAAGGGGTGGCGCGCTCGCTTAATCCCCATATCAACATCTGGGATGTCGCAAGCCCGATTGTCAGCGATTACATCCGCAAATCCATCGGCCCCGGCGCGGTGATGCATGATCTGGCCAGCACTGCACTGGTGTTGGCGCGTTTTGGTCCACGGTTGCCCACACTGGTCGAAGCGGCGCTGCTGCGCCAAAGCAATCCGCCTACACCGCCGCGCAAAAGCAGCATCGGCTGGATGGTCCTGTCTGCCCTTGCAGGGGCCGTGCTTGCCACGGGCACGATCGCTTTGATTGCCGTGTTTACCTGATTCTTTCTTTCTGGCTTCAAATATTCTCGGGGGTCCGGGGGCAGACAGCCCCCGGCGCTTGCCTCATGCGATGCGTTCGATGGCCAGTGCGATGCCCTGCCCCCCCCCAATACACATCGTGATCAACGCCCGTCTGCCGCCAATCCGCTCCAGTTCATAAAGCGCCTTCACAGTGATGATGGCACCGGTTGCCCCCACCGGATGGCCCAGCGCGATGGCGCCGCCATTCGGGTTCACAATCGCCGGATCAAAGCCAAGATCCTTGCTCACGGCCAAGGCCTGGGCGGCAAAGGCCTCGTTGCTTTCGATCACGTCAAAATCGCTGGCTTTCAACCCGGTGCGCGCCAGCAGGTTTTGCACGGCGGGGATAGGGCCGATGCCCATCACCTCGGGGCGTACCCCGGCATGGGCATAACCGATGATGCGGGCACGTGGGGTCAGGCCGGATTTTTCGGCCGCCGAGGCGGTGGCCAGAACCAGTGCCGCGGCACCGTCGTTGATGCCACTGGCATTGCCCGCAGTGACACTGCCGTCTTTTTGAAAGGCAGGGCGCAGTCCTGACAATGCCTCGGCCGAGGTGGATTTTGGGTGTTCATCGGTGTCGAACGCCACCAGATCGCGCTTCACTTTGACCTCGACAGGCACGATCTGCTCTTTGAAATATCCCGCAGCAATCGCCGCTGCGGCGCGTTCCTGACTGCTGAGGGCAAAATCATCCTGATCGGCGCGGCTGATGTCATATTCGGCGGCGACGTTTTCGGCGGTGATGCCCATATGCCCGGTGCCAAAGGGACAGTTCAATGTGCCCAGCATCATATCCAAGCTGCGCACATCGCCCATTTTCTGACCCCAGCGGGCGTTTTGCATGATGTAGGGCGCGCGCGACATGTTTTCAGCACCGCCTGCCAGCGCAAAATCCGCATCGCCCAGCATCAGGTTCTGGGTCGCGGATACCAGCGCCTGCACGCCTGATCCGCACAAGCGGTTGACGTTCATCGCAGGCACTGCATCGGGCACGCCTGCATCCCGCGCGGCCACTCGTGACAGATACATGTCACGCGGTTCGGTGTTGATGACATTGCCAAAAACCACATGACCGATCTGGTCGGGGGATACCCCTGCACGTTGCATCGCCGCGCGGGCAACAATTGTGCCCAGCTCTGTTGGCGGGGTCGCGGCAAGCGCCCCACCGAATGTGCCAATGGCGGTACGGGCGCCGCCCAGAATCACGATCTCGTTTGTCATGTCTCTACTCCTGTTTGCTGTTGGCCGGAGTATGCGATGTGACGGGCGGAATGTCAGGCGGGACGTGCCGTCACAGCGGGCAAAGCGGCCCTTGACACAGCCCCCTGTCACAGCCCACTTATCCGTCATGACGGATACTGCTGACGCGATCTTAACCCATCTGCCTGCCCGCCTGAAAGAGGCGCGGCAAAATCAGGGCCTGTCGCTGGATGCGGTGGCGAAATTATCCGGGGTATCGCGCTCTATGGTCAGCCAGATCGAACGCGGCGAATCCAGCCCGACCATCGCAACCCTATGGAACCTGACCCGTGCCTTACAAGTGGATTTTGCGGGTTTGCTGGATGGCGGCCCCGCCAAAGACCAGATCGAAGTGCTGCGCGCAGATGCGGTGCCGACCATCAATAACCTGGGCAGTCATTGCCGTATTCGCATCCTGTCGCCCCCCGAAGAAGCGGGCAAACACGAGGTCTATGAGGTGCTGATTGCAGCGGGTGGGTTGCTGGACAGCCAGCCGCATACCCGCGGCGCGCGTGAACATCTGACGCTGTTGTCGGGTCGGGTCGAAGTCAAAAGCGGCGATGCGCGGATTACGCTCGGGGCAGGTGATACCGCCCGTTATGCGGCGGATGTGGCGCATTGTATCACGGCAACAGACGGCCCGGTGCGGGCCTTTCTGGTGGTGCAGGACGCCTAGGCGGTGATCCGTGATTGTGGAATTTTTCTGCGATAACGGATTTCTGCTATTTCGGAAATGCATCCGGTATGATAGAAGTTCCCTAAAGGAGCCCGATCATGACCCAAGCCTATCTTGACCATATCACCGACACGCTTGCCCGGATTGACGCCGAGGGCATGATGAAGCGTGAACGCATGATCACCTCGCCGCAGGCGGGTGAAATCATGGTGGGCGGGCGCAAGATGATCAATCTTTGTGCCAATAATTACCTTGGCTTGGCCGATCATCCCGATCTGATTGCCGCCGCAAAAACCACGATGGCGCCCAAAGGATTTGGCATGGCCTCGGTGCGGTTTATCTGCGGCACCCAAGATATTCACCGGGAATTGGAACAAAAGCTGGCCGCGTTTCTGGGCAAGGATGATTCGATCCTGTTTGCCGCCTGTTTTGACGCCAATGGCGGCTTGTTTGAGCCCCTGTTCGGGCCCGAAGACGCGATTGTGTCGGATGCATTGAATCACGCGTCAATCATTGACGGGATCCGCCTGTGCAAAGCCAAACGTTATCGCTACGCCAACAGCGACATGACTGATCTGGAAGGTCAGCTTAAACAGGCCCGCGAAGACGGGGCGCGGTTTATCATGATCGCCACCGATGGGGTGTTTTCGATGGATGGCTATCTGGCGAATCTGCCGGCGATCACCGCATTGGCGCAGAAGTACGAGGCGCTGGTGATGGTGGATGATTGCCATTCCACCGGATTCATGGGGCCAAAGGGCGCAGGCACCCCCGCCCATTTTGGCGTTGATGTCGATATCCTGACCGGCACTTTGGGCAAGGCCTTGGGCGGCGCAATCGGGGGGTATATCGCCGGACCACAGGCGGTGGTGGATCTGCTGCGCCAACGCGCACGGCCCTATCTGTTTTCCAATTCATTGCCGCCCGCAATTGTCGCGGCGGGGATTGCCGCGCTTGATCTGGTGGCGCAGGGTGATGATCTGCGCAAACAATTGTTTGAAAACACGGCCTATTGGCGCAGCGGGCTGGCCGGGCTTGGCTTTGATCTGTTGGCGGGGGAACATCCGATTGTGCCGGTGATGTTGGGCGAGGCGCAATTGGCCCAGGATATGGCCGCGCGCCTGTTTGATGAAGGCGTCTATGTGTCGGGGTTTTTCTTTCCGGTGGTGCCGCGCGGGCAGGCACGGATCAGAACCCAGATGAACGCCGCTTTAACGCGGGATGAGCTGGACCGGGCCTTGGGTGCGTTTGAAATCGCCGGCAAGGCCTGCGGTGTTCTGTCTTGAACGGTTTTGATCATTCTGCCCCAGAAGGGACGCCTCATGTCTAGCAATCAAATGAAAGCCCTGTCGAAATTGCACGCCCGCGAAGGGCTGTGGATGACAAAGGCCCCCGTGCCGGAAATCGGCGCGGATGATGTATTAATCAAGATAAACAAAACCGGCATCTGTGGCACCGATATTCACATCTGGAACTGGGATGAATGGGCGCAGCGCACCGTGCCTGTACCTTTGATCACGGGCCATGAATTTGCCGGTGAAATTGTTGAACTGGGCCGCAATGTCGAAGGCTTGGACATCGGGCAGCGCTGTTCCGGCGAGGGCCATCTGATCGGCAAAAACTCCCGCCAAAGCCGCGCCGGGAAATTTCACCTTGATCCGGCCACCCGGGGCATTGGTGTGAATGAACAGGGCGCGTTTGCGCAATATCTGCGCCTGCCAGCCTTTAATGTCGTGCCGCTGCCGGATGAGATTTCCGATGACATCGGTGCGATCCTCGATCCTTTGGGCAATGCGGTGCATACCGCCCTCAGCTTTGATCTGGTGGGCGAGGATGTGTTGATCACCGGCGCTGGTCCGATCGGGATTATGGCGGCTGCGGTGGCACGCCATGTCGGCGCGCGCCATGTGGTGATTACAGATATCAACGCGGATCGGCTGGCGCTGGCCGAAAAAGTCACCGATGTGGTGACGGTGAATGTGGCAAGCGAAGACCTGCAGGATGTGATCCCGCGCCTGAAGATGAAACAGGGCTTTGATGTCGGGCTGGAAATGTCAGGCAATCAACGGGCCCTGGATCAGATGGTCGAGGCGATGACCATGGGTGGACGCATTGCCATGCTGGGTATTCCGCCGGGCAAAAGCCCGGTGGATTGGTCACGGATCGTGTTCAAGGCGATCACCATCAAAGGTGTCTATGGCCGCGAGATTTTTGAAACATGGTACAAGATGATTGCGATGCTGGAAAACGGCTTGGACGTGTCCGGGATCATCACCCACCGTTTTGGCGTGGATGATTTCGAAGCCGGATTTGCCGCGATGAAATCAGGGCAATCGGGCAAGGTGGTGCTGGACTGGAGCTGAAGGAATAAAGGTTAAGTCGCGGGTGTCAGCGGCAGCCGCCCCTGATCCGCCAATGCCCAACATTGCCTGCCTTCAAACACCGCAGCGGTCAGAGGTTTGCCATAGCCCGCGCCGGTGTCGATGTTCACACGGTTGCCGTAATGCATCGGTTGATCCACCGGGGTATGGCCATGCACGATCAATTTCGGATGCGGTTGGGTATGGTCGTGAAATTCCTGCCTGATCCAGATCAGATCATGTTCAACCTGCGCCTCTAGGGCCACCTGCGGGCGGATACCCGCGTGGCAGAAAAACAGATCATCGGTCTGGTGTGTCAGATCAAGACTGCGCAGGAAATCGACATGGGCTTGGGGCACGGCCAGTTTTGCCATCTCCTGCACCGTTGATTTGCGGTCCTTTTCGGTGAATTCCACCCCGTATGAGGCCAGCGTCGTATCGCCGCCCAGACGCGGATGCAGCCAATAGAGATTGATCGGCAGATGCGCGTCATGGCGCGGGATGTCTTCCATGAACCAACTGAACATGCGGTCGTGATTGCCTAGGATCGTGGTCCAGTTGCGCCCCGCTGCCTGTCCGTCAATCAACAAATCCAGCACCGATTTACTGTCCGGGCCGCGGTCGGTGTAATCGCCCATAAAGACAATTCTGGCATCCGGGCCGCCGTCCTGTTCGATCAGGTCAAGAACCCGCTGCAATTCGCCAAACTGGCCGTGAATATCGCCAATGGCGTAAATCGGATGTGTCATGGGTTTGGGGTAGCTTAGTCCCTTCGCGGATAAAAGGGCCGAAACGGGGCGCTGGTTGCTTTGCAAGGGATTGCAGGGGAAAATCAAAAAAACATTACTAAAATTATGGCTTTTGCCGCATAATTCACCCTATCCGCGATGGGCAGGGATCAGCCGCAGATCTGGGTTGGCCGGTCAAATGCTGTTCGCATCGGACTGACCAAGAAGGAGAACAAGATGAAGGGTTTGGCGTTATATTTTGTACTGGCGGGGGTGGTTTCCGGCCTTTGCGGGATGCTTTGGGGCATCCAGATGTCGATCAGTGGGGATCACGGGCTATCGCCGGCCCATGGGCATCTGAACTTGCTGGGTTGGGTCAGCATGACCCTGTTCGGGCTATATTACCACGGTGTGCCAACCGCCGCAGAAAGCGGGCTGGCGCGGGTGCATCTGGTGGTGTCGCTGGCGGGGTTGATTCTGATTGTACCGGGCATTGCGGTCGTGCTTTCGGGCGGTACTGAAATGCTGGCCAAGATCGGATCACTGGTGATCGTGCTGGGGATGTTGATCTTTCTTGGGGTGGTGCTGCGCAGCAGACAAAGCTGATCTGCGGTGTCAGGTGGCGCGACAGAGCCGCGCCACCTGACATATTCAGGCGATATCAAACGCCAGTGGTTTGACCTGTTTGAACAATCCTGTTGCCTGCAATTTAGCGATCACCGGGGTTGGCACCACGTCATCCACATAAAGCAGGGCGATTGCCTCGCCTTTGGCTGTGGCGCGGCCGAGGGTAAAGTTGGCAATGTTCACGCCGTTTTCGCCCATGGTCTGGCCCAGCATACCGATGATGCCCGGCACGTCTTCGTTGGTGGTGTACAGCATATGCGCGCCAACTTCGGCGTCGATGGTGATGCCCTTGATCTGGATAAACCGCGGTTTGCCATCCGAGAACACAGTGCCCGCAACCGAGCGTTCGCGTTTTTCGGTCACAACCGTCACTTTGACATAGCCGTCAAAAACGCCGGATTTATCCTGGTTTGTGGTGCTGATCTGGATGCCTTTTTCACGGGCGACCACCGGGGCGCTGACCATGTTCACGTCAGGATTGGCGCGTTTCATGATCCCTGCAACCACGCCACAATTCAACGCATCAAGGTTCATCTCGGCGACGGTGCCGTCATACAGGATGTTGATCGCCTTGATCGGTTCATCGGTCATCTGGCCGATGAAAGCGCCCAGATGACCGGCCAGTTTCACCCATGGGCCCATGACCTTGGCTTCTTCGGCGGTGACGGATGGCATGTTCAATGCGTTGCTGACAGCACCTGTCAGCAGGTAATCGGCCATTTGATCGGCAACCTGAAGCGCGACGTTTTCCTGCGCTTCGGTGGTGGCGGCACCAAGGTGTGGTGTGCAGACAACGTTTGGCAGGTTGAACAACGGGTTTTCGGTGGCGGGTTCCTGGGCAAATACGTCAAAAGCGGCACCCGCAACATGGCCGGATTTCAACAGATCAGCCAAGGCTTCCTCGTCCACCAGACCGCCACGGGCACAATTGATGATCCGCACACCTTTTTTGGTTTTACCTAGGTTTTCACGGCTGAGGATATTCGCGGTTTGATCGGTGAAAGGCACATGCAGCGTGATGAAATCGGCGCGGGCCAGCAGGGTTTCCAGATCTACCTTTTCAACGCCCATTTTCTCGGCCTTTTCTTCGCCAAGGAAGGGATCATAGGCCACGACCTTCATTTTGAGGCCCCGCGCGCGGTCACAGACAATTCCGCCGATGTTGCCCGCACCGATTACGCCAAGGGTCTTGCCGGTCAGCTCGACACCCATGAATTTGGATTTTTCCCATTTGCCCGCATGTGTTGATGCGCTGGCTTCGGGGATTTGGCGGGCAACGGCGAACATCATCGCAATTGCATGTTCGGCGGTGGTGATCATGTTGCCGAAAGGTGTGTTCATCACGATCACCCCTTTCTTGGACGCGGCTTCTTTGTCGATGTTGTCGGTGCCGATCCCGGCGCGGCCGATGACCTTGAGGTTGTCCGCAGCAGCGAGGATTTTTTCCGTTACTTTGGTGGCGGAGCGGATTGCAAGACCATCGTAATTGCCAATGATCGCGGCAAGTTTATCCTTGTCCTTGCCCACGTCGGGCTGGAAATCCACGTCAATGCCGCGGTCTTTGAAGATCTGAACGGCAGCATCGCTGAGTTTGTCGGAGATGAGTACTTTGGGGGCCATGTTTGTGGTCCTTTGTCGAAAAATGGGGAGGGTAGGGCGGGGTTAACTCCGCCTTACGGAAACTCGGATCAGGCGTTGATTTCGGCCTCAAATGCCCAGGCCAGCCAGGGCAGCATCGCCTGAATGTCAGCGGTTTCAACCGTACCGCCACACCAGATGCGCAGGCCCGCAGGAGCATCGCGATAGGCACCGATGTCGAGCGCGACATCTTCATCTGCCAGTCGTTTTGCCACGGCTTTGGCAAAAGCAGCGCCATCGGTAATCCGGTCATCCGAAAATTTCAGACAGACAGAAGTGTTCGATCGGATCGCGGGGTCGGAGGCCAGAAAATCAATCCAGTCATGGGCCGCAACAAAATCGGCAATGGCCTGTGCATTGGCATCGGCGCGGGCGATCAACCCTTTCAGGCCGCCCACGGATTTTGCCCATGCCAGCGCTTGCAGGTAATCTTCGACACAGAGCATCGACGGAGTGTTGATGGTCTCACCCTTAAAAATGCCCTCGTTTAATTTGCCGCCTTTGGTCATGCGGAAAATTTTCGGCAGCGGCCATGCCGGGGTATAGCTTTCCAGACGCGCCACAGCACGGGGGCTGAGAATCAACATGCCATGCGCGGCTTCGCCACCCAGTACTTTTTGCCAGGAGAATGTTGTGACATCCAGTTTGTCCCAGGGCAGATCCATCGCAAAGGCCGCCGAAGTCGCATCACAGAGTGTCAGACCAGCGCGGTCCGCCGGGATCGCATCGCCATTGGCCATCCGCACGCCTGATGTTGTGCCGTTCCACGTGAAACAGACGTCCTTGTCATAATCCAGCGCGGCCATGTCCACGATCTCGCCGTACTCGGCGGTATGGGTCGTCGCCTCGATCTTGAGCTGTTTGACCACATCGGTGACCCAGCCTGCGCCGAAGGATTCCCATGCGACCATCTGTGCGGGGCGTTCACCCAGCATCGACCACATCGCCATTTCGAAGGCGCCTGTGTCAGAGGCAGGTACAATGCCGATACGGTAATCGGCAGGCACGCCCAGAATGTCGCGGGTTGTTTCGATCGCTTCCAGCAGCTTGGCTTTGCCAACAGCGGCGCGGTGACTACGGCCCAAAGGCGCGTCAGCCAGATTGTTCAAATCGAATGTGGGGATTTTGGCACATGGGCCAGAAGAAAAACGCGGGTTGGCCGGCCGCGTTGCCGGTTGTGTAATAGCCATTGATGCTATCCTCTCAGATATGCGCCCTTCGTTGGGGAAGGGTGTCCCACGGATGGGATTACGGGCAGGCCCCCTCTGGCACAAGCGGTAAAACGGCGCTAGAACGCCGCTTGCGTCGCTTTTTGCGACATCTTTGGCGCGGATCGGAAACTTCCCTATGTTTACAGTTGTTTTGTTGACCTCTCCTGTGGCGCGGGCGCTTGATCCGGCTTTGGTGGAAAGTTTGCGCAATGCCTGGGGGGGCGGTGATGCGCTTTGGCTGGCACCTGATGAGGCAGCGGAGTTCGGCATCCCTCAAGAGCCCGCGAATCTCTGGGATGTCTGGCAGGACTGTCAGGACTTGGGGGTTGATCTGATACTGGTGCCCGCTGCGGGGCGGCGTAAAAAGATGCTGCTGGCCGATATGGACAGCACGATGATCCAGCAGGAATGCATTGACGAACTGGCCGATGAGGCGGGTGTCGGGGCGCGGGTCAAAGATATCACCGCACGGGCAATGAACGGCGAGCTGGATTTTGACGGGGCACTGCGCGAACGGGTCGGGCTGTTGCAAGGTCTGGATGTTTCGGTGATCGACAAGGTGCTGGCCGAGCGGATCACCCTGATGCCCGGCGCGCAGGTATTGCTGGCGACGATGAAGACGAACGGCGGTTTTGCGGCGCTGGTGTCGGGGGGCTTTACCGCCTTTACCGCGCAGGTCGCACACCAATTGGGATTTGATGAAAACCGTGCCAATACATTGCTGGTTCGTGACGGCAAATTGAAGGGTGAAGTCGGCCTGCCGATTCTCGGCAAACAGGCCAAGGTGGATGCGTTGGAACAGATCACCGCGCGTTTGGGGATTTCCGAAGCAGATGTGATTGCGGTGGGCGACGGGGCCAATGATCTGGGCATGTTGACCCGTGCCGGATTGGGTGTGGCGCTGCACGCCAAGCCCGCAGTCGCCGCGCAATGCACCGTGCGGATCAACCACGGTGATCTGACGGCATTGCTGTATGTTCAGGGCTACAGCCGCGATGATTTTGCGGCCTGACGGGCGCTATTTAATTAACGATTTACTTAATTAACGGATGTGTTAATCTTTGGGTCATGAAAACCATGACCCGAACCTTTGCGGCGCTTGCTGATCCGACCCGCCTGAGCGTGGTGGAAGAACTGATGCAGCGCGGTGAATTGGCTGCGGGCGATCTGGTGTCACATGTTGGCATGTCGCCCCCAGCGGTATCGCGCCACCTGAAGGTGCTGCGCGAGGCGGGCGTGGTGACGCAACGCGCCGAAGGCACAAAACGCTATTATCGGGTCGCACCAGAAACCATGCGTGACATTGTAGATTGGACAATTGCGCAGGGCAATTTTTGGGCAGCCAGCCTTGATCGGCTGGACGCGATTTTGGCGTTGGAGGGGGATGCGCGCGATGTGTGACATCAGATTGGAACGGGAATTTCCCGTCACACAACAACGGTTGTTCGAGATGTTGAGCACACAGGCGCAATTGCTGCAATGGTGGGGGCATGATGGCTGGACGATGATGGATGAAAACCTTGATTTGTCGCGCCTTGGCCCGTGGTTCGCGGATATGCGCAGCGAAGAGGGCCATCGCTTCAAACTCTCGGGGCAGGTCACCCGCGTGTCGCCGTTTGATGTGATCGGGTTCACATGGGGCTGGCATGACGAAGCGGATCAGCGCGGGATTGAAAGCCATGTCACCTTTACGATCAGCGCGACCGCGAAAGGGGCGCGTTTGGTGTTGGATCACCGCAACCTCGCATCCGATGAGAGTGCTGCACAACACGAACGCGGCTGGGGCGGGCCATTGTCACGGCTTGAGCGCCTGTCGAGCATCCCTTCAACCCCATAAATGGAGCAAGACCATGCCAGATTTTATCTTTGCCTATCACGGTGGAAAAATGCCTGAGACCCCCGAAGAAGGCGCCAAGGCTATGGCCGCCTGGGAGGCCTGGTACAAGAAATTGGGCGACAGCATTGTGCATCCGGGTAATCCGGTGGGCCTGTCAAAGACGGTCAGCGCCAGCGCCGTGGCCGACAATGGCGGGGCAAATCCGTTGTCAGGATTCACCATTGTCAAAGCTGCCGACATCGACGCCGCCTGCAAAATGGCGGCGGCATGTCCGATGGTGGCGGATGGCAGCGGCACAGCCGAAGTTGCACCGATCATCGAAATGTAAGACCAGGTGGCGGGTCAGGTCAGGTCAGGCCCGCCGCCGGTCTCAGGATGCCGGTTTCAACACCCAGCCAGTTTTTGATCGGCGCGTTCAGACGTTTGAGGGTTGCAGGGTGGTTGGCCTCCAAGACCCCCAACCGCACCAACAGCGCTGCAATCGCACATTCTGCCGCGCGGGTGGTGCCACAGGCGGCTTTCAACGCGATACCCAGCTTTTGTTCTGGCAGGATCGCGATAAAGAACCCTTCAGCACCGGTTTTCAGCGCCACTTTGCCGTTCATCGCCCGCATCAATTCAGTGCAGGCGCGGCCTTCTCCGGCAACCAATTCGGGATGCAGGCGCATCGCTTGATGCAAACGCGCCTCGGCGCTGCCCTCCGGGGCGGCGGCAAAATGTGCCATTGCGCGGGCCATGCCATGCAGGCTGCTGGCGTAATTGGGCGCGGAACATCCATCAATGCCAAACCCGGGCGAAGTTTCCTGTGTCACCGTTTCAAAGGCTTCAAGGCAGGCGCGCTGAATCGGGTGATCGGGCGTCACATAATCGGGTCCACCGCCAAGATGCTGGTTCAACGTCAAAAATCCGGTGTGTTTGCCCGAACAATTGTTGTGGATCTGGCAGGGCTTTTCATGGGCGCGGATCAGCGCCTCGCGGGCGGGCACATCATTTGGTTCTTGGGGGCCACAGCGGAAATCATCATCGCCCAGACCCAAAGTATCCAGCCAGACGGCAACGCGGTCCGTATGGATCGCCGCCCCCTGATGCGAGGCACAAGACAGGGCCAATTGTTCGGTGCCCAGACCCGCCTTATCCGCCGCGCCGGAGTTCACCAGCGGCAGGGCTTGAATCATCTTGGAAGAGCTGCGCGGCAGGATAACAGTCTCTGGATTGCCCCATGCTTGAACAATCTCGCCCTTCTCGTCACAAATCACCGCGTGACCGGAATGCACGCTTTCAAGGAAGGGACCACGCCAAATTTCGGCGAAGGGGGCAGGATTGGTCATGATTTTGTCCTTTTCGTGGGCGAAAACCTGCCAATCAGGGTTTCGTCTGTCGCGTGTTTGCCGTTAATATGCTTGTTGTCGAGAAGTTAACAGACCCTGAAAACAAGAGCGACCCGTATCAAGGGGGGCCACAGGGACTATCATTGAGGTCACGTCAGCTGGAGGCTGCACAAATGCGAATTAGAAGATCTTTGGGATGTGCCTTGGGGTTGATTGCCCTTGCTGCATTTCCAGCTGCAGCACAGGAACAGAGCACAAATAGGGTCGCCGCAAAAACCGATTGGAGCGTTTTTGTCGAAGACAATCCCACCGAATGCTGGGGCGTATCCACCCCGAAAGAATCCGTAAACACCCGTGACGGGCGGGTTGTTGCCGTAACCCGGGGTCAGACCCTGTTGATGGTGTTCTATCGTCCTTCTGCCGGTGCCAAAGGGCAGGTTGCCTTTACCGGTGGTTATCCATTTGCATCCGGGTCCACTGTCAACCTGGATATTTCCGGAGATACCTTCGAATTGTTTACCGACGGTGAATGGGCATGGCCTGCAACCACCGATGACGATGCCAAGATCATTACCGCGATGAAACGCGGCGCATCGGCGATTTTGGCGGGGCGTTCGGGACGCGGCACCAACACCAAAGACACGTTTTCATTGCTGGGCTTTACCGCAGCAGTGGAAGACGCGGCAAAACGCTGCGGCGGCTAAGGCTGCACCACCTTATCAAGACTGCGCATCAAGAGGTGAGCGTCACTGGAGGCAGCCCTGCGATGATGCGGGGCTGTTTCCTTTTGATCCTGACGTGAACCTCTATATAGAGGCGCATCACCCTTTATAGGAGATTCGTCATGACAGGCACGGCACCGATCACTCAGGATGTGATGACCATTCCGCGCAAATTGCCGGAGGGGCCAAAGAACCTTGTCGGATTGACCCGTGAACAGATGCGCGAGGCGCTGATCGAGATTGGCACGCCGGAAAAACAGGCCAAGATGCGTGTCGGGCAGATCTGGCAGTGGATTTACCTGTGGGGCAAACGCGATTTTGCCGAGATGACCAATCTGTCCAAGGCCTTTCGCGCCGAGCTGGCCGAGGTTTTTGTGATCGAAACTCCCGAGGTCGTGATCCGTCAGATTTCCGAGGATGGCACCCGCAAATATCTGGTGCGGATTGCCGGTGGTCATGAAGTCGAGATTGTTTATATCCCCGAAGATTCCCGCGGGACCCTGTGTATCTCGTCACAGGTTGGCTGCACGCTGACCTGTTCGTTCTGTCACACCGGCACCCAGAAACTGGTGCGCAACCTGACTGCGGCGGAAATCATCGGTCAGGTGATGGTGGTGCGCGACGATCTGGGTGAATGGCCCGAGGTGGGTGCCAAGCGGGTTGAAGGGCGGCTGTTGTCGAACATCGTTTTGATGGGCATGGGCGAGCCGCTGTATAATTTTGAGAACGTACGCGATGCGATGAAGATCGCGATGGATCCAGAAGGCATTCAATTGTCACGCCGCCGGATCACCCTCTCCACCTCTGGTGTGGTCCCCGAAATTGCCCGCACCGCCGAAGAGATCGGCTGTCAACTGGCGGTGTCTTTTCATGCCACGACTGATGAAGTCCGCGATAAACTGGTGCCGATCAACAAGCGCTGGAACATCGAAACACTGCTGGAGGCATTGCGGGTCTATCCCAAAGTGTCCAATTCCGAACGGATCACCTTTGAATATGTAATGTTGCAGGGCATCAACGACAGCGATGAAGATGCCCGGCGTCTGGTGAACCTGATTGACGGTATTCCCGCCAAGATCAACCTGATCCCGTTCAACGAATGGCCCGGTGCGCCTTACAAGCGGTCTTCGAACAACCGCATTCGGGCGTTTTCCGAGATTGTTTATAAAGCAGGCTATGCCAGCCCCGTGCGCACCCCGCGTGGCGAAGACATCATGGCGGCCTGTGGCCAGCTGAAATCCGCCACCGAACGCGAACGCAAATCCCGCAAACAGATCGCCCAAGAGGCGGGCCTGTCAGGCAGCTAACCTTGGCGGCGCATTTCCTTGTTGCTGACAACCTGCCGGGCAAGTTGACGATCATGCCCTGCCCGTCCGGGGATCAACTGGCCGCGGATATGGCCGGCTTTGCCGTTGCTGGCATTGACCGGATTGTGTCGATGCTTGCCCCTGATGAAATCGTGATGCTGGGGCTGGCACAAGAACCCGTTTTGGCGCGCCAGAACGGCATCACCTTTGAAGACCATGCCATTGTTGATTTTGGCCTGCCGGACAGGCGGGCATTTCAGACACTGGTCTCCGGGATTGTGGAGGAGCTGCGCGCCGGCCGCCATGTTGCGGTGCATTGCCGTGCGGGCATCGGGCGCTCGGGCATGGTGGTCGGGGCGGTGTTGATCGCGCTGGGCGCGTCTGCTCAAGGCGCGATTGATCGGGTCAGCACCGCACGGGGTGTTTCCGTTCCCGATACAATTGAGCAGCGTCAATTCATGTATGAATTTGCGACAGGCCTTCGGGCGTGATCTGACTAAAAGCCCTTTTTTATATGAGGTTCCGCCATGCGGCGCCCCGATTCTTGCCGAAAATGACCCTTGTTGCGCCACAATTAGGGGCTGTTCTTGCCATGCTTCTCGCGCAGATTGTTTCCACTGAACACTCAATCAAGGAGCGGACCAATGTCCTTTATCTATGCCGACACCCAATTCGACACCGCCAAGGTGTTTGACCTTATCAACCGTGAACGTGCCTGCGCCCTGTCGCCGCGTGAATGGAAGCACCGCCTCGCCGGATATGGCTATGCGATCAAGGAAACCCTGCAGGGCCAGATCGTTGAAACCTTGCCGCATCATGTGGAACTGGGCGTATTGCCCGCAGAACTGGCGGGTTAAACCCGCCAGCCGTCCCATTCGGGGTTCGTGGTTAACGGCCGGGAATAGCATCCCGTGGCGGGGCCGCATCCCAGTTGTCGATCAATTCCATCGCTTCCTGGGCGGTTTCGACAAAACGGAACAGATCCAGATCTTCGGCTGAAATGGTGCCCGCATCTGCCAGCGCCTCCCAGTTGATGATCTTTTGCCAGAAGTCCTTGCCAAACAGCAGGAACGGCACCCGTTGCATCCGCCCTGTCTGGATCAGCGTCAGCGATTCAAACATTTCATCCATCGTGCCAAACCCACCGGGGAACACGCAGATCGCCTTGGCACGCATCAGGAAATGCATTTTGCGGATCGCAAAATAGTGAAAGTTGAAACACAGTTCCGGCGTGACATATTCATTCGGGGCCTGTTCAAACGGCAAAACGATGTTCAGCCCGATGGACCGCCCGCCCGCATCCACGGCCCCCCGGTTGCCTGCCTCCATCACACCCGGCCCGCCGCCGGTGACAATCACATCTTCATGGCCGCCACCCTGCATGGATTTAAGCGTCATCAACCGTGCAAATTCGCGGGTTTCATCATAAAAACGCGACAGTTCCGCAAGGGTTTCGGTGCGGGCGCTATCTTTCTTTGACGGTTCGGGAATGCGCGCACCACCAAACAGCACGATGGTGCTTTCGATGCCTTGTTCATCCAGCATCATCTGCGGTTTCAGCAGTTCAAGTTGCAGCCGCACAGGGCGCAATTCATCACGACACAGGAAATCATCATCCGCAAAGGCCAGCCGATAGGCGGGGGCGCGGGTTTGAGGTGTGTCAGGCACATGTTCGGCGGAATCACGGTCAGAATGGGCATCCCGAAACGGGCTGGTACGGTCGTCTTTCATGGGGTCACTTCCTGCTTGCGCGTTTACCCCAGAGGTATAGGGTTTGCGCTTTGAGTACCAGCAACAGGAGTGTGAACATGGCGTGGCGGGCAGAAATTGAGGCGGCAAAAGCACGGGTTGCACCGCATATTCGCGAAACGCCGGTTGTGACCGCCCAGGGCTTTGGTCTGGCGTATCCGATCAGCCTGAAACTGGAACATATGCAGCATACCGGCACCTTTAAGGCGCGGGGCGCATTCAATACCTTGCTGTCCACGGATGTGCCCAAAGGCGGGGTTGTCGCGGCCAGTGGCGGCAATCACGGGGCGGCGGTGGGCTATGCGGCGCAGGCATTGGGCCATCGCGCGCATATCTTTGTGCCTGAATTGGCCGGGCCTGCAAAAATTGATCTGATCCGGCGCACCGGTGCGGAACTGACCGTTGTCTCAGGGGAATACGCCAATGCCCTTGCCGCCGCCAAGGCACATGAGGCCAGGACCGGCGCGATGCAAATCCATGCCTATGATGCGCCCGCCACAGTGGCGGGGCAAGGCACCGTCATGGCAGAATGGGAAGCGCAGGGACTGGAGGCAGATACCGTTTTGATCGCTGTCGGTGGCGGTGGCTTGATCGGTGGTGCGTTGGCCTGGCTGGGCGATCGCCGCAATGTGGTTGCGGTTGAGCCGATCAATTGTGCATCACTGTATGATGCGCTGGAACAAGGCGCGCCCTGTGATGTGCCGGTGTCGGGAGTGGCCGCAAATGCGCTGGGCGCGCGGCGTATTGGCGAGATTTGTTTTGGCTTGGCGCAGGCACATCTGGGGGGCGCGGTTCTGGTTGAGGACAATGCCATCATTGCCGCGCAACAGGCGCTGTGGCGTGAATGGCGTCTTTTGGTGGAGCCCGCGGGTGCCGCCGCATTGGCCGCCCTGATGAGCGGTGCCTATATCCCCGAACCGGATGAACGTGTTGCAGTTTTGCTCTGCGGGGCAAATCCCGCACCTGATCCGCTGGGCTGAACCAGCCGCTGTTGTGGGCAGGGGCGGCGCTTTTGACCGCGACACGGCGGGGCGAATGCCGGATTGATCCACGCGGGGCGAGCGGGTATAGCCGCGCAAAGCCTGAGATTTGAAATGGGAGAAACGAATATGTCTAACGCGCAGCTGGAGTCCGCCATCGAGGCGGCATGGGACACCCGTGACCAGATCACCTCGGCAACCACAGGCGAGGTCCGTGACGCCATCGAAGCGACGCTGAACGCCTTGGACAGTGGCAAACTGCGCGTGGCAGAAAAGCAGGAAGACGGCAATTGGCATGTCAACCAATGGGCAAAGAAAGCCGTGCTTTTGGGGTTCCGTATCAAAGACATGGAACATCAGGAAGGTGGCCCGCAGGGCGCGGGCTGGTGGGATAAAGTTGACAGCAAATTCAAAGGCTGGGGCGCTGCCGAATGGAAAGCCGCAGGGTTTCGCGCTGTGCCAAACTGTGTGGTGCGCAAATCGGCCTATATCGCGCCAAACGTGGTGTTGATGCCGTCTTTTGTGAACATCGGTGCCTATGTGGACAGTGGCACAATGGTCGATACATGGGCCACTGTCGGCTCTTGTGCGCAGATCGGTAAAAACGTGCATCTGTCCGGCGGTGTGGGCATTGGCGGTGTGCTTGAACCCATGCAGGCGGGCCCGACGATCATCGAGGACAATTGCTTTATCGGGGCGCGTTCCGAAGTTGTCGAAGGCTGCATTGTGCGCGAAGGATCGGTGTTGGGCATGGGCGTGTTTATCGGCCAATCCACCAAGATTCTGGACCGCGAGACCGGCGAAATCATGTATGGCGAAGTGCCGTCAGGATCGGTTGTGGTTGCAGGCTCGATGCCCTCCAAGAACGGTGTGAACCTCTATTGCGCGGTGATCGTCAAACGGGTGGATGAACGCACGCGGTCCAAAACATCAATCAACGAATTGCTGCGCGACTGACCGGGCCGATAAACCGCAGTCTTTTCAAACACTGCAGATCACGCTAGGGCTGCCTTTCGTGAACAAAGGTGGCCCTTGCATGTCCGAGATCAAGAAACCCAAAAAACCGTCGCGTCAGCAGGTCTTTACACTGTTGGTTCAAATCGGACGCAAAGAAGGCGACGGTCTGCCGGACAAGGCGACGGGGGCGGCGCTGATGTGTTTTGCCTCCGGGATAGATGAAGCCGAGGCCGTGCGCGAAACCGTGGCTATCCTGAAACAGGCCGATACCAATCCGCTGGATGTGACGGGCTATGGCACCCTGGCCGAACGCGAGGCCGACGGACAGGAGATCGGCGACGATGAGCGGGAATTGATGCAGCGTGCGCTTGAGGAAAATTCGGTGATTGTGGCGCAGATGACGCCGTTTTTTGACGGGGAAACCCTGTCGGAATAATCTGATTGCGGGGGGTCTTTGCCCTGCGGCGCGTTGGCTTGGCGTGTATGCCTTATGCCGCGCGTTGGCGCGTTTAACTTATGCCGCGCGTTGGCGCGCGAGATGGATCGCGTCATACCAGCGCAAAACAGCATGCACAGGGCGTCCGTGTTCGGGCAGGGTGCTGCGGTCCAGATGTTGGAACATGCTGCTGGCCAGCAATTGCCCGTTGCGCCGGATGCGCCCGATATAGAGGCTTTCCACCGCGGTGCCGGCGGCCAGCAAAGGTTCGTGACCGGGCAACAGCACCTGCGCATAGCGGATCACCGGACCGCAGGGTTCGATGCGCGCCGCAAAGCCGTTGACCAGATGCCGCGCCGGCACCAGAACCGCCTCTTGATTGAACAGATATTCCACCTCTGGCCCGTCAATGACCAGCCGCTGTTCGGGGGATACGATGATGTCTTGTTGCAAGCCAAAATAGGGCGCGCGCAAACGGATCGGGCGATAGCTGCCCCGTGCCGGAACGCTGCGCGAGACCGGGTGCAGCACCGGAACCACGCCTTCAGTGCTGCTGAGCACGGTGTCGCCGCGGCGCAGGTCATGGACCGGCTTGTATCCCCAAGGGGTGGCAACGGGTGTGGTGGCCATCAGGCCGGGCATCGGGCCGATGGGTTCGATCTGATCGGACAGGGCTGCGAAAACCATGTCACTTGCGAAGGTCTGGCCATTTTTGCCCAGGATCAGATTGCGGATATCTTCGAGTGTCAGTGGGCAGGGATCATCTAGATAACGATGCGATATGCCTGCATTTTCAGGTTGTTCCAGTGTCAGACGTCCCCAGCCTTCGGCGCTGTCCCATGCATAGGATATGCGCAATACATCGGTGCGTCCGGTCTCCTCGCGCTGGATCGCGGCGTGACGGATCGCCTTGCCCTGTACCTGCACCAGGGCGATGCCCCCGCTTGGGAGGGCCTGAAAGGTCAGGCTGCGCTGTGCGGTTTTATAGCCAAACAAAACCTGCGGCATACTGTGGGGTGACAGCCGCGTTTCAAACAGGATTGTCCCCCGTGACAATCGGCTGTCGGGATGGTCGTGCAGCAGCGGTTTTGGTTTTTTGTCTGCCCCGAGCCCGCGCAGGGACAGGCGGCGGTCATCGTGATCACACAGGGCCAGCCATGTCATCTTGGGCCAACTGCCTGTTCAATGATCTGTTGTTGCCAAACTGGGCGCATCTGCTGTCTTTCACCAAAGTTCAGACAGAAACCTGCAGCACCCCTTTCACGGGGCATCGGCCCTGTGGTTTTTAGGATAACAGCGGGTCCGGCTTTGCCTGTAACGCGCTGATTTTTGCTGCTTTTGCCCTGCCTCGGGTCATATTGTTGTGATGATTCTAACACGGGTTGCCGCAAACTGGTAACCCTTTCTCGGCGGGCCCCCCTAGCAGAGTGGGCATTTCGCACCTAAAAGAGCCCATCCCACACCGACATCCAAAGGAATTACTATGTCCGGAGTAGATCCCGTTGAATTGACTGCAAAACTTGTGCGCTGCGCCTCTGTGACGCCCGCAAACGAAGGCGCCTTGGAAATCCTGTATGACATGCTGTCGAAAGCGGGGTTTGACTGCGCTTGGGCAGATCGGGGCGGCATTCGCAATTTGTTTGCGCGCTGGGGCAGCAAGGGCAACAGGCGGTCGTTCGGGTTTAACGGCCATACCGATGTGGTGCCGATTGGCACTCTTGAGGATTGGTCGATGCCGCCTTTTGGTGCCGAGATCAAAGACGGGATCATGTATGGACGTGGCACCACGGATATGAAATCGGGGGTGGCTGCTTTTGCCGCAGCAGCGGTGGATTTTGTCCGCGACACACCACCGGACGGGGCGGTTATTCTGGCCATCACCGGCGATGAAGAAGGTGATGCGCTCGATGGCTCAACCGCGCTGCTGGATTACATGGCTGACAATGGCGAACGGATGGATGTCTGTCTGGTGGGCGAACCAACCTGCCCCGAGACCATGGGCGAGATGATGAAAATCGGCCGCCGTGGGTCGATGACCGCCTATTTCACCATCACCGGGGTGCAGGGCCATTCCGCCTATCCCCACCGCGCCAATAATCCCCTGAATGCCACCGTGCGCCTGATGGACAGATTGGCCACACATGAATTGGACCAGGGCACCGATCATTTTGATGCATCCACCCTTGCTGTAGTGACAATCGACACCGGCAATCCGGCCACAAATGTCATTCCCGCAAGCTGCAAGGCTACGCTGAACATCCGCTTTAACGATTTGCATTCAGGGGCCAGCCTGAGCACATGGCTGGAGGCCGAAAACGCCCGTATTCACGACGAATTCGGCGTTGACGTGGGAATGTCTGTCAAGATTTCCGGCGAAAGTTTCATCACCCCGCCCGGTCCTTTGTCCGACATGGTGGCGCAGGCCGTCGAAGCCGAAACTGGCGTAAAGCCTGTCCTGTCCACCTCTGGGGGCACTTCGGATGCGCGGTTTGTCAAAAACCATTGTCCGGTGGTTGAATTCGGTCTGGTGGGGCAATCCATGCACAAGGTCGATGAACATGTCAGTGTGGCACATATTCATCAGCTCAAATCAATCTATGGACGGATTTTGCGGGATTATTTTGGGTGAAACCCGCCACCCTGATTGTCATGCTCAAGCAACCGCGCCCCGGTCGGGTGAAAACACGGTTGGGGCGTGACATCGGGATGACAACAGCGGCGTGGTGGTTTCGCCATCAAACGCGGGCGCTGTTGCGGCGGGTCCAGGATCCGCGCTGGCAGGTGGTATTGGCGGTGTCGCCAGATGCTGAGGGGCTGCAAAGCCGGATTTGGCCTGCGCATTTGCCGCGTCTGGCACAGGGCCGTGGTGATCTGGGGGATCGTATGGCGCGGGTGTTGCGCAAGGTCGGGCATGGCCCTGCCTGTGTGATCGGCGCGGATATTCCGCAGATTGATACCAATCATATCGCGCAGGCGTTTCGGGCCTTGGGCGGCCATGATGCGGTGTTTGGCCCGGCACCGGATGGCGGCTATTGGCTGGTGGGGCTGAAACATCCCAAACGCCAATCACACAAATTGTTTGCCAATGTCCGGTGGTCAACGGAACATGCGCTGGCGGACAGCAAGGCCAGCCTGCCAGAACACCGCATTGCCGATATCGCGACCCTGCGTGACGTGGATACACTGCACGATTTGCCCATGACGCGCCCCGAGGCCCGTGCTACCTGAGGGGTATGAGCAAAATCCCCTCCAAATCCGAGATTCTTGAATGGATCACCCAGAACCCGACCCTGACCGCCAAGCGTGACATCGCCAAGGCGTTTGGAATCAAAGGTGCGGCGCGTATTGACCTGAAACAGGTGCTGAAAGAACTGGAGGCCGAAGGCCATCTGGAAAAGCGCCAGCGCAGCTATCAGAATCCTGATCGCCTGCCGCCGGTTTCGGTGCTGGTGGTGACAGGGCCGGACCGCGCCGGTGATCTTTTTGCCAAACCGATGGAATGGCAGGGCGAGGGGCAGGAACCAAAGGTGCTGGTGATCACCCGCGCTTCTGATCCGGCGCTGGGCGAAGGTGACCGGATATTGGCACGGCTGACCCTCATTGAAAACGAGGGGCACCAATATGAGGGGCGGTTGATCCGGCGGATCGGCACCAACCCGAAAAAGGTGTTGGGGATTTTCCGCAAACGCACCGAAGGTGGCCGTATCCTGCCGATTGACAAAGGATCGGACAAGGAATGGGTTGTCGCGGATGACGCGATGTTTGGTGCCAAGGATGGTGAATTGGTCGAGGCCGAATTGGCAGGGCCAAAGGGCCGGATGGGCCTGCCGCGCGCGCGGATTGTCGACCGTCTTGGTGATCCTTCTGCGCCCAGGGCCGTGTCACTGATCGCGATCCACCAACATGGCATTCCCGATCAATTCCCCGATGATGTGATTGCAGAGGCAGACGCGGCCAAACCGATGGGGTTGAAAGGCCGCGAAGACCTGCGTGACCTGCCCTTGATCACCATTGATCCCTCGGATGCCCGCGATCACGATGATGCCTGTTACGCCCACGGCGACGAAGACCCGGCCAACAAAGGCGGCCATGTTGTCTGGGTCGCGATTGCCGATGTCGCGGCCTATGTCACGCCCGGATCCGCCTTGGACGACGAAGCGCGGCGGCGTGGCAATTCGACCTATTTCCCGGATCGCGTTGTGCCGATGTTGCCCGACCGCCTGTCAGGTGATCTGTGCAGCTTGCATGAAGGCGTGCCGCGCCCCTGTATCGCGGTGCGGATGGTGCTGGATGCCAAAGGCCAGAAGCGCGGGCATAGTTTCCATCGGGCCTTGATGCGCTCGCCTGCCTCGCTGCATTACCAAGAAGTGCAAGACGCCATTGATGGCAGGGCAAATGACCGCACCGAGGCTTTGTTAGAGCCTGTTCTCAAGCCGCTTTATGCCGCCTATGCCGCGCTGAAACTGGCCCGCGCCGAACGGCAGCCGCTTGATCTTGATCTGCCCGAACGGCGGATCGAACTGGAACAGGACGGCACGGTGAAAACGGTGAATTTCAAAGACCGGCTTGATGCGCATAAACTGATCGAAGAATTCATGGTGCTGGCCAATGTCGCTGCTGCTGAAACGCTGCTGGCGAAAAAGGTGCCGCTGCTGTTCCGTATCCACGAAGAACCCTCACCTGAGAAACTGGAAAACCTGCGCGAGACAGCACAGGCGGCGGGGTTCACCTTGGCCAAGGGGCAGGTGTTGCAAACGGCGCATTTGAATCGTCTGTTGAACGATGCCGCCGGCAGTGATGAGGCCGAGTTGATCAATATTTCGACGCTACGCGCGATGACGCAGGCCTATTACGGGCCGCAACATCTGGGCCATTTCGGGCTGGCATTGCGGTCTTATGCGCATTTCACCTCACCGATCCGCCGCTATGCGGATTTGATCGTCCACCGGGCGCTGGTGACGGCACATGGCTGGGGCAAAGACGGGTTGCAGCCCGATGAAATTGAGCGGCTGGAACAGACCGCTGCACATATTTCAGACACCGAACGCCGTTCAATGATGGCGGAACGCGACACCACAGACCGCTATCTGGCCGCCTATCTGTCAGAACGGGTGGGCAATGAATTTACCGGCAGGATCAGCGGCATCGCGCGTTTTGGTGCTTTTGTGAAACTGGATGAAACCGGTGCGGACGGGCTGTTGCCGATGCGCAACCTGGGGCGTGAATATTTCCATTATGACGGGGATGCCCAGACCCTGACCGGATCAGATACCGGCATGATCATCAGCATTGGTCAGCGTGTTACCGTGCGGCTGGCCGAAGCGGTGCCCGTCACCGGGGGAATTGCGCTGGAACTTCTCGAGATCGAAGACCAGAAGGTCAAACAAGGGTCGCGCAGCCCGGCAGGGCGCAATCCGCGACGCAAGGCCAACAAGGCCAAGCGCAAGAAAGACAAAATCACGCGCAAAGTGACGCGGACACGGCGCTAAACGCTGGTTGATCCATCGCTGCCGAGGCCCGATCAACATAACGGCACAAGACCTGATCCTGTGTGATGCGGGACTTGAGCCGTGTTTCCCCAGGTGTGGTGCGCATAGTCGCCAGCATCGCCGCAACCGAGGCATCCGCGGCTGTGGGGTGATCCCCGAACAGGAATGCACCTTGCCACAGCCGTGCGGTGATGGCCTGCAAGTCAGGTTCCAGCCGCGCCATCCGCTCCGTTTCATCCAGACGGCCAAGCCCCTGCACCTGCATCCCACGCTGCACTTTCTTGCGCAGCCTATTGGTGATTACACCACGTAAGAGTTTGGGAATACTACTGAAATAGGTATCACGGATCACCGGCCATGTGGTATCGTTACACCAGCGGTCCATCACAATGTGGAAATACATATGGTCTTCGGCCATTCGAATAAACGCCCGCGAGGTGGCCTTTTCCATATCTGAAAGCCCTGCGTCGAATGTTGCGCCGTTGTTTTCAAGGTAGGTTCTGATGTTATCGCTGCCAGCGATCAGCCTGCCCGCAACGCGGATCACCGGCAGTTTTTGTTTTGGCATCTTGCGGGGATCGGCGGTGTCTTCGCGGTGCCAGTGTTGCCCCGACAGGTTCAAAAGCCATATTGCCTTGATGCAAAACGGACTGGCGGCAGGGGTGCCGAAAGCGGGGGCAAAAGTGATGAGAGTGATCATCGAATTCTCCTGTTAAGTACGCCTGAGTAGCAGTTGATGCTGTCAATTTCTGTCAGGATAGGGTAGGCTGTTCAGATGACCAGAACCCATCGGCTTTTCCAGATGATGACCAGCCTGCGGCGCTTGCCAGCGCCAGTGCGCGCGGTGCAATTGGCGGATGAAATGGATGTGTCTTTGCGCACCGTGTACCGCGACATTGACGCCCTGCGCGGGCTGGGAGCGGTGATCGATGGGGAAGCCGGATTTGGCTATACGCTGATTGAGGATGCTGCCTTGCCGCCCTTGGGGTTCGAGGATGACGAATTGGAAGCGCTGGTTCTGGGTTTGCGCGATGTGGCGGTGATTGGTGATCCGGCCTTGGCGCGGGCGGCGGAATCTGCCCTTGCCAAGATCACAGCACGGGTGCCGCCGCGTCAGGCACATCGTTTGCAGCACGCCATTCTGGATGCCCGCCGGTTTTTCCGGCCTGATCCACCGCGCATTGATGTGGCAGATCTGCGCGCCGCGACCTGGGCTGAAGAAACCGTGGCGTTTTCCTATGTGGATGCCAAAGGTGCAGCCTCAACCCGCGAAGTTGATCCGCTGGGCATCGTCTATATGCAGGACACCAATATGCTGATGGCATGGTGTCATTTGCGGCAGGATTTTCGGGTTTTTCGCTTGGACCGTATGGATGATCTGCGCCGCACGGGGCAAAGTTTCCGGCCCAGACGGGTGCCGATGCTACGCGATTACACCCATCAATTGCGCAGCGAAGCCGAAGCACGGGCAATGAATGGCGCACCTTGAAGCGGCGCTTTTGCAGCGGTGCAAAGCTGCTAAACTATCAGTACAGGCAGCATTCAAGGGCAAACAACATGACATCCAATTTCAAACTATCGCTCTGTCTGAGCCTTGCTTTGCCTGTAATGGCGGGGGCAAGTGGGCCTGATACCTCATCCAGACCACCCGAGGAGCGCAAGCCGGTTCAAGCCGTAGTGCCGATGGGCGATAAAACGGCCGAGGGCCTTTCTGATTGGGTGCATGAATTTCGCGCCCGCGCGCTTGCACGGGGGATCACGGCCCAGACATTTGACAGCGCGTTCAAGGATGTCAGCTATGATGCACAGGTGATCCGGCGCGACAGGAACCAATCTGAATTTACCAAAACGATCTGGGAATATCTGGATACCGCGGTGTCCGATTTGCGCATCAGCAACGGGCGCAACGCCTTGGCAAAGTGGGATAAAACGCTTTCGGATATTGAGGCCCGCTATGGTGTTGAGAAACAGGTTGTGACCGCGATCTGGGGACTGGAAAGCGCCTATGGCACGTTTCGTGGCAATGGCAGTGTGATCAATTCCTTGACCACGTTGGCCTATGACGCAAGGCGCGCGGACTTTTTTGAGGCTGAGTTGCTGGATGCCCTGAAAATCCTGCAATCGGGGGATACCCCGGCGGCACGGATGACCGGAAGTTGGGCTGGGGCAATGGGCCATACCCAGTTTATGCCCTCGTCATTTCAGGCCCATGCGGTGGATTATGACGGGGACGGGCGGCGCAATATCTGGGAGGATGATCCACGGGATGCGCTGGCCTCGACTGCGGCCTACTTGAAACATTTTGGCTGGGTCAAAGGCCAGCCTTGGGGCGTCGAGGTGCAGCTGCCAAAGGGATTTGATTACCTCATGGCGCGCCGGGATTTGCAAAAACTGCCAAGCGATTGGGCGAAATTGGGGGTCAATGGCGTCGCGGGGAGAGTACCGGATTACGGCCCTGCATCGGTGTTGTTACCCGGTGGATCAAAAGGCGCGGCGTTTTTGGTGTTTGCGAATTTTGCAGTGCTGGAAAAATACAATACCGCCGATGCCTATGTGATCGGGGTCGGACATCTGAGCGATAGAATCGGGGGCGCGCCACCAATCCGGCATAGCTGGCCGCGCAGCGATCGCGCGTTAACCTATGATGAACGGATCGAATTGCAGAAACGACTGACGGCAGCGGGGTTTGATACGGTCAAGATTGACGCAAAAATGGGGCCTTTGACGATCAATGCCGTGCGCAAATTCCAGAGCTTCAGCGGGGTTTTGCCTGATGGCTATCCGTCACTGCATCTGTTGGATCGGCTGAGGGCGTTGTAGCCCCCAGCCAAGTTTGTGACGGTTTATGACGCCGCCTTGAGCATATCCTTGGCTTTTAGATCGGCATAGGTGGCATCCAATGCAGCGCGGGCGCGGTCTGCCAACAAGGTGATTTCCGCAGGGGTGATCACCAATGGCGGAGAAAAAATCATCCGATCCCCAACATGGCGCATGATCAGGTTGCCGTTGAAACAATGTTCGCGACACATGTACCCAACAGTGCCTTTGTCGGATGCAAAGGCCGCTTTGCTGCCCTTGATCGGGGCCAGTTGCAGTGATCCCATCATGCCACAGATGTTCAATTCGCCCACCAGCGGATGTTCTGCGAGGTTTTCAAAGGCGGCTTTAAGTGCCGGTGCGGCGACATCGCGCACATGCTCAAGCACGTTTTCTTCTTCAAGAATGCGCAGATTTTCCAAGGCCACAGCGGCACAGACCGGATGACCCGAATAGGTGTAACCATGGTTGAACTCACAGGCGTTTAGCACCGCTGCGATCTTGTCGCTGACAATCGACCCGCCAATCGGCGCGTAACCAGAACTAAGCCCCTTGGCGATGGTCATAATGTCAGGGGTGATGCCCATGGTTTGCGACCCAAACCATTGACCGGTGCGCCCAAAGCCGCAGATCACCTCATCGGCGATCAGCAACACATCGTATTTTGTGCAAATCCGTTGAATTTCGGGCCAATAGGTGCTGGGCGGGATAATCACGCCGCCGGCACCCTGAACGGGTTCGCCGATAAAGGCCGCGACCTTGTCCGCGCCCAGTTCAAGGATCTTTGCCTCAAGTTCCTGTGCGCAGGCCAGACCGAATTCATCGCGGGGTTGGTCGCCGCCTTCGCTCCACCAATCGGGTTGTGCAATATGGTGAATGCCCGGAATGGGCATGCCGCCCTGTGCGTGCATATAGGTCATGCCGCCCAAGGAACCGGAGCCGACCGAAGAGCCGTGATAGGCGTTGTTGCGGCTGATGATGTGGCTTTTTTCGGGCTGGCCTTTTTCGGCCCAATAGGTGCGTACCATCCGCAGATTTGTGTCATTTGCCTCAGAACCCGATCCCGCAAAAAATACGTGGTTCAGCGGGCCGGGGGCGAGATCAGCCAGCTTTTTTGCCAATGCGATGGCCGGCACATGGGTGGTTTGAAAAAACGTGTTGTAATACGGCAGTTCGTCCATCTGCCGCGCGGCGACCTGACCCATCTCTTTGCGGCCATAGCCGATGTTCATGCACCAAAGGCCCGCCATCCCGTCAAGGATTTCCTCGCCTTCGCTGTCGGTCAGGTAAATGCCCTTGGCCCGCGTGATGACGCGCGCGCCCTTCTTTTCAAAATCGCCGTTTGTCGAAAACGGATGCATGTGATGCGCGGCATCCAAGACCTGCAGCTCTTGAGTGGGGAGGTGGTTTGTGATGGTTGACATGATTCTGCGCCTTTCGATCTGGGCTTCATTTCTTGGTCGCAGAATATGATCAAATTATGTGAAGTCAATCGAATCAGTTGCTGCTGTTGTTCTCGTCCAGCACCGCCTGAACCTGTAACATGCCTTGCTCGACATCCTCTGCCATGGCTGCTGTGGCTGCCTCGACATCGCCTTTGACAAGGGCTTCTAGCAGGTCTTTGTGTTTGTCTGGTAAATTGCTGGTGCCAAAGCGCCCGCAGATCACCCGCAGTGACGGGCCGAACCGCAACCAGAGCCGATCAACGGTGGCGCTGATAATCGGGGCGGCGGCACCTTCATAAATCAGGGTATGAAAGCGGTAATTATGGGTAAGATATCCGCCAACATCTCCTTGATCTATCGCTTGGTTCAGGTCGCCATCACAGGCCTGCAAAGCGGCTAGGCGCGCAGGCGTCATGCGTTGTGCTGCACGGCGGGTCAGCTCTGATTCCAGGGTTTTTCGCATATAATACAGCTCGTCCGCGCATTCGGCGGTGAGGACAGGCACGCTGACGCGGCGGTTGCCTTGGTGGGTGAGCGCGCCTTCGGAAATCAGACGGCGCAGCGCCTCGCGCACCGGGGTCATGCCGGCAGCCAGTTCAACAGTGAGACCCTGAATTGTCACCGGTTGGCCCGGGGCAAGATCGCCAAAAAGGATCATCTGGCGCAGCCGTTCATAGACGTGCTGATGCGCGGGCGTCTTTGCCATTGTTTCCGGTTTGTCAGATGCGTTCGAATTGATCACATTTGTTGTCATTTCTTTTGCCCAAAAATTGCGCCGTAACCGCACCTTGCACCATTGTCCTGTGCATGAAACCATAAATCATCTTGCCCGAAGAGGCAAAACTTGATCAAATTAACGCAAGACTGGGATCAACCCGGTCATCTGATGGGAGCTTACTATGAAATATCGAATTCTTGGCGGTCTCGCCGTAACGGCTTTGACGGCTGTCAGTGCCATGGCCGAAGAAGTGCGGGTTTACAATTGGTCGGATTACATCGACGAAAGCCTGCTGGAAAAGTTCGAAACCGAAACCGGCATTGACCTGATCTATGACGTGTTCGACAGCAATGAAGTTCTGGAAACCAAGATGCTTGCCGGTGGATCGGGCTATGATGTGGTGGTGCCCTCCGGCACCTTCCTGCAGCGCCAGATCAGCGCCGGTGCGTTTCAGAAACTGGACATGGCAAAGCTGCCCAACAGCGGCAACCTATGGGATGTGATCGAAGACCGTCTGAAAAAATATGACGCCAATAACGAATACGCGATCAACTATATGTGGGGCACCACGGGCATCGGTGTGAACATCAACAAGGTCAAAGAAGTATTGGGCGATGACGCGCCTGTCGGATCTTTGGCGTTGATCTTTGATCCGGCGAATATGGAAAAACTGGCAGGCTGCGGCGTGCATTTCCTGGATGCGCCTGCTGAAATGATACCTGCGGCGCTGGCCTATATTGGTGAAGACCCCGACAGCCAGGATGCTGATGTCATCGGCAAAGCCGAAGCGGTGCTGACACCAATTGCGCCGTTTGTGCAGAAATTCCACAGCTCTGAATATATCAACGCTTTGGCGAATGGTGATATCTGCGTCGCGTTTGGCTGGTCCGGCGATATTCTGCAGGCCCGTGACCGCGCTGCCGAGGCTGATAACGGTGTTGAAATCGAATATTACGCGCCTGCCGAAGGGGCGCTGATGTGGTTTGACAACATGGCGATCCCGGTTGACGCGCCAAATCCGGACGGGGCGCATAAATTCCTGAATTTCATTCTGGATGCCCATAATATGGCGGCTGCGTCCAACTATGTGTATTACGCCAACGGCAATCTGGCGTCTCAGGAATTTCTTGAGGAAGACGTGATTGGCGATGTTGCGATTTATCCAAATGCGGATACTTTGAAAAACCTTTATACAACATCACCTTATGGTCCAAAGACCCAGCGTCTTGTGACGCGGATGTGGACCAAAATCAAATCCGGTACTTGATCTAAAATCGGGCAAGGCAGTAAGGCCTTGCCCCTTTTACCTGCCCGTCAAAGCAGGCCAGCGAAGGATTGCCAATTGTGAGCCAAACCGTTTTTGCGCCTTGGGATGATCCCAAGGAAAAACCCCTGATCCGCTTTCAGAATGTCACCAAGAAATTCGGTGAATTTGTCGCGATTGACGATCTGACGCTTGATATCTTTGAAAAGGAATTTTTTGCGCTGCTGGGCCCGTCCGGCTGTGGCAAAACCACGATGATGCGGATGCTTGCAGGGTTCGAAAGCCTGTCAGAAGGCCATATCGAACTGGCCGGTCAGGACATCGGCCCGGTGCCGCCAAACAAGCGCGCCGTGAATATGATGTTCCAGTCCTATGCGCTGTTTCCGCATCTTTCGGTTTGGGAAAACATCGCATTTGGCCTGCGCCGCGACCGCAAATCAAAACAGGAAATTGAGGCGCGTGTTGAAGAAATGCTCAAGCTGACCCGGCTTGAGAAATTTGCCCGCCGCAAGCCGCACCAGATCTCGGGGGGACAACGGCAGCGGGTGGCGCTGGCGCGGTCACTGGCCAAAGCGCCGAAATTACTGTTGCTGGACGAACCTTTGGGGGCCCTGGATAAAAAGCTGCGCCAGGACACGCAGTTTGAATTGATGGACATTCAGGAAACCACCGGCACCACTTTTGTGATTGTGACCCACGATCAGGAAGAAGCGATGACCGTTGCCTCGCGGGTGGCGGTGATGGACGAGGGCCGGATCATTCAGGTGGCAACCCCCGCAGCGATTTATGAATACCCAAATTCGGTTTATGTTGCTGATTTTATTGGCGATGTGAACATCATCGAAGCGGCGGTAACACCTGCGGGTGATGACCTATACGCGTTGAACTGGGTTGAGGGACAAACCCCGATCAAGGCAACTTCGGCCAAGCCGTTTAGCATAGGCCAACAGGCGCATCTGGCGATCCGCCCTGAAAAAATCCGGATTTCGACGGAAAAACCGACGGATGCGCCAAATGCAATGCAAGGCAAGGTTCTGGATATCGCCTATCTTGGCAATCTCAGCACCTATCACGTTGAATTGCCCGGGGGGCAGATCATCAAGGCGCAGACCGCCAACACCCGCCGCCTCGCGCGCCGAGACATCACCTGGGAAGATCCGGTGTGGATATCATGGAGCGCCACCGCCGGCGTTTTGCTGGACCAATGATGCGCCGCGCTGCGCTGATTACGGTGCCGTATCTGTGGCTGCTGCTGCTGTTTCTGGTGCCGTTTCTGATTGTCTTCAAGATTTCGCTGTCTGATCCGGCACTGGCGATCCCGCCCTATACGCCGACGATGAAAGACGGGATTTTCCAATTGATCGGGCAGTTGGATTTCGAGAATTTTGTCTTTTTGACCGAAGATGACCTCTATTGGAAAGCCTATCTGAGTTCGCTTCAGATTGCGTTGATTTCCACGCTTTTGACTCTGCTGGTTGGCTATCCTATCGCCTATGGCATGGCGCGCGCCCCCGAAGAATGGCGTCCAACCCTGATGATGTTGGTGATCCTGCCATTCTGGACCTCGTTTTTGATCCGCGTGTATGCGTGGATGGGCATTCTGAGCAATGAAGGTCTGTTAAACCAATTGCTGCTTTGGCTGGGGGTGATATCCGACCCGCTTACCATTCTGAACACCACCACTGCGGTCTATATCGGCATCGTTTATACCTATCTGCCGTTTATGATCCTGCCGATTTACGCGGCGCTGGACCGTCTGGACGATTCCCTGAATGAGGCCGCCGAAGATCTGGGCTGTTCGCGGATGCAGGCGTTTTGGCTGGTGACAATTCCGCTGTCAAAAAATGGCATCATCGCCGGATCTTTCCTTGTGTTTATTCCGGCACTTGGCGAATTTGTGATCCCGTCGCTGCTTGGGGGGTCTGGCACATTGATGATCGGCAAGGTGCTGTGGGAAGAATTCTTTAACAACCGCGATTGGCCTGTCGCCAGTGCGGTGGCGGTGATCCTGCTGTTGATCCTTGTGATCCCGATTGTGCTGTTCCAGCGCAACCAGCAAAAACAGGCGGAGGCAGAACAATGAAACGACTGAGTTGGTTCAACGTCACTTCGCTGACGCTTGGTTTTGCTTTCCTGTATTTGCCGATGATCATTCTGGTGATCTACAGCTTTAACGCGTCCAAACTGGTGACGGTCTGGGCCGGATTTTCAACCAAATGGTATGGTGAATTGGTCCAGAACGAAGCCTTCCTTGATGCCGCTTGGGTGACAATGAAAGTGGCGGTGATTTCATCGTCTTTGGCCACCGTGCTTGGCACAATGGCCGCTTATGTACTGGTACGCGGCGGGCGGTTTATGGGGCGCACGTTGTTTTCGGGCATGATCTATGCACCGCTGGTGATGCCCGAAGTGATCACCGGCCTGTCGCTGTTGCTGTTGTTCATCGGGATTGGTCTGGATCGGGGCGTGTTGACTATTGTCTTGGCGCATACCACGTTTTCGATGTGCTATGTGTCAGTGGTCGTGTCGTCGCGGTTGGTCACTTTTGACCGGTCCCTCGAAGAAGCGGCGCTTGATCTTGGATCCTCGCCATGGGAGGCCTTTCGCCTTGTTACCCTGCCGATTATTGCCCCTGCGGTGATTTCCGGATGGTTGCTGGCCTTTACCCTTAGCCTTGATGATCTGGTGATTGCCTCCTTTACCTCTGGCCCTTCGGCGACCACCTTGCCGATCAAGATTTTCAGCGCCGTGCGTTTGGGTGTGTCTCCCGAGATCAACGCGCTGTCCACGATCATGATTGCGATTGTCACGATTGGCGTGATCTCGGCGTCACTGGTCAGTAAACGCAATTCACTTCGCGCCCAGAAAGACGCGCAAGCGGCGGAACGTGCTACCGGATGAAGCGCATCTATTCAGACTTTGCCTATAGCGATGCACCCCGCGCCGGATGCTGGTGGGACGAAACCTGTGGGGCGACGGAACGCCCCGTTTTGCAGGGGGATCATCACCCAGAAGTGGCGATCATTGGTGGTGGTTTCACGGGTGTTTCGGCCGCATTACATCTTGCCGAAGCTGGTGTTCGCGCCACTGTACTTGAAGCGCGCTCCGTTGGCTGGGGCGCATCGGGGCGCAATGGCGGGTTTTGCTGTCTGGGTGGCGGGATGTTGGAAAACGCCGTATTGGACCGGAAATTTGGCCGTGCAGGACGTGATCACTGGCGCCAAACCGAAGTGGCAGCAGTCAATCTGGTTGATGGATTGATCCGGCGGTTTGACATCGCAGTGGACCGCCATTCAGAGGGTGAAACCCAATTTGCCCACCGCCCGCGCGATTTTGAGGTGATGAAAGCCGACCAGGCCTATTATGCGCAAACATACGGTGTTGATGCGGTTTTGACCGAAGAATCCGATCTGCGCCGTGCCGGGATGAACGCGGGATTTCACGGTGCGATCACGATCCCGATCGGGTTTGGCTTGAATCCCCGCAAATACATCACCGGATTGGCGCAGGCGGCAGAGGCGGCAGGCGCAGAGATATATCACGACAGCCCTGCCACCGCGATCACGCGCAGCGGCGGCAGGTTTCAGATCGAGACGCCGCAGGGCCGGCTCACGGCCGATCGGGTGATCATCGCCACAAATGGCTATTCCTCCGAAGACCTGCCGCCTTGGTTGGCCACACGTTATATGCCGACGCAATCCAGCATCATCGTCACAAGGCCGCTGACCGAGACCGAGTTGCAAGCGCAGGCATGGACCAGCAGACAGGCCAGCTATGACACCCGTCATCTGCTGCATTATTTCCGCCTGATGCCCGACAATCGGATGTTGTTTGGTGTGCGCGGTGGTTTGATGGCCAATGCCACGTCAGAAGCCCGCGCAATCCAACGCGCCCGCGCGGATTTCGACCGGATGTTCCCCGCTTGGGCTGCGGTTGAAACCCCGAACGCTTGGTCTGGTATGGTGTGTATTGCGCGTAATCGCATGCCTTTTGTCGGGGCGGTGCCCCAAGAGCCGGGGATGTTCGCCAGCCTGTGCTATCATGGTAATGGCGTGGCGATGGCCTCCTATTCGGGGGCGCTGTTGGCGGATTTGGTTCAGGACAATGTGCCTGCTCGGATCTATCCCGAAGCGGTCCAGCGGCCATTGGCAAAATTTGAATTGGGCCGGTACCGGCGCGCCATCATGCCTTTTGCCTATGCCGGGTTTGCCCTGTCTGATCGGTGACATTATGCTGGTGGCGCGCGCAGCCCCTTAACACTGTCGGCCAGGATCGCAGAGCCGCCTTCGAGGATCAAAACAGTTTGTCCCGCCTGAATACGGGCTTCGGTGACGCGGCCATAGGTTTCTGCCGGTTCGGACAGGATCAGTTCACCAACTGCGCGGCTTTCGACTTCAAAATGGTAGAGGCCGGATGGAAACGGTGCGCCATTGTCGGCAACACCCGCCCAGACCACCGGTTCCGCAGACAGCGGCAATGTGAACCGCTGAACTTCGGCACCGCTTTCGTCATAAACAACCAGCTTTACATCATCTGCTGCAGCGGCTGGATTGGGTGCGACTGTCAGTGGCGTACCGTCAAAAAGCACAGGTGCCGTGGTGCGTGCCTCCATGCCGATCCATCCAACAAGCTGTGTCATGGTCCCGGCCGTCAGGTTTTCGTTCAGCGCCGTCAAAAGATCGTTTGATCTGACCTGCTGTTCGACCATCGAAAACTGCGCCAGTTGTGCCGCATATTCAGACGAATCAATTGGTTCCAACGGGTCTTGGTATTTGGCTTGGGCGGTCAGCATCTTTAGAAATGTTTCGAAATCGGAGGATAAAACCGCCTTGGTTTGCGGGGGTAGCGCATTGGCAGCCGGCGTTGTGGCAGTCGATGTAGTGACGTCCATAGGGTTCTCTTTCTAAAGGCGCAGGTCAAGCCCGCCTGTCGGGCTTGAGGGGGACGCGCGGGTTGGGATTGATGGGGTGCCCGCCGGGTTCATAGACTGATCGCTATGCGGGGCCAGCGCGCGATCACCTTGTTGATTTTCCCCGCTGTCCGGGTGGTTCTGTTCTGCAAAGGAAAAGGCGACACTATCAAATCCGAGATCAAGGAGATCTTGGTCAAGCTGGCCAATATGGCGGCGCAGCAGATCCATCGTTTCAGGCCGTTCTGCTAGTATGTGAACCACGAGGCCATGTTCACTGCTGGACAGGGACAGGCGCAATCGGCCCAGTTCTTCGGGGTTGAGGCTGATTTCAACCGGCCGTGAAGGCAGGGTTTGCACGACGTCAATAATCTGCTGGGCGACATGCATGGGCAGTTCCGGCCGCGTAACAGCGGTGGCAACTGGTGGTAAGCCTATGCTGTCTGCTCTGAATCCTGATTGCAGTTCCGCGGCAAACTGCGGGTGGTTGCGGTCACTGCGTTGTGCAGGATTCTGGAGTGGCCCCGTCACGTTCGTCACCGCCGTTAACCGAGCCACAACGGGGATACCAGTCGGCGCGGGGCGCGATGGAACAGTGCTATCCGTAAAGGGGCTGACGGTTTTATTGTCCGCGCGCCGGGTTTTAACCGAGGCATCTGGCACGCCATGTTGGCGGTTGAAAATGGCCTGAGCTGTCATATCCGCTGCGGGCATCGGTACCTGTGTGCCTGCGGATACAGGGGGGGAAGGTATCGGGGTTAACCGAGCTACAACGGGGATGCCAGTCGGCGCGGGGCGCGGTGGAACAGTGCTATCCGTAAAGGGGCTGACGGTTTTATTGTCCGCGCGCCGGGTTTTATCCGAGGCATCTGGCGCGCCATGTTGGCGGTTGAAAATGGCCTGAGCTGTCATATCTGCTGCGGGCATCGGTACCTGTGTGCCTGCGGATACAGGGGGGGAAGGTATCGGGGGTGTCACTGCAGAGATGACCGCGGGCGCGGTGGCGTATTTGTCAGCATTGACGGCCATAACCTGGGCTTTGGCCGATCCTGAGATTGCACTCTGTGTGCGAGGCGCAAATCCGGTTGATAGGATGGATAAGGCGGTTTTTGCCTTTGGATCGCTTGATGCTTGGTCAGGCAGCGCTGTTATTTGGGACGTATTTTCAGCCGACTGGCCCGCTGGTTTTACGTTGGCAGATGTACCCTCGTTCAACTGCTGGGCGGGCCTTGTCTGAATAAATGTTCTGGGATGGGCTATCTGAGGTTTTTGAGGTGGCGACAACAGCCCGGATTGATCACCGTTTTGCGGGGGAGAGGAGGGTATTGATCTGTCAATGCGACCAACAGTGTCTTGTTCCGGGGGGACAACTTTCATGGTGCTGGACGGCTGAAACGAAGCGCCTTGCGGGGCCGCGGGGGCGGCTAGCGGGATTTTAAGCGCAGGGGCGCTTGGATAGTCCGGCTGAATCGGCTCGATGACGGGGAATGAAGGCGGGGTCATTGTCGCCCCGTTGGATCTGGTGGGAATGGCGACAAGAGGCCTTTCGACAGGCATCGGGGGGGGGGGCTGATCCGGTTTGATGAAGGCTGGCTTTACAGGGGCGTCCTGGCGCGGTGCAGCTTTCATAAGGGATTGCGCGGATTCTTCCACTGCTGGGGCCAGCACAAACACCATTCCCTCTTCAGGGGGCTCTTGTGTTTCGACATGATCGGTAGATTTTTCGACGGGGCCAATCGGCGAGATACTGGGCTGTGGTTCGGTTTTTGTCAGTACGGGCGGTGCAGGGCGCGGCAATACCATTTGGGCAAGCGCGTCAA
Organism: Sulfitobacter sp.; assembly: GCA_047634585.1. Lineage (GTDB taxonomy): Bacteria > Pseudomonadota > Alphaproteobacteria > Rhodobacterales > Rhodobacteraceae > Sulfitobacter. The sequence goes on along the minus strand of JBLIAN010000009.1, from coordinate 55,096 downwards.
ACTCGGCAGAGAAATCCATCTCTGAAAGGGTGTCCGTTGCGGGGCTTGCGGTCGCCTGACGTTTGGCTGCTTCCGGGGAAAAAGCGACTGACAGTAACGAAAGCAATGTGGGCATTGTGCATCTCCGGTAGGTTCTGACCCTTGCGCCGATATATGCCTGATGCTCCTTACCGGATGTTTACCAAAATCAACGCATAACAGTCAAAATAGGAAGCAATTTAAGGAAAGCTGTGATGCAGATTCTGCCCTCAGGGCCACGGAACCGGGTTGCTGTCAGCGACATGAATTTGCGCCGCGCCGCCCAGGAGTTGGAAACAACGTTTTTAGCAGAAATGCTGAAATCTGCGGGTCTTGGCACGCCGCGCTCTGCATTTGGTGGCGGCGCGGGTGAAGATCAATTTGCCTCGTTTTTGAGTCATGAACAGGCTGCGTTGATGGTGCACGCAGGGGGGATCGGGCTTAGCGAATCAATATTCCGCGCATTAAAGGAAAAGAACGATGTCACACAGACCAACTGACCCGGATTATCACGCCCTGCACGATTTACTGGAGGCAGAGCGGTCCGCCTTATTGGCAGGAAATCTGGAGAAATTGACAGAAATGTTGTCCTCTAAAGAGGCGCTCATGGATATTGTGAATGCCAGACCACAGCATGATCTGCATGCCTTAAAACAGCTGGATCAAAAGGTGCGCCGCAATCAATTGTTATTGGATGGCGCGCTTGAGGGAATTCGCGGTGTTGCACGGCGTATGGCGGCGCTGCGTCAATCAAAAGGGGCGCTTGAGACCTATGGCGCGGACGGGCAGCGGCAGATCATTGAGTTGGATGCGGCCAGCTCGGTAGAAAAACGTGCCTGATGGTTTGAATCAAAAGCCCGGTAATCATCGGAGGCGCGTTTAGCAGACGTTAACGCTGCTTGGCACAAGGTGGCGCTGCATCCGAGGTCGGATGGCGCAGCCGAATACCAACAGGCGCATGCACAGGTCAGAACGACATTTCGTCCAGCCCCAGGGGGGTGGGACCTCACGGACGCAAAGCGTCAATGACTAAAGGAATATGCTTATGTCGAGCATTCTTACAAACAATTCCGCAATGGTGGCCCTGCAAACGCTGCGGTCGATCAACAAAGACCTGGCGATGACACAAAGCGCGATTTCAACAGGTAAGGAAATCGGATCGGCCAAGGACAATTCGGCGATCTGGGCGATTTCGAAAGTGATGGAATCTGACATTGCCGGTTTTGAAGCGGTATCGGATTCGCTGGCCGTCGGGGAATCGACCGTTGCGGTTGCTTCTGCCGGCGCTGAACAAATCGTTGAAACACTGAAAGAAATGAAACAATTGGCCGTTGCCGGGCAATCGGAAACAGCAGATTTCGCCAAAATCAATGCGGATATGCTGGAAAAGATTGACCAGATTACGGCGATCACCAACGGGTCACAATTCAACGGGGTAAACCTTTTGAAAGATGACATTGACGGGAATGGTGGCGCGTCGCTGACCGTGGTGTCGTCGCTGGACCGGGTCGGGAATGCCTCGCCGACAGTGACAACAATCGACGTTGCGACAGTTGATTTTACCACCAATCTGGATGCGACCAGTATTTCCGCGATCACGGATTCCACAGAAGCCGCCACCGCCTTTGGCGAGATCGAAGCCTTTCTGACTGTTGCCATTGATGGCGCGGCTGAATTGGGGGCCTCTGCCGAACGCATTTCGGATCAGCGGGCTTTTGTCGGCAAGCTGAATGATGCGGTGAAATCCGGCATCGGTGCGCTTGTCGATGCAGATATGGAAGCGGCCTCGGCGCGTTTGCAAGCGCTACAAACCCAACAACAATTGGGTGTTCAGGCCCTGTCGATTGCCAATCAGGCCCCACAAACCATCCTTTCGCTTTTCCGGTAAGTGACTGATTGACGGGCGGAGGCGTGAAGGCGCGCCTCCGCTTGCCGCTCTTCACCGAACCCAATTCAAGCAGGTATTCCCGTGAACGCAACTGACATGGCACAGCGCGCCTATGCGCCGACGACAGCGCCGACGCGGTCCAACCGCAGTATCGAATATGAAGTGATTGCGCGCATCACATTTCGGCTCAAACGCGCCATCGAAGGCGGTGTCTTTTCCGCTCTTCTCGAGGCGATGCATGAGAACCGAAAACTTTGGCGCACCCTGGCGATGGATGTGGCCGATAACGAAAATTTGTTGCCAAAAGATTTGCGTGCGCGGATTTTTTACTTGGCCGAATTCACCGATATACATACCAGCAAGGTCATTTCCAGCAAGGTCAGCCCTGTTCCTCTGCTTGAGGTCAACACCGCTATTTTACGCGGTTTGAAACAGACAGGAACAGCAACATGAGCGGCCTTGTCCTAAAGCTGAGCCCGAAAGAAAGGGTCTTGATCAACGGTGCGGTGATCGAGAATGGCGACCGGCGCAGCCGTCTTTCGATCAAGACGCCAGATGCACATATTTTACGTTTACGCGATGCAATCCATCCTGAAGAGGCCAAGACCCCGGTAAGGCGGGCTTGCTTTGCCGTGCAGTTGGTGCTGTCAGGCGACAATGCTGCGGAAAAAGCCCAACCCGGGCTGCTGCGCCAAGTTGAAGAGTTGAGTCAGGTTTTCAAAGACCCCGACAGCCGCAGCATTCTTTCCGAGGCCAGCGAGAGCCTGATCACTGGCCAACATTACCGCACGCTCAAGGCATTGCGTAGCCTTTTGGCGCGAGAAGACCGTTTGCTGGCAATCAGGCCAAGCTGATGTTCCAACCTGTCATCCCCTCGGCGGGCCTGACCGGCTGGCGCTTTCTTCAGCGGACCTATGATGCGCAATTTGAAACCTTTTCGAATTCTGCAATTGTACAGCGCGATACGGATTATTTTCGCGAGAAAATCGGCCAGATTTCAACTGCCGAAGATCTCGTTGCTGACCGGCGCCTGCTTGCGGTGGCTTTGGGGGCCTTCGGATTGCAGGACGACCTCGACAACCGATATTTTATCCGCAAAATATTGGAAGAGGGCACGGTAAATGAAGACGCATTGGCCAATAAGTTTGCGGATACCCGATATAAGGAGCTGTCAGCAGCGTTTGGATTCGGCCCGACGGAATCTGTTAAAACCAGCGAGACCAGTTTTGCTGATGCGATTGTAGCAGGGTTTCAGGCAGGCAGTTTTGAAATCGCCGCAGGGGCGCAGGATGATGCCATGAGAGTGGCACTTTATGCCCAGCGAAGTCTGGCGACATTGGCATCTTCCGAGATGTCAGATGATGCAAAATGGTTTACGGTTTTGGGTGATCCGCCGCTCCGAGAATTATTTGAAAAGGCCCTGAACCTGCCCGGTGAAATCGGTCAAATTGACATCGATCAACAGCTAGGGGTTTTCAAAGATCGCGCAAGATCGGTCTTTGGATCATCGGATTTGTCCTTGTTTTCCGATGATACATTGCGACAGGATGCGATTACAAAATACATCCTGCGCAATCAGTTAAGCAACTTTGGTGTTGGCATGTCAGGGCAATCCATCGCGTTGATGTTGCTGCAAAGATAATCCGCTGCGCATCGCTTATCTGCCGACGGTGGAAAGATGCCTAAACAGGCTACCCCCTGCGCATTATCAGCGCGAGTTTTTGAAAGCTGCTTTCGCAGTTCTGTGGATCAATCCGGGTTAAATAGGCTTCCATCTCTGGCCAAAGCGCGATCGCTCTGTCGACCTCCGGGTCACTGCCCTGTGTGTAGAGGCCCGCGCGGATCATCATTGCGTTCCGGTCATAATTTGCGATCAATCGCCGCGCCTGCCGCAGAATTTCGTTTTCGGCATCTGTTGCCGCGGCAGGCAGGCTGCGCGAGACAGATCGTAAAACATCGATTGCCGGATATCGGCCCCGTTCTGCAATATCGCGGTCCAAAACGATATGGCCATCAAGTGCGCCGCGTAGAATATCCGCGATAGGTTCATCCATGTCCGAGCCCGCGACCAATACGGTAAATATGGCGGTAATATCACCCTGGCTGCCCATGCCGGGGCCGGCACGTTCACACAGGCGCATAATTTGATGGGCGGTTGAGGGGGGATACCCGCGCAAAACCGGTGCTTCCCCTGCTGCAACGGCGACCTCGCGATGGGCCTCGGCAAAGCGGGTGATCGAATCCGCCAGCAATAAAACCGATTTCCCCTGATCGCGAAAGTGTTCTGCAACGGCCATCGCTGTCCAAGCGCAGCGGCGGCGGGATAGCGCGGATTGATCGGATGTGGCGGTCACCACCACCGTGCGCTTTTGGCCTTCCACCCCGAGAATGTCATCGAGAAAATGTCGTAACTCGCGCCCGCGCTCTCCGATCAAGCCGATGACAATCACATCAGCAGACATATAGCGGGCAAATTGCCCCAGAAGGCTGCTTTTGCCAACGCCGGAACCGGCAAAAAGACCGATCCTCTGACCGCTGGCAACCGGCAGAAATGTGTTGGTGATGGTCATGCCGGTGTTCAACCTCGGGCCCAAAGCACGACGTTTGGCAGCAGGCGGCGGATTGGCCCGCAGTTCACGCGATTTTGCACCGAGACTCAGCGGTTTGCCATCCAGAGGATTGCCCCAGGGATCAATTACCCTGCCAATCCAGCGATCGCTTGGCGCAATCTCCGCATGTCGCGAAATCATAACCCGATCAGCCAAGGCAACCCCATCCGGGGCAGTTTCGGGAAGCGCCGTGAGCACATTATCTTGCAATTGAACAATCTCGCCGAATAAATCGGGAAGGTTTTTACGGGTGATTGTAATGATATCGCCAATACAGGCGACCTGATCCAGGCCGGCAATACGGATCAATCCCGCGCTGACCTGCAGCACACGACCAACCTGATGCACTGGGGTCATGTGATCAATTCGCGCAACAAGGCCGCTGATATCGCTGGCAGTGATCATGGCATTCCCTTGGTGGCTGCTCACTCTTTCTAAAGGAATCACAGTTAAGCCTTGGTTGAGATTACCGAGGAGAATCCCGGATGTTTGAAAACCTTGATCTGTTCAGGATGTCATCAGCGATGGCGCGGTACGCCGGTCAGAAACAGGCGATAACCGCGCAAAATGTCGCCAACGCTGATACCCCCGGCTATGCGGCGCGGGATTTGCCGGAATTCAAGCTTCATTTTGATCCGGAGGCGCGGTCCGGTCATCCGCGCGCCACAAGAGAGAAACATCTCAACGGGATTTTCCCAGGGCGGCCAACCGAGGGCGTCACTGAGGGCGCTTATGAGGTGCGCGACAACGAAACGCCAAACGGCAACAAAGTGTCGCTTGAGACTGAAATGCTGAAATCGGTCTCGGCTAAACGCCAACATGACCAAGCCCTGGCCATTTACAAGACTGCGCTTGGTATTTTGCGCAGCACCATCAGAACGTGAGGTGCTAGCATGAGCGATTTTTCAAAAGCTCTGGACGTTTCATCCAGCGGTTTACGGGCGCAAGCCAGACGGTTGCGCCACCTATCAGAGAATATTTCCAATGCGGATACGCCAGGCTACCGGCGTAAAACCATTTCTTTTGAAACGGCGTTTTCCGCGGGTGATGGGGTGGCAACGGTCGCCCCGGGCCGGGTGCGGCTTGACCGTTCTGAATTGGAAAAGATTCACGATCCATCACATCCGCTGGCCGATGACGCGGGCAATTACGATGGATCAAACGTGAACCTGCTGATTGAACTGGCTGACGCCCGCGAAGCGCAGCGCAGCTATGAAGCAAACCTCAAAATGTTTGAACAGACTCGAAAGATGTCAACGGGGCTGCTGGAATTGCTGCGCCGTTAACACATCAAGCAAAGAACAAAGGAGATCCAGAATGGATATCAAAGGGCTTACCGCCATACAGAAATATACCGCCGCGCGGCCCGCGACAGAACCTTCGGGGCCTGCCACCGCAGTGAAAAACCTGATGGGTGATTTCGCCAGTACATTGGCAGAGGGCGAAGCCACGGCAAAATCTGCGATGGTTGGTGATGCCGATCCGCATGCTTTGGTGACTGCATTGGCGCAAACCGAACTGGTGGTCGAAACCGCCGTGACCGTGCGCAACAAGGTGGTTGAGGCCTATCAGGAAATTCTGCGGATGCCGGTCTGATGCTCAATGAGGTGATCTTTTTTGACACGCTCAGGCAGGGACTTTGGGTTGCCTTGGTGATTTCGCTGCCGATTCTGACGGTCGCGCTTTTGGCTGGTGTCAGCATCGGACTGGTGCAGGCGTTAACCTCGATACAGGAAATGACCCTAACCTTTGTGCCGAAACTGGCGGCCATCGGCGCGGTTTTCTGGCTGTCGATGGGGTTTATGACCCAGATGCTGGTGTCCTTTTTCCATGAGCGGATCATCCCGCTGATCATTGGGGGCTAGGATGGAAAACGCTGGATATACAACGCTGAGCCGGCAATCAGGATTGGCCCGCGAGATGCAGATCGTGGCAAATAACATTGCCAATATGGCGACCACGGGATTTCGCGCCGAAGGTTTGATTTTTAGTGAATTTGTGAAACCTCTGGAACAAGATGCATCCTTGTCGATGGGCCAGGGAAATCTGCGCCAAACCTCTTTTGTACAGGGGGCGTTGACCAAGACGGGCGGCACCTTTGATCTGGCCATCGAAGGGGACGGGTATTTTCTGATCCAAACCCCTGCGGGAGAGCGGCTGACGCGGGCAGGGGCCTTTTCCCCCAGCGCCGAAGGGGATCTTGTCACGCCGGATGGATTTCCGGTGCTGGATGCCGGTGGCGCCCCGATTTTCGCCCCGCCCGGTGTGGTGATTGCGATTTCGCCTGATGGGACGATCTCTGCGGGCGGGACGCCGCTTGGCCAAATCGGGATTGTCCGACCCGTAGAGGCCAACAGCATGATCCGCGAAGACGGGGTGATGTTTGATGCGCAATCGGGATTTGAACCGGCAGAAACCGCGCGGGTGTTGCAAGGATTTATCGAAAACTCGAACGTGAATGCTGTGGGGCAATTGGCGCGGATGATCGAAGTTCAACGGGCCTATGAGCTTGGTCAAAGTTTTCTCGAAACAGAAGATGAACGTATTCGTTCTGCCCTGAAAAGCCTGTCCACTTAACCCCTTTTTTGAAAGGATCCCGCCCATGCGTGCATTGAAAATTGCGGCCACCGGAATGTCAGCCCAACAAATGCGGGTTGAGACAATTTCAAACAATCTCGCGAATATGTCGACAACGGGATACAATGCCCGCCGCGCCGAATTTGCCGATTTACACTACCAACAAATGGCGCGGGCGGGGGCGATAAATGCCTCTGACGGCACGGTTTTGCCCACAGGTATCCAATTGGGGCTGGGTGTGCGTCCCGCATCCGTTTCGATTCACCTTGCCCAAGGCAGCCTGTCTGCAACCCAGGGGGATCTGGATATTGCGATCGACGGGCAAGGGTTTTTTGAGGTGCGCCTGCCATCGGGTCAGGCGGCCTATACCCGTGATGGCGGGCTCAAGCGCACCGGTGAAGGGGTCATCGTGACGTCGGACGGGTATCCGGTCGCGCCTGAAATCGTGATCCCTGCCGATGCGCGCAACCTGTCGATCAACGGGGAAGGCGAAGTCTATGCCTATTTCGAAGATAACGCCGCCGGGCAATTGTTAGGGCAATTTACCCTTACCGGTTTTTCCAATGCCAAAGGGCTGGAGGCGCTGGGCAGCAATCTTTTTGCGGAAACCGAGGCCTCTGGCCCCGCATTGGTTTCAACCGCCGGCCAGGACGGGTTAGGCACTTTGCGGCAAGGCTACTTGGAAGATAGTTCTGTAGATGCGGTGCGTGAAATAACCGAATTGATCGAGGCGCAGCGCGGTTATGAAATGAATGCCAAGGTCATCTCTGCCGCAGATCAGATGATGGGCGCTACCACACAGGTGCGCTGATGCTCACAGGTCTTTATCCCTTCTTGAGGCTGCAAGTGTTCGGTCTGGTCATTGCTTGTGCCTTGGCGGTGTCGGGCCTTGCGGATGTGGTTGTGCCCGCCCGCCCGATTCGCGCCCATGCGCTGATCGGTGAATCTGATCTTGTGCTCAGGAGCGGTGCATCGGTCCAAGGGTTTGATAATCTGGGCGATGTCATCGGGAAAGAAGCGCAGGTGGTGCTCTACCCCGGCCGCCCGATCATGGCGGGTGATATCGGCCCCCCGGCCATTGTCACCCGCAACCAGATCGTAAAATTACGATTTGAAACCAGTGGTTTGTGGATTGTTACCGAGGGCCGTGCATTGGAACGCGGCGCCATCGGAGATCGCCTGCGGGTGATGAACCTGAATTCCCGCGCCACGCTTTTTGGTCAAGTGCAGCCAGATGGCAGCATCCGCGTTTCCTATTAGGATTTGGTATGAAATTTTTCTTTTTCCTCGGAGCAATCGCCGCTTTGCTCGTGGCATGCGGTCGTGGTGATCACATTGGCAAAGAACCAGGTTTTTCTGCCGCGGCTGAAACACGCGAACATGCGGCGATGATCTCTTCGGCTTTACCTCTGAGGCTTGAAGAAAAACGCGCAGTTGATCATGCATCCTTGTGGTCTGGCACGCGCTATTCGCTTTTGGGGGATCGCCGCGCGTTACAACAGGGCGATATTCTAACCGTCGTTATTGAAATCGATGAAAAAGCAGAGATTTCAAATGCCTCGGGCCGGTCAAGAAGCGGCTCGGAAACGCTTGGCATAGACGGTTTGGCGGGCCTGCCGCAGCGGCTGGATCAAAAGCTGCCGGAAGGGGCGACATCGGCCCAACTGGTGGACATCAATTCAGCCAGCTCATCCTCGGGTGATGGATCGGTCAAGCGCAAAGAAAAGCTGACTTTGCGGGTTGCGGCGACCGTGGTCGATGTCCTGCCTAATGGCGTTTTGTCGATCGCGGGATCGCAGGAACTGCGGGTAAATTTTGAACTGCGTGAACTGCTGGTGACGGGCTATGTGCGGCCTGCAGATATCTCGCGCAAGAATGAAGTGACCTACGATAAAATCGCGTCGGCGCGGGTGTCATATGGCGGGCGCGGGCAGATTTCAGATGTGCAACAACCGCGGCTTGGCCAACAGATTCTGGACGTTGTGTCGCCCTTTTAAGGAGTTTTCGCATGCTGAAAAAAATCCTCCCGCTGATTTTCTTGCTGATCGGTTGTGGTGCCGGTGTCGGGGCTGGTATTTTTTTGCGCCCGACGCCGGAGGCACCGATGGCACATGAGGAGGACCACAAAACTGACGAAGAGCATCCTCAGGCGCAAGAGAAAGATCCTGAGAACCCGCCGCCCGAAATGGAATACGTCAAATTGAACAATCAATTTGTTGTGCCGATTGTCAAAGACAAGGCTGTGGTGGCTTTGGTGGTGCTGGCCCTGAGCATCGAGGTGCGGGAAGGCAACAAGGACGGTGTGTTTAAACGCGAACCCAAACTGCGGGATTCATTTCTGCAGGTGTTGTTTGACCACGCGAATATCGGCGGATTTGACGGGGCATTTACCGAAGCAAACAACCTTGCGATGCTGCGTGTTGCGCTGCGCGACGTGGCCCAAAAAGACATGGGCGCGGATATCGTTTCGGATGTGTTGATCCTCGAAATTGCACGGCAGGATTATTAGGTTTTGCCCCCTCGGCATCTGCGAATTGAGCAAAGGTTCAGGCCGACGATCTAGAATCCGCTTCGATCTGTACCCATGTTCCAGCGCAGACCCTTGCACCGCCTTGGCGGTATTCAGGAAAGTGCCGAACAGCGTTAAGAAACCCCCTGTGTTACGAAATCTTCGCAAAACTGCAAGATTCCTGACTCGGAATATCCCGTACACGCAGACCCAAAGATGGGGGCTGCATGTTACAAATTCACAACCTGACCAAATCGTTCGGTGGCAATACCGCTGTGGAAAAGGTCAGCATCACGGCGGACCGACCATCGATGATTGGTATCATCGGGCGGTCAGGTGCTGGCAAATCGACATTGCTGCGGATGCTTAATTGCCTGACCGAGGCAACTTCGGGGCAGATCACCTTTGACGGGCGTGACATTACCACGCTGAAGGGGGCTGCAAAACGGCGCTGGCAATCCGAATGTGCGATGATCTTTCAGCAGTTCAATCTGGTGTCACGGATGGATGTGGTCTCCAATGTGTTGCACGGCACGTTGAACCGTCAGTCCACGCTGGCCACGATGTTCAACCTGTATCCGCGCGCGGATATTTTGCAGGCCATCGAAATTCTGGACCGTCTGGGCATTGCAGAACATGCCCCCAAACGCGCCGAGGCTTTGTCGGGCGGTCAGCAACAGCGCGTGGCAATTGCCCGTGCCCTGATGCAAGACCCGCGGATTATTCTTGCGGATGAACCGATTGCATCGCTTGACCCGATGAATGCCCAGATCGTCATGCAATCCCTGCGCCAGATTCACGAAGAAGACGGGCGCATGGTGATTGCCAATCTGCACACGCTGGATACGGCGCGGCGCTATTGTGACCGGGTCATCGGGATGCGCGACGGGCGGATCGTTTTTGACGGCACCCCCGCGCAGCTGACCACCGGTGTGGCGCGCGACATTTATGGCGCGGATGCCTCGTTTTCCGAGGCCACAACATCAACCGAAATCGAAACCCTCGACAAGACCCGCAAACCCACGGTTGCGGCGCTTTGAAAACCCTTGGTCCCCGTCGCGGGGCCACCACCAAGAGAGAGAACCAACATGAAAAATCTTATTGCGGCCCTGCTGGCCACAACAACATTGACCGGTGCGGCACTGGCTGACGGTCACCAGATCACCGAATTCCGCATCGGGCTTTTGGGGGGTGAAAACGCCCAAGACCGTCTGAATTCAAACGAATGTCTGCGCGCCCAGACCGAAGAACTGCTGGGTGTTGAAACCAAATTGTTCGCCCCTGCCGATTACAATGGTGTCATTCAGGGCCTGTTGGGCGGCACTTTGGACATGGCCTGGCTCGGCGCGTCCGGCTATGCGGCGGTGTATCTGCAGAACCCCGAAGCGGTTGAGCCAGTCTTGGTAAAGATCAACCTTGATGGGTCTTACGGGTATCATTCCATCGGTTTTGCCCGCAAGGATTCAGGCATCACCTCGCTGGAAGACATGGCAGGCAAAGTATTCGGCTTTGGCGATCCGAACTCCACCTCCGGCTATCTGATTCCCTCCATCGAAATCCCCCAGCACAGTGACAAGATCACCATGCAAAGCGGTGAGTATTTCGGAGAGGTCAAATTCACCGGCGGTCACGAGCAGACGATTGTTGCAGTCAACAACGGTGACATCGACGGCGGCGTGACCTGGGCTGACGGTCAGGGCAACTGGGAAGACGGGTATAATTCCGGGGCATTGCGCAAGGCGGTGGATGCGGGTCTGGTCGACATGAATGATCTGGTGGAAATCTGGCGGTCCAAGCCGATCCCGGAAGGTCCGGTTGTGCTGCGCAAAGACCTGCCCGCCGACGTCAAAGCCAAGATGACAGCCTATGTTGACGGTCTTTTCGAATCCGATCCGGAATGTGCTTATGGCGTTGCCGCGGGTGAGAGCCTTGGTTTTGATCCGATCACTCATGACGCCTATGTGTCTATCGTCGAAGCCCGCAAGGCAAAATCCAACTGATCTGCGTCAGAGTTGACAATGTGCAGGTTCCGCCACCGCGCGGGGCCTGCGTTTTTATAGGAAAGCGCATGACAGAGATCACTGCCCATACGGCCACTGCCATCATCACACTTCAGCAAACCTATCTGGCACAGGTCCGTTCAAAGCGGCTTATGAACATGATCCTGTTGATTGTGTTTGTGGCCATGATAACCGCCGGATTCTATACGGCGGATGCCCGCAATGCCGGTGGTTTCTGGAACGGGCTGCCCAATGTTTTTGACTTTCCCGGTGATGTGATCGGCGAAGCCATCGAGCGGGCGCATCTGATGCCGGGGTATTTGGTGAAATACCTGCCGTCCTTGATTGAAACCGTCAATATCGCAGCGGCGTCAACCTTGGTGGGGGCGATGCTGGGGTTTGTGATGTCGCTCTTGGTGACACGCGGGCTGGCCCCTGTGAATTGGCTGGTCGGACCGTTGCGGCGGGTGCTGGACATATTGCGTGCTGTGCCGGAAATCGTGATTGCGCTGGTGCTGATTTTTCTGCTCGGGGGCGGGCCGGTGCCGGCGATGATTGCCATTGCCCTGCATACCGTCGGTGCCTTGGGTAAGTTATTTTCCGAAGTGAACGAAAACGCCGCGCTCAAACCTGTTGAGGGCCTGTCTTCTGTCGGGGCCTCATGGGTGCAGCGGATGATCCTTGGCGTGGTGCCGCAGGTTGCGCCGAATTACCTGAGTTATGCGTTGTTGCGGTTTGAAATCAACATCCGCGCCTCTGCCATTCTGGGGTTCGTTGGCGCGGGTGGCATTGGCTATGACCTGCGCAACACCATGAGCTGGGGTCAGGGCAAATTCGACGAAGCCGCGGCGATCTTTATTCTTTTGTTTCTGACCATTGTGGTGGTCGATCAAATATCCAGCCTTGTCAGAAACCGCCTGACCCATGGCGCAAAATTGCAGGAGCTGCATCCATGAGTGTTTCTGTCCTTCAGGCCCAGACCCTGACCCGATTTCAGATCAAGCGGATCGGTGCCTTGGCCCTGCCTACGCTGGTCTTGTTGTATTTCATCTATATTTTCTTTGCCTTTGACATGCCGGGGCTGAGCGACCGGGTTAATCTCAACAATGCCAAGAGTTTGGTGTCGGACATCTACAGCTACAAGACCCATGTCACCCGCGACAACCGTGATGGCCGTGTTGAAATTGCCATCGAAGGCGAGCGCAAAGGCCGGTACCCCCAAGGCAGTGGACCGGATTGGGTGACGCTGGGCGAGGACACTTTGATTGATCTGGGGCACGGCCATGTGGTGACCTTTGGGGATAAAGTGACCTATGATCTGCCCGGCTATGGGATGATCGAAACCACACCGGGGGCGGGGGGCGTGAATGCGGTCCTGCCCGCAGGCCTGGTGCCGGATTTCATCAGCGCTTCCAAAAACCGTCTGATGGTGCTGAGTGACGCTGGGCGTTTAACCGTGACCCGAAACCGTGCCGAGGTTTTCAAATATTCCGCCGGCTGGGAATTGTTCTTTTTCACCCTCGACAGCCCCTATTACAACATGGGGATTGGAACCTTGGCGTCGCGGGCATTCTCGGGTGAGGCAGGGACGATCTTCAATGATTTCTGGACCAATAAAATGTGGCGTCATGGCGATGTGGCATGGGCGCTGGTGGAAACCGTTCTGATGGCGTTTCTGGGGACATTCGGCGCGGCGATGATTGCGCTGCCGCTGGGTTTTCTTGCGGCCAAGAATTTTGCCCCGCTCGGTGCGGTACGGTTCGCGGCGCGGCGCGTCTTTGATTTTCTGCGCGGTGTGGATGGGTTGATCTGGACCATCGTTTTGTCCCGGGCCTTTGGCCCCGGCCCGTTGACCGGAACCTTGGCGATCCTGCTGACCGACACCGGTTCTTTTGGCAAGATGTTCTCGGAAGCGTTGGAAAACGTGGATGGCAAACAGATCGAAGGTATCAGCTCTACGGGGGCCAAGCCGCTGCAACGTTACCGCTTTGGGGTTATTCCCCAGATCACGCCGATCTTGCTGTCACAGATCCTGTATTACCTTGAATCAAACACCCGTTCCGCCACGATCATCGGGGCGATTACCGGGGGTGGCATTGGTCTGTTGCTTACTCAGGCGATCGTGACGCAAAAGGATTGGGAAGAAGTGTCTTATTATATCGTGCTGATCATCTTGATGGTGATGATCATCGACAGTGTTTCGGGTTGGCTGCGCCGCAAGCTGATCAAAGGCGATGAGGGCGGGCATTAAATGGCCAGATTAACCGAAGCCGCGCCGTTTCTGCATCCCGAGTGTGAAGTCACGGATACGACATTCGGGCGTTACGTCGAGATCGGCAAAGGCAGCCGCCTTGCCCATAGTGTGATCGGTGATTATTCCTATTGTGATCGCTATGCGGATATTGCCAATGCCGCTGTCGGCAAGTTTTCGAATATCGCCAGCTATGTGCGGATCGGGGCCACGGATCATCCGCTGGAAAAGGCCAGCCTGCATCATTTCCACTATCGGTCAGCGGATTATTTTGACGGGGCCAGCCCGGATGATGATTGGTTCGCCCATCGCCGCAGCCGTCAGGCAAAAATTGGCCATGACACATGGTTGGGGCACGGGGCGCAGATCCGCCCCGACGTAACGCTTGGGCATGGCAGTGTTGTGGCAGGCGGGGCCATCGTCACCAAAGACGTGCCGCCCTATATGATTGTTGCGGGCATTCCGGCCACGCCGCTGCGGGCGCGTTTTGACGATAAAACTGCCGCGCGGATGCTGGCACTGGCCTGGTGGGACTGGCCGCATGAAAAACTGCACCAGACCCTTGATGATTTTCGCGCGCTCAGGGCCGAGGAATTTCTTGAACGGTACGAATGACGTTGGCGGTCTATCGGGGTTCAGGGATCACTGACAGTCAGCGTTACCCGATCCCCCGCAAACCAGGTTTGACCGTATTCAACCGGGATCGCATCACTGTCGATGTTGACGCTGGTGGTGCGCAGGATCGGGGCGCCTTCAGACAATTGCAGATGCAGCGCCTGCGTTGCCGAAGCGATGAGAGCATTAAACCGTGTGCTGGCGCGGGTGTAATCGGTGACGCCAGCGGCATTAAGCGCCTCGGTGACGGAATGGCTGTCGTGGATCAATGCGCAAAGGTCTGGAAACCGCTCTGCCGGAAAGATGCTGCGAAACAGCGCGATGGGCTGGCCATCCGCCAGTGACAAGCCTTCATAGGCATGGACCCGCGCACCGGTCTGCAAATTCAACGCGGCGCATTCCTGTGTGTCACCGGCCCGTGTCGCGAGGTGCAAAATATCCTTGGCCGGTATCCGCCCCGCTGCGGTCAGGTTCTGGTGAAACCGCACGCGGCGGCTAATGGGGTAATCGGTGGGCGTGAGCGTCACAAAAACCCCGGCGCCACGGCGGGCATGGACCAACCCGTCCTCGGCCAACGCCTTGAGCGCCCGCCGCACCGTGTGGCGATTGACCCCGAACCGCGCCGCAAGCGCCGCTTCGGTCGGCAATTTGTCTCCGGCGGCGTAATGCAGATTGGCGATGTCGCTTTTCAGCGCCGCAGCGATGGCCTGCCAGATCGGGGTGCGTGTCATGCTGTCATCAAAATTTCACAGAAAGGTGGATTGGGTTTTTGCGCGGATCGGTATAGTATTTGTCTAGTTGTATAGTAATCGCGAAAGATGTCTAGATGCAAGCCGCACCGGATCAAACAAAAGCCCGCCAGCACTGGATGAGCCTGCTGGCCAAAGCGCCGCCACAGCAGCTTGACCGCCTTTGGCAGAACTATGGCGCTGCGCCGGAATATGCCTTTATCCGCGCTCCCGAAATTGGCGGCGTCATGGTGCGGGGCCGCGCTGGGGCCATCGGTGCTGCGTTCAATCTGGGCGAAATGACGGTGACGCGCTGTTCGGTCAAGCTGGCGGATGGCACCATCGGGCATGGCTATGTGCAGGGCCGCAGCAAGGAAAAGGTCGCGCAGGCGGCCCTGATTGACGCGCTGATGCAGACCAGGGCCGCAGGCGCAGTCGAAGACAAAATCTTGCAGCCATTGCGGGACGCCATGCACGCCACAAAAACCGGACGCGCCGCCAAAGCTGCGGCGACCAAGGTGGATTTCTTCACGATGGTCAGAGGAGAAGATTGATGCAGACAACGGCCCTTGAAGGCGGATTTCTGGAGGCGCCTGCACAATCAGCGGTGGCGTTTCGGGCGATCATGACGGCGTTGGCACGCCCCGGTGACATTCATACCGTGACCGGCGCCCTGCCCCCCGCGCCTTTGTCTGTGGCGGCAGGGGTGATCCTGCTGACACTCTGTGATCCTGAAACGCCGGTGTTTCTGGCCCCGAGCCACGACACATCCGATCTGCGCAACTGGATCACCTTTCACACCGGCGCGCCGCTGGTCGATGCCGGGCAGGCGCTCTTTGCGGTTGGTCCCTGGCAGGCCTTGCCGTTGGCGGATTTTGCCATTGGCACTTCGGAATATCCCGATCGTTCCGCAACATTGATTGTGGAACTGCCTGCCTTGTCGGCCGCAGGGGCGGTGTTGTCCGGCCCCGGCATCAAGGATCAGGCAGTATTGTCTCTGCCCGAAACCGCCGCTTTCCAACGCAACAGGGCCTTGTTTCCCTTGGGGCTGGATTTCTATTTTACCCATGGTGACCGCCTTGCCGGTTTGCCGCGTTCCACACAGGTGTCCTGATGTATGTAGCTGTTAAAGGGGGCGAAAAGGCGATTGACAACGCCCATGCCTGGCTGGCCGAAGAACGGCGCGGCGATCCTGATGTTGCCGAAGTGTCGGTCGCGCAAATCCGCGAACAATTAAGCCTCGCGGTCAATCGGGTGATGGCCGAAGGTTCGTTGTTTGATCCCGATCTTGCCGCTTTGGCCATCAAACAATCGCGCGGGGATCTGATCGAAGCGATCTTTCTGATCCGCGCCTATCGCACTACGCTGCCCCGTTTTGGTGGGTCCAACCCGATTGAGACCGATGGCATGGCCTGTGACCGCCGCGTGTCCGCGACTTTCAAGGATGCGCCGGGGGGTCAGATTTTGGGGCCAACCTTTGATTACACCCACCGCCTGCTGGATTTCAAACTGGCCGCGGATGGCGAGGCTGGCCTCGCGGCAGAGGAGACCACGCCGCGTCAGGATCCGGTGCCGCATGTGATGGATTTTCTGGGCCGCGAGGGATTGATCCAGCCCGAACCAGAAGGGCCGGAAACCCCGCCGGATCTGACCCGCGCGCCGCTGGAACTGCCGGCGGATCGCGCCCTGCGCCTGCAATCGCTGACCCGTGGCGATGAGGGGTTTATCCTTGGCATGGCCTATTCCACCCAGCGTGGCTATGCGCGCAACCACGCCTTTGTTGCCGAATTGCGCATTGGCACGGTGGCGGTTGAAATGGAGATCCCCGAATTGGGTTTTGCCATTGATATCGGTGAAATCACCGTCACTGAATGTGAGACCGTGAACCAGTTTCAGGGGTCGAAAACCGAACCGCCGCAATTCACCCGTGGCTATGGGCTGGTGTTTGGTATGAGTGAACGCAAGGCCATTTCAATGGCACTGGTGGACCGCGCCCTGCGTTGGAAGGAACTGGGCGAGGACAATGTCGGCGCCCCCGCGCAGGACGAGGAATTTGTGTTGTATCACGCGGATAACATTCAGGCGACGGGGTTTCTGGAACATATCAAATTGCCCCATTACGTTGATTTTCAATCCGAACTTGAACTGATCCGCAAGCTGCGCCGCGAGGCCGGCGCGCGCCATCAGGAGGCCGCAGAATGACCGATTACAACTTTGCCTATCTGGATGAGCAGACCAAAAGGATGATCCGCCGCGCCATTCTGAAAGGGCTGGCGGTGCCGGGCTATCAGGTGCCGTTTGCCAGCCGCGAAATGCCGATGCCCTATGGTTGGGGCACCGGCGGCGTGCAGGTTTCAGCGGCGGTGTTGATGCCCGATGACACCCTCAAGGTGATTGATCAGGGTGCGGATGACACCACCAATGCGGTGTCGATCCGGCGTTTCTTTGAAAAGACCGCCGGTGTCGCCGTGACCGAAGCCACCGCAGCAGCGAGCGTGATTCAAACCCGCCACCGGATTCCCGAAACCCCGCTGAACAAGGATCAGATACTGGTCTATCAGGTGCCGATACCCGAACCGCTGCGGTTTCTTGAACCCTCCGAAGTGGAAACCCGCAAGATGCACAGCCTGCAAGAATACGGGCTGATGCATGTGAAATTATACGAAGACATCAGCCAGCACGGGGCCATTGCCACCGCCTATGCCTATCCGGTCAAAGTGGAGGGGCGCTATGTGATGGACCCCTCGCCAATCCCGAAATTCGACAATCCAAAGCTGGAAATGGAAGCCATCCAATTGTTTGGCGCAGGGCGTGAACAGCGGATCTATGCGGTGCCGCCCTATACGCAGGTGGTGAGCCTTGATTTTGAGGATTTTCCATTTGAACCGACCAAGGCCGCGCATCCCTGCGGGCTTTGCGGGGCCAGCGACAGCTATCTGGATGAATTGATTGTGGATGATGTGGGGGGGCGGATGTTCATGTGTTCGGACACGGATTATTGCACCACGCGTCGCGCGGCGGGGCATGTCGGTGCACAGGGTGTACCCTTTGAGGAGGACGCGGCATGACACCGTTGCTTGAGGTTTCCGGCCTCGCCAAATTTTATGGCCAGCGCATCGGCTGCGCGGATGTGTCTTTTGATCTCTACCCCGGCGAAGTCATTGGCATCGTTGGTGAAAGCGGATCAGGAAAATCAACCTTGCTGAATTGTCTGGCAGGACATCTGACACCCGATGCGGGTTCGGTGTGCTTTGACACCCGTGCTGACGGGCTGCGCGATACGGTTACCATGAACGAACCGGAGCGGCGGATGCTGGCGCGGACGGACTGGGCCTTTGTGCATCAACATGCCCGTGACGGGCTGCGTATGAATGTCAGTGCGGGCGGCAATGTCGGGGAACGGTTGATGGCGGTAAACGCACGCCATTACGGGGAAATCCGTGCCCGTGCGGTGGATTGGCTGGGCCGCGTTGAAATCCGCGAAGACCGCATTGACGACCGCCCCACCGCGTTTTCCGGCGGGATGCAGCAGCGCTTGCAGATTGCCCGCAATCTGGTGACGGGGCCGCGGCTGGTGTTTATGGATGAACCCACGGGCGGGCTGGATGTCAGCGTGCAGGCGCGGCTGCTTGATCTGCTGCGTAATCTGGTGCGCGAGATGAACCTTAGCGCGATCATCGTGACCCACGATCTGGCGGTTGTGCGTCTGTTGGCGGACCGCTTGATGGTGATGAAGGACGGGCGTGTGGTGGAAACCGGCCTGACCGATCAGGTGCTGGATGATCCCCAACATGCTTATACCCAGCTTCTTGTTTCCTCTGTTTTGCAGGTCTGATGTGATGATTCATATTGATAATGTTTCGAAATCCTTTGTGCTGCACAATCAGGGCAGCGCGGTCATTCAGGTGATGGCGGGGGCCAGCCTTGATGTAGAGGCGGGTGAATGTGTCGCGCTGGTCGGGGCCTCGGGGGCCGGAAAATCGACCCTGATGCGGATGATTTACGGCAATTACCTGACGGCGGGGGGCAAGATCGAAATCAACGGTCTGGATGTTGCCCGCGCCGCGCCGCGTGAAATTTTGCAATTGCGCCGCGATACCTTGGGCTATGTCAGCCAGTTTCTGCGGGTGGTCCCGCGTGTTTCCACGCTTGATGTGGTGGGTGAACCGCTGCTGCGCACGGGCAGCACAGCAGGCGAGGCACAGGCGCGGGCCAGGATCCTGCTGACCCGTCTGAACATTCCCGAAGCCCTGTGGCCGCTCAGTCCGACAACATTTTCGGGCGGTGAACAACAGCGGGTCAATATCGCACGCGGATTTGCCTATCCCTATCCGGCGCTACTGCTGGATGAACCGACCGCCAGCCTTGATGCGGCCAACCGCGAAGTGGTGATTGCGATGATCCATGAGGCCAAAGCGCGGGGGGCTGCGATCATCGGGATTTTCCATGACCATGCCGCGCGGGACGCGATCTGTGATCGGGTGATTGATGTGACCGGTTTCACCCCCGGGGCTCCGGCATGACGGGGCGCTTTATTGCAATTGTCGGCCCGTCCGGTGTTGGCAAGGACAGTGTGATGTCGGCACTGGCGGCGGATTATGACGGCTATGTTCTGGCACGGCGGGTGATCACCCGCGCGCCGGATGCCGGTGGCGAGGATTTTGAGAGCGTCACCCTGCCGGAATTCCAGCGGCGCATGGATGCCGGGGCTTTTGTTCTGCATTGGCAGGCCCATGGGCTGCGCTACGGGATTGCCCGCAACATCCTTGCCGATCTGGATACAGGGCATGATGTTCTGGCCAATTTGTCGCGCAGCATGTTGCCCGAGGCACTCAAGCTGTTTCGGCAGGGCCGCATTGTGCTTTTGACGGCCTCTGCTGCGGCGCTGGCGCACCGTTTGACACAGCGGGGCCGCGAGAGTGCCGCAGAAATCACCGCGCGGCTGGCGCAGGCAACGCGGGGCATTCCTGAAGGTCTGGACGTCACGATTCTTCAAAATGACGGACCATTGTCACAGACCGTTGCTGCGTTGCACCGCAGTCTTCAGGCGGAAAGGGCAGCGCGGTGTATTTGATGAAACAATCCTGCCCCGTCCTGCCCCATCAGGGTGATCGCATCCAGAACCGGCGCGGCGGGCAAAACCGGCGCAAGGGCCTGTTCAAGTACTGGCAGGACGGGCGCGGCCTGTGCGGCGGGCAGAAACCCCGACAGGGTCATATGGAAATTGAAATCCTCGAAAATATAGGGATACCCCCAGTCCAGCATTTGCTGGTCCTGTCGCGGGGTCAGTCTGGCTTTGCGGCGTCGCGCGATATCTGCCGCACCAAGCGGGGCGCGAAATCTGTCCAGATCACGCACGATATCCCCCACCAGATCGCGCAGCGGTGCCGGATCAAATGTCGGACGCAGCGCCAGAAATCCATGCCCGTGATCCAGGGCCAACTTGCCCAAAGCCACAGGTTTTTGACGCTTGGCCAATGCTGTGACGGCCTCTTTCAACGCCGGTTCGGATTGGCCATCGGCCAGATGAAACGGCGCTTTCAGGGTGGCGTGAAAACCGTATTTGCGTGGGGTTCTTGTCAGTTTTCCAAGGTCCAGCCCGGTGCCTTCTGGGTGATCGACCCGCTGTGCTGTGGCCGAATCCCACCCCAGCCATGCTGCGCCAAAATCAGCAAACGCCCCAGCGGAGGCTGTGTAAAAAACTGCATATCGTTCGAACATCTTTCCCTCACAATTTTTACGGCATTTGCCAGATTAGCGTGACACGCACATGACACAGAACCTTCTTCTTGCAAACGCACGTATTGTCCTTGCCGATGATGTCATCAGCGGTTCAATCCAGATCACCGACGGACATATCAGCGACATCGCCAGCGGCAGCTCAGTGCCGGCGGGCGCGCTTGATATGCAGGGGGATTACATCGCCCCCGGCTTGGTCGAATTGCATACTGACAACCTTGAACGCCACCTCGCGCCGCGCCCCAAAGTGAACTGGCCCCACCGCGCCGCCATCATTGCCCATGACAGGGAATTGGCCGCGACGGGCATCACCACGGTTTTCGATGCGATCCGCGTCGGGTCCATCGTGTCGGACACGCGCAAGAACTATGGCAAATATGCCCGTCAAACCGCCGATGAAATCGCCAGCCTGCGGGATGCGGGGCTTTTGAAAATCAGCCACCATCTGCATTTGCGGGCCGAGATATGTTCCGAAACACTGAGCGATGAACTGGCCGAATTTGGCCCGACTGACAGGGTCGGGATTGTGTCGATGATGGATCACACCCCGGGACAACGGCAATTTGCCGATGTGGATAAATTCAAGGAATATGTCTGCGGCAAACACGGTCTGGATGCGGCCCAGTTCGAGGATTATGTGGGTTTCCTACTGGGCCTGCAAAAAGATCTGGGTGCCAAACATGAAGCTGCTACAGTGGCGGCCGCCGCGCGCTATGGGGCCACGCTGGCAAGCCATGACGATACGACGGCACCTCAGGTTGCACAAAGCCACCGCCAAGGTGTGACCCTGGCGGAATTTCCCACAACAATCGAAGCTGCGAATGCCTGTTTTGAACGGGGCATTGCCACGATCATGGGCGCGCCAAATATTGTGCGTGGCGGGTCACATTCGGGCAATGTTGCGGCCGCGCGTCTGGCCGAAATTGACCGGCTGGATATTCTGTCCTCCGATTATGTGCCTGCCGGCCTGTTGATGGCGGCGGTTTCCTTGAGCGAAATCTGGGGCGATCTGCCACGGGCGATTGCGACGGTCACGGCAACACCGGCCAAATCCGTCGGCTTTGATGATCGGGGTGAAATTGCCCTTGGCCGTCGGGGTGATCTGATCCGTTTTTGTGCGGCAGGGCGCGATGTGGTGTTGAAAAACACATGGTCACAAGGACAGCAAATTTCCTGATGGGGCGCCGCTTTGAGATTGACCCACACGAGCAGACAATATCTGGTGCAATGGTCTTTATGACCGGCACCAAACAACCCCCGAGGATAGATGACCGAAACGGCCCTGACCTTTAGTGAAATCAGTGAACAGATCCGCACCGTGCCCTATGCAGGGCGGCGGCGGTTGGTGGCATTGGTGGGGGCCCCAGCCAGTGGCAAATCCACCACGGCGGAATTGCTGGCGGATCAATTGAACAGGCAGGGCTGTGTGGCACAGGTGGTGCCGATGGACGGGTTTCACCTGCACAACCAGTTCCTGATCGAACGCGGGTTGCTCAAGACCAAAGGCGCGCCTGATACCTTTGATGTCGCGGGGTTTTGTCATCTCGTGGCGCGGCTCAAGCAGGAACCAGAGGTCTATTATCCGACTTTTGATCGCACCCGTGACATCGCCCTTGCGGGGGGCGGTCGGGTGTCGCCTGACTGTGATACCTTGATCATCGAGGGCAATTACCTTTTGTTTGATGCGCCGGTCTGGCGGGATCTAAGTGCCTGTTGGGATCTGTCGATCCGGCTGGATGTGCCGATTGAGGTGCTGAAAACCCGCTTGGTTGCGCGTTGGCTGGCACATGGGCTGTCGCGTGATGATGCGGTGCAGCGCGCCGAGGAAAATGACCTTGCCAATGCCAGAACCATCGCTGCGGCGCGTCTGCCTGCGGACATCAACCTGTAGTTCGTGCCAGCATGTCACGCCAGATGCGGCACTAGATGCGAAACAGGGGCTGCAACAAACGCGGGATAAAGGCGTTAAAACGCAGCGGCGCATCCGTGGCCGCCAGACAGATACAGGGCGCACCCGCATCGGCGGTTGGCGTGTGTTCGACATCCTGATCCGCGACTTCCAGATCCCCGACCCCAAAACGCCCGGTTTCATCGCTGAAACTGCCTTGCAACACCAGCGTCAGTTCCAAGCCGTTGTGGCTGTGATCCGGCACCGCCTGACCCGGCGGAATATACAACAGCCGCGCTGATCCTTCGCGCCCTTCGGACAGGATGCTTTGCCGCACGCCCAAGCCCAGTGATTTCCAGCGCGGCGGCTTGCCCTTGAGCGCCGCCATGACCGGGGCGGGAAAAACACCGGTACGCGCATAGGACACTTCCACAGGGGCAGGATCATCCAGCAGCGCCATCGTGCCGGATTTCAGGCCGTCGGAAATGCCCATGCCCTGTGTGCCGTCCAGAATGGCACCACCCGCCATCTGATGTGCTTCAAATCCGGCGCGACACGTAAGGCAGAGGGAAATATGGGCGGCCACAACCAGCGCAAAGGGATGTGCCAGATTGCCAGAGGCATAGGCCGCCAGCACCGCGTCAGGGGTGTGGTGATTGATTGCGGTCATCTTAACGCATGTCCTTCAGCTCATGGCGCAGCCGTTGCAGCGCCAGTCGGATACGGGATTTGATTGTGCCAAGCGGCAGGCCGGTCTGGCTGCGAATTTCCTGATGGGTCAATTCGCCCAGATAGGCTTTTTCGATAATCTCGCGCTGATCGGCCTTGAGCCGTGACAGCGCGTTTTGCAGTTCGCGGTTTTCCTGATCGACCGCCAGTATCTGGCTGGCGTCGGGTTCGGTGTCGGGGTCTTCGGCCAAGACCTCGGGCAGCGGGCGGTTTTCCTTGCGCAGTACGTCAATCTGGCGATTGCGGGCGATCTGGTAAATCCATGCCGATACCTGTGCGCGGGTCGGGTCAAACTGCGCCGATTTACGCCAGACGGTTAACATCACGTCCTGAACAATTTCTTCGGCCTGTCCGGCGGGGGTGCCAGAGCGCATGACGAATCCCTTCAGGCGCGGCGCAAAGTGATCGAACAACAGCCCAAAGGCCGCACGATCACGATTGTCGCGCACCAACAGCATCCATGTGGTCTGCGGCGAGACGTGGCGGGACGGTGGCGTCACCTGTGGCATGTCCTTTCGCAGCCCCTGAGCAGGGCGGGGGGCGGCAGATTCATTTGGGCGGCTCAGGGTCAACATAATCTCATTACGGGGGGCGATAAAAGACGGATCATTTTTTGATCCGAATTTTGTGCCGCGCCGTAACAATCCTGAACAACCTACCGGAGTCCTTATGTCTTTTGATGCCCTTCCCCTCCGTCCCCAACGCATTGCGGTGATCGGAGGCGGGATTTCCGGCCTTGCGTCGGCCTATCTGTTGGCTCCGCATCATGCTGTGACCGTTTTTGAAGCGGCGCCGCGTCTGGGGGGCCATGCGCGCACCGTGATGGCGGGGCTGAACGGGGATCAACCGGTCGATACCGGATTTATTGTCTTCAACTATGCCAATTACCCGCATCTGACCCGGATGTTTCAGGATCTGGATGTGCCGGTTGCCAAAAGCGACATGGGTTTTGGGGCCAGCATCAACAATGGACAGATCGAATATGCGCTGCGCGATCTCGCGTCGCTTGCAGCACAGCCGCGCAACCTGTTGCGGCCCGCGTTTGCGCGCATGGTGCGCGACATCCTGCGGTTCAACAAAAAGGCGGAAACCCTGCCAGAGGACAGCACCGCCAGTATCGGTGATTTCATGGATGATCTGAATCTCGGAGACTGGTTCCAGCGCTATTATCTGATGCCACTCTGTGGTGCGATCTGGTCCACTCCGCCTGACAAGATCCGGTTGTTTCCGGCCCGCGCCCTGGTGCGGTTCTTCCGCAACCACGCTTTGCTCAGCACCTCGGGCCAGCATCAATGGTGGACGGTCGAGGGCGGCAGCATCGAATATGTGAAACGGCTGGAACGGCACCTGCGCGGGCGTGGTGTTGCGATCCGCACCGGCACGGCGGTGCAGAGGGTAACCCGCGACGGGTTGCACTCGCAGGTGCACAGCAGCGCGGGCCCGCATGACCCCTTTGATCAGGTCATTTTCGCCTGCCATCCCGATCAGGCGTTGCGCCTGTTGTCAAACCCCACTGAACCGGAACACGCGGCCCTGTCTGCGATCCGGTTTCAGGACAATCAGGTGATCCTGCACCGCGATACGGCCCAGATGCCGCGCCGCCGCGCGGTTTGGTCCAGTTGGGTGTACAAGGCGGATACCACCCGTCCCGAACCGGCGATTGGTGTTACCTACTGGATGAACCGATTGCAGAATATCCCCGAAAGCGACCCGCTTTTTGTGTCGCTTAACCCCTCTGATCCGGTGCCGGAACATTTGATCTATGATCAAACCACCTTTCGTCATCCGGTGTTTGATGCCGCTGCCCTGACTGCCCAGGACCAATTGCGCGGCTTGCAGGGGGACAACAACACCTGGTTCGCGGGCGCCTATACGCGCCACGGGTTTCACGAAGACGGCTTTGCCAGCGCCGCACGGATTGCACGGATGATGGATCGGCAGATCGCATGAGCTTTGCCCCCGAACATGTCGCAGGGGTGACCACCCATCGCCGGCGCGGCGCGATCCGGCACGGATTTCGCTATGGTGTTGATTATGTTATGATTGATCCGGAAACGGGGGCGGATACGCCGGCCCTGTTTTCGCGCAACCGGTTCAATCTGATGTCGGTATACGACAAGGATCATGGTGGGCCGTTACGGGACGGGCGCGGTGCCGCTTGGGCGCGTGATGTGCTTGAAGCCTATGGGCTTGCAGAGCGTGATCTGGGGTTGCGCCTGCTGACGCAGCCGCGGTTTCTGGGCTATGTGTTCAATCCGGTCAGTTTCTGGCTGGCCTATCGCGGTGACGATTTGCTGGCGGTGATT
The DNA here is from genome assembly GCA_047634585.1 of Sulfitobacter sp. Classification (GTDB taxonomy): domain Bacteria; phylum Pseudomonadota; class Alphaproteobacteria; order Rhodobacterales; family Rhodobacteraceae; genus Sulfitobacter. The sequence continues at coordinate 29,239 of JBLIAN010000009.1, read as the reverse complement.
GCCGAGGTGTCCACACCGTTTCAGGACCGCCATTCCTACCTGTGCCATCTGCCCGATTTTGCCGCGATCACCGCGCAAGCGCAGATCATTAAAACCAAAGCCTTGCATGTCTCGCCATTTCAAAAGGTATCGGGCGAATACACCTTTGGCTTTGATCTGCGCGACGATCAGATTGCCATTCGCATTCTGCACCGTGACGGCAAAGAGGGCGTCACCGCAACCCTGTCAGGGCTGCGTAAACCCTTAACCAGCGGTGGCATTTTACGTGCAGGCCTGCGCCGCCCGTTTGGCGCATTGCGCACCATTGCGCTGATCTATTGGCAGGCCTTGCGCCTGAAACTCAAGGGCGCGTCCTATCGCAGCCGTCCCACACCCCCTAATTCCGAGGTGAGCTGATGTATTTCCTGACCAACCGCATAAAACGTGATTTTCTGGACACTTGTGCCCAAATCGAAAAAGGCAGTCTGCGCCTGCGCACCCCCGAAGGCGAGATTTACGATTTTGGCGCGGGCAGCCCTGCTGCTGAAATGCGGATTTATGACTGGTCGGTGGTCACGGCCATCGCGGCGCGGGGCGATATCGGATTGGGTGAAACCTATGTGGCGGGATTGTGGGAAACCGCATCAATTGCCGATCTGACAATTGTCGCGTTGCAAAATCTGCAACGCTTTCAGGGCTTTGCCTATGCGGGGTTCTGGAACACGTTGAAATACCGGATCGCCAACCGGGTGATGCGGGCCAATTCACGCAAAGGCGCGTCGCGCAATATTCGGGCGCATTACGATGTGGGTAATGAATTTTACCAGCTTTGGCTGGACGAAAGCATGACGTATTCTTCGGCCATTTTCACCAAGGATGACACTGATCTGCTGCGCGGGCAAAACCGCAAATATGATCGTATTCTGGATCGCTTGGCCAAGGCTGAAAAGCTGCTTGAGGTTGGCTGTGGCTGGGGCGGATTTGCCGAACGGGCAGCGGATGCAGGGCGGCATGTGACGGGGCTGACGATTTCCCCCAGCCAAAAAGGCTATGCTGATGCGCGGCTGGACGGGCGAGCCGACATCCGTTTGCAGGATTACCGCGATTGTGACGGGAAATATGATGGCATCGTGTCGATAGAGATGATCGAAGCCGTGGGTCAAAACTATTGGCCAACCTATTTTGCCACCCTCAAGGCGCGGCTGGCACAGAACGGACGGGCGATGGTGCAGGCCATCACCGTGCAGGATGATTATTTTGCCACCTACCGGCGCACCTCGGATTATATCCGCCAATATACTTTTCCCGGCGGGATGTTGTTGTGTGATGCCGCGATCCGCGCGCAGGCACAGCGTGCGGGTCTCACCGTCACGGACAGCCATGCTTTCGGGGCGGATTATGCCCGTACCTGTGCGGCTTGGGATGCCCGTTTGGCGGCGCAATCCGACCGGATCAGAAAACTGGGCTATGGCGACGGGTTCTTGCGCAACTGGCGCTATTATCTGGGGGCCTGTGCGGGGTCTTTTGCCGTAGGGCACACAGATGTGGTGCAAGTAGAGCTGACCCATGCATAGGCCCGAGCTGATCTGGATCATCGGTGCCAGTGAGGGCATCGGCGCGGCGCTGGCCCGTGAATGGGCCACAAAAGGCGCAAGGTTGATCCTTTCAGCACGTTCCGAGAGCCGGTTACAGGCTTTGGCCGATGATCTGGGGCCGGAGCATCGGGTGGTTCCCCTGGATGTCTCTGACCGCGCCAGCCTGGATGATGCGGCGCGCGCGGTTGCCCGGATTGGCGCGGTGGACCGGATTATCCATCTGGCAGCGCTGTATGATCCGGGTCAGATTGCCGATCTGGATGCCGAAAAAGCCGCGCAGATTGTCACGGTCAACCTGACGGGCAGTTTTCACATCGCCCAAATCGCCGCGCCGCTGCTGCGCAAGGGCGGGCAATTGGCGCTTTGTGGGTCGGTGGCCGGTTACATCGGGTTGCCACAGGGGCAGATCTATTCGGCGACCAAGGCCGGAGTGATCAATCTGGCACAATCCCTGCGCGCCGAACTGCGCGGGAAAATTGACGTGCGGCTGATCAATCCGGGGTTTGTCGATACCCGCCTGACCCGGCGCAATGATTTCACCATGCCCGCACTGATCGGCCCCGAAGTCGCAGCACAGCAGATTATCAAAGGCCTAACCGGACGGTCCTTTGAGGTGCATTTCCCGCGCCGCCTGACATGGGCGCTGAAACTGCTTTCGGTGCTGCCCTATTGGGCATCCTTGCCCCTGACCGGACGTTTGACCCGATAAAGTTTCCCTGCCTCCCAGATTTGAAAGGCCAATCACGATGAAAATTCTTGTGCTCTACCTGTCCACCGCTGTGATCTTTTTTGCGGCAGACGCCCTTGGTCTGCGGCTGTTGGTGAAACCGGTGTTTGATCGCCATATTGCGCCGCTCTATGCCGATCCGTTTCGGATGGTGCCTGCGGCGGTGTTTTATCTGGGCTATGTTGCGGGCCTGTTGTGGTTTGTGTCCCTGCCGGCGCTGCGGGCGGATGATCCCTTGGCGGCACTGATGGGCGGGGCTTTGTTGGGGCTGATGGCCTATGGCACCTATGAATTCACCAATTACGCCACCCTGCGCGACTGGTCTTTGGAACAGGTGGTCGTGGATTGCCTCTGGGGGGCTGCCCTGACCGGGTTTTCGGCTTGGGCCGGGGTGATGATTGCCCGCACTGTCGGCTGACTGGCGCGGCGGTGCGGATTGCTGCGCCTCAGGAGATTGGCAGTGCCTTTCCTCACGGTGCATTGGCTCAGTGCTGGAGAGAGATCACGTCACTTTGATTTCGGGCCTTCTGCTAGAACCGGACCGGTTTTTGCCGCTCAAGAATCGCGCTGATCATGCTCATCGCGGCCAGTGCCGAACTTTTGGGATTCTCGGGCAGGCTGTTGCCGGTGATCGAGAAACGCAAATCGCCAAAATCACCCTTTGCCTCGATCTCGTGATGGTTCTGGGTCAGGGCCGGATCAGCGATCAGCGTGACCTCTGTGGCGTCCCATCCCAGTGAGGCCAGCGCCACCGCTGCTGCGACATTGGCGTTTTTCGGATAGGCCAGCGCCGCTGCACGGGCGCTGCCGTGGAAATGCACCTCGGCCTGTTTCAGATGGGCAAGGTCCAGCCGTGCGGCAGCGGGAGAGCCGATCCAGCCCTGTGGCGGCTTGCGGCCAATGTATCGCACCTGTGACAGGGTACCGGCCCGCGCCGCCCGTAGCGCATCCAGCGCCCCGATTGCCCCGCTGGCCAGGATCAGCTGGGCTTGGCCGTGTGTCGCCGCCTGTTCCAATTGCTGTTCCAAACGCGCATCGGCCAAAGCCCCGATAGACAGGGTCAGCACATCAATGCCCCGCTTCAATGCCGCTGGCCCATGTGCCGCAAGCCCTGCATGACCGGCACAATCGACCAATAGTTCGGTTGTTTCGGGCAGATCCGTCACGGCGTGTCGAACTGCAATATCATGCCCCAACCCTGCGGTTCTGCCTTCCCGCAGGATCAGTGCAACGGGGGGGATGCCGCGCTGGGCCAGTGCCCGCTGCACATATCCTGAAATGGCCCCGTTGCCGATAATCGCGATGTGCATGGTTGACCCCTTGATGGTTTGGCTTTGTGTAACCTCCGTCGGGGGGCTTGGGTATCCATTTCAATTCTGGCCCCACGCAAGCCGCTGCGGTTTAGGGCTGTTCATTCCTGTTGATCTGCACCAGCCTAGTGCGGCGGAGTATGGGTTTTCACCCTGCGAAGGACACCAGAATGAGGATATACCGTGACCCTGCGACCCCTAGGCATTGACCCCAGCATGTGTTTCATCGGCGGCATTTGGTGCACGGCAGACAGCGCCGACACCCTTGATCTGCACAACCCGTCAGATGGATCGGTGCTTTGTGGCATTGCGCGGGGCGGGGCCAGCGATATTGATCGGGCGGTACAGGCCGCCGAGGCGGCGCTGGCCGGATCATGGGGGCGTTTGGCAAATTTCGAACGCGGGCGGATATTGCAGAAAATCGGCGCTGGGGTGTTGGAACATGTTGAAGAACTGGCCGAACTTGAGGCGCGTGACGTTGGCAAACCCCTGAAACAGGCGCGGGCCGATGTGATTGCGCTGGCGCGTTATATGGAATTCTACGCAGGCGCGGCAGATAAGATTCACGGCACCACCATTCCCTATCTAGACGGATATACCGTCTATACCCTGCGTGAACGCCAGGGGGTGACGGGGCATATCATCCCTTGGAATTACCCGATGCAGATCATCGGGCGCTCGGTTGGGGCGGCTTTGGCGATGGGCAATGCGGCGGTGCTGAAACCAGCGGAAGAGGCCTGTTTGACGGCGCTGGCCTTTGCCCAGATCGCCAAGGATGCCGGATTGCCAGATGGCGCGTTGAATGTGGTGCCGGGCTTGGGGGCCGAAGCGGGTGCCGCCCTGGCTGGGCATCCGGGGGTGCGGCATGTCTCCTTTACCGGCTCTGTCGGGGTGGGCAAGTTGATCCAGATCGCCGCGGCGGCACATGTGGTGCCGGTGACGCTGGAACTGGGCGGGAAATCCCCGCAATTGGTATTTGAAGACGCGGATGTCGATGCGGCGCTGCCGTTTTTGACCAATGCGGGCATTCAGAATGCTGGCCAGACCTGTTCGGCGTCGTCGCGGATTCTGGTGCATCGCAGCCGTTATGACGAGGTGTTGTCAGGCATGGCGGCACGCTATTTAGCGCTGCGGGCCGGTCCGGCGCTGGAGGATCTGGATGTCGGGCCGTTGGTGTCTATGCGCCAACGCGAGATTGTCGAAGGGTTCCTGGCCCAGGGGAATGATCTGGAATGCGCCGCTGTGGGTCAGATTGTGGCGGATGCGCCCGCGGGCGGGGCTTATGTTGCGCCGACATTGTTTGCGGGTGTCGCACCGGATCATGTGCTGGCGCAGGATGAAATTTTTGGCCCCGTGCAGGTTGTGATCCCCTTTGACAGCGAAGAACAGGCGGTCCAGATCGCCAATGGCACCGCCTTCGGGCTTGTGGCTTCGGTCTGGTCGCGGGACGGGGCGCGGCAGATGCGTCTGGCAAAACAACTGCGAGCAGGGCAGGTGTTTTTAAACAATTACGGCGCAGGCGGTGGTGTGGAACTGCCTTTTGGCGGCACCGGCCTGTCCGGGCATGGCCGCGAAAAAGGCTTTGAGGCGCTGTACGGATTTTCAACACTCAAGACCGTCGCAGCATTGCACGGCTAGGAGAAACCCATGAGATTACAACATAAAACTGCAATCGTGACCGGAGGTGCCTCCGGCTTTGGCGCGGGTATCGTGCGCAAATTCCATGCCGAAGGCGCCAAGGTTCTGATTGCGGATCTCAACACCGATCTGGCCCTTGCGCTGGCGGATGAACTGGGCGCGGGCGTCTATGTCTCGACCACCAATGTCGCCAAAGCTGCGGATGTCGAGGCAATGACCCAAGCGGCGCTGGATGCCTTTGGGCAGATCGACATTCTGGTGAACAACGCAGGCACAACCCATCTGCCCGCGCCGATGGAAGACGTTAGCGAAGACGATTTTGACAAGGTGATCGCGGTCAACGTTAAATCGGTGTATCTGACGGCAAAATCCATCGTGCCCTTGATGAAAGCCCGTAAATCCGGCGTGATCCTCAATATCGCTTCTACGGCAGGGGTCAGCCCGCGCCCGCGCCTGAACTGGTACAATGCCTCAAAGGGTTGGATGAACAACGCCACCAAAGGCATGGCCGTGGAACTGGCCCCTGACGGGGTGCGGGTGAACGCGCTGAATCCGGTGGCGGGGGAAACGCCGCTGTTGAAAATGTTCATGGGCGAGGACACCCCGGAAATGCGGGCAAAATTCCTCTCGACCATTCCGTTGGGGCGGTTTTCCACCCCCGAAGACATGGGCAACGCCGCCTGTTTCCTGTGTTCGCAAGAGGCCAGCATGATCACGGGCGTCTGCATGGAAGTGGACGGCGGGCGCTGTATCTGAGAGATTTCACCAGATCTTTAGTCATATGGGTGACAAAGGCCAGATCTTAGTGATCTAGTCATATGGATGACAAAGGATTGTATCGCCAATTCAAAGCAGGGCTGGTAATCTTTTACGGTGGCCCTAGATTTTTATGGATGAGAAACATAATGCCCCTGTCCCGCCTGTTGATGATCTGGTTGATGATGGTGCTTCCTGCGGCTGTTTGGGCGGCGGATATCGACCGTTTTGTCGGGGTCTATGAGGGCCATACCGAATTTGTCCAGAACGATGAAACCCAAAGCCGTGACCTGAGCACAACCATCGCGCCAACCAAAACCGGTTTTGCCCTCAGCTGGACATCCGTGACCTACCGCAGCGATGGCCGGATCAAGGAAAAGAATTACAAGATCGAATTTGTGCCAAGCCCCCGTGCCGGGATTTTCGGCTCGGCGATGAAAACCAATGTTTTTGGCAAACCCGAACCGCTTGATCCGCTGAACGGTGAACCCTTTGTCTGGACCCGCATCGCGGGGGATACGTTTTCAACCTTTTCGTTGTTTATCAACGAAGCGGGCGAATACGAGATGCAGGAATACCACCGGACCCTGGCGGATGGCGGATTGGATCTGGTGTTCCGGCGGGTGCGCAACGGCGCGATTGAACGTGAAATCAAGGCGTTCCTCAAGCGGCAGGATTAACCCCGCCGCCAGATCACCGCACCAACCTTAGGATGGCACTTTTGCGCCGGCCAAAACCGTCGCCGGGCGGGCGTTGGTTTCTGCGATCCCATAGCCAGCGGCGGCTTTGTACTTTTCGGCATGGTCGGCCAATTCTTCTGCCGAAATGACCTCGTGAATATGCGTAAACGGGCCACCGGCGCGTTCTTCGACCAGATCAAGGATCGAATCCGGCCCGGACACACGGTTCATCAAGGTGACCTGCGCGGTTTGCGGGCGCATGTCATCCTCATAGGATTGCAATGCTGCTGACGTAACCCCATGCGCCAAAAATGCCGCGCCCAGTTTGCGTGCATCAATGATCGCCGACCCCGCCCCGTTTGATCCCACAGGATAGGCGGCATGGGCCGCATCGCCCATCAGGCTGACATTGCCGGTGGTCCATTTGTCGATCGGATCACGGTCAACCATCGGATATTCATAAACCTTGCCAGCGCCGCGGATCAGGCCGGAAACGTCAATCCAATCCAGATCAAAAACCGAAAACGCGGGCAGCACATCATTTTTGTCGGCCTCGCGGCTCCAGTCTTCTTTGTTCCAATGGGCATCCGGATCTTGCATCAAAAGCGCGATCCAATTGACCTCGGCCAAGCCGCTGTCGGGATCAGGATGTGAAATCGGATAAGACACAAAACGCAGCCCCTTCGAGCCGATCATCACCATCGACGCACCGGTCTTGAACGGGACCGCCTGCGTGGTGCCGCGCCACATGAGTGTGCCGCCCCATTTTGGCGGGCCTTCATCGGGGGCAATCTGGGCGCGGATGGCGGAATGGATGCCATCGGCGCCGATGATCAAACGGCCATCCACTGATTGCGTTGCGCCCTCGGCGTTTTTCAGATGCAGGGTCGCGCCCTTCTGTGTGGTGTCAAATCCTGTGGCGCTCCACCCGGTTTCCACCGCTTCCGGTCCGGCGCGTTTGATCAAAGCGTCATACAACATCATGTGCAATTTGCCGCGATGCACCGAATATTGCGGCCAGTCATACCCGGCCCAGATGCCGCGTGGTTCGGTCCAGATGTGGATGCCATGTTTGCTATACATGCCATAATCACGGGTGCGGATGCCGATCTGTTCCAGTTCCGCTTCCAGCCCCAGATCCATCAATTCGCGCACCGCCGTGGGTTGTAGATTGATCCCGACACCCAGCGGGCGCAGGGTTTGTACCGTCTCAAAAATGCGGAACGGCACCCCGATCTGGTGCAGGGTCAGCCCAAGTGCGAGGCCTGCAATGCCGCCTCCTGCGATGAGTATTGTCATGACATTCCCTTTTCAAATCCGCGTGCTTTGGTGCTGGCGCATAGGGAGGAATTGGCATCACGCTGTCAAGATCAGGGTCAAAGTGAATACCGGATCGTGATTCCGGTCTTTGGGTGCTGGAGTCATGCTGCCCCGGAACGGGGTGCGTTTTTAGGTCCAGATTTGCCGCTGAATTCAGGATTTTGAAAGCCCGCTTTCGGGAAAGAAAAATGGATATGGCGTCAGGCTGGAAGTCCTTGCAATGCATCTTATGCCGCCCCAAAAACAGGGAAACCCGACGTGTACCACGATATTCTGGCGCTGTTATTGCCGCGCCGCACCACCGCTAAGGATCGCCCGATATGGCCAGAACCTATCTCAAGAAAGCCAGCATGCGCGCCCAGAGTGACGCGCCGGATGTGCAGGAAACGGTTCAGAAAATCCTGTCCGACATTGAGGCAGGGGGCGACGCCAAGGCGTTGGAATATGCGGCCAAGTTTGACAAATACGCGGGCAATATCATTCTGTCCGATGCTGAAATCGCAGCGGCAGGCGCCGCCGTTTCAGACCAGCTTAAGGCGGACATCTGCTTTGCCCATGACAATGTGCGCCGCTTTGCCGAGGCGCAGAAATCAACCGTTGGCGATATCGAAATTGAGGTCGTTCCGGGATTGATCGCAGGGCAAAAGGTGATCCCGGTAGAGGCCGTGGGATGTTATGTGCCGGGCGGGCGCTACAGCCATATTGCCAGCGCGATCATGACAGTGACCACCGCCAAAGTGGCGGGATGCCGACACATCATGGCCTGTTCGCCGCCGCGTGCGGGTGTCGGGGTCAACCCTGCGATCATCTATGCGGCGCATGTCTGTGGTGCGGACAGCATCATGGCGATTGGCGGGGTGCAGGGTGTTGCGGCGATGACATTTGGTCTGTTTGGCCAGCCCAGGGCGAATATCCTTGTCGGGCCGGGCAATCAATTTGTCGCCGAGGCCAAGCGCATTTTATATGGCCGTGTCGGAATTGATATGATCGCCGGACCCACCGACAGCCTGATCCTTGCCGATGCCAGCGCCGATGCGCATATCGTTGCCACAGATTTGGTGTCACAGGCCGAACACGGGTATAATTCGCCGGTTTGGCTGGTCACCGACGATCGTGATTTGGCCGAAAGGGTGATGGCGCTGGTGCCTGAGCTGATCGCGGCCTTGCCCCCATTGAACCGTGACAATGCGCGGGCAGCATGGCGCGATTATGCCGAGGTGGTTTTATGTGAGAACCGCGCGGAAATGGCCGGGGTATCGGATGAATATGCCCCCGAACACCTGACCGTGCAGGCGTGTGATCTTGACTGGTGGCTGGGGCGGCTCAGGTCTTATGGATCTTTGTTTCTGGGTGAGGAAACCACGGTGTCTTTTGGCGACAAGGCCAGCGGCACCAACCATGTTTTGCCGACATCGGGCGCGGCCTCTTACACTGGCGGGCTATCTGTGCACAAATACCTGAAAATCGTGACATGGCAGCGCGCCACCCGCGACGGGGCAAAACCCGTGGCCGAGGCAACAGCGCGGATTTCACGGCTTGAGGGGATGGAAGGCCACGCCAGATCAGCAGATGTGCGGCTGGCCAAATATTTCCCTGATGAACAGTTCGATCTGGGTGTGGGCGGATAGACCACAGCCAATCACCACCCCATCGCAGGCCAGCGTCTGCGTGTTAATTCACGGGCCACAAGGAGCAAGCCTTTGTCCATATCCAAACAGATCGTTGATGATTTTGTCGCCAATGATATTTCCTTTGTTACCACGGTGCCCTGTAAACAACTGGGCGGTGTGATCGAAGAAGTCGAAGCGCGGCCAGAGATTTATCACATCCCCTCCAACAAAGAAGACGAAGGCATGGGCCTGTGCGCGGGGGCCTTTATGGGCGGCAAACGGCCCGCAATCATCATGCAAAACACTGCCATCGGGGTCACGATCAACACCTTGGTGACGCTGACGCAATTTTACCGGATGCCGCTGCCGATGCTGATCAGCTATCGGGGCGAACTGAAAGAACCGGTGGCCTGTCAGGCGGAAATGGCGGTGCATACCAAGGCATTGTTGAACCAGCTCAACATCCCGACCTATCATTTTCACAAACAAGAAGACGCAGAGGAACTGGATGCGATCCTGAAATACACCTTCATGTGCAACAAACCTGTGGCGATCCTGACGGACGCGACCTTCTGGGGGGGCTACTGATGATCCGGTCCGATATTCTGAAAGAAATTGCGCCGATCCTGCGCGACCAACTGGTGATCTGCAACATTGGTCTGCCCAGTCAGGAACTGCATATGATCGACGACCAGCCCAGCAATTTCTACATGCTCGGTACGATGGGGCTGGCGTCTTCGATCGGCCTGGGCGTGGCTTTGGCGCAGGACAAAAAGGTCATTGCGATTGACGGGGACGGGTCGGTTTTGACCAACTTTGGCACCCTGCCAACCATTGCCAACAATGTCGCAGACAACTTTATCCTGATGATCATCGACAACGGATCATATGGATCAACGGGGGATCAGCCGACCTATGCGGGCAAGAAAACCTCGCTTGCGGCGGTGGCATCGGCCTGTGGGTGTGAAAACGTGGTCGAGGTTCAAGCCAAGGATTGCGGTCAAGCACTTGAGGCGGCTCTTGCCTCCAACAAGATGACGGTGATGGTGGTGAAATGTGACAGCGGCAACATCAAGGTGCCGGTGATCACCATGGATCCGGTGGTGATCCGCGACCGATTTATGAAAACTGTCGCGTCCTGATCGATCCCGCGTGAACAGCAAGAACGCGCCCGCCTCGGGCGGCGCGTTCTTGTTTTACGTTCAGGCGGTCAAGAGGTTGGCCACCTCGCCCTGTACCTTGTTGGCGGCTTTTTCCTTGACCGGACCATAGCCACGAATTTCCATCGGCGCTTGCAAGATTGCCAGCTTCTGTTCGGCAGAGATGTCCTGTTTTTCCAGCTGATCCATTACCCCTTCGAACCAACCGATCAAGGCGACCTCCAGCTTGCGATCCGCGCCATAGGCAAAGACGTCGGCCCATGTGCCACGCAGGGATTTCATCTGTGCCAACAGACCAAAGGCGCGGTGCATCCACGGGCCGAATGTCTTTTTGAACGGTCTGCCTCTGGTGTCTTGCCCCGTCGGCCACAGCGGCGGCGCAAGGTGGTATTTGACTTTGAAATCACCCTCGAACCCCTGCGCAATCTGATCGGCAAAACCGGAATGCCGATGCAGGCGCGCCACCTCGTATTCGTCCTTATAGGCCATCAGTTTAAACAGGGATTTTGCCGCGGCCTTTCGCATGTCATCGCTGGCCCCGCTTGCGCCAAACCGGTCAAGGCGCGCCTTGTACCGTTGGGCATAGGCGGCATTCTGATACGCGGTCAAAAACGCCATGCGCCGCGCGATCAGCCCGGCAGTGGTTTCATCCTTGGGCGCCTCTTCGGGGGGCGATAATTGTGCGGGATCAGCGGCCATCACCCGCCCATAGGCAAAGGCGGATTTATTTTTCGCCGGCACAACGCCGTTCAGGTCGATCGCCTGATAAAGCGCCTCAAGCGACACGGGCACCAGCCCGTTTTGCCATGCAAAGCCCAGCATCATCACATTGGCAAATACCGCATCCCCCATCAGCCGCTCGGCCATCGCATTGGCGTCAAAAGCGGCAAGGTTATCGGCGCCTACCACAGCTGCAATCACCGCCTCGCGGTCGTTTATCCGTAGATCTGCGTCGCGGTTTAACACCAGATCCCCCGTGGGCATTTCCGCACGGTTCAGCACGATTTTGGTGCCCTTGCGATAATGCGCCGAGGCTTTGGCGGCGGAACTGACCACCATATCGCAGCCGATCACCGCATCGGCACTGCCTTCGTCGATCCGTACCTGATGCACGGCCTCCGGATTTTCGGCCAATCGGACATAGCCCAGAACCGTGCCGAATTTCTGTGCGAATCCGGTGAAATCCAGCACGCTCGCGCCTTTGCCTTCCAGATGTGCGGCCATTGAAATCAAGGCACCCACGGTCACAACGCCGGTGCCACCAACACCGGTGACCAGCAGATCAAAAGGTTTGCCCAGATCAGGCAAGGCAGGGCGCGGCAAGGCGGCGACCAAAGCCTCGATATCCAGCGCAACACCTGATTTTTTGCGCCGTGCGCCGCCTTCGATGGTGACAAACGAGGGGCAGAATCCGTTCAGGCAGGCGAAATCCTTGTTGCAGGTCGATTGGTTGATCTGCCGTTTGGTGCCGAATTCGGTTTTCTTTGGCTCTACACTCAGACAGTTGCTTTCCAATGAACAATCACCGCAGCCCTCACAGACCAGATCATTGATCACCACAAAGCGTTTGGGATCATCCATTTGTCCACGCTTGCGTTTGCGGCGTTTTTCGGTGGCGCAGGTCTGTTCGTAGATCAGGATGGTGACGCCGGAAATCTCGCGCAGGGCGCGTTGGACGGTGTCCAGATCGCGGCGGTGGTCAAATGTTGTCCCGGCGGGGAAATCGCTGCGGGTGAATTTTTCAGGATGATCCGATACCAAGGCAATCCGCGTCACCCCTTCGGCGCGGGCGGATTGGGCGATGCCGGAGACCGACACAGGGCCATCCACGGGCTGTCCGCCAGTCATCGCAACAGCATCATTATACAGGATTTTATAGGTGATATTGGCCTTGGCGGCGACCGCTTGGCGGATGGCCAAAGACCCGGAATGATACCAGGTGCCTTCGCCAAGGTTCTGAAAGATGTGTTTGCCGCCATTGAACATCGAGGCCGCGACCCAGGGCACGCCTTCGCCGCCCATCTGGGCAAATCCGGCGGTGTCGCGGTCCATCCAAGAGGCCATGACGTGACAGCCGATGCCAGAGGCGGCTTTGGATCCTTCGGGCAATTTGGTTGAACTGTTGTGCGGGCAGCCGGAACAGAAATACGGGGTGCGCGTGGCCCCGGCAACGTTGAGCAATTGCGGCGGTGTGCCGGTCAGGCCCTTGGCGCGGTCCAGCAGATTTTCATCAGGAAAGAACGCATGCAGGCGGGCGGCAATAATCGGCACCAGTTTCAGCGGTGACAATTCGCCGGTCCAGGGCACCAGTTCTTTGAGGTTTTCGTCGTGTTTGCCGACCATGCGCTGCGGTTTCGATCCGGGCCAATCATAGAAGGCCTCTTTGAGCTGGCTTTCGATGATGCCGCGTTTTTCTTCGATCACCAGGACTTCTTTTTTGCCCTTCACAAATTCCAGCGCATCGCGGCGTGCCAGCGGCCAGACCATGCCGATTTTGTAGATATCAATGCCGAGGGATCGACATTTTGCCGCGTCCAAACCCAAAAGTCGTAGGGCTTCCATCAGGTCCAGGTGGCCCTTGCCGGTGCTGACAATGCCAAAGCTGGCGGTATCCAGATCGTAAATCTTGCGGTCAATCGGATTGGCCTCGACAAAGGCTTCGACCGCTTCAAGTTTGTCGTGGATACGGGTTTCGATGCCGGGCGAGGGCAGATCACCCAAACGGATATGCAAGCCACCTTGGGGGGCGGTATAATCGGGCTGGTTGAAGGCGCGGTCCGGTGCCAGATCAACAGAGGCCCCTGATTCCACGGTTTCTGAAATCGCCTTGAACCCCACCCAAGTGCCGCTAAACCGCGACAGGGCAAAACCATATTCGCCAAAGCTTTGATATTCCGCGACAGAGGCGGGATTCAGCGTGGGCATGAACCATGCCATAAAGGCCACATCAGATTGATGCGGCATGGATGACGAGACACAGCCGTGATCATCGCCAGCAACAACCAGCACACCACCCTTGGGCGCAGACCCATAGGCATTGCCGTGTTTCAAAGCATCGCCAGACCGGTCTACCCCCGGCCCTTTGCCATACCACATCGAAAACACGCCTTCGACTTCGGTGTGGGGATCCAGATGCGCCTGCTGTGCGCCCAGGACAGCGGTGGCACCCAGATCCTCGTTTACAGCGGGCAGGAATTTGATCCGGTTCTCTGCCAGCTTTGATGCGATGCGCCACATTTCCTGATCCAACCCACCCAGAGGCGACCCGCGATAGCCAGACACAAATCCGGCAGTGTTCAGGCCTGCGGCCTGATCGCGCCGCGCCTGATCCAGCATGATCCGCGTCAGGGCCTGCGTGCCTGTCATAAACACGCGGCCTTTCACCTGCGTATAGCGGTCATCAAGTTGATACGTGGTAAACTGGTGATCCTGACGTGACATGCTGGGCTCCCTTATTTTGGGTAATTTACCGCGGTATTCCTGAATATTGCCGTCAGTTTCCTTGATAAATTCACAAAAATGCGTGAAATATGTTCACCAATATAGGTTGTGGTGAAAATTATTGTCAGGAACGCAATGGACGACATAGATCGTAAATTACTGGTTTTGCTGCAGCAGGATTCGCGGCTGGCCAATGCGCAGCTTGCGGAAAAGTTGAACATTTCAGCCTCGGCCTGCTGGCGGCGCGTCAAGGCATTGGAAGACACAGGTATTGTCGAACGATATGCCGCCATCGTCAATCCAAAGCAGATGGGCCTGAATTTTGAGGCCATCGTGCATGTGCATCTGACCCGCCATGACACCGAAGCGCTGGCACGGTTTATCGCAGCAGTGCAGCGGCGTGACGAGGTGACAGAATGTTATGCCACAACCGGGCAGGCGGATTACCATCTGCGCATTCTGTGCCGTGACATCGACGCCTATAACGACTTTCTTGAAGGGTTTTTGTTTGTGCAGCCCGCAGTGAATTCAGCGCAGACCAATGTGGTCTTGCGGCGGATAAAATCAAACGCGCCGGTGCGTTAACGTGGCGCGATGCGGCCCCAGTTGACCCGCGCCCAGATGCGTTCGTGCAAGAAATAGGTCACTGTGCCACTGGAAAAGCTGGCGATGACGATGCCCCCTGCGGCCGCGATTGACCCGGTGCTGACATAGCCGATCAGCGTCATCATGATCAGGCCAATGATTTGCCATGTCAGGGCTTTGGCGATGGTTCGTTTTTTCAGTTCCATGAAGGCTCCGTTGTTTGACAGAGGGCTATCGTGGATCGCGCAGCGGTGACATTGTGAGAATTATCGCATTTGGTCATCAATGGTGAATTATATGACCAATTGTTATTATTTACGGCAGATTTTCTGCAAGGGATTTCCCTGTTTCACCTGTTCCTGTCTCGCATGGCTGGCCTTGCCGTCTTTCTGCGCCTTGCCTTGACAAGCGCCCCCCCCTTACGCTTTCTGGCGAAAACCTTTTGGAGGATACCCCATGATGAGAACCCGCGCCGCCGTTGCCGTTGCAGCAGGAAAACCGCTTGAAATCATGGAGGTGAACCTGGAGGGCCCCCGCAAGGGGGAGGTGCTGGTTGAAATCAAGGCAACCGGCCTGTGCCACACCGATGAATTCACCCGTTCCGGTGACGATCCCGAAGGCATTTTTCCCGCGATCCTTGGCCATGAAGGCGCGGGCGTGGTGATCGAGGTCGGCGAAGGGGTGACCAGTCTGGAAGTGGGTGATCATGTGATCCCATTGTATACGCCGGAATGCCGCGAATGCGACTATTGCCTGAACCCGAAAACCAATCTGTGTCAGTCGATCCGTTCGACCCAGGGGCAGGGGTTGTTGCCGGATGGGTCCACCCGTTTTTCAATGCTGGATGGCACGCCGATCCATCACTACATGGGCTGTTCGACCTTTGCCAATCACACCGTGGTGCCGGAAATCGCGCTGGCCAAGGTGCGCAAGGACGCGCCCTTTGACAAGATTTGCTATATCGGCTGCGGCGTGACCACGGGCATTGGTGCGGTGATCAACACCGCCAAGGTCGAAATCGGGTCAAAGGGCATTGTCTTTGGTCTGGGCGGAATCGGGTTGAACGTGATTCAGGGTCTGCGCCTTGCGGGTGCGGACCAGATTGTCGGCGTTGATCTGAACGACGGCAAAATCGAAATGGCGACGCATTTCGGCATGACCGATTTTGTGAACCCCGCCAAGGTTGAGGGCGATCTGGTGGCGCATCTGGTTGAACTGACCGGCGGTGGCGCCGATTACACCTTTGATGCCACAGGCAACGTGAATGTGATGCGCACCGCGCTTGAGGCCGCGCATAAAGGCTGGGGGGAAAGCATCATCATCGGTGTGGCGCCTGCGGGGGCTGAAATCTCGACCCGTCCGTTCCAATTGGTCACCGGGCGCAGCTGGCGCGGCACAGCCTTTGGCGGCGCGTCAGGGCGCACTGATGTGCCAAAAATCGTGGATTGGTACATGGACGGCAAGATCGAGATTGATCCGATGATCACCCACAAGTTGACGCTGGATGAAATCAACCACGGTTTTGATCTGATGCACCAAGGCAAAAGCATCCGCGCCGTGGTGGAATTCTAAGCCCTATTGCGATCCAGAAATGACCCAAGGTTATCCGCAGCCATTCCCGGCTGCGGGTTGCCAGCGCCGCGATCCGATTTAGATTGAAAAGATCAACCTGATCGGGAGCGGCCCTTTGAAATTCACCGTCAATGGAACCGAGTTTGAAGCGGATGTCGAAGCCGACATGCCGCTGCTTTGGGTATTGCGCGATGCCTTGGGGATTACCGGGCCGAAATACGGCTGCGGGATTGGCCATTGCGGCGCCTGTACCGTGCATATTGACGGGGTTTCGCAGCGGTCTTGCCAAGTGGCGGCGGGCGATGTTGACGGCGCAATCACCACCATCGAAGGGCTGGGCACGCCGTATTCCCTGCATGTGGTGCAGGCGGCCTGGGTGGCGCATCAGGTGGCGCAATGCGGGTACTGCCAATCCGGCCAGATCATGCAGGCGGCGTCGTTTCTTGATCTCAACCCCGATCCTTCCGAGGCCCAGATTGACGCAGCAATGAGCGCCAATTTATGCCGTTGTGGCACCTATCCCCGCATCCGCGCCGCCGTGAAAACCGCGATTGCGAAATTAAAGGAAGCATAAGATGGGACGGGTGAAAACCATTGCGCGGCGCAGTTTCCTTGTGGGGTCTGCTGCGGTGCTGGGCGGTGTGGCCTTCGGAACATACCTGTATAAGCGCGAGGATGAGAACCCGCTGTTGGCACATTTGCAGCAGGGCGAAGTGGCGTTTAACCCCTATGTGATGATCACCGCAGCGGGGATTACCCTGATCACCCCGCGTGCGGATGTGGGGCAGGGGGCCTATTCGATACAGGCGCATCTGATTGCCGAAGAACTGGATGTTGACCTGGATCAGGTGCAGCTTGATCCAGGGCCGCCCTCTGGGGCCTATTACAATCATGTGGTCGCGGTCGAGGCGATGCCGATTGCGGCGACATCCGACAGTATGCTGGCCCGTCTCGGGCGCGGCGCGGCGGATGTTGCGGGTAAATTGATCGGCCTGCAACTGACGGGTGGATCATCGACGGTGCCAGATATGTATGACCGCTTGCGCCATGCCGGGGCCAGTGCGCGCGAAACATTACTGGCGGCGGCGATGGTACAAACCGGCCTGCCTCGCGATCAGTTGGGGACCGCGCGCGCGGCGGTGGTCCTGCCCGATGGGGCGCGTCTGGAGTATGTTGATCTGGCGGCTGCGGCCTCTGAAATCGCCCCGGTCACGGCTGTGACCCTGCGCGATCCGGCCGAATGGAAGACCTTGGGCAAGCCGCATCAGCGCAGTGATATTCTGGCCAAATCGACCGGCACCCAAACCTATGGCATTGATCTGCGGATGCAGGGGATGCTGTACGCGACCACGCGCAGCAATCCGGCGCGGGGTGGCGGATTGCGCGGTTTTGATGCAGCTACGGCGCGGGGCATGCGTGGGGTGCAGGCGGTCCTGCCGATTGGCGATGGTATTGCGGTGGTGGCCGATAATACATGGCGGGCGTTTCAGGCGGCGGATGCGGTGGTCTGTGACTGGGGGCCACCGCTCTATGCGGGGGATAGCGAGGCACAGCGCGCCACGCTTGAAGCGGCTTTCACTGATGATCGGCGCGACAGCCGGTTCAAGGATCAGGGCGATGTAGAAGCCGCCCTGACAGGTGAGGGCGACATTTCCGCGCGCTACCACATTCCCTATCTCGCCCATGCGCCGCTGGAACCGATGAGCGCGGTGGTGAAATTCACCACCACCGGTCTGGACATTTGGACAGGCACGCAAATCCCGCGTTTCTTACAGGCCAATGCGGCGAAACTGGCAGGGCTGGAACTGGATCAGGTGCAAGTGCATGTGATGATGTCAGGGGGCAGTTTCGGGCGCAGGCTTGAGGATGATTATGCCTTGCAAGCGGTCGAGATCGCCCTGCAATTGCCCGATGTGCCGATCAAAATGACATGGCGGCGCCAAGAGGATTTCACCCATGATTTCCCCCGTCCCATGCAAATAGCCGAGGCCCGTGGCGCGGTTGAAAACGGCGGGCTGCGGGCGATTGATCTGTCGATTGCGGCGGCCTCGGTGACGCGATCCAGTTTGACGCGCATGGGCCAACCTGTGCTGGGGCCGGATATGGCGATTGTGGCGGGGGCCTGGGATCAACCTTTTGATATTCCCGATTACCGCGTTACCGGATATCGGGCGCCCGAAACCGTTCCGATCAGTTCCTGGCGCTCTGTCGGGGCCTCGGGCAACGGGTTTTTTCATGAAAGTTTCATTGACGAAATGTGCCATGCTGCAGGGGTGGATCCTTTGCAAGAACGCTTGCGCCTGTGTACGCATGATGTGTCACGGCAGGTTTTGGAAACCATTGGCAAGATGTCGGATTGGGGTGGCCCGCTTGGGCCGGGCCGTGGCAGGGGGCTGGCTTTTGTGCTGTCCTTCGGGGTGCCGGTTGCCGAGGTGGTCGAGGTCACTGCCACAGAGGCGGGCATCAAGATCGACAAAGTGTTTGTCGCCGCGGATGTCGGTCGGGTGCTTGATCCGGTGAATTTTGACGCACAGGTCAGCGGCGGGGTGATCTGGGGTTTGGGACATGCGATGAACTGTGAATTGACCTATCGCGATGGGGTGCCCGAGCAGGACAATTTTCACGCCTATGAGGGCATGCGCCTGTATCAAACGCCGCAGATCACGGTGCGCGGGCTGGAGAATGGCAAAGACATCCGCGGCATTGGTGAACCAGCCGTACCACCCGCCGCGCCAGCACTGGCGAATGCGATTTTTGCCGCCACCGGACAGCGGCTGCGCGAGATGCCTTTTGACCGGTTTGTGAGGTTTGCCTGATGCGGGCACTGGTGATAGCATTGGCTTTGGCGGGCGCCCCTTTGGCCGCGCAACAGGCCGGGGTCAGCGATGAAACCGGACGGGCGGCATGGGACCGGATTTTTGGCGTGCTGTCGCATCCGCGCTGCAGCAATTGCCATGTGGCGGGGGATCAACCGATGTGGGCGGGGCTGGGCTATGGGCCTGATGCACCGCACGGAATGAACATTCGCGCCGATGGCAGCCGGATCGGTGCAGAAAGCATCCCGTGCCGCACCTGCCATGTCAGCAGCGGTGCGGCCAATAACACACCTCATGCACCGCCCCATATTGCAGATGCATGGCGGTTGCCGCCGCCGGAAATGGCCTGGTTGGGCAAGTCCGGTTTTGGGGTCTGTCAACAGCTGCGCAACCCCGGTACCAATGATGGCAATGACGTTGCAGGGCTGGTGGATCATGTCGGTGGTTCCGAGTTTGTCCGCTGGGGTTTCACCCCCGGTGCAGGGCGATCAGCCCCTGAGGGCAGTATTGCGCAGCTGGCGCGGGATCTGGCGCTTTGGGGCGCGGCGGGCAGCCCCTGTGAGTAGCGCCTGCCGCCCGTGCCGCGGCTAAGTATATTTGGCCAAATAAGGCCGCAAGAGGGCGTTTAATAGCTTTGGTTCAATTCATCAGCGGCGGGGATTTGGGCCTCGCGGCGGGTGATATAAGCGCGGAGCTCTTCGTCTTTGGCCGGATCGAGATGCGGTTCTTGATACTCTGACAGCAGTTTCCGGGCCTGAAGCAAGGCGCGTTCGGTGATTTCCTTGCTGCCGTCGGCCTGCCATTGTTCGATGGCATTGTTGTCAAACAATTCAGGCATGAAAAACGCGGTCTGGAAATTGTCCTGTGTGTGGGGATGGCCAAGGTAATGCCCGCCGGGGCCAACATCGGGTATGGCGGACAGGGCGGCATCGAAATCATCGAAATTCGGCCCTTGGGCCATACGGTGCGCCATCGCGCATTGTTCTGAATCCACGATGAATTTAGCGACAGAACAATGCATCCCCGCCTCGTTCCAGCCCGCAGAATGCCAGATGTAATTGGCCCCTGCATGCATGACCGCCGAAAGGGTTGTGGCGCTTTCATAACCTGCTTGGGCGTCAAAGGTCTTGGCGCCGCCAAGGGTGTTGGAGGTGCGCCAGGGCACGTCATAAAATCGCGCCATCTGACCGATCATGAAATTCATCAGCGATATTTCGGGCGTGCCGGCCATCGGCGCGCCAGAGCGCATGCTGACAGTGCTGAGGTAATGACCGTAGATCGCGGGACAGCCTTTGCGGATCACTTGGGTATAGGCCAATGCCGAGAGTGCCTCGGCGTTTAATTGCGCCACTGAAGCGGCGACCGAAGCAGGGGTATTGGCCCCGCCCAGTACAAAGGGCGAGCACAGCACCGGCTGGTTGGCACGGCAAAAGGCCCGCATCGCGCCCAGCATGGTTTCATCCCAGACCAGCGGTGAATTGCCGTTGCAATTGCCCGTCACCACCGGATGGGTTTCGATGAAATCCGCGCCAAACAGGATACGGCACATGTCGATCACGTCTTCGGCGTTTTTCGGGCTGGTGGTCATGCCCATAAAGGTCTTGTCGGAATATTTCATCGAGGAATAGGTGATGCGCAGGTGGCGTTGGCTGATCGGGTGATCATAGGGTTCAACGATGTGATGTGCCGAGGAATGCAGAGCGGGCATCATATGGGCCAGTTTGTGAAACATCGCCAGATCCTCCAGTGTCGGATTGCGGCGCCTATCATCCAGATCGCGCAGATAGGGTGCCCCCGTCATCGGCACAAAGATGGCATCCCGCCCGCCAAGGGCCACGTTTTTCAGCGGGTCACGGGCGTGATAGGTGAAACGGGCGGGGATGCTGGAAATCAGTCCGCGCACCAGCGCCCGGTCCAGATACACCCGATCCCCGGTCACCTTGGCCCCCGCGGCGCGCCAATCGGCCAGCGCGATGTCATCACGAAACACCACGCCGACATTTTCAAGAATATCCATCGAGGCGGCATCAATACGTTCAATCTGTGATCCGGTCATGATTTCGCAGGTCGGGATCTTGTTGTGAATGCCTGCCAGCATGGTGAAATCGCTGGCCTGACGCAGGGCGCGGCGGGCCGCACGGCCGCCTGCACGGCTGATCGGTTGTTTCTGGATTGTCATGGTGGCGCTCCTGATAGGGGTGCCGACAGGCTTGCACATAAGCGACGTCGCTGCTTGTCCAGCGGCGAAGTGTTTTTGGCGAAAGAGGGCGCAAATGCTTGACGCAAGGGCGATGACGTTATCCGGTGTTGTATGGATATTTTGCACAGCACCCGCCCCGCCCCGGTTTCCGGATTAGAGGATGTTCCGTTTCCGTCTGTGGATGCCAAGGCGCCGCTTGCCTTGCTTAAGCGCTGTCCAGTGGCGGCCGAGACGCCCTTAAGCCGCGTTGAAAGTCTGGCCAAGGCGGCAGGGGTTGGCGGCGTCTGGATCAAAGATGAACGCGGGCGCATGGGTTTGGGCAGTTTCAAGGCGTTGGGTGCGGCCTATGTGATTGCCCATGATGCACAATCGGAAAATGCCAACGGGGCCACTTATGTGACGGCCAGCGCGGGCAATCATGGCATGTCTGTTGCCGCGGGGGCGGCGGCATTCGGGGCGCATGCGGTGATCTATATTGCCGAAACGGTGCCCGAAGCCTTTGCCGATCGGCTGGCGCAGCAAGGGGCCGTGGTGGTGCGCGAAGGCACAACCTATGAGGCGTCAATGGCCGCAGCGGCGCAAGCGGCAGAAACGAAGGGCTGGCGTCTGCTGTCGGACAGTTCATGGGACGGGTATATGGAATATCCCCATCGCGTGATGGAAGGTTACCTTGCCCTGATGGCAGAAGCGGTGGATCAGATGCCGCAGGCCCCCAGCCACATCTTCTTGCAGGCAGGGGTTGGCGGGTTGGCGGGATCTTGTGCGGCGTTGGCGCGGCAGGTCTGGGGCAATGGGCCGCGTATCATTGTGGTGGAACCCGCCTTTGCCGCCGCGCTTTATGATTCCGTCAAGGCAGGCGCGCCCCGCCAAAGTAGTGGCCCGCTCAGCAACATGGGGCGACTGGATTGCAAGATGCCTTCCTTGATCGCGCTCAAGGGGCTGGCACGGGATGCGGATGATTTTGCCCTGATCACCGAGGCCGAAGCAGAAGCCGGCGCAGGCACGGCAATGGTGGCTGGCTTTGCTTCGACTCCGTCCGGGGTGGCGGGCATTGCGGGGCTGCTGGCGGCTTCTGAGGCCCAACGCGGGGCGTTGGGTTTGGACAAAAACGCGCGGGTGCTTTGTGTTCTCAGTGAGGGACCGGAGGCCTGAAGTTTTCCCGAAACATCTGATGCTGCACGATGGTTCAACCCATTGAAAATTGGGTTTTGAGGCCGCGATCGGATGCGCGGCAGCGATCGGATCGAATTTTGCGGGGCGTTCTGCACCTGGGCGATTGCAGCGCAGGCGGCAATACCGGTATTTTTACGAAAAATTATGGGGTTGCGCCGTGCGCATTGTTGCCGTTTTTGTCAGCTATAGAGCAAGAAATTGCTCAAATGAAATTGAATCCGGATAAGACAGCAAGACCAGTTCTCTTTTGTAGAAGAGCATCATATAGCGCCTGTCTTAAGGCGGTTTTCTACATTTTGGGATGATGAGATGACGATGGGTTTTTGGGCCAGTAAATTTGGCGCACTCCAAAATGAAATTAAAAATCCAAATGCTTTGTTAACCAGTAGTTAACTAGTTTGCGTTGGTTTGAGTAAATGAAAATTAATAACTTGACCTTGAGCAGCATTGTCGGCCTTTCAAGGTCTTCCAAACGGGCCCTGTTTATGGCTCTGGACAGCCTGCTTGTGCCGCTTTCGCTGTATTGCGCCTTTGCCTTGCGCTATGGGACGGGCACCCCGTGGCTGCCGGTCGCGGACAGTTGGGTGCTGTTTCCGGCGATTACCCTGTTGGGTGTTGGCATCATTTGGACGCTGCGCCTGCACCGGATCAAGCTCAACGCATTTGATACACATTCCATGTCGAATATTGGGCTGGCGGCGCTGTTGTTGGCGGTGGGCGCGATCATGTTGAGCTATCTTCTAAATCTTGCGACACCGCGGTCCGTGCCTCTGTTGCTGGGGGTGTTCTTTTGTATTTTTGCGGTTGTGGCGCGGTTGGGCGGGCTGTCGCTGTTGCGCTGGCTGTCCGAGCGCCGCAGCAGTTGCAAACCTGTGGCAATTTATGGGGCGGGTGCTGCGGGCATTCAACTGGCGGCGGCGCTGCGTCAGGCCTCCGAGGCGCGGCCGGTGTGCTTTATTGATGACAATCCCAACCTGCACGGATTGATGATCGCCGGCCTGCATGTGTACGGGCCTGCCAAACTGCCGATGCTGATTGATACGGGACGGATCGAACAGATATTGCTGGCTGCACCGTCGATGCCAAAAGAGCGCCGCGATGCGGTGATTGCCAAACTCGGTGTTTATGACATCGAAGTGCAGGTGTTGCCGTCTTTTGTTGAGCTTTTGGCTGGCAAAGGCTTGGCTCAAAGCCTGCATACGGTCGCCCCTGATCAGCTTTTGGGGCGTGATAAAGTGGCCCTTGATACGCCCGAAATCGCGCAGGCCTATGCCGGCCGCACCGTTATGGTGACCGGTGCGGGCGGGTCCATCGGATCCGAACTCTGCCGGCAATTGCTCAACTGCGGCCCCGCACGGATCATCCTGTTCGAGCAAGGCGAATATGGGCTTTATACAATTGATCAGGAACTTCAGGCCAAGGCCAGGACAAGAAACATCCCCTTGGTGGCGCGTCTTGGCTCGGTGACAAACAAAGCCCGTGTCGCGGGTGTGATTGCCCAAGAAGGCGTCGAGATCATTCTTCATGCTGCGGCGTATAAACATGTTCCGATGATTGAAGAAAACGAATTGGAGGGCGCGAGAAACAACGTGCTTGGCACTCAAGTCGTGGCACAAGCCGCTGCAGATGCCCGGTTGGAGCGCTTTATTCTGGTGTCAACCGACAAGGCGGTGCGTCCAACCAACATTATGGGGGCGAGCAAACGCATGGCTGAACTGGTGGTGCAGGATACCCAATCGCGCCACAGCGACACCAAATTTGCCATGGTTCGCTTTGGCAACGTATTGGGATCATCCGGGTCTGTCCTGCCGTTGTTTCAAAAACAAATCGCCGCGGGCGGCCCCGTGACAGTGACCCATAAAGACATCACCCGTTTCTTCATGACCATTCCCGAGGCCGCGCGTCTGGTGCTGTTGGCGGGTGCATATGCCAAAGGGGGCGATGTCTTTGTCCTGGACATGGGAGAGCCGCAGAAGATCATCGACATCGCGCATCGGATGATCACCTTGTCGGGGCATAAGGTTAAAGACCCCGAAACCGGTATCGGGGATATTGAAATCAAGGTTACAGGCCTGCGCCCCGGTGAAAAGCTTTATGAGGAATTGCTGATCGACGATGACAGCCTGCTTCCAACGCCTCACGCCAAAATTCTGCGCGCGCAAGAAGCCATGCTGAGCCAGATAGAGGTGGCGTCGATGCTGCGTGAGCTACAAGGCGCGATCAACGAGGCCGACACCATGCGTTTGCGGCGCCTGATTGCGGCGCGGGTTGAAGGCTATCATGTTCAAAGCGACAAAAGCCGAGTGATCTGAGGATAGCGATCCCCGAAAACACCTTGGACAAAGTGATCTGGTGTTGGCTCATATCCTTTGACCGTGGGTTTGACCTCGGCACATTTTCCATTTGAAAAATTAGGGTGGCGACCCCGGCAGGATTCGAACCTGCAACCTGCCCCTTAGGAGGGGGCTGCTCTATCCAGTTGAGCCACGGGGCCTACTATTATTGTAGGTAAATCAATAACTTACAGGTATCTTTTTTGATCAAAACAGACCTCGCCAAAAGCTCGCCACCCGCGCCATCTTTCCAAACCATAATTCTCATTGGTTGAATCTTAAACCCCAAATATCTGTGTTGCTGTTTGAACCCCACATATTTTCTCAACAGAAAGGGCGGTTCCGAGGACTACACTTCAGCCGCCTCAGTTTTGGGGTAGCCCGCGAGAAATATCATAATAATTTTCCAATTTTTGGGACTAATGCCGCCTTTTGAAGAAACTTTAATTTTGCATATTTATGTTTTTTATCATATACTTAAGTATGGTTTTAGCTTCAGTTATTTAAAAGAACAAGCGGCTGAACTAACCGATAAACATCGTTGGAAAGCATGTCAGGCAGTCGCACGTGACTATCCAGCACTTGGATACCTCCACACACATCAAAAAATAGTGCTGGGCGGCAAATTCGCCCCGCACATACATCTGATTGTTGCCCTTCCCTCTAGCAGGGTTGAGCGATGGAAAGCTGGAGCAAAGGCAGACCTAGTAAGGCGCTTTGCTCCTACAGTTTTCACGCTTTCTGACCCAGACAGCTGGGTTTTGAACCCAGACGATCCGGTTGCAATGCTCAAGTATGTATCCGGGCACGAACGGCACCATCTGCCGACCTTTGTTTACTGGACAAACAGTAAGTTCGCTCAAGAGCAACAGTCACTCAACACATTGCTTTCCCAAGCAATCAAACAGCAGGCCAGATTGCCTCGCTGTCATTCTTAAACTTACCCTCAGAAAGGAACCCTCATTGTCCACAAGAAGAGAACTAACCTCTAAAGAAACACTGTTTTGTGAAATTTCGTTCAAGAACATAAACCCCCGACATTTAGAGCCCGAAAAACAAGACCTCCTACGGTCCCTAAAGAGCCAGTTCAGTTATGACCTACGACTGTCAGATAAGCAGTTGGAGCTCATCAAATGGCTCAAGCGCACCGCTGATTTAGCAAAACGTAGCGAAGCGATAGCGAATGGTCGGTTGCAACCATCGGAAAGCCAAGATGGGCGCATCTCAGCAAAGCTAAATACCATTTTCAATCCTGTAAAAAATGGCAGGAAATACTAAACTATGCTATTATTAAGTTATTGAAAAACAAATATTTTAAAGGAGAACCGCATTTATGAACACCCATAGAAACACCTACACGAACACCGCAAAGGGCAACGTGTTGAACTTCGTTCAATCCCTAGAGCCAACGCCCTCAGAGGCACCATACATCGCCTCTATTTTTGCCAAAAATCACGTATCCATGAGAGATATTAAGGTTTTGATGGAATTTTTGGCCCGTAGAGCCGCTGAGGGGCCCCTAGAAGCGCAAAAACTGGCGGCGCTGGGTTCACCCCCCCCTACCGCGAGAAGCGCCCTCAGCGGCCAGCACAGGCTCCCTGAGCGCGCAAGCATGAAACAGACCGTCACCATTCGCTCAAGCAAGGATTTACAGCAGTTCAGACATCAGTTTGTTGAACTCATCAACATAGTGCGCAATGCAGATGGTAAGTACGTCCTGCATGTGGACGCAAAGCGCTCAAACTCAGCACGGCCAAGCATTGTTTCAAAGGCCGAATTTGACCGTTCTGTCGGTAATCGCCAAAAGCCGCAGACCTCCCGTTCAGCCCGTGAACAGATGCGGAAAGAGTACGAAACCGAGCCGCTAAGGAAGATACTCAACAGACAAGAATACCTGAGCTATTACTACCCAGATGTTCCCATTGCCTAGTTTGCGCAAATTTCCTATGTCTTTAGAGGTTTCCTTCGATTGAGTTTAATAAACGGCGGTTTTCAATGACAAATACGAAAAACACTCTCCTGGCCAGTTGTTTGCTAGTTATACCTACACTCTTAGATGCTCAATCTTCGGCTGGACCGTTTGGTCTCTTTTGGGGAGGAACCGCACAGAGCTTTCCGGGTGCTTTAGTGGCAGAGGTCCACCCTAACACAAACCAACTTACTGGACTTGAGGGTGCTTCATCAGCGCTGCAGGGTGTTTCATCCGCACTGGATGTTATTCAACAATGTGCAGCCATTGGGACTAGCTCCGCTGAAGATGTAGGTGAATACCGTCTCTCATACAGAGATGAACTAGCCGACAGCTTGGATTTTCGCCTTAACGAATTTGATTTTGATGAAACTCTAGAGGGGCGAATTAGTACGTATGTGGGAATTTTAACAATCAGCGATATAAAGATTCCTGCCTGCGTGTCGTACTTTGATGACAGGCTCCAGAGTGTAACGATTGCATCACGAGACTTTTTGAGCGCTGAGAATTGGGTCAATTTTAGAGAACGCTTCAGAAACAAGTACGGTTCGCCGGATGAGGCCAGTTCAAGAGAAAGATTCGACGGTAGCGGTACATTCTTTTATAGCAGTTGGCGTGTTACCGACGACAATGTTTCGATTTTCGAACGCAGTTGGGTCCCTAAATCAATTTCTGGACCGTTTTATAGTGATGTTCTTTCCTATTACTATGCACCAGTTGCCTCTGAACGCGTTGCTGCTTGGGAACGATTTTACCAGACTTCTTTAGAAACGAGGCAAACAGACGATGATATTTAGAATTAGCTTCTTTTAGTATTGACGCTAGTTTCAAACCCAACCGCCAAGCCAAAAAAGTTAATCTTGCTCATCTCAATGCAGTATCGACCGTACAGTACAAATTCTGCTGGAAACAAATACCGTATTTCTGAATTCAGTATATCGCTACATCGCCCTGCCAATCAGGATGTGCCAACTCCCAAAGCAATTCCTGCTCGCCACGGCACCTAAGCTTCACTTCAAGACTGCCATCTGACAGGCGTCGTTTTTGCTCCGAGTGATGGAATCTGACGCTTTCAGCTCTGTCAGCCACCTTTGGCGAAAACACTATGCGCCACGTTTTCAACTCATCACCGTGATAAATGCCGAAGCTCTCTGCCGCCCACTCTTTCAGATTGAACCATCGAGGAGGCGTGAACGTTTTGCCTGTTGGCTCAACGCTTTCAATCAAATTCAAACGATAGGTGCGAATACCCTTCGCGCTCGCAAGAGCAACTAGATACCCAAACCTACCGAAGAGAAGTCCAAGTGGTTTTACTTTTTGCAAGTACCGACGAGGCTCTCCAATCTTCCGATAAGACAACACCAGCTCATCAAACCCGCGTATCGCATTTTCCAACTTGCCAATCCGGGTCTCTGATCCCACATATCTGGGTCCGACGAACCCTAGATGAGCAGTTCTGTCGATTAGCGTATGCTGGTCAACTGCAATTCCAGTTGCTACGCCCGCCTGAGATGCCAAAAGCCGCGCTAATCCGCGCCGTGCTGGGCCATGGGGCATAGTGACCAACACTCCTTCAACAGCAAGTCTTTCCTCCTCCTCTAACGCCACTATGGCCGCTGATAGCGGTTTCTTTAACCGCCAACGCTTCAGCAGATGATGTTCCCCAGGAACGTCAGTGGCTTCAGCCTCAATGCCCAATTCAAACAATCCAGCCAACATTCGCTCAACTGTCCGTCTAGACCTCTCAGTTCGTTCCATCATCTGAGCCATCGTAAGACCGGCAGAATCAGCGCTCAATTCTGTAGCAAGATCCAGCAGATCGCGCAGTTTGGTAAAGGCCATTGTCGGTTTCCCATAGGTATCAAGAACTTATTATATACCATTTTTTGACGGGTTAGACAGGTACATTAGTGTCATCAGCAATCAACATGAAACCATACTTAAAAGGAACGACAAGATGACCAATATTATTGAAGCAACACAGCGTTACGGCTCAAGTGAAGTCTACACTAAGGGCGATTTCGAACATGCAGCAACAACCGTAAAGGGGATGCGTGCAGACGTCCTGAAACGAGCTAAGCAAACACTAAGTGCTGTCAAAGCCTATGAGGGTGGCAAGCTCAAAGCCCCAATGACCCGTTCTGGTCAAAATGCAATTGTGGTGAAGATCGGTTATGGAGACAGAAACGAAAAATTGTTCGAGTATGTGGACGGAAAAGCTGAGCGCCGCATCAATGGCGACACCGTATGACCTGCCCCCCGAGGCTCCCTCATTCATAACGAGAGTTTGCGGGTTTGGATTTCATATTGTTCATCGTCAGTTTGGGCAAGCGCGTCGTGCGCGGAGCCCTCAAGTTGCTCAAGCGCTCGGCGCG